>NZ_JBJNOO010000001.1:0-1522120 GCF_052166595.1 Serratia sp. CY81684 | reverse complement strand
TAGTAGTTAGTAGTAGTTAGTAGTAGTTAGTAGTAGTTAGTAGTAGTTAGTAGTAGTTAGTAGTAGTTAGTAGTAGTTAGTAGTAGTTAGTAGTAGTTAGTAGTAGTTAGTAGTAGTTAGTAGTAGTTAGCACTATCCAGTACCAACACTATCAATAATCAGGTTCGAAGAAGAAAAACATCCGCTACTTTTTTGGGACCTTCGTAAATTTCGAATTTATCATGCTGAACCATACGCTCTTTAGGTGCAGATTCCATAAGAAAATCTACAGTTCCCAACGAAAACGTCTTGCCATTTTCAGACTTGGATTCCTCTAGCTCAAAAACAACGCTCCAGGCATTATTTTGCCACTCCTTGTCCTCAGGAAATCGAGATACTGCATAATACTTTCCTGCTGGAGGGACTGTTTTTCTCCCGCCCATATGTTCAGGAGTCCAATCAACCTTTACGAGACTCATAACACACTCTCCATTAGATACTCAACACTCACGCTTAGCTTTAATTTCTTTGCTCCAAGTAACCTTGGCGTGATTATTCAAATAAACGACTTCAGCATATATCGCTGGTCCTATTCCAACTAGCCCCATATTTCATCCATATAACTTTCTATAGTTAAAATATTGCCTTGCAATAAAGATAAAACCCATGATGTTTCATAGTTATTTCAGAGGATTCTTTTAAAGAATTTATTATTGGCAAACACAAAAAACCGACCCTCGTCCCAGTAACATTCAATTGAATAACATCTCCAAAAGTAACTACTAAACTCATTACATTAAAACCCTCTTCGTTCCATTTCATAGGATACCATTTGGGTACATCCTTACAATAAAACCCAATCTTTAAATCTGAAAAATGCCCAATGAGAAATTATCAACTTCAATATTTTAATATTAAACTCATTATTAAACATGAATTTGATATTTTCTTTCCCTATAGCATTTTCAAACCACACATCAGCGCCTCACGAAAAGTTATAGTGCCCACAAAAACCTCCTGATATAAATCCCAGCATAATACCCCTATCTCTGCGAGCGAGTTTCAAACTTTAATATTTGCTTTTCAAACACCATTGGATAATGATGGGATGTTTTTTCAATGAGTTTATCAACCTCTTCCCCCGTAAACCTTGTAACTCCACTCAATAAGTGAGAATTATTATCTTCATTCACCCCTGTTAGAATGAAATATCTCTCTGATGTCAGAGTTTCGCCAAAGTGTAATTTACAAGAAATACTACACTCATCATTATACGATTTTATCAACCCTAACAGTGAATCACTCTCACAAGTCAAGCCCTCCTGCAAGAAGAAATAAACCCCACCACCACTATATATTGTTTTATAAATTCCCTCCACAGCTAGAAAACTCACATCATCACTAATCTCAATCATATCAATAAAATAATTTCTATTATCAACAATAGCATCTTCTTTTTTAATTACATTTTTCTTTAGCTCCATTAACCCGTTTTTACCCACAGCTCTTTTTATATTTTTTATTTTGTCACTTACGTTATTCACATAATAGTCATCATCCAAAAATAAAATCCTTTTAACTTTAAAGCTATTTATTGTTTCCCATAATTTTTTTATGTATAGCTCATATTCGTCGCTTGAGAATACATTAACTAAAGAAAGATCCGTGTCCTTTACTGAGACACCAATTTTTTTTAAACTAGCTTTTGCATCAGTAATCAGTTTTATTCTCATTAGAAGCACCTATCACCTTTGTATTTATTTGTATTCCTTGGTCGGCCTTTCTCATAAGAGAAATGCTCACCTTTAGTACCATGATAATGTGGTTTCTCAAAAGTGTCATTGTCCGTAAAAACATGCCCTTGATGATGCACTTTTACACGACCAACCTCAGAATTATTTCTCATAATCCGTTCCTCATGCAAAATGCCTGAGTTAAGTTTTGAGTTTTCAGATTGGGTTATATCCTCGACTACTTGGACTTGGTATGTTTGCGATGTAGGGATACCTTGCGAACGCATAGCCTCCCTTCTTGCTGCTCGAGACGTCTCAAGCGTTTTATCCCCTGGAAGTTGGTCTCTTCTGGTACTCAGCCCCAGCGGATCCACCCACATCAGCGGGTTCGGCGCATACTGATAAAGGTTCAGCCCGCCGCGCAACCCTATCGGATCCTGCGTGGTAAAACGCCCCACTTCGGGTTCGTAGTAGCGGAACAGGTTGTAGTGCAGGCCGCTTTCGTCGTCCTGATATTGCCCGGCGTAGCGCAGCGGCTGCTGATATTGCGCGCCCTGCCGCTTCGCCGCGCCGGCCACCGTCTGGCCCTGCAGCTTGCCGAAGGTGTCGTATTGCCCGGACCAGCACAGGTTGCCCGCTGCATCGGTCACTTCCAGCGGCGCGCTGTTCAGATCGGTGTGGTACCAGTAAATATCCGCCGAGCGGCTGTCGCCCGCCTGCTCCAGCGCCGCCAGCGGGCTCCACGGGCTGGCCGGATCGTAGCTCCAGCTGCGGCGGCTGCCGTCGTCGCGCTGCTCCTGCAGCAACCGGTAACCCTGCCAGAGGAAACGGGTCGTCTGTTCGGTTTTGCCCCTGTAGCGCACCGTTTTGCGGCTGCGGCGGCCCAGCGCGTCGTAATGGTACTGCGCGTCGAACTCGCCCTGCGGGCCGCGGCCGTGCGCCTGCACCAGCCGGTTGTCGGCGTCGTAGCGGTAGTGCTGTTCGTACAGGCCGTTGCGCCGGCTAATCAGGTTGCCCCAGGCGTCGTAACGGTAAAACAGTTTTTGCCAGTGCTTCAGGCGGTTGTCGGCGATCGGCGCCAGCGGCAGGTGCGCGTCGATGTCGCTCTGCGGGCTGCGTTCGCCCAGCAGGTTATCCGCCAGATCGTACACCAGCCGCGCGCCCGGTTTGCCCTGATTGGGTTCGCGGTGTTGCAGCAGGCGGCCTTCGGCGTCGTAACCATAGTGCACTTCGCCGCGCAGCGCGTCGCTCACCCCGGCCAGCTCGCCGCGGCCGGTGTAGCGATAAGCGCGCCACAGCACGCCGTCTTCCGGCCGGGTCAGTTTATCGTGGCCGAAGGCGCTGCTCTGCCAGCTGCGGCGGCCCAGGGCATCGTAACGCCGCTGCTGCTGCAGCGCGCCCTGGCTGCGGCCGGTTTCCCGGTGCAGGCGATCGCGGGTGAATTCGCTCACCACCTGCTGGTTGAATTTGATGGCGCTGGCGTGGCCGGAGCCGTAATACAGCCACTGCAGGCGATCGCCCTGCGGCAGCGTCAGCGCCTGCAGGTTGGCCAGCGCATCCCATTGGTATTGCAGCTCGCCGTTCACGCCCTGCTCGCCGAGCAGCCGCCCGGCGGCGTCATAGCGCATCTGCACGCTGTCCGGCTCGATGCCCAGCGCCGCGCCGCTCGCCGTCGGCAGGCGGTTCAGCTCGCGCAGCCGCCCCATGGCGTCGAAGCGGTAATGCCATTCCGCGCTGGCGTTGCCGCGCCAGACCAGTTGCCCGGCCTCGTCGAAGCGGAAGCGCTGTTCGCGCTGCGTCAGCTCGCCTGCGCTGCCCGGCAGGCCGACCTCGCGGTGCTCCTCCAGCAGCCCGGCCGCGCCGTAGCGATAATAGTGGCGGGTGTCGTCCGGGCGCTCTTCGGCCTGCACGCGGCCGACCGCGTCGTAGCTGAAGCGGTAGTCGCCGCCGTTGCCGTTCTCCAGCCGCGTCAGCCAGCCCTGCGGGCTGTAGTGATAGCGCCGGGTGCGGTTGATACGATCGGTGATGCTGACCGGCAGCCCCAGGGCGTTGTACTGCCAGCGGGTCAGGCTGCCCAGCGCGTCCTGATGTTCGGCCAACTGGCCGTGCGCATTCCAGTTAAAGCGCTCTTCGCCGCCGTCCGGGTGGATCAGGGTTTGCAGGCGGCCGCCGTTATCCCACAAGTAGCGCGTCTGATGGCCTTCGGCATCGGTCTGCGTCGTCAGTTGCCCCAGCGCATCGTAGGTATAAGCCGTGACGCTGCCGGAACAGTCGGTGTAGCGCGTCAGTTGGCCGCGGGCGTCCCACTCCAGCTTCACTTCCCCGCCCAGCGCGTCGATCACACTAGCGGGCAGGCTCTCTTCGTCATCCGGATAGCGGTACAGCGTGGCGTTGCCCAGCGCATCGACATAGCGCGTCGGGCGCCCCAGCGTGTCCCAATGCTGCGCCTCGCTGCTGCCGTCCGGGTACGCGACGGCGAACAGCCGGCCGCTGTTGCGCGAATATTGATAGCGCGTCACGCGGCCGAGCGGATCGGTCTCCGACAGCAGGCGGCCGTAAGGATCCCATTCGCTCTGGCGCTGCGCGCCGCCGGGCAGCAGCACGCTGCACAGTTCGCCGCGTTGGTAGATAAAACCGTAGCGGCGCTGGTCGAAATCGGTGTACTGCGCCACGTTGTCGTCGTCATCCAGCCGCCACTCCGCCCGTTTGCCGTCGCCGCGCACCACGCTGCGGCGCCCGCCGGCGAAGTCGTAACCGAACTCAAGGGATTCCCCGGCGCTGTTGCGGTAGGCCGTCACGCGCGGCACACCGTCGATCTCTTGCCATTGGTATTCGTTCAGCAGCCCGGCGGCGTCCTGGTGGCTGATCATCAGGCCATCGCGCCAGCCAAAGCGGCGCGTCACCTCACCGGCGCGGTTGCTCACCGTCGTCAGCTGGCCCAGCTCATCGTAACCGTAGCGCGCCAGCGTCCGTTCGCCTTCGGCGGTTTGCAGCGCCACTTCACGCAGGCGGCCCTGCGCATAGCGGCACATCAGGCGCTGCCCGGCGCTGTCCACCAGTTCGCTCAGCAGCCCCTCATCGTCGTAAAACAGCGAGGTGGCGTTGCCGATGGCGTCGGTGATCATGCTCAGTCGGCTCGGCTGGTCGCCCGCCAGCGGCGGGTAGTGGAAAATCTGTTCGCCGACGTCAAACAGCTGCCAGCTGCCGTCGTCGTTGTGCATCAGCCAGCATTTTTCGGCTTCGCAGTAGGTTTTGTGGCCGCGCGGCACCATCGGAAAAGCGACGAAGTCGCCGGAAGGCGCACGCCACACCAGGCCGTCCTGATACGGCTGCAGGCTGCTCTCCCAAAACAGGTTCCAGCCGCGGCCCAGTACGCTGTCGCCGGGGTTGCCGCTGCGCCAATAGCGCTGCCAGGCGACCGGCAGGCGCGATGGCAGCACGAAATCGAGATCGTCTTCGCCGTCGAGGAATTTCTGGCCGCTGACGATATCCACCGGCCGGGCGATAATGCCGACCGCGGCGGTGGCGGTCATCAGGGTGCCGGCGCGGCAGGCGATGCGCGCCAGTTTGTTGATGCCAGGCAGCTTGCCCAGCAATTTGCCGAGCGCCCCCAGCTTGCCGGCAGCGCCGCCCACGCCGCCCACCAGGCCGGCGAACAGCAGCGTCAGGTCAGAGACCTTGTACAGCCAATCCGGCACTTCGGGCTTGATCGGCAAGGTGGTGACGGTGCCGCCGCCGATAAATACGTTGGGCGAGCCTTCCATCACCTGCGCGTCGCAGTTGGTTTTGTCCCCCACGCGCGAGGCGGGTTGGCCGTTGATGCTGACCTTGTCGGAGCCCTGCGCCATCTGCATGCTCGGGCCGTCGTCGCTGCAGGCCACCTGGCTGTTGGTGGCGAGCGCGGCGGGTTTGCCGTTGATGAAGACGTTGGGGGAGCCGGTGACGATATTGCCTTTGGGGGTCAGGCTACCGGCACCGGCGTCGGCAATGCCGTCGCGCGCCGCGGTGGCCGCCTCCCCGGTGAGATACCCCACCGCCAGGCTGGCGCCGATGAGCAGCACGCCGACGCCGATACAGGAAGCCGCCAGGCCGGCGACGAACAGCGCCCCCGCCGCCACCGCGCCTGCGGCGGCGATCAGGCCGCCGACAAGGGTGCCGGCAATCATGCCGGCCAGGGCATGGGAATGCCCGATGGTATCGCCGACGCGAGCCGCTTCGGTCATCGTAAGGTCCTTTTACGCAAAGAGTTCATCGTTAGGCCGCCCGGTAACTGCTCAGCACCTGCTGCAGCAGCGCGTCGTCTTGCGGCGTCAGCTTGCGCGCCATCGCCAGAGTGAATACCAGCACCCGCCCCTCCGCCAGCGCGAACACCGCCTGGTTCTGCCAGATGCGTTTGCCGTCGCGCAGGTAGCTGGCGCGCACCCACTCACCGGCGGCCAGCCCATCGCCCAACGTTGCCGGCTCGCGGCTTTTGAACGCCCAGCCTTTCAGCCCCTGCGCCAGCGCATCGAGCTGGCGGGTGACGTAGCCTTCCAGGCTCTCCGCCGGCTGCAGCGCATCGCGGGAAATATTGACTGAGGGGGAAACATCATCGCCAGCCAACAGGACGTTGACCGTGCGATCGGCATAGCCTTCCGGCAAAGCGACGCTGCCTTCGCTGAAAGCGCAGCGGGATAAAGCGGACATGCGAGGATCCTTTTGCATAAATAATGCTTAAGCATCGCATAACTTAGCCTTGAAATAAAACCATCAGATACGGCGAATGTTGCGCGGCGTGACCGCGTTCACTGTGCAAAAGAGCGGTGCCGGAATCTGGCCGGGAATCAAACCGTCATATTACAGAATTATCTGAATCCACTGGCGCGCCGCCGCGCCGATTATGGCTATACTCGGCTTTCGTCCGTTTTTCAGGAGATCAGGATGCTGAGATTCACCCGTAGCGCGCTGCTGTGCGCCGCGCTGGCCGCGTTCGCCGCCGGCGCCGCCGAAACGCCGACGTTCGGCCCGGAGCTGCAGGGCTTTCACTACCCCTACCCGTTGCAGCAGTTCAGCTTCACCTCACAGGGGCAGCCGTTAAAAATGGGCTATATGGACGTGCCGCCGGAAGGCGCCGCCAACGGCCGCACCGCGCTGTTGCTGCACGGTAAAAACTTCTGCGCCGCCACCTGGCAGGACACCATCAAGGCGCTGAGCAAGGCCGGTTATCGCGTGATCGCGCCGGATCAGATCGGCTTTTGTTCCTCCACCAAGCCGGCGCATTACCAGTACAGCTTCCAGCAGCTGGCGCAAAATACCCACGGCCTGCTGCAGAACCTGAACATCAGCAAGGCCATCGTCATCGGCCACTCCACCGGCGGCATGCTGGCCACGCGCTACAGCCTGATGTACCCGCAGGCGGTGGAACGGCTGGTGATGGTCAACCCGATCGGCCTTGAGGACTGGAAGGCGAAAGGCGTGCCGTGGCGCAGCATCGATCAATGGTTCGCGCGCGAGCTGAACACCTCCGCTGAGAGCATCCGCAACTATGAGCAGCGCACCTACTACGGCGGCCGCTGGAAGCCGGAGTACGATCGCTGGGTGGACATGCTGGCCGGGCTGAACAACGGGCCGGGCCATCGCCTGGTGGCGTGGAACTCGGCGCTGATCTACGACATGATCTTCACCCAGCCGGTGTATTACGAGTTCAAGGATCTGCAAACGCCCACCACGCTGATGATCGGCACCGCCGACACCACCGCCATCGGCAGCGATATCGCCCCGCCGGCAGTCAAGGCCAAAATCGGGCATTATGATGTGTTAGGCAAACAGGCGGCGAAACTGATCCGGCACGCCACGCTGATCGAGTTCGCTGGGCTCGGCCACGCGCCGCAGATGGAGGAGCCGGAGCGTTTCCATCAGGCGCTGCTCAAGGCGCTGCAACCCTGAGCGGCCGGTTGGCGCGGCTGCCGCACGGCGGCTAAACTTTCAGCTGGCACTCAACTGCAGGAGACAGCCATGCGACAGATTATTGCCAGCGCCTTCATCAGCCTCGACGGCGTGATACAGGCGCCGGGCGGGCAGGACGAAGACCGCAGCGGCGGCTTTCGCTTCGGCGGCTGGACCGCCCCCTACTGGGATGACGCCGTCGCGGAAACGATGAGCGATCTTTTCTCAGCGCCATTCGATCTGCTGCTCGGGCGGCGCACCTACGATATCTTCGCCGGCTACTGGCCGCAGATCACCGACGAGGCCGACCCGTTTTCCGCCGATATCGCCCGCGTGTTCAATCAGGCCACCAAGTACGTCGCCACCCACCACGGCGAGACGCTGGCGTGGGAGAACAGCCAGTGGCTAGGGCGGGACATCATCGCCCGGCTGCGCGAGCTGAAGCGCGCTCAGGGGCCGGTGCTGCTGGTGCAGGGCAGCAGCACGCTGATGCAACAGCTGCTGGCCAACGATCTGGTGGACGAACTGCGCCTGCTTACCTACCCGGTGCTGCTCGGCGCAGGCAAGCGGCTGTTCGATGAAAACGCCGCGCCGGCGGCCTTTACGCTGGCCCAATCGGTGGTCTCGCCCGGCGGCGTGATCGTGGCCCACTACCGCCGCGCCGGCGAAGTGGCCACCGGCGACTTCACGGTGGAAAGCGCAGCGGCCCAGTCGTAAAAAAAGGGCCGTTCGGCCCTTTTCTCTTTTCCTTCCTCGCCCTCAGGCAAACAGAATATCGCTCTGCTCCACCTGCCCGACCACGTGGATCTTGAAGTCGGCGGCGTAGCTGTTGCTCTGGGTGTTCATCAACAGATCGGTGGTGCCGTTGAAGGCGTCGAAGTTGAGCTGGATCTCGCCTTTCTGGCCGCTGAAGGCGCTGCCGCTGTCGATAAAGCGCAGCTCGCTCAGGCTGTTGTTGAAGCGCAGGCCGGAGAGATCGATCTTGTCGATGCCGTGCTCGAAGTCTTCAATCACGTCGAACGCCGCCAACGTCGACTCTTTGGCGTTGAGATAGACGAAATAGTCGGTGAAGTTATTAGCGTCTTTGCCGCCCCACAGATGATCCGCCCCCAGACCGCCGTACAGGATATCGGAGCCGGCGTTGCCCGCCAGCAGGTTGTCCTGATCGTTGCCGATGATCACATCGCGCCCGCTGCCGCCGATGGCGTTCTCGATGATCGCCCCGCGCGCGATGGCGACGTTCTGCGTGCCGCCGCCGACGCTGGAGAACGCGCCGTCGTTCAGGTTGATCATCTGCTGCTGGCTGTAGCCGGAGAAGTCCAGCGTGTCGTTGCCGCCGGCGTCCCACACCGCGAAGTTGACCGGTTTGCCGTTGTCCGCCGTGGCGGTCAGGAAATCGCGCCCGGTGTTGGAGTTGAAGCCGTACACCGTGTCGCCGGTGCGGGTGCTCATGTTGGCGCCGTACAATTTTTGGATCGCGGCGATGTCATCCACCATCGGGCCATAGCCGTACACCCCTTTGGTGTCGGCGCCGGTGTAACCGGCGTTGAAATAGCTCATGATCGAGTATTGCAACGAATCCTGATAATAGGCGGCATCGTTCTGGTAGCTCGGGTTGCCCAGCGACGCGTCATAAGATCCCGGGTGCGCCAGCCCCAGAGCATGCCCCAGCTCGTGGGTGAAGGTCTGGCTGCTGAAGTCGCCGCTAACCGGCGCCTTATGGGTGGCGAAGTTTTTGTTGAACCACACCGTGCCGGCGAAGGCGTTATCGCTGCCCGCTTTGGAACTCGGCGGGTAATAGGCGTACGCGTTGATGGCATTCGGGCCGCTGCCGGCGGCGGTGCTGCCGTCGGCGCGCTGGGTGAAGTACGCGAAGGTGATGTCCGCACGGTGGTTGATATCGGTGGACGCCGCCTCGGTAAAGGTCACGTTCGCCACGTCGGCCCAGGCCTGCATCGATTTCAGCGCCTGAGCCTGCGCCGCCTGAGTCAGCGGCTGCAGCCCCTTGTCACCGTCGCCGGTCTGGCCGATGCGGTTCAGCGCGCTCTGCGTCAGGAAGGAATAGGTCAGCGCCACCGGCTGGTGATACACCTGATCGCCGTTGTGCGTCAGGCCCGGCCGCGTCAGCTGATCGGCGGCGCGATCGAAGCTGAAGTTATCGCGGATTTTACCCAGGTTGTTGATGGCTGCCCCGCCGCGCTGGTTGCTGTACAGGTTAGCGTTGTCCAGCGTGAACAGCGCGCCGTAGCCCAATCCGTCATAGGGGCTGCCGGGCTGGTGATAGTAAAACTGATAGTTGTGATCGTTGGGGGATGTGGCGGCCAGGCTGGTGAACTCATCGTCATCTTGCAAAATGTCGTTGTGGCGACTGCTCATTGCATTCTCCTTTTACACAGTAGAAATCCACTCGCTTTGTAAGACTATTCATCAGTCGTTCTAATCTAAGCCAAGGTTTAGGATTGACCAGTATAGTAATTAACCCCGACGGCGCGAGCCCACGTCGCCGCGCATCACCGCGCCGGGCGTTAAGGAGGAAATAATCATAACGATTTGTATTAGCGCAGTATTAATGAGAAAGATAAGCGTATCGGCGGGCTAATGACTCGTCTTTTTTGGCATGTTATCGCCGGTTAGATCAGAATTATCGAGGATTAAAAAACCTAATCCTTGCCTCATCATCCTGCCGGGAACGTGCTAAGGTGTGAACGGACAGCCGAAAGGAGTGACCCGATGCCAACCCATTTCCTTATGCGCGCCTTGCGCCGCGCCAGCCTGACAGGAGTCGTTATGAGCGTATTGTGCAGCAGTGCCCTGGGCAGTTCACTGCCGTTGCTGGAACCCGCCGCGCTGAAGGGCGACTGGCAGCTCGCCGCCATCGGCGACGGTAAAACCGTCTGCGAGGTGCAGCTGAGCGACGAAGCGGTAGCCAATACCAACGCCTTCCGCTTCAGCGCCTCAGCCGAATGCCTGCAGCCGCTGGCGCTGCACGCGCTGCCGGTCGCCTGGCGGCCGACGCCGGACGGCATGACGCTGACCGACGCCGAAGGGAGCATGGTGGCGTTTCTGGCCCTGGCCGCGCCGAAGCGCTATGAGCTGATCGACCGCAACGGCCCTTCGCGCTTTGTGCTGATCCCGCGCTAATCCTTCAGGCGAACAGCAAGCCAAGCAGCGCGCCACCGGCCAGCACCCACAGCGGATGGAGGCGCTTGCTCATGCTCAAGCCCGTCGCCAGCGCCACGATCGCCGTCAGCCGCCAATTGGGCGCGGAAGCCTCGGCGATCAAAAGGCCGCTGGCCACCACCAGCCCCACGGTCAGCGGCACCAGCCCGGCCTGCACGATGCGGCGCCACGGGCGATCCTTAAAGCGCCGCCAGGCCCCCATCACCAATAGCGTAACGATGGAAGACGGCCCGAACTTGGCGACCGAAGACACCAGCAGCCCCGCCCAACCGGCGACGTGCCAACCGACCAGCGGCACGATCATCATGTTCGGCCCCGGCGCGGCCTGCGCCATGGCGAACAGCGCGCTGAACTCCTGGGCGCTCATCCACTGATGCACTTCCACCACCTGCCGCTGCATCTCCGGCAGAATGGTCATGCCGCCGCCGAACGCCAGCAGAGAGAGCTCGGTAAAGATCAGCGCCAACGCCATCAACACCCCGCTCATGACGGCCACCGCCACATCAGCAGAATGCTCAGCGGTGCCAGCACCAGCATGGTCGGCAGCAGCGGCAGGCGCAGCCAGGCAATGGCGATCAATGCCAGCGCCACAATCGCCAGCGCCGCCCACTTGCCGCGCAGCGGCAGCAGCATCTTAATCCCGGTAGAGAGCAGCAACCCGGCGGCGGCGGCGGCCAGACCGGCGAACACATGCTGCACATGAGGATCGTTTTGGAAGCGGGCGTACACCACGCCCAGCCCCACCACAATCGCCGTCGGCGCACTGATGAGACCCAGCAAGGCGCACAGCGCGCCGCGCAGCCCGCGAAACTCCATGCCCACCGCCACCGACAGGTTGATCACGTTGCCGCCGGGCAGGAACTGACACAGCCCGAGCAGCTCGGTGAATTGTTCGCCGCTCAGCCAGCGACGGCGCTCCACCAACATGCTGCGCGCCATCGGCAGCACGCCGCCGAAGCCGATCAACCCCAGCCACAGAAAGCCCAAAAACAGCGCCGCGTTGCCCGGCGCTGCCGCCGGGTGCGGTTTTATCGTATTGATATCTGACATGACATTGCCGTTCCACATCGCTTGTTTTGATGTCTGGTATCATGCGCGCCGCCGTGCCATGATGTCTAATGCATTCCGGAACAACGAAAGATACCTTTGAGGTATGGTTATGATTGAACTGCGTCGCCTGCGGGCGTTCGTCACCGTGGTGGAAGAAGGCAACATCACCCGCGCCGCCGAGCGGCTGTTTATCCAGCAGCCGCCGCTGACCCGCCTGTTGCAGGGGTTGGAAGACGAATTGGGCGTGAAGTTGTTACAACGATTGCCGCGCGGCGTGCGCGTCACCGAAGCGGGCGGTGTGCTGTTCGAAGAAGCCCGCGCCCTGCTGGCGCGCGCCGAACGCCTGCGGGAAGCGGTGCAGCGCGCCGCCCGCGGCGAGCAGGGCCACATCGCTATCGGTTTCACCAGTTCCGCCGCGCTGCACCCGTTCGTGCCCAACCTGCTGCGCCGCTACCGCGACATCCTGCCGGGCATCACGACTCAGTTGGAAGAAGCCGGCAGCGGCGAACTGATGGAGGCGTTGCTGGAACAGCGCCTCGACGCCGCCTTCGTGCGCTCGCCGGCCAACGGCATTCCCGGCCTGAGCGTCGAGCCGGTGCTCAGCGAGCCGATGATCGTCGCCCTGCCGCTGGGCCATCGGCTGGCGCAAGAAACGCAGCAGCCGCTGCCGTTGGCCGAACTGGCCCACGAGGCGTTTATTCTCTATCGCCGCCCGGCCGGCCAGGGGCTGTACGACGCCATTCTGGCCGCCTGCCACCGTGCCGGCTTCAGCCCGCGCATCGTGCAGGAAGCGCCGCGCCTGCCGGCCACCCTCAGCCTGGTCGGCGCCGGATTGGGGGTGTCCATCGTGCCCGGTTCCATGCGGCGGCTGGGCGGCGACGGTATCGTCTACCGCACTCTCGCCGAAGAAGCGCAGCTCAGCGCCCCGCTTTACCTGGCGCTGCGGCGCAGTCCGGCCTCGCCGATCGTCGAGCGCTTTCGGCAACTGGTGTTGGAGACCGTGGGGCAGTCATAAAAATAGCCCGAACGGCCAATAAAAAATGACGTTCGTTTATTATTTATTTAAATTAGCCGGCGACTAAAATTAATTCCATCCAATGACTATTCAACTTCCGTTTAATTAATTAAACCTGCACTCACTTAGTAACAAACGCAAACAAATAAGCGCCTACCTAATAAACGCCAGCCGCTAGGATTTAAGGGTCACAGCAAAATCCCGCCGATGACAAAAACCATTTCAATGGCGATCGCGCCTTCCCTGTCGCCTGCCTCTGCAGGCGCACGGTTTTATATTGGAGAAAATGCTATGCTATCGCGTCGTGATATATTGAAAGTCTCCGCCGTCAGTGCGGCCGCCGCCGGCATGATCGGCGGCATCGCCAAAAATGCCGCTGCCGACGACCATCGCAATATCGTGCCCCCCAGCAGCTACCAGCCACCTGCCGATGCCCAGCATCTCTATAAATACAAATTCACCGACAGCAAAAAACGCAGCCTGCCCAGCGGCTGGGCGCGCGAAGCCACCGTCGAGCAGTTTCCGATCTCCGAGGGCGTGGCCGGCGTCGACATGACGCTGGAGCCGGGCGGCGTGCGCGAACTGCACTGGCATGCCATCGCCGCCGAATGGGCGTTTATGCTGGAGGGCCATGCGCGCATCACCATTCTCGATCCCGAGGGCAAATGCGAAGTGGCGGATTTCGGGCCCGGCGACGTCTGGTATTTCCCAAAAGGTTACGGCCATTCCATTCAGGCGTTGGCGGATGGCGCGCATTTTATTTTGGCGTTCGATAACGGCCATTTCTCCGAATTCGGCACCTTCAGCATCACCGATTGGGTGGCGCATATGCCGAAAGAGGTATTGGAAAAAAGCGTCAACATGCCGGCGGCGGTATTTTCCAAGGCCAAACAGGGTGAAGCTTATATTGTCGGCGGCGCCGTTCCGCCCACATTGCCATTGCCGAAAAACGACGGCGGATTAAATAATGCCCCGCTGACCCACCGTTATGAATTAATGAAGCAAAAGCCGTTCTTTGAAAATGACGCCGGCAGCGTCCATTTGGTGTCGTCGAAAGAATTCCCCATCTCCACCACCATGACCGGCATCATCGAGATCGTGAAACCCGGCGCGATCCGGGAATTGCACTGGCACCCCAATGCCAACGAATGGCAATACTATATTTCCGGCAAAGGCCGAATGACGGTGTTCAGCTCGCACGGCCACGCGCAGACGGAAGAGTACGCCCCTTCGGACGTCGGTTACGTGCCGCAGGGCTTCGGCCATTACATCGAGAATATCGGCGATGAGGATTTGAAGGTCTTGATCGTGATGGACAACGGCATTTATCAGGATATTTCGTTGTCCGACTGGCTGGCGAAAACCCCGGCCTACCTGCTGGCGGATAACTTCAACAATCAGGTTGAGGACTGGCGGGATCGGCCGAAAGACAAACGGGTGATGTCGCGGCGCAGCCGCTGACGCCACGGCGAGGGAGAAACTCCCTCGCCTCCGGCCCGCCGCTTACAGCGTCGCTTTAAAGAACGGTACCAGCTTCTCCAGCGCCTGAGCTACCGGCTCCGGTTTGTCGTAGAGATCGTAATGTGACCAGCCTTCTACCACCACCAGCTCTTTGTGCTGCGACTTGGCGCGGCGCACAATCTCATAGCCGTCGCGCAGCGCGCCGAACAGGCCGGGTTTGCTGCCGACAATCACCAACAGCGGCTGGGTCAGCAGCACTTCCGCCAGGTGGAACGCGTCCCAGCCCACGGCTACCGCGTTATGGGAATACAGCGTTTTGTTTACGCCGTTCGGCTTCTCGCCGCGCGCCGTACGGTAGTATTCCGTCGCCTCGCGCAGATCGATATCGGCACCGTCTTGTTGCGCCGCCTCAACGCTCGGGTACAGGCCCACATCCACACGCAACGCCGCGCCGCGCGCCTCTGCGGTGCGCTGCCGGGCAATATCCTCCAGGAAAGCCACAGGATCGCCATTGGCCAACACGCCCTCGCGCATCACCCGGCCATAGTTGGCACCGGTAATGGTCGCCACCGCTTTGATGCGCCGCTCGGTCATCGAAGCATTGATGGCGTAACCGCCGCCGCCGCAGATGCCGAGCACGCCGATACGCTGGTCGTCAACGTAGTCCAGCGTCACCAGATAATCGGTCACGACGCGAAAATCTTCCACGCGCTGAGCGGGATCTTCGATAAAGCGCGGTTCGCCGCCGCTCTCGCCCTGGAAGCTGGCGTCGAACGCGATGACCACAAAGCCGGCTTTCGCCAGCGCCACCCCATAGACAGTGCCCGAGGTCTGCTCTTTACAGCTGCCAATTGGATGGGCGCTGATGATCGCCGGGTACTTTTTCCGCTCGTCGAAATCCGGCGGGAAGTGGATATCCGCCGCGATGTCCCAATACTGACGTTTGATTTTGACCGTTTTCATCATGAGTTCCTCACAGGGTTGCTGGCTCGGGAAACGCGCTCGGCATCGCTTCCGCTGGGATAACGCTCACTTTATACGCCGTATTGTTCTTTGATAAGCCCAGAGAATGGACTACAGTGTTAAGCTGTAATTTACAATGCGGGCATCTCGATGGATCCTTCCCTGCTTCCTTCACTGGCGTGGTTCGCGCATATCGCGCAGCACCGCAGCTTTACCAAAGCGGCGGCCCAAATGGGCGTTTCCCGCGCCGCGCTGTCGCAAAACCTGAAGGCGTTGGAAAAACAGCTGAACGTCAAGCTGCTCTACCGCACCACCCGCGATATGTCGCTCACCGAGGAAGGGCAACGCCTGCTGGAAGCCCTGACGCCCGCCCTCAGCACGATCGAGCACGCCGTCGGCACGTTGGAAGAGAGCCGCCATGAACCGGCGGGGCTGCTGCGGATAAACACTTCGCGCACGGCCGCCAAGCACTTTATCGAACCGCATATCGGCGAATTCCTGATGCGCTACCCCAGGCTGAAGCTTGAACTGGTGATGGACGACGGCATGGCCAGCATCATTTCCGAAGGTTACGACGCCGGCATTCGGCTGGGTGAAAGCCTCGCCGAGCATATGGTGGCGATCCCCATCACGCCACAGGTGGCGCTGGCGGCGGTGGCCACGCCGCAGTACCTCAGCCGTTACGGCACGCCCGCCACGCCGGCGGATCTGGTCAACCACAACTGCATCGCTTTTCGCCACGCAACCAGCGGCGCCATTTATCAATGGGAGTTTTCCACCGTCGAGCGGCACGCGCGCCATACCTTTTCCGTCGAACCGAAAGGCAGCGTGATCACCAACGACGACGACGGCATGATCCGCGCCGCATTACAGCACGTCGGCATTATTCAGCACTTTGATTTCGCCGTGAAAGCGATGGTGGAACGCGGTGAGTTAGTGCGGATACTGCAGGCCTGGTCGCAGCCCTTCCCCGGCTTCTATCTGTACATTCCCTCCCGTGAGCACATGTCTTCCAAGGTCAGGGCGCTGCTGGACTTTCTGGTCGAGAAGCGCGCAGGCTAATCCGGCCCGCGCGCCTTTTCGCTACTGCTTACGCTGCTCCGCCACCTGTTTGGCGGTGACTTTGCCCTGCTTGTCGCCGAAATGGCCGACCACGAAGTTGGCGACCGCCGCCACTTCCTCGTCGGAATAGGCGCTGCCGAACGCCGGCATCATCTCATGCCGCTCGCCGACGCTGATGCTCGTCCCCTTCAGGATGGCCTGCACCACGCTGCGCCCCTGCGGATCGTTCACCGCCGTGCTGCCGACCAGCGATGCGTACTCGCTCTGGCGGCCCGGCCCGTTCCACTGGTGGCAACCGCTGCAGTCGTTGGCGAACACCCGGCGCCCAAGCGAACTGTCTTGCCCGCCCGGCAGGATCGGCGTGGAAGCCCCCGCGCCCTTCGGCTGCAGGTTCACCGCCGCCGCGCCGTCGCCGGCGATAGGCTCGATGTCGCGCAGGTATTTCACCAGCGCCAGATTATCTTCCGGCGTCAGGAACTGCAGGCTGTTTTCCACCGCCTCCGCCATCGGGCCGGCGGCGCTGCTGCGCCCCGGCGCATGGCCGGTAGCCAGATATTGCGACAGCTGCTGGTCGCTCCAACCGCCGATGCCGGTCTGTTTGTCCGGCGTGATGTTGGCAGCGAACCAGCCCTGCACCACTTCACCGCTCAGGTGCTTGCTCTGGTTAAGACCAAACCCCAGATTGCGCGGCGTGTGGCACTCGCCGCAGTGGCCCAGCGCCGTCGCCAGATAGGCGCCACGATTCCACTGTTCGTCCTTGTTGAGATCCGGCGTAAAACGCTGCTCGTTAAAGAACGCCAGGTTCCAGAATTTCATGCCCCAACGCTGGTTGAACGGGAACGACAGATCGTTTTGCGGGTTGGCCTGTTTCACCGGCGGCAGGCTGAACAGATAATCCTTGATCGCCAGCACGTCGTCGCGGCTCAGCCCGGTGTACGAGGTATAAGGCATCGCCGGATACAGGTTGCCCTGCGGGCCGATGCCCTCACGCACCGCGCGCACAAACTGATCGTCGCTCCAGTTGCCGATGCCGGTCTCCTTGTCGGCGGTAATATTGGTGCCGTAAATGGTGCCGAACGGCAATTTGAAGGCGAAGCCACCCGCATAAGGCGCGCCGCCCGGCGCGGTATGGCACGCCACACAGTCGGCGGCGCGCGCCAGGTACTCGCCGCGCGCCAGTTTGTCGGTCATGCCGGCCGGCGCCCCGGCGATCGGCGCCGCCGGCTCAGCGCCGGTGGGCCGCAGCAGCGTGTACAGCGCGTATCCTCCCGCCAACACCACCACGGCGATAATCAGCCATAACAGCCCTTTCAAGGCATTGCTCATCGCATCTCTCCCTAACCCAACGCCTTGGCGGCCTGGTGGATGGCGGCGCGAATGCGCACATAGGTGGCGCAGCGGCAGACGTTGCCGCCCATCGCCGCGTCAATGTCCGCATCGCTCGGATCCTTGCTTTGCGCCAGCAGCGCGCTGGCGCTCATGATCTGGCCGGACTGGCAGTAACCGCACTGCACCACGTCCAGATCAAGCCAGGCTTCCTGCACCGCCTTGCCTTCCGGCGTGGCGCCCACGGCTTCGATGGTGGTGATTTTCTTGCCGACGGCGGCGGAGACCGGCGTCATGCACGAACGCACCGGCACGCCGTCCAGATGCACGGTACAGGCGCCGCACATGGCGATGCCGCAGCCGAACTTGGTGCCGGTCAGGCCGGCTTCGTCACGCAGAAACCACAGCAGCGGCATGTGCGGATCGCCCTCAAAGGTCAGCGGCTGATCGTTTACGGTTAAATGAATCATCAGGTTCTCTCCTTGTCAGACGCCGGATTCGCAGTGGGATTATGCAGCGGCAGGCTCAGCGAGGTGCGCGGCCGCCCAAGCAGCGCCAGCGCATTGCCGACCGCCGGGGCGATGGTCGGCACCCCCAGCTCGCCCACGCCGGTCGGTTTCTCGGTCGAGGGCACGATGATCACCTCGATCTCCGGCATCTCATCGATGCGCAGCGGGCGGAAGTTATTGAAATTAGACTGTTCGACCACGCCGTCTTTCAGCGTGATATTGCCGTATAGCGCCATGCTGAGGCCGTAACCGATGCCGCCCTCGATCTGCGCGCGGATCACGTCGGGGTTCACCGCCACGCCGCAATCCACCGCACACCACACTTTATGCACTTTCGGGATACCGCCTTCGCCGATCGACACCTCGGCCACCTGCGCCACATAGGTATCGAACGCCTTGGCGACGCCCACGCCGCGCGCGCGCCCGTCCACCA
This sequence comes from Serratia sp. CY81684, assembly GCF_052166595.1. Lineage (NCBI taxonomy): Bacteria > Pseudomonadati > Pseudomonadota > Gammaproteobacteria > Enterobacterales > Yersiniaceae > Serratia > Serratia sp. CY81684. Next base: position 1,503,484 of record NZ_JBJNOO010000001.1, on the reverse strand, counting down.
CCTTGGCGCCCTGCCAGCCGGCGGCTTTGGCCACCGCCCGCAGCACGCCCGCCGCGCGCGGCGCATCGCCCATCAGCGCCAGCCGCCCTTCGACCGGATCCTGCCCGGTTTCCTGCAACAGCTGATCGATAAAGCTCTCCACCGCGTGGCCGGTGTGGGTGCTGGCGACCGACCGCAGCGAGGTGGTCGGCACCTTGCCGGGCACGATGTGCGCATCGCAGCGGAAGGCTTCGAAGGTGTATGACACCTCGCTGGCGCCCTCGACCATCATTTGATCGAGCCCGTTGACCACCAGCGCATCCATCGCGCTGTGGCGCGTCCAGGAGTGGCCGACCACGGTATCGGTCCAGCCCACCACCTTGCCGCCGCGAATGGCGCCGCGCAGGCGGTGCAGGATCATCGGGCGATACCAGCCGTTGCGGATGTCGTCCTCGCGCGTCCATACCACCTTCACGCCGTGGCCGGGGCCGATGCCCTTGGCCGCCGCCGCCATGTCGGCCGCCAGATCCGGCCCCAGCGTCGGGTTGCCTAAATCGATGCGCCGGCCGAAGCTGCCGCCCGCCAGAATGGTTTCAATCTGCACCTTCTCCGGCGGCAGCTCGAACAGATCGCACAGCTGCTTATGGTCAAGCGTCTGGATTTGGCAGCCGTAGCGCGCCTTAACGCTCTCGCCGTCCCAGAACAGATAGCCATCCAGCGGCTCCATCGGCGCGTGGGCGACGTACGGGAAGGTGTATTCAGCCTCGATCACCTTGTCGGCCTTATCGAACACCTCGTCCGGCTTGCCGTGGCTCTTCGCCACCACGCCGGTTTTCTGCGCCACCTGGCGGAACTCGGCGTAGATTTCCTCGGTGTTGCGCCGTTCGGCCTGCGCATCGTCCCAGGTGACCCTCAGCCGTTCCCGCCCCTGGATCGCCGCCCAGGTGTTTTTGGCGTAAACCGCCACGCCGGTGGCAACCTGTTTCACCGCCACCACGCCCGGCACCGCCAGCGCCCGCTCGGCGTCGAAGGTCGCCACTTTGCCGCCGAAACGCGGCGGTTTCTTGATGGTGACGGTCAGCATGTCCGGCTCGTGGATATCCTGCGAGAACTGCGCGCTGCCGTTGGTTTTCGCCAGCGAATCGACGCGGTGCAAACCGCGCGTTTTGCCGATCAGGGTGAAATTGGCCGGATCCTTCAGCGTCAGGCTGGCGGGATCGGGCGGCGGCAGCGTGGCGGCCAGCGCGGCGAATTCGCCGAAGCCCGCTTCTCGCCCGCTGGCGGCATGGCGGATCTTGCCCGCCTGCACGGTGATTTCCTGCGCCGAGGTTTTCCAGCTCTGCGCGGCGGCCTGCACCAGCAGCGCGCGCGCCATGGCGCCCATGCGCCGCATTTGCTCATAGGCATTGGCCACCGAGCTGGAACCGCCGGTCCCCTGGAATCCGAAGGCCAGGTTTTTGTAGACGGCGGTATCCACCGGCGCGGCCACGACCCGCACCTGCGCCCAGTCGGCATCAAGCTCTTCGGCGACCAGCGTCGCCATGCCGGTATAGACCCCCTGGCCCACTTCGGTGTGTTTACTGATGACGGTGACGACGCCGTCGGCGCCGATCTGAACGAAGGCGTTGGCGTCTAACGCCGCCGTGCCGGAGGCGGCCGGGGCGTTCGAGCGCGCCAGCGCGCCGGTGGACGGCAGATAGGCGCCGATCACCAACGCCCCGGCGCCGACGATAAACCGCCGCCGCGAAAGCGGAACTTGGGATATGCTCATTGCTCATGACTCCAAAAAAACCGAAGGCGTCACTGCCTTCGGCGAAACAACTCTTGTTATGGGAATGGCTTGCCGCGCCGGTCAGGTGACATAGCGCAACAGAGCAATAATTAGCGTAGCCTATTATTCAGCAGGCCTAATCTTGATAAGGGATTTTCTGTTGGAGAATCGTGCGGTGCGGGCGGGAACCCGCACCGGGAGTCAGCTCTGCGTCGTCGCCAGAGAGGAGAAGACGCTGAGCAGGCGGATTTGCGCCGCCATGTTGTCGCTGTCGAAGGCCACGGTGAGCGCGTCCTGGCGCTGCACGCCGGGCACCAGGCTGAACAGATCCGCCAGCACCGGTTTGGCCGCCATCAGCGTCAGCCGGTAAGGTGGCATGAAGCGGCGCTCCACCGGCAGTCTGGCGCCCTGGCGCACCTGCTGCATCGCCCGCTCGCGGATCTCCGCCCGCGCCCGCTGAGGGCTGAGCGATTCGGCGGCGGTTTGCGAGATGGCGCGTTTCACGCAAACATAGCCAGATTGCGGATAACGTTCAGCGATCCAGCGTTGCAGCTCGTCGTCACCGCTCACCAGCCACAGCGGGACGTTCAACTCGGCCGCCGCCGCCGCATACAGATCGCTTTCGCCTACCACCTCGCCGTTCAGGCTGACGCGGTAAAAGGCCCGGCCATTGATGGTATGCGCCAGCACGCCGCGTTCGCCGGCGGCGCTGTGATAACCGATAAACATCAGGCCGTCGTAACGTTGATGCTGCAGCCCTTCCACCATCGATAGCCCGCGCGGTTTGCCCTGCACCAGGCGCGCCCGCGCATCGATGCGATCGGCGCGCAGGTTCTGCATCATCGCGTGGCTGTCGGCCACCGTCACCTCGGTGGCGCCGCCGGCAAAAGCGCCGTCGATGGCGGCGTTGACCTCCTGCTCCATCAGCTCGCGCGCCGCCGCATAGTCAGCATGGGCCGGGTTGCACTGCTCCGGCCGCATCACGCCGGCAATACCCTCAATATCCGCAGAGATAAAGACTTTCACATCACACTCCCGTTATTTAATTTTCCGCCAGCCGATCGAGCAGCGGGCCCAACGCCATACGGTCGTGCTGCTGGAAACCGCTGACGCCTTCCGCGCTCAGCAAGGCATCCAATACCGCGTATTCGGTGGCATCCGCGGCGGCCGCAAACAGCGGCTCCAGCCGCTCGTCCGGCAACGTCGCCCCCAGTAACCGGGTGGAAAACGCCAGCGCGATATCGCCGGAGCCGTGCCCCCAATGGCTGCCTACCCGCCCCAAACCGGCGCCCGCTCGACGGGCGATGCGGTTCAGCTGGCGGCTGTCCAGCGCCCGATCGCAGGCGATGATGATAATGACCGAACCGGCGTCCACCTGCGGCGGCGGATCCGCCAACAGTTTGCCCAGCGCCTGGCCAACGCGCACGCCGCTCAGCGTCAACGAGTCGAGGGTGCCGAAGTTGGCCAGCACCAGCACGCCAAGCGTGGTGCCAAGCCCTGGGCAATAGCGCGAGGCAGTGCCGATACCGCCCTTCAAGCCGAAGCTGCTCATGCCGCGCCCGGCGCCGACGCTGCCGCGCGCAAAGCGGGTGGAATGGTTATCCAACGCGCTGAAGACGTGCTCCTCACGCACCGCCATCGCCTGAATATCGTTGAGGTAGCCGTCGTTGCACTCCAGCACCAGGGGGTTAATGGTGGCGCTGCCGCGGCCGATCTGCGGGTAACGCAGACAGCTGCGCCGCACCATGGCGTTGAACAGCGTGCCGACCGCGAAGGTATTGCTCAGCAGGATCGGCGTTTGCAGCACCCCCAGCTCGTTCAGCTGCACCAGCCCCAGCGGCTTGGCGAAGCCGTTGAGCACCGCGCTGCCGCACGGCAACGGCTGGTTAAACAGATCGCCCGGTGGCACGATGGCGGTAACGCCGGTCTGGCATTCGCCGTCGGCCAGCGTGTGATGCCCGACGCTGACGCCCGGCACGTCGCACAGGGTGTCGGTCGGACCGGCCGGATAGCGCGCGCCCGGCAGACGGCGATGGCGCCGCCAATAGCTCAGCAGATTGTCGAGGCTTTGTTGTTCAAACGCCTGGCTGTCTGTCATGGTTCCCTCATCCGCCGTCAGCCCATCAGAAAACCAGAATATCGCGCAATGCGCCGCGCCGTAAATTGAAAGCCGAAGCGGACAGCAAAAATAGCCTTGCCCCATCGCCATTTATTGGGTTTTTAGGGGGAAACAGTGTAAATGGCCGGTGCCGCGGGTGATATCACCTCTTATCCCAAATGTATAACCCGATCTGCCGACGCAATGGTCGTTTCACGGTGGGCAATGATCAGCTTAGTGATATTGAGTCTCTTGATGGCCTGATTCACCACAGCTTCGCTCTCCTTATCCAGCGCGCTGGTGGCCTCATCCAGAAACAAAATAGCCGGTTTTTTGTAGATTGCCCGGGCTATGAATAGCCGTTGTTTTTGCCCGCCGGACAATCCTTCCCCCAACTCGCCAATCAGTGTTTCATATCCCATAGGCATGCGTAAAATCACGTCATGCAGATAGCTGGCACGGGCACAGGCTTGCATCCAGGCATCGTCCACCTCGTCCGCAAACCCGCAAATATTTTCCCGGATCGAGCCGGAGAACAGTTTGTCGTCCTGCATCACGCAGGCAATCATTTTGTGGTAGTTGTTGATGCCGAGCTGGCGGATATCGACACCGTTCACCTCAACCCGCCCTGAATCCGGGGTAAACAGTCCGCACAACACCTTCATCAACGTGGTTTTGCCGGCGCCGGACGGGCCCACGATGGCCACGCTTTCGCCCGGCACAACGCTGATGTCCAGGCCATCAAAGATAGCCGGTGACTGGCTGTCGTAACGATAGCTCAGGGCATGGGTCGTCAATCCCAAAGGTTGCAGCCCCGCCGTGTAAGGGTGATCGGGTTTACACGCCTCCCGCGGATGCAGGGCGATATCGGCAATGCGTTCGTTGTGCAGGCTCATCATGCGCAGCTGCAGCAAAAATTCCGTCAGCGACCCGATGCGGTCGGAGAACTGGCCCCGAAAGGCGCCGAACGCCACGAACATGCCGAGGGTCATCTGGTTATCGATCACCAGGCTGGTTCCCAGCCACAGAATGACGATCTGGTCGCACGCCGCTATGAAGGTGTTGATCCCGCCAAACAGCATGTCCATTCGGGTGACGCGGATACCCGTGTTGATGGTGTCGATTTCAAGATTGAGCCAGTGGGCGATGCGGCGTTCTGCCATACCCTGCATTTTGACGGTAGCGATACCGTACAGCGTTTCCATAAAATACGAGCCGGCCCGCGCCTCTCTCACCAGCGCCTCCTCGGACAGCTGACGGTAATATCCATAGGTCAGCAGCCGCATCAACACATAAAGCGCAGTGAAACTGAGCACTACCCAGGTCAGCCAGCCGCCATACAGCACCATCATCACCAAAACACCGATCACCATGATGCCGTCCATGATGGCGCCGACGATACTGGTGGTGAAAGTGCTGCGCAGCGTATCCAGTGAACCGAAGCGTGATTGAATGTCACCCAGCTTACGCCGTTCAAAGTAACCGAGTGGCAGGCGCAGCAGATGGGTGAACAACCCGGACTGCCACTGCACGTTGATAAGCGTCGCCATGACCAACCCTGACCATGCCCGCACCATGCCGATGGCAGCCCGCAACAAGATAAACAGCATCAATCCGGCGCAGATGAGCGACAGTAACCCGCGATCTCCGGCAGGAATGGCGTGATCCATCACCAGCTGCGTGCCGATGGGCATCACCAGGTTGATGGTTTCGAACACCAGAGACAGGCAAAAGATTTTGCCGAGCGCCCCCTTGAGGCCATGCACGCTGCCGATCAGCGTGCGAAGATGAATACGATGGCGGACGCTGTCGGCGGTGAATTCGCTGCCGGGCCAGGCCTCAAGCGCTACGCCGGTGAAACTGTGCGACAGTTCCGTCAGGCTAACGGCCCGGCGCCCACGCGCCGGATCGTGCAGCACCGCGCGGTGGCCTTTGACGCTGACCAGCACCACGAAATGGTTGAATTCCCAGTGCAGAATGCAGGGCAGTTTCAGCGCGTTGAGTTCGTCCAGCTCCAGAGACAGGGGACGGGTGCTCAACCCCAGTTGCTGGGCGATACCGGTCAGTCCAACCAGTGTGGCACCGCGGGATGACAGATTGAACTGCCGGCGCAGCGCGATCAGGTCGATGTTTTTGCCGTAGTAACCGCAGATCATCGCCAGACAGGCCAGCCCGCATTCCGACGACTCGGTCTGGTGCACCATCGGAACCCGATGGCGCAGCCGCAGATCCAGTTGGCTGACCCGCTGTTTGAATGTGCTCCTACTCATTGACCGGCCCCGTCGCACTGTGTTTCATGTCGTAGAACGGCGACAGCATCCATTGATACATCTTCCTTTTTTCCAGAAACAGAGTGCTTTGCGCTTTCATGCCGTTTTCCAGGCTCAGACGTTTACCATCGTAAGCAATGGATTGTTTTTCCGGGATAACGATCACTTTGTAGTAAGGCACGGCGGCGGTCAGCGCCGCTTTGGGCGCCCCCTGGTAGGTCAGCATTTCCTGCGGTGAGGCCGGGGCTTTGGAGATGACGGACACTGTGCCGGCGAACTGGCCGAACTTCTCCGCCGGAAAGGCGTCATAGCGCACATTGACCTTATCGCCGGCGGCAATGTAGGGGATGGCGTCGTTGGGCACCCACAGTACCAGGGCATAGCGATCGATGTTTTGCGGAATAATCTGCAGCAGACTGTCGCCAATGTTGACCATCTGGCCAACCGTGACGCTCAGCGAATCGATGCGGCCGCCGGCCAGCGCGCGAACGATAATATCGCCAGTGGCATCGATGTTTTGCCGCTCCTTTTGCAGCTCATAGCGCTGCAGCTCCATCTGGTAGATCTGGTTGTCGAATTCGGCAGCCTGGATATGGATCTGACTCTCCAGCGCGGTGATCTGCAACGCATTCTGTTCGTTCTGGCCGGACAGGCCCAGCAGGTTGTTCTGCTGCTGGTAATACAGTGCCACCTGATTGGTGAGCTGATCCTTATTGATCAGCCCCTGGGTCTGATAGTGCCGGTAGTTCTCCATGTTTTCCTTCATGATGCGTATCCCTTCCTGGGCGCGTTTGAGGATATCGGTGGAGCGGGTGAATGCCGCGGTGTATTGCGCCTTCTGTTGTTCCAGCATGATAAGCGTGGCCTGCTTGCTGCTTTCCAGTCGGTTAATGATTTGCGCAATGCGCGCCAGCTGGCCATCGATATCCCGGCGTTGGTTGTCGCTGAGCACACCGCTACGGGTACTCTTGCTGACGTCGATCTGGTAAATGGGGGCACCAACGGCAATGACCTGCCCTTCGGTGACGAATTGTTTGACCACTATCCCCTGGACGGCGGAATAGACATTGGCGGCCCGCGGATAAGTGCTGATCTCACCGGTCACGTTGACCCGCCGGGTATAGGTGCCGGCGATGGTAAAGGTGAGAAAAGCAATGAGGAAAAACAGGCAGAGCCCTGCCGTGAGCCAAAAGGGAATGCCGGGAAGGAGGAGCGCCCGGCCACGCCATTTCATTTTCTGATTATCGATCGCTTCCTGGCGAAACATGATCAGCGTCCCTTATTGATAGCTAACATTCAAATTCACAGGCTATTGTATTGACAATAAAACAAGCAGAAGGTCAGCTCTGCATTTCAAGCCACTCTTCTTATTTGCGCCACGTGGAATAGGCGCCATCAGGTGTATCTATGTTGTGCTGAAACAATGCAATTCCAAAGTCAGGGTTTTGCATATATTCCGCAATGCTGGATGGCTCAATCAGATATCCAATATTGAAGACCTCATAAGCCAACCCCAATAAAACCTCAACAATTAAACCCGGCCCAGTTAAGACCGGGGTCACACAATAGTCCCTTGTTATTAACTCGGTCCTCCATGGTAAGATTCTGGTCAGATAACACCTTGATCCATCATCAATATAACAGTTAAATATGCAATTGTTTTTTTCTAAAAAACGGTATCTTTTTTTCATTGTTCTAAGGATGATTCTTACCGCCTTGGATTTTTTGTGAGAGGACATGAAATTATTAAAATAAACACCTTTAAATCTTCTGAGTGATCCTAGCGCCAATAAATTTTTATGAACGTATGTTTCACCCAATGGCAATATCATATCCAGGGAAAACTCAGAGAGATCCAGTTCGATAAGCCTTTTTATTTTTTTAAATTCAACAGCATCTACGCCTAACTCATTTTCATCGCAGCTGAACACGGCTTCAGGCAGTGCCTCTTCTGAATTTATCTTTTTTAGAAGACATAGGGTCTTAAATAACAGAAGCGAGTCGTTCTCGACAACGCCCTCTTTTTCTATATGTTTATTTAGTTTATGATATATGTTATCAATGTATGGAAGCGTATCAACATCTATATAAGTGCCACCATGCAGATAGATAATTAAAAGTCTGGCAATATCACTTGCACTGGCAATGTTATTCCTTAGTATAATCTCATAATAATAATACTTCATAAAATCATCGAAACCATTGCAAAAAAGCTCCGCTATGCACTTTTTTATAAAACCTCTGTTGCCAAACCATGAGTCTTCAATCGCTTCTGGTGGTTTCTGATAAGGAATTTCATTTTTTATTAAGAATTCGATAACCAGCTCATCAAAAGAAAAACCTGCCTTTATTTTTGGGTATATATAATTAAAGGCGTGATTTTTTATTTTCAATTCAGCCTTAACTTTATTTTTAGTTTTTTTTGCGTTGACGAAATCGCGTATGGCATTGTTTAGTAAATGACACAGTGAAGCGTCTCTGTCATACCAAAAGAATATCTGCTTATCTTTATTTGTTTTTTTCCATATGTCGATATAATGAGTATTTACTTCATTTAAGTCACCAATCCATATAAAATGCAGAATACTTGGAACGGATGACTTTTCTGTCTTTGATAAATCGATACCCAATGCCTGATGGCTCATTTAAATCACCACGAAAATATAGTATGGGAAACTTGAATGATTCAATGCTGGATTATGGTTTAACTCAAAAAATAGACTAGCGCCATAGCGATAACACAAATAGAACAGAACCATAAATCACCGGAAAAATTTCTCAATGAGTCCAAATAGTCATTGCTGTTCTTATTTAGTTTGTTAATGGCATCGGTTTCGTTCTCAGCCTCTACTTCAACATGATGCTTTCTGAACCCCTTCCGCCTCATCTCCTTAATTATTTCTCGTGTAACCACTTCCTTTCTCAACACCCTTGACGCATCGCTCTTTATAAAAACAACATATTTATTCATCATATACCCCATAAAAGCACAGAATGTTACTTCTGTGCTGGGATTGCAACTGTTAATTAGCGTTTGGTTCCGAACTCTCTGGCCTCTCTCGGCCCAGTACCATTGCCGCCGTAACCATTTCCTGCAGCCATTGAATTACCATTCCCCCAAAACCCACTAGCGCCGGAACCGCTGCCATACGGGCTATTTTTTGACAAAAATGACTGAGGCCCACGATCGCCGCCGTTATTTCCACCACGGCCTGAAGAGCCAGCCCCTCCGTTATCAGACGATCTTTTTCCACTCCCATCGCGATCCTGCCATCCACCCGACACCGCATCGAATTGGCTACTTAAAATTTCCTTCATAAATACTCTCCTATGGGTTTACTGGTTTTACAGTCATTAAAAATAGCTGTAATGGCAAAAGTAAAACACACTAATAACAATCCATAACCATCCTGTATTTCATGAAAAAACCAATAAGAAAAGTGTGTTCTAAACATTGCAACCCATCATATTAAAATAAAACCCAGAATAATATACCGAACCTAATTACACGCAGATGCTATCGATTCAATTAATTGAATCGCCAAATAATCTCAACGCCCAAGATTAATAACCCAATAAAGAAAAGGCGGCGAAACAGCTGCGGGCGACAATGACGGCGCACGATCCCGCCCAGCCACATGCCGGCCAACGCCGGCAACAGCGACAGCAAGGAAACGCCGAGCAGCGTGCCGGGCAGCGCCTGCTGCCAGGCTAATCCGGCGGCCAGCGCCAGCGTCGAGACGGTGAACGACAGCCCCAGCGCCTGCACCAGCTCATCGCGCGCCAGGCCCAACGCATTCAGGTAAGGCACCGCCGGAATGACGAACACCCCGGTGGCGCCGGTCAGCGTACCGGTCACCAGGCCGCACAGCGGCCCCAGCCAAGGCTCTGCCACGGCGGAAATGCGCCAATCAAAACGGGTGAATCCCAGCAGCGCATAGCCGATCAGACACATGCCCAGCGCCAGCGGCGCCAGGCGGCCGTCGCCGGCAGTGAGCGCCCCCGCGCTCAACAATGTGCCCAGCGTGACGCACAGCATCATCGGCCAGAGCCGCCGCCACAGCGCCCACAGCGTCGGCCCGCACAGCAGTTGCCACAGGTTGGTGATCAGCGAGGGCAACAGCAGCAGCGCGGCGGCCTGCCCCGGCGGCATCATCAGGCTGAGCAACCCCATCGACACCGTCGGCAACCCCAGACCGATCGCCCCTTTGATCGTGCCGGCCAGCGTAAAAATGCCCGTCAGGGCGACAATTTCGAGTAACGTCAGCGACATGCGTCTATCCTTATGGCGAATCAACGGCTCGATTGTGGCCAGCGCCGCGCCGCGGCACAATGCGGCAATGACAGAGCCTGCCTGCGGCAAAGACAGAGGGAAAACGCATGCATTTTGACTTTATCGATCTGCGGCTGTTGGCGGCGGTGCTCGAGACCGGCAGCATCACCGCCGGCGCCGAGCGCGTCGGGCTGTCGCTGGCCGCCGCCAGCGCCCGCATGCGCGGGCTGGAGCAACAGGCCGGCGTAGGGCTGCTGACGCGCAATCCGCGCGGCGTCCAGGCGACGCCCGCCGGTGAGCGCCTGTTGCATCACGCGCGAGTGCTATTGCAGCAGCGCGACCGGCTGCGCGGTGATATGGCCGAGTTCGCGCCGGGCCAGCGTAGCCAGCTGCGCATCGTCGCCAATACCGTCGCCGCCGACGCCTTTTTGCCGGAGCTGTTGGCGGATTTTCTGATGCTGCACCCGCACACCGATATCGCGCTGGAAGAGCTGCCCAGCCCGGCCATCGCGCAGGCGATCGCCGAACGAGCGGCGGATATCGGCATCGTCGCGGACCACGCCGATCTGCGCGGGCTGACAAGTTACCCTTTTCGCCAGGATCGTCTGGTGCTGGCACTGCCGCCGGGGCATGCGCTCAGTGGCCGCCGGCAGGTCAGCTTTGCGGACGCCCTGCCTTTTGATTTCATCGGCCTGCCGGAAGAGAGCGCGCTGCAACAACATCTTGAGCAATTGGCGATACGCAGCGGCGGCCCGATGCGATTGCGGGCGCGTGCCGCTCATTTCGACGCCATCTGCCGCATGGTGCTGCGCGGCGCCGGGCTGGCGGTGGTGCCGGAAGAGAGCGCACAACGCCAGCCGGAAATTCGGCACAGCGCACTGCCGCTGACGGACGATTGGGCGACCCGGCGCCTGTCGATCGCGGTGCGTGACCCGGCGCAGTTGCCGCTGCCGGCGCAGCGGCTGGTGGCGTTCCTGCGCCATGCCTGAGGCGGCTCAGTGCGTGCCCGGCTCTGCGCGCAGCCGCGCAACCTGCGCCTCCACGTCGCGCCAGGCCGGTTTGTCGCCGGCATAGCGTTGGCGTAAATAATTCACCAGCGCCGTCACCTGCCGATCGGAAAAACTGTCCTTAAAGCCCGGCATAAAGCCCAATTCGGCGGTGGCCGGTTTGGGGATCCCTTGCAGGATCACCTTGATCAGGTTATCGGGGCGATCGCTGAAGATGTTGGTGTTGTTGGCCAGATCCGGGCTGACGCCGAACAGCTGCGGCCCGCCGGCGGCGGCGCTGTGGCAGGCCTGGCAAGCGCCCTGAAACAACCGCTCACCGGCAAGTTGCCCCACCGCCGGCAATGCGCGAGCCGCCAACTGCGCCTGCGGTTCCACGTTCAGCGTCGATTTGGCGCTCAGCGACATCACATAATTGGCCATCGCCCGCAGATCGCTCTGCGGCAACGTCGCCAGCTCGCTCACCACCGGCCCCATCGGCCCGGCCGCCACGCCGTGCTCGACGGAATGCCCGCTGCGGAAATACTGAAACAGCTGTTCCTCGGTCCAGGGTTTGTCCGCGTTGGCCAATTGATTCAGCGCCGGCGCTTCCCACCCGTCCACCATCCCCCCCGCCAGGAAAGCCGCGCCGCCCTTTTCCGCCCCCAGCAGGTTGCGCGGCGAATGGCAGGCGGCGCAATGGCCAAGCCCGTTGACCAGATAAGCGCCGCGGTTCCATTGCGCGCTTTGTTGCGGATCGGGTTGATATTCCCCCTGGCGCAGGAACAGCGCGTTCCAGCCGGCCATCAGCGGCCGCAGGTTAAACGGGAAACGCATCTGATTGGCCGGGTTGCTCTGGCGCACCGCCGGTTGCGACATCAGATAAGCGTACAGCGCCTGCATGTCGCCGTCGGTCATTTTGCTGAAGGCGGTGTAAGGAAATGCCGGATAGAGGTGGCGGCCGTCGCGGGAGATACCCTGGCGCATCGCCCGATCGAACGCAGTAAACGACCAGTTGCCGATGCCGGTTGCCACGTCCGGGGTAATATTGGTGCTGTAGAGCGTGCCGAACGGCGTCGCCATCGCCAGCCCGCCGGCGTTGGTCGCCCCTTCCGATGCGGTATGGCAAACCGCGCAGTCTCCGGCGGCGGCCAGCTGACGGCCGCGCTCCAGCGTGGCGGCCGACCAGGTGCCGGCGCCGGGCGTCGCCACCGGCGCGATCTCCGCCCGCCACGGCAAGGCGCTGCCGGCGATGCCCAGCACGGCGCCGAACAGCCCCGCCGCGCCGCCGAACCACCATTTGCCGCGCTTCTTTTTCTTGGGCGGCGCGGCCTGCCGTTCGGCATCCGGCCCATTCAGCGCCTCACGCAGCTTGTCCGAGGTGATCGGCAGCTCGCGAAAACGAATGCCGGTGGCGTCGAACACCGCGTTGGCGATGGCCGCCGCGCTGGGCACCGACGCCGACTCCCCGGCGCCCAGCGGCGGATCGTAAGGGCGCGGCATCATCACCACGTCCACCTCCGGCACCTCCGGGAAGGTCAGGATCGGGTAGGCTCCCCATTCTTTGGCGGAGACCGTCGATTCCTCAAAGGTCACGCGCTCTTTCAATACCCGGCTGGTCGATTGCAATACATTGCCGTGAATTTGGTGGCGCACGCCGTCCGGGTTAACCATCATGCCCGCGTCGTGGCCGACCACGATGCGCGTCACCGCCACTTCGCCGCTGGCTTTGTCGATCGCCACGTCGGCCACCCAGGCGGCCCAGGCCGCGCCAAAGCCGGGAAACTTGCTGTGGATGTAACGGGCATAGGCAAAGCCGCGCCCGCGCAGCACGCCGTCTTCCGCCGGGGTCTGCATCGGTTCGGTATGCGGCGTCCAGCCGGCGCGTTCTGCGGTGCTGCGCATCAGTTCACTGGCGCGTTCATCATTGATGTAGCGCAGCCGATACTCCAGCGGATCGACGCCGGCGGCGTGGGCCAGCTCATCGATATAAGACTCGTGGGCGAAGGTGTTGGGCAAGGCGGAAACGCCGCGCATCCAGGAGGCGCGCACGATCGGCGCCATGTCCTCGATGCTGACGCGCAGCGACGGATACTCATAAGGCGGCACCGAGGTGCGATCGCCCATTTCATAGGCCACCGGCAGCGGCTCGACACGGCCGGTCAGCAGCAGCGCCAGCGTCGGCGCGCCGTTGGAAGGATAATAGGTGCGAAAATCGTAGGCGACCGGGTGCCCGGCGGCGTCCAGCCCGCCGTCCACCTCCATCAGTTGCGCCGTGCCCTTCGGTTCCCACACATGCTCTTGCTCGCGGGTCAGCTGCACCCGCACCGGCCTGCCCACCGCCCGCGACAGCAGCGCCGCGTCGGCGCAGACGTCATCGGCGCAATTGCGGCCATAGCAGCCGGCCGCTTCCATGCGAACGATCTCGATCTGCGCTTCCGGGTACTCCAGCAGCCAGGCCAGATCGGCGCGCAGCAGGTGCGGGTTCTGGCTGCCTGACCAGACCTGCAGACGCTCCGGCCGGTAGTCCGCCAGCGCGCAGGAAGGGCCAATCGAGGCATGAAGCTGATACGGCCACAGATAGCTGCGGGTGAAACGCCTGTCGGCCGCCGCCAGCGCCGCGTCCACGTCGCCGGTATCGTGCACCACTCGGGTCGAATGCGGGTTGTCGCGCAGCGCCTGCGCCACGTCGGTCATCTGCGGCAAATTGCGCCGCCAGTCTTTCCAACTGACCTGCAGCGCCTGCGCCGCCTTGACCGCCTGCTCTTCGCGCTCGGCGACAATGCCGATGAAATCGCCGATCACCACCAGTTTGACGATGCCGGGAATATGCGCGATCGAGGTTTCATCCACCGCCAGCAGGCTGGTGCCGACAAATTCGCCGCTGTCATACCCGGCATAGGGCGGCCGCACTACCCGGCCGTGCAGCATATTCGGCAACCGCATATCGTGTACGTAAGTGGTTTCGCCGGTCGCCTTGGCCGGAATATCGACGCGCGCGGCGCTGGTGCCCACCAGGCGATACTCCGCCTGCGGTTTCAGCGGCGCGTCGCCGGAAATCGACAGTTCGACATGACCGCCGGCCACCAATTCGGCGTAGCTGAGCGCCTGCCCCTGCGGGCTGCGGATCACGCCCTCCTCCAGCGTCAGTTGTTCCACCGGCGCATCGAAGCGCTGCGCCGCCTGGCGCAGCAGCCAACGGCGCGCTTCGGCGGCGGCGTTGCGCAGCGGCACGGCGGCGATCTGCAGCGTGGCGCTGGCGATGGTGGCGCCCTGATTCGGCGCGCGCTCGGTATCGCCCAACACCATTTGCACCTGATCCATGCGCAGGTACAGCTCTTCGGCGACGATCTGCCCGAGCGCGGTGCGCACGCCGGTGCCGAGATCGACATGGCCGTTAAAGGCATAGATTTCACCGCTGCCGCACAGGGCGATAAACAACCCTTGCTCCTTGGGCTTCAGCACCGGTTTTTGCCCCTTGGGCACCAGCCCCGGCGGCGGTTGCACGCTGTCGACGATCAACAGAACGCCGTCGCGCTGCAGCAATTCGGCCTGGCTCGGCGATGGGGTACGGGAATCAGTCATGATCGTGGGCGTCCTCATCGCGGCAGAGAATGATGGCGCGCTGAACCGCACGCAAGATTTCAAGATGGGTGCCGCAGCGGCACAGATTGCCGGACAGCGCCTGACGGATCTCCGCCTCACTCGGGGCGGGATTGCGATCCAACAGGGCTTTGGTGGTCATGATCATGCCATTGAGACAGTAGCCGCATTGCGCCGCCTGCTCTTCGATAAAGGCGCGCTGCACCGGATGCGGGCGCTGGCGAGTGCCGAGACCTTCCAGGGTCACGATCGCCCGGCCGGACACGCCGAGGGCCGGGATCACGCAGGAGCGCGCCGCCACGCCGTCGATCAGCACGGTGCACGCGCCGCATTCGCCCAGGCCGCAGCCGTATTTTGGGCCGTTGAGCGCCAGATCGTTGCGCAGTACCAGCAAGAGCGGCGTATCCGCCATCACCTGCGCATGAAGCTGTTCGCCGTTCACCGACAGCATCAGCGGATGCTCCGTCAGCGTGGTTTTCGCGCCTTCCCTGGGCGATTGCACTTCAGATATCGCCATTGTTTGCGTCTCCGCCTGCACTTGATGGTCTTATGGGCTGGCCTCTCGCCACCGACCACCAGGCAACGACGTTGCGTGGGCGAATCAGCCGGTGGCAGGGTCTTCCAGCATTTTATTCAGCAGGAATATCAGCGCTATCCGTTCGGCCGGGTTCAGCGTGCCGAACGTCAATTCTGTGATTTTCGCCGCCTGCGGCACCGTTTCCGCCAGCAGCGCGCCGCCGGCGTCGGTCAGGCCGACCACCACCTTGCGCCGATCCACCGGATCCGGCGTCACCGTGATCAGATCGCGCGCCTTCAGCCGCTCGACGATGCCACGGATGGTGGCTTGATCCACCGCCGTCACCTGCACCAGCTCGGTCAGCGAGCTCGGCCCCATATCGCGCACCGCGCACAGGGTGATGAACTGCACCGCCGTCAGCTGCGAATCGCCGACGTTTTGCTGGAAAATCGCCACGTGGCGCTGATAAACCTTGCGCAGCAGGTGCCCGACTTGCTCGGTAAAATGATAATTTTCGGGTTGGCCGCTCACGGCTGACGGGTATTCGGGGGGCGTCATTGCGTTACTCTCACCATCTATGGAATCCACGAGAATAGTACAAACCCCCGCCGTTGGCAGCAACGATTACGCCCGGCGCACGCGCGACGCCTCCGGCGCCACCACTTCCCCGTCCGCCACCACCGTTTGCCCATCGAGACGAATGTCGCAGCGGCGCAGCGCGATGTCCATATGGCAAGGCGTTTTGCGCGTGCCGCCCACTTCGGTATTCGGCCCGGTGGAGAACAGGAAGTTGCCGTAGAACGCGCGCGCGTCCATGCACATGCCGTCGTTCTTGTCGTGCAGGCCCATCGCCGTCCACTGGGCGCGAGGCTGCAGGCCCCAGCCGATGTGCGAGATGCCGTACACTTCCGGATCGTCGAAGTATTTCATGTATTCGCGCAGGTATTCCGCCTCAAAACCGCCGTGAATGCGGGTGACGAACCCTTGTTCGATCTCCAGCGTGATGCGTTCGCGCGCATAGCTTTTGAACGGCAGCAAGATATCGCCAACCTCCAGCACCAACACGCCCTCCGCCTGCTCCTCATTCGGCCAGGTGAACAGGAAACCGCTCGGCCAGTGATCCCAGCGCCCCGGCTCATCGGCATAGCCGTACTCGGTCACCGTCGGATATTGCCCGAGCGGCGCGCGGAAATCGCTGCCGGCGGCGGAGGTCACCTGCATCAGCTTCGCCTGCTCCAGCACGGCGGCGGCGGCCAGCACCCGCGCTTTGTCCTCCGCGTTGGGCAACATGCGCGCCAGCACCTCCGGCGGCTCCACCGCCAGCAGGATGCGGGTGCCGGTTTTCAGGATCTGTTCCTGCTCCGGCGAATGCAGCAGCATCATGGTATCGACGATCAGGTCGGCGGCCTCCAGCGCACGCTGCGCCGCCAGGTTGCCGGTCAGCGCGGTATCGCCGCAATAGGCGGTCATGTCGTTGCCCATCGCCCGCGGATGGTTGAACGCCGGCAGTTCGACGGCATACACCCTGGCGCCCAGCCGCAGCGCCGCGTCGGTCGCGGCGCGCACCGTGCGCGCATCGGAATAATGGCTTTTCAAAATCGCCACGCTCTGCGAAGCATCGACCTTCGACAGCGTAAGCACCTGCTCGAACAGCTGTACCAACTGGGTTTCATTGACCGCCATGGCCTGTCTCCTGTCTCGTCAAGGGTATCCGACGCCCGCAAGGCGACGGTTATTTTTTAATCAATTTAAAGTGAACACGCTCATTTTATCTAAGTCAAAAAAGGAATAGAAAGCAAGCCACAGATGGCCATCATAAGAAAGTCCTATTTCATGCCTTATCAATCCTGTGATTAACATGAGTTTAACAGTAATACGCTGTCAATTAGCGTGAGCAAGATCTGATTTAACACTTTTGCAACTTTGCGTTATCTAGTGCATACACTATAAATCAATCGTCCAACCACGCGTTGGGCCTACGCTGAAAAAAGCCAACAGACAGGGGAAACATGATGAGCAAACAACCACGCATCGCCGTCGTCGGCGCCGGGCTGGGGGGCGCCGCCGCCGCCGGGCTGCTGCAAAAAGCCGGCTTTACCGTCGATCTGTATGAGCAGAGCCCGGCGTTCTCGCGCCTCGGCGCCGGCATTCACATGGGGCCGAACGTGCTGAAGATTTTCCGCCGTCTCGGTATTGAGCAACGGTTGGAGCAGATGGCGTCTCATCCCGATTTCTGGTTCAGCCGCGACGCCGAAAGCGGCGACTACCTGTCGCGCATCGAACTGGGCGCCTTCGCCCGCCGGGAGTACGGCGCCGCCTATGTGACGGTGCACCGCGGCGATTTGCAGGCGTTGCAGCTCTCCGCGCTGCAGCCCGGCACCCTGCACTTCGGCAAATGCCTGAGCAAGATTGAAGATCGCGGTGACGAGGTGGTGCTGAACTTCGTCGATGGCACCTCGGCCCACGCTGATATCGTGATCGGCGCCGACGGCATCAACTCGCGCATCCGCGAGCATCTGCTGGGCGCCGAAGCGCCGACCTACAGCGGCTGGGTGGCCCACCGCGCGCTGATCCGCGGCGAGAAGCTGGCGAAATACAACCTGACGTTCGAAGACTGCGTGAAGTGGTGGTCGGCGGATCGCCATCTGATGGTCTACTACACCACCCAACGGCGCGACGAATATTACTACGTCAGCGGCGTGCCGCACCCGGCTTGGGATTTCCAGGGCAGCTTCATCGACAGCAGCCGCGAAGAGATGTTCGAGACCTTCGCCGGCTACCATCCGATCGTGCAGGCGCTGATCGAATCCAGCGAACAGGTCACCAAATGGCCATTGCTGAACCGCAAACCGCTGCCGTTGTGGAGCGAAGGCCGTCTGGTGCTGCTCGGCGATGCCTGCCACCCGATGAAGCCGCACATGGCGCAGGGCGCGGCGATGGCGATCGAAGACGCCGCCATGCTGACCCGCTGCCTGCAGGAAACCGGCCTCGGCGACTACCGCACCGCCTTCCAGCTGTATGAAGCCAACCGCAAGGAGCGCGCCTCCAGGGTGCAGGCGGTGTCCAACGCCAACACCTTCCTGCGCACCCAGGAAGATCCGGCCTGGGTTTACGGCTATGACCTGTACGCGCAAGCGCTGAAATCGGAGAACGCCGCATGAGCACCTTCCTCTACGGCGCCCACGCTCACGCCAACGACATTCGCCAACACTATCTGCGCTACGGCGGCCACGGCCCGGCGCTGATCCTGGTGCCCGGCATCACCAGCCCGGCGATCACCTGGGGCTTCGTCGCCAAGCGGCTGGGGGAAAAATACGACGTCTACGTGCTCGACGTGCGCGGCCGCGGTTTGTCGTCCAGCGGCCCGGAACTGGCTTATGACGCAGAGACCTGCGCACAGGACGTCAGCGCCTTCGCCGCCGCGCTGAACCTAGACAGTTACGCCCTGCTCGGCCATTCGATGGGCGCCCGCTTCGCCCTGCGCGCCGCCGCTTTGCGGCCCGCCGGCGTGCGGCGGCTGGTGCTGGTCGATCCGCCGGTTTCCGGTCCCGGCCGCCGCGCCTATCCCGGCCAATGGCCGTGGTACGCCGACTCCATCCGGCAGTCGCAGCCGGGCATGAGCGCCGAGCAGATGCGCGCCTTTTGCCCAACCTGGAGCGAAGAACAGCGCCAGCTGCGCGCCGAATGGCTGCATACCTGCTACGAGCCGGCGATCCAACGCGCCTACGACGATTTTCATCAGGTGGACAGCCACCGCGACTACCCGCAGCTGACCATGCCGACGCTGCTGATGGCCGCGGGCAAAGGCGGCGTCATTCAGCCCGAAGATCGGGCGGAGATCCGCGCGCTGCAGCCGGAGATCGCCATCGTCGAGGTCGAGAACGCCGGACACATGATCCCGTGGGACGATTTCGACGGCTTCTTCCGCGCCCTGGGCGATTTTCTGGATTAACTGAGGAACACCGACATGAGCAACCACTACCGCATCGGCCAGATCGTGCCCAGCTCCAACACCACGATGGAAACCGAGATCCCGGCGATGCTGGGCGCGCGCCAGCTGATACGCCCGGAGCGTTTCACCTTTCACTCCAGCCGCATGCGCATGAAACACGTCAATAAAGAAGAATTGGCGGCGATGGACGCCGAGTCCGATCGCTGCGCGCTGGAGCTGTCCGACGCGCGGGTCGACGTGCTCGGCTACGCCTGCCTGGTGGCCATCATGGCGATGGGGCTGGGCTACCACCGCGAATCGCAGGCCCGGCTGGCGCAGGTGACGAAAGACAATCAGGCCGCCGCGCCGGTTATCAGCAGCGCCGGCGCGCTGGTCAACGGCCTGAAGGTGATCGGCGCCAAACGCATCGCGCTGGTGGCGCCCTACATGAAACCGCTGACCCAGCTGGTGGTGGACTACATCCAGCACGAAGGCATCGAGGTCAAGGTATGGCGCGCGCTGGAGATCCCGGACAACCTCGAAGTCGGCAGGCACGATCCGGCCAGGCTGCCGGGGATCGTCGCCGAGATGGATTTACGCGAGGTCGATGCTATCGTGCTGTCCGCCTGCGTGCAGATGCCTTCGCTGCCGGCCGTCCCGACGGTGGAGGCCCAAACCGGCAAACCGGTGATCACCGCCGCCATCGCCACCACTTACGCGATGCTGACCGCGCTGGAGCTGGAGCCGATCGTCCCCGGCGCCGGCGCCCTGCTGTCCGGCGCCTATTGAGGAGGCAGAATGAACGACACCCTCAGCGACAACTATCGCGGCGTCTGGGGCCAGCGCATCGGCTTCGGCCGGCGCCCGGCGCTGCTGGCGATCGACTTTATGCAGGCCTACACCACCGAAGGCGCGCCGCTGTTCGCGCCGGGCGTAGTAAGCGCAGTCGAGGAAAGCCGCGAGCTGCTGGCCTGCGCGCGCCGAACGGGAATTCCGGTGATCCACACCCATATCCGCTATCATGCAGGCCATTTTGCCGATGGCGGCCTGTGGGTCAAGAAAGCGCCGGTGATGAAGGACATGGTGGCAGGCAACCCGCTGGCGGCGTTCTGCCCGCCGGTGGCGCCGCTGGGCGATGAGGTGGTGCTGAGCAAGCAATACGCCAGCGCCTTCTTCGGCACCGCGCTGGCGCCGCTGCTGGTGGCGCAAGGGATCGACACGCTGCTGATGATCGGCTGCTCCACCAGCGGCTGCATCCGAGCCAGCGCGGTGGACGCGGTGCAGCACGGCTTTCGCGCCATGGTGGTGCGCGAGTGCGTCGGCGATCGTCACCCCGGCCCGCACGAAGCCAACCTGTTCGACATCGACAGCAAATACGGCGACGTGGTGCACAAACGGGAGGCGCTCGACTATCTGAACCGGTTATGAATCAACGATTCACCTGCAACGACAATAACGAAGGCGCAGACAGCGCCTCAGGCGACCGCCCGAAACAGGGCGGCGTCCATGCAACGCAAACACAACAGGCGCCTCCTGCGGAGGCCAACACGCACCACCTGGAGACAACATCATGGCCATTGTCGACACCCCGCTGGCGGGGAAAGCGGACGCAGAATCGCTGCTGCTGTACCGCAAAATCACCTGGAAACTGATCCCGTTTCTTTGCCTGTGTTATCTGGCGGCCTACCTCGATCGCATCAACGTCGGGCTGGCCAAGCTGCAGATGGCCGACGCGCTGCAGCTGAGCGAAGCGGCCTTCGGCCTGGGCGCCGGGCTGTTCTTCGTCGGCTATATTCTGTTCGAGGTGCCGAGCAACCTGATCCTGCAGCGCGTCGGTGCCAAGATGTGGATCGCCCGCATCATGATCACCTGGGGGCTGCTGTCCACCGCCACCATGTTCGTCACCACGCCGACGCAGTTCTACGTCATCCGCTTTCTGCTCGGCGTGGCGGAGGCCGGTTTCCTGCCCGGCGTGCTCTTTTACCTGACGCTGTGGTTCCCGACCTATCGCCGTGGCCGCATCATCGCGCTGTTCATGATCGGCCTACCGCTCTCCAGCGTGATCGGCGGGCCGCTCTCCGGCTGGATCATGGGCCATTTCGACATGCGCCACGGGCTGCACGGCTGGCAGTGGCTGTTTCTGCTGGAGGGCATTCCCAGCGTGCTGTTGGGCGTGCTGACCTTCTGGCTGTTGCCTAACACTTATCAGCAGGCCAAGTGGCTAACGCCCGAGGAAAAACAGCGCATTGCCGACGATCTGGCGCGCGACGACGCCGAAGCCGGTCACGGCAAGCACAGCTTCCGCGACGGCTTCTTCAACCTGAAGGTGTGGATGCTCGGCGGCATCGACTTCGCCATTCTGCTCAGCGCCTACGCCATGGGCTTTTGGATGCCGACCTTCATCAAAACCGCCGGCGTCACCGACATCACCACCATCGGCTACCTGACGGCGATCCCCAGCGTCGCCGCCCTGCTCGGCATGCTGCTGATCGGCAGCAGTTCGGACCGGCTGCGCGAACGGCGCTGGCACATCATCGTGCCGTTTATCGTCGGCGCGTTGGCGATGGCCGGCAGCACCTTCTTCACCCACAATGCGCTGGCCACGGTGCTGCTGTTCTCCATCGCCCAGGCGGCAATCATCGGCGCGGTGCCGGTGTTCTTCAGCCTGCCGGCCACCTTCCTGCGAGGCACGGCGGCGGCGACCGGCTTCGCGCTGGCCTGCTCGCTGGCCAACATCGCCGGGCTGGTGAGCAATTCGCTGATGGGGCTGGCGCTGGATCTGACCGGCAAGAGCGGCGGCGCGCTCTGGGCCTTCGCCGGCTGCCTGCTGCTCAGCTCGCTGCTGGTGGTGGCCCTGCCGGCCAAGGTGGTGAACCGCTGACTGTCGGCCAAGCCAAAAAGACGAAGGGCGCATAACGCGCCCTTTTGTTTGCTTACCGGGAATGGCCGAACTTACTCGTCCTTCAGCCCGCGGTTGATCAGCATCGGCTCGATGCTCGGCTCTTTGCCGCGCCAGTCGATGTACAGCTTCTCCAGATCCTGGCTGTTGCCGCGCGACAGGATCATGTCGCGGAAGCGCTGGCCGTTTTCGGCGGTCAGGCCCCCGTGTTCGGTGAACCACTGGAAGGCGTCGTCCGCCAGCATTTCCGTCCACAGATAGGCATAGTAGCCCGCGGCGTAGCCGTTACCCCAGATGTGCTGGAAGTAGCTGGAACGGTAGCGCGGCGGCACATAGCTGAGATCCACCTTGTCTTTTTGCAGCGACTCGGCCTCGAACTTGTCCACGTCCTGCTGCGGCTGATCGGCGGTCAGCATATGCCAGTGCATGTCCAGCAGCGCGGCGGACAGCAACTCGGTCATGCTGTAGCCCTTGTTGAACTTGTCGGCCTTCTTGATCTTGTCGACCAGTTCCTGCGGCATCGCCTCGCCGGTCTGGTAGTGCTTGGCGAAATGGCTGAACACTTTCGGATCGCTGACCCAGTGCTCGTTGAACTGCGACGGGAATTCGACGAAGTCGCGCGCGGTGTTGGTGCCCGACAGGCTCGGGTATTCCTGATCGGCGAACATGCCGTGCAGCGCGTGGCCGAACTCGTGGAACATGGTGATCACGTCGTCATACGACAGCAGCGCCGGCTGCCCCGGCGCCGGTTTGGTGAAGTTGGCGACGTTGTAGATCACCGGCCTGGTGCCGTTGAGCTTCGACTGATCGACGAAGTTGCTCATCCAGGCGCCGCCGCCCTTGTTGTCGCGCTTAAAGTAATCGGTATAGAACAGCGCCAGCGATTTGCCGTCCTTGTCGAACACTTCATACACCTTGACGTCCGGCTGATAGACCGGGATGTCCTTGCGCTCTTTGAAGCTGATGCCGTACAGCAGGTTGGCGGCGTAGAACACGCCGTTGTTCAGCACATTGTTCAGCTCGAAGTAAGGTTTGATCTGCGATTCGTCCAGATCGTACTTGGCCTTGCGCACCTGTTCGGCGTAGAACTGCCAGTCCCAGGCCTGCACCTTGAAGTCGCCTTTCTGCTGATCGATCACCGCCTGTATGTCTTTGGCTTCACGCTCGGCGCGCGCGGTGGCCGCCGGCACGATGTTGCGCATAAAGCTCAGCGCGGCATCCGGCGTCTTGGCCATCTGGTTCTGCAGCTTCCAGGCGGCGTAGTTCGGGTAGCCCAGCAGTTTGGCCTGCTCGGCGCGTACCTTGGCCAGACGGGAAATGGTCTGACGGGTATCGTTGCCGTCGCCCTTCTCCGCACGCGTCCAGGAGGCGTCGAACAGCGCTTTGCGGGTGTCGCGATCTTTCAGGCTCTGCAGCAACGGCTGTTGCGTGGTGTTCTGCAGCACCAGCAGCCACTGTTTCTCCAGCTTGCGTTCGGCGGCCGCCTGCGCTGCCGCGGCCAGTTCGCCTTCGGACAGACCGTCCAGCTTCGCCGGGTCGGTTATCGCCAGCGCGCCGTTTTTGCTCGCCGCCAGCAGTTTGTTGGTGAACTGGGTGCTCAGCGTCGCCGCTTCCTGGTTCAGCGCTTTCAGCTTGGCCTTGTCGGCGTCCGACAGGTTGGCGCCCGCCAGCTCGAAGTTCTTGTAGGTCACTTCCACCAGCCGGCGCGATTCCGGATCCAGCTTCAGCGCATCGCGATCCTGATAAATGGCCTTGATGCGCGCGAACAATTTGCCGTTGAGCATGATGTCGTCGTTCAACGCCGCCAGCTTCGGCGAGGTCTCTTCATCCAGCTTCTGCAGCGCGTCGCTGGTGTTGGCCGAGGTCATGGCGCCGAACACGTTCATCACCCGCGTCAGCAGCGAACCGGCCTGCTCCAGCGCCACGAAGGTATTTTTAAAGTTGGGCTTGGCCGGGTTGTTGGCGATCTTCTCCACCTCTTCCCGCTTTTGCTTGATGCCCGCTGCGATCGCCGGCGCGTAGTCGCTCTCCTTGATCAGGTTGAACGGCGGCGCCTGGAACGGCAGACGGCTTTGATAGAAGAACGGGTTTTGGGTCTTTTGCTTGTCGTGCTGATTGGCTTCACCGGTCACGGTAGCCTCCTTCGCCTGGCCGCTGGGCAGCGCGCTATGGTCGGCGTGAGGTTGGGTTTCTGCTGCCTGTGCCTGCGAGCCCAGCGCCATGCCGATCGCCAGCACCAATGTGGATAAACGCATCAAATCGAAACTCCTCCATGTTCACGGAATAAGGTCTCGGGGAATGGCTCCCTCTGAGTCATCACCTAGCTTAGGCGCAGTTGGCAGTTTGAGCAAAAACAAGTGATTAGAAGTTAGTCTATGGTAACGAAGCTCATTACATTAGTGCGTCAAATGAAGTAGTAGCTCACAATGAATTACATCGTTAGGTGAATGGACGAGAATAGAAATTCGATTAAGGTAATTTACTATATGATGAAGCTCTAATTCTCACATTGAAATGAGATTTGTTTTTTTGTTATATAACTCACGATTGTTCCATCAACATTAAAAGCACACGTCATATTATTTAAATGGCAATGATTTCAGTATAATTAATCAACATGGAATAGGATTTAATACATGAGCACTTGGCTAGACAGAAAAGAAAAACCACAGTCAGACTGGCATGATTTCGCAAGGGATAGAGCGAGAGTCATACACTCAGCATCCTTTAGACGCCTTCAAGGTAAAACCCAAGTTCTTGGTGTTGGCGAAAGCGATTTTTATAGAACGCGCCTAACCCACTCATTAGAGGTGGCTCAGATTGGCAGCGGCATAGTGGCCCATTTAAATGACAAATACAGGAGTCATAGAACCTTTAAAGAATTCATACCAAATATGAATTTAATAGAAGCTTTAGGTTTAGCCCATGATATCGGACATCCACCCTTTGGCCATAAAGGAGAAATATCCTTAGCAGCCAAAATGCGAGATTTTGGTGGATTCGAAGGAAATGGGCAAACTTTGAGAATCTGTACTCATCTTGGTGAGGCATCTCTGAATAATGGCCTTAACTTAACGCGAAGAACACTTTTAGGACTGGTCAAATACCCATGTAGATATAGCGATTTAAAAGCGGCCATAGGATATACAGAGAAACCACCAAAATGTATTTTAGATACGGAGAAAGATGAATTGGAATGGATTCTCGATATACTAACCAAGGAAGATAGAATAGAATTTACAAAGGCAAAGGAAAGCAAGTCTCCAAATGAGAATAAAAAAACAATTTATAAGTCATTTGATTGCAGCATCATGGAGTTATCTGATGACATAGCATATGCTGTTCATGATTTAGAAGATGCCATTGCATTAGAAATCATAGGAGTTGAAGACTTTAGGAGTTGGGTTGCAAGTACCAACCTCAAGGAGTATGAAAAGTTTGAAAACGATCTGTTCTCAGGTAATCACCCTCGAAGAAAAGGAATAATAAGCAAGTTAGTTCACAAGTTTATAGACAATGTTAAAATAACACAAAGAAATGTTTTCCAAGAACCTTTGATTGATTTGAATGCTTTTGTTGATGAGAGTATAAAGTTTGAAATAAATGAATTAAAAAACCTCACATACAAAAAAGTAATAAAAAAACATGAAATAAGAACAATGGAATTCAAAGGAGGGAAAATAGTTTCAGAACTATTCGATGCAGTAAATGAAAACACAAAAGAACTCCTCCCTCAAAAATATTTGGACAGAATCGAGAGTTGTCGCGGCCTACCGAGGGAAAGAATTGTATGTGACTTCATAGCAGGCATGACAGATAATTATGCGTCAATGCTTTATGACCGCATATTTACAACAAACAGCGGCTCTATATTCTCGAAACTTTAACCTCCTCAGATGCATCATATAATTGATGCATCTGAATTACATTCCCTTTCAAACACTCTAATATTTAACTTTGATAAACCACCTTACCGTCCACATAGGTGCAATAAATATTGCGGTCGTCCCCCAGGGTCATCAGCACAAATCCTTGCTCCATCAGCGTGGCGCTGTTGGCATGACGCAACTGCTGCAGCGGCGTGACCGCCGGATCGAGCACCACGAAATCCGCCTCTTTACCGACGTTGAAGTTGCCGATTTTGTCGTCCAGCGCCAGCGCGCGGGCGCCGCCCAGGGTGGCATGATAGAACGCTTCTACGGCGGAGAGCCGGTAATGCTGCAGCTGGCCGACCTTGTACGCCTCGCCTAACGTGCGCAGCATATTGAAGGTGGTGCCGGCCCCCACGTCGGTGCCGATGCCGAGCTTCACCCGCTTGCGCCAGGCCTGCTGCAGGTCAAACAGCCCGCTGCCGAGAAACAGGTTGGAGGTGGGGCAAAAGGCGATCGCCGAGCGGGTATCGCACAGGCAGTCCCACTCCTGCTCCTCCAGGTGCAGGCAGTGAGCGAACACGCTTTTATCGCCGGTCATGCCATAACGGTGGTAAACATCCAGATAGCTGCGGTGCTGCGGAAACAGCGCTTTTACCCAGGCCACTTCCTGCGGGTTCTCGCTCAGGTGCGTCTGCAGCCAAACGTCGGGATACTCTTCGCGCAGCCGCTGCACCTGCGCCAGCAGCGCCGGCGTACTGGTAGGCGCAAAGCGCGGCGTAATGGCGTAACCGAGGCGGCCTTTGCCGTGCCAGCGTTCAATCAGCTCGCGCGTCTGGCGGTAACTCTGCGCCGGCGTTTCCAGCAGCGCCTCCGGCGCATGGCGATCCATCATCACCTTGCCGGCGATCAGGCGCATGTTCAGCGCTGCCGCCTGGCTGAACAGCGCATCGACCGACTGTGGATGCACGGTGCCGAACACCAGCGCGGTGGTGGTGCCGTTACTCAGCAACTGCTGCAAAAAGAAGGCCGACATCGCATCGGCGTGCTGCTCACAGTCATAACGGCTTTCGGTCGGAAAGGTGTAATTGTTTAACCAGTCCAGCAGCTGGTCGCCATAGGCGCCAATCATTTCGGTTTGCGGGTAGTGGATGTGGGTATCGATAAATCCCGGCACGATCAGCTTGTCGCGATACTCCGTGACCGTGAAGCCCGGCGGCAGCAGCGCCTCGCCCTGCTGCCAGTTGCCGAACCAGACGATGACGCCGTCGTTCAGCAGCAGCAAACCGTCGGGAACATGCCGCAGGCGTTCCTCAAGCTGTTGCGGCGCCTCCACACAGGCTGCGATATCAAAAAAATTGCCCCGAATAGCCGTGGTGAATTGCAGTGCCATTATTTTCTTCCTTGTGACGACCGGCCAAGCTCACCCGCGAAATAACCTGCGCCGATGAAACAAGGCTTTTTTGCCCAAACGCCAAGACCGGCTTAAGCATAGCAAGCCGCATGCCAACAGGCGGCGATAAAATACATTTTTAAATAAAAACAATTGATTGGTAATTAACCTGAAAGCATAGGCCGGCGAAAGAGAATAAGACCCACGCTCAGTCTTCGACGGCGGATAAATAGCAACCGTTTGCCTGCCAAAATAACATCGCGTCGCTGCACCTTGAATGAGCAAACGAATATCTTCACGGCGCACGGCTTATTTCAACACCACGCCGGGGGGTTGAATCTCGGCCTAAGGACAACGGTCAAACTTGAAACGATAACCATTCTCAATTATCATCCGCGCATCTTTTTGACCAGCAATGCGAAAATCATGTCCGCCACCGCTTCTGCCCCGCACGCCGCGCTGTCGCGCCTTTACGCCACCCATCATGCCTGGTTGCAGGGATGGCTGCACCGGCGGCTGGGCTGCGCGTTCGATGCGGACGATGTGGCGCAGGACACCTTTATGCGCCTGCTGAGAAGCGACGCCGCGGCAACCCTGCGCGAACCGAAAGACTTTTTGGTCACCGTCGCCAAGCGGGTGATGGTCGATCTGTTCCGCCGCAGAACGCTGGAGCGCGCTTATCTTGAGATGCTGGCGCTGATCCCGGAAGGCTACGCCCCGTCGCCGGAGCAGCGCCAGAGCCTGCTGGAAAGCCTGCAGCAGATCGACGCCATGCTCGACGGCCTGGGGCCGAAGATAAAACAGGCCTTTCTGTTGTCGCAGCTCGAAGGCCTGGGCTATGCGGACATCGCCGCGCGCCTCGGCGTTTCGGTCAGTTCGGTTAAAAAATACATGGCCAAAGCCACCGAGCATTGCCTGCTGTTCAGCCTCGAAAACGACGTTTATTCATGAGCAACGCCATCACCCCCGAGCAGCGCCAGGCGCTGAAAATGGCCGCACACTGGTATGCGCTGCTGTGCGACGAGCACGTCACCGAACGCCAGCGCCAACAGTGGCAAGCCTGGCACCAGCAGCATGACGATCACCGCTGGGCCTGGCAGCGCGTCGAAGCGCTGCAGAGCCAGCTACAGGGCGTGCCGGGCAAATTCAGCTACCGTGCGCTCGATCGCGCCGGCCGCCAGGCGGCGATCGATCGCCGCACCCTGCTGAAAAGCCTGCTGCTGTTGCTCGGCGTGGGCGGCGGCGGCTTCCTTTACCAGTCGCCGTTCGGCCGGGAGCTACGCGCCGACTACCGCACCGCCACCGGCGAGATCAAACCCATTGTGTTAAGCGACGGCACCCAGCTGGTGCTGAACACCGCCAGCGCGGTGGACGTACATTACGACGATCGTCAACGGCTGATCCGCTTGCACGCCGGGGAAATCAGCCTGATTACCGGACGCGACCCCCGGCCGCTGTGGGTGCAAAGCCCGCAGGGGGCGATGCGCGCGCTCGGCACCCGCTTTTTGGTGCGTGAGAGCGCTGGCGAGACGCGCCTGACGGTGCTGGAGCATGCGGTTGAAGCGCAGCTGGCGCAGGACGCGCGGCAAACGCGCCGGGTGAATGCCGGCGAACAGATTAGCTTCAGCGCCACGGCCTTCGGCGACAAGCAATCGGCTGCGCAAGAGGACGGCTGGCTGCGCGGCGTGCTGAGCGTCAGCCAGTGGCGACTGGAGCGGGCGATCGCCGAACTGGCGCGCTACCGGCGCGGCCACCTGAGCTGCGATCCGGCCGTCGCCGGCCTGCGCGTCAGCGGCAGTTTCCCGCTCAACGATACCGATCGCGCCCTCGCCCTGCTCAGCCAGACGCTGCCGGTTCGTCTGCAGAGCTTTACCCGCTATTGGCTGCAAATCGTCCCCGCCTGAATCTTTTTAAATAAAAATGATAAAAAATCGCATTCTTGATTGTCCCTTTTGCTTCGCTCATCCGACTCCCAGGAAAACACTGCAGCAATAAATAAAAAATGATTCAGGAGAAGGTATGAACAACGCTTGGGGAAAGGTCGCTCCGGCTTCGCTTTGGGGAAAACGGGCCACGCCGCTGGCCATGGCCATTGGTCTGGCCTTCGCCGCACCGCTGACGGTGAGCGCCGCCAGCGCCGCGGCCACCTATCACATTCCGGCCGGTGAACTGGACGGGGCGCTGAACGCTTTCGCCGCTCGCGCCGGCATCGCACTCTCGGTAGACGGCACGCTGACCGCCGGCAAACGCTCGCCGGGCCTGAACGGCAGCTACGGTGTCGACGACGGCCTGAACGCCCTGCTGGCGGGCAGCGGCCTGCAGGCTAAAGCGCTCGGCAACAACGGTTACACGCTGGCCACACTGCCGCAGCCGCAGAAGGAAGAAGACATCACCGTAGTCGGTGACTGGCTGGCGGAAGGCCGCCAGATCGACGTGTTCGAACACCCCGGCGCGCGCGACGTGGTGCGCCGCGAAGACTTCGCCAAAACCGGCACCACCACCGTGCGCGAAGCGTTGAACCGCGTGCCGGGCGTGGTGGCGCCGGAGAACAATGGCACCGGCAGCCATGATATGGCGCTGAACTTCGGCATTCGTGGCCTCAACCCGCGCCTCGCCAGCCGCTCCACCGTGCTGATGGACGGCATCCCGGTGCCCTTCGCCCCTTACGGCCAGCCGCAGCTGTCGCTGGCGCCGGTCTCGCTCGGCAATATGGACGCGATTGACGTGGTGCGCGGCGGCGGCGCCGTGCGCTATGGGCCGCAGAGCGTCGGCGGCGTGGTCAACTTCGTCACCCGTGCCATCCCGAAAACCTTCGGCATGACGGCTGGCATGCAGGGGCAGCTCAGCCCGACCTCGCGCCAGGATCACCCGAAAGGCACCGGCAACCTGATGATCGGCGGCACCGCCGATAACGGCTTCGGCGCGGCGCTGCTCTACTCCGGCACCCGCGGCAGCGACTGGCGCGAGCACAGCGCGACCAAAATCGACGACGTGATGCTAAAAAGCCGTTACGCGCCGAACGAGGTGCACACCTTCAACAGCCTGCTGCAATACTACGAAGGCGAAGCTGAAATGCCGGGCGGCCTGAGCCGGGCGGACTACAACGCCAACCCGTTCCAGTCGACGCGCCCGTACGACAAGTTCTGGGGCCGCCGCCAGTTGGCGAACTTCGGCTACCAGTATCAGCCGGATCGGCAGCACAAGTTCGACGTGCAGAGTTTCTACACCTACACCCTGCGCAGCGGCTATCTGGATCAGGGTAAAAACCTGACGCTGTCGCCGCGCGAATACTGGGTGCGCGGCGTGGAACCGCGCTACAGCCAGATCTTCCGCTGGGGCGACTCGGCGCATGAGGTCGGCGTCGGCTACCGCTACGTCAGCGAATCCACCCACGAACTGCGCTACACCAGCAAAGCCAGCACCGGCAGGCTGCCGTCCACCGCCAGCCCGTACGATCGCGACACCCAGTCCGGCACCGAGGCGCACGCCTTCTATATCGACGATCGCATCGACATCGGCGACTGGACCCTCACGCCGGGCATGCGTTACGAATACATCAAGTCGTACCAGAACAACTACATCAAGAATAACCGCCTCGACGTCAGCTATAACGCGCCGCTGCCGGCGTTGAACGTGATGTATCACCTGAACGAATACTGGAACCTGTACGCCAACACCGAAGGCTCCTTCGGCACCGTGCAGTACAGCCAGATGGGCAAAGCGGTCGACAGCGGCAAAATTGAACCGGAGAAGGCGCGCACCTGGGAGCTGGGCACCCGCTACGCCGGCGATGCGCTGACCGGCGAAATCGGGCTGTTCCTGATCAACTTCAACAACCAGTACGACTCCAACCAGGTGACCGACAGCGTGACCGCGCGCGGCAAAACCCGCCACACCGGGCTGGAAGGCAGCCTGCGTTACGATCTGTCGCAGCTGACGCCGAAACTGGACGACCTGACCGCCTACGCCAGCTACGCCTACGTCAACGCCACCATCCGCGAAGACGGCGGCTACAAGGGCAACCAGGTGCCGTTCTCGCCGAAGCATAAAGGCACGCTGGGGCTGGACTACACGCCAGGCAACTGGGCGTTTAACCTTAACGGCGAGTTCCAGTCCAGCCAGTTCGCCGACAACGCCAACACCGTGGCGGAAAGCGCCGACGGCAGCACCGGCCGCATTCCCGGCTACATGCTGTGGGGCGTGCGCGCCGCCTATGATTTCGGCCCGGAAATGGCCGGCCTGAATCTGGGCGTCGGCGTGAAAAACCTGTTCAACCACGAGTATTTCACCCGCGCCTATGACGACAACAACAAGGGTCTGTATATCGGCCAGCCGCGCACGATTTATCTGCAAGGTTCGGTGAAGTTCTGATCCGCAGCGGCGGGCGCGGTTAACCGTGCCCGCCGTCTTTCTCATCAACGTGACGCCGTCACATAAAGCCGTTCCTCCGCGCCGCCGCAGCGGCGAAAAATAAGTCGCTTCTGACGCCAATGCGCGTAATATCGACGATCCGCCCCAACTTATGGGCGCGGATTTTTTTGCCATTCTGGCCTGAAAAGCGAGGGAATAAGATGAATCATAATGACCTTTCTCAGTGCCGCGTTGACACCGACCGTTTGTTGATTGCCCCCTTTATCGCAGCAGACGCCGACGATGTTTACCAGGCGATCACCCCCACTCTGACGCGCTTTATGACCTTTGAACCGGAAGCGTCGCCGGAAGACTTCGCCAACGTCTGGCAAAGCTGGCTGCCGCTGATGCGCGAAGGCGAAGAAGTGATCTTCGTCGCCCGTCGGCGCGAAGACCGGCAGTTCGTCGGCGTCGGCGGCGCGCATAATCTGCGCAGCCACACCCCGGAGCTGGGCATCTGGGTTAAAGAGAGCCTGCATGGCCAGGGCTACGGCCGCGAAATCGTGCAGGGCATCGCGCGCTGGGCCAGCGAGCGCTTTCAGCCGCCGCACTTTCTCTACCCGGTGGCCGAGCAGAATACCGCCAGCCGCCGCCTCGTCGAGTCGCTGGGCGGCGTGCTGGCCGGCCGTTGCGAGCGCATCAAGTATGACGCCGTGGTGTATCACCTGCCGCCTCAGCGCTAGTCAGCATCGGGCCGCCGGCCCGGTGTCATCTTTTTTGCTTTCCGCCATGATAACCCCTGCCACTGCCTGCGGGTTTGTGCTAATGATAGAGGCATGTAGGGTAAAAACAGTTGAGGAACAGCAACATGATTATTTTTGTTACCGGCGCCACCTCCGGTTTCGGCGAGGCGATCGCGCGCCGTTTTATCCGTGAAGGCCATCGGGTGATCGCCGCCGGGCGCCGCCTTGAGCGTCTTGAAGAGCTGCAGGAAGAACTCGGCCAAGCGCTGCACATCGTGCGGCTCGACGTGCGCAACCGCGCCGCCATTCAACAGGCGATCGAAGCACTGCCGGCCGAGCTGCGCCAGATCGACGTGCTGGTGAACAACGCCGGGCTGGCGCTGGGGCTGGAGCCGGCGCACAAGGCCAACGCCGATGACTGGGAAACCATGATCGACACCAACGCCAAAGGGCTGGTGAACATGACGCGCGCGCTGTTGCCGGCCATGGTCGAGCGCAACGTCGGCCACGTGATCAACATCGGCTCCACCGCCGCCAACTGGCCTTACGCCGGCGGCAACGTGTACGGCGCCACCAAGGCATTCGTCAAACAGTTCAGCCTGGGCCTGCGCGCCGATCTGCACGGCACGCGCATCCGCGTGACCGATATCGAACCGGGCCTGGTGGGCGGCACCGAGTTCTCCAACGTGCGCTTCAAGGGCGATGACGGCAAGGTCAACAAAACCTACGAAGGCGCCGATGCGCTGACGCCGGAAGACATCGCCGAGTCGGTATTCTGGGTCGCGACGTTGCCGGCGCGCGTCAACATCAACACGCTGGAAATGATGCCGGTCAGCCAGTCCTTCGCCGGGCTGAACATCCACCGCGGCGCCTGAGCCGCGACGGCGGGAGGCGACTCCCGCCGCGTTTCCTCAGGCCGCGCGCCAGCCGGAAACGATAATCAGCATGCCCGCCAGCGCCACGCCGGCGCCGACCCAATCCAGCGCAGACAGCTTCACCCCGTCCACCACCCGCAGCCACAGCAGCGCCGTCGCCACATACACACCGCCATAGGCCGCATAGACCCGCCCGCTGGCCGCCGGATGCAGCGTCAACAGCCAGACA
This sequence comes from Serratia sp. CY81684, assembly GCF_052166595.1. Lineage (NCBI taxonomy): Bacteria > Pseudomonadati > Pseudomonadota > Gammaproteobacteria > Enterobacterales > Yersiniaceae > Serratia > Serratia sp. CY81684. The sequence continues at coordinate 1,469,701 of NZ_JBJNOO010000001.1, read as the reverse complement.
AACAGCATCAGGCTTAATGCCGCCGGCAGCAGCAGCCAGGCACTGCCCTGCTTCTTCAGCCACAGGTAAGGCAGGAAACAGCCGATAATTTCAGCCAGGGCGGTGGCGAAAAACAACAGCGTGGTTTTTAACATCGGTCGCAGTTTTCTCTCGGTAAAGTAAACGAATCGGCGCTTGGCTGGTGAATTCCAGGAGCGCGGTGGTATATTTATCACCACGCCTGCGGGCGAGGTAACGCCAGTGTCGCCATCATCAGGCGCACTCACTCATAAGGATGAAACGATGAAAACATTTTCGACCCAACGACTGCTGCGCGGGATGCTGCCGGTCGCCATGCTGGCCGTTATGGGCGCCTGGCAGGCGCCGGCGCTGGCCGCTACCTGCACGCAGGGCAGCACCTGCGTCACCGTCGATGGCAAAGGCAGCGGCGCGATGAGCACCGAAGAAGCGCGCCAAAGCAAAGAGCAGTGGAATGATACCAAATCCCTGCGCCACAAGGTCAACACTCGCGTCGAGAAAGAGTTCGACAAGGCCGATCGCGCGGCAGATGACGAAGACCGCTGCAACGACAGCAACAACGTCAACGCGTACTGGGAACCGGACACCCGTAAATGTCTGGATCGCCAGACCGGGCGTCGGATTAATCCTTAATCCGCCTGCGGCGGGCGGGCAAGCGTGAAACCCGGCCGCCGTTGCTGCTATCCTGTTACAGGAAGTTCATTGTCTAAAAGGATGACGTGATGAAGAAAACGCTGATATTAACCGCTGTTTTGCTGGCCGGCGCCCCATTGGCGGCTCTGGCCTCCTGTGAAAGCGTGAAAGCGGACATTTCGCAAAAAATCGTCAATAACGGCGTTCCGGAGTCCGGCTTCAAACTGGAGATCGTGCCTAACGATCAGGCCGATCAAGCAGGCGGCCAGGTGGTCGGCCACTGCGAAAACGACACCCAGAAGATCGTTTATACCCGCCTGAACAACGGCGACGATAGTGGTGACGCGGCGCAGACCGGCACCAGCCAGGACACCTCCAACGCGCAGTAAGCCGCATCGGCTACCCAGGGCGCGCAATAGCCGCGCCCTTTCCTTTTCCTTTACGCCTGCTCCGCCTCTTCCTCTTCGCCTTGCGGCCGACAACGCGCCGGGATCAGCATCGCCGCCGCCAGCGCCAGCAACGACACCAACGCCGATACCAGGAACACCCAATGCAGCGAAGCCGCCACCTGCTGGATAAGCTGCGCCAGCGCTTCGTTCCCCATGCTCTGCCGCACCGCCGGATCCATCAGCCGCTGCACCGGATCGTCAATCTCCGGCAAACGCCACTGCAGGTTGAGGTTCAGCGTGGCGCCCAAAATCGCGGTGCCGATGGCCGAGCCCACCATGCGGGTAAACACCGTACAGGCGGTGGCAATGCCGCGAATGCTGTAATGCGCGGCGTTCTGCACCGACACTAAAAACGTCGTGTTGCACAATCCCATGCCGGCGCCGACCATAAACGCCGCCACCCGGCCCCACAGCAGACCGCCGTTCGGCTGCAGCATCAGCAGGATCAGGCCGCCCGCCACCAGCAGCAGCGCGCCCAACAGCGCCGTGGCGCGATACGAAGTCATCAGCATCAAACGGCCGCTCAGCGTGCTGGCCAGCGGCCAGCCGATCGACATCAACGCCAGCGTGGTGCCCGCCTCCAGCGGTGAGCCCCCCATCACGCCCTGAATGAAGGTGGGCAGAAAGGCGCTGATGCCCATCATCGCCGCGCCGATCACCAGCCCGCCGATGTTACCGGCGACGATCACCCGGCTTTGCCACAGCGCCAGCGGGAACAGCGGCTCAACCGCGCGCCGCTCCTGGCGGATCAGCAACGCCAGCGACGCCGCCGCCAGCGCCAGCAGCGGCGCCACCCACCATCCGAGACTTTCCATCTGCAACAGCGCCAGCAGCAGCGCCGAAACGAACAGCGTCAGCCAGGCGGTGCCCGCCAGATCCAGCGCGTGCCGCCGCAGTTGCTGATGCGCCGGCAGATAGCGCCAGAGGAAGAACATCGCCAACAGGCCGATCGGCAGGTTGACCCAGAACACCAGCGCCCACGGCAGGTGTTGCACGATAAACGCGCCCAGCAGCGGGCCGATGATCGCCGATACGCCCCACACGCTCGACAGGTAACCCATCACCTTCGGCCGCTCGGTGGCGCTGTAGATGTCGCCGATGATGGTGGACGCGATCGGCATGATGGCGCCGGCGCCCAATCCCTGCAATAAGCGGAAGCCGATCAGCCAATACATGTCGGGGGCGAAGCCGCACAGCACCGATCCCAGCAGGAACAGCGTAGCGCCGAAGAAGAACACCCGCTTGCGGCCGTAGAGATCGGCCAGCCGCCCGTAGATGGGGATGGTGATCGCCTGCGCCAGCAAATAGACCGCGAACACCCAGCCCAGCAGCGAGAAGCCGCCGAGATCGCCGATGATGGTCGGCATGGCAGTGGCGACGATGGTGGCTTCGATCGCCGACATGAACATCGCCAGCATGCAGGCGATCAGAATCAATGGGCGGTGGGCGATGGGTGCGGGTGAAACGTTATTTGTCATGGCGTTATGCAGGTTTCCTGGCGTTTTTATTTTCCCTGAGTATATCAGCAAGCGCCTGCGCCAAGTCTATCCGCCCTCACATCCTGTCTTTGCCGGCGGCGAATCGCACCATTTGGACTGATTGTTACGGCGTAACGTTTTGCTGCGGATTTTTTTCACTTTCCCCTCATCCCAGCGCTGACGCGGGCTGAGGCGCCGATCCGCGTAATCTCAATCAACTGATTTTGTTCATAAAACTTGGCATGGCCAACGACAGGGTGCTATACCTTCCCTAGCCGGGGTCATTGGGCTTCGTGCTTTCTCTAGTTTAAATATCAGTATCTTATACTGATTAACTCACGTATTGAGCCACCGTTCAGCACACTATGCCGAACACACCCTTCGCTCAATGTCGCTAACCTCATGCGAAACGCCCGTTTTGTACCGCCACGCCCGCCGGGCCGTGGGTAACAATCAGAGCGGAATGCGCCGTCTCATCGGCCGCTCCGCGCAACGGAGGACGCAACATCATGCACAAGTCAGCGCCATACCGGCGCCTGCTCCTCGGGAGCCTGCTGTTTATCGCCGTCATCGCGCTGCTGGTTTACGGCATCGGTTGGGAAACCCTCAAGTCGCGCCGGGAAGATTTGATTTACCTCGGTCAGCAGCACATGTTCCTGGTGGTGTGTTCGATGCTGCTGTCGCTGCTGGTCGGCATTCCCAGCGGTATCCTGCTGAGCCGCCCTTTCGCCCGCCGCTGGGCGGAGCACGTGATGCAGATCTTTAACGTCGGCAACACCCTGCCGCCGCTGGCAGTGTTGGCATTGGCGATGGTGATCATCGGCATCGGCGACCGGCCGGCGGTGGTGGCGTTGTTCCTCGCCTCGCTGCTGCCTATCGTGCGCAATACCTATGCCGGCCTGCGTTCGGTGCCGCCGGCGCTGGTCGAGGCCGCCAACGGTATTGGCATGACCGCCGGGCAGCGGCTGCGCCAGGTCGAACTGCCCAACGCCCTGCCGGTGATCTTCGCCGGGGTGCGCATCGCGATGGCGATTAACGTCGGCACCGCGCCGCTGGCTTTTTTGATCGGTGCCAGCAGCTATGGCGAGCTGATCTTCCCCGGCATCTACCTGAACGACTTCCCGACGCTGATCCTCGGCGCCGCCGCCACCGCGCTGATCGCCCTGCTGCTCGATCTGGCGCTGGCCGGTCTCGGCCGCCGGCTCAGCCCGCACACCGCATCCTGATGGGAGAAACGCGATGACTCGATGGTTACAACGACTCCGCCACGCGCTGCTGTTCTCCTTGCTGATGACCGGCGGGGCCGCCTGGGCCGCCCCGCTGACGCTGGCGAGCAAGAACTTTACCGAACAGCGCATTCTGTCGGCGATCACCGTGCAATACCTGCGGGCCAAAGGTTTTCAGGTCGAACCCAAGACCAATCTGGCTACGGTGATCACCCGCAACGCGATGATCAACAAGCAGATCGACATGACCTGGGAATACACCGGCACCTCGCTGATCATCTTTAACCACATCAATAAGCGCATGTCGCCGCAGGAAACCTACGACACGGTGAAAAAGCTCGACGCCAAACTCGGCCTGGTGTGGCTGCAGCCGGCGGACATGAACAACACCTACGCCTTCGCCATGCAGCGCCGGCGCGCGGAAAAAGAGCAGATCCGCACGATGTCGCAGCTGGTGGCCAAAGTGGAACAGGTGCGTAAAACCGACCCGAAACACAACTGGCTGCTGGGGCTGGATCTGGAATTTGCCGGCCGCTCGGACGGCCTGAAGCCGATGCAGGCGCTGTACGACATGCCGCTGGATCGCCCGCAAATCCGCCAGATGGATCCCGGCCTGGTCTACAACGCCATCCGCGACGGCTTCGTCGACGCCGGGCTGGTATACACCACCGATGGCCGGGTGAAAGGCTTCGATCTGCAGGTGCTGGAAGACGACAAAGGCTATTTCCCGAGCTATGCAGTCACGCCGGTGGTGCGCGCCGACGTGTTGCAAAACACGCCGGGGCTGGAAGCGGCGCTGAACACGCTGTCGAAACAGTTCAACAATCAGGTGATCACCGAGCTTAACGCCAGAGTGGATATCGACTACCAGACGCCGCAACAGGTCGCCGACGCGTTCCTCAAGCAGCGCGGCCTGATTTAGGAGGCATGATGAATACCTTACTTTACGCCTGGCAAAACTGGGCCTATATCGCCGGATTGACGCTGGAACACCTGCTGCTGGTCGGCATCGCCGTCGGCCTGGCGATCCTGATCGGCGTGCCGCTCGGCGTGCTGATCGTCCGCCACAAATGGCTGGCGACGCCGGTGCTGAGCCTGGCCACGCTGGTGCTGACCGTGCCCTCCATCGCCCTGTTCGGGCTGATGATCCCGCTGTTTTCCTTAATCGGCCACGGCATCGGCTACGTGCCGGCGATCACCGCGGTGTTCCTCTATTCGCTGCTGCCGATCGTGCGCAACACCCACACCGCGCTCGACAACCTGCCCGGCGGGCTGCGCGAAGCCGGCCGCGGCATCGGCATGACGTTCTGGCAACGCCTGCGCTGGGTGGAGATCCCGGTAGCGCTGCCGGTGATTTTCGGCGGCATTCGTACCGCCGTGGTGATGAATATCGGCGTAATGGCGATAGCCGCCGTGATCGGCGCCGGCGGCCTCGGCCTGCTGCTGCTCAACGGCATCAGCAGCAGCGACATTCGCCAGTTGATTACCGGCGCCGTGATGATCAGCCTGCTGGCGATCGTCCTCGATTGGTTATTGCACCGCTTGCAAATTGCGCTCACGCCCAAGGGGATCCGCTCATGATTAAATTGGAAAATCTGACCAAACAGTTCATGCAAAAGAACGGCACGCCGTTCAACGCCGTCGACAACATCAATCTGGACGTGCCGGAAGGCGAAATCTGCGTGCTGCTCGGCCCTTCCGGCTGCGGCAAAACCACCACGCTGAAGATGATCAACCGCCTGATCGAACCCACCGGCGGCACCATTCTGATCAACGGCGAAGACACCAGCGCGCTGGATACCGTCAGCCTGCGCCGCAAAATCGGCTACGTCATCCAGCAGATCGGCCTGTTCCCCAACATGACCATCGAGGAGAACATCACCGTGGTGCCGCGCATGCTGGGCTGGGACAAAAAACGCTGCCACGATCGCGCCGAGGAGCTGATGAGCATGGTGGCGCTGGATCCCAAGCGCTTTTTGCACCGCTACCCGAAAGAGATGTCCGGCGGACAGCAGCAGCGCATCGGCGTGATCCGCGCGCTGGCGGCCGATCCACCGGTGCTGCTGATGGATGAACCCTTCGGCGCGGTGGATCCGATCAACCGCGAAACCATCCAGAACGAGTTTCTCGACATGCAGCGTCAGCTGAAGAAGACCGTGATGCTGGTCAGCCACGACATCGACGAAGCGCTGAAGCTCGGCGATCGCATCGCGGTGTTCCGCCAGGGCAAGATCGTGCAGAACGCCAGCGCCGATGAGTTGCTGGCGCGCCCGGCGAACGACTTCGTCGCCTCCTTTGTCGGCCAGGATCGCACGCTGAAGCGCCTGCTGCTGGTGCAGGCCGGAGACGTGGCAGACCAACAAGAGACGGTGACGGTGCGCCGGGAAACGCCGCTGACAGAGGCATTCGGGTTGATGGACGATATCGACGCCCGTTCGGTGACGGTAGTAGACGCCGACGGCAAACCGCTGGGTTACGTCAAACGCCGCGAGGCGCGCGGTGCGCCGGGGGTATGCGCCGATAGCCTGCACCGCTTTCGCGTCACCGCCCGCGCGGAAGAGAACCTGCGCGTGGTGCTGTCGAAGCTGTATGAGCACAATACGTCCTGGATGCCGATCGTCGATGAAGACGGCCGCTACAGCGGCGAAATCTCGCAGGATTATATCGCCGACTACCTCAGCTCCGGCCGCACGCGCCGGGTGCTGACGCCGCAATAACCCCCGCCGGGGCGCCGACCGCCCCGCCCATGCCGCAGTTTGATAAAGATTCACTGGTCATCGGCCGGAGCGCCAAGCACAATGCGCTGATGACCCTTTGATTTTTCTCACGACGCCGCCCACGCATGAAAAGATTGGTCCACCTGCACCACTATCGCGCCCTGCTGCGCAGCCTGTTTATCGCCGTGTTCATCGGCGTCGCCGCCGCCCTGGCGGTGTGGCTGTTCCACCGTTCGATGATTGGCCTCGAGTGGCTGTTGCTCGGCAATGCCGACGGCAGCCTGGTGGCCGCCGCCGCCGCGCTGCCCGGCTGGCGGCGCGCCCTGACGCCGGCGTTGGGCGGGCTGGCGGCGGGCCTGCTGCTGTATGTTCACCAGCGCTACCGCCACCAGCGCCCGGCGGCGCCCACCGACTATATGGAAGCGATCGAGACCGGCAACGGCAAGCTGGACACCGGCGCCAGCCTGGTGAAGTGTCTGGCGTCGCTGCTGGTGGTGTCGAGCGGCAGCGCCATCGGCCGTGAAGGCGCGATGATCCTGCTGGCGGCGCTGGTGGGCTCGCTGTTTGCCCAGCGCTTTACGCACGAGAAAGAATGGAAACTGTGGGTGGCCTGCGCCGCCGCCGCCGGGATGGCCAGCGCCTATCATGCGCCGCTGGCGGGCAGCCTGTTTATCGCCGAGATCCTGTTCGGCACCCTGATGCTGGCCTCGCTCGGCCCGGTGGTGATCGCCGCGGTCAGCGCCCTGCTGATGACCAACCTGCTCAACGGCGGCCAGGCGCCGCTCTACCTGGTGACGCCGCTCGCCGCCCCCTTGCCGACGCAATACCTGCTGATGGCGCTGGTCGGTGTGGTGGCCGGCGCCGGCGGGCCGCTGTTTTTATGGTTGATGACCGCTACCGGCCGCGCGTTCCGATCGCTGCGCCTGAAGCCGCCGCTGCAGCTGGCGCTGGGCGGCCTGATCGTTGGGCTGCTTTCGCTGTTGTTCCCGCAGGTATGGGGCAATGGCTACAGCGTGGTGCAGGCGCTGCTGATCGCGCCGCCGGGGGTGTTGCTGCTGGGGGCGATCCTGGTATGCAAGCTGTTGGCGATCCTCGCCAGCAGCGGGTCGGGCGCGCCCGGCGGGGTCTTCACCCCGACGCTGTTCGTCGGCGCCGCGCTCGGTTCGATGATCGGCCAGCTGTTTGGCCTGTGGCCGGGCATGGATGCGGCGGTGCCGCTGCTGCTGGCGCTGACCGGCATGGCTACCCTGCTGGCCGCCACCACCCATGCGCCGATCATGGCGGCGCTGATGGTATTTGAAATGACCGGCGAATACGCGCTGCTGCCCGGCATTCTGCTGGCCTGCGTGATCGCCACCACCGTGTCGCGCGGCCTGCGGCCGGTATCGGTCTACCACACCGCGCCGCCGCCCAAACGCGAGGCTTAAAACTCCCCCTGCTGCAGCAGCTTCCTGAACTGCGGGCACTGCAGATGCTCCGGTTCAGGGCAATCGACCATGTGCTGCAAACCGGCGCGCACCTGCCCCAGACGCCGCAGGGTGCGATCCAGTTCTTCAATCCGCGCCGCCAGCAGCCGGCGATCGAGGGCGATGCGCCCCCGCTCGTCAAACAGCGAGGCGATCTCATCCAGCGTGAATCCCGCCAGCCGCCCAAGGGCGATCAGCTTCAGTTGATCCAGCACGCCGGCGGCGTATTGGCGACGTAAACCGTTGCGGCCTATCGAGGCGATCAGCCCCTTTTTCTCGTAATGCCGCAGCGCCGAGGGCGCGATGCCACTCAAACGCGCCACCTCGCCAATATCCAGTTCTTTTTCCATTGACTTGAAGTCGACTTTAAGTTGCACACTGTGCGCACATTACACCATGAGTGACTTTAAGGACACGAAAATGACGACAGAAATTTTACTGATGATTGTGCTGACCGGGGTGGGCGCCACGCTGTGCACCGACCTGTGGGCCATCGTGCAAAAGCGCGTGCTGGGCATCCCGCCCCTTAACTACGCGCTGGTCGGCCGCTGGTTTATCGGCCTGTTCGACGGCCGGTTTTATCACGCTCTGATCATGGCGGCGCCGGTGCGGCGGGGAGAAAAAGCGATGGGATGGCTGCTGCACTACGCGATCGGCGTCGCCTTCGCCTTTATCCCGCTCGGCCTGGCGGGCATCGCGTGGTACGCCGCGCCGACGCCGCTGGTCGCGCTGTTGAGCGGCTGGCTGAGCCTGGCAGCGCCCTTCTTCGTGATGCAGCCGGCGTTAGGCTTTGGCGTGGCGGCGGCGAACACCCCCAATCCGACGCGTAGCCGCATCATCAGCCTGCTGGTGCATACGGTGTACGGCCTGGGGCTGTTTGTCTCCGCCCGTTTGTTGGCCCCTTTGCTGGCCTGAGCGCGCTAGCGCAGCAGCGTGGAGATGTCGAGATAGTGCGCCAGTTCGCGCTGCTCCGCGCGCGGCAGATACGGGATCTCACCCAGCAGCGGCGCGGAAATGCGCTGCTGCAGCGCCGCGATGGTTTCAGCATAGTGCGCCAACCCCGGGTTGATGCGGTTGGCGACCCAGCCCAGCAACGGCAGGCCGTCGTTGATAATCGACTGTGCGGTCAGCAACGCGTGGCTGACGCAGCCCAGCTTGATGCCCACCACCAGCACCACCGGCAGCTGTTCCTGCACCACCCACTCGGCGTAAGGCCGCAGATCGTTCATCAGCACCCGCCAACCGCCGCTGCCTTCCACCACCACCGTATCGGCTTTGGCCGAAAGATCCCGCAGACCGCTGCTCATCACGCCATAGTTGATGTCCTCGGTCGCATGCGCATGAAACACCTCATCCAGGCAGGTGATGGGATTGATCTCCTCGTAGGACAGCGGCAGGGTTGAAGATGCCTGCAATACCAAAGCGTCTTTATTGCGGATGCCCTCGCTGGTTTCCTGGCAGCGCGCGGCGATCGGCTTGTAGCCGGCCACCGAACGGCCTTCGGCGGCCAGCGCCTGCATCAACCCGCGGGAAACCACGGTTTTACCGACGTCGGTATCCGTGCCTGTCACAAATAAACGCTTCAACATGAATAAAATGCCCCAGAATGCCCCGTTAACAATGTATCGCCGCACCGGCGGCGAAGAAGTCTTTCGGAAAAATTCTAGGGGATGCTGCCGCGTAGGGGCTTGAGGTAGCTCAATCTTTTGCGGAATTAATAAGAGGTTCTGATGTTAGCCTTGCAGCAGCTGCACCAGCAATGAACCGTTATACAGCGCCTCTTTCACCAGCGCCGCGCCGGGCATGGTGCCCTGATTGAAGAACTGCGTGGATTCGACCTTGACCTGCTCGCTGTAGGCCGGCAGCGCCTGTTGGCGAATGCAGGAGGCGATGGCCGGGTGCAGGATCTCCGCCGCGCGGTTGAGCGGCGAGCCCACCAGGATCTTCTCGGGATTGAACAGGTTGACCATGATAGCCAGAATGCGCCCCACGCTGTGGCCGACGCCGAGAATAATGTCCCGCGCCAGCTGATCGCCCGCCAGCGCGGCGTCGCACAGCGATTCGACGGTCAGCGGCGCGCCGTGCAGGCTGGAGCTCATCGAGCCGCTCAGCCGCTGCTGGGCGATCTCCAGCATGTTCTCAATGCTGGCCACGGTTTCGAGACAGCCGTGGTTGCCGCAGTAACAGCGTTTGCCGTAGGGATCGACCTGGGTGTGGCCGATCTCCACCACGCTGTGGCTGCCGGCGTGCAACACATGGCCGCCGGTGATCACCCCGGCGCCGACGTTGTGGTCGATCACCACCTGAATCACGTTCTGGCTGCCGCGCGAGGCGCCGTACAGCGCCTCGGCCATGGTCCAGGCGCTGATGTCGTGCTGCAGGTAAACCGGCAGGCCGGTGCGGGTTTCCAGCGCCGGGCCGAGCGGCATCTCCAGCACGTCGTAAAACGGCATGCGGTGCACCACGCCGGACTGCACATCGATCATGCCCGGCAGCGTAATGGCGATCGCCGTCAGCCGTTCCAGCTTGCTTTGGTGGCGGATAAAGAACTGATCGACTTCGGTCAGGATGCGCTTCAGCAACGGTTCGGGATGTTCGGCCGCCAGCGGCAGCTGCTCCTCCACCACCAGCTTGCTGCTGAGATCGCGCAGCGCCAGCGTGATGCTGCCGCGGCTGATGCGGGCGGACAGGTAGTGCCAGGCTTCGGTGTCCAGCACCAGCCCCACCGCCGGGCGGCCCCGGCTGCCGATCTCCTGGTACTCGGTTTCCTTGACCAGATGGGCTTCCAGCAGTTCGCGCACGATCTTGGTGATGCTGGCGGGCGCCAGCTGCGCGCGTTTTGACAGTTCGATGCGCGAAATCGGACCCAGTTGATCGATTAGCCGATAAACCGCCCCCGCATTGGTCTGTTTGATTTGATCGATATGCCCAGGCTGCCCAACCGCAATCACAAACCGGCTCCTACTATTTTTCGCGCTTCTAAATAAAGACTAGGGGTTATGGTGGGGCTTTTGTCATACAGCGTCAACTATTTGATTCGTTATGTGATTTGCTGCACAAATTCCTCGCAATTTCAGCGTGAATTGATTTTTATTTGCCCAAGCTCAACGTCATTTCAGCATCAACGCCATCAGCGCCTGCGCCGCCGCGGTCAACGGCCGCCGGCGGTGGTGCACCAGCCACACTTCGGTGGTGGCGTCCGGCTCCGCCAGCGGCAAATAGCGCACGCCGTCCACCCGCACCCGGGCGAAAGACGCCGGCAGAATCGAGACTCCCAACCCGGCGGAGACCAGCCCGATGATAGTCATCGCTTCCCCCACTTCCTGGGTGATATACGGAGTGATGCCGGCCTTGCCGAGCAACAGCAGAATTTCGTCGTACAGCGCGGTGCCCACTTCGCGCGAGAAGAACACGAACGGCTCCCGCGCCAGATGTTGAAACCGCAGCGCGCCGCCGGGCGTTTCCGCCAGCGGATGCCCTTCCGGCACCACCGCCACCAGCGGTTCACGCAGCAGCAGCTGATAGTGCAGCGCCTCCGGCAGCCGCGTATTGCGCATCACCCCCAGATCCAGCTCACCGTTCAGCAGCGGTTCGATCTGCTGTTTGGTGTTGATTTCGCGCATCTTGATGTGCACCTGCGGGGACTGCTGGCGAAAGGCGCGCAGGCTGCGCGCCACCACGCCGATAAAGGGCGCGGAGGAGGTAAACCCGATGGTCATTTCGCCCAGTTCGCCGCGATCCAGGCGCGCCGCCTTTTCCGCCGCGCGCCCGACCTGATCGAGCACCTGATAGGCTTCTTTGAGGAACATCTCCCCGGCCTGGGTCAAACTGACGTTGCGGTTGTTGCGCGCCAGCAGCCGCGCGCCGACCATCTCTTCCAGCGCCTGAATTTGCTGGCTGAGCGGCGGCTGAGAGATACGCAGCCGTTCAGCGGCGCGGCCAAAATGCAGTTCTTCCGCCACGGCGATAAAGTAACGCAGGTGTCTCAACTCGATATTCATATTTAAAAAGTCTTAATTGTAATTATTAATATATTAGACAAAAAAATCGCCGCTCCCTATCATTTTGTTATCTGCAAAATGTCTGTTTATCTCCCCGAAGTTCGGTAAGGAAACGCTGTGACAACCCCTGTGCGTTCTGCGGCCGTGATGCCGTCGACGCTGGCCGCCAACGATGACGCGGCCGCTGCGCCAAAAGTAAAACGCTCCACCCTCAACAACAAACTCCCCTATATCGAACGCGGCACGCCGCAGTTTATGCGCGTAACGCTGGCGCTGTTTTCCGCCGGGTTGGCGACCTTCGCGTTGCTCTACTGCGTGCAGCCGATCCTGCCGGTGCTGTCGCAAGACTTCGGTGTCTCGCCGGCGGAAAGCAGCCTGTCGCTCTCGGTCTCCACCGGCCTGCTGGCGATCGGCCTGATGTTCACCGGGCCGTTGTCCGACGCCATCGGCCGCAAGTCGGTGATGGTGGTGGCGCTGCTGCTGGCGGCGGTTTGCACGCTGATTTGCGCCTTTATGACCAGCTGGCACGGCATTTTACTGATGCGCGCATTGATCGGCCTGTCGCTGAGCGGTGTCGCAGCGGTCGGCATGACCTACCTCAGTGAAGAGATCCACCCCAGCTTCGTCGCCTTCTCGATGGGGCTGTATATCAGCGGCAACTCGATCGGCGGCATGAGCGGCCGCCTGGTGACCGGGGTGCTGACCGACTTCTTCTCCTGGCGCGTATCGCTTGGCGTCATCGGCCTGTTCGCCCTCGCCGCCGCCTGCATGTTCTGGCGCATCCTGCCCGCCTCGCGGCATTTCCGCGCCAGCTCGCTGCGCCCGCGCACCCTGCTGATCAACTTTAAACTGCATTGGCACGATAAAGGGTTGCCGCTGCTGTTCGCGGAAGGTTTCCTGCTAATGGGCAGTTTCGTCACCCTGTTCAACTACATCGGTTATCGCCTGCTGGCGGATCCTTATCACCTGAGCCAAGCGATCGTCGGCCTGCTGTCGGTGGTGTATCTCACCGGCTCCTACAGTTCGCCCAAGGCCGGCGCGCTCACCTCACGCTTCGGGCGTGGCCCGGTGCTGCTGGCGTCGATCGTGATTATGCTGATCGGGATCCTGATTACCGCGCTGCCGCAGGTGCCGGCGATCTTTATCGGCATGATGCTGTTCACCGCCGGTTTCTTCGCCGCCCACTCGGTGGCCAGCAGTTGGATCGGCCGCCGTGCGCGCCGCGCCAAAGGCCAGGCGTCGTCGCTGTATCTGTTCTGCTATTACGTCGGCTCCAGCGTGGCCGGCACCCTGGGCGGCGTGTTCTGGCACAGCTTCGGCTGGAATGGCGTGGCGGCGTTTATCAGCCTGATGCTGTTGCTGGCGCTGCTGGTGGTGCATTACCTGAAACGGCTGCCGGAAGCGGCGCGCCTGTGAATGGAAAAAGCCGCGGTGGTTAGCCGCGGCTCGTCATGCCAGAGCCCGTGATTATTGACCGGGTTTCCAGCGAGTTTGCAGGTACTCCACCGCCTTGTCCGTTTGCGGCTCGGTCAGATAACGTTGCCGGAACAGGATGGTTCCCCCCATCCCCGGCAGGCTCTCGTTGAGATCCAACTGCCTTTTCAGCTCGGGGACGCCGCCGTCGACGGTCCAGGCCGGCTCGCTGGCCGATGGCGTGCCCACTTTATACAGCGCCACCCCGGCATAGAGCCGAACCGGCGTGTCTTTCACCACCTCGGCCCACCAGTTGGCCAGCACGTCGTAGCGAACAATTTCACGATCGAAAGGCCAGTACAGCTGCGGCGCGATATAGTCGAGCAGCCCCAGTTTGACCCACTGGCGCGTATCGGCATAGGCCGTATCGTACGACGGCGCGCCGGCCCGCGTCGCCGAACCGGCAGGATCGTCCGCTTTGTTTCGCCATACGCCCGCCGGGCTGACGCCAAACGCGACCGCGGGCTTCAGTGCTTTGACGGTGGCGGAAACCTGTTTTATCAATTGCAGCGTGTTGTCTCTTCGCCAGTCGGCCTTGTCTGCAAACCCTTTGCCGTATGCGCGATACGTCTTTTCATCATCCAGCGGCGATTGCGGCGTTTCATAATAGAAATAATCGTCAAACTGAATGCCGTCGACATCGTAGTTTTTGACGACTTCAGCCACCACGCCGGTGATCCAGTTGCGCACCTCGGGCAGGCCGGGATCGAGCACGAAGCGATCGCTGGCGGTGCGTATCCAGTCGGGATGTAGCGCATAGACGCTGGCCGGCGGCGACTGCAGCGTATGATTGAGTGCATCAATCGTTTGCTGTCGGGTATTCATGGAAACCCGATAAGGGTTCAGCCAGGCATGCACTTTTATGCCGCGTCGGTGCGCTTCTGTCAGCATAAAGGCCAGCGGATCATAACCCGGATCCTGGCCCACGGTGCCGGTCAATACCTCCGACCAGGGCAAGATGTCAGAACGCCACAGGGCCGTGCCGTCCGGTTTAACCTGAAAATACACCGTGTTAATCCCGGTTTTCACCATGTCGTCCAGCGCGTCCGTCAGCCCCTGCTTCTGCAGACGCACCCGCTCTTGCATGGATTCCGCTTTCAGCGAGGCCGCCGGCGGCCAGTCCAATCCAATGACCGTGGCCAGCCAGATGCCCCGCATCGGCGTTGCCGGCGGTACAGGCTGCGGAGGCTTTTCCGGCTCAGGGGGTTTGGCGCATCCGCTCACGCCCAGCATGGCGGCCATCAACAGCCATCCGCCTAGTTTTGTTGCGCCTGTCGGCATAAATGTTCTCCTTCCGTGAGTGACGGTTATCCCATGTCGTATCGTGCAGAGCAAGAAACCGCCCGCTTTATCAACGCTATCCCGCGACCGGCGTCGCCCTTTCTGACGACGCCGGTACTTGTCCCATTACCAGCTCAGCCCCGTCCCACGAGGGAACGCCACCTTGCCCGTATTGGTTTCCTCATCGTAGTCATGCCAGGTATTAACCGGTAGTTTTCCGTGCGGTCTGATTTTCCCCGTCAGCACCTGCGCCAGCGATATCATCGAAGGGCCACGCCATACGCCGCTGTCATACCCGTAGTAAGAATAGGTGGCGACAGCCGCATCCACGTCTGCGGCATAGTTCACGATATCGTAAGGCGCGCGCAATGAGAGGTGAACGCGTTTTTTCCCCTGCTCGGCTGCGTATTTCAGCCAGCCCGGATAAGGACTGGTATCATTAGCCGCCCCGGTTGCGGAGGTCACAACCCCATCCTGCTCGGCAGGCGTAAAGCGGGTTGAGAGGGTTCCAAGCAAGAACACGTCGCAGCCGGCAATATGTTCCCTGACCTGGGCGTCGCTCAGTTCCGTTTCCTTCGCGGCCACGACGTTCTGGTAGCCCTCCTGCGCCATCACGTTCGCAATGCCTTTGGCCTGCTCACCCCACGGAGTCAGAATAAAGTAGCGCAGCGCTTTGTCCTTTAACGGCAGCAGACATTGACGGTTGATAACCACGGTAATGGAACAATCGGCAATCCGTTTCTCCAGCTGATGCGCGGAGGACGAAACGTCGTGGGAACAGGGTTTATCGCTATGGCCCATCAGGTGATGGCGCAATTTGAGGCGCAAAATGCGCTCGACAGAGGCATCAATATCGGCCTCGCTGAGATGCCCGGTTTTCACCCGCTGCGCAATGTAGCGGATAAGCTCGGGCAGCAGGCTCGCCTGCGCCGGCGAGGCGATGCTGACAGGCATCAGAGCAATATCCACCCCGGCGGTAAAGACGTTTTCAGCCGCCG
The DNA here is from genome assembly GCF_052166595.1 of Serratia sp. CY81684. Taxonomy (NCBI): domain Bacteria; kingdom Pseudomonadati; phylum Pseudomonadota; class Gammaproteobacteria; order Enterobacterales; family Yersiniaceae; genus Serratia; species Serratia sp. CY81684. The sequence continues at coordinate 1,453,961 of NZ_JBJNOO010000001.1, read as the reverse complement.
CTTGCTGGCTGAAATGCTCGGCAATCGCGCCCATATCCAGCGCGTCTGAAATCGTTACGCCGGCATAACCCAGCTCATTGCGCAGGATCTGGGTCTGGATTTCGCGCGACATGGTGGCCGGCACCGTGATTTTTTCACCGTTGCGGGTGTCAATCTGGCTGTTATCCAGTGCGGGGTACTGAATATGCGCAGTCATCACCATATCCGGCGCCGCGCAGCGATCGATGGCCTGTTTATAAGGGGCGATATCAATGGCAAAAGCTTCTTCCCGCGTACGATCGACGCGCGGCAAACCGGTATGCGAGTCGGTGGAGGTGCTGCCATGGCCGGGGAAGTGTTTGTACGCGGTGATCAGACCCTGCTGTTTCATGCCCGCCACCATGTTTTCCGCCAGGCGGGCAACGGTGTTCTTATCATCGCTGAAGGCGCGAACGTTAATCACCGGATTGAACGGGTTGGTGTTGACGTCCACGACCGGGGCAAAGTTGGTATTGATATGCAACGCGCGCATATCCTGGGCCATCAGTTTGCCCTGTTCAACGGCGAGCTGTTTATCCGCACCGCCCTCGATCGCCGCCGCCAGCGCCATATTGCCGGGGAATGAGGCGTAGTCGCCGCGCGGCAGCCGGAAAACGTTACCGCCTTCGTTATCCGTGCCAATAAACAAACGAACGCCCGCGTGGGTTTTCAGCGCGGCATACCAGGCCGTCAACGTTTTGATCTGCTGCTTGTCTTTCAGATTATTGGCAAACAGGATCACCCCACCGATGTGGTTATCGGTGATCAGCTTGCCAATGGCTGCATCGGGAACGGTCATATCCTGATTGCTGCTACCGTTCTGATCCCAGTAGCGAAAATCCAGCATGATTTTTTGCCCGATCTTCTCTTCCAGCGTCATGTTTTTGACTTTCTGTTTAATATCCACAGTAAACCTCCGTTTAAAGCACCCGTTAATGACAGAAGAAAAGATAACCCGAGGGGCTCATAGCGTCCTGCCATTCTGTTTGTTCCAGCGATTGGACAACGGCAAACGGAAAATGGATCAAACAAAATATCAACCAACAGAAAAAATCCATCAATGAATCAAACCCCTACCAATGCAAAGTCTATTTCGCGCCCTGCTGTAGAAGGCCCTCTGGCGTATTTTTCGCTGACAAGCCGGGTGGCCAGTGAAGCCGCTCCCTCTTCGTTTGCCGATGTTGCCCCCAGTCGGCCACTCTTCTATAGTATGTTGTAACTAATATGGGAGTGTGCGATGAGCAGATACGATGTGATTGGCAGAATGAACGCCTGCTTTAACGAGCTGGAGCAGGCGCTCGGCGCGTTGCAGCAGCAGATCGCCCCGCTGCGGTTGCTGGCGGCGCGGGTGTTCAGCCTGCCGGAGGTTGAAAAAGGCCAGGAACATCAGGCCATTTCGCATATCGCGGTCGAGCAGCATGTGGGGCAAGCGGCGCGCGATCTGGCGCTGGAGCATTATCAGCGGCTGTTCATTCACCACAACCGGGAGAATGTCAGCAGCAAGGCCGCCGTGCGCCTGCCCGGCGTCATCTGTCTGGCGGTGGAGCAACCGGAGTATCAGGCGCTGCAAACGCAGCTGGCGCTGATCAACCGCCTGAAGGGCGAACTGGAGCAGATTATCACCGTCGATTCCGGCCTGGCGCCGGAGCAGCGTTTCGAGTTCGTGCACACCCATCTGCACGGGCTGATTACCCTCAGCGCCTATCGCACCCTCACCGCCCTGACCAATCCCGACTCCGTGCGCTTCGGCTGGGCCAACAAGCACATCATCAAAAACGTCAAGCGGGACGACATTCTGGCGCAGCTGGAGAAAAGCCTGAAAGCCGGCCGCGCGGTGCCGCCGCACAGCCGTGAACAGTGGGCCGCCCTGGTCAGCCGTGAGATCGACGACGTCAGCCGGCTGCCGCAGCAGGCGACGCTGAAGATCAAACGGCCGGTAAAAGTGCAGCCGATCGCCCGGGTGTGGTATCAGCAGCAGCAAAAACAGGTGCAGCACCCCTGCCCGCTGCCGCTGATCGCCCTGTGTCAGGTTGAAAGCGGCGCCGCGGTGCCGAAGATCGGCGAACTGCTCAACTACGACGCCGAGGCGGTGAAACACCGTTACAAACCCGACGCCAGGCCGCTGCGGCTGCTGGTGCCGCGTCTGCACCTGTATACCGACGACGCTACTCGCTGAGGGCATACACCCGCAGGCGATGGCCGTCCGGATCTCGCGCCACGAAGGTATAACCGAACTCCATCTCGGTCGGCGTTTGCTCGATAGTCAGCCCAAGCTCACGCCACTGGTTATAGCGCGCCTCCACTTCTTGCGGATCCTGGCATAAAAAGCCCAGTTCACCGCCGCCGCCGGTCAGCGTGGCGGCGGGTTTTACCCCCTGTTTGGCCCACATCCCCAGCTTGAAGCCGTTGTTGAGCACGAACAGGGCAAAGCCGGGCGAAAGCTCCACCGGCGCCTGCCCCAGCAGGCGTTGATAAAAGGCGGCGCTGTTGAGCGGGTTGTCGACGTAAAGCAGGGTCATGCTGGGAAGGGTCATCGGTCTGTCCTTTGGGTGATGGGAACCGGCCGGTTCCCGATAGGCACAGACTAAGGCGCGCGACTGACAGTTTATGGCAGCAGCGTGCCGCTATTGCTCCGCAATGCCCTCGCTGAGGCGCCACTCTTTCAACAGCCGCCGCCGGCCACGCGGATAGCGCTGTTCAAGCGGCGTGGCGGCCTGAATGCGATCGAGACGAAAATGGCGAAAGGCCTGACGCAGCTCGCACCAGGCGACCAACATCTGAAACTGATCGAAAAAACCCAGCGCAAAGGGCCACAGCAGGCGTTCGCTGCGCTGCCCCGCCAGATCGAGGTAGTCGATATGCAGTTTGCGCTCGCAGCGGATGGTGTCTCGGATCAGCACCCGCATCTCATCCGCCACCGGCGGTGCCTGAACCGGCGCGATAAGCAGCGTATTGGCCTCCAGCTCCTCCCGCAGCGCCGGCGGCAGCACCGCGGCGATCTTGGCCAGCGCCTGACCCGCCGCGCTCGCCAGTTGGCTGTCGCCGCGGCGGCTGACCCAGCGCATCCCCAGCACCAGCGCTTCTGTCTCCGCCGGCGAGAACATCAGCGGCGGCAGCATAAAGCCGGGGCGCAGCACATAGCCGACGCCCGCCTCACCGGCGATTTCCGCCCCCTGCTGCTGCAGCGTGGCGATATCGCGGTACAGGGTGCGCATGCTGATGCCCAGCGTCTGCGCCAGCGCATGGCCCGCCACCGGATAACGGTGGTTGCGCAGCAGCTGCATCAGATCGAGTAAACGTTGTGCGCGCGACATATCACGGCTCCCTGCATAGCGTGGTTTGGACAAAATCGGCAAAGGCCCGCGCCTTGGCCGAAACGAAATGGCCGCCGGGGAACACCGCCCACAGCGCCAGCGGCGGCAGTTGCCAGTCCGCTAATACCGCGATCGCCGCCCCGCTTTGCAGCTCGCTGCGAAACAGGCCTTCGCTGGCGACGGTCGCACCAAAGCCCGCCAGCACCAGCTCGCGTACGCACTCCGCCGCGTTGACCCGCATGCGCCCCGGCAGCCGCAGCGCGCGCTGCTCTTCTCCGCGGCTGAAGCGCCACTGCTCGCCGCCGCCACGGCGATGGTAAATCACCATCTCGTGCTGCAACAGATCTTCCGGCCGCTGCGGCATACCGGCAGCGGCAAAATAGCCGGGCGTGCCGATCACGCATTGCTTTACCTCACCCAGCTTGCGGGCGGTAAAACCGGAATCCTCCAACTCGCCAACACACAGGGCAATATCGATGCCCTCTTCAATCAGCGAGAGATTGCCGTCATCCAGCAGCAGATCAACGTGCAACCGTGGATTGGCGCGCATAAACGCCGTCAAATCAGGCAAGGGAACGATGCGGGCGAACACCGCCGCCGAAGCGACCCGCAACCGGCCGCTCAGGGTCTCGCCGGCGCTCTGCACCAGCGCTTCCGTCTCCGCCAGCTCGTTCAGGATACGCCGGGTGCGTTGATACAGCTGCTGTCCCGCATCCGTCGGCTGCAGGCCGTGGGTCGAGCGCAGCATCAGGCGCGTGCCGAGCTGCTGTTCCAGCCGCGCCACCGCTTTTGAGACCGCCGGCTGCCCCACGTGCAGCCGCCGCGCCGCCGCGGTAAAGGAGCCGCTCTCGTAAACGCAGGCATAGGTTTCGTAATCGGCAAATTTACCCATGGCATTCCTTGTTGGAATAACGGTTAGCATTTATTGCAGTCTACACGCGCCATTTTGGAATGGGCAAGATAAGCGCTCCCCCTCATTCCCGTCAGGAGAACGCATGACACTGCAAGACAAACTCGATGCCTTCAAAGCGGCATTCGAGGCCGACCAACTGCCGTTCAAACTCGCGGCGCAAGATCACGCGCTGATGCGTGAGGCTATCCAGGCGCAGATCGCGTCGGGCATGGCCGAACGCGCCCTGAAGGTCGGCGACGCCGCGCCCGGCTTTACGCTATCGGACAGCGAAAACCGACCATGCTCTTCCATGGCGCTGTTGGCAAAAGGGCCGCTGGTCGTCAGTTTCTATCGCGGGATCTGGTGCCCTTACTGTACGCTCGATCTGCAGGCGCTGCAGGCCGCATTGCCCGCCATCACGCAGTACGGCGCACAGCTGTTGGCCGTTTCGCCGCAGAGCGCGGTGCATAGCCGCCAGGCCGCGCGCGATCACGATCTCACCTTTCCGTTGCTCAGCGATGCAGGCAACCGTCTGGCGGCCCAGTTCGGCCTGCGTTACCGCCTGCCGGACGCGCTGATCGCCCTGTATCAACAGCGGCTCGGCCTCGATCTGGCGCAGTTCAACCAGGATGACAGCTGGACGCTGCCGCTGCCGGCGCGATTCGTCATCGCCCGCGATGGCCGTATTGTCTACGCCGAAGCGCACGCCGATTACACCCAGCGGCCGGAGCCGCAGGCGCTGTTATCGGTGCTAGAGATGTTGGCTTGAAAAGACGGGGCGCAACCGCGCCCCATTTAGGCATGACGTCATTATTTCTGCATGCTGCCGACCATCGCTTCCGGCCGCACCCACTCGTCGAACTGCGCTTCGGTCAGGTAGCCGAGCTTCAGCGCCGCGGCTTTCAGCGTCAGCCCTTCCTTGTGCGCTTTCTTGGCGATTTCCGCCGCCTTGTCATAACCGATATGGGTATTGAGCGCCGTCACCAGCATCAGCGATTCGTTCAGCAATTGGGAGATGCGATCGCGGTTCGGTTCGATGCCCACCGCGCAGTGCTCGTTAAAGCCCTGCATGCCGTCGGCCAGCAGGCGAATCGACTGCAGGTAGTTGTGGATCACCATCGGGCGGAACACGTTCAACTCGAAGTTGCCGGAAGCGCCGCCAATGTTCACCGCCACGTCGTTACCCAGCACCTGAGCGCACAGCATGGTCATCGCTTCGCACTGGGTCGGGTTGACCTTGCCCGGCATGATGGAGCTGCCCGGCTCGTTCTCCGGGATCGAAATCTCACCAATGCCGCAGCGCGGGCCGGACGCCAGCCAACGCACGTCGTTGGCGATCTTCATCAGCGAAGCCGCCAGCCCTTTCAGCGCGCCATGCCCTTGCACCAGCGCATCGCAGGTCGCCAGCGCTTCGAACTTGTTCGGCGCCGTGACGAACGGCTGATGGGTCAATTCCGCCAGCGCTTTAGCGACGCGCACCGCGTACTCCGGATGGGTGTTCAGGCCGGTGCCGACCGCCGTGCCGCCCAGCGCCAGCTCGGCAATGTGCGGGATACTGTCCTCGATGTGTTTCAGATTGTGCGCCAGCATCGCCGCCCAACCGGATATCTCCTGCCCCAGGGTCAGCGGCGTGGCGTCCTGCAGATGGGTGCGGCCGATTTTGACGATGTCGCGGTAGGCTTCGGCCTTGTCGCTCAGCGTCTTGTGCAGCACTTTCAGCTCGGGGATCAGGTGTTCGCGCAGCGCAATCACCGCCGCCACGTGCATCGCGGTGGGAAACACATCGTTGGAGCTCTGACTTTTATTGACGTCGTCGTTCGGGTGCACCTTGCGCTCTTCACCGCGCACGCCGCCCAGCAGCTCGCTGGCGCGGTTGGCCAACACTTCGTTCATGTTCATGTTGGTCTGGGTGCCGGAGCCGGTTTGCCAGATTGACAACGGGAACTGGTCGGCATGTCTGTCCGCCAGCACTTCGTCGGCGGCGTTGATGATGGCGGCGCCCCGATCGGCCGGCAGCAGCCCCAGATCCACGTTCACCTGCGCGGCGGCGCGCTTGGTCAACGCCAGCGCATGGATCAGCGCGGTCGGCATCTTTTCGGAGGAAATACGGAAATGCGCCAACGAACGCTGGGTTTGCGCGCCCCACAGCTTGTCGGCCGGTACTTCGATGGGGCCCATAGAGTCTTTTTCGATACGAACGCCTGCCATCACGATCTCCTTAGCATAATTCCTAAAATTGTAGGGTTAGGCCGACGCGCTACCCCCCGTCGGCATGCACTCCCAGTATAGTGACATAATAACTATTCGCATTAAGAGAGTTATCTCACAGCACGTTTCATCTCTTTTACCCATTAACGACGCGGTTATTTTCCGCCGGTTAACCCGCGGTGAAATAAACGGCCGGGAATGAGCCTGGAGAATAAAAATCTGGATAACCATTAACGCGGATGACGCGAATTAAAATTATTGATGCGCTGCGCCTGTAAATGATTGAGCTCATCGATCCGTTGCTGCTGCAGATGATTGATCTCGTCGTAGGCGTCCTGCCGTTCATGATGCCGATACGCCCCGGTCGCCGCCGCACCGGCGGTGAGTGCCAGCGGATGCGCCACAGCCGCGACCGGCGCGGGTGTAACGACGATCGGCGCCGGCGCGATCACCACGGTGCGTGGCGCCGCGTAGGGATAGGCGACAATCACCGCCGCCTGGGTGGCGCTGGTGCAAAGCCCCAATAGCAACAACAGTTTTTTCATGCAACAGACCTCTTGTTTCGTTAAATCGACGTGTTGGCCGTTACGGTAAACGGGTCTGCCGCGCAGGTTTAAGCTCAGCGTGTGATTGCCCGGCGCAGCGCGAAAATAATAATTAAGGGAATGGCTCAGACGGTAAAAAATAAATTCAGCCGACATAGTTTGACATGCTAAAAAAATAAATAATGACGCAGAATGACCAAGCTATCGGCAATAATTCCGCTGGGCCAAAGAATAATCGATCGGCGGGTTTTCCGGGTCGCCTTGAGGCCTGCGCGCCAATTGAGACGCCGATCGTTATCACGCTATACTTTGGCCCCGTTGCCGGGCGCGACGTTATCCGGCGTTTTTTTGATCGCGCCCATGATTTTTCCTGCCGACGCGGGCGTAGGATAGGTGTCGGCACAGATTTAGTTCACCGTATAAAATCAGTAGGTTATTGTCATCCAGTGCGACAATGACGTTAAGGACGTTTATCGACATGCAAAAAATGACCAACGCGGTACAGAATTACGCCTGGGGCAGCCACGATGCGCTGACCCGTCTTTACGGCATCGCCAACCCGGATAATCAGCCGATGGCCGAACTGTGGATGGGCGCCCATCCCAAGAGCCCTTCCCGCGTGCCGGGCGCCGACGGTGAACTGCGTTCGCTGCGCGATCTGATCAACGAAGACCAGCCAAAACAGCTGGGCGCCAACGTCGCCAGCCGTTTTGGCGAGTTGCCGTTCCTGTTTAAAGTGCTGTGCGCCGATCAGCCGCTGTCGATCCAGGTCCACCCGAGCAAAGCGGCGGCCGAAGTCGGCTTCGCGAAAGAGAACGCCGCAGGCATCCCGCTGAGCGCCGCCGAACGCAACTACAAAGATCCCAATCACAAGCCCGAGCTGGTGTTCGCCCTGACGCCGTTCCTGGCGATGAACGGTTTTCGCGAACTGGCCGATATCGTTTCCCTGCTGCAACCGATCGCCGGCGCGCACCACGACATCGCCGCCTTCCTGCAACAGCCGGACACCGCGCATCTCGCGACCCTGTTCGCCAGCCTGTTGACGATGAGCGGCGAACAAAAATCGCTGGCGCTCGGCGTGCTGAAAGCCGCGCTCAACAACCAGCAGGGGGAACCCTGGGATACCGTGCGCTTCATCGCCGGCTTCTATCCGGACGACAGCGGTCTGTTCTCACCGCTGCTGCTGAACGTGGTGCAGCTCGCGCCGGGCGAGGCGATGTTCCTGTATGCCGAAACGCCGCACGCCTACCTGAAAGGCGTGGCGCTGGAGGTGATGGCCAACTCGGATAACGTGCTGCGCGCGGGCCTGACGCCGAAATTCATCGACGTGCCCGAGCTGCTGGCCAACCTGCAGTTCCGCCCGCAACCGGCTTCCGGCCTGCTGACCCAACCGGAGCAACGTGGCAACGAGCTGTTCTTCCCGATCCCGGTGGAGGATTTCGCCTTCTCACTGCACGATTTGACCGCCGCACCACAGGCGCTGGCACAGCGAAGCGCCGCCATCGTGTTCTGCGTCGCCGGCGAAGCGACGCTGGAGAAATCCGGGCAACGCCTGACGCTCAAACCGGGCGAATCCTGCTTTATCGGGGCGTTCGAATCCCCGGTCAACGTCAGCGGCAGCGGCCGTATCGCCCGGGTTTATAACCAGCTGGCCTAACCGTTGATAAATTTCAGCAAATTGCTTGCTGAAAGCGAGAGCTACCCCCACAATTAAACGCCTGCGGGCGTTTTTTGTCGGCCCCTATTTGCCCCTCCCATGCAACGGAGGGTGATAAGAAAAAAAGGATGAAACAGAGCTATGAAAAAATCGTTAGTCGCTGTCAGCGTCATTGTCGTTCTTGGCGCAGCATGGACCGGGGCATCCTGGTACACCGGGAAACAGATCGAGCAACACATGGGCGAAGTCGTCGACAACGCCAACGGCCAACTGAAAGCCTACCTGCCGAAAGCCGGCGTCAAGCTGAGCTATGAAAATTACCAGCGCGGCCTGTTCAGCAGTAAAGTGCGTTATGTGCTGCGTTCCGACGGCACGGATACCAGTGAAAATGCGGCGCTGAAAGCCGGTGAAGAAGTGGCGTTCCTGGAAACCATCGATCACGGTCCGTTCCCGTTCGCGCAGCTGAAAAAATTCAACCTGCTGCCGAGCATGGCGTCGGTGCATACCGAGCTGGAAAACACCCCGGCGGTGAAAGGCCTATTTGAAACCACCAAAGGCAAATCGCTGTTTACCGCCGATTCGCGCATCTCGTACAGCGGCGATACCGCGTCCACCATCGACTTTATCCCACTGGACTACCAGAAGGATAAATCTTCGCTGAAATTCAGCGGCGCCACCATTGACGCCGATGTGTCCCGCGATCTGAAAAAATTCGCGCTGGACGCCAATAGCGACACTATCGTGTTCGCCAGCCCGAATGAATTCGGCCAAAACGAGCAGATCACCTTCCAGGGCTTCAACCTGAAAGGCAACAGCAACGAAAGCAAGTTCGGCGTGAAGCTCGGCGATCAGACGATGACGCTGAAGCAGTTCAAACTGACGATCGACGGTAAAGATACCGTGGCGTTGGACGGTTTCAATCTGGTGAGCAAGTTTGGCGAGCAAGGCAGCAGCAATATCGGCGGCCAGATCGACTACACCATGGACGCGCTCAAGGTGCAGGGCAACGACTTCGGCGCCGGTAAACTGACGCTGAAAATCGACAACGTCGACGGCAAGGCGCTGAAAGACTTCTCCGACAGCTACAACCGCCAAACCATGGCGCTGCTGCAGCAGGGCGAGAACCTGGATCCGGACGTCTACGAACAGCAGACCTCCGAGATGCTGCAAAAGAACCTGCCGCTGCTGCTGAAAGGCAACCCGAGCCTCAGCATCGCCCCGCTGAGCTGGAAAAACAGCAAGGGTGAGAGCGTCTTCACGCTGGATCTGGCGATGACCGATCCGAGCAAGGCCGCCTCCCCGGCACAATCGCCGGATCAGCTGATCGCTCAGGCGGTTAAAAAGCTGGATATCAACCTGACCATTCCGGAAGCGATGGCTACCGAAGTGACCGCGAAGACCGCCTTGTTGCAGGGTTATAATGCGGAAGACGCGCAGAAACTGGCGCAGCAGCAAGTGCAGGGCCTGGCGGCCATGGGTCAGATGTTCAAGCTGACCACCCAGAAAGACGGCGTGATCGCGAGCAAGTTCCACTACGCTGACAATCAGGTTGACCTGAACGGCAACAAGATGTCGCTGCAGGAGTTCATCGGCCAGTTCGCCATGCTGGGCGCCCCGGCGGAAGACGCTGAACCGGCGCAGGAAGCGGAACCCGCTCCGGCACCGGCGCAGTAATCGCCTGAAAACCTGACAAGGGCCCCCTGCGGGGCCCTTTTTATTTACCCCTGCAGCGCCGCATACACCGCATCGCGGATCTGCTGCGGGTAGCGGCCGCACATGCCCTCAAATGCGGTATTGCTCAAGACAACCACACTCAGCTGCGCCTGTGGATCAAAGAACCAGCTGTGGCCGTAAACGCCGCCCCAGGTCAGGGTACCGGCATGCTGCGGCGTCTGCGCGGCGTCTGGATCCACCAGCAGCGCGCCGCCAAAGCCGAAGCCCCAGCCCGGCCCTTGCGTTTGCGCCTCGGCGCCGACGTGCGGACTGCGCAGCAACGCCACCGTATCCGGCTGCAACATGCCCTGCCCGCCGCTGCGCAGCGCCTCCACCAGCCGCAGCACGTCGTCGGCATCACCGACCATGCCCGCGCCGCCGGAGGGATAGGCTCCGGCGTTAAGCGCGCGCGCCGGCGAGAACGTCACTTCTCCCCCCGCCATGCCTTCCGGCAAGGCGATCCGCACGCCTTCCGGCATGCGCCGCGGCCCCTGCGGCGTATTGTAATAAGGCGTCGCCAGGTTCGCGGCGTCCGTCGCATGGAATGCGGTGTTGCCAAGCCCCAGCGGCTGCGCCACCCATTCGACAAACAGTTGCGGCAGCGACATGCCCGTCACCCGCTCCAGCACCGCGCCAAGCACATCGATCGCCAGCGAATAATTGAAGCGCTCCCCCGGCGCCGACAGCAACGGCGCCTGCGCCAACAGCCGCAGGTTTTGCTCCAGCGTCAGCGTCGACAGCTCCACGCCGTCCTGGATCCCCAACTGATGGTAAACGCCCGCCGGCGGTTGGTTCAGCCGATAGTCCAGCCCGGCGGTATGGCTCAGCAAATGACGAATGCGGATCGCCGGGCGGCGGCCATCGGCCAGCGCCGGGGTAAACCACGGCAGCCAGTCGCTGACTGCATCGTCCAGGCTCAGCTTGCCTTGCTCAATCAAACGCAGCGCCGCCAGCGTGGTATAGGGTTTGGAGACCGACGACAGCCGAAACTGCGTTTCTCGCCGCATCGGTTGCCGCGCTTCGCGATCGGCATAACCGGCCGCACCGGCGTAGCAAATTTCACCCCGCCGCGCCACCAGCACCACGCTGCCGACGATGCGCCCTTCGGCCATCGCCTGTTGATCGATCGCCGCGATCCGTTCTGTTAACGCCTGTTGTATTGCCGACATGATTTTAATCTCTCTGAGGGAAAGTAAAAATCAGTCTAAAACGTTCTTCATAAATTAAAATAAGGCATAATTTAATGAATCATTAAGCACAGGTTATTGATAGATGAGTTCACTCCTGCAACTGCTGCCCTATTTCGAAGCCGTGGCACGCCTGGGCAACTTTACCCGCGCGGCCAGCCAACTGGGCGTCACGCCGCCGGCGGTGTCGCAAAACATTCAGGCGCTGGAGAATCAGCTGGGAGTGCGGTTATTTCACCGCACCAGCCGCTCGGTGCGCCTCAGCGACGAAGGCCGGTTGTTCTATCAGAAGGTATCGCCGGCCATGGGCCAGATCGATGTGGCGGCGGACGATGTGCGCGCCCTGGGCGCACAGCCGGCAGGCCTGCTGCGCATTACGCTGCCGCAGTTGGCCGCTTCGCTGCTGGTGATGCCGCATCTGGCGGCGTTTCAGCGGCGCTATCCCGAGGTGCAGCTGGAGCTGTTTACCGAAGACCGCTTTTCCGATCTGGTGCTGGGCAGTTTCGATGCCGGCATTCGCATGCACGCCATGCTGCAAAAGGACATGATCGCCGTGCCGATCGATAACGGCCAGCGCCGGGTGCTGGTCGCTTCGCCTGACTATCTGGCGCGCTGCGGCGCACCGGCCACGCCGGACGATCTGCTCGCGCACCATTGCCTGCGCTACCGTTTTCCCGGCAGCGGCAAACTGGAACCCTGGTATTTCAGCCTGGGCGACGATGAACGCGCGCTGGACGTCAGCGGCAGTTTGATTTTTAACGAAGACAGGCTGATCAAGGATGCGGCGTTGGCGGGGCTGGGTATCGCACAGCGTTTTCAGGGCACGGTGTTGCAGGAGCTGGCACAGGGGCAACTGGTGGAAGTGCTGCCGGGTTACGCCAGCGAAGCATCGGGATTTTTCATCTACTTCCCCGCCGGCAGACATCTGCCGCTCAAACTGCGCGCCTTTATCGATTTCATGCGCGAGCAACGTGAACGGCAGCATCGGTGGTAGGGGCGCCCCGCCGGCGCCCCTGATTGTCAGCGCTTCTCCAGCGCCTGGATGATGCGATAAGTCGCCTCGACCCGATCGTCGTTCGGGAACCATTTGTTGGCCAGCATCACCACGGCGATATTCTTCGCCGGGATGAACACCGCGTAGGTGGAGAAACCGCCGGTAGAGCCGGTTTTGTTATACCAGCCGGCGCGCAATTCCGGCTGCGGCGGCGTGATGGCGGTAGCCGGCGTGCCGTTCATGATCATCCCGGCGTTGTTGCCCTCGATCAAACGCGACAGTTTCACCGGATACGGGTAGTTCTCCCACATCAGATCCTGCGTGAACGCGCCCGCCTTATAATAGCCGACGTGCGTCCCGGCCAGCGCGTCGCGCCACGGCTGTGCGACCTTCACCTGCTGCAGGTTGGCGTCCAGATAGCGAATCAGATCGCGAGCGTTGGACTTGATGCCGTAAGACTCGGCGTCCAGCGGGCCGGGATTGACCCGCACCGGCTTATCGTCCTTGTTGTAACCCTGCGCATAGTTGGCCATCTGCGCCGCCGGCACCTGAACGTAGGTGTGGCTCATGCCCAGCGCCGGCAACATCCCCTGTTCCATCGCCTGGATAAACGGCTGGTCGAGGCTTTTGGCGGCGATCATGCCCAGCATGCCGATACCGAGATTGGAATAGACGCGGTAGCTGCCCGCCGGGTGTTTCGGCTGCCAGGCCCGGTAGTAGGCCATCAGTTGGGCGTTGTCGGTCACGTCGTCCGGCACGAACAGCGGTAGGCCGGAGGTATGCGTCGCCAGATTCAGCAGGCTGACGCCGTCGAAGGCGCTGCCGCGCAGCTCGGGCAGGTAGCGGCTGGCCGGATCGTTGAACGACAGCTTACCCTGCTGCTGCGCATAGACCGCCAGCGTCGCGGTGAAGGTTTTGCTCAGCGAGCCCACTTCGAACAGCGTCTGCTCGGTGATCGGTTTGCCGGTCTGCTTCGAGGCCACGCCATACGGGTAAATCTGCTGTTTGCCGTCAACCGACACGGCGATCGCCATGCCCGGCACGCCATATTTTTTCATCAGCGGCTGAATAACGGCGTCGATATCCTGCTGCTGTGCGGCCTGTGCGGTCGGCAGGATCAGCGCGGCGATCAACGCGGCCGCCAGGCGGTTCATTTTCGTCATGATAGAAGCTCTCAGGTTGCAGGGCATCGGCCGCGGCCAAAAGTTTTTATTGGCGTTATGCACGGCGCTTTCCCTGGTTGATGATGTCATTCCTTTACGGCTGCCGCGACGCTCTCAGCAGCCGCGCCAAATATCGGATTTTGCCGCCGGGTTGACAAGCGATAATAATTTCAGCCAGCATAAAGAAAAACTTATGGCTATCGACAATGCGCAATCGACTTCCCCTCAACGCCCTGCGGGCGTTCGAATCCTCCGCCCGCCACCTGAACTTCACCCGCGCCGGCCTGGAGCTGCGCGTCACCCAGGCCGCCGTCAGCCAGCAGGTACGCATGCTGGAAGAACAGCTGGGCATTCAGCTGTTCCGCCGCCTGCCGCGTGGCCTGGATCTGACCGAAGAAGGCCAGGCGCTGCTGCCGGTGTTGAACGACGCCTTCGACCGCATCGAGGCGGTGCTGCAACAGTTCGAAGGCGGGCATTTCCACGAGGTGCTGACGGTGGCGGTGGTCGGCACCTTCGCCGTCGGCTGGCTGATGCCGAGGCTGGCGGCGTTCCGCACGGCGCACCCGTTTATCGATCTACGGGTGCTGACCCACAACAACCTGGTCAATCTGTCGGCCGACGGCATGGATTTCGCCATCCGCTTCGGCGAAGGCCTCTGGCCCGCCACCTGCAATATCAAGCTGTTCGACGCGCCGCTGACGGTGCTCTGCCCGCCGGCGGTCGCCGCGCGCCTGCGCACGCCGCAGGATCTGCAGCACGAGCAGCTGATGCGCACCTACCGCAAGGATGAATGGGAGCGCTGGTTCACGGCTGCGCAGGTGACGCCGTGGCGGATCAACGGCCCGGTGTTCGACTCGTCAAGACTGATGGTGGAAGGCGCGCTCCAGTGCGACGGTGTGGCGCTGGCGCCGGTCAGCATGTTCCGCCGCGAACTGGCCGCCGGCGTGCTGCAGCGGCCGTTCGCCGCCGAGGCCGCGCTTGGCGCCTATTGGCTGACCCATTTGAAGTCGCGGGATCTGACGCCGGCGATGAAAACCTTTATCGGCTGGATCCGCCGGGAGGCGGAAGAGGAACTGCGGCGGGATTAGGCGGAGCCGCGCCGGATCAGCGTCGGCGGCAGAATGACGTTCTGCGCCGACAGGTCGGCGTCGCCGATGCGCTGCAGCAGGCGTGCGGCGGCGCTGCGCCCCACTTCCCGCGCCGAGCTGGAGACGAAGGTCAGCGGCGGCTCGGTCAGCTCGGCCTCCGGCACGTCGCCGAAGCCGATCAGCGCCACCTGCCGCCCGTAGTAAGCGTCAACCCCGTCCGAGCCGATGCTGCGACCGCTGCGCGTCAGACCAAAATAGGCGCCCAGCGCCACCGAAGCCTTGTGGCAGACGACAGCGGTAATGTTCGGGTAGTGGCGCAGCAGCTGTTCCGCCGCTTGCGCCGCCTCACGCTGCCGGCAATCGCACTCGACGATCCATTCACTGCGAAACGGCAGGCCGTACTGCACCAGCGTGGCGCAAAAGCCGCCCAACCGCTCGGCACGCGTCAATGAGTCGCTCTGGCCGCCAAGGTAGGCGATTTGGCTGTGGCCGCGTTTGATCAAAAATTCGGTGGCCAGTTTGGCGGCCTGCATGTTGTCCGGCCGCACCACGTCCACCCCATCGAGACCGCTGGAGCGCGCCACGCACACCAGCGGCACGCCCTGATCGGCCGCCTTCTCCTTCAACCCAGCCGCCGCGCGAATGCCGCCGGCCAGCACGATACCGTCGACGCCCTGCGCCAGCAGCGCGTCAAACGCCCGCTGCAAGCCCTGGCCGTCGCGCCCGCTCTGGGTTAAAAACAGCAGTTTGTCGTGCGCCTCCAGCGCTTCGCTCAGCCCGGCGGTCATTTCGGCATAGAAGGGTTCGCAAATGTCGCGCAGAACGAGGCCGATCACCCCGGATTCACCGCCGCGCAGCGTCGCCGCCTGACGATTGCGCACGTAGCCCAGCTGCTCTATCGCCTGATTGACCTTCTCGACGGTGGTCGGCGAAATCCGCCCCTTGCCGCTCAACACCAGGGAAACCGTGGTGACCGACACGCCCGCCTGCTGCGCCACATCGGTGATGGTGATTTTTTTGATGCTCATAGTCTCTGCGAACCCGTTCCTGGGCAACCCGCGCCGTAATGATCAAGGGTATACCGAATCCGTTAGCTCAGTAAAACGTTTTACTGCCTGCCGCATTGTCGCCAAAAACCGGGCGGCAGATTTGTGATTGGTGGCGCATTTTTGCTAGGTAAAACGTTTTATCTTCTTTTTACCTAATCAACAGTCCCCTTTTTGCTCGTCTTTTCGCCAGGAGAAGTCGGTTATGTCAGCAGCCAACAAACCCAAAATCACCCTCTGGGAGTTCTTCCAGAGCCTGGGCAAAACGTTCATGTTGCCCGTCGCCTTGCTCTCTTTCTGCGGCATCATGCTGGGGATCGGCAGCTCGCTGAGCAGCCGCGACGTGATCACCCTGATGCCGTTTATCGGCCACCCGATCTTCCAGCTGATCTTCACCTGGATGAGCAAGGTAGGCTCCTTCGCCTTCAGCTTCCTGCCGGTGATGTTCGCCATCGCCATTCCGCTGGGCATGGCGCGCGAAAACAAGGGCGTCGCCGCGTTCTCCGGTTTCGTCGGCTTCGCCGTGCTGAATCTGGGCACCAACTTCTACCTGACCGCCGCCGGCGTGCTGCCCACCAGCGATCCGCTGGTGCTGAAAGCCAACAATATCCAGAACATCCTCGGCATTCAGTCGATCGATACCGGCATCCTCGGCGCGGTGATCGTCGGCATCATCGTCTATCGCCTGCATGAACGCTTCCACACCATCCGCCTGCCGGACGCGCTGGCGTTTTTCGGCGGCACGCGCTTCGTGCCAATCGTCACCACCGTGGTGCTGGGCCTGTGCGGCCTGGTGATCCCGCTGATCTGGCCGTGGTTCGCCGCCGGCATCACCGGGCTAGGCTGGGTGATCAACAGCGCCGGCGCCTTTGGCCCGATGCTGTTCGGCACCGGTGAACGCTTGCTGCTGCCGTTCGGCCTGCAGCACATTCTGGTGGCGCTGATCCGCTTTACCGAGGCGGGCGGTACGATGGAGGTGTGCGGCCACAGCGTCAGCGGCGCCCTGACCATCTTCCAGGCGCAGCTCTCCTGCCCGACCACCACCGGCTTCGCCGAGAGCGCCACCCGCTTCCTGTCACAGGGTAAAATGCCGGCGTTCCTCGGCGGCCTGCCGGGCGCGGCGCTGGCGATGTACCACTGCGCTAAACCGGAGAATCGTCACAAAATCAAAGGGCTGTTGATTTCCGGCGTGGTGGCCTGCGTGGTCGGCGGCACCACCGAACCGATCGAATTTTTGTTCCTGTTCGTCGCGCCGTTCCTGTATCTGATCCACGCGCTGCTCACCGGGTTGGGCTTTACCGTGATGGCGCTGCTGGGCGTGACCATCGGCAACACCGACGGCAACATCATCGACTTCGTGGTGTTCGGCATTCTGCACGGCACCGCCACCAAGTGGTATCTGGTGCCGGTGGTGGCCGCCGTCTGGTTCGTCGGCTATTACGCCATTTTCCGCTTCGCCATCCAGCGCTTTAACATCAAAACGCCGGGCCGTGAGAGCGACAGCGCCGTCAGCCAAAGCGCGCCGAGCGGCGCGGTGGGCAAATCCGGCTACAACGTGCCGGCGATTCTGGCGGCCCTCGGCGGCCCGGGCAACGTTATCACGCTGGACAACTGCATCACCCGCCTGCGCCTGTCGGTCAACGACATGAGCCGGGTGGACGACGCGGCGCTGAAGGCCAACCGCGCCATCGGCGTAGTGCATCTCAACGACCATAATCTGCAGGTGGTGATCGGCCCGCAGGTGCAATCGGTGAAAGATGAATTAGACTCACTGATAGTCACGGCGCAACCTGCCGCGGCGCTGCAGGGAGCCACCCATGTTTGATTTCTCCACCCCGATCGACCGCCACGGCACCTGGTGCACCCAGTGGGACTATATCGCCGATCGTTTCGGCAGCGACGACCTGCTGCCGTTCACCATCTCCGATATGGATTTCGCCACCGCACCGTGCATTCTCGAGGCGTTGCAGCAACGCCTGCAGCACGGCGTGCTGGGCTACAGCCGCTGGCAGCACGAGGATTTTCTCGGCGCGCTGCGCCACTGGTATCTGCAACGTTTCAACGTCGCCATCGACACCGCAACGGCGGTGTACGGCCCTTCCGTTATCTACATGGCGGCGCAGCTGATCCGCCAATGGTCCGTACCGGGCGACTATGTGGTGACCCATACCCCGGCCTACGACGCCTTCTACAAGGTGATCCTCGCCAACCAACGCCAGCTGTTGGCCTGCCCGCTGCACAAGGCCGGCGACGACTGGCGCTGCGACATGGCGCACCTTGAGGCGTTGCTGGCGCGGCCGCAAACCAAGATCCTGCTGCTGTGCAGCCCGCATAATCCCACCGGCAAAGTGTGGCGCCGCGACGAGTTGCAGCAGATGGCCGAACTGTGCGAGCGCCACGACGTGCGCGTCATCAGCGACGAAATCCACATGGATATGGCATGGGGGGAACACCGCCATATGCCGTGGAGCCAGGTGGCGACCGGCGCCTGGGCCTTGCTGACCTCCGGCTCCAAGAGTTTCAATATCCCGGCGCTGACCGGCGCCTACGGCTTTATCAGCGATGACGCCAGCCGCGAAGCCTACTTCCAGCAGCTCAAATCCCGCGACGGCCTCTCCTCGCCGGCGGTGCTGGCGGTGGCGGCGCACGTGGCTGCCTATCGCCACGGCGAACCCTGGCTGGACGCCCTGCGCGACTATCTGCAGGATAATCTGAGCTACGTCGCCGAACGGCTGGAGCAGGCGTTTCCCGCGCTGGGCTGGCGCCCGCCGCAGGCCACCTACCTGGCCTGGATCGATCTGCGGCCGCTGGCCGTAGACGATCGGGCGCTGCAGCAGGCGCTGATTGAGCGCGAAAAGGTGGCGATCATGCCGGGCTTTACCTACGGCGAGGAAGGCCGCGGGTTCCTGCGTCTCAACGTCGGCTGCCCGCGCGGCAAGCTGGAGGCCGGCATGGACAAGCTGATCGCCGGGTTGAGGGTGGTGCTGGGCGAGAAATAACGCGAGGGGGCGAGCCTCTGCCCGCTCCTCGGTTACGCCTGAACAGACGGAATTTCCTCCAGATGACGATAGACCGTCAATCCCCTTTCGTTAGCCAACCGCACGTCGTTATCGGCTCCCGCAGATGCCCCTTCGATGCGATACACCGCCTGACACTGCGCAATCAGCCGATGGGCCACCGGGTAAAGAAACGCCTCGCTCACCGCATCGCCAACCTGAGTGGAGCCTGCCGCCGCCGCCAAAGGCAGCGCCAGCCACTCGCCGATCACCGGCACGTGTCCCCGCAGGTAAACCGCCAGCGCCGCCTGTTCCAGGCGCGCCAGATTGGCGGCGATACGCTGCGGATCGCCATCGGTGCCGCTGCGATAGGGGCCGGCGATCAGGATTTGTTGTGCTTTCATCGTTCTTCCTCCAACGTCCGGTTCAAGGCGACAAACTGCAGCAGCATGATGGTCTTGGCGTCAACGATCGCGCCCTGACGAATCGCCTGCAGGGCCTGCGCCAGCGGCAGCTCGATCACCTCCAGATCCTCGCCCTCCGCCGCCACCCCACCGCCCTCATTGACGCGATCGCCCGCCTGATATTCACCGACGAAAAAGTGCAGCTTCTCGGTGACCGAACCTGGGCTCATGTAGGCTTCAAACACTTTCTCCACGTTCTGCACGAAATAGCCGGTTTCCTCTTCCGCTTCGGCTCTGATGCGCGCCTCCGGCGACGCGTTGTCCAGCAGCCCGGCGGCGGCCTCAATCAGCATGCCGTCATGACCGTTGACGAACACCGGAAAGCGGAACTGGCGCGTCAGGATCACCGTCTGCGCCTGCCGGTTGAACAGCAAAATCACCGCGCCGTCACCGCGATCGTAAGTCTCACGGCTTTGCCGCTGCCAGACGCCGTCGCGCCGCAGAAAATCAAAGGTGGTTTTTTTCAGCAGGTACCAGTCATCGGACAACACCCGGGTTTCGACAATGCGAACTCGGTCTTTGGTGGCTATCATCGGTTTACTCCGCCAGAGGAAGGAAATTGATACTATCGTGCAGTTTCGTGTATGATCAAGATATTTCGTGCAATGCAAATTTGAGGGAAAAATGGCCATGTTGACCAGCCAGCGCAAGAAAATCATCCTGGAGAAACTGGCTCAGGACGGCCAGGTGTTGGCCAAGCAGCTCAGCGAGCTGTTCGGGCTGTCGGAAGACACTGTCCGGCGCGATCTGCGCGAACTGGACGCCGAGGGGTTGCTGCAGCGGGTGCACGGCGGCGCCCTGCCGGTTTCATCCGCCATCGCCAGCTTCGCCGAACGCAATCAGTTGGAATCCGGCGCCAAACGCGCGATCGCCAAAGCGGCGGCGGCGCTGATCGCCCCAGGCCAAGTGGTGATCATCGACGGCGGCACCACCTCCGCCGAGCTGGTCAGGCAGCTGCCGCTCAGCCTGAACGCCACCATCGTCACCCACAGCCCCAGCGTCGCCGTGGGCCTGGCCGATCATCCCACGGTGGAGGTGATCCTGATCGGCGGCCGGTTGTACAAGCATTCGATCGTCAGCGTCGGCGCCGCCGCGGTGGAAGCGATGTCGCATATTCGCGCCGATACCTATTTTATGGGCGTGACCGGCGTGCACCCCACTGCGGGGCTGAGCACCGGCGATCTGGAAGAGGCCTACATCAAGCGCGCGCTGGCGGCCCGCGCGGCGGAAACCGTGGTGCTGGCTTCCGCCGCCAAGCTTAACGCCGCCTCGCAGTATGCGATCGGCGATATTACGCTGGCGCACACCATCATCGTTGAGCGGGCTACCGATGACGCGCTGATCGCGCCGTTGCAGCAGGTGGGCGTCAGCGTGTTGAAAGCCTGATTCACGACGATAATGCGATACACCTCGCATTATTTGTGATGCAAGTCACTTTTTTATGCAACGAGATGGCAAGTTTCATTCATTTGTTTTTATACTGTTCTGCACTTTACCTACGATAAATTAGCGAGTGCCCAGCATGATCGATCCCCGCCTACCGCTTACCGACATTCACCGCCATCTCGACGGCAACATCCGCGCGCAGACCATTCTCGACCTCGGTCGCCAGTTCAACCTCACCCTGCCGGCCAACGATTTGGAGAGCCTGCGCCCGCACGTGCAGATCACCCACGCCGAACCGGATCTGGTCAGCTTCCTGCAGAAACTGGACTGGGGCGTAGCGGTGCTGGGCGATCTGGACGCCTGCCGCCGGGTGGCCTACGAAAACGTCGAGGACGCCGCCAACGCCGGCCTGCACTACGCCGAGCTGCGTTTTTCCCCTTACTACATGGCGATGAAGCATCAGCTGCCTGTCGCCGGCGTGGTGGAAGCGGTGATCGACGGGATCCGCTCGGGCTGCCGCGATCGCGACATCGACATTCGCCTGATCGGCATCATGAGCCGCACCTTTGGCGAGGCCGCCTGTTTGCAGGAGCTGGAAGGATTGCTGGCGCACCGCGACGGCATTACCGCATTGGATTTGGCGGGCGATGAGCTGGGCTTCCCCGGCAGCCTGTTCCTCAACCACTTCAACCGCGCGCGCGACGCCGGCCTGCGCATCACCGTGCACGCGGGCGAAGCCGCCGGCCCGGAAAGCATCTGGCAGGCGATCCGCGAGCTGGGTGCCGAACGTATCGGCCACGGGGTAAAAGCGGTTGAAGATCCGGCGCTGATGGACTTCCTGGCGGAACACGGCATCGGCATCGAATCCTGCCTGACCTCCAACATCCAGACCAGCACCGTGCCGTCACTGGCGCAGCATCCGCTGGCCACCTTCCTGCGCCATGGCGTGCTGGCGTCGATCAACACCGACGATCCGGCGGTTCAGGGCATCGAGATCGAGCATGAATACCGCGTCGCCGCGCCGCAGGCCGGGCTGACGCCGGCAGAAATCCGCACCGCGCAGGAAAACGGCCTGAAGCTGGCCTTCCTCAGCGAGCAGGAAAAACAGGCGCTGCGCGCCAAAGTTCAGGGCTAATCTCCCCAGGCGCCAAACGGCGCCTTCTTCTCATCCCCCGTTTTCTTCCGCCTGCTCGTCTTTATCGCTGTTTTCACCCCATCACTCTGTTGCAAGAGAGGAGATCCGTATGTCTGACAAACTACGCCGTATCGTGCTGACCGGCGGCCCGGGTTCGGGCAAAAGCACGCTCATCGACGTTCTTCATCGCCGCGGTTACCCGCATTCGCAGGAGGCGGGCCGGGCGATTATTCAGGATCAGGTGAGTATTGGCGGCAATGCGCTGCCGTGGGGCGATCGCCAGGCTTTCGCCGAGCGGATGCTCGATTGGGAACTGCGTTCATGGCGCGAAGCGACGGGCGCAACATGCTGGTTCTTCGATCGCGGCCTGCCGGATATCGCCGGTTACCTGACGCTGTGCGGATTATCGATCCCCGCCCCCTTAACGGCGGCGATCGACGCCTTTCGCTATGCCGATACGGTGTTCATCGCCCCGCCGTGGCGAGCGATTTATGCGCAGGACAGCGAGAGAAAACAGTCTTTCGCCGAAGCCGAGCAAACCTATCGGGCGATGGTGGCCATCTATCGCCGTTATGGCTATCGGCTGCAAGAGCTGCCGCGCGCCTCACCCGATGAGCGCGCCGACTTTCTGCTCGACGCGCTGAGCCACCGCTAGCGGCCTGCGGCCTATTTGGCCGCCAGCGCCTCCGCCTCGGCCCGCTGTTTGGCGGTTTTACGCGCATAGCGCTGCGCCAGCACCGCGCACACCATCAGTTGCACCTGGTGGAAAATCATCAGCGGCAGCACCATGGCGCCCACCGCCGCGGCCGGGAACAGCACGTTGGCCATCGGGATGCCGTTCGCCAGGCTCTTTTTCGAACCGCAGAACACAATGGTGATTTCATCGGCGGTGTTGAAGCCCAGCCAGCGCGCCGCGTAGGTGTTGATCACCAGCACCACCGTCAGCAGCACCAGCGACATCACCAGGATGGTCAGCAGCGACCAGCCGTCGATACGGTGCCAAATCCCTTCCACCACCGCCGCACTGAACGCGGTATACACCACCAGCAGGATCGACGAACGGTCGGTCAGGTTAATCAGTTTGCGATGGCGGTCGATCCACTTGCCGATCAGCGGCCGCGCCAGGTGGCCGATCACGAACGGCACCATCAGTTGCAGAATGATCGAACCGATGGCGTGCAGCACGTCGGTATTGCCGCCCTGGGTATGCATCAACGCCCCCACCAGCAGCGGCGACAGGAACACGCCAAGAATGCTGGACGCCGAGGCGCTACAGATCGCCGCCGCCACGTTGCCGCCCGCCGCCGAGGTAAAAGCGATGGCCGACTGCACCGTGGCCGGCAGCGCGCACAGATAGAGGAAGCCGAGATAGACCGTCGGCGTCATGATGCCCGGCACCAGCAGGTTCATCGCCAGCCCGAGCAGCGGGAACAGCGCAAAGGTGCTGAGGAACACCAGCAGATGCAGCTTCCAGTGGCTCATGCCGGCGACGATCGCCTCGCGCGACAGCTTGGCGCCGTGCATAAAGAACAGCAGCGCGATGGCGGCGGTGGTCAGGTGTTCAAAGAAGGTTTTCCAGATGCCTTCGCAGGGGAACAGCGAGGCGACGATCACCACCAAAATCAGAACCAGCAAAAATTTATCAATGCGCAAACGCTGCAACCAGGACATGAAACGAATTTCCTTGCACGTAAAGTCGTAAAAAGGCCCGACGTTGCGCCGGGCACAGAGAAATGGGCGGTATCAAACCACCGGCAGCGCCTGCTGCAGCCGGGCCGATTCCAGCCCCAGTTCAATCAATGCCATCACCGCGATGGCGTCGGCGGCCGGCACCGGGTTTTCGCCTATGCCGGTGATCGCGTCGCGCACCGCCGCGTAATAAGCCGGATAATTGCCGGGAATGTTGAGCAGCGGTTGTTCCGCCAGCAGATCGTCACGTGACAGCGTCACCACGCCGTCGCGCATGTCATAGCCCCAATCGGCCTGCGGCAAGCGCTCGCCGGCCTTCAGCCGGTCCTCCTGCGGATCGAGGCCGTATTTGACATAGCTGCCGCGGGTGCCGTGCACGACGTAGCGCGGGCTCTCCGCCGCCGCCAGCATGCTGGCGTGCAGCACCACGCGGCGATCGCCATAGCTCAGCAGCGCGTGAAAATAGTCCACCGCCTGTGCCCCCGGCCGCAGCTCACCCAGATCGACGAACAGCCGCTCGGGTTTGCCGAAGAGTTGCAGCGCCTGATCGAGCAGATGCGGCCCCAAATCGAACCAGATGCCGCTGCCGGCGCCGCCCTGTTCGCGCCAGCGCTGGCGCACCTGTGGCCGGTAGCGATCGAAATGCGACTCGAAATACACCACCTCGCCCAACGAACCGTCGTTCAGCAGCGCTTTGAGGGTCAGGAAATCGCTGTCCCAGCGACGGTTGTGGAACACCGACAGCAGTAAACCGCTCTGCTGCGCCTGCTGTTGCAGCGCCTGTGCTTGTGACAGCGTCACGGTAAACGGTTTATCCACCACCACGTGCTTGCCGGCGGCCAGCGCCTGTTGCGCCAGCGGGAAATGGGTATCGTTGGGGGTAGGAATGACGATCAGATCGAGGGCCGGATCGGCGAACAGCGCTTGCGCATCCCCCACGACCGTCATCGACGGCCAGTCGGCGTGCACTTTGCCGGCATCGCTGCTGGAAACGGCGGCCAGTTCCAGCCCCGGCGTACCGGCGATTAGCGGCGCATGAAAGGTTTTACCGGCGTAGCCGTAACCGACCAGCCCGACACGAATTTTTTCAGCCATGGGATTTCCTCTTGCAGGCTCACGACAGACCCTTTCGATTTGACACCATGCGGCCGGATGGAACAAGAAGTAAATGAGATGTTAATTCGAAGCAAGGCCGGAGTAGCCAAACGTGCGGCCCGGCGCCGCAATGCCGAGCTATCCGCTTGATAGAGATGACGAAGCCTATATTACCCGCTAAGCTATGCCGCCTGTGATCCCCGATTCAATCAGGAAGCCGTTTTATGTCTCAAGCTGAATACTCTCGTATCGGCGGTTGGTTGCTGGCCCCGCTGGCCTATCTGATCGTTACCCTGCTCAGCGCCAGCCTGATGCTGCTCCTGTACGCCATGGCGATCTTCATGCCCGAGTCGCGCGACTATCTGTTGACCAACGCCCAGGCGTTTACCCTGCAATGGTACTTTTCGGTGCTGACCACGCTCTTGATGTGGGGCTTTACCCTGTGGCTGGTGTTTCTGTTCTGCCAGCGGTCGCAGCGCTTCCCTAAACTGTTCCTGCTGTGGCTGCTGATCACGGTGATCCTGGCGGTGAAAGCCTTCGCCTTCGCGCCGGTGCCGGACGAAGTGGCGGTGCGCAGCCTCGGCTGGCCGCTACTGATGGCGGCGCTGCTGGTGCCTTATATCAAGCGCTCGCAGCGGGTCAAAGGCACCTTTACCGAACGTTAAAGGCGGTTGCAGCACGTTTTATCGGGTATTTTGTGTAAATTTTCACCAAAAAAGGCAATACCCCTGCGATTCATATGTTGTCGTCCGGCCGCCGATTCCCGATAATAGGCGGCTTTTATTTTTTTAGGCATCGCAATGACCGAATACCTGCTCCTGTTTGTCGGCACCGTACTGGTGAACAACTTCGTTCTGGTGAAGTTTCTTGGCCTGTGCCCGTTCCTCGGCGTTTCCAAGAAGCTGGAAAGCGCCATCGGCATGGGAATGGCCACCACCTTCGTCATGACGCTGGCCTCCGTCAGCGCCTGGGTGATCAACACCTTTATTCTGGTTCCGCTGGATCTGGTGTACCTGCGCACGCTCTCCTTCATTCTGGTGATCGCCGTCGTCGTGCAGTTCACCGAGATGGTAGTGCGCAAAACCAGCCCG
This sequence comes from Serratia sp. CY81684, assembly GCF_052166595.1. Lineage (NCBI taxonomy): Bacteria > Pseudomonadati > Pseudomonadota > Gammaproteobacteria > Enterobacterales > Yersiniaceae > Serratia > Serratia sp. CY81684. The sequence goes on along the minus strand of NZ_JBJNOO010000001.1, from coordinate 1,428,280 downwards.
GCGCTCTACCGCCTGCTGGGCATCTTCCTGCCGCTGATCACCACCAACTGTGCGGTGCTGGGCGTGGCGCTGCTTAACGTCAACCTCGGCTACAACTTCCTGCAGTCCGCCGTTTACGGCTTTAGCGCCGCCGCCGGTTTCTCGCTGGTGATGGTGCTGTTCGCCGCCATTCGCGAACGTCTGGCGGTGGCCGACGTGCCGGCGCCGTTCCGCGGCTCCTCGATCGCGCTGATCACCGCCGGGCTGATGTCGCTGGCCTTTATGGGCTTTACCGGGCTGGTGAAATTCTAATGACTGCGTTGTGGATAGCTATCGCGGCTTTGAGCGCGCTCGGGCTGCTGTTCGGACTGGTGCTGGGCTACGCCGCGCGCCGTTTTGAGGTGGAAGAGGATCCGGTCGCCGAGCAGGTCGATGCGATCCTGCCGCAGAGCCAGTGCGGCCAGTGCGGCTACCCCGGCTGTCGCCCCTATGCCGAGGCGGTGGCCAACGGCGAGATGATCAACAAATGCGCGCCAGGCGGCGAACAGGTGATGCTGAAACTGGCGGAGCTGCTCAACGTCGAGCCGCAGCCGCTGGGCAGCGAAGCCGCCGCCGAGCCGGAGCGTAAAGTGGCCTATATCGACGAGGCCAACTGCATCGGCTGCACCAAGTGCATTCAGGCCTGCCCGGTGGACGCCATCGTCGGCGCCACCCGCGCCATGCACACCGTCATCACCGACCTCTGTACTGGCTGCGATCTGTGCGTCGCCCCTTGCCCTACCGACTGTATTGAAATGAGACCGGTCGCTACCACCACCGCCAACTGGAAGTGGGACATGAAGACGATCCCGGTGCAAGTGATCCACGTGGAGCAACATGCTTAATCTGTTCGCCGCCTTTAAAAAAGACCGGATCTGGGATTTCGACGGCGGGATCCATCCACCGGAAATGAAAACGCAGTCCAGCGGTGCGCCGCTGCGTGTCGCGCCCCTGCCCAAGACCTTTATCATTCCGCTGCAACAGCATCTGGGGCCGGAAGGCGAGCTGTGCGTCAGCGCCGGCGATCGGGTGTTGAAAGGCCAGCCGCTGACCGTCGGCCGCGGCCGCACCGTGCCGGTGCACGCCCCGACCTCGGGCACCGTCAGCGCCATTACGCCGCACATCACCGCGCACCCGTCCGGGCTGACGGAGCTGTGCGTGATTATTGAGGCAGATGGGGAAGACCGCTGGTGCGAGCGCGATCCGGTGGCGGACTATCGCCAATCGCCCGCCGCGGAACTGATTCAACGTATTCATCAGGCCGGTATCGCCGGCCTGGGCGGCGCAGGTTTCCCGACCGCCAGCAAACTGCAAGGCGGCATGAGCGGCGTGGAAACGCTGATCCTCAACGCCGCCGAGTGTGAGCCTTACATTACCGCCGACGACCGTCTGATGCAGGAACATGCCGCTCAGATCATTGAAGGCACGCAGATCCTGCAACACATTCTGCAACCCAAGCTCACGTTGATCGGCATCGAAGACAATAAACCGGAGGCAATCGCGGCGCTGAAACAGGCGTTGCGCGGCCAGCCCGGCATTGCGCTGCGCGTCATCCCGACCAAATACCCGTCCGGCGGCGCCAAGCAGCTGACCAAAATTTTGACCGGCAAGGAAGTGCCGCACGGTAAGCACTCCTCCGCTATCGGCGTATTGATGCAAAACGTCGGCACCGCCTTCGCCATCAAGCGAGCGATCGTCGACGGCGAACCGCTGATTGAGCGCGTAGTGACCCTGACCGGCGAGGCGATCGAGCGCCCCGGCAATCTGTGGGCTCGCATCGGCACGCCGGTGCAGCACCTGCTCGACTTCGTCGGTTTCCGTCCGCAGGCGCAGCAGATGGTGGTCATGGGCGGCCCGCTGATGGGCTTCACCCTGCCCGCGCTGAACGTGCCGATCGTCAAGATCAGCAACTGCATTCTGGCACCGACGGTGGATGAAATGACGCCGCAGGAACCGGAGCAGTCCTGCATCCGCTGCGGCCTGTGCGTAGACGCTTGCCCTGCCGGGCTGCTGCCGCAACAGCTGTACTGGTTCAGCCGCGGGCAGGAGCACGACAAGGCGCGCAACCATAACCTGTTCGACTGCATCGAATGCGGTGCCTGCGCGTTCGTCTGCCCCAGCAATATCCCGCTGGTACAGTACTACCGGCAGGAAAAGGCCGAAATCAAGGCTATCGATCTGGAAGCGGCGCGCACCGCCGAGGCCAAGGCGCGTTACGAGGCCAAGCTGGCGCGTCTGGAGCGTGAAAAACTGGCGCGTGAAGAGCGACATAAAAAGGCCGCCGTCAAACTGACCGACGACGATCAGGGCGCAGTGCAGGCCGCGCTGGCGCGCGTGCGCAGCAAGAATGCCGAAGCGGCGGTTACGCCGGTCAACGGCCAGCAGCCGGATAACAGCGAGATGATCGCTGCCCGCGAAGCACGTAAAGCGCAGGCGCGCGAACGTCGTGCCCAGCTGGCTGCCGAGGTGGAAACGGAAGCGCCACCGGCGACCGCTGGCGACGACGCGCGTAAAGCCGCCGTGGCCGCGGCGCTGGCCCGCGTGAAAGCGCGCAAAGAGGCGCCGGCAGCAGACAGCTCCGCCCCGGCGGCAACAGAGGACGATCCGCGTAAAGCGGCCGTTGCGGCCGCCCTGGCGCGCGTGAAGGCCAAAAAGGCAGAGCAGCAGGCGGATGCCCCTGCGCCGGCGGAAACGACGCTGGCTGCAGCCGAAGAAGATCCGCGCAAGGCGGCAGTCGCGGCGGCACTGGCGCGCGTAAAAGCCAAGAAAGCGGCGCAGCAGGCGGATGCCCCTGCGCCGGCGGAAACGACGCCGGCTGCCGCCGAAGAAGATCCGCGCAAGGCGGCGGTCGCGGCGGCACTGGCGCGCGTAAAAGCCAAGAAAGCGGCGCAGCAGGCGGATGCCCCTGCACCGACGGAACCGGCGCCGGCTGCAGCCGAAGAAGATCCGCGCAAGGCGGCGGTCGCGGCGGCTATCGCCCGCGCCAAGGCCAAAAAAGCCGCCAGAGAATCGCTGGCGGCGGAAACGGAAGACAAATAATGATAGCGGCGCCTGGCTGACGCCAGGTGCCATTTAATCGATAGAAATCAGGTAGGTGTAATCCACTTCAATCTGACGCAGTTTGGATTCAGGATTCCACTCTTTGGTTTGAATGATCTCCATTTCCATACTGCCGCGCACTTTATCCTTCAACCCCGGCATCACATGCGACATTAGGTAACCGAAAAACTGCAAACACTCTTTCGCCGACCCCTTATGGTTGATAGAGATAAACTCGCGGCTCGGCAAATGGAAGGTGTCTATCTGATGGTTGGAAAGAATATCCTTTCTGTGTTCAGGATCAACCGCCATCACCAGCGTGGATGAGAGCTCGTCGCCCTCCCCGGCATGAGGGGAATAGATGCTGTAAATCCGCCGACAGTCGACGTGCAGCCCCTTGAAGAAGTCGTTGAAAATCTCGTCCTTCATCGCCATGCAGGAAGAGTACTCCAGCTCCTGTTCGGAGGCGAAATCCAGCCGGCGCGTGAAGCCGACCAGCTGCATGTCGGGCAGCGTCAGCCGCTTCACTTCCGGGTAATAACCGGCGCCGTAGCTGGCTTCGAAGTTAAAGCGCGGCATCAGGTTTTTCACGTCCCAGTGCTCCATCGAGCGGTAGCGATTGGGGGTGGTGCCGAAGCGCTGCTTGAACATGCGGGTAAAGGTCTGTTGAGAGTCGAAGCCCAGCTCATCGGAGATGTCGATGATGGAGCGACGAGTAATGCGCAACGCCACCGCGGCGCGCGTCAGGATGCGCGAACGGATATAGGTGGCGAGTTGAATGCCGGTAATACGCTTGAATTTACGCTGCAGGTGCCACTTGGAATAGCCCGAAATACGCGCGACTTCATCCAGGTTTGGCCGTTTCTCCAGATGTATCTCCACCCACTCAATTAGCTCTTCAATAAAAAAAATGTCTTCATTTGTCATTATTATGGGTTCACTGACTCAATAATGTTCGCGATAGTAACCTACACGGATTATGTGAAAGTTGTTATTTTGTGCGGAAATCTGGAGAGAAATGATATCTCATTCAGACGTTTACCCCATTTCCCGCGGTCGATGGCGGCACAAGTTCCACTGACAATTCCTCACGTTAGCCCATTTCCCGGCCAAAAAAAAATCAAATCGCGCCACCCCGATCGCCAGATGTGCGGAAAGCCGAATACCCCTATCATTAAGGCGTATTACCCTCGCATCGAATCAGGTAGAATGCTCGGCTATCATTTTTGCCGCGCCCGCAGTATGGCGCATCGAAACTGCCGCAGGCGCGGCGCAGAAGGTATCGTTACTCTATGAAGTTCAGGCCGGTATCACCCACAGCCGCCAAAGGCTTACACATCGCCAGCTCGCCTTTCACCCACAACCAGCAAAGCACCAGCCGCATTATGCTGTGGGTCATGTTGGCGTGCATTCCCGGCATTGCGGCGCAGATTTGGTTTTTCGGCTACGGCGTGCTGATTCAGGTGGCGCTGGCGGCGATCGTCGCGCTGGCTGCAGAAGGCGCGATCCTCAGGCTGCGCAAGCTGCCGGTGCGCAGCCGGCTGGCGGATAACTCCGCCCTGCTGACCGCGCTGCTGCTCGGCATCAGCCTGCCGCCGCTGGCGCCGTGGTGGATGATCGTTATCGGCACCTTCTTCGCCATCGTTATCGCCAAACAGCTGTATGGCGGCCTCGGGCAGAACCCGTTCAACCCGGCGATGGTCGGTTACGTAGTGCTGCTGATCTCCTTCCCGGTGCAGATGACCAGCTGGCTGCCGCCGGATGAACTGCGCGCCACCGCGCTGTCGCTCCACGACACGCTGCTGGCGATTTTCAGCGGCCATACCGCACAGGGCGCGACGCTGCACGAACTGCAGATGGGCGTGGACGGCATCAGCCAGGCCACGCCGCTCGACGGTTTCAAAACCGGCCTGCGCAGCGGCCACAGCGTGGAACAGGTGTTGCAGCAGCCGCTGTTCGGCGGCGCGCTGGCCGGTATCGGCTGGCAGTGGGTCAACCTCGGTTTCCTGGCCGGCGGCCTGTTTATGCTGGCGCGCCGCCTGATCCATTGGCAAATCCCTTTCAGCATGTTGGCCGCCATCGCCTTCTGCTCCGGTCTGGCCTGGTGGCTCGATCCGGCGCATCAGGCTTCGCCGCTGATCCATCTGTTCTCCGGCGCCAGCATGCTGGGTGCGTTCTTTATCGCCACCGATCCGGTCAGCGCCTCCACCACGCCGAAGGGCCGCTTAATCTACGGCGCGCTGATCGGCGTGCTGGTCTGGCTGATCCGCGTCTATGGCGGCTACCCTGATGGTGTGGCCTTCGCCGTGCTGCTCGCCAACATCACCGTTCCGTTAATCGACCACTACACGCAGCCGCGCGTGTACGGCCATCGCTAAGGAGCCGCCATGCTGAATTCCATGAGAAAGCACGGCACCACGCTGGCGGTGTTTGCGGCGGTCACCACCGGCCTGACCGCCGTGGTTTACGCCCTGACGAAAACCACCATTGCCCATCAGGCGGCGCTGCAGCAAAAAGCGCTGCTCGATCAGGTGGTGCCGCCGGAAAACTACGACAACATCATGCAGAACGAATGCCTGCTGGTCAGCGATCCGGCGCTGGGCGACGGCGCGCCGCACCGCTTGTACCTGGCGCGCAAAAACGGGCAGCCGACGGCTGCCGCGCTGGAAACCACCGCGCCGGACGGCTACTCCGGCGCCATCAAGCTGCTGGTCGGCGCCGATTTCAACGGCACGGTGCTCGGCACCCGGGTGATTGAACACCACGAAACGCCTGGGCTGGGTGACAAAATTGAACTGCGCATTTCCGACTGGATTTCCTTCTTCAGCGGCAAGAAAATCGAAGGCCCGGACGATAAGCGCTGGGCGGTGAAGAAAGACGGCGGCATGTTCGACCAATTCACCGGCGCGACCATCACCCCGCGGGCGGTGGTCAATGCGGTGCGCCGCACGGCGTTGTATATGGAAACGCTGCCGCCTAAACTTGAAAGCTTACCTGCGTGTGGAGCCGCCGAATGAGTGAAGCCAAAGAATTGATCGTTCAGGGGTTGTGGAAAAACAACTCCGCCCTGGTGCAGTTGCTGGGCATGTGTCCGTTGCTGGCGGTGACCTCCACCGTCACCAACGCGCTGGGCCTGGGGTTGGCCACCACGCTGGTGCTGACGCTGACCAACGCCTCCATCTCCGCGGTGCGCCGGTGGGTGCCGAGCGAAGTGCGTATTCCGATCTACGTGATGATCATCGCCGCGGTGGTGAGCATCGTGCAGATGCTGATCAACGCCTATGCCTTCGGCCTGTATCAGTCGCTCGGCATCTTTATTCCATTGATCGTGACCAACTGCATCGTGGTCGGCCGCGCCGAAGCGGTGGCCGCCAAGAAGCCGGTCGGCCTCTCGGCGCTGGACGGCATGGCCATCGGCCTTGGCGCCACCGGCGTGATGGTGACGCTGGGCTCGATGCGCGAACTGCTGGGCAACGGTACGCTGTTCGACGGCGCCGACCAACTGCTGGGCGGCTGGGCCAAGTCGCTGCGCATCGAAGTGGTGCATTTCGACAGCCCATTCCTGCTGGCGATGCTGCCGCCGGGCGCCTTTATCGGCCTGGGGCTGCTGCTGGCGGTCAAATATCTGATCGACGAAAAAATGAAGGCGCGCAAAGCCCGCGCCGTGGCGGCGGAACCGCTGCTGGAACAAGGACGTGCTGAGAAGGCCTGATGAACAAGCAGAAGCGACTGGAAATTCTGACCCGGCTGCGCGACAACAATCCGCACCCGACCACCGAGCTGGTGTACACCACGCCGTTTGAACTGCTGATTGCCGTGCTGCTGTCTGCGCAGGCCACCGACGTGAGCGTCAACAAGGCGACCGCCAGACTTTACCCGGTCGCCAACACCCCCGCCGCCATGCTGGCGCTGGGGGTTGATGGCGTCAAGGAGTACATCAAGACTATCGGCCTGTTCAACAGCAAGGCCGAAAACGTGATCAAAACCTGCCGTATGCTGCTGGAGCTGCACGGCGGCGAAGTGCCGGAAGATCGCGCCGCGCTGGAAGCGCTGCCGGGCGTCGGCCGCAAGACCGCCAACGTGGTGCTCAATACCGCCTTCGGCTGGGCGACCATCGCCGTGGACACCCACATCTTCCGGGTGTGCAACCGCACCCACTTCGCGCCGGGCAAGAACGTCGATCAGGTGGAAGAGAAGCTGTTGAAGGTGGTGCCCGCCGAATTCAAGGTCGATTGCCACCACTGGCTGATCCTGCACGGGCGCTACACCTGCATCGCGCGCAAACCGCGCTGCGGCTCCTGCATCATCGAAGACCTGTGCGAGTATAAAGAGAAAGTTTATCCAGAATCCTGAATCTGACGGGTGCGGCAAACCGCCCCCGTCGCCGCCACTTCCCCCCGCCAGCGCCTCTTTTTTATCGGAAATGTGATATCGCGCAGCAGTAACCCCGGCGTTATCACGGTTTTCAGTGAAAAACTCAGTGCCGCGTTATTTTCAAGCGAAAAATTAGTCAAAAATTGCGGTGAACGTCACGCTTTCAGGATCACAAGGCGTTCACAAATGCCAGCCCCGTTTTCCTAAATTTCTATAATTTTACAAAATGCCGCATATGCACAACATTCCAATGGATTAACAACCACACATACACTGATGCGCTAAAAAATAGCAATTCAGCAGAATATATCCCTGTTTAAAATCCGTATAGCTTTTAATCAAAACAAAAAATCGGCAAACCATTAAAACCCGAAAGTTAATACTGCATAACATTTGCAACATCGCAGCATAATCCTGCGAGCGTTAAATGTAACCGAATATGACAAACTGCTTGCCACGTTGACAAAGATAGTGAACATTAACCGCCGTCCCCATCCTATAACAACGCAAAAGGATGCCGTTCCGCATCAACTTTTGTACTTTCCCGTCCTCCAAAGACGGGCTGCGAAAAAACAGAGGTACCAGTGTCAACAGCAAACAACCAACACCCGGAGAGCGTTAGCCTTAACGCGTTCAAACAGCCGAAAGCGTTCTACCTGATCTTCTCGATCGAACTGTGGGAGCGTTTCGGCTATTACGGCCTGCAGGGCATCATGGCGGTTTATCTGGTCAAGATGCTCGGCATGAGCGAAGCCGATTCCATCACCCTGTTCTCTTCTTTCAGCGCCCTGGTATACGGCTTCGTCGCCATCGGCGGCTGGCTGGGCGACAAGGTGCTGGGCGCCAAACGCGTGATCGTGCTCGGCGCACTGGTGCTGGCCGCCGGTTACGCCATGGTGGCCTACTCCGGCCACGACATCTTCTGGGTTTACATGGGCATGGCGACCATCGCCGTGGGCAGCGGCCTGTTCAAGGCTAACCCGTCCTCCCTGCTGTCCACCTGCTATGAGAAAGATGACCCGCGCATCGACGGCGCTTTCACCATGTACTACATGTCGGTGAACATCGGTTCCTTCTTCTCCATGCTGGCCACCCCGTGGCTGGCGGCGAAATACGGCTGGAGCGTGGCGTTCTCCCTGAGCGTGGTCGGCATGCTGATCACCCTGGTCAACTTTATGATGTGCCACAAGTGGGTGAAGGAAAACGGCTCCAGACCTGACTTCAAGCCGCTGCATCTGCCGAAGCTGCTGATGGTGCTGGTCGGCATCGTGGCGTTGATCGCCGTGTCCAGCTGGCTGCTGCACAACCAGGTGATCGCGCGCTGGGCGTTGGCCCTCGTTTCCGCTGGTATCGTTCTGGTGTTCGCCAAGGAAACCTTCGCCCTGCACGGCGCCGCACGCCGCAAGATGATCGTCGCCTTCCTGCTGATGCTGGAAGCGGTGGTGTTCTTCGTGCTGTACAGCCAGATGCCAACCTCGCTGAACTTCTTCGCCATCCATAACGTGGAACACAGCATCTTCGGCGTCGCCTTCGAGCCGGAGCAGTATCAGGCGCTGAACCCGTTCTGGATCATGCTCGCCAGCCCGGTTCTGGCCGCGCTGTATAACAAAATGGGCGATCGCCTGCCGATGCCGCACAAGTTCGCTTTCGGCATGATCCTCTGCTCCTGCGCCTTCCTGGTGCTGCCATGGGGTGCCAGCTTCGCCAACGAACAGGGCATCGTGTCGGTCAACTGGCTGATCCTGAGCTACGCGCTGCAGAGCATCGGCGAGCTGATGATTTCCGGCCTGGGTCTGGCGATGGTGGCACAGCTGGTGCCACAGCGTCTGATGGGCTTCATCATGGGCTCCTGGTTCCTGACTACCGCCGCCGCCGCGCTGATCGCCGGTAAGGTTGCCGGTCTGACCGCCGTGCCAAGCGACATCAACGACGCGCACGCTTCGCTGGCCATCTACAGCCATGTGTTTATGCAGATCGGCATCGTCACCGCCGTCATCGCTATCCTGATGATGCTGACCGCGCCGAAGCTGTACCGCATGACGCTGGACACCACCGAAGACGCCAATCAGAAAGCGCAGGAAGCCACTGCGGCTAGCTGACCGCCGGCGGATTGAGCGTAAATAAAAACACCGGGGTTAACGCCCCGGTGTTTTTTTATGCCGCAAGAAAAAGGCTTACGCTGACTTGGGTTTGCCGCTCAGGTTGGCCCACATGAATTCGCTTACCAGTGCGCTGTGGAACGCCGCCTGCTGCTTGTCGGCGGCGGCGCTGTGCCCGCCTTCGGTATTTTCATAGAAATAGGCCTGCTGATACCCCATCGCCTGCATGCGCGCCGCCATTTTGCGGGCGTGGGCCGGGTTGACCCGATCGTCGCTGGTCGCGGTATAGAACAGCACCGGCGGGTAGGCCGTCTGCGCCTGAATGTTGTGGTATGGCGAGAAGGTCTTGATGTAGGCCCACTCCTCCGGCTTGCTCGGATCGCCGTATTCGGCGATCCACGACGCGCCGGCGGAAAGCTGGGTATAGCGCTGCATGTCCAGCAGCGGCACTTCGCAGACGATGCAGCCGAACAGCTGCGGATACAGCGTCAGCATATTGCCCACCAGCAGGCCGCCGTTGCTGCCGCCGCGTGCGCCGAGATGCGGCGCCGAGGTCACCTTGCGTGCGATGAGATCTTCGGCCACGGCGGCGAAATCCTCATAGGCGCGATGGCGGTTCTGCTTGAGCGCCGCCTGATGCCAGGCCGGGCCGTATTCGCCGCCGCCGCGGATGTTGGCCACCACGTACACCCCGCCGCGCTCCAGCCAGGCCGGCGCCTTGCCGCCGAGATAGCCCGGCAACAGCGGCACTTCAAACCCGCCGTAGCCATACAGCAGCGTCGGCGTGCTGCCGTCCAGCTTGAGATCTTTGGCGGCGATCTGGAAATACGGCACGCGGGTGCCGTCCTTGGAGCGCGCGAAATGCTGGCTGGCCTGATAGCCGGCGGCGTCAAAGTCCTGCGGCGCCTGTTTCAACAACGTCGCCTCACCGCCGTCGAGATTGCCCATATACAGCGAGGTCGGCTGCAGGAACCCGCTGACGGTCAGGAAATAGGCGTTGCTCTCTTCGTCGATGCCGCCGGCGGAAAGGGTGCTGATGGCGCCTGGATTACCCAGCGGACGACGCTGCCAGCTGCCGCCCTGCGGCGTCAGCACCTCCAGCCGGTTGACCACGTTATCCATGATGCTGAGGATCAGGTGATCGCGGGTGCCGCTGTAGCCGCTCAGCGCCTGCTCCGCCGTCGGGGTAAACAGCAGCTGCAGCTCGCGCTTGCCCGCCAGATAGTCATCGAAGTTGGCCGCCAGCAGCGCGCCGGACGGATAACGCTTGCCGCCCACTTCCCAGTCGCTGCTCGGTTTGATCAGCAGCCATTCCCGATGCGTGTCCAGCTCGGCGTCGGCCGGGATGTCGATTTTTTTCTGCCGACCATCCTGAGCCAGCAAGAAATAGTCACGGCGATAGAAGTCCAGGCTGCGGCCGACGAAATCGCGCTCAAAGCCCGGCGTGCGATCGTGATAGGCGAAGACCGCCATGTCCTCGGGCTGCGCTTCGTACAGCGTTTCGGCGGCGCTCAGCGGCGTGCCGCGCCGCCAGCGTTTGGCGATGCGCGCATAGCCGGACTGGGTCATCGAGCCGGGGCCGAAGTCGGTGGCGATGAACAGCGTGTCCCGATCGACCCAGGAAACCCGGCTTTTCGCCACCGGCACGTTGAAACCGTCTTTGACGAAACGTTTGGCAACCAGATCGAATTCGCGGATTTCGGTGGCGTCACCGCCGTCCGGCGACAGCTGCATCAGGCAATAACGGTATTCCGGCGCCAGCGGTTGCGAGCCCTGATAAACCCAATCCTTGCCCTCCGCTTTGCCCAACGCATCGATATCCAGCACCGTCTCCCAGGCCGGTTTGGCCTTGCGGTACTCGTCCAGCGTGGTGCGCCGCAGCAGGCCACGCGGGTTGGCCTGATCCTGCCAGAAGTTGTAATAGTACTCGCCGCGTTTGCTCACCCACGGGATCTGGGTGTCTTTATTGAGGATATCCAGGACTTCGCGCTCAATGCGCTGAAAGTCTTCGCCCTGACCGAAACGTGTCACGGTGCGCTGATTTTCCTGCTGCACCCATTGCAGCGCTTTTTTACCCTGCAGCTCTTCCAGCCACAGGAATTCATCGCCGGCGGCCGCGCCGCCCTCCGCCGCCATCGCCAGGCGGATACTGTTGGGTAATGAAGTCATCGCGAATACGGCTCCTGCGGTTTGCGCACTGAGTTTAATGAACTGACGTCGATTGGTGACCGGCAAAATCAAGCTCCTTTTGAGTCGGCTGCAACGCCGCCCCGTCATGGGCGACAGCCTGTGAAATAAGAGTCATTTTCAACAAGGTAGGCGTTTGGCGGCGCGGAGTCAAAGCCCACGGCCGCCGCGTTGAGTCAGGATTGAGGATAGTGGATCAGATCGTGGATACGCACCGTTTGTGAACCGGCGTTGCGGTAGGCATGCGGCCGATCGGCCTGAAAGCGCATCGCCTCGCCGGCCGCCAAGCTGTGCCACGCGCCGTCTATCGCCAATTCCAACCGGCCGCTGATCACGATCACATGCTCGATCACGCCCGGCTCATGCGGCGACGATTCGCTGAGCGCACCCGGCGCGAGATCGATGACGAACATATCGAAACCCAGCTGGCGATCGTAGGGAAACAGCGGCACCACGCGCATGTCGGCGTTGTCCTGATCGTACACCGGCAGATCGCCATAGCGGTGCAACGTCGCCTGCTGCTGCGCGGGTGAGGCCTCAAGAAAGGCGGAAAACGCCACGTTGAAACCGGTGGCGATCTTCCACAGCGTCGCCACCGTCGGGCTGGACTCGCCGCGTTCGATCTGCCCGAGCATCGCCTTGCTGACGCCGGTGTATTCCGCCGCCTGCGTCAGGCTCCAGCCGCGCTGTGCGCGCAGCGTGCGAAGGGTGTGCGCCAAATGGCCGGCAAGTTCCTGCATCCAGTTCTCCTCTGCGTGTCGAGCCCGATTATACCCGCTTGTGCGCTATAGCGCACGATGCTATGCTGATTTCTCGCCGTGCGTTATAACGCACAACCACCGATTGGAGCTGCTCATGCGCCCTGCCGTCACCCTGCGTCATCTGACCCTGCCCGCCGTCATGGCCGGCTTTGTCGCCGTTCTGGTCGGTTACACCAGCTCTGCCGCCATCATTTTCCAGGCCGCCGCCGCCGCGGGCGCTACGCCGGCGCAGATCGGCGGCTGGCTGAGCACACTTGGGATCGCAATGGGCGTCACTTCCCTCGGGCTGTCGCTTTACTATCGCACCCCGATCCTCACCGCCTGGTCGACGCCCGGCGCGGCGCTGCTGGTCACCAGCCTGCCCGGCACGCCGATCAACGAGGCGATCGGGGTGTTTATCTTCGCTTCCGGTCTGATCCTGCTCTGCGGCGTCACCGGGCTGTTCGCTCGCCTGATGGATTATATTCCGCAGGCGATTTCCGCCGCGATGCTGGCGGGGATCCTGCTGCGTTTCGGGCTGGACGCCTTCGCTTCGCTGCAGCTCAATTTCCTCCTCAGCGCCGGTATGGGGCTGACCTATCTGCTCAGCCGCCGTTACCTGCCGCGCTACGCCATCGTATTGACGCTGGCGATTGGGCTGGCGATCGCCGCGCTGCAGGGCGATATCCAGCTGACGCAACAGACGCCGGCGTTCGCCGTGCCGGAATTTATCGCGCCGCATTTCAGCTGGCCGACGCTGCTCGGCATCGGCGTGCCCTTCTTCGTGGTGACCATGGCTTCACAGAACGCTCCCGGGATCGCTACGCTGCAGGCGGCGGGTTACCGTGTCCCCACCTCACCGCTGATCGCCTGGACGGCGCTGACCGCGCTGCTGCTGGCGCCATTCGGCGGTTTCTCGGTGTGCATCGCCGCCATTACCGCCGCCATTTGCATGGGGCCGGACGTGCATCCCGATCCGCAGCGGCGCTATATGGGCGCGGTGGCCGCCGGCGGCTTCTATTTATTGGCCGGGTTGTTCGGCGGCGCCATCGGCTTGCTGTTCAGCGCGTTGCCGGTCGCCTTGATCCACACCATCGCCGGGCTGGCGCTGCTCGGCACCATCGGCGGCAGCCTGCAGCGCGCGCTGCATGATGAGAAACAGCGCGACGCGGCGCTGATCGCCTTCCTCATCACCGCCTCCGGCGTCACATTACTGGGCATCGGTTCGGCCTTCTGGGGCATTGTCGGCGGCGCCATCGCCCATCTGCTGCTGTCGCTGCCGCGGCGAACCTCCGAGGCGTAACGGGCGGTCTACATTGACAAGCGACGCCGTGGCGCCTTCACTTTCTCTGTCGTCTGACTGTCAATTCACCTAATAAGTGACGCCGTCACCAAGGAAGCTTATGACTGAGAAAGCTGCGCTGTTGGCTCAGCGCCTGATACGCAATGTCGAACAGGTAGAGATGAAACATGACCGGCGGCCGCCGTTGTATGACAGCGTCGGCGCCCGTCTCGGCACCGGCACCGCCGCCGACAAGCTGGGCGCCTCTTTCGATTGTGTGGCGCCGGGCATGCGTTCCTGCCCCTACCATTTTCACTACGCTCAGGAGGAAATGTTCATCATTCTGGAAGGCAGCGGTACGCTGCGGGTGGCAGGAGAAATGCTGCCGATCGTCAGCGGGGATGTCATCTTCATTCCGCCGGGCCCGGAATACCCGCACCAGATCATCAACACTTCCGATGCGCCGCTGAAGTACCTGTCCGTCAGCACGCGCGAACAGCCGGAGCTGGTGATGTACCCGGATTCCGGCAAATACCAGGCGATGGCGCGCAGCGCAGACGGCGAGCAGGTGCGCTACCTGCAGCGCCCTTCAACCTCGCTCGATTACTGGCAGGATGAACCCTGAATCGCCGTCCGGCAACGGGATATCCAACGCGCGCGCCGCCAGTTCGGCCACGCGAAAGTCAATGTCAGCCGCCTGCCCGTCTTCCATGAACCAGGCGGCGGAGAGCCCCGACCAGGCCAGGATCCATTGCAGCAAGCGCCGGCGATCCAACCCGGCCAATCGGCACACCTGTTCCACGCGGCGCTGGAAAATGGCCGGATCGGTGGCGATACCGTAGTTGGGATTGCAGAAGATATTGGCGTAATCGAAGCCCCGTTCACCGTACAAACGCTTGGGGTCGATCGCCAGCCAGCCGCGTTCGCCAAAGTCGAGCACATTGTCATGGTGGATATCGCCGTGCAGCACGCTTTCTTCTCGCGGGCTGCTCAGCAATTCCGCCGCCGTTGTGGCGCTGAGGCGCAGCATGCCGCCGTGCGCCTGCGCCGCCGGCCACAGCGAGCTGAACCACTCCTGCAGCGGGATCAATTCGGGCAGTGGTGCCTCTCGCGGCGCATGCAAGGCGGCGATCGCCCGGCACAGGATCTGCGTGGCCTGCTCATCGTCGCCATCACGCACCAGCTGCGCCAACGAACCTTCGCCCTGCGCGCGCTCCAGCAGAATGCCGTCGTCGTGCCACGCCAGCACCAGCGCGGCGCCTTCCCCGCGCCACCAGCACATTAGCCGGCCACCGAAGCGCTCCTCCTGCTCGCGGGCGATCTTCAGCATGGCGGCCTCGCCCCGGTAACGCACCGGCATCAGCAGACTGCTGTGGGTTTCGAAGGCTTTGCCATCCTGTTCCAGTTGCCAGCGTTGCAGGTAGGGAGTAAAAATCGGGTTCATCGTCTCATGCGTCCTTGTGGCCGAGCTGCGCCGCACTGTCACATTCGGGTGAAGACGACGTATAAAATAAAGAGGGATGATACTCTCAAATATCATCGGTGCGCGGCGCCTGGCCGCCGTTTCTTCAGTATCCTAACCAAGTTTGTCGATTTTATTAACCGGTCTTGCGCGGGGTTTGACCATGACATCATTAAAACGCACGAATTATCCGCAGTTGCCGACGCCGGGCGGCCCCTATGTGCATGCGGTGCGCCACGGCGATCGCTTATACGTTTCCGGATTGACGGCCTACGCCACCGACGCTCAGGGATTGAGCGCGCCGGAGCAAACGCAGGAGATCCTCGAACAGCTGGCCACCATTGCCGCCAGCGAAGGCGTCAACCTCAAGGCATTGATTAAAATCAGCGTGTTCCTGACCGACATCGCCGATCTGGCGGGCGTGCGCCCGGTGCTGTTTGACTATTTCGATGGCGCGCTGCCGGCCTGTTCACTGATGGCGGTCAGCGCGTTGTTCTCACCCGCGGTGTCTGTGGAAATAGAGGCGGTGATGGCGTTGCAGTAATGCGCGGCTAGAGCGCGCCCTCATCCGGCACGCAGGGGCCGATCTTGAACCAGGCTTTGGCGATCCGCCCCTGTTCCACTTCATAGATGGCGATGACATCCATTTTGCCGCGCCCCTGCGGGAAATTGCGCGTCACCACTTCCTGATCGACCACCATATTGCCTACCGCCATGCGTTTTATCCGTTCGCCATACAGACTCGGCTCCTGGAAACGCACCAGATGCCGTTCACGGATCGCCGCCTTGCCGCTGGCCAGCAGCGTGTCTGGATGCTCGTAATACTGGGCGTCGTCCGCCCAGCAGGCCATAAAGGCCTCGATGTCGCGGGCGTTATAGGCGTCAAGCTGTTGTTGAACCACATCCTGCGGGCGTGCCGTTTTATCGTTCATCACATCCTCCTGCCGAAGTTAACCGCCGCATGCGTCGAACCCATCACGTTAACCGCCCAGTGCTGCAGCTTGATGACACGGCGAATTATGAATAAAAACCCAAAAATAACGAATAAATAACCTATCACGCCCGATGAACAATTCAAGCGCCCACGCATAAATTTTCTGCGCCGCGCCAGGGGCGGTGAAAACCGCATGACGCCGCGCGTTAATCTTTGCGACGGTGAGGGAAATTCTGCTAATTTAGCGTGAACAGCCTGACGATAACGAAACGCTATGCAGCAAAAACCGGTGTTGGACGAAGCCAGACAGTTAAAACGACTCAACGCCGCCACGCGGCGCCAATCCCATATGTACAAATGGATCGCGCTGATTGCGGCGCTGGATGCGCTGTTGGTGTTTTGGTATGACCGGGATATGCGCAACGTCACCTTCTCGGGAGCGGTTGCGCTGGTGTGCGGCTATTTGTGGATCCGCGATCGCAACAAGGCCCGGGGTTACCGGCGCGAGTTTGACCGCAAATTCGGCAAGCGCAGCGGCGATTAAGGCTGCATCGCCTCCAACACTTTAGCACTGTCGACGATCTGCACGAACTTCACGATTTTGCCGGCGCGCAGCGTATAAATATGCGCAAAAGAGGCGCTGAAGGATTTGCCGGTGGCCCGGTAGGTGCCGTGATAAAAACCCTGAGCGATCACGTTGTCGCCGGCGTCGTAAAAGTGATCGACGTCGGCGCGGTAACCTTGCCATTCGCTGCCCAGGCGCTGATGCACGTTCTTGATGATGTTCTCCGGGCCGATATAGGTACCGGCGTAAGGGAAACCGGCGGCTTCGGTCCACTCGGCATCGGGGGCCAGCGCCGCCAGCAGATTGCGGCCGTTTTCTTCGGAGCTGCCTTCATAGGTTGCGCGCACTATTTCAAGAGGGGTTGGCATGTCTCTTCTCCCATGGCTGATGAGGATATTCCGGCCATCCCCGCGGACACAGGCTCTCACCAGGCGGAGACGGCGGAATTCGGCTATTCTAGGTTGCTTGTTTCGCTGCAAAAACCGCAGTTATGACAATAGTGGGTTGCACTTTAGTAAACAATAGCCGTTTTACTGTCATCCTCCCGGCATCCGGCACGGCTATGCTGATTGACCGATTTCCCCCAACAGGAGCTGAACGTGTCTTTACCCTCGCTGACGCAAGAGCTGTTACAACCGTTTTCCCCCTACCTGGCGCTGGCACAAACGTTGCTGCCGCTCACCCTCGAGTCGGACGACGGTTCGCATGACGTCGCGCACCTGCACCGGGTCTGGAAGAACTGCCGTCGGATCAGCAAGCTGGAAGGCGGCGACCGGCGCATTCTCTGCGCGGCGGTGCTGCTGCACGACGCCGTCGCGGTGGAAAAGAATTCGCCGCAGCGCCATCTGGCCTCGCGCATGGCGGCAGAGCAAGCCACGCTGACGCTGGCCCGGCTGGAATGGGCGCCGGCGGACATCGCGGCGGTGGCTCACGCCATTGAAGCGCACAGTTTTTCCGCCGGCATCCCGCCGCAAACGCTGGAGGCGAAGATCCTGCAGGATGCCGATCGCCTCGACGCTATCGGCCTTATCGGCGTGGCGCGCTGCTTCTATATCGGCGGCCGCATGCGCAGCGCGCTGTATGACGCCGCCGACCCGCGGGCCGAACATCGTCAATACGACGACAAGCGTTTCTGCCTCGACCACTTCGAAACCAAACTGTTCAAGCTGCAAGACGGCTTCCAGACCGCCGCCGGGCGGCAGATGGCCGAACAGCGCACCGAACGCATGCGGCGCTTTGTCGACGATCTGCTGGAGGAGGTGTAATGCCGGCCTACGGGGCATTTTCGTTATGCCCATAACATTTTCGGTCATATAACGCCGCTAAACTGTAAGTCAACTTCACCGAACGGGCGGCACAGATGAAAAAGTTGACGTTGAAAGAGATGACGGAAAGCGAACAGCGGGAAGTGAAAACCGAATTGGACAAGGCGCGTAAAAGCCATGGCAGGCCGCTGACCAACGCCGAACAGCACAAGGTCAAGGATGAAGTGGTGGCGCGCATCATGGCCGCCAGAGCGAAACTCGCCAAGGCGGAGCGTGCAGAACGCAAAGCCAACCGCTACCGGCCAAGCAGCGACACTTTCAGTTGGTCTGCCACCATCGGCTCCCGCCCGCCGCGCTGAGCCAACCCTCCCCGCCGCGGCGGGGATTTTTATTTATTAGCCAAACTCATCCTCACCGGCGAATCATGAATAACAATGTTATCAATCTGTTGTAAATTGACAGCCTGATGAAGAATATTCATTATCACCCCACTTCCCCTTTTCGCGAGACTGCCATGGCCTACCCACGCAACGCTGATTTTCTGATGACGCCTGCGTTGCCCCTTGGCGGTTTGGCGGCGGTTACATCGAAGAAACAGACGCTCATTTGACCGGGGCGCGCTGTCCCGTCAGATGAGCTGACTGGATGGCACGCAACGCCCCGCCTTCAATTTTCTCATCTGGCTTCTCTGTCGGTCACACAGAAGGAATATTTTATGGCCTCATTTTCGGGTATTTGGGTGGCGATGGTTACCCCTTTCAATCACGACGCCGTCGACCTGCCGGCGGTGCAACGCCTGGCGCGGCACCTGCTCGACGCCGGCATCGATGGTCTGGTGGTCTGCGGCTCCACCGGTGAAGCCGCCGCGCTGAGCAAACAAGAACAGCTGGCAGTGCTCGACGCCGTATTGGAAGTGGCGCCTGCACGCCAGGTGGTGATGGGCCTTTCCGGCAATAACATGGCCGCCACGCTGCAGATGCAGCAGGCCATTCAGCTGCGCGACATCGCCGGCGTGCTGATCCCGGCGCCTTACTACATCCGCCCTTCGCAATGCGGCCTGATCGACTATTTTACCCAGTTGGCCGACGCCTCCACCGTTCCGGTGATCCTGTACAACATCCCGCAGCGCACCGGCATCGCCATGGAGCTGGCCACGCTGCGCCGGCTCGCACGCCATCCGCGCATCACCGCCATCAAGGACTGCGGCGGCAACCCTGACACCACCATGGCGCTGATCGCCGATGGCGAAATCGATGTGATGACCGGGGAAGACAATCTGATCCTCACCACGCTGTGCCTCGGTGGCACCGGCGCCATCTCCGCCGCCGCGCATGTTCACCCGAAACGTTTCGTCCAGCTGGTGCAGCAGGTCGCCGCCGGCGATCTGGCTGCGGCGCGCAGCAACTTCTACGAGCTGCTGCCGATGATCCACCAGATGTTCAGCTTCCCGAATCCGGCGCCGGTCAAGACGGTGCTGGCCCAGCAGGGGCTGATCGCCAACGAACTGCGCTCGCCGATGCAAGTGGCGCCACCGGCGCTGCAGCAGCAGATCGCCGCGACGCTGGCGCAGCTGCAACCCGCCGAGGCGATCGTCGGTTAAATTTGTTAGCTAAGCCGCTGTAATTTTGGTGCTATGGGACTACGATGAGAGGTTAAGCATGCCCGTCATTCGTCATCAACAAGGAGCTTCCGATGAAACTGTTCTATAAAGCCGGCGCCTGTTCGCTGTCCCCGCATATCGTGTTGCGTGAGGCAGGGCTGGATTTTACGGCGGAGAAGGTCGATCTGGCGCAGAAGAAAACCGAGAGCGGCGCCGATTACCTCGCCATCAACCCCAAGGGACAGGTCCCGGCGCTGCTGCTGGATGACGGCAGCCTGCTGACCGAAGGCGTGGCGATCGTGCAATATCTGGCGGACCGTGTGCCGGATCGCAACCTAATCCCGGCGGCGGGCACCCTGTCGCGCTACCACGCGATCGAATGGCTGAACTACATTGCCACCGAGCTGCACAAAGGATTCAGCCCGCTGTTCAACCCGAAAACGCCCGAGGAATACAAAACCATCGCGCGCGCCAGGCTGGAGCAACAGTTCAGCTATCTGGATTCGGTGCTGGCGAAGCAGCACTTCCTGTTGGGAAACCGTTTCAGCGTGGCCGACGCCTATCTGTTCACCGTGTTGCGTTGGGCGTTCGCCCTGCAGTTCGACGTGCGCAAACACGCCCATCTGGCGGCCTGGTTCGATCGCGTTGCGGCGCGCCCGGCGGTGGATGCGGCGCTGAACGCCGAAGGATTGAAGTAAACATTCGGCCCCGGTGGCTATCGCCGGGGCCCGTTGCACTTACAGTTTTACCGCTTTGAACTCGCTGCGCGGTTGCACGATCCGATCCTGTGCCGCCACTACCTGCAGTTCGTACTCGCCCATCGCCTGCGTGGTCAGCATCACCTCATACACGGCGGCGGTCACGTGCTCCAGCGCTTTATCCAGCGCCTCGCCCTTCAGCAGATCCACCAGCAGCAGACCACTGGTCAAATCGCCGACGCCGACCGGTTGACGCGCGCCGAAGTCCACCAGCGGCCGGCTGATGTGCCAGGCCTCCTCCGCCGTCACCAGCAGCATTTCAAAACAGTCGGCGTGATAGCCGGCCCGGGCCAGATGCTTGACCAGCACCAGCCGCGGCCCTTTGGCGATCAGCGCGCGGGCGGCCTGCACCGCATCGGCCACGTTGGCGACGGCCATCTGGCTCAGCATCTCCAACTCCAGCAGGTTCGGCGCCATCATGTCGCTGCACGGCAACGCCTGGCGGCAGTGAAACTCGGCCACGCCCGGCGCCACGATGCAGCCTTTTTCCGGATGTCCCATCACCGGATCGCAGAAATACCAGGCATTCGGGTTCGCCTGCTTAACCTGGCGCACGATCTCCAGAATATGGTCGCCCTGCTCCGGCGAACCGATATAGCCACTCAACACCGCATCACAGCGCTTCAGTTGATCGATATTGGCGATGCCCTGCGCGATCTCGGTCAGGTGATTGGCCGGCATGACGCAGCCGGTCCACTGGCCGTATTGCGTATGGTTGGAGAACTGTACCGTGTTCAGCGGCCAGACGTTGGCGCCCATACGGCGCATCGGAAATTCAGCCGCACTGTTGCCGGCGTGACCAAACACCACGTGCGACTGGATAGAAAGAATGTTTTTCATCGGAACAACTGACCTCGCCATGCCGTGTGCATCAGCCCGCGGCGAAATGATAATGGGTGCACAACGCGAAAACGTCATGCCGGCGCTGTTAAAAACAAGAAATGAGAGGAATTTTTATGCTTTCGACGGCGGCATATTGTAGCGAAAAGTCCGATCCAAAAAAAGCCGAGAACCGACCGACAAGGCAGTGACAGCCGGAAAAATCAGGCCATCCTCAGACTGACCTAACATTGCATTTCGGCCCTTATGAACTGTAATTGTCTATTCATTCACTATCACTTCAGCGTATCCAGAGGATATATTTCATGAGCTTACTGAAACTTCAATGGGGAAAGAAGGCCGATGCCAATACCTTGACTTATTTAGCTAAACAGCTTGAGAAAAGCGCTGATAGCCAAAGTGAGTCAGGTGCCTTCGCCGACGCGGCCGCTCTCGATACCTTTGGCCGTTCGCTCGCCAGCGGGACACCTTCCGTCGAGCAGTTTAAGCTACTGGCCAGCGCCCGCCACTTCCTGCGGGCTGACAACAACGAAAAAATCTACGCTTCGCTGTATCACGAAAATCTGAGCCAGGACGTCTCCCTGGCCTTGCTACAGAATGCTGGCCACGGTCGATACCAAAGCAGCATCGTGTCATTCTGCAAGGAGATGCTCCCACTCGACGGCGCTCGTGAGCCTCATTCGACGGATGTCGCCGCCTATCAACTCAAGATCGCTCAACCGCTGAATTACACGCCTATCGCCGAATTGTCGCTCTCCGCCGACGGCATATTGAGCGGCTCGGTGAACACCGGCAGTCAGCATTCGTTGAGTCCTGAGGAATTGGCCGCTCTGACGCACGTCTTTCTTAATGTGAATGCCTCGGCCGCCGTTGATTTTAGCCATTCGCCCCAGTTGAAAGAGGTGACCTTGCAAGGGAGTGCGCCAACCGATACCACCGCCCTGAACTCGCTAAAAAATAAGGGATTCGCTTTGCGGCTTAATCTGGATGATAACCCTTACTTCAAAACGGTAGACAAGATTACATTTGGTACCGAACGGGATGTGGTGGTGATTTCCGATAAGTTCGATCTCGCCAATGCCAAAATGGAAATTCTTTTTGGCATCGGTGGTGCCAGTCTATTTTTGAGTGGCAATGGCGTGAATCATAGCGCCAATATTGTCAGCACGACGTTCACCGCACAGAACTATTTTGATGCGGATGGCGTTATTTCCGCCAACCTGATCTTAAAGGATATCTATCTGACCACAACGGCAAGCGGCAGTATTGAAGGAATAATCAAAACCAATGTTAACCAGTTCCAATTCTTTCCTCAGATCGATCTGGCAGGTTATCGCGGTACCGGAAACATTTATCTGGATGGCAAATTGATCGCGACAGAAGGCGCCAACGTATTCGATTATGGCGTAATCAATCAAACGGCCAGTATTTATAACGACCATTATACAGACGTCACCCACTTACAGCAGGCGCCCCATGCTGTAAAAAGTGGTGACGGTTATTACTGGACGGGAAGTCAAGGACTTACGCTTTCCGGTTTCGCCGATAATGTACATATCATCAATCTTCCCGTCTTCGACACGCTGCCTTTTCTCACCATCAACGGCGATGCCGGTGCGCAAAGCAAGCTTCACCTGGAACTGGCGCCGGTTACGCCTCCCTCGACGTTATTTGGCCCTTGGGGGGTAAGCATCGGAAATAGCGCCATCGAACGCCTGGACGCAGGAACGCTCAGTTTCGCCAGCCATTTCATTGGCGCACGGCCGCAAGAAGAGCTGCGGCTGTATGCCAATGGTTCGAAACTCGCCTCGGTGGCGCTGGAAGGAGCCGGCAACAATATTTCCAAGATCAACATCAGCGGCATAGGAAAGCTGGAAGTGACGGTAAAAGCTGACTTTAGCGACAGCTTGAAACATATTGTTATTGAACCCATTTTCGATCCCATGAATGAAGGGATCCCGCGCGTTGAAACCGATCTGAAGCTGGATAAGGCCGGCAGCGGCGGCGGCGAGTTTTATAAACTGCTATCCGCACTGAGCGACCCGAGCGCCTATGGCGGTATTATCGGCGCACTGGCCGGCGAACAGATCAACATCCAGTACACCAATACTCAGACCCTGACTATCAAAGGCAATACCACGCTGAATAAACTGGCGATGGCCAATCAATACGCGCACCACAACAAAATCAACTTTGAACAAAGCACGATCGACAGCATGGTCACGATTAACACTCTCACGCCGACCGACACGCTTACCGTTGGTGTTCGGGATCAACAGTGGCTGTTCGACAGCGAAAAATCCGGCAATATCGTGCTTTATGGCAGCCTGACGCAAATGGCCGACATCAATACCCTGTTTGATTCATTAACCGTCGCAGACGACAGCACGGCGCAAGATATATTTGCTCAGGCGCTATCAAAAATAACCCATGGCGGCAGTGAAAATAATCTGCAAAGCGTAGGCGTGTTCAAGTTGGCAACCAACGCATACATTATCATTGATAATAATCACAATAAGCAATTTGACGCTGAGGACATTGTATTCTCCTTGGGAGATAAAGATATTTATGAGATTGCAGCAAACCTTCATTATCGGGCGCCGACTATTGATCTTGCCGGCACTCCCACCCCATCCGTCACAGAGCTAAGTTTGGTCTAACTCTCTGCGGGTGCGGTCGCCTCAAACGGCGGCCGCATTCGCGAAAAATACAGAATTTCCTTAGGCTCAACCGCATTGCAATCATGTGGATTTGGACTGTACTTGTTGATGCTTATTTTTTGTCAACACAGGGGTTAACATGAGTTTATTATCGTCACAACAGGATGTAGCCATCCTTTTTTATGCCACACTCGGTAAAAAAGCCGATAGCGCCGCATTAAACTTCTTTGCCCGCCAGCTGGAATCGGGGCAGTACAGCAGAGATCAGCTGGCCGAAAAATTCATCCAGTCTCAGGATGGGCATCATCGCTATGACGGCCTGACAACGTCGCAAAAAATTCAATACATCTATAAAAATACGACAGGCGCCGATCCAACACCCGATTTGCTGGCCACGCTGGTCGCGCAAACCAATGCAGGAAAAACGCTGGGGCTGATTACCAAGGATCTTATCGCCGGCGTGAAGAGCTATATGGGTGATACTGCGGCACCGGTCGCACAGCAACAGCATTTGTTTGATATTATTGATACAACCTTACACCCCGCTTTGTCCCCCTATCCCGCGAATGCTGAAGCGGCAGCCGATATTCAAGCCCTGTTTTACATCGTAGGCAGCCTCGCGGTGGCGGAAGGCGTCAATTATTGGAGCCAGGTGCTGGCGACAGGAAAAGCTGACGCCAGCTATATCGCCGGCCGTTTCGTCGATACGCGTAGCGCGTTGACCACGTTAAGTAATGAAGACTTCGTCAAAACCGTCTATAAAAATACCTTCGGCGTTGATGCTGGCGCAAGCGAGCTTGCCAATTATGTCACCGGGTTGAATAATCACACCGAAACTCGAGGCGATGTCATCATGCGTCTGATCGCCGATATTCGCAACGACACAACACATGCCGCAGCCAAACAGGCTTTTCTTAATGCTACCCATGTCTACGCTGCGGGTGAGATGGCTGCGGCCAACTATCAGGAAAGCGTGGCGCTGCTCTTTCTGCAACTGGGGAAAAAGGCCACGCTGGAATCAACCGGACTGGACAGTTACAGCAAATTCCTCGCCGCGGGGAACTCCGAGCTCGATCTGCTGACCATT
Source organism: Serratia sp. CY81684 (assembly GCF_052166595.1). Lineage (NCBI taxonomy): Bacteria > Pseudomonadati > Pseudomonadota > Gammaproteobacteria > Enterobacterales > Yersiniaceae > Serratia > Serratia sp. CY81684. The sequence continues at coordinate 1,403,370 of NZ_JBJNOO010000001.1, read as the reverse complement.
CTGGCTAAATCCCCCCCCTTCAAAGATGCCGCAGACTTCGCCAGGATTTATCACGAACTGTATTACGGCCCGGCGCTGAGCGAACTGCAAAAACAGGCAATTTTGCTCAAAGCCGGCAATAATCCGCTGCAGGCGACGCTGAATATTTTGCATGCGTTCCGCAGCGGGGAAGCGCCGCTGGAGGGTGGAGTCAGCCCAAGTCACGAGCAACTCGTCAATCTCGAATACAAAATTGGCAGCGAGCTGGGATACCAGATCCGCGGCAACGTCACGATGTCGAATGCCGACGGCGCCCTCAACGGCAGCCTGAATACCGGTAAGCAACACGCGTTAAGCCATGCGGAAATCAGCCAGCTGCGCGAGATCACCCTTAACGCCGAGATCGGCTCCGCGGTCGATCTCAGCTTTGCCAAATCGTTGCAAAAAGTCACGCTGCAGGGCGACTTCGCCACCAGTGAAGCAATGCTTCAATCGCTGAGAAACCTGAATGTCACCCTTTTTCTTAGCGAGGGCAACCTGCTGAACGCCCCCGAAGGGATTAACTTTTCCAACGTTAAGAACAGCACCGTCGTCGCCGACCGGCTCGAGATGACGACGGCAGCCGCGCAAATCAATCTGGCCGCCGGGAAGCATCAGCTTGTCTGGCAAGGCAATGCCACCGCCGACAGCGGCAATAGGGTCAGCAGTGATTTCAAAGCGACGGCGATTAATAGCGATCCCGAGACATCTTACTATAGTGTCTCAGCCAATTTTTTCACCAAGGTCGTCCACCTGACGGCCAGCGCCGGCGGCGGCTATGACGCTGAAATTACAAATAACGTTAATCAGTTCCTATACTTCAACTATGTAGATTTGACCCACTATCGCGGTACCGGAGAGATTTATCTTAACGGGCAGCGGGTCGCTACCGAAGGCAACAAGGTATTTGACTTTGGGTTGTTCACGCAAGAAGCCACCGTCTCCCACCCGATTTACGGTAACATCAACTCGCTAAAACAAGGCGAAATGGCGCAACCCAATGCTTCGCAAAACGCTACGGGGTTGGCTGGAGGGATAATTACGGCCTACTCCGGAGATTTAACGCTGCTCAACGTCAGCAGCGGACAGTTTACCCTCGGCGGCGACTTGACCGCGAAAAGCCGTATCCACATCAGCGATACGGCACATAGCGACGACAGTTTTAAATTGTTCTTTACCGATACGGCTAGCCATACGGTAACCAACCTCAATATGGGTACTTTCAGCTTTACATCGAACCATAAAGAAACGCTCGAAATCCGTATGGGCAGCAATCTCGACATTGTGCAAAATCGCACGTTGACCCTGAGCGGCGGGGACAACTCGATTAGCACGTTGATGCTGAGCGGCTATATGTACACAGGCGATAAGCCGCTGGTGCTTAATCTGACCGTTGCCGCAGATTTTAGTGATAACCTGAAAACCATCATAGGCAGCGAATTTACCGATGAACGCCGTTATTACTCCGACATGAAGCTGTTCCTCGTCGCAGAAAAAGGCGGCACCGGCGGCGGCGCTTTCTACAACACGCTAAACACGCTGGCCAATAAAGACGATTTCGCCCATGTCATTGCCGAACTTGCCGGCGACCAGTTAACGGTCGACCGCACCGGATTGACCGTCTATAAAGCCGACGTTAAGGGCAACACGACGTTGGATAGCGCCGGTACGTTACATTTTACCGATAGCAAAATAGACAATATGGTCACGCTCAATACCGGCTATGCCAACAGCGTCATCTCCGTGGGAGAAACCGACAACCCATGGGTTTTCTCCAAGACAGGAGACAAGACCGCAACCTTGTACGGCAGCGCCACCACCCAAACTGAGTTACAAAATGCGTTCAGTGGCCTGAATGCGACGGACAATCCCCAAGCGCTGTTCTCACAGGTACTGGCGAAAATAACGAACGGCGCCAGCACCAATAACCTGGCGGAAGTCGGATTGCTAAAGTTGGACAAATCGCTCTATGTCATCGTGGATAGCAATCATAATCACAGCTTTGACGCCGATGATGTCGTTTTCTCGATCGGCAATCAGGATCCCTATCTGGCTGCCGTCTCTCTGCACTACCACTCGCCCGCTGTCACCGTGAACGGTGTTGCGGCCGAAAACTCGCTGCCGGAGGCGTTTGCCTGATCGTCATCCGCGCCATGCGATAAAAAAAGCCCGGGGGAGCTCCCCCGGGCTTTTCATGTCATATAGACTGACTGACGTTTACTGCCAATCCACCAGGCAGTAATGCTTTTTGCCGCGGCGCAGCAGCGTGTAGCGGCCGAACAGACGGTCTGAATCGCTGAAGCGGTATTCGGCATCGGACTGCTTCTCGCCGTTGATGGTTACCGCGTTGGAGCCGATCATGGTGCGCGCCTGGCCGCGTGACGGTACCAGCTCGGCATTCACCAGCGCCTGCTGCAGATCGGCGTCGCGGCCCAGTTTGATGGTCGGCATGCCGTCCTGCGCCAGCTGGGCGAAGTCCGCTTCGGTCATGTCGTGCAGCGCGCCGGAGAACAGGCTCTGGGTGATGCGCTTGGCGGCCGCCAGGCCTTCCGCACCGTGCACCATGCCGGTCACTTCTTCCGCCAGCACGTACTGGGCGCGCGGCGCCTTGCCGCTGTTCTTGTCTTCTTCTTCCAGCGCGTTGATGTCTTCCAGGCTCATGAAGGTGAAGAACTTCAGGAAGCGGTAAACGTCGGCATCTGCGGTGTTGATCCAGAACTGGTAGAACTTGTACGGGCTGGTTTTTTCCGGCGCCAGCCAGACCGCGCCGCCTTCGGTTTTACCGAACTTGGTGCCGTCTGCCTTGGTGATCAACGGCACGGTCAGGCCGAACACCTGCTTCTGATGCTGACGACGCGTCAGATCGATACCCGAGGTGATGTTGCCCCACTGATCGGAACCGCCGATCTGCAGCTCCACCTGGTGGCGGTTGTACAGTTCGGAGAAATCGAAGCCCTGCAGCAGGTTGTAGGAGAACTCGGTGAAGGAGATGCCGGAGTCGTCGCGATTCAGGCGCTGCTTAACCGCTTCCTTGTTAATCATCTGGTTGACGGAGAAGTGCTTGCCGATATCACGCAGGAAGGTCAGCACGTTCATGCCGCCGAACCAGTCGTAGTTGTTGGCCGCGATAGCGCTGTTGCTGCCGCAGTCGAAATCGAGGAACGGGGAAACCTGTTTGCGGATCTTCTCCACCCACTCGTTCACCGTATCGGTGGTGTTCAGCTTGCGCTCCGCCGCTTTGAAGCTCGGATCGCCGATGAGGCCGGTGGCGCCGCCCACCAGCGCTACCGGCTTGTGGCCGGCCAGCTGGAAGCGCTTCAGGCACAACAGAGGAACCAGATGGCCCAAATGCAAGCTGTCAGCGGTCGGATCGAAACCGCAATACAGTGCAATTGGCCCTTGCGCCAGTCGCTCCGCTAACGCTTCCTCATCCGTAACCTGGGCAACGAGGCCCCGCTCTTGCAGTTGTTTAATCAAGTTGCTGCTTGCCATCAATGACTCCATGTATAAACGAATGCACCTTTGCCGGTACACGGCCTTTCGCCCAGTGGCGAAATAAAAATTCAGGGTAGCGCATAGAATAAAGCGCCGGCGGCATCAGCACCAGCGCTTAGAGAGGATTTTCCGCCTTCAGGGTGCCAGTCGGTCAATTTTCCAGTCATTCCCGTCCCGCTGATACAGGAAACGGTCATGCAGGCGATGGGCGCCACCCTGCCAGAACTCGACGGAGTCGAATTTCACGCGGAATCCGCCCCAGAAACTCGGCAACGGCACCTCGCCCTGCTGGAACTTCTGCTTCAGCTCGAGGAATTTACTTTCCAGCACGCCGCGCGCGGAAATGCGCGACGATTGCTGCGAGACCCAGGCGCCGATCTGGCTGTCCTTCGGCCGGCTGTTGAAATACTTCAGCACGTCGAGCGTCGACAGACGCTCCGCCTGGCCGAGGAAAATCACCTGGCGATCGAGCATGTGCCAGGGGAACAGCAGGCTGATATGCGGGTTGTGCGCCAGCTGTTGCGCCTTGCGGCTGCCGAGGTTGGTGTAGAACACCAGCCCCTGCTCATCGAAATGCTTCAGCAGCACGATGCGTTGATAAGGCTGGCCGTGTTCGTCGACGGTCGCGACGCACATGGCGGTGGGATCCGCCAGGCGCGCGTCGCAGGCCTGTTTCAACCAACGCTCGAACAGTTCGAGCGGGCTGGCGGTCAGATCGTTGCGGCGCAGGCCGCCCCGGGTGTATTCACGGCGCAGGTCCGCAACATCAAACTCATTCTTTTCAATCATCTGGGTTATCGACCAACTGAAAAAATCCGTCGTTACATTCTGCGCCTGCGGCGTCAGGAACTCAATCGCTCCGACGCCGCCGTCAACCCTCACTCCGTCAACACGCAGTCGCTCATGACTACCTTGCCGTTGCGCTCAAGATAGGCGTTACGGTCTTTCGACCAAAAAGTGTATTTGCCGTCGCTGTATTTGGCGCCGGTCAGCGCCAGCACCTGCTTAAGATGCAGCTGCTCACCATCCATCAGCAGGCTGACTTCACTCGCCTTGCCGTCGAGCGCCACCGTCAGCGGCGTAGTGCCACACTGATAGTGCATCGTCTGGCTGCTCTGCGGCAGGATGTAACTGCAGCCGGACAGCGCCAGTGCGCCGGCGACGAAAATGACTTTTTTCATGCTGTTGCTCCTTAGAAAAATCCTTCACAGGCTATCCTAACAGAGCTAACTGCCCCCCAATGGCAAAACCGGATAAATCCCACCCAGCACCGTTTCACGGCTGGCGCCGGTTACCGAAGGCAGGTTGCCGGCCTGGCCGGACAGCGTACGGAAGGCCAGCCAGGCAAAGGCCAACGCCTCCATGTCGTCACCGCTGACGCCGAAATCGTCGGTCAGCCCAACTTCCGTGCCCGGCAGCAGCGCCGACAAACGCGCCATCAGCAGCGTGTTGCGCGCCCCGCCGCCGCACACCAACAGACGCTCGCACCCGCCGGCCAGCTGCACCTGTTCGCTGATGCTGACGGCGGTCAGTTCCGTGAGCGTGGCCTGAACGTCGACCGGCGCCATCGCCGGCAATCCGGCCAGCTGCCGCTCCAGCCAAGCGATATTGAAATACTCGCGGCCGGTGCTTTTCGGCGCCGGCTGCGCGAAGTACGGATCCGCCAGCATCTGCTGCAACAACGGCAAGCAGACTCGCCCCTGCATCGCCCAGCCGCCGTCCTGATCGTAAGGCTGCGCGCGGTGGCGCCACACCCAGGCGTCCATCAGCATGTTGCCCGGCCCGGTATCGAAACCGCGTACCGCCGTACCGGGCAACAGCAGAGAAAGGTTGGCGATGCCGCCGACGTTTAGCACCATGCGCCGCTCGACGGGATGCCCCAGCAGCGCCTGATGAAACGCCGGCACCAGCGGGGCGCCCTGCCCGCCGTACGCCATGTCGCGCCGGCGGAAATCGCCGACGGTGGTGATATTGGTCAGCGCGGCGATGCGGTTGTTATCGCCGAGCTGCATGGAGAAACGCGCGTCGCCTTCCGGCTCGTGCCACACCGTCTGGCCGTGGCAACCGATGGCGGTGACCTGCTCCGCGTCGATGCCGGTTTGCTTCAGCAGGCCGAGCACCGCCTCGCCGAACAGCGTACCCAACTGCGCATCCAGCCGGCCGACGGCGGCCAACGTAGTTTGCTGCCCCTGGCACATCCCCAGGATCTCTTTTTTCAACGCCATCGGCATCGGATGGCTATAGCTGGCCTGCTGCGCCACCATGCGATCGTCGATCGCGGCCAATACCACATCGATTCCGTCCAGACTGGTGCCGGACATGACGCCTATATAGCGGCCTGACTTCATAGCAACATCCTCTAACCCGCGCGGTAAGCAAAATTTGTCCTGACAAATAAACCAGAATTGCCGGATTAACGCCATGAATTATGATGCTTTTTTTACGCACCGTGAGCCAGATGCCTTCTGGCGCCGCTGTGGCACGGGCTATGTGTTAAACCGTGCCATAACAGGCGACGGAATGTCACCAAGGCTGTCATAAAGGTAAACCGCGGTTTATTATTGGTTGAACAGAGAAAAGTTAAGCTGCATGCAGCGATGAAGCATGGCGGTGTGTCAACTTTCAGCCATACTTTGTCTATCATTTTCACTGAATCTTGCCTGGTGAGCATTGCCAGGCTATGGACTACTACCATCAGGAGTTTTATATGATCAAGCGTCTTCTCGTCGTCGCCGTCGCCGCCGTTACGCTGGCCGGCTGTGCCAATGAATCCATGTCCGGCGATGTCTACTCGTCCTCGCAGGCCAAGCAGGTACAGACCGTCACCTACGGGACGCTGGTTTCCGTGCGTCCGGTTAAAATTCAGGGCGGCGAAGGCTCCAACGCCATGGGGATGATCGGCGGCGCGGTGATTGGCGGGCTGTTGGGCAACACCGTTGGCGGCGGCACCGGTCGTACGCTGGCTACCGCGGCGGGCGCTATTGCCGGCGGCGCGGCAGGTAACAGCATCGGTGAAGTGGCCGGTCGTACCTCCGGCTACGAGCTGGAAATCAAGACCGACCAGAAAGAGAACATCGTGGTGGTACAGAAAGCGGGCGACAGCAAGTTCAGCCCTGGCCAGCGTGTGCGCATGGCGCGCATGGGCGACACCATCACCGTTTCCCCGCTGTAAGTCAGTCGGCGACAAACGGCAAACCGGAGGCAATCGCCTCCGGTTTTATTTCTGATGCTGTGAAACTGTAATCGTAGAAAATAAGAATATTATTATTTGTTCTGCAGTTCGGTGATATTTTGTTCTAACTTGCCAATCAGCCCTACCAACAGATGCACTTCGTCGGCGGTAATGCCGCTTAAAATCTCACTGCGTGTCGACGTGATCACGCTGTCCACTTCCCTGATGATCGGATCGGCCGCTTCGGTCAGCTTGATGCGCTTCGCGCGGCGATCGTTGGCACAGGTGTGACGCGTGATCAGCCCCTTCTCCTCCAATTGGTCCAGCGTGCGAACCAGTGACGGTTGCTCGATACCGATCGCCTTGGCCAACTGGATTTGCGACTGCTCCGGCGGCAAACGATTGATATTGTGCAAAGTGACCCAGTGCGTTTGGGTCAGCTCCAACGGCTTGAGCCGATGATCGATGAGCGCGCGCCAAACACGAACTAATCGTGCTAAATCTGAACCTAATGTTGACTCCACTTCCCCCTCCTTATAATTAGCATGCTAACATTACCTCCCAGAGTTTAGACTATTTTGGGTAACTCACATTAAAAACACAAATGTATATAATGTATATTGTGGAAATAGCCACTATTTTCGGCCGTTATCGTTTAATCGTTATGCAAATATTCAACATATTCACCCTTAGGGATTGTTAATGTGAATACATCATGGTTACACACCTCATCCCCCTTACCCGATTTGGTCCTGGGGGCATCGCTTTATTTTCCACCTATATTTAAAGCTTTTTTACTAGGACTGGTCTTATGGCTGCTGATTCATCAACTGCTGAGAGACTGGATGTATTCCGGTGAAATCTGGCATCCCATGTTGATGGACCTGTCCATTTTCGTTCTGACCGTCAGCGGTTCCTTATGGATTTTAGCGAGTTGGTAACCCATGCAGCATAAAACATTAAAATACTTCTCTACGGTGATCGTCTGCGCCATTGCCGTCTGCGCCGGTTGGTGGCTCTGGAATTATTATATGCAATCCCCATGGACCCGTGATGGAAAAGTGCGCGCCGAACTCGTCAATATCACCCCTGAAGTCTCTGGAAGATTAGAGAAAATAAGCGCGAATGACAATCAGTTCGTACCTGCGGGAAGTCTGATTTTTACCCTCGACCCGGTGCCCTACCAGATCGCGCTGGACAATGCCGAGGCCGCGGTGGCAAAAGCGCAATCGGATCTGGCCAAAGCAGACCACGAGGCTGCCCGCCGCCGCGGTTTGCCGCGCAACGTTATTTCCGCTGAAGATTTGGATGAGTCCAATTTAGCCGCCCAAGCAATGAAGGCCGCCTATAAAGCCGCCCTGGCCAACCTGGAACAGGCCAAATGGAATTTGAGCAAAACTAAAATTTACGCGCCGACCGACGGTTATATCACCAATCTGCAGGCGCGGGTCGGGAACTACGCCAACGCCGGCACGCCTTTGGTCGCGCTGGTGGATGTCCATTCGTTTTATGTACTCGGTTATTTCGAAGAAACCAAGCTGAAACATATAAAAGAAGGCAATAAAGCCGATATTGTCTTATATAACGGCAACACCCCGCTGCAGGGAGAAGTAGAGAGTATCGGCCGCGCCATTTACGATCAGAGCGTCGACAGCAGCAACGATCTATTAATGGACGTTAAGCCTAATGTGCCTTGGGTGCGTTTGGCTCAGCGTGTGCCGGTGCGGATAAAATTGCTCAACGTGCCCGCCGATTTGACGCTGGTCGCCGGCACCACCTGCACCATTTCGATTCATCAGCGGAACTAAAGTGTGAACCTGCCCTTTCTGGAGTGGAGCCGTACCCCCTGGGGTAAGGCGACCGGCGGCCAATGGCGCTATGCGCTGCGCAACTCGCTGGCGATGTGTCTGGCGCTGTGGGTGGCGTTCGTGCTCGAACTCGACGAACCCTATTGGGCGCTTACCTCCGCCGCGGTGGTGAGCTTCCCCACCATCGGCGGCGTGATCAGCAAAAGCATCGGCCGCATCTTCGGCAGCCTGGTGGGCGCCGCCGCCTCGGTGGCGATCGCCGGGCACTGCCTGAACGATCCCTGGCTGTTTACGCTGTTCATCGCCGCCTGGATCGGGTTGTGCACCTACGTCTCCAACCATTACCAAAACAACGTCTCTTATGCCTTCGCGCTGGCGGGCTATACCGCCGCCATCATCGCCTTCGGCACGGTCAACGTCACCGATACCCAGCAGATCTTCGATATCGCCCAAGCGCGGGTTTGCGAAGTGATCACCGGCATTCTGTGCGGCGGGCTGATGATGATGATCCTGCCCAGCACCTCCGACGGCGAAGCCTTGCTGACTTCGCTGCGGCGCATGCAGCTGCGCCTGCTGGAGCACGCCGCCATGCTGTGGCAGCCGGAGGTCACCGCACAGATGCGCACCTCGCACGAAGGGGTCATCGGCCAGATTCTGACCATGAACCTGCTGCGCATTCAGGCATTCTGGAGCCACTACCGGCTGCGGCGGCAAAATAACCTGCTCAACTATCTGCTGCACCAGCAGCTGCGCATTACCAGCGTCATCTCCAGCCTGCGCCGCATGCTGCTGAACTGGCCGGATCGCCCCGCCAATCTGATGCCGGTGCTGACGCAACTACTGGACGAGCTGCGCGATCCCGCCACCGATAAATATCGCTTGGCGCGCCTGCTCCAGCAGATCGCGCCAAGCGATCCCGCGGACTATCGCCATCGCGCCTTCTGGCTGCGGTTGCGCGATTTCTGTTGGCTTTACCTGCGCTGCAGCCGCTGGCTGCGGCGGTTGGAAAGCGCCACGGCGGTCAGCGATCTCCAACCGCCGCGCGCCACTTCGCTGGCGCGCCATACCGACAGCTATGAAGCCGCCTACAACGGCCTGCGCACCTTTTTGTGCATCGTGATCGGCTGCGCCTACTGGATCAACACGCAATGGGACGCCGGCAGCGCGGCGCTGACGCTCACCGCCATCAGCTGCGTGCTCTACTCCTCCACGCCTTCGCCGATCAACAGCGTCAGCACCTTGCTCAAGGCGGTGCTGCTGCTCTCGGTCGCCTGCTTCGTGGTGAAATTCGGTTTGATGATCCAGATTGACGATTTCTGGGTGTTCTGCGCCTTCCTGTTCCCGATCCTGGTGACCATGCAGATGCTCAAGCTGCAGAACCCGCCTTATGCCGCGCTTTGGGGGCAGCTGATCGTCTTTATGGGCTCGTTTCTGACCGTCAGCAATCCGCCGAGCTATGACTACCAGTCCTTTATCAATGACAACATCGCTAAAGTCGTCGGCGTGCTGCTGGCCGGGCTGGCGTTTCAGATCCTGCGCCCCAGCTCGGACAAACGCAAAAGCCGCCGCATTATCCGCGCGCTGCGGCGCGACTTTATCGATCAGTTGAGCAAACGGCCGCAGCAGAGCGAAAGCCAGTTCGAATCGCTGATCTACCATCGCATCAGCCAGCTCAATCAAAGTCAGGATCAGGAGGCGCGCACCTGGTTACTGCGCTGGGGCGTGGTGCTGCTCAACTGCAGCCATATCGTCTGGCAACTGCGCGACTGGCAAACCCGCTCAGATCCGCTGTCGGCGGTGCGCAACGTCTGTATCCACTGCCTGCGCGGCATCATGACGGAGAAAGGCGTGCAGCACAGTTCGCTGGACGCCACGCTGCAGGAATTGCTGCGCATGAGCAACGCCCTGGCGCACCACCCGGAACAGGCGGCGCGCGATCTGGCCGGCCTGATTTGGCGGCTCTACTGCTCGCTGCAGCAATTGCAACAGGCGATGGGCCAGCCCGCCGCCGCACCGGCCGTTAGCGGCGGGTGATCACTTGATCACGCCGCAGGCGAAGCGCGCACCGCCGCCGCCGAGCGGCTGTGGATGATCCGAGTGGTTATCGCCGCCGGCGTGCACCATCAGCGCCTTGCCCTCAATTTCGCTGATTTTTTTCAGCCGTGGCGCCAACACCGGATCGTTCGCCATGCCGTCGGCGGTCACATAGATGGCCGGCAAATCGCCCAGATGCCCGTCGGCATAGGGTCCGAGGTGTTTCCCGGTTTTTTGCGGATCAAAATGCCCGCCAGCCGCCAGCGCCGCCACCGCCTTGCCGTCCTTCATGCCCGGCTCGCAGCTGCCTTTCTCATGCACATGGAAACCGTGCACCCCGGCCGGCAAGGCTTTCAGGCTCGGCGTGAACAGTAAGCCGTAAGGCGTTTCGCTGATGGCCACTTTGCCGATATCCTGACCGATACCCTGCCCGGTCACCAAATTCATCTCAACGTCGACCGTCGCTGCCTGAGCGGCCCCGCAGGCCATCAGGCCAAGCGCCGCATACCAATAACGTTTCATCAATCAGTCTCCTTAATGACTATATCGAGTTATCAGTATAGGAGAGCCAACGCCAGCACTGTTAACCAACGCACAATCTCGCCAATTTGATTCGCGGGCCTAATATTTAGCACCAATAATAATTCTACCGATGTTGGTCCTCTGACCAGCTGTCGTTCGGCTAACGTTGTTTCCCCTGTTTCCACCGCCGACGCGCGAGAGTTCACTTCCCGGCCAGGCGGCATACTTCATAAGGAACTGATATGGGCATCTTTAGCTATAAGGATCTGGACGAAAACGCGTCAAAGGCGCTGTTTTCCGACGCCTTGGCCATCTCTACCTACGCTTACCACAATATCGATAACGGCTTCGATGAAGGCTATCACCAGACCGGTTTCGGGCTCGGTCTGCCGCTGACGCTGATCACGGCGCTCATCGGCAGCACCCAGTCGCAGGGCGGCCTGCCCGGTCTCCCCTGGAACCCCGACTCCGAACAGGCCGCGCAGGACGCAGTGAACAATGCCGGCTGGTCAGTGATCGATGCCACGCAGTTGGGTTACGCCGGCAAAACCGATGCGCGCGGCACCTACTACGGCGAGACCGCCGGTTACACCACCGCGCAGGCCGAGGTGCTGGGCAAATATGACAGCGAAGGCAATCTCACCGCCATTGGCATCTCATTTCGCGGCACCAGCGGCCCGCGCGAGTCGTTGATCGGCGATACCATCGGCGATGTGATTAACGATCTGCTGGCCGGGTTCGGGCCGAAAGGCTACGCCGACGGCTACACGCTGAAGGCGTTCGGCAACTTGCTGGGGGACGTGGCGAAATTCGCGCAGGCCCACGGGCTGAGCGGCGAGGACGTGGTGGTCAGCGGCCACAGCCTCGGCGGGCTGGCGGTCAACAGCATGGCGGCGCAGAGCGACGCCAACTGGGGCAGCTTCTACGCGCAGTCCAACTATGTCGCCTTCGCCTCGCCGACCCAGTACGAAACCGGCGGCAAAGTGATCAACATCGGCTATGAGAACGATCCGGTGTTTCGCGCGCTCGACGGCACCTCGCTGACCCTACCGTCATTGGGCGTTCACGATGCGCCGCATACCTCCGCCACCAACAATATCGTCAACTTCAACGATCACTACGCGTCGGACGCCTGGAATCTGTTGCCGTTCTCCATTCTCAACATTCCGACCTGGCTATCCCACCTGCCGTTCTTCTATCAGGATGGCCTGATGCGGGTGCTGAACTCCGAGTTTTATTCGCTGACCGACAAAGACTCGACCATCATCGTCTCCAACCTGTCGAACGTGACGCGCGGCAATACCTGGGTGGAAGACCTGAACCGCAACGCGGAAACGCACAGCGGGCCGACGTTTATCATCGGCAGCGACGGCAATGATTTGATCAAGGGCGGCAAAGGCAACGATTATCTCGAGGGCCGCGACGGCGACGATATCTTCCGCGACGCCGGCGGCTATAACCTGATCGCCGGCGGCAAAGGCCACAATATCTTCGATACCCAGCAGGCGTTGAAGAATACCGAGGTCGCCTACGACGGCAACACGCTTTACCTGCGCGACGCCAAGGGCGGCATTACGCTGGCGGACGACATCAGCACCCTGCGCAGCAAAGAAACCTCCTGGCTTATCTTCAACAAAGAAGTGGATCATCAGGTAACCGCCGCCGGATTGAAATCAGACTCAGGCCTCAAAGCCTATGCCGCCGCCACCACCGGCGGCGACGGCGATGACGTCCTGCAGGCTCGCAGCCACGACGCCTGGTTGTTCGGCAACGCCGGCAACGACACGCTGATCGGCCACGCCGGCGGCAACCTGACCTTCGTCGGCGGCAGCGGCGATGACATCCTGAAGGGCGTCGGCAACGGCAACACCTTCCTGTTCAGCGGCGATTTCGGCCGCGACCAGCTGTATGGCTTCAACGCCAGCGATAAACTGGTGTTTATCGGCACCGAAGGCGCCAGCGGCAATATCCGCGACTACGCCACGCAGCAAAACGACGATCTGGTGCTGGCCTTCGGCCACAGCCAGGTCACGCTGATCGGCGTCTCGCTCGATCACATCAGCACCGATCAGGTGGTGTTGGCCTAAAGATCGGCATAAAAAAAGCCGGGCGCTTTCGCCGCCCGGCTTTCCTCTTTCTGCCCGCCTTAAGGCACGTCATACCCCAGCGCCGCCTTGCGAATGCGGAACCACTGCTGGCGGCTCAGCACCAGTTTCTGCGCCTTCAGCGCCGAACGCACCCGCTCAATCTTGCCGGAGCCGATGATTGGCAACGGCGACGACGGCAGGCGCATCACCCAGGCGTACACCACCTGCTCGATGGTCTCCGCGCCGATCTCTTGCGCCACCCGCTGCAACTCGTCGCGCAGCGGCTGAAACTCGGCGTCGTTGAACAAACGCCCGCCGCCTAGGCAGGACCAGGCCATCGGCTTGATGCGCAGTTGCTGGCACTGGTCGAGCGTGCCGTCGAGAATGGCCGGTTGGTGAATCGGCGAGATCTCCACCTGGTTGGTCGCCAGCGTGAACGGCAGACGCGACTGCAGCAGTTGGAACTGCGCGGGCGTAAAGTTGGATACGCCGAAATGGCGCACCTTGCCGCTTTTGTGCAACGCAACGAAGGCTTCGGCTACGTCGTCAGCGTCCATCAACGGATCCGGGCGGTGGATCAGCAGCAGATCGAGGTAATCGGTATGCAGATGGCGCAGTGACTGTTCCGCACTCTGCACGATATGATCGCGGTCGGTGATGTAATGCCCAATCGGGTTACCGGGCTTGGCGGTGGTGGCGATGCCGCACTTGGTCACCAATTCCAGCGACTGGCGTAGCGCCGGCTTCAGACGCAGCGCGTCGCCGAACGCCTGTTCGCAGGCATAGCCACCGTAGATATCGGCGTGATCGGCGGTGGTGACGCCCAGTTCGACATGCTGTTCGATGAACGTCAGCAGCTGCTGCGGTGACATGCCCCACTCCATCAACCGCCAGTAACCGCAAATCATGCGGGAAAATTCAGGCCCCTGCGGCGCGAGACGAATACGTTCTACCATTGCGAAAACCTCATGACATTAGTTGTCAGCCAGCATACACAAGCCGGTGAGGCACAGGGAAGCGGTAAGCCACACGAACGTGCGGCAGATCAGGAAAGGTTAAAACAACGACGGCTGCTCCGGCAGCGGCTCGTCGGGCGCTTTATTGGCGCGTTGCAGCCGCAGGAAGCGTTGGCGGCACAGGCGCAGCACCTCGCGCTTTTGCGCATCGCTCATGTTCATCCAGCCGAAACGCTCCTCGCGGCTGCGCAGGCAGCCACGGCAGAATCCACGATCGTCGGCCTGACAAATGCCGCGACAGGGGCTGGGGATGTCGAAAAACTCAAGCTGCTGCGCCACGGGGCTCCTCCTGCGTTCTCTTGCTAATTGAAGACGCCATCGCCGCCGCTGGCAAGTCCCTTTTCGCCATTGCGGCGAAAATAGTCGCGCAAATAGCGCAGCGCCTGGCGGCTTTTTTCCGGCACATTGCGTTCGAGCGTCAGCGCGTGCAGTCGCAGCGCCGCCGGCCGCCACTCCGGCAACAGCAGCAACAGCTCGCCGCGCTGCAGTTCGTCGCCAATTTCATACAGCGGCTGAACGGAAATGCCCAGCCCGGCGCGGGTAAAGGCGCGCATCACGTTCATGCTCTCGCTGACGATCTGTCCTTCCGCCAGCCGCAGCTTGACCTGCTGGCCGGACTGGTGCTGCAAATCCAGATACGCCCCGCTGTAGCCGCTGGAGATCCAGCGGTGCTGTACCAAATCCTGCGGTTTTTCCGGCACCCCATGCTGGCTGAGGTAACGCGGTGCGGCGCACAGCACCATCGGCCACGCTGTCAGCGGATGCGCAATCATATTGGCGTCCGCCAGCTGCCGGTTGGCCCGCAGCGCAATGTCGACCCGCTGTTCTATCATATCGACGATGCGATCGTCCGCCAGCACTCGCAGCGTCAGCTTGGGATGCGCCTGCAACAGCGGCGACAACGCCTCCGCCAACGAACGGCCGCCGATGCCGACCGGGGTGGCGATGCGCAGCTCCCCCACCAGCGTATCCCGCAGCTCCGCTAACCGCTGCTCCGCCTGCAGCGCCTGTTGCAGCATCGCCTCGCAGCCGGGATAGAACGCCGCTCCCGCCTCGGTCAGCGCCAGACGGCGGGTGGAACGATGCAGCAACGGCACCCCAAGCGCCTTCTCCAGCGAGCGCATGTGCTGGCTGACCGCCGACGGCGTCATGCCCAGCCGCCGTGCCGCACCGGCCAGCGAGCCCTCCGCCACCACGGTGGCGAATACCGCCATTCGATTGAGTTTATCCACGATTATGAAGTTTTACTTAATCAAGAAAGCATGAATATGGCACTAATCACGGCTATTGTTAAGGACTAGAGTAGAAACCACGCGGCAGGCACCTCGGTCTGCCTCACGATACTGAACCTATCCCCGAAGGAGCATACAGATGAAAGTAGCCATTATTGGAGCAACCGGTTTTGTTGGCCGCCGCGTGGTGGATGAAGCGCTGGCTCGCGGTATTCAGGTGACGGCAATCGCGCGCCAGAAAAAAGAGTTGCCGGAGCACGCCAATCTGACCGTCGCACTGGGCGACGTCGCCGATACGGCTTGGCTGGCGGGACAATTGCGCGGCCAGGACGCGGTGATCAGCGCCTACAACCCCGGCTGGGGCGAAGACAACCTGTATGAGAAAACCACCCGCGGCGCCCAGCAGATCCTCACCGCGGTCGAGCAGGCCGGCGTCAAACGCCTGTTGGTGGTCGGCGGAGCCGGCAGCCTGGAAGTGGCGCCGGGCGTTGAACTGGTGGATACGCCGCAGTTCCCGGAAAATATCCGCCCCGGCGCGCAGGCGGTGCGCGATCTGCGCAACAAACTGCGTAACGAGTCGGCACTCGACTGGACCTATCTTTCGCCGGCCGCCCTGCTGGAGCCGGGCAAACGCACCGGCCAGTTCCGCCTCGGCACCACGCAACTGCTGATGAACGGCGAAGCGCCGGCCAGCATTTCGGTGGAAGACCTGGCGGTCGCTATCGTTGATGAAATTGAAAAGCCTCAGTTTATTCGCGCGCAATTCACCGCCGCCTACTAAACCGCCCCGCCGCCAGGCCGCTCGGCCTGGCGTTTTCCGCGTATTCTCCGCCGCCAGTAATCTGAGTTTCTAAGGTTTTCTTAAGTTTCATCCGGTAGATTTCAAGGCATTATCTACTTTCAGGATCCCGATTTGGCAATGTGGTTACGTCAACGCTTACGGTGCAACAGCCTCGGTTTTACCCTCGCCGCCGCCCTGTTCTTCACTTTATTTCAGAACGCCTTATTCCTGCAGCGCGCCTGGTCGTATATCACCTTCGATAGCGCCCACAGCGTGATTTTCGCCGCCAGCATGCCGGTGGTGATCTTCTGTGCGTTGAATATCATCTTCAGCGTGTTGACCGTGCCCTACCTGCGCAAGCCGCTGATCATCTTTTTCTTGCTCGGCAGCGCCGCAGCCAACTATTTCATGTTCAGCTATGGTGTGGTGATCGACGGCAACATGATGCAAAACGCCTTCGAAACCAACCCTCAGGAGGCGACCGCGCTGCTGACGCCGCGCATGGGATTGTGGCTGACGCTGCTCGGCATTCTGCCGGCGGTGGCGGTCTGCTTCACCCAAATTCGCCAGACTCGCCCCTGGTGGTACATGGTCGGACTGCGCGCCGCCAACGTCATGCTGTCGTTGGTGGTGATCCTGATCGTCGCCGCGCTGTTCTACAAAGACTACGCTTCGCTGATCCGCAACAATAAAAGCGTGGTGAAGATGTTGACGCCGTCCAACTTCGTGGCCGGCACCATCAAGTTTACCGAACAGCGTTACTTCACCCGCAATCTGCCGCTGGTCAAGATCGGCGAAGATGCGCGTAAAGGGCCGCTGATCGCCAGGCAGGCCAAGAAAACGCTGGTGATCCTGGTCGTGGGCGAAACCGCCCGCGCCGAAAACTTCTCCCTCGGCGGCTATGAACGCGAAACCAACCCGCGCCTGAAGCAGGACAACGTGGTCTACTTCAAAAACGCCAGCTCCTGCGGCACCGAAACGGCGATCTCCGTGCCCTGCATGTTCTCCAACATGCCACGCAAGGAGTACGACGCGACTCAGGCGACGCACCAGGAAGGCATGCTCGACGTGCTGGCGCATGCCGGCGTCAATGTGCTGTGGCGCGATAACGACGGCGGCTGCAAAGGCGCCTGCGACCGGGTGCCGCACATCGACATGACCAAGCTGAAACCGCCGCAGGACTGCGACGGCGAGGTTTGCATGGACAACGTGCTTTTGTACAAGCTGAACGACTACATCAATAGCCTGAAAGACGACGGCGTGATCGTGCTGCACCAGATGGGCAGCCACGGCCCGGCTTACTACCGCCGCAGCACGCCAGAACTCCAGGCGTTTTCGCCGACCTGCAACAGTAATCAGATCCAGGATTGCAGCCATGAACAATTGGTGAACACCTACGACAACTCAATCCTGTATACCGACGCGATGCTCGATGCCACCATCAAGCTGCTGCGGCAGTATGACGACCGTTTCAATACCGCGCTGGTCTATTTGTCCGATCATGGCGAATCGCTGGGGGAAAACGGCATGTATCTGCACGGCACGCCTTATGTCTTCGCACCGAGCCAGCAAACGCACGTGCCTTTCCTGATGTGGATGTCGGCCGACTATCAGCGCAATTTCGGCATCGATCGCCAGTGTCTGAATACGCTGGCGGAAAAGGACGAGGTTTCGCAGGACAACCTGTTCCACACCCTGTTGGGTATGCTGAACGTACAAACCCGCGAATATCAATCCCAGTTGGATATCCTGCAACGCTGCCGCAACGCGGCGTAGCGCTTAACTTCCGCGTGCCGCTGGGGCACAATAGTTTGCAGACAAACCGGCGTTTTGTGCGCCGGTTTTTTTATTCCCATTGACCTAGACCAATCGGTCTATTATGCTCGGCACCATGATGACCAAATCAACGCATTGCAACGTGGATACACGTGAACATCTGCTCGCCACCGGCGAAACCCTCAGCCTGCGCCTGGGCTTTACCGGCATGGGGCTGAGTGAACTGCTGGCCACCGCGGGCGTGCCGAAAGGCTCGTTCTACCACTATTTTCGCTCGAAGGAAGCCTTCGGCGAAGCGATGCTGCAGCGCTATTTCGCGCATTATGATGCAGAAATGCAGGCGCTGTTTGCCGACAGGCGCGGTGATGCCCGCCACCAGCTGCTCGGCTATTACGCCCAGGCTATCAGCTACCACTGCCGCAGCGAATGCCACAACGCCTGCCTGGCGGTGAAGCTTTCCGCCGAGGTGAGCGATCTGTCGGAACCGATGCGCCATGCGCTGGAAACGGGCACCGCTCGCGTGATCGGCCACCTTCAGGAGGCCATCGAGCGCGGTATCGCCGAGGGCTCGCTGTCGGTAGCCATGAGCCCGGCGGCAACCGCAGAAACGCTGTATTCACTGTGGCTCGGCGCCACGCTGCGCGCCAAGATCCGTCACTCGCTGGCGCCGTTGACCAGCGCGCTGGAAAGCATCGAGTTGCTGCTGCGCCCGCCGCAACCGTAACGGTAACAACTTATTTTTATTGAAAAAATGCAGTTCATGGTTTTTTATCGCCCATTACTAGACGACCGGTCTATTAAATACAGGATGCACTATGAAGACTGAAAAATTGCTCTCTCCGCTGAAGGTTGGCGCCATCACCCTGCCCAACCGCGTGTTTATGGCTCCGCTGACGCGTTTGCGCAGCATCGAGCCGGGCGATATTCCTACGCCGCTGATGGCGGAATATTACGCACAGCGCGCCAGCGCCGGCCTGATCGTGACCGAAGCGACCCAGGTTTCCTTCCAGGCGAAAGGCTACGCCGGTGCGCCGGGGTTGCATACGCCGGAGCAGATCGCCGCATGGAAAAACATCACGCAGGCAGTGCATGACAACAACGGCCATATCGCCGTGCAGCTGTGGCACGTAGGCCGCATTTCCCACGCCAGCCTGCAGCCAGGCGGGCAAGCACCGGTCGCGCCTTCGGCCATCAACGCTGAAACCCGCACCACCGTGCGTGATGAAACCGGCGCCTGGGTGCGCGTGCCGACCTCCACGCCGCGCGCGCTGGAAACCAGCGAGATCCCGGGCATCATCAACGATTTCCGCCAGGCAACCGCCAACGCGCGCGAAGCCGGTTTCGATTTCATCGAACTGCATGCTGCCCACGGCTATCTGCTGCACCAGTTCATGTCACCGGCTTCCAACCAACGTACCGATCAATACGGTGGCAGCATTGAGAATCGCACCCGCCTGACGCTGGAAGTGGTCGACGCCACCATCGCCGAATGGGGTGCCGAACACATCGGTATCCGTATCTCGCCGCTGGGGCCGTTCAACGGGCTGGACAACGGCGAAGATCAGGAAGAAGCGGCGCTGTATCTGGTGGAAGAGCTGAATAAGCGCAATATCGCTTACCTGCACATCTCCGAACCTGACTGGGCCGGCGGCAAACCGTATTCCGACGCCTTCCGCGACTCGGTGCGCGCCCACTTTAAAGGGGTGATCGTCGGTGCCGGCGCCTACACCGCCGAAAAAGCCGAAGCATTGATCGAAAAAGGTTTCATCGACGCGGTGGCCTTCGGCCGCAGCTACATCGCCAACCCGGATCTGGTAGAGCGTTTCCGCCAGCACGCCCCGCTGAACGAACCTAAGCCGGAAACCTTCTACGGCGGCGGCGCCGAAGGCTATACCGACTATCCGTTTCTGGCGAAGTAACCTGTCCTGACCCCAACGGCCACGCAATCGCATGGCCGTTTTTTATGCGTCGCGCGCAAAGCAAAAAGGCCCGCACGAGGCGGGCCGGTGTTCCCTGGTGTTGATCTTTATTGTCGTTCGATTTTTACACGATCGCCGCTGGAATAGATAATTGATTGTGCAGATCAATTACTCTGTATCGATCGGTACGCTCGATCAATATTTAGACACCCTCGCCGCGAGACCACGAAGTGACATTGTCACCAGTTCGTCACGTTGAATTCCCTTGCGGGACAAGGCTATACTCGCTTGTGCTTCAATCCACCCGCCGTCTGCCACGGCACAGTCAATTCAGAGGAATTATGCGCTTACTCCATACCATGATCCGCGTCGGTGACCTGCAACGCGCCATCGACTTCTACACCAAGGTATTAGGCATGCGCCTGCTGCGCACCAGCGAAAACCCGGAGTACAAATACTCCCTGGCTTTCGTCGGCTATACGGAAGAGAGCGAAGGCGCAGTTATCGAACTGACCTATAACTGGGGCACCGACAGCTACGATATGGGCACCGCCTTCGGCCACCTGGCGCTGGGCGTGGATGACGTTGCCGCCACCTGCGACAGCATCCGTCGCGCCGGCGGCAAAGTCACCCGCGAAGCCGGCCCGGTGAAAGGCGGTACCACGGTTATCGCCTTCGTCGAAGATCCGGACGGCTACAAAATCGAGCTGATCGAAAACAAACACGCCGGTCAGGGCCTCGGCCACTAAGCCTCCCCTTCAGGGCGCGTTGGCGCCCTGCTGATTCTCCGCGCGATAGCGCCTGCAACCGGGCGCAAAATTTGCCATAATGCGCGCTGCATTCGATGAAGATAAGAAACTGATGGCCGAGAAAAGTGATCTTAACGCCCTGAGTGGTCGTTTTCGTGGGTTTTATCCCGTAGTAATAGATGTTGAAACCGCCGGCTTCAACGCCAATACCGATGCGTTGCTGGAGATCGCCGCCGTCACGCTGAAAATGGATGAGGACGGCTGGCTGCAGCGGGACGAAACCCTGCACTTCCACGTGGAGCCTTTCGAGGGCGCCAACCTGCAGCCGGAAGCGCTGGCGTTTAACGGCATCGATCCGCACAATCCGCTGCGCGGCGCGGTCAGCGAATATGACGCGCTGCACGCCATTTTCAAAGCGGTGCGCAAAGGGCTCAAGGATCGCGGTTGCAATCGCGCCATTATCGTGGCGCACAACGCCAACTTCGATCACAGCTTTTTGATGGCCGCGGCCGAACGCGCCGGCCTGAAGCGCAACCCGTTCCATCCGTTCGCCACCTTCGACACCGCCGCGCTGAGCGGCCTGGTGCTGGGGCAAACTGTGCTGGCCAAAGCCTGCATCGCCGCCGGCATGCCGTTCGACAGCAGCCAGGCACACTCCGCGCTGTACGACACCGAGCAAACCGCCCTGCTGTTTTGCGAGCTGGTTAACCGCTGGAAACGTCTCGGCGGCTGGCCGCTGCCCGCCGGCGATCTCGCCGAATAAAACCAACAAAAAAGGCGGCCCAGTTTGCACTGGCGCCGCCCGTTACGCGATAATCGCAAGCCCGTCGATTAAGACTGCTGGTCTTCCTGCGCTTTATACTTTTCTGCCGTTTCTTTGATCAGTTGCTGCAGTTCGCCGCGCTGATACATCTCGATGATGATATCGCAACCGCCGACCAGCTCACCATCTACCCACAGCTGCGGGAACGTCGGCCAGTTGGCGTATTTTGGCAGCTCGGCGCGGATGTCCGGGTTCTGCAAAATGTCCACATAGGCGAAACGCTCGCCGCAGGCGGACAGCGCTTGCACAGCCTGCGCGGAAAAGCCGCAGCTCGGCAGCTTTGGCGAACCTTTCATGTAGAGCAGAATCGGGTTTTCAGCGATCTGGTGCTGAATTTTTTCAAGTGTCGTCGTCATTTATTGCTTCCTCAAGCCACATTTCATGGCTACAACATGCATCACGCGGGCTATTGTAGCGGCTGGAACAGTCGCAAGAAAACGCCATCTTTTGCAAGGATATTCGCCCGCCGCCGATCGCGTTTCACCGGCCACGTCATTCCGGTCAAAACATACGTTGAGAATAACATTTTTAATCCGACCATTTCACTAATATATTGCGCCGCGATGACGGCGCGGCTTAATTATATCCGCCACCGTCGCCTGGTGCTTTTTTATACATCAACAGGCTGATTTTAAACCAAAAAAAATGTCATTAACGTTTTCTCACAATATGGATTATTATTTATGAGTTCTTCGCTGTTTTATATGGTGAAGTTCGGGAATACTGTAACTCTTTCGATATCCGTTTCGGGGCCAAGGTTGGTGACGTCGACATGCGTTTAATTCTTACGCTCTTTGCGCTGCTGTTTACGCAGCTCTTCTTCAATTTGGCGCACGCTGCGCCACAGGCGCGCGTTGCCGCCGAGCAGCGTAAAAGCCATGCTAATGAAGCGCGGCCCGATGACCGCAGAAAAAAGAAAGCGGATAAATCCGCCAAAAAAGCCAAAGTGACGGCCCCCGAGAAAAAAACCAAGACCGCCAAGGCCAAAAGCGAGAAAAGCGCGAAAAAGATCGTCAGCGCCAAACCCAAGGCCAAAGCGCAGAAAACCGCCAAGATTAAAGTCACCCCGCCGAAAAAGGGCTATAAAAAAGGCTATGGCCGCCACCGCGACGCCGGTATGGCCACCGCCAAACTGGCGCGTGAAGAAAAGCCGTTAAAACTCAGCCCGGCGCACAAAAAACGTTACCAGCATGCCAAACAGACCGCGATGGCCAAGCTGATGGATCAGATGGGCAAGCCTTACCGCTGGGGCGGCAGCTCGCCGCGCACCGGCTTCGACTGCAGCGGCCTTATCTATTACGCCTATAAGGACGTGGTGAAAATCAAGATGCCGCGCACCGCCAACGAAATGTATCACCTGCGCGACGCGGCGCCGATCAAGAAAAGCGAACTGGAAAGCGGCGATTTGGTGTTCTTCCGCATCAACAACCGCGGCGTGGCGGACCATGTCGGCGTCTATCTCGGCAACGGCAAATTCATCCAGTCGCCGCGCACCGGCGAAGAGATCCGCATCAGCCAGCTCGACAACGACTATTGGCAAAACCATTACATCGGCGCACGCCGCGTAGTGACGCCGAAAACCATCCGTTAATTCCCTGTTCTGCGCGGTTGCGGCCCCGGTCGCAACCGCCTGCTCAAGCTATCGCCCATCGCACTCCCCCACGCGCATTTCTCGCTTTTCCTCCTGTTTTTTATGATGAAAATTGTTAAGATTGAATGACCACAATAAAAAACGGCCCATCTGGCTCCCGCCTGGGCGGGAAGAAAGTGGCGCTGTAAAGGAGGAAGCAATGTCGTTTGAATTACCTGCATTACCGTATGAGAAAAACGCGCTCGAGCCGCACATCTCCGCCGAGACCCTGGAATACCACTACGGCAAACACCACAATACCTACGTGGTTAACCTGAACAACCTGGTGAAAGGCAGCGAGTTCGAGGGCAAATCGCTCGAAGAGATCATCAAGACCTCCAACGGCGGCGTGTTCAACAACGCCGCGCAGGTGTGGAACCACACCTTCTACTGGCACTGCCTGTCGCCACAGGGCGGCGGTGAACCGCAGGGCGAACTGGCGGCGGCGATCGTCAAATCCTTCGGCTCTTTCGCTGCGTTCAAAGAGCAGTTCACCGATGCCGCCGTGAAAAACTTCGGCGCCGGCTGGACCTGGCTGGTGAAAAAACCGGACGGCGCGCTGGCGATCGTCAACACCTCCAACGCGGCAACTCCGCTGACCGGTGAAGATAAACCGCTGCTGACCGTTGACGTGTGGGAACACGCGTATTACATCGATTACCGCAATGCGCGTCCAAAATACCTGGAAAACTTCTGGGCGTTGGTCAACTGGAAATTTGCGGCGGAAAACCTGGCGTAAACGCAGGCCTTGCCGAAGTGACGAGGCGCAGCCAGGCTGCGCCTTTTTTAAAACCGGCGGGAGATCAGTTCAACGCGGCGACAAAGCTGAAAGCGATGATCATCGCCAACGCGCCGACGGTAGTGAACAGAGACATCTTCAGATCGGTATCCATGACAACTCCTTTAAAATGGGCTTTCCTAAGGATAAAAGGCGCACAATTAGTACGTCAAATCATTTTCCCACAGTTCGCCGATAAAATCTTGTTATCATTTCCCGGTTTATAATCTCGATTACCTCTTCCACTTTTGTTCAATATGCGACAAAATTCGCAGTTCACAACTGCGTACCGGCATCCATGCCCCTCCTGATTAAGCGCTGAAGACTTCAACACACTAAAAACTCAGTTTTCGCTTCTCTGGAGAAGGATCTACGTAGGCAAACGATTAACATCACACTTACATGCTGTAAACATGTGAGTTCAGGAGTCATTCCTTACATGGCAACGATTAAAGATGTGGCCAAACGCGCGGGCGTTTCCACCACCACCGTTTCGCACGTCATCAATAAGACTCGTTTCGTCGCCGAAGAGACCAAAGCGGCCGTGTGGGCCGCGATCAAAGAGCTGCACTACTCGCCGAGCGCCGTGGCGCGCAGCCTGAAAGTCAATCACACCAAGTCTATCGGCCTGCTGGCCACCTCGAGCGAAGCGCCCTATTTTGCCGAAGTGATCGAGGCGGTGGAAAACAGCTGCTACAGCAAAGGTTACACCCTGATCCTGTGCAACTCGCATAACAATCTGGACAAGCAGCGCGCCTACCTGGCGATGCTGGCGCAAAAGCGCGTCGACGGCCTGCTGGTCATGTGTTCCGAATACCCGGATCAACTGCTGGGCATGCTGGAGGACTACCGTAATATCCCGATGGTAGTGATGGACTGGGGCGCCGCGCGCGGCGACTTCACCGACACCATCATCGATAACGCGTTCGAAGGCGGCTATCTGGCCGGCCGTTACCTGATCGAGCGCGGTCACCGCGATATCGGCGCCATCCCGGGCCAGCTGTCGCGCAACACCGGCGGCGGCCGTCATCAGGGCTTTATGAAGGCGCTGCAGGAAGCGCATATCGACATTCGCGAAGAGTGGATCGTCCAGGGTGACTTCGAGCCGGAATCCGGCTACAAGGCGATGCACCAAATCCTGTCACAAAAACAGCGGCCGACCGCGGTATTTTGCGGCGGTGACATCATGGCGATGGGCGCCATCTGCGCCGCTGACGAGCTGGGGCTGCGAGTGCCGCAGGATATTTCCGTGATCGGCTATGACAACGTGCGCAACGCCCGCTACTTCACCCCGGCGCTGACCACCATTCACCAGCCTAAAGAGCGCCTGGGAGAAATGGCCTTCACCATGCTGCTGGATCGCATCATCAGCAAGCGCGAAGAATCGCAGGTGATCGAAGTGCATCCGAAGCTGGTGGAACGCCGTTCGGTCGCCGACGGTCCGTTCATCGACTACCGCCGCTAATCCCCTGAGCCGGAAGCCTGCACGGCTTCCGGCGCCGCCTCGCTCAGCCACTCCTGATTCAGCGTCTCGCCATCGCCCAGATACGCCAGCAGCCAACTCATCGCCGGCGACGGTTTATCCTGCTGCCAGGTCAGGCAGCAAGGGCTGGCGGGAAACGGCTGCTGCAGCTGCAACGCCTTCAGCTCACCGCGCTGCACCAGCGGCAGCGCCCGATGCGCCGGCATCATGCCGACGCACAGCCCGGCGCACAGACAGTCGAGCGCCGATGTCCAGTCCGGCACCACCAGCCGCCGCTGGTTATCCAGCGTCCAGGTGACGCGCTTGGGCAGATTGCGCGAGGTGTCTTCCAGACAAAGCGCAGGGTACGGCCTCAACCGATCGTCATTTAATGGCCCTGCCAACTGCGCCAGCGGATGCTGTGGGCTGACTACGCACAGCCAGTTCATGTAGCCCATATCGCGGAAGGCAAAGCCGCCGCCGACCGGCACCGCGCGCGTGGCGCCGATCGCCATGTCCACCCTGCCGTCCACCAACGCATCCCAAACGCCGTTGAACACTTCGGGTTGCAGCATCAGTTCAACATCGGGGAAATGGCGGTAGAAATCCAGCACCAGCTGGCGGCTGCGCTGGGGTTTGACGATGATGTCGACTGCGATATTCAGCTGGCCGCGCCACCCGTTGGCCACCTGCTGACAGTGGCGGCGGGTGTCGAGCATTTTTTTGATAACAACTCGCGCATCCTTGATAAACAGCGCGCCGGCCGGCGTCAACTCCACATCACGGTGACGCCGCTCAAACAGCGGCACCGCCAGCCATTGTTCCAGTTGCCGCACGGTATAGCTCACCGCCGACGGCACCCGGTGCAACTCCTGCGCCGCCGCGCTGAAACTACCGGTGCGCGCAACCGCGTCAACAACTTCAAGAGAATATTCAGACCACATCGCTTTGCCTTCAATTTTTTTAACAGCACTTTGCAAATATTACCGTTTCACAAGCAGAGATCCAGCCGGATACACTGGCCGGCGCTAAAAACCTGCGACACTAAAATATTAACGAGAAATACCATGCGAAATTCCTTTGGCTTTATGTTCTACCTCGCCGGCCTGAGCATGCTGGGTTATCTGGCGACCGATATGTACCTGCCCGCCTTCGGCGCCATGCGGGAGGAACTGCAAATTTCCGCCGGCGCGGTCAGCGCCAGCCTGAGCATCTTTCTGGCCGGCTTCGCCTTCGCGCAATTGCTGTGGGGGCCCCTCTCCGACCGGCTGGGCCGCAAACCGGTATTATTGATTGGCCTGACGCTGTTCGCGCTCGGCTGCCTGGGCATGCTGTGGGTAGAAAATGCCGTGCAGCTCTGGATACTGCGCTTTATTCAGGCCGTCGGCGTCTGTTCCGCCACCGCCATCTGGCAAGCGCTGGTGGTCGACCGCTATCGCGAAGGCCAGGCCAACCGCGTGTTCGCCACCATCATGCCGCTGGTGGCGCTGTCACCGGCGCTGGCGCCGCTGCTTGGCGCCTGGCTGCTGAACCACGCCAGCTGGCGTGCGATCTTCGCCGCGCTGTTGGTGATCACCGCGCTGCTGCTGCTGCCGACGCTGCTGCTCAAAGAGCGCGCCAAAACGCACCCCGCCGCCGACGCGCCGAAAAACGGCGTCAGCTTCTGGCAACTGTTGAAATCTCCGGTGTTCAGCGGCAACGTCGCTATGTACGCCGCCTGCTCGGCCGGTTTCTTCGCCTGGCTGACCGGTTCGCCGTTCATCCTCGGCGATATGGGCTATAGCCCGAGCGACATCGGTCTGAGCTATGTGCCGCAAACGCTGGCCTTCCTGCTGGGCGGCTACGGCTGCCGCGCCGCGCTTAAGCGCATCAATGGCAAAACTCTGCTGCCGTGGCTGCTGGTAGCTTATGGTGTCAGCATGGTGGCGCTGTATCTGGTGGCGACCCTGACCAATCCGACGCTGACCACGCTGCTGATCCCATTCTGCGTGATGGCGCTGGTCAACGGCGCCGGCTACCCGATCATGGTGGCGAATGCGCTGATGCCGTTCCCGGAAAGCAGCGGCAAAGCCGCCGCGCTGCAAAATACGCTGCAACTGGGGCTGTGTTTTGTGGCAAGCATGCTGGTGTCGGCGTTTATTGCCCAGCCGCTGTTGGCGACGGTGACGGTGATGGTATCTACGGTAGTCCTGGCCGCGCTGGGTTATTTCCTGCAGCGGGGAAAAGCGGCCGATGCGCAGCAAAAGGCACAGCGGGAACATGCTAACTCAGCGTCATAATTGCCAAGATTAATAATCACTTAAAGAATATGCGTGCCGAGTGCGATTTACAGTTGAGTCAACGCCTCGGCACGCCTATACTCAAAAACAACCTTGTAAAGTAACACCTTATAATCTCTATATCTCAATCAGCTATTGTGTACGCGCCTTGCGTCACACTCTTTTTTTAAAGGGGCGTTTATCCTGCGCCGTTTGCGTCGGGCCGTTTCTTTAAATTTCCTCTGTTCATAGTCGGATATCAGACGCCGCGGGCTTATTTCCCGTTGGTATAGGTATGCACCCGCAGAAATTGTCTAAGCTGTTTCCTAACGGGTCATCAGTCAGAAGAAGGTGATGGAGAAGCTATGAGTTCATCGTGTATAGAAGATCTGAGCATCCAGGATAACCAGTGGTACCGTATCGCGCACGAAATGCTCGGTCTGGCCGGTATCGAAATCAACGGATCGCGCCCTTTCGATATTCAGGTTAAAAATCCCGAATTCTTTAAACGCGTTTTGCAGCAAGGATCCCTGGGCCTGGGCGAAAGCTATATGGACGGTTGGTGGGAGTGCGAGCGGCTGGATATGTTCTTCCAGCGCGTGGTCAGCGCCGGGCTGGAGAAGAAACTCCCCCACCACCTGAAAGATACCCTGCGTATCGCCGCCGCGCGTCTGACCAATCTGCAATCGAAAAAGCGCGCCTGGATCGTCGGCAAAGAACATTACGATCTCGGCAACGATCTGTTTACCCTGATGCTCGATCCTTACATGCAGTATTCCTGCGGCTACTGGAAAGACGCCACCACGCTGAAGGAAGCGCAGGAAGCCAAGCTGCGAATGATCTGCGAGAAACTGCAGCTGCAGCCGGGCATGCGTTTGCTGGACATCGGCTGCGGCTGGGGCGGCCTTTCCGCCTATGCGGCGAAAAATTACGGCGTGTCGGTGGTCGGCGTGACCATTTCCGCCGAACAGCAGAAGCTGGCTCAGGCGCGCTGCGCCGGGCTGGATGTGCAGATCCTGTTGCAGGATTACCGCGATCTGCACCAGCAGTTCGATCGCATTGTCTCGGTCGGCATGTTCGAGCACGTCGGGCCGAAAAACTACCGCACCTATTTCGACGTGGTGGAGCGCAATCTGGCGCCGCACGGCCTGTTCCTGCTGCACACCATCGGCTCCAACAAGACCGACATGAACGTCGATCCCTGGATCAACAAATATATCTTCCCGAACGGTTGCCTGCCCTCCGTGAGGCATATCGCCGAGGCCAGCGAAGGCCATTTCGTGATGGAAGACTGGCACAACATCGGCGCCGACTACGATCGCACGCTGATGGCCTGGTTCGAGCGCTTCAAACAGGCGTGGCCGCAGCTCGCCGAGCGCTATTCCGAACGCTTCGAACGGATGTTCAGCTATTACCTGAACGCCTGCGCCGGCGCGTTCCGGGCGCGCGATCTGCAGCTATGGCAGGTGGTGTTCAGCCCGAAAGGCGTTGAAGGCGGCATTCGCGTCGCCCGCTGAACGCTTTCCCGATAAAAAAGCCCCGGCAACCTCATCGCCGGGGCTTTTTTTTTTGCTCTTTCGAACCCTGCGGGTTAACCGCAATAAACGCGAATAATTTTATCGTCGCTGTCGCCAAGGAAGTTCAGGCGGCGCAGGTTGAAATCCATGGTGACGGCAGAGTTGTACGGAATGGCTCGCACCTTGCCGTCGATCCGCACGCCTTCCAGCGAGGCCATCGGTTTGCCGACAAAATTTTGATACTGCGAAGCGCCGCAGGTATCGTCCGCATCGGCCATTTGCGCGCCCGCGCCCTGCTCAGGCGAACTGCTGCAAGCGCTCAGCGCCAGCAACGCGGTTAACAACAACGTTTTCCCATAAAACTTCACGCGTTTCTCCTCTCTGCTTATGATTCGATGCCGGCGGTCACGCCAGAATCGCTGTCAGTCTTTGTGCGCCGGCGCCATCGCCGCGGCCAATGTCGCTTCCCGATTGGCCAGCACGCGCTCGACGGTGTCCACCACCGCCTGCGTTTGCGGATCGATCTCGATGTTCACCTTGTCGCCGAGGCGTTTTTTACCCAGCGTGGTGCGATCCAGCGTTTCCGGGATCAGGTGCACGCAGAAACGGTTATTCACCACTTCGCCGATGGTCAGGCTAATGCCGTCGATGCCGATGAAACCTTTGTGCAGCACATATTTCATCAATTCCGCATCCGGCATGCGCAGCCATACCTGGCGGTTATTTTCCGAGGTATAAATCTTGGCCACTTCCGCCGTGCAGATAATATGGCCGGACATCAAATGGCCGCCAATTTCGTCATTGAACTTCGCCGCGCGCTCGATATTGACGATGTCGCCCAGCGCCAGATCGCCGAGGTTGGTCAGGCGCAACGTTTCTTTGATCAAATCGAAGCTGACGCGGTTGCCTTCCACCGCGGTGACGGTCAGGCAGCAGCCGTTATGGGCCACCGACGCGCCCAGCTCCAGCCCCGGCAGCAGCTCGGCAGGCATTTCGATCACGTGGGTGCGGAAATTGGGTTTCTCATCAATGGCGACCAGCGGCGCGGTGCCTTGTACGATACCGGTGAACATATGTGCCTCTTCTTGCTAAATAGGTTAAAACGCTACCGGCAGTTTGCCCCAGTTGGCGCTGAAAACCAAATCCGCGACGGCAAAAAAAGAATGGCTGCGCATTTAATAACTATTTATCTGCGGCGTTTGCTTAACGACGCCGAGCAGGTACAATCTTTTTGACAAAATTCCGCTATTTTAATTGTTGTCCTCTCGCGGCAGCCCTCCCTCCCACATATATAAATAGAAAAGGTGTATGCGTGCAGAAGTACTTAATTGAAGCGCGTAGTTTATTGGCTCTCGCTATCCCGGTCATCATCGCGCAAATATCACAAACCGCCATGGGCGTGGTGGATACCATCATGGCCGGCGCTTACAGCGCCACCGACATGGCGGCGGTGGCGGTCGGCACCTCGATCTGGTTGCCGGCCATTCTGTTCGGCCACGGCCTGCTGCTGGCGCTGACCCCGGTTATCGCCCAGCTCAACGGCGCCGGCCGTCGCGATCGCATCGCCCATCAGGTGCGTCAGGGCTTCTGGCTGGCCTCCGGCGTCTCCGTGCTGCTGATCGTCGTGCTGTATAACTGCAAGTTCGTCATCGACATGATGCACAACATCGATCCGCAGTTGGCGGATAAAGCCGTCGGCTATCTGCACGCCATCATGTGGGGGGCGCCGGGTTACCTGTTCTTCCAGGTGATGCGCAACCAGTGCGAGGGGCTGTCCAAAACCAAACCCGGCATGGTGATCGGCTTCCTCGGCCTGCTGGTGAATATCCCGATCAACTACATCTTTATCTACGGCAAGTTCGGCATGCCGGAACTCGGCGGCGTCGGCTGCGGCGTCGCCACCGGCAGCGTCTACTGGATCATGTTCCTGATGATGCGCTGGTACGTGAAGCGCGCGCCGTCGCAGCGCGACATCAAACGCCAGGCCGGCGATCTCGGCGGCCCGGACTGGGCGGCGCTAAGGCGCCTGATCGGCATCGGCATGCCGGTGGCGCTGGCGCTGTTCTTCGAGGTCACGCTGTTCGCGGTGGTGGCGCTGCTGGTTTCGCCGCTGGGGATCGTCGCGGTCGCCGGCCACCAGATCGCGCTTAACTTCAGCGCGCTGATGTTCGTGCTGCCGCTGTCGCTGGGCGTCGGCGCTACCATCCGCGTCGGTTATCGTCTGGGGGAAGGTTCGGTCGAAGGCGCGCGCGTCGCCGCTTACTCCGCCATCGGCGTCGGCATCACCATGGCCGTCTGCACCGCGCTGTTTACCGCCACTTTCCGCGAACCGATCGCCCTGCTGTACAACGACAGCCCGGCGGTGGTGGCGATGGCCTCGCAGTTGATGCTGCTGGCGGCGCTGTACCAGATCTCGGATTCGGTCCAGGTGATCGGCAGCGGCGTGCTGCGCGGTTATAAAGATACCCGCGCGATCTTCTTCATCACCTTTATCGCTTATTGGGTGTTGGGCCTGCCGAGCGGCTATCTGCTGGCGTTAACCGATGCGCTGGTGCCGGCGATGGGGCCAAGCGGTTTCTGGATCGGCTTTATCATCGGACTGACCTTCGCCGCCATCATGATGGCGCTGCGCATGCGCTGGCTGCAGAAACAGCCGACTGCCGTTATCCTGCAGCGATCCACGCGCTGAATCCGCTCCCGGCCGGTTTCCTCCCCGGCCGGGTTGCGGTTTGCGGAAAAAAACGCCGGACTGCGCACAACCTCAGCAATCGCGTGAAATACCGAATAAAATTGCGCTTTTCCCCTTGCCAGCACGCAGGTAGCTCGTTAATATTCGTCCCCGCTGTCAGCCATGACAGGCAGGAAAAGATGCGTCCGTAGCTCAGTTGGTTAGAGCACCACCTTGACATGGTGGGGGTCGGTGGTTCGAGTCCACTCGGACGCACCAAATTCCTGAAGCAGTACAGTGCGTCCGTAGCTCAGTTGGTTAGAGCACCACCTTGACATGGTGGGGGTCGGTGGTTCGAGTCCACTCGGACGCACCAAATTTCAGAAGCAGCGCAGTGCGTCCGTAGCTCAGTTGGTTAGAGCACCACCTTGACATGGTGGGGGTCGGTGGTTCGAGTCCACTCGGACGCACCATATTGCTGATTCATCTCTCCCTGTCACGTTATACTTCCCGTTGTATCGTCTCTGCCCGACCGTTCGATTTTTCATGTCGATTGCGCCGAACTACCGCCATCAGCCATCAGGAGCGCCACATGACCACCTTCACCGCCAAAACCGCCTTTTTGCCGCTCGACAATGGCCTTGCCCGCCGTGAAGGCGTGATGAGCGACGGTTCGCCGGCGGCGGAAGTGCGTTTCGAGGCCGGCGCCTTCGGCCAGTTGCAAAAGCCCGCGCACGCGCTGCAAACCCGGGTGATATCCGGCGAATTCGAGTTCACCCTCGGCGGCGACACCCGGATAGTACGTGCTGGCGAGAGCCTGACCCTGCCGGCCAACGTCGCCAGCGGCTGCTTCTGCCTGAGCGCCGGCATGCTGCTGGAAATTCACCAAACGCGTTAAACCTGCATTTACAGCAAGGTTATTTGCGCAACAAGCGGCCCGCAACGCGTTGCATTTGCGCCACATTTAGCCCCGTTTTGCTCTATCCGCCGCACCGCCGCGGTTTTTTATTTTGTTTCCCGCCGCTTAGCCTTTATAATGCGCAACGTCTATCAGTTGAATGGTTTCAGCCCTTGATCTGCGAAAACGCAATAATAACACGATGTGATCTTACCCCGTTGCGCAGCATCCCCGCGCCCCCGCGCGGGCTGAATTTTTCCGCCCCACTTCAACTGTCGTCACCTATCCTTAACTATGTTTTTCACCACCAGGCACGGCTCAAATTCCCTACCGGCGTAAACCGCGCCGGTCAAATTCGTTTTTTTATCCATCACAACTTGTAGAAAACTCCGCCATGAAAAAGACCAAAATTGTTTGTACCATCGGTCCAAAAACCGAATCGGAAGAAATGCTGACCAACCTGCTCAATGCGGGCATGAACGTGATGCGTCTCAACTTCTCTCACGGCGACTATGAAGAGCACGGCAACCGCATCAAGAACATGCGCGCCGTGATGGCGAAAACCGGTATCAACGCCGGCATCCTGCTGGATACCAAAGGCCCGGAAATTCGCACCATGAAACTGGAAGGCGGCAAAGACGCCTCGCTGGTCGCCGGCCAAACCTTCACCTTCACCACTGACCAGAGCGTGATCGGCAACAGCGAGCGCGTGGCGGTCACCTACGCCGGCTTCGCCGCCGACCTGAAGATTGGCAACACCGTGCTGGTTGACGACGGCCTGATCGGCATGGAAGTCACCAACGTGACCGAGAACGAAGTCATCTGTAAGGTGCTGAACAACGGCGACCTGGGCGAGAACAAAGGCGTTAACCTGCCGGGCGTGTCCATCCAGCTGCCTGCGCTGGCCGAGAAAGACAAACGCGACCTGATCTTCGGCTGCGAGCAAGGCGTCGACTTCGTGGCGGCGTCCTTCATCCGTAAACGCTCCGACGTTCTGGAGATCCGCGAGCACCTGAAAGCCCACGGCGGCGAGCAGATCCAGATCATCTCCAAGATTGAAAACCAGGAAGGCCTGAACAACTTCGACGAAATCCTCGAAGCGTCCGACGGCATCATGGTTGCCCGTGGCGATCTGGGCGTCGAGATCCCGGTAGAAGAAGTGATCTTCGCCCAGAAGATGATGATCGAGAAATGCAACCGCGCGCGTAAAGTGGTCATCACCGCCACCCAGATGCTCGATTCCATGATCAAAAACCCACGCCCTACCCGTGCGGAAGCCGGCGACGTTGCCAACGCCATCCTGGACGGCACCGATGCCGTCATGCTGTCCGGCGAGAGCGCCAAGGGCAAATACCCGTTGGAAGCGGTCAACATCATGGCGACCATCTGCGAGCGTACCGATCGCGTGATGCCAAGCCGTATCGACACCCTGAACGATCGTCGCAAGCTGCGCATCACCGAAGCGGTGTGCCGCGGCGCGGTTGAAACCGCCGAGAAACTCGACGCGCCGCTGATCGTGGTCGCCACCAGCGGCGGCAAGTCGGCGAAATCCGTGCGTAAATACTTCCCGAACGCGGTGATCCTGGCGCTGACCACCAATGAGACTACCGCGCATCAGCTGGTGCTGAGCAAGGGCGTCATCCCGCAGATGGTCAAGGAAATCGCCTCCACCGACGACTTCTACCGCATCGGTAAAGAAGCCGCCCTGGCCAGCGGCCTGGCGCAGAAAGGCGACGTCGTGGTGATGGTTTCCGGCGCGCTGGTGCCGAGCGGCACCACCAACACCGCCTCGGTACACGTGCTGTAATATAAAACGTGACATAATTGTCTTGATCAAAACGCCGCTTTGCGGCGTTTTTTTTATCAGCAGTAAACTATTTTTCTCAAAACGCAACCGCGATCCGCTCATTATTTAGCTAATAAAGAATCGGAGTAGTCCCATGGAAGCCGGCTGTTTTCCCTCGTTTTTTTAACTAATTTGTAAAACCAGATGCAAGTTTGAGCGAACGATCAAAATAAAGCACCTCAACACTAAAAAATTATTCTCTTTCGAAAAAAGTTTGTGTAATACTTGTAACGCTACATGGAGATTAACTCAATCTAGAGGGTGTTATAATGAATCGTACTAAACTGGTACTGGGCGCGGTAATCCTGGGTTCCACTCTGCTGGCTGGCTGCTCTAGCAACGCTAAAATCGATCAACTGTCTTCTGACGTTCAGACTCTGAACGCTAAAGTTGATCAGCTGAGCAACGACGTGAACGCAATGCGTTCTGACGTTCAAGCTGCTAAAGACGACGCAGCACGCGCTAACCAGCGTCTGGACAACCAAGCTCACGCTTACAAAAAGTAAGATAGCTTTGGTTATTGAAAACGGCGCACATTGTGCGCCGTTTTTTTTGTCTGTTCGTCAGCCAGGGGGTTTCCTGCACGGCAGGCAAAAAAAAGAGGTTCAGCACGCTGAACCCCTCTTCGACCGCTCAATCCTGCAAACCTAGTTCACCGAACTGATTGGCGCTGCCTTGAATGGGCTCTTATTCGCCGCAGGAGCCGCTGCAGGCGTCAAACTCACCGCCGACGGACTCTCCCCTACGTTGACCAGCACCGGCATGCCAGAACGGCGTACAACCGCGCTATCGAACACGGCGCGATCGGTCTGACCATCGGCCGCAAAGGCTTTCTCCGCTTTAGACAACGCAATCGGCATGGTCTGCGGATCGTCGCTTTCCACCCGCGACAGCGGTTGGTGCACTTCCACATAGCGTTTGCCGTCCGGCTCAACGGAAATCTTCACCGGATCGTTGATCACTTGCACCCGCGTACCGCGCGGCACCATGTTGAACAGCGCCTCGATATCCGTCGGACGCAGGCGAATGCAGCCGGAGCTGACGCGCATGCCGATACCGAAGTTGGCGTTGGTGCCGTGGATCAGGTATTCACCGCGCCCCATCGCCAGACGCAGGGCGAACAGCCCCATCGGGTTCTCAGGGCCGGCCGGCACCACCGCAGGCAGCGTCACGCCCTGGGATTGATAGCGCTTGCGGATGTTGGCGGTGGGCGTCCAGGTCGGGTTAGGGATCTTCTGGCTGATGGAGGTCACCTCCAGCGGCGTGTGCATCCCGGTCTGGCCGATGCCGATCGGATAGACGATCACTTTGTTCTCGCCTTTCGGATAGTAATAAAGGCGCAGCTCAGCCAGGTTGACGATGATCCCTTCACGCTTGGTGTCAGGCAGCAGCATTTGGGTCGGAATGGTCAGCACCGTACCCGGCTTGGGCAGGAACGGATCCGTGCCGGGGTTGGCTTCCAGCATGCCCAGCAGGCCGATCTTGTAGTCAGCGGCGATGGCTTCCAGCGGGCGGCCGTCGTTTGGCACGGTATAAGTGGTGTTTTCGCCGATCAGACGGCTGTCCGGCGGCGGCAGCGGGTACTCGGTCGCACTGGCGGCCTGCGTGCCGGCCAATACGGTGGCGAAGACCATGCCCATTAAACTCAACGCACGTTTCATTATCATCCCTATATTTTTTATGACGGTTCGCCCACAAGGCTAACGAGCGCCAGGTGGTGGGTAAATCAGACAATACCTGATTAATACTAGCAACGCTGGTATCAAAGGCAATAAGTCCTCTAAAAATCAACACGTTATAACGTAATCGCCGTCATTGATTGTCAACGAAACGTCAACAGTTAAGCTGCTGAAATATCACTGAATTGGGCGCGTTGCCCGGAGGAAAATCGTGAATTGTAAAGACTCATTGACAAAGCAAAGGTATCAATGAGTCTTGAGGATGAAGGCGTTATGGATCAGGCCAGCTGCGCCGCTTTACTGCGAATGGCGCGGATCATCGCCTCCAGCCCCTGCGAGCGCGAAGGCGTCAGATGTTGGCTGAGCGCCAGCTCGGTGAAAAACGGCCGCACATCGAGATCGACGATCTGCTGCGGCGTCAATTGGCGATAAAGAATGAACACCACCGCCAGCAACCCTTTGACGATCGCCGCGTCGCTGTCGCCGTGAAACTCGACCTGCCCCTGCTCATCGCGGCGCATCACGATCCACACCTGGCTCTGACAGCCGGAGATCAGGTTGCCGGCCTGCCGCTCCGCCTCGTCCAGCGGCGGCAATTTAGCGCCAAGTTCAATCACGTACAGGTATTTCTCCTCCCAGTTCAGACAGCGGGAGAAATTACGCACCAATTTATCTTTGTCCGGCAAATTCGCCATGGGGATCCTTTTGTACCGCCGGGGACGCGCCCCGGCCTAACCTAATAACTGATGAATGCGTTGCAGCCCGGCCACCAGCCGGTCCACCTCTTCGCGGGTATTATATAACGCCAGCGAGGCACGGCACATGCTCGGCACCTGATAAAACGCCATCAGCGGCATCGCGCAGTGATGGCCGGTGCGAATGGCGATACCGTACTGATCGAGGAAGCTGCCGACGTCATAGGCGTGGTGCTCTCCCAGATTGAAGGCGATCACCCCGGCGCGATGCGCCGGACCATAGATTTTCAGCGTCGGCACCTGCTTGAGCGCCTCGAGCGCGTAATGCATCAGCGACTGTTCATAATCGTGGATCGCATTCAGGCTCAAGGCTTCGACGTAATCAAACGCCGCGCCCAGCCCCATGATGCCGGCGGTGTTCGGCGAACCGGCCTCGAAGCGCCACGGCGGATCGGCGAAGGTGGTGCCCGCCGTCAGGCTGACCTGCCGGATCATCGAGCCGCCCCCTTCCCACGGCGGCATCTGCTGCAACAACGCCTGGCGGCCATACAGCATGCCGATGCCGGAAGGGCCATACAGCTTATGGCCGGAAAACACATAGAAATCGCAGTCCAGCGCCTGGACATCGACGCGCTGGTGCATCACCGCCTGCGCGCCGTCCACCAGCACCGTCAGATCCGGTGCCAGGGTTCTGGCGCGGGCGATGATCTCACGCACCGGGTTGACGGTGCCCAGCACGTTGGAGACCTCGGTCAGCGCCAGCAGTTTACAGGACGCGTCGACCAGCTCTGGCAACCGCGCCAGATCCAGCGTACCGTCCGGCTGCAGCGGCCACACCCGCAGCTGCAACCCGCGCTCCTGCGCCAGCATCTGCCACGGCACGATGTTGGCGTGGTGCTCCATCTCGGTGATGAGAATCGCATCGCCCGGCTGCAGCAGGTGGCGGCCAAAGCTGTTGGCCACCAGATTGATGCCTTCGGTGGTGCCCTTGACGAACACCATCTCTTCCGCCGAGGCAGCATTGATAAAGCGCGCCGCCTGTTCCCGCACCGCTTCCATCTGCTGAGTCGCCTCGGCGCTCAGGGTGTGGATACCGCGATGCACCGCCGCATACCCGTGGCGGTAGAACTCCAGCTCGCGGTCGATCACCGCCTGCGGTTTCTGCGCGCTGGCGGCGCTGTCGAGATAGGCCAGCGGTTGGCCGTTCACCTCACGCGCCAGCAGCGGGAAATCGCCGCGTACGCGTTCAATCGGATAACTCATGCAGCCTCCCCCGGCAGGCGCTGGGCGATGCGCGCCAGCACCCGTTCCCGGATGGTGTCGTTGGCGATGCCTTCGGTCAGCTCGGCGGCGAAGGCGAAGATGATCATCTGCTGCGCCGCGTGCTTGTCGATGCCGCGCGACTGCAGATAGAACAGCTGCTCTTCATCGATGCGCCCCACGGTAGCGCCGTGGCTGCACTTGACGTCATCGGCGTAGATCTCCAGCTGCGGCTTGGTATCCACTTCCGCCACCTTGCCCAACAGCAGGTTATGGTTAGTCATCTGGCCGTCGGTTTTGATCGCGTGCTTGGCCACTTTGATCATGCCGTTGAACACCGCCTTGCCGCGATCGCTGACCACGGTTTTATGCAGCTGGCGGCTTTCGCAATAGCCCTTGTTGTGCTCCAGATAAGTGCGGGTGTCGCAAATCTCTTTGCCCACCGGCAGCACCAGACTGTTGATCACCAGATTGGCGCCTTCGCCGTTCAACTGCGCGCTGGTGTTGTGCCGCGTCAGGCCGGCCCCCAGCAGGAAGCTGTCGCTTTTCACCCGCGCGTCGCGGCCGATAACCAGATCGTTGTGAGCAAAGTGGTAGCTTGGCTGGCTCTCAAACGCCAGCTTGCAGTGCAATAGCCCGGCGTTGTCCGCCACATTGGCGGTCAGGCGCGCGCCGGTGAAGTGTGCGGCCTCGCCCAGGCTGACGTAGTGCTCGATCACTTCCGCCTCAGCCCCGCGCCCGATCTCCAGATGATGGCGGTGATGCACGGTGTTCACTTCCCCGGCGGCGCCGCGTCCGCTGCTGATGTGCAGCAGATACAGCGGGCGTGCAGGGATCTTGCCGGCCGGCAAGCGAATCAGGCTGGTTTCCTGCGCCAGGCTTTCGGTCAGGTGCAGAAAAATCTCCGGCTGGATCGGCTCCGGCAGCGCCTGAGGCGTGCCATAGGCGGTCAGCTCGAACTGGTAGTCGCCCAGGTCGCCATCGCTCAGCGCGGCGCTGTAGCGGCCATCGATAAACACCAGCCGACAGGCATCGATGCCGAGCGCCAGCGCTTCGAGCTGCTCTGCGCTCACCGGGGCGGGCTGCGGCTCGAGGAATTGCTGCTCCAGCAGGCTCTCCAGCGGCGTGTATTTCCAGTTTTCATGCTTGCGCGTCGGCCAGCCGAGGCGCAGCGCCTGCTGCCAGTGCGCCAGCGCATGCGGCGAACGCTCGCCGCCGCGCCCTTCGAACAGGCGATACAGCTGCTGCAGCGCGTTTGAATTACTGTTGGTCGGTAAGCCAGCCATAGCCCTGCTCCTCCAACTGTTTCACCAGCGAGAAATCGCCGGATTTGACGATGCGCCCCTGGGACAGCACGTGTACGTAATCCGGCTGGATGTAGTCCAGAATGCGCTGATAGTGGGTGACGATGATAAAGGCGCGCTTGCCGTCCCGCAGCGAGTTGACGCCGTTGGCGACGATTTTGAGCGCATCGATGTCCAGGCCCGAATCGGTTTCATCGAGAATGCACAGATCCGGCTCCAGCGCCGCCATCTGCAGAATGTCGTTGCGCTTTTTCTCGCCGCCGGAGAAACCGACGTTGACCGAACGGGTCAGCAGATCGGCCGGCATATCCAGCAGCGCGATCTTCTCTTCGATGAAATCGGCGAAGTCAAAGCGATCCAGCGGCTCCTGTTCGCGGTATTTGCGCACCGCATTGACCGACGTCTGCAGGAAGAAGTGGTTGCTGACGCCGGGGATCTCCACCGGGTACTGGAACGCCAGGAACACGCCTTCACCCGCGCGATCTTCCGGATCCAACTCCAGCAGATCCTTGCCCTTGAAGGTGACTTCCCCTTCGGTCACTTCGTACTCTTCACGCCCGGCCAGCGTGGCGGACAGCGTGCTCTTGCCCGAGCCGTTCGGCCCCATGATGGCGTGCACTTCGCCCGGTTTGATCTCCAGATCCAATCCCTTGAGGATCTCGTTGCCTTCCACGCTGACTTTCAAATTCTTGATGCTTAACATGCTGTGTCCTCAGATAGCGCCGACGGCGCTAAAAATGCGGCGATTAACCCACGCTGTGTTCCAGGCTGATGGCCAGGAGTTTTTGCGCCTCGACGGCGAACTCCAGCGGCAGCTCGGAGAAAACGTCCTTGCAGAAACCGTTGACGATCATCGAAATGGCGTCATCCTCGCTGATGCCGCGCTGCAGGCAGTAGAACAGCTGGTCATCGCCGATCTTCGAGGTAGTGGCTTCGTGCTCCAGCTGAGCGCTGTTGTTGCGCGCTTCAACGTAAGGGAACGTGTGGGCACCGCTGTCCGGCCCGATCAGCATCGAGTCGCACTGGGTAAAATTACGGGCGTTTTCCGCCCCCGGCAGGATTTTCACCAGGCCGCGATAGGTGTTCTCGCTGTGGCCGGCGGAGATGCCTTTGGCGATGATGGTCGACCTGGTGTTTTTGCCGATGTGGATCATCTTGGTGCCGGTATCTGCCTGCTGATGGCCGCTGGTCAGCGCCACCGAGAAGAATTCGCCGATCGAGTTGTCGCCCTGCAAAATCACGCTCGGGTATTTCCAGGTGATGGCCGAGCCGGTTTCCGACTGGGTCCAGGACATTTTCGAACCGGCGCCTTCGCACAGCGCGCGCTTGGTGACGAAGTTGAGGATACCGCCCTTGCTCTCGCCGCCGGAGAACCAGTTCTGCACCGTCGAGTATTTCACTTCGGCGTCTTTATGCAGGATCACTTCCACCACCGCCGCGTGCAGCTGGTAGCTGTCGCGCACCGGGGCGGAACAGCCTTCGATATAGCTGACGTAGCTGCCTTCGTCGGCGATCAGGATGGTGCGCTCGAACTGGCCGGTTTTGGCGGCGTTGATGCGGAAGTAGGTCGACAGCTCCATCGGGCAGCGCACCCCTTTCGGCACATAGACGAAGGTGCCGTCGGAGGCCACCGCGGCGTTCAGCGCAGCGAAGAAGTTATCGTTGGACGGCACCACGCGCCCCAGGTATTGACGCACCAGATCCGGATATTCCTGGATCGCTTCGCCGAACGAACAGAAGATCACCCCGCTCTCCGCCAGTTTTTCACGGTAGGTGGTGGCGACCGAGACCGAGTCGAAGATGGCGTCCACCGCCACCTCGCTGCCCTCGCGCACCGGCACGCCGAGCTGGTTGAACGCCAGCTCCACTTCGCTGGTCAGGTAATCTTTTTCCGTCGCCGCGCCCGGTTGCTGCTCGGCGCCGGGTTGCGAACCGCATGCATCGTCGCAGCTGCCGCAGGACGGCGCCGAATAGTAACTGTAGTCCTGGTAGTTCAGGCGTTCGTAATTGGCCTTCAGCCAGTGCGGCTCTTCCATCTGCAGCCAGGCGCGATAAGCCTCAAGGCGGAATTCCAGCATCCACTCGGGTTCGTTGCGCTTGGCCGAGATGGCGCGCACCACCTCTTCGTTGATGCCCTTGGCCAACTCATCGGTTGCCAGCTGGGTGAAGAAACCTTCTTTGTAGCGACCTTCGCTGACCCAAGCCTGCACTTCATTAGGCATTTCTACATTGCTTCGTGTCATGTTGATTGCATCGCTCAAACGCCAAAGCTCTCGCCGCACCCGCAGGCATGCTGAGCTTTAGGGTTGTTGAATTTGAATATCTGATTCAGCCCTTCGCGGACGTAATCTACCGTGGTGCCATCGATGAACGGCATGGCCTTCAGCGGCACATACAGTTTGGCGCCGTCGCGCTCAAACAGCAGATCGTCATCGGCGGGTTCGCGGGTCAGATCCAGCACATAGGCAAAGCCGGCGCAGCCGGATTGTTTCACCCCTAGCTGCAGCCCTTTCACCTGCGGATCCTGCTGCATCAGTTTGGTTATTTGTCGTACGGCGCTGTCGCTGAGCGAAATGCCTTGCCAGACATTTTCATCCAGAGAAAAAGTGCCGACATTTTCCGTTTGCATAGGGTCTACCTCACACTCGTGTTTGGCCACAGCCAATCTGGGTTGCTTATATGTTAGTGATAACGATTATCACTTCAACCGTTTGTTTTGCGGGGGTATCCGCCGCAAGCGCGGTTTTTCGCTGCGGCGTGCGGCAAGCCAGCGGGACACCCGTGGCGGCTTGCGGCGTCTGGCGGCAAGGTGTGCATGCTATCCCTATGAATTTGTTCTTTATCCTGCATCACCGTACCGCACTCCCCGGTGGCCCGTCAGCGTTACAGCGCCGCGGTACGTTGCCGATCTAAACATTCATAGAAAATACCTATTTCTGCATTCTGTCTGTCGTAAATGTGCGTTTATCGGCATTTCGTGGCGCAGCGCAAGCGCGCGCCCTCAGGTTAAAGTTTAGTCGCTCAGCATCAAGTTGGGTCGTCGGAGGCCTTTTACACCCCGCGCGATGAAAAAACGCCACGCCGGGGATTGATCGGCAACGCGGCAGTTTATATGATAATGATTATCATTCAATTTGAATTTGAGCGCGAAGCCAATGACTCTTTCGATCAACGCATGGTTACTGGGCAAGATTGATGACTACAAATTCAGCGTGCGCGACGCCACGGTGGACTTTTACATGGCCGAAGCGGCGCTACGGCGCCCGGAATGCAATATCGACCACCTGAAGCGGTACAACAGCGTCAGCCTGACCATGGCCAATTTGTGTCTGGAGAACGGCGACGACGACAGCTACCTGCACGCGCTCAGCAAGCTGCACAACCGGCTGATCGTCGAGATCAACAACCCACAGCGTTGCCAGCTGTTTCGGGTGCAAAGCTACCACTTCGCCCGCCATACGCTGACGCTGATCTGCCAAAAATATGCGATGGAAGGCACCTGGGAGAAGGCGAACGCGTTTCAGAAGGACTTCGTCAAACGCGTGCCGTTTCAGCTGTAAAACGAAAGGCTCCGCAGGCCGATCGCCTGCGGAAAGCGGCGGGGATCAGTCGATGACCGCCGTGGTCAGACGGGAGGTGCAGCACAACCGATCGCGCGCGTCGAAGATCTCGATTTGCCACACCTGATGGCGACGGCCGACGTGCAGTGCGCGGCACACCCCGCGCACCTGACCATCGAACACCGCGCGCAGGTGGTTGGCGTTGATCTCCAGCCCCACCACTTTCTGCTCGCCCTCACTGCACAGGTAGCCGGCCATCGATCCCATCGATTCCGCCAGCACCACCGACGCCCCGCCGTGCAACAGCCCGAACGGCTGCCGGGTGCGGCCATCGACCGGCATGGTGGCCTCGAGGAAATCCTCGCCCAGTTGGGTAAACTCGATGCCCACATGGCTGACCATGCAGCCGTCGCCGGCGCGGTTCAGCTGCTCCAGCGATGTTTCACGTTTCCACAATTTCACTCAATCATCTCCAGAAGTGCCTGTAATGGGTGGCGCACGCCATTGCCCTCGATGCGTTTCACCTGGCTGCGGCAGGAATAGCCGGTCGCCAGGCAGCGCTGCCGCGGCAAACGCTGTAGCGTCGGATGCCATGATAGCTCATAAATGCCGAGCGAGTTTTGCAGGTTCCTGGCTTCATGGCCGTAAGTGCCCGCCATGCCGCAGCAGCCGACGCTGACGTTCTCCAGTTTGGCGCCGAAACGGGCGAAGATCGCCGCCCACTGTTGGCCGCTGGCCGGCAGCGCGGTGGTTTCGGTGCAGTGGCCGAACAGATACCAGGGCTCGCCGGTCGCCGGCTGTTCGGCGCGATCCGCGATCCGCTGCTGCAGCCATTCATGCACCAGCTGCACCTGGAAATCGCCGCGCTCGGCGCCGAGGATCTCGCGGTATTCGTCGCGGTAACACAGCACCAGCGCCGGATCGACGCCCACCAGCGGCATGCCCAGCTGCGCCACGCGGTTGAGGAAATCGGCGGTTTTGCGCGCGGTGCGGGCGAACCGCGTCAGGAAGCCCTTCACATGCTGCGCCTTGCCGTTCGGCGAGAACGGCAGCAGCACCGGTTTATAGCCGAGCTTCTCCACCAGCCGGACAAAGTCCGCCACCACTTTGGCGTCGTAATAGCTGGTGAACGGATCCTGGACGATCAACACGTGTTCTGCGCGCTGCTCGGCGCTCAGCCCTTCCAACTGCTCCAGCGTCAGCGTGGTCGCGCGGTGGCCGGACAGCTGCTGACGCAGCGTCGGGCTGGACAACAGCGGCAGATCGACCATGCCGATGGCGTTGCGGCTCATCTCCCGCAGCCACGGCTGGCGGAAGAAGAAGTTGAACACCTTCGGCGCGCGGGCCATCAACGGGGTATAGCTCTCCACGCCGGCGACCATGTAGTCGCTCACCGGACGCAAATAGCGGGTGTGATAAAGCTGCAGGAAGCGCGAACGGAATCCCGGCACGTCAATCTTGATGGGACACTGGGTTGAACAGGCCTTACAGGCCAGGCAGCCGGACATCGCCTCTTTCACTTCGTGCGAGAAGTCATACTCACCCTTGCCGGCGTGCCAGCTGTTGCGGGTTTTCTCGATCAGGCCGCGCAAGCTGAGGCGCTGCTGCGGCAGCTGTTTC
Source organism: Serratia sp. CY81684 (assembly GCF_052166595.1). Lineage (NCBI taxonomy): Bacteria > Pseudomonadati > Pseudomonadota > Gammaproteobacteria > Enterobacterales > Yersiniaceae > Serratia > Serratia sp. CY81684. The sequence continues at coordinate 1,358,763 of NZ_JBJNOO010000001.1, read as the reverse complement.
TCCAGCACCAGCGGATCGACCCCCTGCTCGGCCAACAGACGCAGCCACTCGCGCACCAGCGTCGCCCGCCCTTTCGGCGAATGAATGCGGTTGCCGCTGATCTTCATCGACGGGCACATCGGGCTGCGCACGTCGAAGTTGAAGCACAGGCCGTTGCCGTTACACTCCAGCGCGCCGCGGAACGAGGTGCGCACCTCGACCGGGATCTGGCGATCGAAGGTGCCGCGTTTGACCGCATCCACCTGCATCATCGGCGCATCCACCGCCAGCGGCGAACAGATCTTGCCTGGGTTCAGGCGGTTATCCGGATCGAACGCCGCCTTGATGCGGCGCAGCTCTTCATACAGCGTTTCCCCGAAGAATTCAGGGCTGTATTCCGCGCGGAACCCCTTGCCGTGCTCCCCCCACAGCAGGCCGCCGTATTTGGCGGTCAGCGCCACCACCCGATCGGAGATCTGCTTCATCAGCACTTCCTGCTGCGGGTCGCACATGTCGAGCGCCGGGCGCACATGCAGCACCCCGGCGTCGACGTGGCCAAACATGCCATAGCTCAGATTGTGGTCATCGAGCAGTTGCCGAAATTCGACGATATAGTCCGCCAGATGTTGCGGCGGCACACAGGTGTCCTCGGCGAACGGAATCGGCTTGGCGCGCCCTTTGGCGTTGCCCAGCAGCCCGACCGCCTTCTTGCGCATGTTGTAAATGCGCTCGATGCCAGCCAGATCGCCGCAGATCTGGTACCCGATCACGCCGCCCTGCCGCTGCGCGATCAATTCGTCCAGCCGTTGGCACAGGGCTTCCATCTGGCCGTCGATCAGCGCCCGATCGTCGCCGGCGAACTCGACGATGTTCAGCCCGAGTATCTCTTTATCCGGCACGTCGGCGATCAGTTCGTTCACCGAGTGCCAAACGATGTCTTCACGCGCCAGGTTCAGCACCTTGGAATCGATGGTTTCCACCGACAGCGCCTTGGCCTCGACCATAAAGGGCGCATTGCGCAGCGCCGAGTCGAAGGAATCGTACTTCACGTTGACCAGGCGGCGCACTTTCGGCAGCGGCGTGATGTCCAGCCGCGCCTCGGTGATAAACGCCAGCGTACCCTCGGCGCCGGTCAGAATACGCGTCAAATCGAAGGTTTGCAGATCGTCGCTCAGCACATGGCGCAGATCGTAACCGGTGAGGAAGCGGTTGAGCTTGGGGAATTTCTCCAGGATCAGCGCGCGCTGCTCGCGGCAGCGGTTGAGCACCGTGCGGTAGATGCGCCCTTCGGCGGTCTCTTCCAGAGCAATCGTTTCCGCCAGCGCCGTCGGCATGGCGCGGGTATCGATCATCTCACCGCCCAGCAGCACCGCCCGCAGGCCCAACACGTGATCGGAGGTTTTGCCGTACACCAGCGAGCCCTGACCGGAGGCATCGGTGTTGATCATTCCCCCCAGCGTGGCGCGGTTGCTGGTGGACAGTTCCGGCGAGAAGAAGTAGCCGAACGGCCGCAGGTATTGATTCAACTGGTCCTTGATCACCCCGGCTTCGACTTTCACCCAGCCCTGTTCGACGTTGATCTCCAGAATGCGGTTCATATGGCGCGACATATCGACCACGATGCCGGTGTTGAGCGACTGCCCGTTGGTGCCGGTGCCGCCGCCGCGCGGGCTGAAGGTCAGCGTATTGAAGCGCTCTTCTCCGGCCAGACGGGCGATCAGCGCCACGTCGGCGGTGGAACGGGGGAACACCACCGCATCGGGCAGCAGCTGATAGATACTGTTGTCGGTGGCCATCGTCAGCCGGTCGGCATAGCTGGTGGCGGTATCGCCGTTGAATCCGTTTTGCTTCAGTGCTTCCAAAAAGTCGAGCACCCGTTGAACGAGGCCGGGCGCCTGAGAAATCTGTGGGATCATTCGCTTTTTTGACCCTGTCCGTCTATTTTTTATGCGCTGATGTACGCTGAATCGGGCCTTTAATTCAGACCCACCCTATTTTTTAGTGACACTAAAAACTAACATACTCGTTTAGTGAAGGCATTCACATTATTACCGCCCTGCGAGCGCCGCCACAGGCGGCCGCCCGGCGGTGATAAACCGACCGACAGGCACCCCGATTCGCCGGTGCCAGGGATTTAATTGACCAGGATGAGAACCCACTGATGCCACTCCCGCAATCGCGTTACGACTTACCGCGAATTATTTTCGGCGTGCTGTTTATCGCCATCATGATCGTCGCCTGTTTTTGGGTGATCCAACCGTTTATTCTCGGCTTCGCCTGGGCGGGCATGGTGGTGATCGCCACCTGGCCGCTGCTGCTCAAACTGCAAAAGCTGCTGTGGGGCCGCCGTTCGCTGGCGGTGCTGGTCATGACCCTGCTGCTGATCCTGCTGTTCATTCTGCCTATCTCACTGCTGATCAGCAGCGTGGTGGATAACAGCGCGCCGCTGATCGCCTGGGCCAGTTCGCCGGGCAAACTGCATATTCCCGATCTCGCCTGGCTGCAGTCCGTACCGATGATCGGTGACAAACTCTATACCAGCTACCACACGCTGGTTAACGCCGGCGGCGCCGCGCTGCTGGCGAAGGTGCAGCCGTACTTTGGCCAAACCGCCACCTGGTTCGTGGCGCAGGCGGCGCATATCGGCCGTCTGCTGCTGCACTGCGCGCTGATGCTGCTGTTCAGCGCCTTGTTGTATGCACGCGGCGAGCAGGTGGCGCTGGGTATCCGCCACTTTGCGGTGCGCCTCGGTTCTGCGCGCGGCGATGCGGCGGTGCTGCTGGGCGGCCAGGCAATTCGCGCGGTCGCGCTGGGCGTGGTGGTGACGGCGCTGGTGCAGTCGGTGCTGGGCGGCATCGGTCTGGCGATAAGCGGCATTCCTGCCGCCACCCTGCTGACGATGCTGATCTTCATCTGCTGTGTGGCGCAATTGGGGCCGCTGTTGGTGCTGGTGCCGGCCATCATCTGGCTGTACTGGCACGGCGACACCACCTGGGGCACCGTGCTGCTGGTCTGGAGCTGCGTGGTGGCCACGCTGGATAACGTGCTGCGCCCGGTGCTGATCCGCATGGGCGCCGATCTGCCGCTGCTGCTGATCCTGTCCGGCGTTATCGGCGGTTTGCTGGCCTTCGGCATGATCGGCCTGTTCATCGGCCCGGTGGTGTTGGCGGTGTCTTATCGCCTGCTGACCGCCTGGATGGATGAAGCGCCGGAGCCGACCTCCGCACCGGAGCAAGTCATCGACGATCTGGAAAAACGCTAATTCCCCCTTCCGCCCGCACCGTCGGGCGGAACTTTTCACGCCCGTCATTATTCCTACCTCATTCGAGTAATATCTCCGCCCAATATAATGCCGTCCTATATTGATTACGGTACGGCGAATGAAAGGTGCAATGTAAATCCCTGTTTGTTGCAAACGGAAAAAAGAGATGACTCCCGCAAATAAAATGTGATGCCGCTATCGATTAGGATGATTCTTAATGACTAGCCGCGTTCAAAAATCTAGTATTATGGCCATCTATTGCTTCAAATCACTGATTTTAAAGCAACCTTTCTGAACAATGTAATGCCATACATGTGAATTGCTGTGTGTAGTCTTTGCCCATCTCCTACGGTGGGCTTTTTTTTATTCTTTTTTCGTCGAATTGATTATTTTACGCGCCGTTATTTACATTCGGAAATAAAAAGGCCGCAGCGTTAACTGCGGCCCGACGTTAATGCCTCAGTGAGGCCGAGACATTATTTCTTTTTCGACAAATTGATCCAGGTCTGCACCACAGTGTCCGGGTTAAGCGACAGGCTGTCGATGCCCTGCTCCATCAGCCACTCGGCAAAGTCTTCATGGTCAGACGGGCCCTGGCCGCAGATGCCGACGTATTTGCCGTGGCGCTTGGCCGCCTGAATCGCCATCGACAGCAGCGCTTTCACCGCCTCGTTGCGCTCGTCGAACAGTTCCGACACTACGCCGGAATCGCGATCCAGCCCCAGCGCCAGCTGAGTCATGTCGTTGGAGCCGATGGAGAAACCGTCGAAGTGCTCGAGGAACTGATCCGCCAACAGCGCATTGGACGGGATTTCGCACATCATGATCACTTTCAACCCGTTTTCGCCGCGTTTCAGCCCCTGACGCGCCAACTCGGCCACCACCGCTTCCGCCTGCGCCACGGTGCGCACGAATGGCACCATGATTTCGACGTTGGTCAGCCCCATATCGTTACGCACGCGTTTCACCGCCTCGCACTCCAGCGCGAAGCAATCGCGGAAACTGTCGGCCACGTAACGGCCGGCGCCGCGGAAGCCCAACATCGGGTTCTCTTCGTGCGGTTCATACTTGTCGCCGCCCACCAGGTTGGCGTACTCGTTGGATTTGAAGTCGGACAGACGCACGATCACGCGCTTCGGCCAGAAGGCGGCGCCCAGCGTCGCGATGCCTTCGGTCAGGCGACCGACGTAGAACTCGACCGGGTGATCGTAACCCTGCATCAGCGCGCGAATTTCATTTTGCAGCGCCGGCGTCTGCTGGTCGAACTCCAGCAGCGCGCGCGGGTGCACGCCGATCATGCGGTTGATGATAAATTCCAACCGAGCCAGGCCCACGCCTTCGTTCGGCAAACGCGCGAAGTCGAAAGCGCGATCCGGGTTGCCGACGTTCATCATGATCTTCAGCGGCAGATCCGGCAGCTCGGTCACTTCGGAGCTCTGCACGCTGAAGTCCAGCATGTCGCTGTAAACGAAGCCGGTGTCGCCTTCCGCGCAGGAGACGGTGACTTTCTGGCCGTCTTTCAACACGTCGGTGGCGTGGCCACAGCCCACTACCGCCGGAATGCCCAGCTCACGGGCGATGATCGCCGCGTGACAGGTGCGCCCGCCGCGGTTGGTGACGATCGCGGCGGCCTTCTTCATGATCGGCTCCCAGTCCGGGTCGGTCATGTCGGTCACCAGCACGTCGCCCGGCTGGATGCGATCCATTTCGCTGATGTCGTGGATCACTTTCACCGGACCGGCGCCGATGCGGTGGCCGATGGCGCGGCCTTCCACCAGCACCGGGCTGGTGCCGTTCAGCTGGTAGCGTTCCATGGTCTGCTCGTTAGAACGTACGGTCTCCGGGCGCGCCTGCACGATCAGCAGCTTGCCGGTATGGCCGTCTTTCGCCCACTCGATATCCATCGGGCGGCCATAATGTTTTTCAATCAGGATCGCCTGCTGCGCCAGCGCCTGCACTTCTTCATCCGTCAGCGAGAAACGGCTGCGCTGCGCTTCCGGCACGTCTTCGATGCGCACCTGCTTGCCGTGATCCTGCGACGGCGCGTATACCATGCGGATCTTTTTCGAACCCAGGTTGCGGCGCACGATCGCCGGCTTGCCGTTTTGCAGCGTCGGTTTGTGCACGTAGAACTCATCCGGGTTCACCGCGCCCTGCACCACCATTTCACCCAAGCCGAAAGCGGAGGTGATGAATACCACCTGATCAAAGCCGGACTCGGTGTCGATGGTGAACATCACGCCCGAGGAGGCCAGATCCGAGCGCACCATGCGCTGTACGCCGGCCGACAACGCCACGCCGCGGTGATCGTAGCCCTGGTGCACGCGATAAGAGATGGCGCGATCGTTGAACAGCGACGCGAACACGTGCTTGATCGCCACCATTACGGCGTCGATGCCCTGCACGTTGAGGAAGGTTTCCTGCTGACCGGCAAAGGAGGCGTCCGGCATGTCTTCCGCCGTGGCCGAGGAGCGCACCGCAAAGGAAGCTTCCGGTTCGCCGTCGGCGAGCTGTTGGTAAGCCTGATGAATTTCACGCTCGAACTCGGCGTGGAACGGCGTGTCGATCACCCATTGGCGGATCTGGGCGCCGGCCTTGGCCAGTTGGGCAACGTCGTCAACGTCAGTCTGATCCAGTAACTGATAGATGCGCTGGTTAACACCGCTTTGTTCGAGGAAATCGTTAAACGCCTGTGCGGTGGTGGCAAAACCGTTAGGCACGGCCACGCCCAAATCGGAAAGATTGGTGATCATTTCACCGAGGGAGGCATTTTTGCCGCCGACACGGTCAACGTCGTGCATGCCAAGCTGGTTGTACCAAAGCACATTACGCAAGTCTGGGCCATTGTTGGACATCGAGACAATCCTTATTGCTATCAGTAGGGTAAAGACGGATTTAATTCGCTTGCTTTACGGCACCGCTAACACGGAGCCGAATCAGACTAGCACACTGATCCGGGGAAAATGGAAAGGTGAATCGATCAACCCACTGAAGAAAGTGGTTTTTAAGAGAATGTCCTAACCGGCTGATTTGCCTGGGAACCGTTCCCAATCGCACGAAAAGCTTAGTTCTCAACAAATTACGCTCTTTTTAAAATTCTGTTTTAATGACCACGCAAACGCTATCGTTTTTGGTGAAAATAACGGCAAACTCGCGCTTCAGGTGGAAAAGCGCCGCTGGGCCGCACTTTTTACAGCCGCTAATCGCGCTTTCCGCCTGCGCCGCCGCATGGCGGTTTATCGCCCCGTCGTCACAATTTTTTCTCTCGCCCCTTTACCGACGGATCGTCTGCGGCCCATGATATTGGCAGTGATGACAGCAGGAACACCGTTTTCAGGTAAGGAGCCTCGGGTGGAAAGAAGCGTTTTTTATATTTCGGATGGTACGGCGATCACCGCCGAAGTGCTGGGGCACGCGGTGCTGTCGCAGTTCCCGGTCACGGCGACCACGTACACCTTGCCGTTTGTCGAAACCGAGGCGCGCGCACGCGCAGTTCGCCAACAAATCGATGATATCTATAATGAAACCGGCGTGCGCCCGTTGGTTTTTTACTCCATCATCTCGCCGGAAGTGCGCGACGTGATCGTTCAGAGCCAAGGCTTCTGTCAGGATATCGTGCAGGCGCTGGTCGGCCCGCTGCAGGGTGAGCTGGAGGTGGAGCCGACGCCAGTGCCGAACCGCACCCACGGCCTGACCGCCAGCAACCTCGGCAAGTACGACGCGCGCATTGCCGCCATCGACTATACCCTGGCGCATGACGACGGCATTTCGCTGCGCAACCTCGATCAGGCGCAGGTGATCCTGCTCGGCGTGTCGCGCTGCGGCAAAACCCCCACCAGCCTCTATCTGGCGATGCAGTTCGGCATCCGCGCCGCCAACTATCCGTTTATCGCCGACGATATGGACAATTTGCACCTGCCGGCCTCGCTGAAACCGTTTCAGCATAAATTATTCGGCCTGACCATCGATCCGGAGCGCCTGGCGGCGATCCGCGAAGAACGGCGCGAAAACAGCCGCTACGCTTCATTGCGCCAGTGCCGCATGGAGATCGCCGAGGTCGAGGCGCTGTTCCGCAAAAATCAGATCCGCTACCTCAATACCACCAACTATTCGGTCGAAGAGATCTCCACCAAAATCCTCGACATCCTTGGCATGAGCCGCCGCATGTTCTGATCTTTTCCTCACGGGGCCGCTGTGCCCCGTCGTCTGCCGTTTATTTCAGCAGCAGCTGATTTTTTTGTGCTTTTTTTCGCGGCTTTGATCAACAGAACGCAATCTCTACGGTTGAATTCAGCGCTTTTTGCGTTATTGTGATCGCCATCACTTCCCGGCACTCCTGCCGCAGAGAAGAACAGTTTCCAGGGAACAACATGTACAAAACAGATGAACTGCGGACCGCGCGCATCGACAGCCTCGTCACGCCGCAAGCGTTGGCGGACAAGCTGCCGATCTCGGCGGCCGTCGCCGATAACGTGACAGCGTCACGCAAACGCATTGAAAAAATCCTCACCGGCGAAGACCGCCGCCTGCTGGTGGTGATCGGCCCCTGCTCCATTCACGATCTCGACGCCGCCGTCGATTACGCCGGCCGGTTGAACGCCCTGCGCGAACGTTACCAGGACCGCCTGGAGATCGTGATGCGCACCTATTTCGAAAAACCGCGCACCGTCGTCGGCTGGAAAGGCCTGATCTCCGATCCGGCGCTGGACGGCACCTTCCAGGTGAACCGCGGCATCGAAATGGCGCGCCGCCTGCTGCTGGAAGTGAACCAGCTCGGCCTGCCGACCGCCACCGAATTCCTGGACATGGTGGTTGGCCAATATATCGCCGACCTGATCAGCTGGGGCGCCATCGGCGCGCGCACCACCGAAAGCCAGATCCACCGTGAAATGGCCTCGGCGCTCTCCTGCCCGGTCGGCTTCAAAAACGGCACCGACGGCAATACCCGCATCGCCATCGACGCCATTCGCGCGGCGCGCGCCGGGCACATGTTCCTGTCGCCGGACAAACATGGCCAGATGACCATCTACCAGACCAGCGGCAACCCGTACGGCCACATCATCATGCGCGGCGGCAAGACGCCGAACTACCACGCCAGCGATATCGCCGCCGCCTGTGACAGCCTGCGCGAGTTCGATCTGCCGGAGCACCTGGTGATCGACTTCAGCCACGGCAACTGCCAGAAAATGCACCGCCGCCAGTTGGAAGTGGCCGACAACGTCTGCCAGCAGATCCGCGCCGGCTCCGCCGCCATCACCGGCGTGATGGCCGAAAGCTTCCTGGTGGAAGGCACGCAGAAGATCGTCGCCGGCCAGCCGCTGACCTATGGCCAGTCGATCACCGATCCTTGCCTGAGCTGGTCCGACAGCGAACAGCTGCTGGCGATGCTGGCGGATGCGGTCGATAGCCGTTTCTGACGCAGCACAGGCCGGGGCCTTGCCCCGGCTTTATTCATCCCGCCCTGCTCATCTATACTGATTGCAACGCTTTAGCACCCGCCGAAATGCACTGGGAGCCCCGGCATGATTCACTCTCTGTTATCCATTCCCTGCGTCACGCTGCAGGGCGAGCAAAAAACGCTGGGCGATTTCCCGGCGCGCGCTTACCTGGTGGTCAACACCGCCAGCAAGTGCGGCTTCACCCCGCAATACCGCGGGCTGGAAAATCTGTGGCGATACTATCGCGAGCGCGGCCTGATGGTGCTCGGCTTCCCCTGCAACCAGTTTGGTTCTCAGGAACCGGGCAGCCCGCTGGAGATCGCCAATTTTTGCAGCCTCAACTACGGCGTCAGTTTCCCGCTGTTCAGCAAGATCGACGTTAACGGCCCCGGCGCCCACCCGCTGTTCAATGAGCTGAAACGCCTGGCGCCCGGCATTCTCGGCAGCCACCGCATCAAATGGAACTTCACCAAGTTCCTGCTCACCGCCGACGGCCAGCGCGTGACGCGCTTTGCGCCGATCACCAAACCCGAACGCCTGTTTGACCGCATCGAAACCCTGCTGAAATAACGCCCCTTTTTTACGGGCCGAGTGCGCTCGGCCCGCCGCCGGATGCCCGTTCGACAAAAAGGTTCCATCGGTAAGAAAATTTTCCTTGATGTAACCTTTCCTTCACATGATAATGATTCTCAGTTTGATATTAATTACCATTTAATGGTCTGTTTTTTAAGCACAATGATGATGGATACTGCCAACACGCCAACCCCCGCCGCCGCGGCCCCGAACGAGCACAGCGCAAACGCGCCGCCCAGCTACGACAGCGCACAGCTGCTCGGCGCCGACGGCATCGCGTTCATTACCCATCAGGGCCAGCGCTATCAACTGCGGCAGACCAAAGCCGGGAAATTGATCCTGACCAAATAACCACAGAATCCTCAAACGCCAGCCACCCCGATCGTTTGATCCAGGCAGCCAGCAAATCTATTGATATGTTTTATTACATACGGAGAGTTGCACCATGCCTCTGACATTTTCCACCCGGCTGCGTTTTTCCGCTTTGAGTCTGGCGATTGCCTGCGCTCTGCCTACGGTGGCCTTGGCACAAAACACCAGCACAACATCTTCTTCCAACGCGGCGCAGGCGAAAAAAGCCAAAGCCGCCGACGAGACCATGACCGTGGTCGCCACCGGCAACCAACGCAGCAGCTTTGAAGCGCCGATGATGGTCACGGTCATCGAAGGCAATTCGCCGGAAAGCCAGACCGCCACCTCCGCCGCCGATATGCTGCGGCGCGTGCCGGGCATCACCGTCAACGGCACCGGGCGCAGCAACGGCCAGGATGTGACGATGCGCGGCTATGGCAAGAACGGCGTGCTGACGCTGGTCGACGGCATTCGCCAGGGGACCGATACCGGCCACATCGGCGGCACCTTCCTCGATCCGGCGCTGGTCAAACGCATTGAAATCGTGCGCGGCCCTTCTGCGCTGCTGTATGGCAGCGGCGCGCTGGGCGGCGTTATCGCTTACGAGACCGTCGATGCCGCCGATCTGCTGCTGCCGGGCCGCGATAGCGGGTTCCGCGTCTACGGCACTGCCGGCACCGGCGATCACAGTTTGGGCATGGGCGCCAGCGCTTACGGCAAGACCGATAACCTCGACGGCCTGCTGTCGTTCGGCACCCGCGATGTCGGCAACCTGCGTCAGGGCAACGGTTTCGATGCGCCTAACGACGAAACCATCAGCAACGTGCTGGCCAAAGGCACCTGGAAGATCGACGACAATCAGTCGCTGAGCGGCGATCTGCGTTATTACAACAACGACGCCCAAGAGCCGAAAAACCCGCAGACGCCGGACAGCTCGAGCGGCAACCCGATGACCAACCGTTCCACCATTCAGCGCGACGCCGCTCTGAGCTATAAGCTCAAGCCGGTCGGCCAGGATTGGTTGGACGCCACCGTCAAGCTGTACACCTCGGAAGTCAAAATCAATGCGCACAACGCCGGCGCGACCGACGAATTCCGCAAGCAGACCACCAACGGCGGCAAGCTGGAAAATCGCACGCGCCTGTTCGCCGACAGCTTTGCGTCACACCTGCTGACCTACGGCTCCGAGGTCTATGAACAGAAACAGCAGCCGGGAGGCGCCACCACCAGCTTCCCGCAAGCCAAGATCAACTTCGCCTCCGGCTGGCTGCAGGATGAAATTACGCTGCGCGACATTCCGATCACCGTGCTGGCGGGCACGCGCTACGACGATTATAAAGGCAGCAGCCAGGGCCACGAAGACGTCAAGGCTGACAAATGGTCGTCCCGTGGCGCGCTGAGCTACTCGCCGACCGACTGGCTGATGCTGTTCGGCTCCTATTCCCAGGCCTTCCGCGCCCCGACCATGGGCGAGATGTACAACGATTCGCGCCACTTCCCCGGCAACTATTGGGTGCCTAACCCGAATCTGCGGCCGGAAACCACCAGCACCACCGAAGCCGGTTTCGGCCTGCGCTTCGATGATCTGCTGCTGGCGGATGACAGCCTGCAATTCAAGGCCAGTTACTTCGATACCGACGCCAAAGACTACATCTTCATGTATGTCACTCGAACGCAGACCGCCTCAGCGAATATCTCTCGCGCCAAGATTTGGGGTTGGGACACCTCGCTGAACTACCAGACCAAGTGGTTTAACTGGGATCTGGCCTACAACCGCACACGCGGCAAGGACAAGTCTCGCAATGGCGAGCTGAACGCGAAAAGCGGCGATTGGCTGGCCGACATCAGCCCGGATACCGTCACCAGTTCGCTGGACGTGCCGCTGGGCGAAACCGGTCTGTCCGCCGGCTGGGTCGCCACCTTCGCGGAACGCGCCACTCGCGTACAAACGGGGACGCCGGAGCAAGGCGGCTATGGCGTCAACGACTTCTATCTGAGCTACAAGGGCCGCGATCGTCTGCAGGGCATGACCACCACCGTGGTGTTGGGCAACGCCTTCGACAAAGAATATTACTCGCCGCAGGGCGTCCCGCAGGATGGCCGCAACGCCAAACTGCTGGTCAGCTACCAGTGGTGATCATTTGACTATCAGGCGGATACCCGGTGTGTCCGCCGTTCGCATTACAGCGCAGGAGAATCCCGCATGAGCAACACCCTATACGAACGCTACCAACAGGCCAAAATCGACCACCCCGGCAAATACGCCCGCGATCTGGCGGCGATCCTCGGCGTCAGCGAAGCGGAACTGACGCACGCCCGCGTTGGCCACGACGCCCGCCGCCTGCAGGCCGACGCCCGCACGTTGCTGACCGAACTCGAGCAAGTGGGCGTCACCAAGTCCATCACCCGTAACAGCTATGCGGTGCATGAGCAGATGGGCCGCTACCGCAACCAACATCTAAACGGCCACGCCGGGCTGATCCTCAACCCGCGCGAGCTGGATCTGCGCCTGTTCCTCAACCACTGGACCAGCGTTTTCGCCATGAGCGAAACCAACAAGCGCGGCGTGCGCCACAGCATTCAGTTCTTCGACCAACAGGGCGATGCGCTGCACAAGGTCTATACCACCGAAGAAACCGATCTGCCGGCCTGGATGGCACTGGTGGAGCGCCATCTGAGCGAAGAAAACCCGGCGCTGGCCCTGCAGCCCGCCGAGGCGAGCACCTCGGATGAAACGACGCAGGATCATGCCAAAATCGACGCTGAATGGCGTGCGATGACCGACGTTCACCAGTTCTTCCAGCTGCTGAGCCGCAATAAGCTCACGCGCCAACAGGCCTTCCGCGCCGTCGGCCACGATCTGGCCTATCAGGTAGACAACAGCGCGCTGTCGCAGCTGCTCGAAGCGGCGCAGCAGCAGCAAAACGAGATCATGATCTTCGTCGGCAACCGCGGCTGCGTGCAGATCTTCACCGGCCAGATCGAACGTTTGATGCCGCAGGAAGGCTGGATCAACGTGTTCAACCGCCGCTTCACGCTGCACCTGATTGAAGACGCCATCGCCGAAAGCTGGATCACCCGTAAACCGACCAAGGACGGCATCGTCACCAGCCTGGAGCTGTTCGCCGCAGACGGCACGCAGATCGCGCAACTGTATGGCCAACGCACCGAAGGCCAGCCTGAGCAAACCCAATGGCGCGAACAGGTTGCTGCGCTCGCCGCCAAGGATATCGCCGCATGAAATCTTCCTTAATCCGCCGCCTGGCGCTGATGATGACGCTGGCGCTGCCGCTCACCGCCGCGGCGGCACAGCGCATCGTCTCGATCGGCGGCGACGTGACGGAAATCGCCTTTGCGCTCGGCGCCGGCGACGAAGTGATCGCCCGCGATAGCACCAGCCTGCACCCGGAAGCGGTGAAAAAGCTGCCGGACGTCGGCTATATGCGCCAGCTGAACGCCGAAGGCATTCTGGCGCTGAAGCCGACGCTGGTGCTGACGACCGAGCTGGCACAGCCGGCGCTGGTGCTCAAACAGCTGGCGGACAGCGGCGTCAAAGTGGTCAGCGTACCGGGCGACACCACCCTGCAGGCGGTGCCGCAGAAGATCGCCGCGATCGCCGCCGCGTTGCAACGCGTTGAGCAAGGCAAGCAGTTGAGCGAGCGCTATCAACAGCAGCTGGCGGCGGTCGATACCACTCCGCTGCCGGTGAAGGTGTTGTTTGTGATGAGCCACGGCGGCATTACGCCGATGGCCGCCGGGCAACACACCGCCGCCGACGCGGTGATCGCCGCCGCCGGCCTGAAAAACGCCATGCAGGGCTTTGACCGCTACCGTCCGCTGTCGCAGGAAGGCGTCATCGCCAGCGCGCCGGATCTGTTGCTGGTCACCACCGACGGCGTGCGCACCCTCGGCGGCGAACAGCAGCTGTGGACGCTGCCGGGCCTGGCGCTGACGCCGGCGGGCAAACAGCGGCGCGTGCTGATCGTCGATGACATGGCGCTGCTGGGCTTCGGCCTGGAAACGCCGGCGGCGCTGGCCAAGCTGCGCCACGCGGCGGAGCAAAAGTAATGCGCTGCCGCACCTCGCCTCAGTGGGCCATCATCGGTCTGCTGGTGCTGCTGACGCTGCTGGCGCTGGTCGCCGCTAATCTCGGCGCGCTGACGCTGTCGTTTCGCACCCTGTGGCGCGAACCGTTCAGCGACGCCGCCTGGCACATCTGGCTGAATATCCGCCTGCCGCGCGTGCTGCTGGCGGTGGTGATCGGCTGCGCGCTGGCGGTGTCCGGCGCCGTGATGCAGGGGCTGTTCCGCAACCCGCTGGCGGATCCTAGCCTGCTGGGCATCAGCAGCGGCGGCGCGCTGTTTGTCGCGCTGTTCATCGTGATGCCGCTGGCGTTGCCGGTGACGATCGCGCTGTACGGCCATATGCTGGCGGCGTTCCTCGGCAGCCTGCTGGTATCGTTATTGATCTACGGCATCAGCCGCAGCGGGCACGGCAATCTGTCGCGACTGCTGCTGGCGGGCATCGCCATCAACGCCCTGTGCATGGCGGCCATCGGCGTGCTCTCCTACGTCAGCAGCGATCAACAGCTGCGCCAGTTCTCGCTGTGGATGATGGGCAGCCTCAGCCAGTCGCAGTGGCCGACGCTGGCGGTTTCCGCCTCGCTGATTTTGCCTACGGCGCTGCTGACGCTGCTGCAGGCGCGCCGGCTGAACCTGTTGCAGCTGGGGGATGAAGAGGCCCACTACCTCGGGGTGAACGTCCAGCGCGCCAAGCTGCAGCTGCTGTTGCTGAGCGCCCTGCTGATCGGCGCCGCGGTGGCGATGAGCGGCGTGATCGGCTTCGTCGGTCTGGTGGTGCCGCATCTGGTGCGCATGCGCCTCGGCGGCGATCACCGCTGGCTGCTGCCCTGCTCCGCGCTGGGCGGCGCCTGCCTGTTGCTGGTCAGCGATACGCTGGCTCGCACGCTGGTGGCGCCGGCCGAAATGCCGGTGGGGTTGATGACCAGCCTGATCGGCGGTCCTTACTTCTTGTGGCTGGTGATGCGCCAGCGGGAGCGAACCGGTGGATAACGCCGCCTGCCTGACGGCCCGAGAGCTGCGTTACAGCCTCGGTGCGCGCCGCCTGATCAACGACGTTTCGCTCAGCCTCGCCGGCGGTGAAATGGTGGCGATTATCGGCCCTAACGGCGCCGGAAAATCGACGCTGCTGCGCTTGCTGACCGGCTATCTGACGCCGGACTGCGGCGAATGCCGGCTGCTTGACCGCCCGCTGGAACACTGGGCGCCGCAACAGTTGGCCAAAGTCCGGGCCGTGATGCGCCAGTACAGCGATCTGGCGTTTCCCTTCAGCGTGGAAGAAGTGGTCAGCATGGGGCGGGCGCCGCACGGCAAACGCGACCAGCATCAGGCGATCCAGCAGGTAATGGCGCAAACCGACTGCCTGGCGCTGGCGCAGCGGGACTACCGTCAGCTTTCCGGCGGCGAACAGCAGCGGGTGCAGCTAGCGCGGGTGTTGGCGCAGCTGTGGCAACCGCAACCGTCCCCCGCCTGGCTGTTTCTCGACGAGCCGACCTCGGCGCTGGATCTGTACCACCAGCAGCACACCCTGCGCCTGCTGCGCTCGCTGACGCGCCAACAGCCGTTGGGCGTCTGCTGCGTGCTGCACGATCTTAATCTGGCGGCGCTGTATGCCGATCGGATCCTGCTGTTGCATCAGGGGCGCCTGGTGGCGAGCGGCACGCCGCAGGAGGTGCTGCAGACGGAGATCCTCACCCGCTGGTATCAGGCCGATCTCAGCGTGGTGCATCATCCCGAAGTGCCGCTGCCGCAGGTCTACCTGCGTCAATAACGTCAAGGGCGCCATTAGGCGCCCTTTTTCATCTCAGCTGGAGCAGGAAATCTCCAGATGCTTGCCCCAGTCCGGCGGCAGCGCGGCGAGATCGTCATACTCCGGCGCCTCGTCGAACGGCCGCAGCAGGGCCTGATGCAACCGCCGCAAACGGCCCACGTCGTCTTTCTCCGCATCCTCAATCGCCTGCTGCGCCAGATAGTTGCGCAGGATCAGGCGCGGGTTCACCGCCTTCATCGCCCGTTGCCGATCCGCATCGCTCACCTGCTCCTGTTGCAAACGCTGACGATACTGCTGATACCAGGCATCGAACGCCGCACGGTCAATAAACTCGTCGCGCAGCGGCGACTGCGCCTGCTGCTGTTCGGTCTCGCTCAACAGGCGGAACGTGCGGGTATAGTCCCGCCCTTCCTGCGCCATCAGGCTCAACAGGCCGGTGAGCACGTCATTATCCTGCGCCGTCGGCGTGAAGAAGCCGAGTTTGGCGCGCATCTGTTCGCCATAGGCGCGCATCAGCGCCGGTTCATACGCCGCCAGCGCCTGCTGCAGCTGTTCAGTGGTCATTAGCCCAGACAAGGTTTGCGCCAGGCGATGCAGGTTCCACAGCGCCACCGCCGGCTGATTGTCATAGGCATAACGCCCCTGGTGGTCGGAATGGTTGCAGATATAGCCGGGCTGGTAGTCATCGAGGAAGCCGTAAGGGCCGTAATCGATGGTGATACCGAGAATCGACATGTTGTCGGTGTTCATCACGCCGTGAGCGAAACCGACGGTTTGCCAATGGGCGATCAGGCGCGCCGTCCGTTCCACCACGTCGGTAAACCACAGCTGGTAACGATCGGCCTGATCCTGCAGCTGCGGCCAGTGACGGGCAATGACGAAATCCGCCAGCTGCCGCACCTGCTCCGGCTGTTTGCGGTAGTAAAAGTGTTCGAAGTGGCCGAAGCGCACATGGCTTTCCGCCACCCGCAGCAGCATCGCGCCGCGTTCCGGCTGCTCGCGATATACCGGTTGTTGACTGGTGACAATAGTTAACGCACGCGTGGTGGGGATCCCCAGATGGTGCAACGCCTCAGAGGCCAGAAACTCGCGGACAACCGAACGCAGCACCGCGCGGCCATCCCCCATGCGTGAATACGGCGTCAGCCCGGCGCCCTTCAGGTGCCAGTCGCGGTGGCTGCCGTCCGCCATGACCTGTTCGCCCAGCAAAATGCCGCGGCCATCGCCCAGTTGCCCGGCCCACACGCCGAACTGGTGGCCACTGTACACCTGCGCCAGCGGCTGCATGCCCGGCAGCAGCGTTTCTCCCGCCCAAATCGGGGTTTTATCCTGAGTAAACCAACTTTCATCCAGCCCCAGCTCGCGCGCCAGCGGCTCGCTATGGTACAGCAGGCGCGTATCCTTGAGCGGCGTCGGATTCAGAGCGGTGTAGAAACCAGGTAACTGTTGGTAGTAAGCGTTATCGAACTGCGGCATAGGCCCTCCGTTTCAGCGTAGTGTAGAGCGTGAACGGGCGGAATAACACCGAAGGAATGCAGGGAGAACGCATCCGCCTGCCGTCAGGACGGATGCAGGGAGTTTGGCGCTTCCGCCTGACGGTGGGAACGCGGTTTAACGCTGGCGGACAAACGCGATTATCAGCCCCAAACGAGGTGAATAACGACGGCGGAATCACGTTAACCTCACCCCGCGCATTATTTACCTCATAGGGTGTAGTTTTTTATATCACTTCTTAATTATTGAACTCGCTGGGCATCGTCAGCAAAGCTTGCAGATTATCCACACCAACGCTGGGCCATAAAAAACCTTGCAGGCCTAAAACACCGGCGTATCTGAGTTTATTAAAATACTCTTTTTTCTCTATTCCTCCGACGATCACGCCGTTACATAACAGGTTGATATTCTTTAACAACGAGTCAATGACCACGTCATACCCCTGATGGGTAAACAGCTGCCAGTAAAAACGTTTGTCTATCTTTACGTAGTCAAACAAACCATCGTACAACGCGGTCAACGTGGCCTTACCGGAACCGAAATCATCGAGCCACAGCGTAAACATTTCGCTTAATCGCCGCACGCTCGGGTTGTTCTTACCGGCCGAAAGATTCGGAAAACTCTCACTCATTTCAAATGCAATAAAAGGATATTGCCCGATCCTTTGGCACAACGCCGAATCGGAAAGAATAAGCTCAACGATGGTTTCTTCGATATTGATGGTCAACTGTACGTTGTTATCGGTAAACCAAGCCGCATGCTGCTCCGCAAGTTTCAGTTGCTCATTAAATAACTCAATCCTTTGTTCAGGCGCCAATAAATTAATCCCAATTTCGGCCGGCATGGCTAAATCACCGTCGAGACTGTTGAAACGGCTCAACATTTCCACCGCCAACAGCCCGCCCTCCATTGAGTAAACAGGTTGAAAAACATAGCTACTAATAAAGTCAGCTTCGAGTTGGATGTTCATTTTAATGCCACAGGATGAATGGCTAGCGTATCATCGTATATCAATACATTTTATCGATCAATCCCTCTGGGATTAATCGGAAATATCAATGTAAATACCCATGAAATATCATTTAATTGATAGATTAAAGCTATACGACAATCGTAAAAGGCGCAAAGAAAAGCAGCCGGACTTATGCCAAAGTAGCCGCCAAACGCGTTATGCGAAAAGGTATTTGACTTAAGTTGAATGGATTTATGGCTAAATTTGACTTATCTCCTTTGTTTTATTTAAGAAAAATCCTAAATAAAGTAAAATAATCTTTCCTTCTTAACGCCAATTTTCCCTGCCGTTAACGACGACTGATTAAATTTAATAACGCATCAATTCCGCCCGTTATTCGCGGCATTGAAAACGTAAAAAAATGCCCACCTTGATTTTCAGAAAATCTGCGCTACCACCATGCAAAACGTCGATTTCAGCGATAAAAAAAGGGATGAGCACGCTCATCCCTTCATCACCAGGCCTGCGCTAGCGGATCGTTTCGCTCAGCCATTGCCGCAGCTCGGCTAATTCGGCCGCCTGCTGAGGATAGTCCGCCATCAGCCGGTCACAGCAAGCGGCAACGGGCTCGCTTCGATACGCGCAGCCCACCAGCATCTCCGCCAACCGCTGCAGCGGGGCGGGATTCAGGCTGTCGGTGAATACCTGCGCGCGAACGATCGCCCCCTTCTCCACATCGAAGAACAGGTCTACGCCGCCCCAGACAAAGCGCTCGTTGAGCAAGTGGCTGAACGCCGGCGCCTTGCCAAAATTCCATTCCCAACTGCTCTGTTTGGCGAACTGCGCGGCAAAATCGGGCAGATCGGGGAATACATCCGGCGAAATGATCTCCGGCTCGGCCGTTTCGCCATAATGGGCGAAGAAGGCCTGCACGATAGCGTCGCATACCTGCTCATGGCTGATGCCCGGCAAAAACTCCGCCAGGTTGGCGACGCGCGAACGCACCGAAGTGATACCCTTGGCCTGCAGCTTTTTGGGATCCGGGTTAAGGTAGTCCGCCAACCGTTCCAGATCGGCATTCAGCAGCAGCGTGCCATGGTGGAAACCGCGATCCTGCGTTTCTCGATAGGCCGAGCCGGATATTTTGCGCGGCCCGTCGGCGGTTTCCATCACCAGATCGTTGCGCCCCGACGCGCCGGCTGTGACGCCCAACTGCCGCAGCGCTTGCAGAATGATGTCGGTCGAGACGCTCTTGTCGTAGCCCGGTTTGCCGGCCATAAAGGTGAAGCAGGTATTGCCCAGATCGTGAAATACCGCCCCGCCGCCGCTGCTGCGCCGCGCCAACCGAATGCCGTCCTGCTCCATACGCCGGGTATTGCACTCTTTCCAGGGATTCTGCGACTGGCCAATCACCACCGTTTCGGCATTGCGCCACAGGAAGAGAATTTTTTGCGTGGTCATTTCGCGGAAGATGCACTCTTCCACCGCCAGGTTGAACCAGGGATCGTAGGAGTCGGAGATCAGTAAACGCAGGCTGTTCATGGCAGGCACCGTTCAAAACACGAGATGCCGCCATGATACACCAAATCAACGGGTTAAGGCTAAATGCGTCGCGCCTGCCAGTACACCCGCTTCCAGTAGACGTTATCGAGCGAGGAGCGGATCACCCCGCGGCTGGTCGACGCATGGATAAATTGGTCGTTGGTATCGTAAATGCCGACGTGCAGGCCGTTCTCACCGCCGCCGGTTTTGAAAAACACCAGATCGCCCGGCATCAGCTCATCGCGTGAAACCTTGGTGCCCAGTGAGGTTTGTTCTTCGGTCGAACGCGGCAGTTGCATGTCGAAGCGATCGCGGAACGTGCGGTAAACAAAGCCGGAACAATCTACGCCGCCGCGATCCAGACCGCCGTAACGGTATGGCGTGCCGTACCATTGGCGCAACTGTTCGTTGAGCTGGGCCACCACCACGATAGAGTCCGCGAGGCGGCCGCTGGGCGGCGGCGCATGGCTGCTACACCCGGCGAGGATCAAACTGGCTAATAAAAACCACACACGCATCCGCATAATATCCCTTCATTGAACACGTCGCCTATGCCATCCGGTACACCACCACACCGCCTGCGAGGCAAAGCCGGCATCACGTAAGGAGAGCGCCATTTGGCGTTAATTTATCTCCCGCACGGTGAAAAAGGCAAGCGCCATAAGGGAGATAATGGCGGGATCGCCGGTTTTGGCGCTATTGCGGCGATTTTGTCTCGGGTTTGCTGTTAATCAGCCAGACGCCGAACAGAATAAACAGCGTGCCCAACGTTTTCAGCAGCGTAGCGGATTCGTTAAACCACGGCAGGATCACCGCCGCCAGGTAAACCAACGCATAGCTGACGCTCAGCAGAGGATAAGCGCGGTTTAACGGCAGATGGCGCAGCGCAAAGAACCAACACAGCATCGACAGCGCATAACCGAAGATGCCACCGCCCACCGCCAGCAGCGGCAGCCAGTAGTCGCCGATCAGCGCCAACGAGACGTCGGCGAACGACATCAGCGGGATTTGCACCATGCCCCACTTCATCAGCAACTGCGCCAGCGTCACCAGCAACACGCTGGCGGCGCCCCAGGCATAGCCCCTCATGAATGCACGCTCATCAGCAGGATCCCCAGCATAATCGACGCCACGCCGCACCAGTGGCGAACGGTTGTCGGCTCATGAAACAGCCAGCGCGCCGCCAGCGTCACCATCACGAAGTTCAGGCTGAGCATCGGGTAAGCCAGGCTGAGCGGCAGGCGTTGCAGCACATTGAGCCACACCGCCATGCCCAGCCCCAACAGCAACACCGCCAGCGCCAACCAGCGCAGCGTCTGTTTCAGCCGCGCCTCGTCCGCCCGTTCCCAGCAGTGCGCCGCCTGTTTCTGGCACAGCTGCCCACCACAGGTGAGCAGACTGACCACTATCACCAACAAAAAACCGATCATGGTTGCTGTTTATACCACATCAGCACCAGACGGTTCATGCGATCCACCTTGTCTGCGGCCGGCAGCTCCTGCGGCAGGGCTTCGCCGCGGGACAGCTGCAACACCAGCGACACATTGCCCTGCTTGCGCGCCTGTGCCAGCCACTGCGGGAAGTCGGCGTCGCTGATCAGATGCCCCTTGGCGTCCGGATACTCCAGACCATAGGCCACCTCGCCTTTCTGGCTGTACATCAGGACGTCGCTGCGCTTCAGTTCCCAGGCCAGGCCGGCCGCCAATCCGACGCTGTCGCTCAACACATAGCGGCTGTCGCTCAGTTCGGCCATCGTGGCGCGGGCGAAGTTTTGCGGCAGTTTGGAATCGGTCACCTGTTGCGGAATGGCGTAACCGATCACCAGGCACAGCAGCACCGGGCAAGCCGCCGCCCAGCGCCATTGGCGGCCGTTATCGCGCGCAGAAACCAATGCGAACAGCAGCCAGCCGCCGAAGGCGATCAGGCCGAGCACCACTTTCGGCCACTCCTGGGGAGTAAACAGATGCGCTTTCGGCAGCAGACCGGAGCTCAACACCACCAGCGCCACGATGCCAATCAGCCCGAACAGGCCGTTCAACCAGGCGTTGGCCTTGAACAGCCTGGCGCGCAGCGTGGCGGCATAGTCTTCCGCATAGGCGGTCATCAGCAGCGCCAGCGGCGCCATGCACGGCAGAATGTAGGTCGGCAGCTTGCCTTTGGCGATGCTGAAGAAGATCAGCGGCATCAGCGCCCAGCTCAGCAGGAAGAACAGCTCCGGACGCTGTACGCGCTCGCGCCAACCTTTGAGCAGCGCGCCGGGCAGCAGCGCCAGCCAAGGCAGCACCGCCGCCAGCAGAACCGGCAGGTAATACCAGAACGGCGCCTTATGTTGGGCATTATCTTCGGCGAAACGCTGAATATGCTCGACCCAGAAGAAATAATTCCAGAAATCGGGTTCGCGTTGCGCGATCGCCAGCGCCCACGGCAGGCTGAGCAGCGTAGCGGTCACGATCGCCACCGGGCCATGGCACAGCAGATCCTTGATGCGGCGTTGCTGAATGACGATCGGGATCACCGCGATCACCGGCACCGCCAGCGCCAGGAAGCCCTTGGTCATAAAGCCCATGCCGCAGGCCAGGCCCAGCAAGGCGTAGGCGCCCAGCTTGCCCTTGACCGAGGTGGCTTTCAGCGTCAGGTAATAGCTGACCATCGCCGCCGCCAGCCACAGCGAAATCATCGGATCCAGCACGCTGTAAGTGCCGATGCTGAACACCAGCACCATCGACAGGAACATCAGCATCGCCAGGCTGGCGCGACGCGCATTGCGCCACATCAGCATCGCCAGCGCGAACACCAGCAGCGCGGTCATGCCGGTGCTGAACACCGAGCCGAAGCGCACCGCAAAGTTGTTTTCCCCGAACAGCCATTGGCTGATGTTATTGAACCAGTAACCCGCTACCGGCTTCTCGAAATAGCGCAGCCCCAGCAGATGCGGCACCACCCAATCGCCGCGCTGCAGCATTTCACGGCTGATCTCGGCATAACGCGTCTCGTCCGGCTGCCACAGCAGGCGGCCATTAAGCGGGATCAGGTAAACCAGAGCAAAAAAAACGGCCAGCAGAATGGCCCAGGATCCTTTTAGCGCCTTCATGTAACGTCCTTCACATCGGTTTGACAGCCCAGCCAACCTTCGCGGCCGGGGAAAGGAGCGCGCTTGATGCGGCCCAACGGCAGTGACGCCAAATCTTGCGGTAACAGCGCGCTCAGCGGACAGAATTCGATGCCCTGCCGCTGTGCGCGTTGCAATAACTGTTCGAACATCGCCGTCTGCGACATGCCTTCCACTTCGGTGTGAATGGTGTACACCGGCACGCCGCGATCGTTCTCGATGGCGCGCAGAATATAGTCGTTGAAGTCGGCCATACTGACTTCGCTGCCAATCACTTCATCGAAGGTCGGCAACGTCACCGGGATCTGCACCGTACCGTGACGCCCGTCGCTCAGCACCGGACGAAACGGATGGGTGCCGCGGCAATCGCTGTTGTAATGGAAGCCGAAGCGCTGCTTGACCTCCAGCACGCGCGTATCAGCGCGCCAGCCCGCCACGGCGGAGCATTTCACCGGCTGGCCGGTGCAGGCGCTCAGGGCGTCGACGCCCAATTGCACCTGCTCGGTCAATTGCGCCTCGCTCCACTTGCCGACCTTGGCCTGCCAGCCCTGGTGATCCCAGGCGTGCAGCCCGACTTCATGGCCGGCTTCGGCGGTGCGCTTCATCAGCGGCCCCAACGCGCGCGAAATATTGCGCCCCGGCCAGGCGGTGCCGGCCAGCAGAATATCCAGGCCGTACAGCGAAGCGGCGTTCGAGCGCAGCATTTTCCACAGAAATTTCGGACGCAAAAGGCGCCAAAGATGGCGCCCCATGTTGTCCGGTCCCACGCTGAAGAAGAAGCTGGCCTGAATGTCGTACTTTTCGAACAGGTCCAGCAACTGCGGCACCCCTTCACGGGTGCCGCTGAAGGTATCTACATCAACCCGCAGACCGACTTTCTTCATGCACCGTTCCCTTCCTGAACGGTTGTGCGCAGGAAGTAGTCCAGCGTATCGGCGACGGTTTGCTTCATCTCAATGGTCGGCTGCCAACCCAGCAGGCGGTGAGCGTTTTTGATGCTCGGCGTGCGGTGCTCGACGTCCTGGTAACCTTTGCCGTAGTAGCTGCTGCTCTCTACGTCCTTGAAGCCGGCAAACGGCGGGAAGCGATCGCGCAACGGGTGGTTGTTGAAGCTTTCCAGCAGCATTTCCGCCAGCTCGCGAATGCTCGCTTCGTTGGTCGGGTTGCCGATGTTGACGATCTGGCCGTCGCACAGGCCGTCGCGGTTCTCGATGATGCGGAACAGCGCTTCGATGCCGTCGTTGATGTCGGTGAAGCAACGTTTCTGCGCGCCGCCGTCCATCAGTTTGATCGGCGAACCTTCCACCAGGTTGAGGATCAGTTGGGTGATGGCGCGGGAAGAGCCGATGCGCGCAGCGTCCAGGTTATCCAGGCGCGGCCCCATCCAGTTGAACGGACGGAACAGCGTGAACTTCAGGCCTTCTTTGGCGCCGTAAGCCCAGATCACCCGATCCAGCAGCTGTTTGGAGACCGAATAGATCCAGCGCTGCTTGTTGATTGGCCCGACGATCAGACGCGAATGGTCTTCGTCGAACTCTTTATCGTCGCACATGCCGTACACTTCAGATGTGGACGGGAAGATGATGCGCTTGTTGTATTTCACGCAGTCGCGAACGATCTTCAGGTTCTCTTCGAAGTCCAGCTCGAACACGCGCAGCGGGTTACGGGTGTATTCGATCGGCGTCGCGATCGCCACCAGCGGCAGCACCACGTCGCATTTTTTGATGTGATACTCGATCCACTCGGAGTGGATGCTGATGTCGCCTTCCACAAAGTGGAAACGCGGGTTGTCGAGGAAGCGGCTGATGGCGTCGGAACCGATATCCAGACCGTAGATGTCGTAGCGGTCATCGCGCAGCAGGCGCTCGGTCAGGTGGTTGCCGATGAAGCCGTTGACCCCGAGGATCAGCACGCGGGTGCGGCGTTTCATTACGGCATTCGGCTTGGCGGCCAAACGCACGTCGGTGACGATACCCATTTCCTGCGCCAGGCGGCTGCCCTGCACATACAGACCGCTGTCGTTCTGACCGGCAACGATCTCCAGCGCACCTTCGCCACAGGCGATGACCAGCGGCGAGGTGCTCAGCACGGTGCCCGGCTGTTTATCGTGTTGGGTGTCCAGCACGCGAGAGCGCCAGACGATCAGCTTACGCTGACCGAGGTGGCTGAAGGCACCCGGGTACGGCTCGGTGACGGCGCGCACCAGGTTGTTGATCTCTTTGGCGGATTTGTGCCACAGGATCTCACCGTCCGCCGGGGTGCGGCGACCGAAGTAGCTGGCCTGAGACTCATCCTGCCGGGTGAAAGTAGCGGTGCCGTTCTTCAGTTTCGGCAGCTGCTCTTTCAACACGATCTGCGCGGCTTCCAGCACTTTTTTGTGCAGCGTCAGCGCGGTGTCGCTGTCGGCAATGGTCACTTTCTGCTGACCGACGATGTCACCGGCGTCCGGGCGTTTCACCATTTTGTGCAGCGTGGCGCCGGTTTCGGTTTCGCCATTCACCAGCGCCCAGTTCACCGGCGCGCGGCCGCGGTAACGCGGCAACAGCGAACCATGCAGGTTGAAACCGCCCTGCGGCGCCAGCGACAAGATCTCGTCGCTCAGCATGTGGCGGTAATAGAACGAGAAGATCACGTCCGGCTGCAGTGCGCGAATGCGGTCAACCCACAGCGGGTGATTTACGTCTTCCGGCGCATAGACCGGCAGATCCAATTCGGCGCCCAAACGGGCCACAGAGGAGAAGAAGTTGTTCTCACCAGGGTCGTCGGTGTGCGTGAACACGGCCTGCACGTCATAACCCGCCTCAGTCAGCGCTTTCAGACCTGCGCAGCCAATATCATGGTAAGCAAATACAATAGCTTTCATCATTCTTCTTCCTGAGTATTGTGGTCATGCTGTGCACCGACCACTTTCTGAACAAAATAGCGAGGACGCGCACGCACGTCGGTATAGATACGGCCGATGTATTCACCCAACAGCCCCATGCCGACAAACTGGGCGCCGATAAAGGTGAACAGGACGGCGAAAAGGGTGAACACGCCGCCGGCGGCCCATTCAGGGCCGAGCAGCAGACGCAGTGCAATCAGCACCAGCGCCAGCACAAACCCGGACAGCGCCACGATGCTGCCGACCACGCTGAGCAAACGCAGCGGCGTGGTGGTCAGGCAGGTGATCAGGTCATACATCAGGTTGATCAGCTTCATCAGGCTGTACTTGGAGTCGCCAAACTCGCGTTCGGCATGGCGTACGTCGATCTCGGTCGTGCGACGGGCGAAGGTATTCGCCAGGATCGGGATGAAGGTGCTGCGCTCATGACAGTGCAGCATCGCCTCAACGATATGACGACGGTAGGCGCGCAGCATGCAGCCGTAGTCTCCCATCGATTTACCGGTGGCGCGTTGAATCATCATGTTGATCACGCGCGAAGCGCTTTTGCGGAACCAGGAGTCCTGACGGTTGGCGCGCACGGTGCCCACCACGTCATAGCCCTCTTCCGCCACGCTGACCAAACGAGGGATCTCCTCCGGCGGGTTCTGCAGATCGGCGTCCAGCGTAATCACCAGATCGCCGGTCACCTGGTTGAAACCGGCCATGATCGCCGAGTGCTGGCCGTAGTTGCGGTTCAGCAAAACGGCGATCACGTGGCTGTCCGGCTTTTCCGCCGCCGCGGTCAGCATGTCAGCGGAGTTGTCGCTGCTGCCATCGTCGACGAGGATGATTTCATAAGGTTGAGATAACTGCTTACAGGCGGCAGTAGTACGCTCCAGCAACGCCGGCAGGCTTTCCTGCTCGTTGTATACCGGAATGACTACCGACACTTTTTTAATCGGTTCAACGCGAGACACGTAAAGACTCCACAACAGAAGACAAGGCATTGACCACGCGATCCACGTCGGCGTCGGTCATATCAGGGAATAGCGGTAAGGTGCACAGCCGCGCCGAGTTCCATTCGGTATTCGGCAAAGAAAGCTGTGGATAACGCTCACGGTAGAATTTCTGGGTGTGCGCGCCGCGGAAATGCAGCCCGGTGCCGACGCCAACCTCTTTCAGGCGCTCCATCAGCTGGTCGCGATCGATGCCGCAACGCGCTGGATCGACGCGGACCATGAACAGGTGCCAGGCGTGGTCATGCGGATAATCCGGCACGCCCAACGGTTGGAACGGCGAGCCTTCCAACGCGCTCAGGTAGCGCTGTGCCAGCGCCTTACGCCGTGCATTCAGCTCAGCGAAGCGCGACAGCTGCACCACGGCGATCGCCGCGTGAATGTCGGACAGGTTGTACTTGTAGCCCGGCTCCACCACTTCGGCCTGCGGTTTGCGGCCTAGCTGCTGGCGATCGAAGGCATCGACGGCCAGACCATGGAACTTCAGACAACGCAGGCGATCCGCCAGCGCATCGTCATCGGTGGCGATCAGACCGCCTTCGGCGCAGGTCACGTTTTTAATCGCATGGAAAGAGAAAATCGCCGTGCCGCGTGCGCCGACCCATTCGCCGTTGTAGCGCGTGCCGACCGCGTGGGCGGCGTCTTCGATCAGCGGTAAGCGGTGGCGTTCGGCCACGGCGCGCAGCGCATCCATCTGCAGGGGAGCACCGGCATAATGCACCGGAACAATCGCTTTGGTTTTGGGGGTGATGGCAGCCTCGACATCGGCGGCGCTGACCATCAAGGTCTCACGGTCAACGTCGATCATTACCGGCGTAGCGCCCAGCAGTTCGATCATGTTGAGGGTGGAAACCCAGGTTTGCGAAGGGGTGATGACTTCATCGCCGGGCCCCACGCCCAGCGCCATCAAAGTGATGTGCATGCCCGCGGTGGCGGAACTGACGGCGATGGCGTGCTTACAGCCGAAAGTGGAACAGAAGTCATTTTCCAGTTGCTGGTTTTGCGGCCCGGTGGTGATCCAGCCGGAACGCAACACTTTCTCTACCGCGGCGATTTCTTCGTCGCCGATGGCCGGACGAGAGAAAGGCAAAAATTGATCCATAGTTAACCCCAAACGTATCGAGCTGCTTTTGATGACACTGTAAATCCCTTTCGTTTAACGAATATTAAACGCCAGAGAAGAATCGTTTCCGTGGATTAACTGCCAATGTAAGGCCGCAAGCTTAACTAAACCTTAAGACGAGGCTTGTCATCAGTAAGAGAACTGATGGATAGGCGCTGTCATCATTAATTTAAATTTATTATGTAAATCAGGTAATTATATTTATTAATAATTATTTACTTATTTTATTTTTGCCGAATCAAGCGTAGCACGTCATTGGCGTTTTTCAAGAAAACTCACGAGAAAATGAGAGGCAGCACAATAATAGCCGATGATTACCCGGCTATTTATATTCACTACGTTTAGTTTTCGTTTATATTTATACCCCAGGGCGAATTAAGCCGTGCGGGTCATGATCCAACGCTGGTTCCCCACCCATTGCAGGTGGAAATCCACTTCATAGATCTGCGACAACAGTGCGGGTGCCATCACCTCACGGGTGATGCCCTGCGCGACCAACTGCCCAGCGTGCAGCAACCAAACCCGATCGGCCTGCTGCAGGGTATGATTCAGATCGTGTGCGCACACCAGCGCGCTGCGCCCACTTTGGCAGAATTCGCGCAGCAGGCGATCCAGCGCGACCTTTTGCGCCACATCCAGGCTATTGGTTGGTTCATCCAGCAACAACAATCGGCTGTGCGGGTTAACGCTGGGCCACACCTGCAGCAATACCGCCGCCAGCCGCACCCGTTGCCATTCTCCACCGGAAAGCTGTGTCAGCATGCGTGACAGTTTATCCACCAGCTTCAACCGCTGGCACAGATAGAGGATGGTGTGTTCCACCTCGGTTTGCGCCGCGCCGGCAGGCCGGTGCAACGCCAAATACTGAAACACCGGCATCAGCGACACCGGCGGCTGTTGCTGGCTGAGATAACCGCGTCGGCACGCCAGCTCGCTCCCCGGATAATCGGAGAGCGCGCGTCCGTCCAGGCAGACTTCGCCCCGCCCCGGCAGCATACCCGCCACCCGCGCCAGCAGGGTACTCTTCCCTGCGCCATTTGGGCCGATCAGGTGAACCTGCAACCCGCCGTCAATCTGTGCCGAAAAAGGCGCCAGGCGCCCCGCCACCCCAACCTCAACGAGTTGCAGCATCCGTATTACCCTGCCAGCGCCTGTTTCACCGCCGCCACCAGCGCCGGATCCTCAGGTGTGGTGTCAGGCGAGAAGCGCTGGATCACCGTGCCGTCGCGCGCGATAAGGAATTTCTCAAAGTTCCACAGAATATCGCCGGGATGCTTCGGCGCACGCCCTTTGCTGGTCATCCGCGCCAGGAACTCGCTGCCTTCCGGCGCGACGGCCTCCGGCTGTGCGGCAATCAACGCTTGGTACAGCGGATGACGGTGTTCGCCGTTCACCTCAATCTTGGCAAACATTGGGAATTGCACGCCGAAGGTGCCGCGGCAAAACGCCAGGATCTCTTCGTTGCTGCCCGGCTCCTGGCCCAGGAATTCATTGGACGGGAACCCCAGCACTTCCAGCCCCCGCTCGCGATGGGTTTCGTACAGCGCTTCCAGCCCTTCGTACTGCTTGGTCAGGCCGCACTCCGAGGCCACGTTGACCACCAGCAGCACCTTGCCCTGATAGGCACCCAGCGTGGTCGTCTGATTTTCGATGGTTTGTAACGGCAGGTTGTCGATTGGCTTGCTCATCGGTTGTCATCCTTTGGTTTTTTAATGGCAGGTGAATGAAGAAAACTACCTTACGCCTTTTGTCCGGGTCAGTAACCAGATAAATAGCGGCGCCCCCAGCGTGGCTGTCACCACGCCGATCGGCAGCTCGGCCGCCAGCAGCGCAACGCGGGCGATCACATCGGCCACCAGCAACACCCCGGCCCCCGCCAGCGCGCAGGCCGGCAGCAGGTAGCGCTGGTCTGTCAGGCCGGTGAGCCGCAAAATATGCGGGATCACCAGCCCAACGAAGCCGATCACCCCGGCGAGCGCCACGCTGACGCCAACCAGCCAGCCGATCGCCAGCACCAGCAGGTTACGCCACACATGCAGCGACAGCCCGAGCTGGCGCGCCTGCACCTCGCCCAGCGCCATCAGGTTGAGCGCTCGGCCCTGGCCACACAGCCACAGCAACACCGGCAGCAGCGCCAGCACCAGCCACTTTTGGCGCCAGTCGACGCCGCCGAAACCGCCCATCATCCAGTACATCAGCTGCCGTAGATCGAGGCTGGTGCTGAAATAGACCGCCCAGGTCATCAGCGCGCTGCACACAATGCCCAGCGCCACGCCGACCAGCAACAGCCGTGCATTAGTCAGACGTCGCCGGCGAGCGAAGCCCAGCAGCAAGAAGGTCATCGCCAGCGCACCGGCTATCGCGGCGGCGCTCATCAGCGCCACCGGCAACAAACCGTGCCCCAACAACACCGTCAGCACCAGCGCTACGCCGGCGCCGTTAGCGACGCCCAGCAGACCGGGCTCCGCCAGAGGATTTTCAAACAGCGCCTGCATCACCGCGCCCGCCACCGCCAGGGCGGCGCCGACCAGCATCACCGCCAGCGCGCGCGGCAAACGCAGTTGCCAAACAAACAGTTGCGCTCGATCGCTGAACCACGCTGACGGCCATATCCATTGGTCGCCGGCGCAAAGGCTGACCAGCAACGCCACCGCCACGCCCAGCGCCAACAGACTGAGCTGGCGTTTATCGCGGTAGCGTTGATGTTGCAACAGTAAGGTGAAGGTACGGCTGGTTGGCATGGCGCGGCGGTTCCCTGCCGGCCGCTGTCGTGGCCGGATAATTGACGTTTGAGTCGAATATTAGGGGGTTAACGCCGCAAGGGGAAGTCTTGCGTGGATAGTGGCTCAGGAAAGCAGCGGCTGGCCTTGCCCGTCATCGCAACAATGATGGCAAAACCAGCCGCCGATAAACTCAGGGATTAACGATGCGGGCCGGCGTTGCCCGGTGGATAAGGTTGGCCGCGGCCACCATCGCGGCGGTCATGGTCACCGCGATCGTCATGACGGCGGTCGTGGTCGCCACTATCGCGATCGCCGTGGAATGGATTGCCGCTGCGTTCCGGCCCACGATGCTCATAGCCACGCGGCGGCGAAGGTTGCCAGCGTCCGCCGTCCCAGTACATACCGCGCGCATTGCGCTCACCCAGGCCGCGGCCCTGGTGCGCATGCCACCACTGCGGTGGACGCCAGTCGTAGCCATCCCAGTAGTAGCCGCGACGGTCCTGATCCCCCAGATGCAGAGAAACGCCCGGCACGTTGATATCGACGGAGACATCGGCCTTCGCCGCCAGAGGCAGCAACAGCGGGAAACACACCAGCAACAGGATCTTTTTCACTTCACCTTCTCACTCTATTTTCTTGCTGCAGTGGTTATATCAGCGTGCTTATTTAACGACTATCTCACCGATGCCTATTTTCAGATTGTTTTCGACGGCCTTACACAATCCCTACACTGTTTGCCGCCACCTTTAATTATCATAACCACTGACAAGATTTAACGAATAACTGACGTCTCTCAAGCGGCGCGGCAATTATAGTTAAATGGATTTCCACCGGAGGATTATAAGATGATTAAACGTATCGGTATGCTGCTGGCCGTTGTAGCCCTGGCCTCAACCCTGAGCGCCTGCTGCTGGGGCCCGCACGGGGGCGGTGGCCACCGTGGCGACGGCCCTGGCCATTATTACGGCCGTCATTGAAACAACAAATATGGCCACTCACTACAAAAAATAAGATATAAGAATACTCCGCAATTGAGATTAAATAAATTTTCGCCGAGGTGATTTAATGAATAATTTTAATTCATGCATTGCCCATTAGGAATAAACTGAATTTTGTCTCAGAAAAGAAAAAGGCCGCGCAAGCGGCCTTTTTTGATGTCACGTCACTCACCCTTTCGGGCTGGCGTTTTCTACCCGGCTTTTCAACTTCTGCCCCGGACGGAAGGTCACCACACGGCGCGCCGTAATCGGAATGTCTTCGCCGGTCTTCGGGTTACGCCCCGGACGTTGGTTCTTGTCACGCAGATCAAAGTTGCCAAAACCCGACAGTTTTACCTGTTCGCCATTCTCAAGAGCCCGACGGACCTCTTCAAAGAACAGTTCCACCAGGTCTTTGGCGTCCCGTTTGCTAAGCCCAAGCTTCTCAAACAGGTGTTCTGACATTTCAGCTTTAGTAAGCGCCATAGGTTCAATCCCTCAAGGATGCTTGGAATCGCTGTTTTAGAGCCTCTACGCATTTTGCAACGGTAGCGGCTATCTCCTCTTCTTCCAGTGTACGAGCGGTATCCTGCAATACCAGACTGATAGCCAGGCTCTTGTCACCTTCTGCCACGCCCTTGCCACGGTACACGTCAAACAAGTTTACGCCAACTACCTGATTTGCGCCAACTTTCTTACACTCGGCCAAAATATCTTCTGCGGGGACGTTTTCAGCCACCACAATGGCGATATCACGGCGGTTTGCCGGGAAGCGCGAAATCTCCCGCGCCTGAGGCACGGCGCGGCTCGCAAGCTTGTTCCACTCCAGTTCAAACACCACGGTGCGGCCGTTAAGATCCAGTTTACGTTCAAGTTCCGGGTGAACCACACCGATGAAACCTACGCGTTCGCCGTGCAAATAAATCGCCGCACTTTGCCCTGGATGCAGGGCCGGATTGGCTTCCGCCCGGAACTGAATTTCGGATAATTTACCGGTCAGCTCGAGAACGGACTCCAGATCCCCTTTTAAATCATAGAAGTCGACGGGCTTGCGCGCCAGATCCCAATGTTCATCGTGCGTATGACCGGCGATCACGCCCGCCAGCATGACATCCTGACGGATACCCAGATCTGCCGCACTATCAGGCACAAAGCGCAGGCCGCTTTCGAACAGGCGCAGACGCGTCTGCTGGCGGTTCTGGTTATACACCACCGCAGACAGCAGGCCGGTCCACAGCGACAGGCGCATCCCCGACATTTCTACCGAAATCGGACTTGGCAGGATCAGCGCTTCTTCATTCGGGTGCAGCAGCGCCTGCACCTTCGGATCGACGAAGCTGTAGGTGATCGCTTCCTGATAACCGTGATCGACCAGCATGGTCTTCACGCGCTTCAGCGTCAGATCGGCTTCGCGATGCTGGGTCATCACCAGATCGGCGCGCACCGGCACATCCGGGATGTTGTCGTAGCCGTAAACGCGCGCCACTTCTTCCACCAGATCCTCTTCGATCTCCATATCGAAACGCCAGCTTGGCGCGACCGCTTGCCAGCTGTCGCCCTGCTCGGTCACCTGGCAACCCAGGCGGCGCAGAATGTCGCTGACCTGCTCGCTTGGCACCACGTGGCCGATCAGGCGATCCAGTTTCTCGCGGCGCAGCGTGATGGTGGCGCGCTTCGGCAGTTCGTTCTCGTGGGTCACGTCGATAATCGGGCCGGCCTGACCGCCGCAAATATCGAGCAGCAGGCGCGTGGCGCGTTCCATCGCTTTGTACTGCAGCGCCGGATCGACACCGCGCTCATAGCGGTGAGAAGCGTCGGTGTGCAGGCCGTGACGACGCGCACGGCCGGTGATCGACAGCGGGCTGAAGAAGGCGCATTCCAGCAGCACGTCCTGAGTTTCCCCGTTGACGCCGGAATGCTCGCCACCGAAGATGCCACCCATCGCCAACGCTTTTTGATGATCGGCGATCACTAAGGTGTCGGCGTTCAGTTTGGCTTCGTTGCCATCCAGCAGCGTCAAGGTTTCCCCTTCTTCCGCCATGCGCACCACGATGCCGCCGTCGATGCGGCTCAGATCGAAAGCGTGCATCGGCTGGCCAAGCTCCAGCAGCACATAGTTGGTGACGTCAACCACCGCATCGATGGAGCGGATACCGCAGCGACGCAGTTTTTCACGCATCCACAGCGGGCTTGGCGCGGTGACGTCGATGCCTTTCACCACGCGGCCCAGATAACGCGGGCACGCCTGCGGCGCGTCAACGCGGATCGGCAGCGTGGCGTCGATGGTGGCAGCCACCGGGCTCATATCCGGCTCGGTCAGCGCCACCTGGTTCAGTACGCCCACGTCGCGCGCAACGCCGATGATACCCAGGCAGTCGGCGCGGTTCGGGGTAACGCTGATCTCGATGGTGTTGTCGTTCAGTTTCAGGTAGTCACGGATGTCGGTGCCGATCGGCGCATCCAGCGGCAACTCGATGATGCCGTCATGATCGTCGGAAATGCCCAGCTCGGAGAACGAGCACAGCATGCCTTCCGAAGGCTCGCCGCGCAGCTTGGCGGCTTTGATTTTGAAATCGCCCGGCAGCACCGCGCCCACGGTGGCGACCGCCACTTTCAGGCCGGTACGGCAGTTCGGCGCGCCGCAGACGATGTCGAGCAAGCGGTCGCCGCCCACGTTAACTTTAGTGACGCGCAGTTTGTCGGCGTTCGGGTGCTGACCGCACTCGACCACTTCACCCACCACAACGCCGTTAAACGCGCCGGCAACCGGATCCACGCCGTCCACTTCCAGGCCGGCCATGGTGATTTGATCGGATAATGCTTCGCTGCTGATGGCCGGGTTTACCCACTCGCGCAACCAGAGTTCACTGAATTTCATGTGATATTCCCGCCTTACTTAAACTGTTTGAGGAAACGCAGATCGTTTTCGAAGAATGCGCGCAGGTCGGTGACGCCGTAACGCAGCATCGTCAGGCGCTCCATGCCCATGCCGAAGGCGAAGCCGGAGTAAACTTCCGGATCGATGCCGACGTTGCGCAGCACGTTCGGATGCACCATGCCGCAGCCCAGCACTTCCAGCCACTTGCCGTTCTTGCCCATCACGTCCACTTCAGCGGACGGCTCGGTGAATGGGAAGTAGGACGGACGGAAACGGACCTGCAGGTCTTCTTCAAAGAAGTTGTTCAGGAAATCGTGCAGCGTGCCCTTCAGGTTGGTGAAGCTGATGTCTTTATCGACGATCAGCCCTTCCATCTGGTGGAACATCGGGGTGTGAGTCTGATCGTAGTCGTTACGGTAAACGCGGCCCGGCGCAATGATACGGATCGGCGGCTGTTGGTTCTTCATGGTGCGGATCTGCACGCCGGAAGTCTGGGTGCGCAGCAGGCGTGTGGCGTCGAACCAGAAGGTATCGTGGTCGGCGCGCGCCGGGTGATGCCCTGGAATGTTCAGCGCGTCGAAGTTATGATAATCGTCTTCAATCTCCGGGCCGGTGGCAACGGAAAAGCCCAACTCGCCGAAGAAGGTTTCGATACGGTCGATGGTGCGGGTCACCGGATGCAGGCCGCCGTTCTCCATGCGACGGCCCGGCAGGGAAACGTCGATGGTTTCAGCCGCCAGGCGCGCGTTCAGCGCTGCGCTTTCCAGCGCGTTCTTACGCGCGTTCAGGGCGTCCTGTACTTCTTGCTTGGCCTGGTTGATCACCGCGCCGGCCGCCGGACGGTCTTCCGCCGGTACGTCACGCAGAGACTGCATCTGCAAGGTGAAATGACCTTTCTTGCCAAAATATTCGACGCGCACCAAATCTAACGCGGCAACATCCTGGGCATCTTCTACGGCTGCCTTGGCATTGGCAACCAGCTCTGCGAGATGTGGCATTGCTTTCCTCTTCCTCTGGCCGGGATGGCCCTAAGTAATTGTTATCTATATTCGAACACGCCTTTGACCATTATTCAAAGACTTTTCAATACGTTGCCGGCCGGCCGGCTCGCCTGCGCGGCACAGGGCCGACTGAGTGTCTGCCACCCTCGCCGCAGCAATGTGCAAGGCAAGGCGATGGCCAAAAACAAAAAAGCCTCCACGAGGGAGGCTTAGGCGCTACTTTTCGTTTCTTTTCTTACGCGCAAAGCCTCCTGAAATCAGGCGCTAAAGTAAAAAAAGAAACGAAAAATAGCTGCGTGCATGATTGCGGTACCTTGTCGATAATTGTCCACCAGTGATATAGCGGCGGGCAATAAAAGTCAATATTTGTCGCTGAAAACAAAGATTAAAAGAGGGAGCAAGCTCCCTCTTCTACTGACTTACGCCAGAGCTGCTTTCGCTTTCTCAACCAGTGCGCCGAAGGCCACTTTGTCGAAGACTGCGATGTCAGCCAGGATCTTACGGTCAATTTCAATCGAGGCTTTTTTCAGGCCGTTGATGAACTTGCTGTAAGACAGACCGTTCTGACGAGCAGCTGCGTTGATACGTGCAATCCACAGCTGACGGAACTGACGCTTACGTTGACGACGGTCACGGTAAGCATACTGACCTGCTTTGATTACTGCCTGGAAGGCAACACGATATACGCGCGAACGGGCACCGTAGTAGCCTTTCGCCTGCTTCATGATTTTCTTGTGACGTGCGCGTGCAATTACACCACGTTTTACGCGAGCCATATGCTCTCTCCTAAAGTCTTATTCTAAATTCAAAAAAAATGGCTTATGCGTACGGCAGGCACGCGGTAACCAAGACCAGATCGTTTTTAGACACCATGCCTTTCGGACGCAGGTGACGTTTACGCTTGGTTGCTTTTTTGGTCAGAATATGACGCAGGTTGGCATGTTTACGCTTAAAACCACCGCTGCCGGTTTTTTTGAAGCGCTTGGCTGCACCACGTACAGTTTTAATCTTTGGCATTTTAATTAAATCCACTTCGCATTGTTAAACAACGAATCAGTTGGGCGAATAAAACCCACACAGCGCAAGCGCCGCGCGGGTTCCATTACTTGTAAGCCTTACTGTTTCTTCTTAGGAGCGAGCACCATAATCATCTGGCGGCCTTCGATCTTCGTAGGGAAGGATTCGACCACTGCCAGATCCATATCTTCACACAGGTCTTTACGGACGCGGTTAAGCACTTCCATACCGATCTGCTGGTGCGCCATCTCACGCCCACGGAAACGCAGGGTGATTTTGGCTTTATCGCCATCTTCCAGAAAGCGAATCAGGTTGCGTAGTTTGACCTGATAGTCGCCATCATCGGTGCCAGGACGGAATTTGATTTCCTTGACCTGAATAACTTTTTGCTTCTTCTTCTGTTCTTTCGTCGACTTGCTCTTCTCGTAGAGGAATTTGCCGTAATCCATGATTCGGCAAACTGGCGGTTCGGCATTTGGGCTGATTTCTACTAAATCAACGCCCGCTTCCTCAGCTTTTTCAAGAGCTTCATTCAGACTGACAATACCAATCTGCTCGCCATCGACGCCGGTTAGGCGAACTTCTTGCGCGCGAATTTCTCTGTTAATGCGATTAGGACGCGCCGGTTGAACTCGTTTTCCGCCTTTAATACTTTATTCCTCCAGTTGATGAAGACTACGGCTGCGAATCTCTTTCAGCAGCTTGTCTACGACTTCGTTTACGTCCAGGCTTCCCAGGTCTTTGCCACGGCGGGTACGAACGGCAACTTTGCCGGCTTCGACCTCTTTGTCGCCGCACACCAACATGTAAGGGACTCGACGTAAAGTATGTTCGCGAATTTTAAAGCCAATCTTCTCATTTCTCAAGTCCGCTTTCACGCGAATACCTGCATCCTGCAGTTTTTTGGTCAATTGCTGGACGTAATCAGACTGGCTGTCGGTGATATTCATCACCACCACCTGCACCGGAGCGATCCAGGTCGGGTAGAACCCGGCGTATTCTTCGGTCAGGATACCGATGAAGCGTTCCATGGAGCCCAAAATGGCGCGGTGAATCATTACCGGCACGACGCGATCGTTGTTTTCGCCAACATACGAAGCGCCCAAACGGCCCGGCAAGAAGAAATCGAGCTGCACGGTACCACATTGCCATGCGCGATCCAAACAATCATGCAGGGTAAATTCAATTTTCGGTCCGTAGAAGGCGCCCTCGCCCGGCTGGTACTCGAACGGAATGCCGTTCTCGGTCAGCGCGGCGGCCAGGTCTTCTTCCGCACGGGTCCACATGTCGTCGGTGCCGATGCGTTTTTCCGGGCGAGTCGACAGCTTGACGGCGATCTTGTCGAAACCGAAAGTGCCGTACACGTCATAGACCATGCGAATGCATTCGTTCACTTCGGCGCGCACCTGCTCTTCGGTACAGAAGATGTGGGCGTCATCCTGCGTGAAGCCGCGCACGCGCATCAGGCCGTGCAGGGAGCCCGACGGCTCGTTGCGGTGGCAGCTGCCGAATTCGCCCATGCGCAGCGGCAAATCGCGGTACGACTTCAGGCCCTGGTTGAAGATCTGCACGTGACCCGGGCAGTTCATCGGCTTGATGCAGTATTCGCGGTTTTCCGACGCGGTGGTGAACATGGCGTCTTTGTAGTTTTCCCAGTGGCCGGTTTTTTCCCACAGCACGCGGTCCATCATGAACGGACCTTTCACTTCCTGGTACTGGTACTCTTTGAGCTTCATGCGCACGAAGGCTTCCAGCTCGCGGAAGATAGTCCAACCGTCGTTGTGCCAGAACACCATGCCCGGCGCTTCTTCCTGCATGTGATACAGATCGAGCTGTTTGCCGATCTTGCGGTGATCGCGCTTGGCCGCTTCTTCCAGGCGTTGCAGGTAGGCGTTCAGCTGCTTCTTGTCTGCCCAGGCGGTACCGTAGATACGCTGCAGCATTTTGTTTTTGCTGTCACCGCGCCAGTAAGCGCCGGAGGTTTTCTGCAGCTTGAAATGGTGGCAGAAACGCATGTTCGGCACGTGCGGGCCGCGGCACATGTCGATGTATTCTTCGTGGTGATACAGGCCAGGACGATCGTCATGGCTGATGTTCTCATCCAGGATCGCCACTTTATAGATTTCGCCGCGCTCAGCGAAGGTGTCGCGGGCTTCTTGCCAGCTGACCTTCTTCTTGATGACGTCGTAATCCTTATCGGCCAACTCGTGCATCCGCTTTTCCAGCAGATCCAGGTCTTCCTGCGTCAGGGTGCGGTCGATATCCACGTCATAATAGAAACCGTTGTCGATAACAGGACCGATCGCCATTTTGGTATCCGGCCACAGCTGCTTGATCGCATGACCCAGCAGGTGCGCGCAGGAGTGGCGCATGATTTCCAGACCGTCTTCGTCTTTGATGGTGATGATGGCCAACTGCGCATCCGATTCGATCAGATCGCCGGCATCAACCAGCTCGCCGTTGACGCGACCGGCGATACAGGCTTTCGCCAGGCCAGGGCCGATATCGCGCGCGACATCCATCGGGGAAACGGGGTGGTCGAAATGACGCTGACTACCGTCAGGAAGAGTAATAACAGGCATTAATAATTCCTTATCTACAGTGGTGACCCACACGACAGATCACATGCAGTACGAAAATTGGATTTTGGGTTTGGTCAGCCAGGTTTCAGATCTCGCCCACAATTGCCAGATTGAAACCTCACTGGGTATACAGAATGGAACGCATACCTTCTCAGCCGCATTCGGCTAAGCGAATAGTATCACTAAAATTGTTCCGGATAAATAAAGCGCCGCCGCCCTCACACTTTCGCTTCATTCGGCGCAAAAACGGTCTTCATGTAGCTGAGGGTGGCCAGCAGGCACAGGCCGTAGCCCAGCAGTTCGCAGCCCTCTTCCACCATGTTTTTCACCACCCGGTTGTAACCATCCAGCATCAGCGTTTGCCACAGCGCGCTCATGCCGAACAGGCGTGAAAACACCAGAATGCACAGCAGACCGGCGCACATCATGCCGTAGCCGGGATGCGTCACGAAATCGGCCAGGCCGCGCACCGTCGCCGCAATGTGCCTGGCGGCATGGCATAGACAGACCAAGGTGACCGCCAGCGCGAACCACACCCAGGCGCCGTGCCACAACGCATCGAAAGCGAAGTCCATCTCGCGGATCAGCATGCAGAGAAAGAAGCCGCCGACCAGCATCCAGGCGGAGCGGCGTTCCGCCTGCCGCCAGGCCGCGGCGAAAAAACCGCCGGCGATGGCGAGCAGCAACAGTTCCTGCGCCGCTTCGGTCAGCGAGGTTTCATGCACGAAGTTATGCAACCAGTGCACATCGATAAACACCAGGCCGACCAATGCCGCCATGAAGGCGGCGGAAAGCGCGAATGCGCTGATTTTCCCCAGTAAAAGTTTCAACTCGTCTTGCATAATCAATCTCATTATCGTTTTAAAGCGCGCCTATGGTAGGCAGCTGAGCCTGCGGGGTGTAGCAATTGGTGCTGAACGTCGGCCTTTACCGGCCAATTGCGGCGAAAAAGGCCATAAAACACAAAAATTGTGCATTTTTTCTGAGCGCCGCTCGTTTTTCAGCCTGCGCTCATCATGGGTGCGCGGTATTAACGACGTTATAGGGGCTGATGCATTTTGGTGCGCGTTCGGCGCCGCGGGCGATTGCGGTCAACGACGCCCCGTTGGGATGTGAGGATGAACCTGAGCTCGCCGGCGAGTGCAACGGCAATGATGAAACGCCGGCCGACGGTTAATTAACGTTACGAGCTATCCCCATTGCCGCCAGGCACGCGGCAGGCTAGGCTGTTTAGCTCGTAGGCCGCCGCCTGGCGGCCTGAACGTTGCACAGGGAGTCTACTTTATGACGGGTATTTTGCAGTTATTCCAGGCCATCGGACTGGGTTTGGTGCTGCTGTTGCCGCTGGCCAACCCGCTGACCACGGTGGCGTTGCTGCTCGGCTTGTCCGGTAATATGACGCGCGAAGAGCGCAATCAGCAGTCGCTGATGGCCTCGGTTTATGTGTTCTGCATCATGACGGTGGCGTTTTACGCCGGGCAGGTGGTGATGAACACTTTCGGTATTTCGATCCCTGGCCTGCGCATCGCCGGCGGCCTGATCGTCGCCTTCATCGGTTTCCGCATGCTGTTCCCGCAACAAAGCGCCGATGAGGCGCCGGAGGTGGAGAGCAAGTCGCACGAGCTGCGCCACAAGACATCGGCCAACATCGCCTTCGTGCCGTTGGCCATGCCGAGCACCGCCGGGCCGGGCACCATCGCGATGATCATCAGCTCGGCGTCGAGCGTCAAAGCGAACACGCTGGGTTTTGAACCCTGGGTGCTGGCCGTGGCGCCGGTCGCCATCTTCCTGACGGTCGCGGTGATCCTGTGGGGCTGCCTGCTCAGCTCCGGCGCCATCATGCGCCTGGTGGGGAAAAGCGGCATCGAGGCGATCTCGCGCCTGATGGGCTTCCTGCTGGTGTGTATGGGGGTACAGTTCATTATCAACGGCGTGCTGGAGATCATCTCCACCTATACGCCGGCCGCCTGATCACACAAAACGGGCGCGATCGTCGCGCCCGTTGCCGTTATTTCCCCATCGGCGCCTGCGCGCCCAAAATGCCCTTGCCTTCCGGCACTTCGGTAAAGCGGCTGAGGATCTCGCTGTAGGTCTTGGCCGGATCCAGATCCGGGAACTGCGCCGGGTAGATAAACTTCGCCAGATACTCCAGCCCCACGATGTTGTACGGATGGTTGTAGAAATTATGGTAGATGCCGTAGAACCGCCCCTCTTTCACCGCCGACACCTGCGCGAAGCCCGGGCGCTGTTTCATGCGGTTGAAAGCCTCATCCACCTGTTGCTGCGTCACGCCATAGCCGAACGGCACCGCGGCGTTGGTCTTGCTGGCCCACTGTGAGCCGGAAACAATGTAGGCGTCCGGTTTCATGGCGATCACTTTTTCCAGCGCCACGTCGCCGGTGGCGCCCGGCAACAGCGCAGAGCCGATGTTGCGCGCGCCGACCGCCTCGACCAGCGCCCCCCAGCCGACGTGCGCATGGGTGAAGCAGCAGGACTCCAGCCCATTCAGGCCAGCCTTGGCCTCGAAAAACACCCGCGGTTTGGGCTCCACCGCCTGCGTTTTGGCCAGAATGGCCTGATAATGCTGCTGATAATAATCGGTATATTGCTTGGCTTCGCTTTCGCGGTTGAGGGTTTCCCCCAGCAGCGTCACGCTTTTCGGCGTGTTCTCCACCGGCTTGAGCATGGTATCGATGAACAGCACCGGCACGTTCAGCGCCTTCAGCTTATCCAGCACGCCGGTTTGGCTCAGCGAAGGCTTGGAGCGCAGCTGGGCGATCATCAGATCGGGCCGCTTGGCGATCACGCTCTCCAGGTTCACTTCACCCTTATCGCTGAATCCCATATCGATGATGTTTTTCGCCCCCGGCCATTTGCTCTGCAAGATATCCCAGGTCGCCGCATCGCTTTTCTTCAGCAGGTTATTCCAGGCCACCAGCCGGCCGAACGGATTGGCGCGATCGAGCAGCGCCAGCGTGAGAATGTCGCGCCCGTCCTGCACCACGATGCGTTTCGGCTCTTGCTGGAGGGTGATCGTCTGGCCGGACG
This sequence comes from Serratia sp. CY81684, assembly GCF_052166595.1. Lineage (NCBI taxonomy): Bacteria > Pseudomonadati > Pseudomonadota > Gammaproteobacteria > Enterobacterales > Yersiniaceae > Serratia > Serratia sp. CY81684. Next base: position 1,316,982 of record NZ_JBJNOO010000001.1, on the reverse strand, counting down.
TGTCGGTCAGCGTCAGCGGATAAGTGGTGGCCATCGCCGGAGAGGCGAGCAAGGCGGCGCAAACCAGCGCCGGCAAAGTGATTCGACGGTGCACGAAAAACTCCTTAGTCATGAATACATTCAGAAAATACTAATGAGAATGGCTTGCATTATCAAAGATAACGCCCGGCATGTCGGCGATTAATTGCAAAGGGATGTGTAAAGGAAGGATAAGAGGCGCGCCGGAAGCGGCGCGCCCAGGGGATCACATCAGGCCGTAGATCAGCGCCGACAGCGCAATCAGGCCCATCACCAGCACGAATACGTTGCTCGCCGCGCGGTACTGGCGCATGGCCGGCACCGCACGCACGGCGTACATCGGCAGAATGAACAGGATGGCGGCAATCAGCGGGCCGCTGATGGTTTCGATGATATGCAGCGCGCTGGGGTTCCACACCGTCGCCGCCCAGGTGAGCAGGAACAGCGACACCGCCGAGATGCGGTGCGTCATGCGCGAGCTGAGCGGCTTGCCGACCGCGCGCGTGACGCCGTCGATCAGGCTGGTCGCCCCTTCCGTCACCCCCAGCGAAGTGCCGAGATAGGATTTGGCCATCGCCAGCATCGCCATCACCGGACCAAGGTAGGCGATCAGCGGGTTGGAGAACTTGTTGGCCAGCGTAGTCAGCACCGTGATGTTCTGCTCTTTCGCCTGCAGCATGTCTTCATGAGACAGGCTCAGCACGCAGCTGAACACGAAGAACAGCACGGTAACGCAGATCAGCACATAGCTATAGCGCATGATGCGCGCGCAGCGGCGTTCCGCCTTGTCGCCGTACAGGCTCTTCTGGGTCGAGGCGAAGGAAGAGATGATCGGCGCATGGCTGAAGGAGAACACCATCACCGGCACGGCCAGCCACAGCGAATGCCACAACCCCGGCGTGTCGAAGCGGGTGGCGGCCAGGCCGTGCACGAAGTTGGCGGTATTCCAGCTCGGCATCAGATAGAGCGAAATGCCCATCAGGAACACCAGCAGTGGGAACACCAGCATGCCCATCGCCGCCACGATGCTGTCTTTGCCGCGCAGCAGCACCAGATTGAGTACCACCACCACCGCCAGGCTCAGCCAGATGCGCGGCAGCGGGGCCACGTGGAACTGATGGATCAGGAAGCTGTCCAGCGCGTTGGTGATCGAAATGCTGTACACCAGCACGATCGGGAAGAACGCCATCAGATACAGCATCATGATGATTTTGCCGGCCAGCACGCCGAAGTGTTCCACCACCACATCGTGAATGTTGCCGTCGCGGCTGGAACCGGAAAGCACGAAGCGGCTGAGCGCGCGGTGCGGCAAATAGGTCAGCGGGAAAGCGAACAGCGCCATCAACAGCAACACCAGCGGGCCGTTCAGGCCGGCGTTGATCGGCAAGAACAACGTACCGGCGCCCACCGCAGTCGCATAGAGACCGAACATCCAGACGGTGTCGGTTTTGTTCCATTTGGCAGGCTGAGCGGCCGTCAGCGTGCCTGAATCGGGAGAAATCGTACTCATGAGACAGTCTACCTTAATCTGCGGCGACAACGATTGCGCCTAACGGGATATCCTTCTCCGCGAGTTTTTTAATAATAATCAGTGAATTAAAGCGATATTTCATACTTACGCCTGATGAAAGGACGGCAAAGGATAATGAAAAATCCGCTGCGGGTCTATGTTTTATCGGCTGAATGAACGATTTGCGAACACAATCTGCTGAAAAAGCAGGCGACAGCAGAAAAACTAAGGGCCCCTTGCGGAGCCCTTAAACGGTTTACTTCTTCGCGTCCGGATGGTCCGGCACCTCGGCGCTGCCCATCTCCTTCTCGTCGCGGATCATCGAGCGGTCTTTACGCACGTCGGCCACGTCGGAGGCGCTCACCGGCTTGGCGCTGTTGCCCCAGCTGGAACGGATGAAGTTCACCACGTCCGCCACCTGCTGATCGTTCAGACGCCAGCCGAACGGCGGCATGGTGATGTTGGATACCGCACCCTGCACCGCCGGCGTGGTGTTGCCGGTCAGCACGATGTGGATCAGCGAGGTCGCGTCCTCGGTCTGCACCACCGGATTGCCCTTCAGCGACGGGAAGGCGCGCTTGTAGCCCACGCCATCGGTGCGGTGGCAGGCCGCGCAGTTATCGACATACAACGCCGCGCCTGGCTTGCTGTCGTCGCCACGCCACAGATCCTTGGCCACGCTGTCTTCGACCGGCGCCGCCTGCTGCTTGCCGTCTTTCGGCGGCAGCGATTTCAGGTAGCGTGCGATGGCGGTCAGATCGTCGTCGCTCAGGTATTGCAGGCTGTGTTCCACCACGTCGCTCATGCCGCCAAACACGATCGCCTTGTCGTTGCGGCCGGTTTTCAGGAACTCGGTCAGTTCGGCTTCGCTCCAGCTGCCCAGGCCGTCCTTACGGTCACCGCGCAGGCTGGAAGCGACCCAGCCGTCGATCGGCGCGTTGCTGCCGGACAGGTAGTCGTCGCTGTCGCTGTTGCTCAGCGCTTTTTCCTGCATGGTGATGCTGCGCGGGGTATGGCAGGCGCCGCAGTGGCCCAGGCCTTCCACCAGATAGCGGCCGCGCTCAATCACCGGATCGGCCTTGGCGTCGGCGACGAAGTCCGCCGGCGACGGCGCGAACATACCGCGCCAGATGCTCAGCGGCCAGCGCATCGACAGCGGCCACGGGATGTCGGAGTCCTTGTTGGCCTGCTCCACCGGCTGCACGCCGTGCATGAAATAGGCATACATGGCGCGCATGTCGTCCTCTTTCACCAGCGCGAACGACGGGTACGGCATCGCCGGATAGAGCGTGCTGCCGTTTTTGGCTACGCCCTTACGCACCGCGTTGTCGAAATCCTCGAAGCTGTAATCGCCGATGCCGGTTTTCTTGTCCGGCGTAATGTTGGTGGAGTAGATGGTGCCGATCGGCGTCTCCATCGCCAGACCGCCGGCGAAGGTCTTGCCGCTCTTGCCGTCGGTATGGCAGGCCACGCAGTCCCCGGCGCGCGCCAGGTATTCACCGCGCTTGATAAGCTCGCTGCTGACGGTGGCGTCCTGCGCCCAAACGGAAAAACTCACTGCACTGAGAACCAGTGCCGGTACAAATGCTTTCATCGTTCGCCGTCCTTATGCCTGCACCAATGGGCCTGGGTTTTTCAGATACTGCTCGCGAATGGCGCGGGCAGACCAGTAAGCCAACGCCGCCACGGTGCCGGTCGGGTTGTAGCCCAGCCCCTGCGGGAAGGCCGATGCGCCGATCGAGAACACGTTGTGCACGTCCCAGCTCTGCAGATAACGGTTTACCGCGCTGGTCTTCGGATCTTCCCCCATCACCGCGCCGCCGTTCATGTGGGTGGTCTGGTAACTGGTGGTATCGAAATGGCTGTTGGCGTTTTTCGGGCTGCCGGCGATCAGTTTCGGGTTCATCGCCTTGGCGATCGGCGCCATCTTGTCGTACATGAACTGCGCCATTTTGATGTCGTTCTCCTGCCAGTCGAACGTCATGCGCAGCAGCGGCTGGCCGAACACGTTCTTGTAGTTGGGATCGAGATCCAGATAGTTGTTGCGGTACGACTGGTGCGCGCCGTGGGCGTCCATCGAGACGTGATGGGTGTAGGCATCCGCCACCGCCGCTTTCCACTTGCTGCCCCAGGCCGGGGTGCCCGGCGGGGTCGGCAGGCCGGAGATCGGCTTGGTGCCCGCCTGGTTGACCCAGAACGGCGAACCGCCGACGAAGCCTTCTTTGGCATGATCGAAGTTGTCGGCGTTGAAGTCGTCCACGCCCACGCCATTGCCGCCGGCGCCGATGAACGGGTTGGTGAACACGTCTTTATCGAAGAACGCCTTGATGGTGGTCATGTTCTGGTAGGCGAAGTTGCGCCCGACCACGCCTTCGCCGGTCACCGGATCGTAAGGCTTGCCGATGCCGGACAGCAGCATCAGGTGCACGTTGTGGAACTGGAATGCGCCCAGGATCACCAGATCGGCCGGCTGTTCAATCTCGCGGCCCTGCGCATCGACGTAGTTCACGCCGGTGGCGCGGGACTTGTCATCGGTCAGGTTGACCTTCAGCACGTTGGCGTTGGTGCGCAGCTCGAAGCGTTTCTCCATCCGCAGCGCCGGCAAGATGTTGACGTTCGGCGAGGCTTTGGAATACATGTAGCAGGCGTAGCCGCTGCAGAAACCGCAGAAGTTGCATGGACCCATCTGCGCGCCGTACGGGTTGGTGTAAGAGTCCGAGGTGTTGGCGGACGGCAGGTTGTAAGGGTGGTAACCCACCTCCAGCGCCGCTTTCTCGAACAGCTGGGCGGAGTAGGTGTTTTTCTGCGCCGGCAGCGGGAAGTCGCTGGAGCGATCCGGCGCAAAGCGGTTACCGCCCTTCTGCGCCACTTTCTGCCCCTTGATGGTCCAGGCGGTGCCGGAAGTGCCGAACACTTTCTCCGCTTTATCGAAGAACGGTTCCAGCTCGTCGTAGGTCACGCCGAAGTCCTGGATGGTCATGTCCTTCGGAATGAAGTTTTTGCCGTAGCGCTCTTCATAGTGGCTGCGCATGCGCAGTTCGATCGGATCGACGCGAAAATGCACGCCCGACCAGTGCAGGCCGGCGCCGCCGACGCCGGTACCCGGCAGGAACGCCGCCAGCTGGCGATAAGGCACCGCAGTCTGGCTGCTGTTGTGGCGAATGGTGACGGTACTTTTCGACAGATCCTGGAACAGTTTGCGCCGGATGTTATAGGTCAGCTCGTCGATCACCTGCGGATAAGAACCGTCCGGATAGGTGTCGCGCATCGGGCCGCGCTCCAGCGCCACCACGTTGAGGCCGGCCTCGGTCAGCTCTTTGGCCATGATCGCGCCCACCCAGCCGAAGCCGACGATCACCGCGTCTACTTTTTTCATTACCGTTGCCATGATTAGCCCCTCTCCCCACGAATCGATACCGGTGGGAAGGGATAACGTTCCCCTCGCTCAACCCAGTCCATAAAATCGGCGCGCGCGCCCGGAAAATTAATCAGCTTCCAGCCAACCATGTCTTTGTTACCGCCATGGATCGGATCGCTGAAGAAACCTTCACGGGTGTTTTGCAGCAGATAGGAGAAGAACAGTTTCGACGGCAACTGCTGGAATTCCGCCTCGCCGGATTCGAACTTTTGCAGCATGGCGTCTTGCTGCGCGCCATCCAGTTCGGCGAAGGGCTTGCCGGCGGTTTTTTTGCTGTAGGCGTCGGCGTCAGCGATGCCGAGATTGTAGATCTGCTTGGGCACCAGCGGCAGCTGATAGCCCATCTCCTTCGGCACATCGGGGTTGAACGGCCCCTGCATGTACCAGATGGAGCCGGTGGCGTACGGTGTGTTCATCTGACGATCGATAAACTCCGGCACGCCGGCTTCCAGCGCGCCGGGGCCGCGATCGTCGGCCGGGATCAGGCGCGCGACGGCGGCCTTGATGAAGGCCCACTCTTCCGGGGTGAAAAAGGTCGGTTGGTAATCGTTCTGCGTTGAATTGTTCGAGGCAGCGACCGCCGGTGTCGGTGCCGTCAGCGCGCCAACGCCGCTGCCACCAATTACCGCCGCAGGAATTAAGGTCATCGATTTCAACAAGAAATCGCGCCGCGAATTGTTGGTTTTATGATTCGACATGTCACATTCCATCCAAAGATAGTCACAACTATTTAACCGCAACCTTGCGATCGATACGGGTTTTTAAAATAATTTGTTACTTATTTGTATATTTATTGAAGGTCAGAATGCGCGCAAAAGCAAAAATGTTACCGGTAACTTATTGAATGAACGTAAAGATTTATCTGCTAACGTAAATTTAACTTTTTGTGCGGTTTTTTCGATAAGCGGTGAGGAAATAACGAAAAATGAGAGGTGTGTCGCGCTCTAAAGCGACAACGGAAAGCAAATCGGCCGCGTTTTGCGGCCGATTCGACAGGATGAAGGGCTACTGCGACATCGCCTGATAGGCGGTGGTCACCTTCCACAAATAGCGCGGCGCCTGCGGTGCCGGGTGCTTTTTCTGGATGTGCTGATAAAACTCATCCGGGCTCATCTGATTGATGCGATTGACCGCCACGCGCTTGTCCGAAGAGAAGGTGCGCAACATGGCGCCCGCCCCGTTCACGTACGAAACGATGGTGGCGTAACGCAAAGTCTGTGGATTGTTGATTCCGGCTAGCTGCTGGCTTTGAAGAATATTGATATAGGCCGTTCCCAGATCAATATTGACCGCCGGATCCTTCAGCTCACGCGAGCTGGGTTGCCCGCTTCGTCCCTTCATGCGATAGGCGTCGCGGCCGGCGGTAGAAGCCTTAAGCTGCATCAATCCCACTGCGTTCGAGGTGCTGACCACGTTCGGGTTAAACCCGGACTCCACCTGAATAATCGCTTTAATCAGCGTTTCGTCAACGCCATAGTTGCTGGCCGCCTGACGAATGTAATCGTTATAAGCAACCGGGGTGCCCGTGCGGTTTACCGGTGCCTGCGGAGGGGGTTTTAACCAACCGCCGCGCGTTGTGCCACTGCCTGAAATATTGCTTGCCGTTTGCGGGTCTTTGGCGCACCCCGACAAAAGTAAAATTGCCGTAAGGCAACCTATTTTTGTTTTCACAGAATCCCTCACTCCTTTCAATGAGTTGCGTAGCATATACAACTTGTAAGGACACCTGCAGTAATTTTTTGGGCTAATCTCAAGCTATCCATATACCAAGAGGTGATTTATGAGTCAATCTGCAACAAGCTGCTTTGTGGTGACTTTTCGCTATCAGGAAGAGGGATTAACCGACCTGGCCAAGCTGACCGGGCAATTGACGCGCGAGGGTTTTGTCACGTCGGTGACAGACGAAAATGGCGTTCACCACGAACTCGGCAGCAACAGTTTTGCGTTCATAACCGTGCTGGATCAAGAGGATGTACTGCGCCTGGCGCAGGGGTTCGGGCAGTTGGCATTGGGAAAACAGCCGGAGGTGGCGATATGCAGCTGTGAGGACTACCTTCAGCGGTTACATACTGATACATAAAATGCTATAACTCCCCGGACGGTATTATTTTTCAGTTGGAGAAATACCCCGCCGGCGGTGGGCAAGTGGCGCTTGACTTCGCTTCAATTGATATTGATAATCATTTTCATTTGAACCAGGAGACGTCATCATGCCATTGATAAGTTGCGCTTTTCGTCGCAGTCGCCCTTCCCGCTCTGCCGCATTGTTACGCCCTTTCATGCTCGCCTGCCTGCTGCTCGGCGCCGCCTTGGTCAGCCAAAACGCGCTGGCGGAAAAAAAGCTGCGCGTGGTGACCACCTTCACCATCATTCAGGATATCGCCCAGAACGTGGCCGGTGACGCCGCCGTGGTGGAATCCATCACCAAGCCGGGCGCCGAGATCCACGACTATCAACCGACTCCGCGCGACATCGTCAAGGCACAGCACGCCGACCTGATCCTGTGGAACGGCATGAACCTGGAGCGCTGGTTCCAGCGTTTCTTCGAAAACATCAAACAGGTGCCGGCGGCGGTAGTCACCGAAGGCATTACCCCGCTGCCGATCCGCGAAGGGCCCTATAACGGCAACCCGAACCCGCATGCCTGGATGTCGCCAAGCAACGCGCTGGTGTATATCGAGAATATCCGCAAGGCGCTGGTGGAGCACGATCCGGCCAATGCGGAAACCTATAACCGCAACGCCAAGGCCTACGCAGAGAAAATCGGCGCGCTGGACGCCCCGCTGCGCGAACGCCTGGCGCGCATTCCGGCCGCACAGCGCTGGCTGGTGACCAGTGAAGGTGCCTTCAGCTACCTGGCGCAGGACTATCAGTTGAAAGAGGTTTATCTGTGGCCGATCAACGCCGATGAGCAAGGCTCGCCGCAGCAGGTGCGCCGGGTGATCGACGCCGTGCGCGCCCACCATATTCCGGTGGTGTTCAGCGAGAGCACCATTTCCGACAAGCCGGCCAGGCAGGTGGCGAAAGAAACCGGCGCCAAATACGGCGGCGTGCTGTACGTGGACTCGCTGTCCACCCGCGATGGCCCGGTGCCGACCTACATCGACCTGCTTAACACCACCGTGCAAACCATCGCCAAAGGATTCGATCAATGACCCATGAACCGTTTGTCCGCCCTGAGTTGAACGTGGACGACGTCACCGTAACCTACAACAACGGGCACACCGCCATCCACAACGCCAGCTTTACCCTGAGCGGCGGTTCGATCTGCGCATTGGTCGGCGTCAACGGCAGCGGCAAATCGACGCTGTTCAAAAGCATCATGGGCCTGGTCAGGCCCACCGCCGGCCAGGTGTCGCTGAGCGACAAGCCGGTGGCGGACGCGCTGAAAAAAAACCTGATCGCCTACGTGCCGCAGACCGAAGACGTCGACTGGAACTTCCCGGTGCTGGTGGAGGACGTGGTAATGATGGGCCGCTACGGCAAGATGAACTTCCTGCGCATTCCGTCACGTGAGGACAGGTTGCGGGTCGACAAGGCGCTGGAGCGCGTCGGCCTGAGCGAGCTGCGCGGCCGGCAGATCGGCGAGCTGTCCGGCGGCCAGAAGAAGCGCGTATTTCTGGCGCGCGCGCTGGCGCAACAGGGCACGGTGCTGCTGCTGGATGAGCCTTTCACCGGCGTGGATGTGAAAACCGAGAATGCGATTATCGAGCTGCTGCGCGCGCTGCGCGACGAGGGCCATCTCATTTTGGTCTCCACCCACAACCTCGGCAGCGTGCCGGAGTTTTGCGATCGGGTGATCCTCATCAACCGCACGGTGCTGGCCGCCGGCCCGACCGAAACCACCTTCACCCAGAGCAACCTGGAGCAGGCGTTCGGCGGCGTGCTGCGCCATATCAACCTTTCCGGCCCGGATCTGCACGACGACAACGATCCGCGCACCGTCACGGTGTTGACCGACGATGAACGCCCGGCGGTGTTCTACGGCCACACCAAAAGCGATCCGCCGGCCAACAGCCAGGCCAGGGAGAAACAATCCTGATGCTGGACCTTCTGCTGCAACCTTTCAGTTACAACTACATGGTGAAGGCCATCTGGGTCAGCGCCATCGTCGGCGCCGCCTGCGCGTTCCTGTCCGCCTACCTGATGCTGAAAGGGTGGTCGCTGATGGGCGATGCGCTGTCGCACTCGGTGGTGCCCGGCGTGGCCGGCGCCTACGCCCTCGGCCTGCCCTACGCCGCCGGTGCCTTCTTCACCGGCATGCTGGCGGCGCTGGCGATGACGCTGGTGCGCCACATCACCCGGCTGCGCGAAGACGCCATCATCGGCTTTATCTTCTCCACCTTCTTCGCCGTCGGCCTGCTGATCGTGTCGCTCAACCCCACCTCGGTCAACGTACAGTCGATCATCTTCGGCAATATCCTCGGCATCGCCGACGAAGACGTGCTGCAGGTGGAAATCATCATCGGCGTTTCGCTGCTGATCCTGTGCCTGGTGTGGAAAGATCTGCTGGCGGTGTTCTTCGACGAAAGCCACGCGGTGTCGATCGGCCTGTCGCCGCTGAAGCTGAAGATCCTGTTCTTCACCCTGCTCAGCGCCTGCACCGTCGCCGCGCTGCAAACCGTCGGCGCCATTCTGGTGATCGCCATGGTGATCACGCCGGGCGCCACCGCCTACCTGCTGACCGACCGATTCAGCCGGCTGGTGATCATCGCCATCATCATCGGCGCATTGACCAGCGGCATCGGCGCCTACCTGAGTTTCTTCCTCGACGGCGCCACCGGCGGGGTGATCGTCACCCTGCAAACGCTGGTATTCCTGGCGGCGTTCTTCTTCGCGCCGAAACACGGCCTGCTGGCATCCCGGCGCCGCGTGGCACATTCGCAAACCGGAGGCCGCTGATGGACACCCTGTATCAACTGCTCAGCGAACCCTTCGCCTACCCGTTCATGCAGCGGGCGATCGTCGCAGCCATCGTTACCGGCGTGGTGTGTGCCGTGCTCTCCTGCTATCTGGTGCTCAAGGGCTGGTCGCTGATGGGCGACGCCATCTCGCACGCCGTCTTGCCCGGCATCGTAGTGGCGTTCGTGGTCGGCATCCCGCTGGCGATCGGCGCCTTCCTCTCCGGCATTTTTTGCGCGGTAGCCACCGGCTACCTGAAAGAGAACAGCCGGGTGAAAGAGGACACGGTGATGGGCATCGTCTTTTCCGGCATGTTCGCCTTCGGCCTGGTGCTGTTCTCGCGCATCGATACCGACCAGCACCTGAGCCACATTCTGTTCGGCAACATGCTGGGCATTACCGACGGCGAACTGAAGCAAACCCTGCTGATCGCCGGCATCACCCTGGCGGTGGTGCTGCTCAAGCGCAAAGACTTCATGCTGTACTGCTTCGATCCGCACCATGCGCGGGTGATTGGCCTGCCCGTCAAGCTGCTGCACTACGGATTACTGTGCCTGCTGGCGATGACCATCGTCGCCTCGCTGCAGGCCGTGGGGGTGATCCTGGTGATCGCCATGCTGATCGCCCCCGGCATCATCGCCTTTATGCTGTGCCGCCGCTTCGACCGCATGCTGATGGTGGCGACGGTGGTGTCGGTGTTCTCCTGCGTGCTCGGCACCCTGATCAGCTTCCACATCGACGGCGCCACCGGCCCCTGCATCGTCATCGTACAGGCCGCGTTGTTCGTTATCGCCTTGTTATACAGTAAATTGCGTCCGTTACAGGGTAACCCAAACGCCCCCATTGGCAGTTAAACGCCCCTCTGATGCGGCGGTGCTCCCCGCCGCATCCTCTCCTCCCCCTCGCTTATCCGTTGTCATCAAGTTGCAACCGGTATTGCGCTTAAATTAATCAATAGGGTATATACTTTGAGCTGGCGAGGCGTTGAAAAAATCGCCGCCTTTGACGCCGGCTGTGCGCCGCGTCGTGTTTTCACCACGGGAAAGACGCTAACCTAATGAATTATCAGGCAGCACAGAGGGGGACATACCATGTGGCAAGCCGTTAGCCGTCTGTTAAGTGAACATCTTGGCAGCGCAGAGATACGCGAAAGGATTGAACTGCCCGGGGGCGACATTCACCCGGCGTGGCGCGTGAGTTACGGTGACAACGAGGTGTTCGTGAAATGCGACGCCCGTGAACAACTGCCGATATTCACCGCCGAGGCCGATCAGCTGGCGTTGCTGGCGCGCAGCAAAAGCGTGCGGGTGCCGGAAGTGTACGGCGTCGGCAGCGATCGCGACTACAGCTTCCTGCTGCTGGAGTATCAGCAGTTGAAACCCCTCGACGCTCACGGCGCCTACTGCCTGGGCCAACAGCTGGCGCATTTGCACCAGTGGAGCGAGCAACCGCAGTTCGGTCTCGACTTCGACAGCGATCTGACCACCACCCCGCAACCCAACGCCTGGCAACGCCGCTGGTCGGAATTCTTCGCCGAGCAGCGCATCGGCTGGCAGCTGCAGCTGGCGGCGGAAAAAGGCATGACCTTCGGCGACATCGACGACATCGTCGATCGGGTCTATCTGCGCTTGCAGCACCACCAGCCGCAGCCTTCCCTGCTGCACGGCAACCTGTGGCCGGGCAACTGCGCGATGACCGCCCACGGGCCGATACTGTTCGATCCGGCCAGCTACTGGGGCGACCGAGAGTGCGATTTGGCGATGCTGCCGCTGTATCCGGAGCTGCCGCCGCAGATCTACGACGGCTATCAGAGCGTGTGGCCGCTGGGGGCCGGATTTATCGAGCGCCAGCCGCTGTATCAGCTGTACTACCTGCTCAACCGCAGCAACCTGTTCGGCGGCCAGCATTTGGTGGCTGCGCAACGTGCGGTGGAGGCGCTGTTGCAGCCGGAAGCGTCATAACGTTCCGGGGCGCCGAGCGGCGCCCCGTTCATGGTTCAGGCCGCGCCGGCCAACTGCCCCAACAGGCGGATCACGAACCAGGCGATCACCGCAATCACGATCGGCAGGATGTACAGCGGAAAGTACTGCAGGAAAATGGTGTGGTGCGGCAGCGTGATGCGTTCCTCCAGTTGCTGACGCGTGTGCCCTTCGCTGCCTTTGGCCTGCTCCAGGATCATCTGATCTTCCAGTCCTTCGCGAATGAACTTGACCTGGCGCGACATGCGCGCGCCGGAAGCCTGCAATGCCAGCCCGACGAAGATCAATATATAGATGATGATGAACATCAAATTGGCGCCGCTGAACAGGCTTTTATCCACGTCCGGCACCGGCGAGTTGTACCAGAAAAGGTTCAGGAACGGCGTATTGAAACGCACCATGTCCACCATCACGTGGACAAAATCCAGCATCACTGCGTTGATGCCCTTGGTTTTTTCACTGTGCTGATAGATAAAGCCCAGCACGGAAATCAGCGTCGACAGCAACGCCGGGATAAAAACCACCCATCCGAGAATGCGTTTCAAAATGGCGATACGCCCGGCCTGTTGATACGTCATGTGTTCCCCTTGTTAGCGACGTAACCGAATCGGCTAAGTCTACCTGCAGTTGGCGAAACTCGCCCACCGTTTTCTTCATTCCCGCTGTGCTACAAGCTTAGCCGAATTCGCCGAAATCAACTGCTTAACGACATCGGGGCACTATCATTGAAGAGATAACGTTATCCGTTTAGCCAGAGGCCGCCATGATTCGACTGATTATCTTATTGCTGGGCGCGCAGGCGCTGCACGGCCAGCGCCGCCTGCTGGTGCTGTTCGGTTGGCTGTGGATAGCCGCAGGGGCGCTGATGCTGTTCGACATACTGCAGGATGGCCGGTCGGTGCTGGCGCTGGATGCGCTGGCGGTCATCCTGGCGCTGGAGGGGCTGGTGGCGATATCCGCCGCGCTGGTGATCGGCTCTTCGGCCAGCAGGCCGGTGCTGCTGAAAGGATTGGGTTTTGTCTTTATGGCCTTTTTAATGCTGGACGTGCCCGCAGACGATAACATCGTCGCCACCGTGGTGTTTGGCAGCGCGCTGCTGCTTGACGGCGCCGTGCGCATCGCCTCCTCCACGGTGATTCAGCACAATCGATGGAAAGCCGTAGCGCTGGCGGGCGGCGGCGAGATCCTGCTTTCGTTGATGATTTTTGTCGGCTGGCCGGCGCCGCATCGGATGACGGTGCCCTTTTGCCTCGGCGTGATGATGGTGCTTTCCGGCTGGGCTTTATTACGTATCGCCCGCAGACTGACAAACTTCTCTCTGAATCAGAACCCCGCGCGGCAGCCACCGCACCCGGAGGATGAGACTGCGCCGCTCACGGTGTATGTCTGGACACCGATTGGCGCGGCGAAAGATCCGCGCCGGCGTTACATCGTCGACCGATACATCGCGGCGGTCGACGGCGGCGGCAATATCTCCACCGGTCACGCCGCCCTGGCGCTCGCGCCGGACGTGTATATCAGCCACTACCCACTCAACGACATCAGCCATTCCGTTCAGGATTTCCGTCAGTTGCTGCACGCCGGCGAACAGAACAACGTCGACGGGCGTTTCCTGCCCGACCTGGCGGGCGAGATCGCCGCCTGGTGCCCACCGGACAAGAAAATTCAATTCTACCGCTATAACCCGGCGGCGCTGCGCGCATTCTGGCTGCGTTATCGGCAGGACGCCACCTACAATCTGACCCGGCGCAACTGCTCGACCACGGTCATCGGCGCGCTCGACAGCGCGTTGGAAGGCGTGCTGGGCGATAAACATTTGTGGCGCCGTTTTCTGCTACTGGTGCTGGATCCCAACCTGTGGATGCTGGCAGTTCTGCGCAGCCGCGGTGAAAGCATGACCTGGACGCCGGGGTTGGTGCTGGACTATGCGCGCATGTTGCAACAGGTTTCCGAGCGTCAACACCAGCGCTGGTGGCTAAAATTGCGCGAGGTGTGGAATATCCTGCGTTTTGGCAAAAGCCACACGCGCAGGCAAAGGTTTTAGTCTCGTCACCGGCGATGATAAAGTGTCGGGCACATTCACTCGCGCCGGCAGGAGTTAACCGCTAATGGCTTATTCGCAACGCATTGAAACCGCAATTTTTGATATGGACGGCTTGTTGATCGACTCGGAACCGCTGTGGCTGCAGGCCGAGCTGGATATCTTCGGCGCGCTGGGCTTGGATCTGTCCGACCGTCACAAGCTGCCGGACACGCTGGGGCTGCGCATCGATCTGGTGGTGAAAATGTGGTACCAGGCGATGCCGTGGCAAGGGGTTACGCTTGAAGAGGTGTCGGCGCGGATTATCGAGCGCGCCATCGAGCTGGTGCACGAGACGCGCCCGCTGCTGCCGGGCGTTCAGCAGGCGCTGGAGCTGTGCCGCAGCCAGGGACTGAACATCGGTCTCGCCTCCGCCTCGCCGCTGCACATGCAACGGCAGGTGCTGAAGATGTTCGATCTTGAAGGCTACTTCGATCAATTGGTTTCCGCCGAATACCTGCCGTACAGCAAACCGCATCCGGAGGTCTACCTGATCGCCGCCGAACGCCTGGGCAGCGATCCGCTGCGCTGCATCACGCTGGAAGACTCCTTTAACGGCATGATCGCCACCAAGGCCGCGCGCATGCGTTCCATCGTGATCCCGGCCGCCGAATACCGCCACGACCCGCGCTGGGCGCTGGCGGATCACCAGTTGGAGACCCTCGAACAGCTCACCCCTGCCCACTTTGCCTGATTCTGCGGCGCCGGCCACCGGCGCTCTGGGTTTGCCGCTCTGCGGCATAAAAGGGATCCGCACCGCAAAATAAACGAAACACCGTTTCATTTTATTGAATTGGCGTGACGTTCTCATTATGCTGCATGGCAGGGAAAGCGACGGCCCGCAGCGCGTTGTCACTGCCACGCAGCGCGCTTCAAGGCCGCCGCTTCCTCCCGCCGCACGCCGTAAAACCGCGCTCGTTGCTTTCCGTTTCACTCCCCCCATTGCCCGCTTTTTGTCCTCGCCCGTCAAAATCGATGATTTGTTACCCATTGCCGTAACAAGCCGTTGTAAAACAGGGGAAAATAAACAATTGGTTACAGGGTAACTGCTTCCACTACTGGGAATTTTCCCATATACTGGATAAATTAACAGTTTACCAGCCGGGATCGCAACAGCATGACCGCGGAAGGACACCTTATATTCTCTGTCGCTTGCGCGATCTTCGCCAAGAAGGCGGAAGTGACGCCAGAGCTGGCTACCGGCGACTGGTGGCACATCATACCCGCCGCGCTACTGACCTCGCTGCTGCCGGACATCGATCACCCCAAGTCGGTGCTGGGCCAGCGCCTGCGCTGGATTGCCCTGCCCATCGCCCGCGCCTTCGGCCACCGTGGTTTCACCCACAGCCTGCTGGCGATCGCCGGCGGCATGGCGCTGTTCCAACTGGACGTACCGCGCAGCTGGCCGATCCCGGCCGATGCGCTGCACGCCATGATCATCGGCTACTTCAGCCATCTGTTGGCCGATATGCTCACCCCCGCCGGCGTGCCGCTGTTGTGGCCATGCCGCTGGCGTTTTCGCCTGCCGCTGCTCAACTCGCAAAAAGGCAACCAGCTGGAGCGGGTGCTGTGTCTGTGCCTGGTGGCGTTTGCCATCTGCTGGCAAGGTGATTTCACCCTGCCGGTGCAATCCTATGTCGAGCAAATCAGAAATATCAGACTCTGATCACAAAAAACCGCCTAACACATCACCTTGATGTATATAAAACGAACAAAAACACACAAAAAGCTATATCAAATTCCATTTGGATATAAGTAGGCCACTCAGCAAACTGTTACGATATTTACATCGCGACATACGTGATGCGTAGTCGTTTTTATAAGAAAGATTATTGGAGACATTGGGGATGAATCTTCCGCTCGTGATTAACGTGCTGGTATTTGTCGCGCTCCTTTTGCTGCTGGCGCAAACCCGCCACAAGCAATGGAGCCTGGCGAAAAAAGTGCTGGTCGGCCTGGTGGTCGGCGTGGTGTTCGGTCTGGGCCTGCAGCTGGTGTACGGCGCCGATAACCCGGTACTGAAAGAATCCATCAGCTGGTTCAACATCGTCGGTAACGGCTATGTGCAACTGCTGCAAATGATCGTCATGCCGCTGGTGTTCGCCTCGATCCTGAGCGCGGTGGCCAAGCTGCATAACGCCTCTTCGCTGGGCAAAATCAGCGTCCTCACTATCGGCACGCTGCTGTTCACTACGCTGATCTCGGCGCTGGTGGGCGTGCTGGTCACCAACCTGTTCGGCCTGACCGCCGAAGGCCTGGTGCAGGGCGCGCAGGAAAGCGCGCGCCTGACGGCGATCCAGACCAACTACGTGGGTAAACTGGCCGATCTGACGGTGCCGCAGATGGTGCTGTCGTTCATCCCGAAAAACCCGTTCGCCGATCTGACCGGCGCCAGCCCGACCTCGATCATCAGCGTGGTGATTTTCGCCACCTTCCTCGGCGTGGCGGCGTTGCAGCTGCTGAAAGACGACAAGCCGAAAGGCGAGCGCGTGCTGGTGGCTATCGACACCCTGCAGGCCTGGGTGATGAAGCTGGTGCGTCTGGTCATGAAGCTGACGCCGTACGGCGTGCTGGCGCTGATGACCAAAGTGGTCGCCGGTTCCAACATTCACGATATCGTCAAGCTCGGCAGCTTCGTGGTGGCCTCGTACATCGGCCTGGCCATCATGTTTGTGGTTCACGCTGTCCTGCTGGCCTTCACCGGCGTTAACCCGATGAAGTTCTTCCGCAAGGTGTGGCCGGTGATCACCTTCGCGTTCACCAGCCGCTCCAGCGCCGCCAGCATTCCGCTGAACGTGGAAGCGCAGACCCGTCGCCTGGGCGTGCCGGAATCCATCGCCAGCTTCTCAGCATCGTTCGGCGCCACCATCGGCCAGAACGGCTGTGCGGGCCTCTACCCGGCGATGCTGGCGGTGATGGTGGCGCCGACCGTCGGCATCAACCCGCTGGATCCGGTGTGGATCGCCACCCTGGTCGGCATCGTCACCATCAGCTCCGCCGGCGTGGCGGGCGTGGGCGGTGGTGCCACCTTCGCTGCGCTGATCGTGCTGCCGGCGATGGGCCTGCCGGTGACGCTGGTCGCGCTGCTGATCTCGGTCGAACCGCTGATCGACATGGGCCGTACCGCGCTGAACGTCAACGGTTCCATGGCGGCGGGCACCATCACCAGCCAGCTGATGAAGCAAACCGACAAAGCCGTGATGGACAGCGAAGACGAAGTCGAATTAGCGCATCGCTAACGCCGTCTCAGAACGAAAAAACCGGGGATAATCCCCGGTTTTTTTACGCCCCGCGTTCGGTCGTTACGGCCGCTCGCCGCTCGCCAACCGCCGGTTGATATCAGCGATCGCTGCCGGCAATTGCGCCAGCGTGTCTATCACATAGTGCGCGCCCGCCGCGTACAGCTTATTGGCGGCGGCCGTGCGACGGCGCTCGATCTCCCCTTGCGGCATTTGGCGATATTCCTGCCAGGTGGCGCCGAACTCGTTGCCGGACAGCGCCAGCCCGACGCTCCACATCCCGGCGTTCAGCCCTTCGGCAATGCCCGGCACCGCGTCATCCACCTTCACGCAATGCGCCACCGCATCGATGCCCAGCGCGATCGCGTTCTGCAACGCCATCCACGGCCCCGGTCGGCCGCCGGCTGCAAGATCGTCGGTGGCGACCCAATAATCCGGCGCGTAGCCGCGCTCTGCGGCGGCGGGCACCAGCACCTCCATCACCGCGCGCGGATAGCCGGAGCAGGAACCGATTTTAATGCCCTGTTCGCGCAGAGCGGCGATCGCCTGCGGCACGCCCTCGATGGGATCGGCGAAGTCGATCACTTTAGCGATTTGCAGCGGCATAAACGCCTGATACAGCGCGTCAATGTCCTGATGGCTCATCGAGCGTCCCAGCTTCTGCCGCCAGCGCGCATCGACCGCCGGCAGCTTGCCCAGTGCCTCGATGTGCTGCCATTTGCCGAGCCCCATCGGAATGCGCGCCTCCGCCAAGCTGATGTCGATATCGAAGGTTTGCTTGAACGCCTCGACGAAAATCTGCGTCGGCGCAAAGGAGCCGAAGTCCACCGTGGTGCCGGCCCAGTCGAGGATTACGGCGTTGATCTGTTTCATGGTCAATCCTTATTGATTCCAGTACATCGCCTGCCCGACGGCCGCCAGCAAACGTTCGATATCTTGCGGATAGATTTCGCCGATGTTGCCGATACGGAAGCAGTCGCTCTGCGACACTTTACCGGGATAAATCACGAAGCCTTGTTGCTTGAGACGCTGATAAAACTCGGCGAAGCGGTATGTGTCGGCCTTTGGCGAATAGAACGCGGTGATGATCGGCGAGTGCAGCGCATCGTCCAGCAGGGTCTCAAAACCCAGCTCGCGCATACCCGCCACCAGCCGCCGCTGATTGGTCTGATAGCGGTGGTGGCGCGCGGCAATGCCGCCCTCTTGTTCCAGCTCTTTCAGCGCCTGCGCGAAGGCCAGCACGGTGTGGGTCGGCGACGTAAAGCGCCATTTGCCGGCCTGATCCTCCATACAGCGCCACTGAGCATACAGATCCAGCGACAGCGAGCGTGAACGGCCGGCGCATTTCTCCAGCTCGCTGCGGCGGGCGATGACGAACGCGAAGCCCGGCACGCCCTGAATGCATTTGTTGGCGGAGCTGATCAGAAAATCGATGCCCAGCGCGTCCACATCCAACGGGATGCCGCCAAAGCTGCTCATGGCGTCGACGATAAAGGTCTTGCCATTGCGCGCCGCCAGGCCGGCGACCTTCTGCAGCGGATTGAGCATGCCGGTGGTGGTTTCACAGTGCACCATGGCGATATGGCTGATGCGCGCATCGCTTTTCAGCACCGCCTCCAACGCCGCCACGTCCGGTTCATTCACCTCACCGCAGTCGAAAGCATGGTGGTCGATATCCATCAGCCGCACCATTTCGATCATCCGCGCCCCGTAGGCGCCGTTGTTGACGATCAGCAGCTTGTCGTGCGGGCCGATGACCGTGCCCAGCACGCCCTCTACCGCGAAGCTGCCGCTGCCTTGCAGCAGCACCGAGGTATAACCGGCAGACGGCGTCGCCAGCGCCACCAACCGTTGACGTATGCGCTGCACCACGCCGAGGTTGTAATCTTCATCCCAGGTGCAGCTGTCATACAGCATCGCCTCTTTCACCGTTTTCGACGTGGTCAACGGGCCGGGGGTCAACAGCAGGTAGTTACGATCGGACATGTTATTCACCTATTGGTCTATACCAGATTGCGATCATTGTGGCGGCAAATTCCTGCCCTGGTCAAACGACAAAGCGCGGTGAAACAAAAAATTCATCTGGCTATGTATAATAAGCGCGTGCCGGAATGTCGGGCCGATGCCATAGCGAGATGAAATGAAAGAACATCAGGGCGATATGCCTCACTACCTGCAGATCAAGGATCAGCTCCAGGCGCGCATCACCCGCGGCGCGCTGCAGGCCGGCGATAAGCTGCCTTCGGAGCGCGAGCTGTGCGCCATCTTCTCCACCACCCGCGTCACCATTCGCGAAAGCCTGGCGCAATTGGAAGCCACCGGCGCCATCTACCGCGCCGATCGCCGCGGCTGGTTCGTCACGCCGGAACGGCTGTGGCTGGATCCGACGCAGAACACCAACTTCCACCGTCTCTGTCAGGAGCAAGGGCGCACGCCGCGCACCGCGCTGCTGTCCGGCGAAAAAACCACGGTGCCGCTCGACGTCATGCAGCCGCTGGCGCTCGAACCGTTCGATCAGGTGTATCTGCTGCGCCGCGTGCGCTATGCAGACGGCCGCGCCATCTGCTATTGCGAGAACCACTGCCTGCCGCAGCGGGTGCCGGAACTGCTCAGTCACGATCTCAACGGCAGCCTGACCGAGGTTTATCAACAGCATTACGATTTGATTTACAGCAACATGCACCTGTCGTTCTACCCGACCGCCCTGCCTTACCGCGCCGCCAACGCGCTCGGTGCCATGGTCGGCCTGCCCGCGTTGCTGCTGCGTCGACTGAATTACGATCAGCACGGCCGCATCCTCGATTTCGATATTGAATACTGGCGCCACGACAGCCTGCGCATCGAAGTCGATACGCTCTAACCTCGATTATCACGGGGCCGGCACCCGCCGCCCCGCCTTCCTCACCCACGCTCGATCCCCCTTTTAAGGCAAATATATTTTGCCGCTTTCATTTGTTTGTCATATTTGCCGATTAGCTTGGCCGCATATCTGGTGTATACCAGTTTCGCATTAACCCGCAACAGTGAGGCTGAAGCTATGAAATTTTCTCGTCTGGTCGTGATGACCGCCATCGCACTCGGCGCCGCGCCGGCCTGGGCCGCCGATGCGGTGGTGACCGTCTACTCCGCCGATGGTCTGCACGACGGCGATCACAGCTGGTATCAAACCCAGTTCGACGCCTTCACCCAGGCGACCGGCGTCAAGGTGCAGTACGTCGAAGGCGGCTCCGGCGCCATCGTGGAGCGCCTGTCGAAGGAGCGCAGCAACCCGCAGGCCGACGTGCTGGTGACGCTGCCGCCGTTCATCCAGCGCGCCGCCGCGGAAAAACTGCTGCAGGATTTCACCCCGCAGGATGCGGCGCAGATCGCCGACGCCCAGCCGCAGTTCGTGCCACTTGTGAACAACTACCTGAGCTTCATCTATAACGCCAAACTGCTGCCGCAGGCGCCTGCCAGCTATCAACAGCTGCTGGACGCGCAGTTCCGCAATAAGCTGCAGTACTCCACGCCGGGCCAGGCGGGTGACGGCACCGCAGTGATGCTGCAGGCGTTTCACAGCTTCGGCAGCAAAGATGCCGGTTTCGACTACCTCGGCAAGCTGCAAAGCAACAACGTCGGCCCTTCGGCCTCCACCGGCAAGCTGACCGCGCTGGTCAATAAGGGCGAGCTGCTGGTAGCCAACGGCGATCTGCAGATGAACCTGGCGCAGATGCGCAGCAACCCGAACGTGAAGGTGTTCTGGCCGGCCGGGCCGGACGGCAAACGCAGCACGCTGGTGCTGCCTTACTACATCGGCCTGGTGCAAGGCGCGCCGCAAAGCGCCAACGGCAAAAAACTGATCGATTTCCTGCTGAGCAAGGAAGCGCAGAGCAGCGTCAGCGCCATTTCCTACGGCATGCCGGTGCGTAAGGATGTCACCCCGACCGACGATAACTTCAGGCAGTCGCAGGCCGCGCTGCAGGGTGTAGAGATCTGGGCGCCGGACTGGAACCAGGTGGTGAACAGCCTGTCCGCCGATATCTCCCGCTGGCACAAGGTGACAGAATGACGCTGACCATGCCTTCTACCCTCACTTCCCGCGCCGAGGCGCGGGATAGCAGCCTCGACATCGCCGGGCCGTCGGGCATTCAGCTCGACCGCGTCAGCGTGTCGTATCGCGGCACCGAGGTGCTGAAACCCCTGACGCTCACCATCGCCCCCGGCGAAGTGCTGGCGCTGATCGGCCCCTCCGGCTCGGGTAAAACCACCGTGCTGCGAGCGATCGCCGGCTTCGTGCAGCCCTCCGCCGGGCGTATTGCCATCGGTGACGTCGATGTCACCGACGTGCCGCCCTATGAGCGCGGCTTGGGCATGGTGGTACAGAACTACGCGCTGTTTCCGCATATGCGCGTCGAGGACAATGTGGCGTTCGGCCTGCGCGCGCAGGGCAAGCCGCGCGGCCTGACCGCCGAGCGCGTCGAAGAGGCGTTGGCCATCGTCGGCATGTCCGCCTACGCCAAGCGCTATCCCAACCAGCTTTCCGGCGGCCAGCAACAGCGGGTGGCGATCGCTCGCGCCATCGCGGTGCGCCCCAAAGTATTGCTGCTGGATGAGCCGCTGTCGGCGCTGGACGCGCAAATCCGCCACAGCATGGTGGAAGAGATCGCCCGCCTGCACCGCGAGCTGCCGGATCTGACCATCCTGTACGTCACCCACGATCAGGGCGAAGCGCTGACGCTGGCGGACAAGATCGGCATCATGCGCGACGGCCATCTCATCGCCCACGGCGAAACCCGCGCGCTGTACCATCATCCGACGAACCGCTTCGCCGCCGAGTTCCTCGGCCGCGCCAACCTGCTGCCGGCTACCGCCCTGGAAACTACCGCGCAGCAAGGCATGACCACCGTCAGCTGCGCCGGCAAAGTGATCGGCTGTTTCACTTACGGCGCACAACGCGGCTTCGACAAGCTGCTGTGCATCAGGCCACAGCACATTGCGCTCGATGCCGATGCCCAGCGCAGCAACTGCATCATCGGCACGCTGCATGATATTCATTGGCAGGGAGAGTTGACGCACCTGCAGTTCGACGCGGAAGGCCATCCGCTGCGCGTGGTCACCACTCATCGCAGCCGGATGCCACAGATCGGCGAGCGCGTGCCGCTCTATTTCGCCCCCGACGATGCGGTACTGATCGAGGACTGACATGACCGACTCTACGCTTATTCGCCCGTCCTTTCGGCTGCGTTTGCCGCGCCGCCTGTGGATCCTGTTGCCGCTGCTGGTGCTGGCGACGCTGTTTTTCTACCCGTTGGCGCTGATCGTCAAACAGGCGTTTACCGACGATCAGGGGCTATTCAGCGCCGCCGCGCTGCAACAGGTGTTCGAATCCCGCCGCTTTGTCGGCGCTCTGCTCAACACGCTGCAGATTGCGCTGCTGGCGACGCTGGGCTGCCTGGTGCTCGGCACCCTGCTGTCGCTGCTGCTGGTATTCACGCCGTTCCCCGGCAGCCGACTGATCGCCCGGGTGATCGATACCTTTATCGCCATGCCGACCTTCCTCATCACGCTGGCCTTCACCTTTATCTACGGCTCCGCCGGCCTGCTCAACGGCACGCTGATGGCGACCTTTGGTTTCACCCTGCCGCCGGTGGACTTTCTTTACTCCATCTGGGGGGTGATCCTGGCCGAAATCACCGTGTTTACGCCGCTGGTGATGCGCCCGCTGATGGCGGCGCTGGCGCAGATCGACCGCAGCCAGCTCGAGGCCGCCAGCATCCTCGGCGCCCGACCGGGGCGCGTGGTGCGCCAGGTGATTTTACCGGCCGCGCTGCCGGCCTTGCTGGCCGGCGGCAGCCTGTGCCTGCTGTTGACCACCAATGAGTTCGGCATCGTGCTGTTTATCGGCGCCAAGGGCGTCACCACGCTGCCGATGATGGTCTACGCCAAAGCGATTCTGGAGGCGGATTACGCCGTCGCCTGCACCATCGCCGTGGTGAATATCGCGCTGTCGCTCGGGCTGTTCTCCCTTTACCGCTACGCCGCGGCGCGCGCCGGGCTGAGGAACTGACGATGTTGATTTGGTCTCGCACCAGCCGCACCCTGACCTGCACGCTGGCGGTCACGCTGTTCGCCCTGTTCTTCTGCCTGCCGCTGGCGGTGATCCTGATGTCCAGCCTCAGTGAACAGTGGAACGGCGTGCTGCCGAGCGGCTTCACCCTCAACCACTTCCGCCAGGCGTTCAGCGGCGCCTCCTGGGACGCACTGGTCGCCAGTCTGGCTATCGGTTTCAGCGCCAGCCTGTTCGCGCTGCTGTGCGGCACCTGGGCGGCGCTGGCGCTGCGCCACCATCAGGGGCGTGGCCAGCGGCTGCTGGGCACGCTGTTTTTCATTCCCAGCGCGGTGCCTTCGGTCTCTATCGGTTTGGGGATGCTGGTGGCGTTCAGCCAGGGGCCGCTGCAGATGAACGGCACCTTCCTGATCGTGCCCGCCGCCCACTTCGTGCTGATTTCCGCCTTTACCTTCGGCAACGTGATGGCCGGGCTGACCCGGCTACCTGGCGACTACGAGAACGTCGCCGCCAGCCTGGGCGCTTCGCCGCTGTTCCGCCTGCGTCACGTCACCCTGCCGATGATCGCCCCCTACATGATCTCCGCCTTCGCACTCAGCCTGTCGCTGTCGATGGGGGAGCTGGGCGCGACCATGATGATCTACCCGCCGAGCTGGGCGACGCTGCCGGTCACGATCTTCAGCCTGACCGATCGCGGCAGCATCGCCAACGGCGCGACGCTGACCATGATCCTGGTGGCGGCCACGCTGTTGCTGATGCTGGTGCTGGAGCGGATTTCTCAGCGGCTGACGCCGGGCGCGAAATAACAACAAGGCGCTGCCATGGCAGCGCCTTGCTCATCGAAAAGACGGTCAGAACGGGTAGTCGTGATAGCCCTGCTGCTCGGAAATGCGCCGGGCGGCGACGTGCAGCAACGCCACATACTCCTCCCGCGCCGCGTCGGAAAAGCGCAGCGTCGGGAAAGAGATGCTCAGCCCGGCGATCGCCACCCCGAACCTGTCGAATACCGGCACCGCGATGCAGCGGATCCCCGCCTCCTGCTCTTCGGCATCTTCGCCGTATCCCTGCGCTCGAACCCGATCCAGCACCGGCAACAGTTCGGCGGCGCTGGCCAACGTATGCTCGGTGCTGCGGGTAAATTCAATCTGCGACAGGATCTGCGTCACCTCCTCCCGATCGCGCCAGGCCAGCAGCACTTTACCGATGGCGGTGCTGTGCAGCGGGTTGCGGCGACCGATGCGCGAATACATGCGCAGGTTGTACATCGCGTCGATCTTGTGGATATAGACAATGCCGTCCTCATCCAGAGCGCCGAGGTGGATGGTTTCGCGGGTGCGGTTTGACAGTTCGCGCATCTGCACGTCGGCGCTGCGGATCAGATCGACGTTCTGCAACGATTTGGCGCCCAGTTCGAACAGCTTGAGCGTCAGCGCATACTTTTCCGTCTCGCCTTCCTGCGATACGTAGCCCAGCGCTTTCATGGTTTGCAGAAAACGGTAGACGGTGCTTTTGGACATCATCACTCGCTGGGAAAGTTCGGTAATGCCAATCTCGCGCTCATCGCCAAGCGCCTGCAAAATGCCGAACACCTTCATCACGGATGAGACGGCATCCGGTTGCTTGTCTGAATCTGCGTTAGCCATGGTGAATGCCCTACTTAACGGTTTTGTTTCAGGAAATTTAAACAAGGGTTTCAGTATAATCGGAACAGATCGCAACGCGCAACGCGGCTGAACGCTAAGCGATTGAAGCCAAATGGATAACCCCGGCCCGCTCACCGCTATTTACAATTAAGCGGGCAACGGGCATGCAATCACGGGCGAATATGATTAGCATGATAATACTCCCCTGAATAAATACCGCTGAGACCAACATGCGTCCTTGTTCCGACGGCCTCCCCGTCCCGCAACGCTATGGGGCGATCCTCGCCATCGCCCTCGGCATTACCGTATCGGTGCTCGACGGCGCGATAGCCAACGTGGCGCTGCCCACCATCGCGCGCGATCTTAACGCCAGCCCGGCCAGCTCCATTTGGGTGGTCAACGCCTATCAGTTGGCGATCACCGTCTCTCTGCTGTCGCTGGCCTCGCTCGGCGATCTGGTCGGCTATCGCCGCATCTATCAGGCCGGGTTGCTGGTGTTCAGCATCACCTCGCTGTTTTGCGCCCTGTCCGACTCGCTGCTCACGCTGACCATCGCCCGCGTATTGCAAGGCTTTGGCGCCGCCGCCATCATGAGCGTCAACACCGCGCTGATCCGCATCATCTACCCGCAGCGTTTTCTCGGCCGCGGCATGGGCATCAACTCGCTGATCGTCGCCTGCTCCTCGGCGGCCGGGCCGACGGTGGCGGCCGCTATCCTGTCGGTCGCGTCCTGGCAGTGGCTGTTCGCCATCAACCTGCCGATCGGCATCGTCGCGCTGCTGCTGGGGATGAAGTTCCTGCCAGCCAACGGCCAAAAAAGCGATAACCGCCGCTTCGATCCCACCAGCGCGGTGCTGAATGCGCTGACCTTCGGCCTGCTGATCACCGCCATCAGCGGCTTCGCCCAGGGCCAGAGCCTGACGCTGATCTTCAGCGAGATTGCCGCGCTGCTGGCGATTGGCGCGGTGTTCGTGCGCCGCCAGCTGCGCCAGGAATTTCCGTTGCTGCCGGTCGATCTGCTGCGCATCCCGATCTTCGCCCTGTCGATGGGCACCTCAATCTGCTCGTTCGCCGCGCAAATGCTGGCGATGGTGTCGCTGCCGTTCTTCCTGCAAAGCGCGTTGGGCCGCGACGAAGTGGCGACCGGGCTGCTGCTGACGCCGTGGCCGCTGGCGATCGTGGTGATGGCGCCGATCGCCGGCCGGCTGGTGGAGCGCGTGCACGCCGGCCTGCTGGGCTGCATTGGACTGGCGGTGTTCGCGCTCGGGCTGTTCTCGCTGGCGCTGCTGCCCGCGGCGCCGTCGAATATGGACATCATCTGGCGCATGGTGCTGTGCGGCGCCGGTTTCGGTCTGTTCCAGTCGCCCAACAACCACACCATCATCTCCGCCGCACCGCGCAACCGCAGCGGCGGCGCCAGCGGCATGCTGGGCACCGCTCGCCTGCTGGGGCAAACCTCGGGAGCCGCGCTGGTGGCGCTGATGTTCAACCTGTTCCCGGCCTCCGGCACCCACGCTTCACTGATCCTGGCTGGGGTGTTCGCCACCCTGGCGGCGGCGGTCAGCAGCCTGCGCATCACTCAACCGACGACACAAACGGCGCAGCCCAGCCGCGAGGTGAAATAGAGGGCATAGAAAGAGCCGGGCCCCAATTCGATGTGGCCTGCCTGAGCCGGGCCACGTCGAGTGCGATGCAGGCCTGGCGTCAGTCGCCGCTCCTCAAAGGGCTGCGGCCCTGTCGTAGACACGCTAAATAGGCGTCGTCATCCGGATACCAGCCAACAATGCGTTGGCCGTCGTTACCCACCCCCTCGAAGCCCTTCAGTAAGCCAGGGGCGAACATGCGCTTGATCAGATCTTCGGCCTGAGCGCTGTCGATGCGGCAATCGCAGCGCGTGTTTCCGTCAACCTGAACGAAGTTCTGCAACGAAGCGAGACACCGCGCATCGAGATCGCCATGGACATGGATAAACTCCCCCGTCTCTACCAGGGTGAGCGCGGTCAGATCTCCCCCCACCACGAACGCACCGTCGTTTCCTGAGCTGCAATAGGCATGGCGTATGCGGACATCATCACGCACGACCAGTCCGCCCCAGCAAATCAGCGTATCCGCCTGCAGCCGCCCCAGCACAACAATGCCGCCGTCCTCGCACTGCGGCGATACCGCCAGGCATCCTTCCACGATCATATCGCCGTCCACGATCAGGTAATCGTAATCGTGGCTGTCGTGCTCGTCGGGGAGAAATGCCGGGAGGTGAAGATCGCCTGAATGCCAGCGAATCGCTGGCCGTTCAGCATCGTCATCATGCCGGTTGAACAGTTCCGCAACCGCATCGGCGATACCGCCTGTCAATTCCTCCAGGCGCGCCGGTAGCTCATCACCGTTGAGCAAGGGAAGGTGGTTGATTTTCATAGGGCCTCAGGGACAAATGTCATTGCGCCAAAGCATATAACATGCGCTTCCAAAGCCAAACAGCCGGTCGTCACTCAGCCAGGATGCGGCTTACCCTCTTTCATGGTCGTCTCGCTCCGCGGCGGTAAACGCACAGAGAGGCCGACAGACGTTATTCGAAGGCGGGCTTTATGGACTTCGGGGGGCTCTTGCACCACGTTAACCCCCGTCGACGTTGAAAAAGCGGTTCAGGCATGCCATAAAAAAACCCCGGCAAGCCGGGGTTTTTCATTTCATTCAGCCGATTACTTCAGGTACTGGCCGGTACGCAGCGCTTCGATACGCTTGTCGAGCGGCGGGTGCGACATGAACAGCTCGCTGAACGACTTGGATTTACCATTAATGCAGAACGCCATCATGCTGCCCGCTTCCTGCGGTTCATAGCTGGTTTTCAGACGCTGCAAGGCGGCGATCATCTTCTCGCGGCCCACCAGTTTGGCGGAGCCGGCGTCGGCATAGAACTCGCGGTGACGCGAGAACCACATGGTGATGATGCTCGCCAGGATGCCGAACACCAGTTCCAGCACCATCGACACCGCGAAGTAAATCATCGGGTTGCCGTTGCCTTCCCCTTCACCATCACCGTCGCGGTTGCCGAGGAAACCGGCAGCGACCTGCGCAATGAGGCGCGAAATGAAGATCACGAAGGTGTTCACGATGCCCTGAATCAGGGTCATGGTCACCATATCGCCGTTGGCGACGTGGCTGATTTCGTGCGCGATGACCGCTTCCGCTTCGTCACGGCTCATGCTCTGCAGCAAGCCGGTGCTGACGGCGACCAGCGAGGCGTCGCGGCGTGCGCCGGTGGCGAAGGCGTTGATGTCCGGCGCGTGGTAGATAGCGACCTGCGGCATGGCGATGCCCGCCTGCTGCGACTGACGGCGTACCGTTTCCAGCAGCCAGTTTTCGGTTTCGTTACGCGGTTGTTCAATCACTTCCCCGCCGACGGAGCGCAGCGCCATCCACTTGGACATCAGCAACGACACGAAAGCGCCGCCGAAGCCGAACAGACCGGCCATGATCATCAGGCCCTGAACGCTACTGGATTGGATTCCTGTCAGGCTGAGCACCAGCCCGAAAACCAACATCACCGCCAGGTTGGTGAGCAGGAACAGAGCTATACGCATCATAAAATGTTTACTTCCTCATAAATGTTAACAAAACGCTGTCCAAGATACCCTAGATCGTATGGGCATTCGTCACAGTTTCAAGAGTCGCGCGCCATTAACCTACTAAAAATACGAAACTTTACAAAAACGACGCGCGACCGGGATTTGGCAAATTGTAAACGATTGTTGCGCAAGGCGGAGGGATTTCTCACAAAAAATTCTTTGCCCGCACGCCATGACAACGAGAAACGTTATCCTCACGCTTTATAGGCCAATATCCGCTCGGCGCGCTTCATCATGCCCCGCCTGATTCAGCGGCGACGAAAGTTTGAATCTCGCGATTAATTGTTACATTATAACATCACAATTAATCGTAAAGGGATGTCAATCATGTTATCGCGTATCGTCTGGATGCTGGCGACGTGGCTGCTTTTCTGCCAGGTCGCGCACGCGGAAATTCACCTCACCGACGTTGAAGGACGTCAGGTTATCCTAGCCGCCCCCGCACAGCGCGCCTATATCGGCTTTTACTACGAAGATTTTCTGGCGGTGAACGGCCCGGAGAGTTATCAACAGGTCGTCGCCTTCTCCAAAAGCGACTGGGCGTTGCGCGCCAGCCAATGGGCGCGCTATCAGGCGGCGCTGCCACGGCTCGCTCAACTGGTCGATGTCGGTTCGCTCTATAACCAGAGCTTCGATTTTGAACGCCTGCTGACCACGCGGCCAGACCTGCTGATCCTGGCGAAGTGGCAGCTCGACGGCTTCGCCAACTTCCTGCCGGTGCTGCAACGGCTCAACATTCCTTACATCGTCGTCGACTTCAATCAGGGCGTTGAAGTCAAGCTCGCCAGCATCCGGTTGATGGGCCAGGCGATGGGCCACGCCGAGCGAGCGGAACGGCTGGCCGACGAATATCGCCAGAGCCTCGAAGATACCCGGCGGCGCATCCGCCAGGCGCAGCTGCCGCCGCCGATCACCTATATTGAACTGGGAGACAAGGGCCCCGGCGAATACAGCAGCAGCTATGGCGCCTCGATCTGGGGGCCGCTGCTGCAGTTGGCCGGCGCCGACAATATCGCCGCCGGCGTCGTCGGCAGCCCTTCCCCCTTGCGCGCCGACTATGTCCTGACCCAACGGCCCGAGGTGATTTTTCTCGCCGGTGGCGACTGGGAAAACATGCCGAACGCCGTGCCGATGGGCTACGGCACGCAGGCAGCCCCCCTACAGACGCGCCTGACGCAATACGCCCGGCGGGCGGGATGGCCGCAGCTGCCGGCAATAAAAAATCAGCGGCTTTACGCGCTTTATCATGGCGGCGCGCGCACGATTTACGACTTTATTTTTGTCCAGTATCTGGCGAAAGCGCTCTATCCCGCCGCGTTTGCCGATGTTGATCCCGCGCGCAATCTGGCGCAGTTCTACCATCAATATTTGCCGATAGAGGCGGACGGCGTCTTCTTGCAACGCTGGCAAGGAGAATAACCGTGGCCCACACAGGACGTGCGTTTTTGCGACGGCGCAGGCTGCGCCGCGGGCTATTGACGCTGGCGCTGCTCGGCGCGCTGCTGACGGCGACCGCCATCGATCTCACCGTCGGCGCCGCGCAACTTGGCCTCACGGATATCGTGCGGATGCTTTGGCCTGGCTCTGCGCCTGGCAACGAGCTGCATCAGGTGGTTTTCTGGTCGATTCGCTTGCCGATGACGCTCACCGCCCTGGTGGTCGGCGCCAGCCTGGCGCTGGCGGGCCTGCTGATGCAGACCGTGCTGGCCAATCCCCTCGCCAGCCCCTATACGCTGGGGATCTCTGCCGCGGCGGGATTCGGCGCGGCGCTGGCGATCCTCACCGGCTTCAGCCTGGGCGGCGCGTTGGCGCTGGGCACGCCGCTGCTGGCTTCGCTGATGGCGTTGCTCGCCTGCGTGCCTATCTATCTGCTGGGACAACGCCGCGGCATGACGCCGCAAATATTGGTGTTGAGCGGCATCGTGGTGCTGTTTTTCTTTCAGTCGCTGCAATCGCTGCTGCTGTTTCTGGCCTCGCCGGAAGCCATGCAGCAAATTGTCTTTTGGCTGTTTGGCAGCCTGCTCAAAGCCAATATGCACGGCGTGGCGATCACCGGCGTCGTGTTGCTGTGCGCGCTGTTCGTCAGTCTGCGGCTCGCCTGGCGGCTGACGGCGCTGTCCGCCGGCGAAGAGCAGGCCCAGGGGCTGGGCATCAATGTCAGCGCCTTGCGCAAGCTGGCCTTTCTGCTGGCGACCTTGCTGACAGCCGCCTCGGTCTCGTTTGTCGGCACCATCGGGTTCGTCGGGCTGATCGCCCCGCATTTCGCCCGCTTTCTGGTGGGTGAGGATCAGCGCTACCTGATCTGCATTTCCGCCCTCTGCGGCAGCCTGCTGCTGCTGTGCGCCTCGATCGTCGCCAAGCTGGTGATGCCGAACGGCGTGGTGCCCATCGGCATCGTTATCGCCCTGATCGGCGTACCGGTGCTGTTTTACTTCGTCACTCGACAGGTTAAACGCCCATGACTCAACTGACCCTCACCCGCGTCGGCGTCTCGCTGCATCGCCGCTCGCTATTGGCAGACGTTTCATTGAGCTGGCCGGAGGCGCAGCTCGGCGGCATCATCGGCCCCAACGGCGCCGGCAAATCGACGCTGCTCAAAGCGATTAACCGCATGGTGCCATGCAGCGGCGAGATAGCTTACCGCGAACGCCCTTTCGATCCGAAAACCAGCCGTATCGCCTATGTGCCGCAGCTTAATCGCTGCGATTCGGCATTGACCGCTTTTGACATGGTGCTGCTGGGCAAGGTACGCCAGTTGAGCTGGCGCGTCAGCGCCGCCCAGGCCGATGCGGTCGAGCAGGCGCTTATGGAATGCGGCATTTCCGCGCTCGCCGATCGCCCCTTCAACCGTCTCAGCGGCGGCCAGCGACAGTTGGTGATGCTGGCTCAGGCCTTCGTCTCTCAGCCGCAGATCATTTTGCTCGACGAACCCACCAGCGCGCTGGATATCCACCACCAGCTGCGCGTGCTCAATCAGATCGCCGACTACGGCCGGCGCCACCGCTGCATCACGCTGTTGGTGATCCACGATCTGGGATTGGCGCTGCGCTATTGCCACTCACTCACGCTGCTCGCGCACGGACGCGTCGTTTGCCACGGCGATACCCATCAGATGATGGGACATCCGATGGTGTCTCGCGTATTTGGCGTCGGCATCGAAAACGGCGTCAGCCCGCAGGGCTACCCCTATCTGCTGCCGACACAGCTGTTACACGCACACGGAGAATCCCCATGTACACTCTGACCAAGGCGGACATGCTGGCGCAACTCGCCGGCTTGCAACAGGAAATTCACCAGCTACACCGCTCCGCCCGGCAAGATCGGCGTCATTTTTCCCTGCTGGAACGCCGCTTCAGCCGCCTGCAAGCCTTTAACGACGAACCACAGCTGCAGGCCTACCGTCGAAAACTGGAAAACGACCGTTTGATAACGGCGCAGATCGCCCAACTGCGGGCGACAGCCAACGCCGCGTTGTGCGACTACGAGAAACATCGCGTCTCGGCGCTGTGCCGGGAACCGGCGCAAACCAACGCCTACCTGAACAGTTTCGACCGCGCGCTGCAGTTGGAGATCGCGGCCGCCGACATTAAACCCGGCGAACGGGTGCTGCTGGTGGGCAGCGGCGCATTGCCCACCACGGCGCTGGCGCTGGTCGCCAGGCTCTCCGCCACCGTCATTTGCTACGATTGCGATCCGGCGGCCCAGCGTTTTGCCCGCCGGCTCACGCGCCACCTGGGGCTGGTGCAGCAGATGCCCTGCATCGACAAGCTGAACGGCCTGACGCGCAACGATATCGATCACATCATCATCGCCTCTTTGGTGGCGGACAAGCAGGGTTTGCTGAAGGCGCTGCAGCCTTTGCTGCCCCAGTGCGGCAAATTGCTGGTGCGCTATGGCAACGGCCTCAAGTCGATCTTCAACTGCCCTTACCACCACCAGGCCACCGGCTCGCCCTGGCGCGTCAGCGGTAAACCGCTCGCCACCCCGCTGTACGATCTGTTGATTTTGGAGCCCCACCGCCATGAATAATGCCTTTCCCACCCTGATCCTCGGCGCCGGCCCGGCGGCGATCCAACTGGCTGCGGACATCAAGGCCACGGCCAATGCGCGCATCGGCCTGTACAACCGCCCCAGCGAAAAAGGGCGCCGCCTGAAGCAACATCTGGCGCACACGCCCAGCCTGTGGCTGACGGGCGCCGGTAAGGCGCAGCGCACCCAAGACGATGCGCAGGTGACGATTGATCGCTATTACGATGATCTGTCACTGGTCGGCGGCGACTGGCACCGACTGATCCTTGCCGTCCCCGCCGATCAATACCATGACGTGCTGCGACAGGTGCCATGGGCGGCGTTGCCCCAACTGCGCTCACTGATCCTGCTCTCTCCCTCCATCGGCTCCGGCCTGATGGCGCAAAGCCTGCTGCAGGACGCCGGACAATCCCACGTCGAGGTCATC
The DNA here is from genome assembly GCF_052166595.1 of Serratia sp. CY81684. NCBI lineage: Bacteria > Pseudomonadati > Pseudomonadota > Gammaproteobacteria > Enterobacterales > Yersiniaceae > Serratia > Serratia sp. CY81684. The sequence continues at coordinate 1,284,068 of NZ_JBJNOO010000001.1, read as the reverse complement.
AGTCTGTCGAGCTACTACGCCGATACCAAGTACCAGAACGCCGATCAGCCTTACCGCGCCTACACCAAGGCGTTCAAGCAGCGGATTTATCTGGCCGGCGCAGGCGCAAGGCCAGACTGCGCCGAACTCGACTGGCTTTGCTCGCTGCTGGCGCGTCACGGCATTGACGCCCAACGCTGCGACAGCCTGCTCGCCGCCGAGCGCTTCAGCATCACCAATTATGTTCATCCTCCGTTGGCGCTGGCCGATACCACGCTGCAGGCGATATTCCAGCCGCAGGGGCCGATCCAGTACCTGTATAAAACCCACCCCGAGGGCCCCCTCTGTCCCGAGGCGATCGCCGACATGCTGGCGCTCTCGCAGGATTACCAGCAGTTGCTCAACCGGCTCGGCATCGAGGCCATTAACCTGCTGCGCTTTTTGAATGACGACAACTACCCGGTTCCGCCCCGCATGGTGAGCCGCCGCTGGATTGACCAATTCCCGCAGCTCGCGCCGACGGAGCAATGCTATGCGCTGTTTACGCGTTATACCGCGCTGCTGGTCGATCCCTATTCCGAGCCGGACGCGCAGGGCCGCTACTATGATTTTTCCGCCGTCAGGGTCGCCCGCGTCTTCCAGGATGCCCAGGGGCGCTGGCGCCTGCCGCGTGTGCCGCAAGAGGACGTACGCAAACTGCGCGTCCTGGTCTTGCTGGCGCAGCGGCTTGACGTCGAGATGCCCGCCGCCCAGCGTCTGTTGGCCCGCTTTCAGCAGGCGCTGCAGCGCTTCGTCACCCGGATCGGCGCCGAGCATTGCCATCCTTCGTTGCTGGACGATACCTGCGACGAGCAGGCGGACATCATTTACCGACAATGGCGGAGGCAAGCATGAATCAGGGTGCGTTACTGGCCATTTTTGCCTCGTTGATTTTCAGCGTCATGAACGCGCTGGTTAAAACCATCTCCGACGCTATTCCCACCGGTGAAATCGTGTTTTTTCGCAGCAGCATCGGCTGTCTGCTGGTTCTGCTGCTGATGTACCGCCACCGCATCGCCTTCAGCCGCGTAGACCGGCCGCTGCTGGTGTTGCGCGGCACCATGGGCGGGCTGTATCTCATTTGTTATTTTTACAGCATCGCCCATCTGACGCTGGCCGACGCCAGCATGCTGGCCTATCTGTCGCCGTTTTTCTCCATTTTGCTCTCCTTGCTGGTGCTGCGTGAACGGGTCAACGCCAATACCGCATTTTGGCTGGCGATGGTCATCATCGGCGCCGTACTGCTGGTGCGGCCGTGGCACTTCTCGGCCTATACCCTGGCGTCGCTGGTCGGCGTGATGAGCGCGGTGTTCGCCTCGATCGCCTATCTGTCGGTCAACAAACTCAGCAAGCGCCACCACAACTACGAGATCGTGTTCTACTTCCTGTTCATCGCAACGCTGATCTCGCTGCCGCTGATGTGGAACGCGTTCGTTTGGCCCAACGCCTATCAGTTCGCCATTCTGCTCGCCATCGCCCTGGTGTCGCTATTGGGGCAGGTCGTCTTAACCCAGGCCTTTTCTTCCGATAACCTGATCGTGGTCTCGGTGGTGCGCTATATCGGCATCGTGTTCAACATCGCCTGGGGCTGGCTGTTCTGGCATGAGATCCCGCTGCTGCTGTCGCTGTTCGGCTGTCTGCTGGTGGTGGTTTCCTGCATTCAGCTCGGGCTGCGTCACCGCAAGAAACCGGCTTAAGCCGGGCTTGCCGCAACCATAAAAAAACGCACCCGAGGGTGCGTTTTTCACAGGCAAAGCCTTGGCCTTACTTAGCCGGCGTCGGCTGCTGAGCAGGCTGATCCTTTTCCAGATGAGCCAGGTCCAGCGCGATATGCACGGTTTCATCCAGGTACGGATCCGGTTCCTGGTAATCCTTCGGCAGATCGTCGAGCGATTTCAGCGGCTTCTTACCCGCGCGCTCCAGACGCTCGTTGATGCGTTTCAGACGGGTCGCATCGTCATCGTGGTTCTCTTTCTCGCGCACCGCCAGATTGAGGGACACGATGTTGCGTTTATCCTTCAGCGCCTTGTAATGCGCGATATCCTGCGCGATGTACTGGAACTCCGGATTCTGCGCGATGCGCTGCTGGTGATCTTTCAGCAGTTCCGGCTCGAACGGCGCCATATCGCCGGTCTTGCTGTAGGTCGCCGCATTGATGCTGTCCCACGGCATGGCGTTGTCTTCAAACGCTTCGCCGGTTTCCGCCGGATCGACGCCGGTCGGCATCAGAATATCCGGCGTCACGCCCTTGCGCTGGGTGCTGCCGCCGTTGACGCGGTAGAACTTCTGAATGGTGTACTGCACCGAACCGAGCGCCGGCCACTCAGGACGCAGCATCTGGTCGTAGATGCGGTTCAACGAACGGTACTGCTGCACAGTGCCTTTACCGAAGGTCGGTTCGCCGACGATCAGCGCGCGGCCGTAATCCTGCATCGCCGCCGCGAAGATCTCGGAGGCGGAGGCGCTGAAACGATCGACCAGCACCACCAGCGGGCCTTTGTAGTAGGTCACGCCGTCGGTGTCGGCGTCTTCACGCACTTTGCCGTTGTTGTCGCGCACCTGCACCACCGGGCCGCTCGGAATGAACAGGCCGGACAGCGACACCGCTTCAGTCAGCGCGCCGCCGCCGTTGGTGCGCAGATCGATGATCACGCTCTTGACGTTCTGCTTGGCCATCTTCTGCAGCTGCACTTTCACGTCATCGGTCAAGCCGACGTAGAAGCCAGGGATGTCGAACACCGCCACCTTCTCTTTGCCGACGGTCTTGATGGTCATTTTCACCGCGCGGTCTTCCAGGCGGATGCGCTCGCGGGTCAAGGTGACCACGCGGGTTTTGGTGCCCTTGCCGGCCGGCAGGATCTCCAGGCGCACCTTGCTGCCCTTCGGCCCTTTGATCAGCGACACCACGTCGTCCAGACGCCAGCCGATCACGTCCACCATCGGTTTGCCGGCCTGGCCGACGCCGACGATGCGATCGCCTACGGTGATCGCCTTGCTCTTCGCCGCCGGGCCGCCCGGCACCATCGAGTTGATCAGGGTGTAGTCATCATCCATCTGCAGCACCGCGCCGATGCCTTCCAGCGACAGGCTCATCTCGGTGTTGAACTGCTCGGTATTGCGCGGAGACAGATAGTTGGTGTGCGGATCGATTTCATGCGCAAAGGCATTCATCGCCAGCTGGAAGACGTCTTCGCTGTTGCTTTGCGTCAGGCGCTTGATGGCGAACTGATAGCGTTTGGTCAGCGTGTCGTGGATTTCTTTGTCGGTCTTGCCGGTCAACTTGAGGTTCAGCTCGTCATAGGTGACTTTCGCATCCCACAGGCTATCCAGCTCGGCCTTGTCTTTCGGCCACGGCGCTTTGCTGCGGTCGAGATCGATAGTGCCGTTGCCGGTGAAGTTCATCGGTTTGTCCAGCAACGACAACGCATAGGTATAACGCTCGAAACGGCGTTTCTGCGCCAGATTGAACAGCGCGTAGAAGGTGTCCAGCTTGCCGGTTTTCAGCTCTTCGCCAACCTGATTGCGTTTGCCGGCGAACTGCGCCACGTCGGCAGCCAGCAATACGTTATGGTTGTAGTCCAGCATGTTCAGGTAGCGATCGAAGATCTTGCCTGAAAACTCCGCGTCAAGGGCGAACTGGCGGTAATGAGAGCGAGTGAAGCGCGAGGTAACGCGCTCACTCACCGTAGCGTGCTGGGGTTCCTGTTGCAGTTGGGGCAGTTGGCCGATGCGGATGTTGGCTGTTTCCGCGCCGTAACTGACACCCGCCCACAGCAGCCCTGCAATCGCTGTTAATCTGACGAATTTGTTCATGCCTGGGTTGGCCTCCGTATCAGAACTGCAAGTGTTCTGCGCGCACAATCATCGCCAGACCGGAAGAGAGCTGCACACGTACGCCATCTTTAGCGATTTCGAGTACGGTAGCATCCATCGCGCTCTTGCCTGCTCTGACTTTGATTTCCTGGCCAATTTGCAGTTTAGAGATATCCGTGACTGGCGCATAACGCGGCTGGCTTTCCTCTTTGGCTGCACGAGGTTGGCGAGCGGGCTGTGGGCGAGTTTGTGGGCGCGGCTTGCGGTTTTCCGGCGCGGCTCCGCCTTCGCGACGTGCAGCGGGCTTTTTACCGGCTGGACGCGGACGGCGTGGCGCAGCATCGGCGGATTCACCGGCGGCTTCACGTTTTTTGGCGTTTTGTTCGGCACGCTGTGCCTGAACGCGCGCTTTGGCTTCTTCAAGCTGCTGGCGAGCATGATCGACATGCTGCTGTTCCAGTTCACCGCACGGATTGCCGTCCAGATCGACGCGCTGCGCGCCGACTTTAACGCCGTACAGGTAACGCCAGCTTGAGGTGTACAGGCGCAGGGCAGAACGCAATTGCGTTTTGCTGAGATTCTCTTCCCCCTGCACGCGCTCTACCAAATCCTGAAAAATACCGATTTTCAGCGGACGAGCTTCGCCTTCGGCGCTAAAGCAGAGCGGAAAACGCTCGGCAAGAAAAGCAATGACTTCTTTACTAGAGTTCAACTTAGGTTGATTTTCCATGAAATTTCCTGATTACAACGGTATTGCCAACAAGCCACAGGCATGAACAGGCGTCATTATAATGACGCCATCGGTAATTGCCACGTTAACCGTCGATCAACTTGCCGCCACAGTCACATATTTCGCACTGTCGCACTGCTCCAGTTGCTCACAAAGCCCCGCCACCACTGCTTTCAGGCCCGCTTCGTCCCGTTCGTCGAAGCGTTGATAAACCGTGCTATCGATGTCCAAAACGCCGATCGCTCGGCCGCCAACCGCCAGCGGCAGCACGATTTCCGCGTTGCTGGCCGCATCGCAGGCGATATGGCCCGGGAACGCATGCACGTCGCCGACACGCTGCACGCGATTTTCCGCCACCGCCGTGCCGCACACGCCCTTGCCCACCGGGATGCGCACGCAGGCGATCTTGCCCTGGAACGGCCCCAGCACCAGCTGAGCGCCATCCATCAGATAGAAACCGACCCAGTTCACGTCATCCAGACGCTCGTTGAGCAAGGCGCTGGCGTTGGACAGCGCCGCGATAAAGTTGGTCTCCCCGCCGAGCAACGCGCTCAGATCACGTTTTAATTCCGCGTAGAATTGTTCTTTTGTCATGTGATAACCATTGAAACAGTGAAGATGGCCAGAAGCCCAAAGCTTAGGCCCTATAAAATAAGCATTAAATGCGTATAGCCACAAGGTTAATCATCTGTTGCTTCACAAAACCCCGTCGCTCGGGGTATGTTTGCCGCTCAGAATCCCGGTTTACCTCGTTTTACCGTCCGGCGCCCGATCGCCGGTGACGCGGCCGGTTTATTTTTCAGCTACGCTGACAGTTCCGGCGGGCTCAAGGGCAGCTACTTGTCAAAAATGAAAATACACGCGATCACCGCCCCCCTTTCCAAAGCGCGCCACCAACGCTGCTGCGAGTGCGATCTGCTGTTCATGCTGCCGCCGCTCAGCGGCAATCAGGCCGCTTATTGCCCGCGCTGCAACGCCAAGGTGGTGCACGGCCGCGACTGGTCGATGACGCGTCTGACCGCCATGGCGATCACCATGCTGCTGCTGATGCCGTTCGCCTTCACCGAACCGCTGATCAGCATCCGCCTGCTCGGCACGCGCATCGACGCCAGTTTGCTGGAGGGCATCTGGCAGATGAGCCGCCAGGGCGATCCGCTCACCGCCAGCATGGTGGCGTTTTGCACCATCGGCGCCCCGCTGACGCTGGCGCTGTCGCTGCTGTACCTGCGCTTCGGCCATGCGCTCGGCATGAACCTGCGCCCGGTGCTGCTGATGCTGGAGCGGCTCAAAGAGTGGGTGATGCTGGACATTTATCTGATCGGCATGGCGGTGGCGGCGATCAAGGTGCAGGATTACGCCGACATCCAGGCGGGCAGCGCGCTGATCGCCTACCTGTCGCTCACCCTGCTCAGCATCCTGACGCTGATCCACGCTAATCTGGAGCAGCTGTGGGAGCGTTACTATCCGCAGGAACAGCCGGAAGGCCCGCCGGCGGCGCTGCATATTTGCCTGTCCTGCCACTATACCGGCTACCCTGACGCGCGCGGCCGCTGCCCGCGCTGCCATGTGCCGATGTGCCACCGCCAACCCTACAGCCTGCAGAAAACCTGGGCAGCGCTGATCGCGGCGATGATCCTGCTGATACCGGCCAACCTGCTGCCGATTTCCATCATTTACGCCAACGGCGTGCGGATGGAAGACACCATCTTCTCCGGCGTGGTCTCACTGGCCACCTCCGGCAACGTGCCGATCGCCGCCATCGTGTTCATCGCCAGCGTGCTGGTGCCTTTTACCAAGGTGATCGTGCTGATCACGCTGTTGCTGAGCATCCACTTCAAAACCTCGCACAGCCTGAAGACGCGCATTCGTCTGCTGCGTCTGGTCACCTGGATCGGCCGCTGGTCGATGCTCGATCTGTTCGTTATCGCCTTGATGATGTCGCTGGTAAACCGCGACCAGCTGTTATCTTTTACTATGGGACCGGCCGCGTTTTACTTTGGCTCGGCGGTCATTTTGACTATTCTTGCCGTTGAGTGGCTCGATAGCCGATTGATTTGGGATGCACATGCAACAGGAAACGCCGACTACACCGACTGAAGCGCGGGTCAAGAACAAACGCCGCATTTCACCGTTCTGGTTACTGCCGTTCATCGCCCTGCTGATCGCCGGGTGGCTGGTCTATAACAATGTCCAGGAACGCGGCACCACCGTCACCATCGATTTCCAATCGGCGGCGGGCATCGTCGCCGGCCGCACGCCGGTGCGCTACCAGGGCGTTGAGGTTGGCACGGTGCAAAAAATAAGTCTGAGCAAAGATCTGCGCAGCATCGTGGTAGAAGCCAGTATCAAAAGCGATCTGGAAGACTCGCTGCGCGAAGGCACCCAGTTCTGGCTGGTGACGCCCAAGGCCTCGCTGGCCGGGGTATCCGGGCTCGATGCGCTGGTCGGCGGCAACTATATCGGCATGATGCCCGGCAGCGGCAAGGAGCAAACCCACTTCACCGCGCTCGATACCCAGCCGAAGTACCGCCTGAACACCGGCGAGCTGATGATTCACCTGCACGCCGACGATCTCGGCTCGCTCAACAGCGGCTCGCTGGTCTATTACCGTAAAATCCCGGTCGGCAAGGTGTATGACTACACCATCAGCGAAGGCAACAAGGGCGTAACCATCGACGTGCTGATCGACCGCCGCTTCGCCAACCTGGTGAAGAGCAACAGCCGCTTCTGGAACGTTTCCGGCTTCAAGGGCGATTTCAGCCTGTCCGGTGCCACGGTGCAGATGGAGAGCCTGGCGGCGCTGGTCAACGGTGCCATTGCCTTCGATTCTCCGGCCGATGGCCAGCAGGCCAAGGGCGATCAGAGCTATACCCTGTATCCTGATCTTGCCCACAGCCAGCGCGGCGTCAATATCCTGCTGGATCTGCCGAGCGGCAACAGCCTGAGCGAAAACCGCACGCCGCTGATGTACCAGGGGCTGCAGGTCGGCACCCTGACCAAGCTGACGTTGCAACAGGACAGCAAAGTGGTCGGTGAACTGACCATCGATCCTTCGGTGGTCGATCTGATGCGCAGCGGCACCCGCATCGTGATGCGCAGCCCGCGCATCAGCCTCAACGACGCCAAGCTTAGCCAGTTGCTGACCGGCACCACGCTGGAGCTGGTACCGGGCGAAGGCGAGCCGCAGCAGCGCTTCAACGTGCTGGACAGCAGCGAAACGCTGTTGCAACAGCCGGGCGTGTTGACCGTCACGCTGACGGCGCCGCAAAGCTACGGCATCGACGTCGGGCAGCCGCTGGTGGTGCACGGCGTGAAAGTCGGCCAAATCCTGAGCCGCACGCTGACCGCCGGCGGCGTGGTATTCACCGCCGCCATCGACGCGCAGTACCGCGGCCTGCTGCACAAAGACAGTAAATTCGTGGTCAACAGCCGCCTCGACGTCAAGCTGGGCATCGACGGCATGGAAGTGCTTGGCGCCAGCGCCCAGGAGTGGGTAGACGGCGGCGTGCGCATTATTCCCGGCAGCAAGGGGGAACCTGGCGGCCAATACCCGCTGTACGCCAACAGCGAAAAAGCCGAGGAAGGCATCGTCGGCAACGCCCCCGCCACCACCCTGACCCTCAGCGCCACCAGCCTGCCGGACGTGCAGGCCGGCTCGGTAGTGCTGTATCGCAAATTCCAGGTGGGCGAGATTGTCAACGTTCGGCCGAAGGCCAACGAGTTTGAGGTGGACGTCTACATCAGCCCGGAATACCGCAAGCTGCTCACCCGCGAAAGCATCTTCTGGGCCGAAGGCGGCGCCAAGGTGCAGCTCAACGGCAGCGGGCTGACGGTGCAGGCTTCGCCGCTTAACCGCGCGCTGAAAGGTGCCATCAGCTTCGATAATCTACAGGGCGTGACGCTGAACAAGGGCGCCAACCGCGTGCTGTACGCCAGCGAAACCGCCGCCCGCGCGGTGGGCAGCCAAATCACGCTGAAAACCTACGACGCCAGCAAGCTGTCGGCGGGTATGCCGCTGCGCTACCTCGGCATCGACGTCGGCCAGGTAGAGTCGTTGCAGCTGGCGCCGGAGCGCAACGAAGTGTTGGCCAAGGCTGTGCTGTATCCGGAATACGTGCAGACCTTCGCGCGTCTCGGCAGCCGCTTCTCGATCGTCTCGCCGGAGATCTCCGCCGCCGGCGTCAGCAACCTCGATACCCTGCTTCAACCTTATATCAACGTGGAGCCGGGGCGCGGCCGCGAGCTGCGCACCTTCGAGCTGCAGCAGGCCAGCATCACCGACTCGCGCTATCTGGACGGCCTGAGCGTGGTGCTCGACGCCGCCGAAACCGGCTCGCTGCAGATCGGCACGCCGGTGCTGTTCCGCGGCGTGGAGGTCGGCACCATCACCGGTTTCTACCTTGGCGCCATGTCCGACCGGGTGCACGTCGCGCTGCGCATCAGCAAGAAGTATCAGCATCTGGTGCGCAACAACAGCGTGTTCTGGCTGGCGTCGGGTTACAACCTGCAGTTCGGCCTGACCGGCGGCGTGATCAAGAGCGGCACCTTCCAGCAGTTCATCCGCGGCGGTATCGCCTTCGCCACCCCGCCGACTATTCCGCTGGCGCCGAAAGCAACGCCGAACAAGCACTTCCTGCTGAATCCGGAAGAGCCGAAGGACTGGAAAACCTGGGGCACCGCCATTCCGCGCGATTAACTTTCGCGTTTACCTCAGGGCCCGGCAACGTCGGGCCCTGTTTTTTTCCGCTTTGTGATAAACTCTCGCCCTTGTCTTTATTGCACCCTGAGAGTTCGCCCCGTGGCCAAATCCACCGCCGTTTTTCTGCCCCCCGCTTTCCTCGACGCCACCCGCGCCATCATGCCCGCCGAGCTGGCGATGGAAGATTTTATCGCCGCCTGCCAGCGCCCGTTGCGCCGCAGCCTGCGCGTCAACACGCTGAAAATCAGCGTCGCCGACTTCCTGGCGCTGGTGCGGGATTACGACTGGCGACTGGAGCCCATTCCCTGGTGCGCGGAAGGGTTCTGGATCGAACGTGACGATGAAGAGCTGCGATTAGGCAGCGCCGCCGAACACCTGAGCGGTCTGTTCTACATTCAGGAGGCCAGTTCGATGTTGCCGGTCAGCGCGCTGTTCGCCGGCGACGCGGCGCCGAATCGCGTGCTGGACGTGGCGGCGGCGCCAGGATCCAAAACCACCCAGATCGCCGCGTTGATGGGCAACCAGGGCGGCATCGTCGCCAACGAATACTCCGCCAGCCGGGTGAAAGTGCTGCACGCCAATATCAGCCGCTGCGGCGTGAAGAACACCGCGCTGACCCACTTCGACGGCCGGGTGTTCGGCGCCGCGCTGCCGGAGAGTTTCGACGCCATTCTGCTCGATGCCCCCTGCTCCGGCGAAGGCGTGGTACGTAAGGATCCGGACGCCATGAGCAACTGGTCGCCGGACAGCGTCGCCGAAATCGCCGCCACCCAACGCGAGCTGATCGACAGCGCGTTCCATGCGCTGGCGCCGGGCGGCGTGATGGTTTACTCCACCTGTACCCTCAATGCGCAGGAAAATCAGCAGGTGGTGCGTTGGCTGTTGGACACCTACGGCGACGCGGTCAGCGTCGAACCGCTGGGCGAGCTGTTTCCCGGTGCTGACAAGGCATTGACCGCCGAAGGTTTTCTGCACGTCTTCCCGCAGATTTACGACAGCGAAGGGTTTTTCGTCGCCCGTCTGCGCAAACAGCACGCCGTAGCGCCGTTGGCGAAGCCGACCTATAAAGTCGGTAAGTTTCCGTTCAGCCCACTGTCCGGCAAAGAGGCGGCGCTGGTCGCCCAAGCCGCCGCCGCATCCGGCTTAACCTGGGGCGCTGACAGCCGGCTGTGGGAGCGCGATAAGGAAATCTGGCTGTTCCCGGCCGAGCTGGAGCCGCTGTTCGGCAAGGTGCGCTTCTCGCGCATCGGTCTCAAGCTGGCGGAGCGTTTCCCGAAAGGTTTCCGTTGGCAGCACGAAGCGGCGATCGCCCTCGCGGGCGCCGGCGGCAAGCAGCATTTCGAGCTGGACGCCGCACTGGCCCAGGAGTGGTATCACGGCCGCGATCTCTACCCTGAGCAGCCACCGGCGGGCGACGAGTGCATCGTCACCTATCAGGGGCAACCTCTGGGTATCGCCAAGCGCATTGGCAGCCGTATCAAGAATAACCTGCCGCGCGAGCTGGTGCGGGATGGCGCACTGGATTTCCACCTGTAAACAATACCGCGCTGGGGAATGAAACTCCCCGGCGATAAAATAACGCTAATAATATTCCCATCGCCGTTCGTTATTATTCTAATCATTTCACTTTATCGGTATGCCTCGCCTGCGAGCCCCGCCAGCCGGGGAATGAGAATAAAAAGTTTCTCGTTTTCATCAAGACAATTTCCGATTCTTATTCTATTAATTAAAGTGCAGCTAAATGAATACGTTCAACCCACCTCTGGGTGGCGTCTTTGCGGGCTTTCTCTCATACGGCAAGGAATATAAGATGAAAAAAACTCTGATGGCATTGACCTCGGTAGCAACCCTGCTGTGCGCCAACGGCGCGGCTAACGCAGCAGGCACCATTCAAGGCACGTTAGGCGTGACGCTGACCATCGGCGCCGGTTGCGTCGTGGGAGGCGGCAACAGCAGCGGTTCCGTCAACGACTTCGGCTCCATCAGCTTCGGCACTTACTCTTCACTGGCCAACATCATCGACGCCAGCGCCACCGGCGCAGGGGGGGTCGGTACGCTGTCATTGACCTGCACCACCGGCACAGACTACACGGTGGCGCTGGACAACGGGCTCCACGTCACTTCAGGCACCCAACGCCGCATGGCCAGCACGGCAGGCGCATTCATCAGTTATAACCTGTACCAGGATGCCGCACGCACCACCGCCTGGGGCAGCGGCGCCAACGCGCGGACCGGCACCGGCACCGGCGCCGCCGTTCCGCTGATCGTCTATGGCCGCGTACCGGCGGCCGGATCTACCCCGGCGGCGGACACCTATAACGACACCGTCACGATGACGGTCACCTGGTAACGGTGCGGCGCGCGCTTTGCTGCTGCGGATTATGGGCGTGCAGTCTGTTGGCGCAGGCCGACAGTAAAACCGCGACCCTCGGCGTCAGCGCGACCTTGCTCAGCGCCTGTGAGGCCGGCAGCAGCTCAGGTGGCAACGTCAGCTTCGGCACGCTGAATTTCGGCACGCTGTATTTTCTCAGCACCGCAACCAGCGTCGCCGGGCAGCAAAACGCCGGCGCCATTCGGGTGAAATGCACCAACGGCACCAGCTACAGCGTTCTGCTTGGCGGCGGGCAAAGCGGCAATACCGCTGCCCGCTACCTGCAAAGCGCGGCAGGCCAACGGGTGAATTACAACCTGTACACCAACGCCGCCCACAGCACCATTTGGGATAATCTGACGGGCGTGTCACAAACCGCCAACGGTACGGACAACTGGCTGCCGGTCTATGGCATGATCCCGGCGCAGTCCACACCCCCGACAGGCAGCTACACCGATACGGTACAGGTCACGATCAATTGGTAATGACGATGCGCGCTTCCATTTGCGGTTTGCTGTTCTGCCTGCCGCTTTTCCCGGCCCAAAGCGATACCGGCGTCAACGATTTGACCAAAAGCCAGCCGTTCACCGTCAATGCAACCGTGGTAAAAGGCTGCGTATTGGGCAGCGGCGTCAGTGACGTGACCACCTTCGGCATCCTGAACTTCGGCCAGTTGTCCTCGCTGAGCAACGCAGTCAGCATCGTCTCCAGCAGCGGTGCCGGTTCGGTGCTGTTTCGCTGCAACCCGGGGCTGAGCGTGACGCTGGCCCTCGGCGTCGGCAATCACGTGACCGGATCCATCGCCGGCGGCAGAAAATTACAAAATGCCGTCACGTCGGAAACGCTGCTGTATCAACTTTATCAAGACAGCAACTACGCCACCCTTTGGGGAGATGGCGCCAACGGCGGCGCGGCGCAGACCGTCGCCGCCACCGGCAGCACGCAAGAAATCAAGGTTTACGCCCGTCTGTTTTCGACCAGTACCCTGCCCACCAGTGGCGTTTACAGCGATACGGTCTTGTTGACGGTCACTTATTAAGTTTTTTGCAATAAGGATTGAGTTATGCGCATACCCTTCCGACTGCCGTTAACGGCAGCCTTGCTCCTGGCAAGCCAACAGCACGCCCTGGCCGCGGCTTCCATTCTCATTTGGCCGATCGATCCGGTGATTGAAGATCAACAGCAGGCCACCGCGCTGTGGCTGGAAAATCGCGACAGCAAACCGGTCTATATGCAAATTCGCGTGCTGGGTTGGCAGCAAACCGCCGGCAAAGACGATTACAGCAACCAAAGCGACGTGATCGCCAGCCCGCCGGTGGCGTCGATCGCGCCAGGCAAACGCCAACTGATACGCCTGATCAAACAGTCGGCCCCGGCGGCGGGACAGGAGCGCGCCTACCGCATTTTGGTCGATGAAGTGCCGGTGAAAGAACCAGCGTCGAGCGCCGCTCCCGGCGGCGCGGAGATGGGGCTGAAATTCCAGATGCGCTACTCGGTGCCGCTGTTCGTCAGCGGCAAAGGCATTTGGACCAAACAGGACAGCGAAAAACCGCGCGATTACGCGACCGCCAGCCAACCCCAGCTCAGCTATCGTCTACAGCAGCAAAGCAGCGAACGCTGGCTGGAGGTGCGAAACCAAGGCGCAGTGCATGCCCGTATCTCGAAAGTGACGCTGCAAGGCCGCAGCCTGAATCCCGGCCTGATGGGATACGTGCTGCCCGGTTCACAGATGCGCTTCGCCTTGCCGCCCGCAGGCGCTTTCAGCAGCGGCAAGCTGATGGCCACGGTCAATGACAACAAACAGCCCATAGCCATTCCGTCTTATTGAGGCCCAGGTGCAGCCGACAGGGAGGCTATCGACGCGGCGCTTCAGCCTTAAGCCGCTGGCGTTTGCCATGCTGAGCATGGCGGCCGGCGGCTGGCTGCCGTTTGCGCTCGGCGACGATCTGCCGCCGCCGCCCAGTGCCGTCAGCATGCCGGACACCACGCTGTATCTGGAGCCGGTCGTCAACGGGCGCCAAACCGGCAACGTCGTGCCGGTCAACTACCGCGGCGGCCATTACTACATGACACCCCAACAACTGCTCGACGCCGGGCTGCCGGTAGCGGATAAACAGGCGAAAGAAATCGCCGTCGATCGGCTGGAGAAGGTGGATGTCAGCTACAGCGGCGAGAGCCAGCAGTTGCTGATCAACGTGCCCAACGACTGGTTGCCACAGCAAACCATCGGCGCCCGTTCACCGTTGCAGCGCTTGCCGGCGCAAAGCAGCCTCGGTTTGCTGTTCAACTACGACATCTACGCCAGCCAAAGCAACGGCAATGGCCGGCCGGGCTACCTGTCGGCGTGGAGCGAACAGCGCCTGTTCGACGGGTTCGGCGTCGTCGCCAACACCGGCATCTACCGCAGCGGGTTTAACGGCGGGCCAAACGACGATGGCGGCCGCTATATTCGGTACGACAGCTACTGGCGTTTCAACGATGATCAACGGATGCTGAGTGTGATCGCCGGTGACCTTACCACCGGCTCGCTCCCCTGGAGCAGCGCCGTGCGCATCGGCGGCTTGCAATTGGCGCGCAATTTCGCGGTGCGCCCGGATCTTATCACCTACCCGTTGCCGCAGTTTTCCGGCCAGGCGGCATTGCCCAGCAGCGTCGATTTATACATCAACAGCTATAAAAACAGCACCACCAACATTAATCCCGGGCCGTTTACCCTCAACAGCGTGCCCTACATTAACGGCGCGGGTCAGGCCACCGTCGTCACCACCGACGCCCTCGGCCGCCAGGTCAGCACCACGGTACCGTTCTACGTGGCCAGCAACCTGCTGCAGACCGGCATGAGCGATTTCAGCATTTCCACCGGCTTGCTGCGACGCAACTACGGGTTGAATTCTGCCGATTACGGGCAATGGGTAGGCAGCGCCAGTTTACGTTACGGCGTCACTGATTGGTTAACCCTGGAAGGGCGCGCCGAAGGCGCAGCCGAGTTGGCGGTCGGCGGCGGCGGCGCCGACATTCGCGTCGGACAATGGGGGGTTCTCAACGCGTCCTACAGCGTCAGCCAGGCCGGCGACGACGCGTTTAACGGCGGCCAGCCGATACCATCCCCCGCCTATTATGACCCGCTGACCGGCAGGCCGTTGCAGCAGCCAGATCCTCAGCCCGTCTATCGCTACACCGGCAACCACGGCGATCAAAGCAGCTTTGGCTACACCTACAGCAACCCACGTTTCAGCCTCAACGCGCAACGCATCCTGCGCAGCGCCGATTTTGGCGACATTTCCGTGTATAAAAGCGACTACCGTCTGAGCCGTCGCACCGATCAGTTGACCGGCAGCGTCAGCCTGGGCCGGCTAGGCAGCCTCGGCGCCGGTTATTTTGACGTTCGCGACGCCATCGCTCAACGGACCCGCCTGGTGAACCTGTCCTACAGTGTGTCGCTTTGGCGCAACAGCAGCCTGTACGCCTCCCTCAACCGGGAAATCGGCAGCAGCGGTTACAGCGCCCAACTGCAGCTCTCCATTCCGTTTGACAGCTGGGGCACGGCCAGCCTCAGCGCTGCGCGCGACAACAACAACCGCTGGAGCGAACGCGTCAGCTACAGCCGCGCCGCGCCGACCGATGGCGGTTTCGGCTGGAATCTGGCCTACGCCAATAACCCGAGCGGCGGCGATTACCGCCAGGCGGATCTGACCTGGCGAACCCGCAGACTCGAAGCCCGAGCGGGCGTATACGGCACCCGCGATGAAACCAACCACTGGGGCGAAATCAGCGGTTCGCTGGTGGCGATGAACGGCGGCGTATACGCCACCAACACCATCAACGATGCCTTTGCGCTGGTGTCCACGCAAGGATACGCCGACATTCCGGTGAGCTATGAGAACCAGCCGATCGGCAAGACCGATGCCCAGGGCTATTTACTGGTGCCGACCGTCACCTCTTACTACCATGCGAAATTCCAGATTGATCCGCTTAGCCTGCCCGCCGACGTCGCGCTGCCGACGGTGGAAAAAACCGTCGCCATTCGCGATCACAGCGGTTTTCTGGTTGAGTTCCCCATCCAACCCATCTCCGCCGCCGACGTCGAACTGGTTGACGAGCAAGGCAAACCGCTGGCCAACGGCAGCCAGGTGGCGGTGGTTGGCGGCAATCAGCAAAGCTATGTCGGTTGGGACGGCATGACCTATATCGACCCGGTGCAACAACACAATCGCCTGAGCGTGATCCCGGCCGACGGCGGCCCGCCGTGTCAGGCGGAATTCAGTCTGGCGAAGCCTCAGGGCATCCAGCGCGTCGGCCCGGTTGTCTGCCGCTAATTCAACGACGGAGAGTCACTATGTTTCGGGGATTGAAAGCCTTATTGCTAACCCTCTCGCTGCTGCTCTGTCAGCGCGCATTCGCCGACTGCGCCACCACCAACGGCACCGTCACCTTACCGGGGAGCAGCTCTTTCGTGGTCTACAACGGGCAGATCAACGCCCAGGGCACTGCCGGCCTCAACTGCACCGGGCTCGGGCTCAGTTTGCTGTCGCAAAACACCGTCACGGTCAAAATCGCCTCCACCACCAACAATATGGCGGTTGCCAACACCGACGGTTCCGGCGATAAAATCGCTTACCTGATCTACCCCGACGCCAACTACCAATATCCTTACAGCATCGGCCAAACCATCGACTACAGCTCGCTCAACCTGCTGTCGCTGATCCTGATTTCCTCCAACGTCAACTTTCCGCTGTATATCAAAACCACCGCCGGCGCCAACGTGCGCGCAGGAACCTATACCGACAGCATCAACCTGATCTGGAATTACCATATTTGCGGTCTGGGCGTGCTCGGCCTGTGCGTTTGGTGGGACGGCGTCGACAAACCCAGCACGGTCAGCGTCAGCGTCACCATCACCAAAGATTGCCTGATCGGCACCGCGCCCAACGTCAACTTCGGCAGCATGGCGTTGGTCGGGCAGTTCAATCCCGTCAATCAAAGCATCACCTTGACCTGCACCAAAACCGAGGGATACAACACCTATTTCACCAACGGCAATAACCCGGTCACCGGTTGGCGGCGCATGAAAAGCGGCACCAGCAACTTCATGCAGTACCAGATTTACTTGCCTAACACGACGACCGTTTGGGATAGCACCAACAAACAGAGCGGCGCCGGCACCGGGCTGGCGCAAAGCATCCCGTATAAGGCGGCGGTCAATGCGGCGCAGACGGAAGTGGCGGTTGGCAGCTATCAAGACAACCTCAGTTTTGTGGTGGAGTACTAGGCGTTGTGTTTTGCCGGCGTGGAAATTGTTTCCAAAATGTAATTTTTATGTGGCATTTTTTGCTCATTTGGCTATGCTCTTACCGATGACCAAACTGGTCTAACCTCCTACCACACCATTGAGCAAGGAGTTCCCATGAGCAAAACCGTCGTAAAAATTGGCAGCTTCGAGGTCGATGACGCGCATCTTCACGCCGGCGCCGACCGTGCCGGCACCCTGAGCATTCCCTGCAAGTCCGATCCGGATCTGTGCATGCAGCTGGACGGCTGGGATGAACACACCAGCATCCCGGCGATCCTCGACGGCAAACAGTCGCTGCTGTACAAGCAACACTACGATCGGCAGGCGGACGCCTGGGTGATGCGGCTGGCATGATAGTGCATCAGAACGGCTGACGACGCGCTGTTTTCATCGGAAACAGCGCGTTTTTTTATGCGATGGCGATGCCGCGGCCGGCAAAGAAAGGGGCGAAGCGGCTGAGCGGCAGGCATACCCGCTCGCGCGTCGCCGGGCTGTCGCCCGAAGGGTTGTGGAAGGTCACGCTTTGCGCATCGGCGGCGGTGATCAGCACCAGATGCCCGCCCCTGTGCGGCGGCGTGCTCTCCGGCCGGCGAATGGCGGGATGCACCGAAGCGATAAAGTAGCGGCATTCGCTAAGCAGCGCCGGCACGTCGGCAGCTTCCAGCCCCACCTTCACCTCCGCTTGCAGCGCGAACTGCTCGCGCACGTACTCGACGAACGGCGCGTAAATCAGGCCCTTTATCCGTTCACCCTCGCGCACATAGGCGCCGTAGGGCAGGCTGCGGCGCGCCAGTTCCAGCAGCGGCGGCGTTTCGCCGTCGCGATGGCCCAGCACCATTTTCAGGCAGGCCATGCCGCACACGTGGTTGGCCCACTCGATGTACTCTGCCCGATCGCGGGCGCCGCTGTGCGCCCAATTTTCGTCTTGCGCCAGCGTCGCGCGGCCGGCTATCAGATCGGCGGCCAACTCCGGGCTCGCCCACTGGCACTCGTAGGGAACGGCGCGCATAAGATTAGAATTTGTCGACGACTTTGAAATTCATCAACACCAGCGTCATGTCCGGCGAGAACAGATCGTACTCTTCGAAGAAGCGCTGCAGCTCTTTGCGCCAATGCGCCAGCGAGCGATCGCCCTCGCCTTCGGCAAAGGCGTGCGCTTCATCGACCTGATCGTAAGTTTTCATTTCCACCGCGGTCAGCTCGACCGCGCAGACCGGCTCCCCCTTGCCGTCCACCACCAGGAACCGATCGCCGGCCTGCGGGATCCCCTCGCCGTCCAGGTTGGAACAGGTGGCCGTTTTGGTGCCATTGAGGATCAATTGCACCACTTCATCGGCCTGCTGCTCGGTATCGCCGAATGCCCAACGCTCAAGGTGTTCGTATTTCTGTGGAATTGCCGTCGCCATGATTATACCTTTTGGAAAAATGCCTCAATGCAGACAGGATAGTACAACGTATTGCCGGCCGTCTGCATCCGTCGCAGGCGCGACTGCGCGTTCCGCCACCGCCACCTTTACGCGTTTTTACCGTTCTTCGCTGTGCCTGTCGCGCTGCGGGGCGCATACTGTGAACATTATTCACCCAATGGCGTCCGCCAGGCGGTAACATGCGGCAAAATGACATCGATGCTGACGATACGTTCAGCGACTTACTCAACGGCGTCGCGTTAGTGACGCTTTTCCTCATCCTCCTCGCCGGCGGGTGGTATTTCAGCTAAAAGGGAGGGAAGCGTGGCAACAAAACGCATGGGCAACAAGCTCGGCAAAATGGTGGTGGTGCTGCTGCTGATCTGCCTGGCGCTGCTGCTGTTGCGTTGGGCGGCGATCGCCTTCGGTTGATCTCGCGAAATGACGCCGGCAACGCCGGCGCCCTGTTCACCGCCGCCGTGGCGCGGTCGGCTCCAGCAACTCCCGCAAATAGGCCAAACGCGCCTCCCCCTGAAGCAACCAGCGGCGACACAGCCAATGCTGCGTTTCACCCGTGCTGCTCAGGCGGTAGTACTCCGCCAAGGTTTCGACCCAGTTCATGATGTTTTCTCCTGCTTTTCGACACCGCAAGTATTGAGCGTAAAAACCAGAAGAAATACTGATGGCTTGTTTTTTATGCTTCCTGTTTTAGGCGGCGGGTAGCGAAGCCGCAGATCAGCTGCTACATTGGGCAAAAATCAACCAGCCGAGGTAGACCATGACGTTCTCGGAACAGGAGATTAAACCCGTATGGGATGAGGTCGCACGCCTGATCGGCGACGGCGTGATGCAGCTGCGTCATCGCGGCGAAGCGCTGTCGGTGGAAACGCTGGAAAAACATCTGGCGCGGCAGCTGGCGGACAGTAACGATATCGAACGGCGCATCCTGCTCGGCGCCGCCATCAACATGTTGAAAGGCGGAAAATGAATCGCCAACCGAAGAAGGTTGGCGATCCGACAGAAGCCCGAGGTATGCAAGCCCGGCCTTCTGCGCGCTACTATGTCACGCTAATATGACGTAATTAATAGGAATTGTCGGGTTTTTGCCCAAAGTGCCCTATTTTTGTTGCCTGCATCAGGCCAGCACGAAATCACCCGCATCCAGCGGCTGTCCCACCACTTTCACCAGGAAATCGCTGCCGTCAAAGGCGCCGCCCAGGTTGATCGCCACGTCACTGACGTGATTTTGCGCATCGTAGCTCAGCGTCGCCTCGCCCGCCTTGCCGCTGAACTGATCGACGAAGCGGATGCCGTCGGCGTTGCCGGTGTTGAACAGCGTCAGATCGATCTTGTCCTCGCCGCGCACGAAGTCGCGGATCCAATCCGGCGCCGCCGCCGTTGACTCTTCCGCCGCGAAATAGACGAAGGTGTCCTTGCCGGCGCCTCCCCACAGCTGATCCGCCCCCTTACCGCCGTACAGCACGTCATCGCCCGCGCCGCCCTTGAGCACGTTATCGGCGGCGTTGCCCACCAGTACATCGTTACCCGACCCGCCGATGGCGTTTTCAATCGTTACGCCTGCAGCGATAGACACGTTGCCTTTCAGGCCGCCGACGTCCGAGAACGCCTTTTCATTCAGGTTGATGCGCTGATTCTGGCCAAAGCCGGAGAAATCGAAGGTGTCGTTGCCGCCGGCGTCCCAGGCGGTGAAGATTATTTTGTCCTGCGCGCCGGTGGCGGTGAGGAAGTCGCGATCGGTGTTGGAATTGAAACCGTAAACCGTATCGCCGGTGCGGGTGGTCATGTTGGCGCCGTAGAAATGCTGGATCGCCGTGATGTCGTTGAGCAACGGCCCGGAAGAGTACGCGCCTTTAAAGTCCTGCCCGGTGTTGCTTTCGCTGAAATAGCTCATCAGGCTGTGCGCGCGGCTGTCCTCAAAGTAGGTCGCGTCTTTAGCGTAGGTGATGCTGACGCCCGGTGCGGCGTTATAGTCGCCCGGGTGCTGCAACCCCAACGCATGGCCGATTTCATGGGTGAAGGTCTGGCGACCGTACTCGTTTTCATGGATCTGGTTGTTGACGAAGGTGTGGTTCTTGGCGTTATACCAGGTCTGCCCGGCGACCGAAGGCGAGGTGTCCGGGTTATACGCGAAGGCATAGGAGCCGCGCGAGCTGTAGTCGAACAGGCCGAATTTGATGTTGGCGGCTGCGGTGTTGCTGGTTTCGGTGAAGGTGATGTTAGCCACGTCTGACCATGACTGCAGCGACAGTTTAGCCTGCTCGCGCTGTTCGGCGTTAAAGCTGCTGAAGCCGCTGATGCCCATGCTCGACATGTTGCCCGGCGCCTTTTCCCAGAAGCTGTAGGTCAAAGAGACCGGCGTGTCGGTCACGCCCTTGTCGTGCCAACTGCGATCGCCGCGCACCAGCTCCAGGCCGGCGTTTTCGAACGTTTTCGACGGATGAAGCACGGTAATGGTGTCGTCTTCATCGGGTTTATAAGCGCCCAGCAGGGCTAATACGCCTTCGGCCTTAACGGAAGCATTGCTTGATGACATAACCTTATCTCCATATTCGTCAATTCAATCGGGGGGATGCCCCAACTGGCGGATTGCCTGAACGGCAGCGGCCCGGTGTTGAATCAATACGGGGATATCGGTAATGCGATGGCGCCTTCCCTCGGCACTCTGAATGAGAACGATAATCCCTTAAGAGAAAAGAATAGACACATTTTCATCGATTACAGAATTTTCTTAGATAAAGTACGGCTATGCATTTGCGCCACACGAATGATTTTCAAGGCAATAATCAGCACTATCACGATAAGCGAAAAAAACGCATAAAAAAACCGGGGCAATCCAACCCCGGTTATCCATAAGATACTCTGGACTCAGACTAACCAACCAAGCAGCAGCGTCGCGCCGATGACCGTGGAAGCGCCGCCGATGCGCGTGGCGATTTGGGCGAACGGCATCAGCCCCATGCGGTTCGACGCCGACAGGATCGCCACGTCACCGGTGCCGCCCAGGCCACTGTGACAACAGGTGACAATCGCCGCTTCCACCGGAAACATCTTCAGGTAAGGCGCAATCAGAAAACTGACCAGCCCCATCGACAGCACTACCGAGCCGCAGACCACCACATAACCGACCGAGAACACCGCCACCACGCTTTCCAGCGGCACGTACAGCATGCCCAGACCGATCATCAGCGGCCACACCAGCGCGGTGGAGACGAACTTGTAGAAACTGTGCGCGCCGGTTTCCATCGAAGCCGGGATCACCCGGCAGTACTTGCACAGCACCGCGAACAGGATCATCAGCACCGGGCCGGGAATATGCACGATGTGTTCGAACAGGCCGCCGACGATAAAGAAGGCGCAGATCACCAGCAGCCCGCCGCCCATCAGTTGGAAATCGACGTTGCCGCCTTGCTCCTTGATGGCGAACATCGCGTTCTCCTGCGCCGAACGGATCAGCATGCCGTCGCCGCTCAGCGCCTTGCGCTGCATACCGATGCGCGCCAGCACCCCGGCGGTCACGATGGCGAAGATGTTGCCCAGCACCGCCGCCGGCGCCAGCTGCGCGACATAGATGTCCGGCGTCGAGCCCAGGATCGCCGAATAGGCCAGCGACAGCGGTAAAATCCCCTCGCCGATGCCGCCGCCGATGATCGGCACGATGATGAAGAAGAAGGTGTGATAGAAGGTAAAGCCGAACAGCTTGCCCACCAGCAGCCCGGTGATCACCGCCGTGATCGTGCCCACCACCAGCGGCACGAACATGCGAATCATCCCCTGGATCAGGATCACCCGGTTCATGCCGAGAATGCTGCCGACCACCAGACTGGCGATGACGAAATAGAGCAGGTTGGCGTCTTTCATCAGCAGATGGACGGTGCCCATGACGTTAGGCTGGAAGACATTGAAATAGACCAGCACCGACGGCACCATCAAACACAGAATGGCCGGCCCGCCGATATCGCGCAGCACGGGAATACTTTTTCCCAACTGCGCCAGCGCAAAGCCCAGCGTCATTATCACCGCCAGGCCGCCGATCATATTCTTCGGCAGGAAGTTGGCGTAGGCGGAAATCGCTACGATCGCGCAAATCGTGATAAACAAGGCGATCGGTACCGCGCCGATATCCATTTGACGAAGTTGATTAATTAACCCTGAGGATTCGGACGATGCCGTATTTTTATCACAGGCCAGTTCTGCATTTATCTGTTTCATTATTCACCCTGCTGACAAGCGTACAGTACGGTTAGATTCACCTGGCGCAAAAACTCTGCCATAGCCAAGTAAAAACAAATGATTACGAAAAATCCTATTGTGGATTTCGCTTTTTCTAATAAGAAATAAAACAGTAGACAGCCCTGACAATATGATAAAAAATAAAAATGCAAAACTAAATTACGCCGGCGAAATTCAATATTGTGACCCTCCGCCAAGGTTGGTTTTAATTAATTATCGTCAGCATTTTGTAATTAAAGTAAGCAGGCTTAAATTCGCTGCTATGCTATAGGAGGGCGAAAAAGCCCCCTGTTTTATTAATAAAGAACCGGAAACGCATTAGCTGAATCCGGTCAGCTTGATCCGAATCTCAATCCTGCGCGCGGCACCGCACGGGAAAGAGGCATAATATGACTCATAAGGAAGTAGAATATGTCTTCACGCGCTGTTACCCCACAAACCCTCGCTCGCTACGGCATCCATCAGGCCGCCGACATCGTCTATAACCCCAGTTATGAATTGCTGTTCGCCGAAGAGACCCGCGCCGACCTGCCGCCGCTGGAGCGCGGCACCCTCACCCAGCTGGGCGCGGTCAACGTCGCGACCGGTGAATTTACCGGCCGTTCGCCGAAGGACAAATACATCGTGCGCGACGACACCACGCGCGATACCGTCTGGTGGTCGGACAACGGCACCGGCAAGAACGACAACCAGCCGCTCTCGCCGGAAGTCTGGCAGCATCTGAAGACGCTGGTGGGCAATCAGCTCTCCGGCAAGCGTCTGTTCGTGGTGGACGCGTTCTGCGGCGCCAACGCCGACACGCGTCTGAAAGTGCGCTTCATCACCGAGGTGGCCTGGCAGGCGCACTTCGTGAAAAACATGTTTATCCGCCCGAGCGACGAAGAGCTGGCTGACTTCGAGCCGGACTTCGTGGTGATGAACGGCGCCAAATGCACCAACCCGGACTGGCAGCAGCAAGGGCTGCACTCGGAGAACTTCGTCGCCTTCAATCTGAGCGAGCGCATGCAGCTGATCGGCGGCACCTGGTACGGCGGCGAAATGAAGAAAGGCCTGTTCTCGATCATGAACTATCTGCTGCCGCTGCAGGGCATCGCGTCGATGCACTGCTCGGCCAACGTCGGCGAGCAAGGCGACGTGGCGGTATTCTTCGGCCTGTCCGGCACCGGCAAAACCACCCTCTCCACCGATCCTAAGCGTCAGCTGATCGGCGATGACGAGCACGGCTGGGACGACGACGGCGTGTTCAACTTCGAAGGCGGCTGCTACGCCAAAACCATCAAGCTGTCGCCGCAGGCGGAGCCGGAAATCTATCAGGCGATCCGCCGCGATGCGCTGCTCGAAAACGTCACCGTGCTGGCCGACGGCAGCATCGACTTCGACGACGCCAGCAAAACCGAGAACACCCGCGTCTCTTACCCGATTTATCACATCGAGAACATCGTCAAGCCGGTGTCCAAAGCCGGCCACGCGCGCAAAATCATCTTCCTGACCGCCGACGCCTTCGGCGTGCTGCCGCCGGTATCGCGCCTGACGCCGGAGCAGACCCAATACCACTTCCTCTCCGGCTTCACCGCCAAGCTGGCCGGCACCGAACGCGGCATCACCGCGCCGACGCCGACCTTCTCCGCCTGCTTCGGCGCCGCGTTCCTGACGCTGCACCCGACGCAGTACGCCGAAGTGCTGGTGAAGCGCATGGAGGCCGCCGGCGCCCAGGCTTACCTGGTGAACACCGGCTGGAACGGCAGCGGCAAACGCATCTCGATCAAAGATACGCGCGGCATCATCGACGCCATCTTGAATGGCGACATTGAGCAGGCCGAGACCTTCACGCTGCCGATCTTCGGGCTGAACGTGCCGACCGCACTGCCGGGCGTCGATCCGTCGATCCTCGATCCGCGCAAAACCTACGCCGACGAATCGCTGTGGCAGGAGAAGGCGCAGGATCTGGCGCAGCGCTTTATCGACAACTTCGCCAAATATACCGTCACCCCGGCGGGCGAAAAGTTGGTGAAGGCCGGGCCGAAGCTGTAAAGCAACCAGGGCGCCGCAGCGCCCTTCATACCTGTCTGCAAGGGCCGAACCCTCGGCCCTTTTCTCACGTCGCCGACGGCACGAAAACGCCGCGAAAACGCATGTTGCCAGAGGCAAGCCGCTCATAAGCCTCCGTGGCTTGATCGAGCGTGAAAGTCTCGACCATCGGCTTCACTTTGCCTTTCGCCGCCAGGTTCAGCACCTCACTCAGGTAGTGCTGCCCGCCGTGGGTCGATCCGATCACCCGCTGACGCATCATATGGAACGGCACCCCTTCCGAAGAGATCGCGAACGGTTTGCTGAAGTCCAGCCCGCACAGCACCACGCGGCCATCGACCCGCAAGCCGCTCATCGCCTCCTGCGCGGAGTCGAAGTCATTGGTGGTCACCAGCAGAATGTCCGCGCCGCCGTTCTCCCGCAGCGCCTGGCCGGAGGCGACGATGCGATCGGCGCCCAGTTGCTTCGCCAGCGCGTGCTTGTCCGACGAATGGGTGATGGCAACGGTATCGAAACCGCAGGCTTTCGACAGTTGCAACGCGACGTGCCCCAGCCCGCCAATGCCTAACACCGCCACCGTCTCATGCGGCAGCGGCGCCGCGTCGCGCAAGCCGCTCCAGGTGGTATACCCCGCACACATCATCGGCGCGGCGTCGATGTAAGACAGCCCGTCCGGCAGCAACACCGTGCCTTCAGCGGCGATGGCGATATACTCGGCGTGGCCGCCCTGGGCGGCAAAACCGGTGGTGCGCGGCGCCGGGCAGCTCATCGCCGTTTGCCCGGTTAGCGGCCGATTCTCGCGGCAGTACGGGCAGCGTCCGCAGGCCGATTGCACCCAGGTGGTGCCGACGCGATCGCCAATCTGCCGCGTATGCACGCCGGCCCCCACCTCAACCACTTCCCCCACCACTTCATGGCCGGGCGTTTGCGGATAAATATCGCCGCCATATCCTTGCGTCGCCCATACGTCGGTATAACACATGCCCGAGGCGTGCACTTTGACCAGGACCTGCCCCGGTTCCGCCCGGGGCATCGGTACCTGTCTGATTTCCCAGGGCCGATTGGCGCCGGTCATAACCACCGCTTTCATCTTCTTTTCCATCATCAACTCCTCGCAGCAGGGTGGCGCCCGGCGGTTGCCCGGCGTCTCCTCATGAGCGTAAGGCAGGCTCCACGCCGCAACAATGCAGGCGAACCTCACTGTGGAGATGAAGGCGGCTCACTAATTGGCGTAGCCAAAAGCAGAACGCGAACGCATCAGGACTGCGCCGCGCGCAGATACTCGATCAACGCCTTCAGCGCGCCCGACACGTGGCGATGGCCGGAGTAGTAGAGGCACAGCCCCGGATAAGCCGGACACCACGCGTCCAGCGCGCGCTCCAGACGCCCGTCGTGCAGCGCTTCCAGCGCCAAATGTTCAGGAACGAAAGCGATGCCGATACCGTCGATGGCGGCGTCCACCATCAGAGGCTGATCGGTCAGCGTCAGCGAGCCGGTAACGCCGATCGACTCGCTCACGCCATCACGTTCGAATTCCCAGCGGTAAATCGTGCCGCTGTCGAAGCGAAAGCGGATGCAGTTATGACGCAGCAAATCCTGCGGCGTCGCCGGGCGCCCATGGACGGCGAAATAGCCGGGCGCGGCGATGGCGGCGAAACGCACGGGCGGGCTGACGCGCATCGCGATCATGTCCTGCGGTACGGCTTCCGCCAGCCGAATGCCGGCATCAAACCCCTCGGCGACGATATCGCTCAGCTTGCCGTCGCAGACGATGTCCAGATGGATATGGGGGTACTCGCGCAGGAAATCGGCCAGCAACGGACGCAATACCAGCCTGACTGCCCCTTCGCTGGCGTTGATGCGTACGGTGCCGCTCGGCGTGGCGCGCCATTCATCCACTTCATGCAGCGCCTGCGAAATAGACGACAGCGCCGGGCGCAGCTGCGCCGCCAAACGCTCACCCGCTTCGGTCGGCGCCACGCTGCGCGTGGTGCGGTTGAACAGCCTCACCCCAAGCCGCTGTTCCAGGTTTTTTATCGAGTGGCTGACCGCCGACGGCGTCACCTCCAGCTCCACCGCCGCCGCGTGAAAGCTGCGATGGGTGGCGACGGCCAGAAAAACGGTCAAGGCGAACAGATCGCCCTGTTTGAACGGGTAAGCAGCATTCATGGGGGCATCGCCAAATAGTGACATAAATTGAACAATTAACATGCCACAGATGAATGCGGCTCACAATGCGGCGCAATCCGCGTTTTCGCCGCGCAGCAGCCCCGGCATCACCAGCGCCACCGCCGCCGCGATGCGTTCGTCGATCGCGCTGCCCGGCGGCAGCAACCCCAACGTCATCTGGCGCAGCGGTTCGGCGATGGTCATCGCCAGCAGCAGGTCGCTGGTTTGCGCCCAGTCGCGCGCAAGCAACCAGCCGTATTGCTGCTGGCGCCGCAGCCAATCCGCCACCGTCGCTCGCCCGCGCTGAATGCCGTTGCGCTGGTAGCTGTCCAGCAGCGCCTCACGCCCCGGGAAATCGCTCTGCAGCAGCCGAAACATGCCCACTGCTTCGGCGCTCAGCACCTGCTGCGCCACCGCCTTCAGTCCCGTTTCCAACAGCGGCGCAACCGCCTCCCGCCGCCCGGCATCCTGTGCGAAGGCCGGCTGAAACGCCTCGGTCCAGCCGCTCACTGCCTGCGCCACCAGCTCATCACGATTGGCGGCAAAGCGATACAGGGTTTTTTTAGCTACCCCGGCGCGTTTCGCCACCGCATCCACCGTTGCTGCGGCGTATCCGCCGTCGAGCAGCAGCGCCAGCGTCGCCTGCGTCAGCGCGGCGCGCAGCGCCGTTTCCGGCGTGGCCGGCCGGCCGCGAGCGCGCAGCGGTTCTTCATTCGGGTTCGCCATAATTGTTCCTCACAAGCGTTGACAGACTCAGCATAACGGCATAGCTTCATTTTGGAAACACATATCGTTTCCAAAATAAAACAGGAACCCATTATGACACATCCTTCCCTGATGGCGCCCTGGGGCGTCAACGATATCAACGAGTTGCTCAGGCCCGAGCCGCTGCGGCTGGAAATGGGGCTGAGCCGCAGCGCCGACGGCCTGCTCACCGTAGCGGTTCGAACCGATCTGCACGGTTGTAAAGGGCGCATGCTGGACTGGTGGTTCACCTTCTTCGAGAACACCCAGCACATCAACTGGTGGCACCCGCACGATCACGTCGAACATCGCGGCTGGGATCGCCACTGGAAAAAAGGGGAAAGCTACGTCGGCGCCAGCATCGAAGCAGTCGAATGGCTGGCGGAGCTGCCGCCGGTTGCGGCGCGCCTCAAGTTTCACGCCGCCGAGGACTTCTTCGCGCCGCAGCCGCTGCGCCAGGCGCGCGACGCGCAGGCAATCTCCGCCGCCGTTTGCGCGCGCATCGGCTTCGGCGATCAGGTGGCGTTGGATGACAACGGCGATCCCTGTGACGGCGAGATGCTGCATCTGGTACGTGATACGCCCTATGGGTGCGTGCTGCGCAGCCGCTTCCTGCTGGGTAAAGCCTGCGCCAACGCCCACGACGAACTGGCGGACGACATCGGATTTAACCTGATGCGCCACTGCTACAACGAGTTCAGCTATTTGGCGCAGTTTCTGCCGTCGCTGTACTACGCCGAAAATGGCCGTGAGCCGGCGCCGTTGCTCTGGTAATCGCCCTGTGGAGGCCTGTTATTTTTTCGCGATATGGCTATAGTGATTTTCATCGTTTCCCCCGCGCTGATGACGGAGAAATCATGCAAAATCCACGCTATAGCGGCGGCTGCCTGTGCGGGCATATTCGCTTTCAGGCACACGGCCTGCCAGGCAACCCGCACAGCTGTTCCTGCGATTTTTGCCGCCGCCACTCCGGCGCGCCAACGCTGTGTTGGGTCGAATTCCCGCGTCAGGCCGTCGAGTGGAACGGCCCTGGCGGCATGCCCGCGCTGTACCGCTCCTCCCTCTACTCCAGCCGCGCCTTTTGCCCGCGCTGCGGCAGCACGCTGGGAGCGGTAGACGACGAACCGACGGTGGCGCTGGCCACCGGCAGCTTCGACCACGCCGATCTGCCGGAGCTGAGCCCGGTATCGCACGCTTTCGCCGATGTGTGCCCCGGATGGTGGCGCATCGACGGCATGCGCTGAGCGCCTCACAGTTCCCGCTGAAATCAATTGATTGTTTTGTCGTATAAATTTAGAACAGATGAACAATAATTCAAAAGTATGGGAACGGGGATGAATCAACAGACTCTCGACGCGCGCCGCTCGCGTCAGGCGTTGCTGGCCGGATCGGTCGGCAACTTTATCGAATGGTATGAGTTCGGCGTATACGGGTTCCTGGCCACCGTTATCGCCGCCAATTTTTTCACCCTGCAGGGTGAAAATGAAATCACCAGCCTGATCCTCACCTACGCCGCCTTTGCGCTGGCGTTTTTCTGCCGACCGATCGGCGCGGTGATCTTCGGCCGCATCGGCGATCGCATCGGCCGCCGGCCGACGCTGATTGCGGTTCTGCTGCTGATGACGCTGGCCACCGCGCTGATCGGCGTCATGCCGACCTACGCTTCGATCGGCGTCGCCGCCCCGCTGCTGCTGACGCTGCTGCGCATGTTTCAGGGGTTGTTCGCCGGCGGCGAATTCGGCGGCGCGGTATCGCTGATGACCGAGTTTGCTCCCAAGGGCAAGCGCGGGCTGTTCGGCGCCTGGCAATCGCTGACCGTCGCGCTCGGCCTGCTGGCCGGGGCCGGACTGGTGGCGCTGCTGGCCGCGCTGCTCAGCGCACAGCAGTTGCATGACTGGGGCTGGCGTATTCCCTTCCTGCTGGCGCTGCCGATGGGCGCCGTGGCGCTGTGGCTGCGGCTCAAGCTCGAGGAAACGCCCACGTTCACCCAGGCGCAGCAACGTGCGGAACACGCCGCCCCACCGCCGGAAGCGAAGCTGGGCGGCGTGGTGAAAACCATTCTGATCGGCATCGGCCGCATGATGGGTTGGTCGGCCGCCGGCTATACCTTCCTGGTGGTGATGCCTTCCTATTTGCAAACCTCGCTGCACGCCACCTTCCAACAGGCGCTGGTGGCGACGGTGCTGGCCAACGTCGGTTTCGCCCTGACCATTCTGCCGGCGGGCATCATCAGCGACAGGCTGGGACGAAAAACGGTGATGCTGACGGCGGTGGCGGCGGTGATCCTGTTCACCTTTCCGCTGCTGCACCTGCTGCAGGATGCGCAAAGTTCACTGTGGGTCAAAGGGCTGGCGGTGCTGATCGCCGGCGCCGTGGTCGGCCTGCTGGCCGGTCCCGGCCCGGCGATGCTGGCGGAGATGTTCCCGACCCGGGTGCGTTATACCGGTTTGGGGCTGGCTTACTCACTTTCCAATGCGGTGTTTTCCGGCTCTGCCGGATTGATTATCACCGGCCTCATCAAACAGACCGGCAATATCGATATTCCCGCCTACTACGTGGTCGCCACGTCGGTGGTCAGCCTGTTTGCGCTGATGACACTGCGCCGTGACGATCACCTGCGTTCGCTGAACGAACGTTAATCTCGCTACAGGGGGCGACGCCGCCCCCTCAGCGCGCCGCGGCGCGGCGTTCGGCGCTGAAGCCGCGCTTTGCACTGCCCCAGGCAATGCTCCACCCCACCAGCAACAGGACAAAAGCCATCCACGGGATGGCGTTAGCGCCGACGTTTGCCAGCAGAATTCCGCCCAACGCGCCGCTGACGGCAAAAGCCAGATTAAAGAAAGTGACCAGCAGCGACTGGGCGAGATCGGCATGCTCGCCCGCTGCATCCGCCAGTGATGTCTGCAACAGCGTTGGCGCACCGCCGAAACTCAATCCCCATGCCGCCATGCCAACGTAAACCGCCCCGGCGGGCAAACCGTTCACGCCAAACGTCAGCGCCACCAACGCGAAGGCCGCCAGGCTGAACAGCACCAGCGCACGCAGCCAGCGATCCACCCATAAGCCGGTCAGCGCAATGCCCGCAACGGCGGCGATGCCGAACGCCAACAGCGCCAAATCCACCCTGGCCGCCAGGCCGCGCGCGGCAAGATAGGGCGCAAGATAGGTATACAGCGTGTAATGAGCCAGGATCCAACACGCCAATACGGCAAGGATAGGCCGCACGCCGGGAAGACAGAAAACCTCGCGCAAACGCGCATTGCCTGGCGTTCGGCG
This sequence comes from Serratia sp. CY81684, assembly GCF_052166595.1. NCBI lineage: Bacteria > Pseudomonadati > Pseudomonadota > Gammaproteobacteria > Enterobacterales > Yersiniaceae > Serratia > Serratia sp. CY81684. The sequence goes on along the minus strand of NZ_JBJNOO010000001.1, from coordinate 1,253,273 downwards.
ACCGTAAAATTCGGGCAGCGTCAGCCGGATCCACACTAGCAGCAACGCGCTCAAGCTCGCCAGCACGGCAAAAATCCAGCGCCAATCCAACAGTTCGCCAAGCCAGGCGCTCATCGGTACGCCCAACGCCAACGCCAGCGGGATCCCCAGCATGGCGATCGCCATCGCCCGCCCTTGCAATGAGACGATGGCCAGGCGGCGCGCGTAACCCGCGAGCAGACTCCACGTCACCCCGGTAGCGATGCCGACCAAAAAGCGCGCCCCCAGCGTCACGCCAAAACAGGGTGACAACGCCGTCACCGCGTTGCAGATCAAAAAGATGCCGATCGCCAACAGCAGCAGTCGGCGACGCGGCCACCCGCCCAGCGCCAACGTCAGCGGGATCGCCGCCGCCCCGGCGCCCAGCGCGCACAACGTCACCATTTGCCCCGCCCACGCCTCGCTGATGCTCATGCCTCGGGCTATCTGCGGCAGCATGCCGGCCGGCACAGTCTCATTAGCGGTCGCGATGAAGCTGCTCATCGTCAGCGCCAGCAATGCTTTCAGCGGCGGCAGCGCGCCATGCGCATTATCGCTATCGGTGGAAACAGAGTGAACATTCATTACCAACAACTCCCATGGTCAATTGCAGAGTCACCAGCGTCTCACCTTGCATACGGATTGATAATTGGCCTACCATTTGAATTATTTTCAAATCCAGATTGATAAAAATGGCAACGGACAGACTGGGTGACATGCGTTTATTTGCCGAAGCGGCGGCATCGGGCAGCCTTTCTGCCGCCGGCCGTAAACTCGGCCTTTCCCCCGCCGCCGCCAGCGCGCGGTTGTTCAAGCTGGAAGCGGCGCTGCACAGTAAACTCTTCGATCGCACTACTCGCCGCCTGCGTCTCACTGAAGAAGGGCGCATTTATCTGCAACACTGCACCCTCGCGTTGCAGGCGATTGCCGACGGCGAGGCGGCTCTGCAGGCCAGCCAAAGCGGCGTGTGCGGTAAACTTCGCCTCTCGGCCTCCGCCGATTTCGGGCGCAACCTTCTCAATCAGTGGATTGAAGAATTTTGCGCCGAACACCCCCGGCTGCAGATCGCGCTGACACTGTCGGACTCCCTATCCAACCTGCTGCAGGACGATCTGGATATCGCCATTCGTTTCGGCGCGCCGCGCGAAGAAACGCTCATCGCGCGGCGCCTGGCCGCCAGCCGACGCGTGCTGTGCGCCTCTCCGGCGTATCTGGCGCAATATGGCGAGCCGCGCACGCCGGCCGATCTCACCGGCCATCGTTTTATCGTACTGGTGACCGCAGCCGGCCCGCTGAATACGTTCCATTTCTCCCTGGACGGCCAGGCCTGGAGCCACACGGTGCCGCTGGAGAGCGCCTGGGAGACCAATGACGGCGCGCTGGCGCGCCAGTGGGCTTTAGCGGGGCACGGCATCGCGCGTAAAACCATCTGGGATGCGGCGGACGATATCCGCAGCGGGCGTCTGAAAGTCATTCTTCCCGACTTCACCCCGCATGAAGCCGGGATCTACGCCGTGTTTCGCCGCTCGCCCTATCAGCCGCCGCGCGTGCGCCTGCTGTTGGATTTCTTGATCGCCCGTTTTGCGGCCGCCAGCCAATCGCCGCCGTTTCATGTCCCCCCGCAGGATGAGTAACCACGCTCGTTAATCCGCGTCTCTGCGTGAGAAACATCACAAATCAATAATGTTAACGTTAACTTTTGTGATTAACATCGCATGTGTGATATCGGACAGCTTCATCCCTTCGCGAGTTAACGTTAACAATAAAGCTGATTTCACTCACCGGGACCTTATCCATGAACCGCGAAACGAAAAAATATTACGTGCTGCTCAGCGGCCTGCTGTTCTTCTTTTTCTTCACCTGGTCTTCCAGCTTTTCACTGATCTCACTCTGGCTGAATCAGAAGATCGGTCTTAAAGGCGCCGAGACCGGCCTGATCTTCTCCGCTATCTCGCTGGTGGCGCTGTGCGCACAGCCGCTGTACGGGTTTATTCAGGACAAACTTGGGCTGCGCAAGCACCTGCTGCAGTTTCTCGGCGTGATGCTGCTGCTGACCGGCCCGTTCTTTATCTACGTTTACGCCCCGCTGCTGGCGAGCAGCCTGCCGCTGGGTGCGTTGGTCGGCGGGCTGTTCATCGGTGCCACTTTCTTCGCCGGCATCGGCGCGCTGGAATCTTATACCGAGCGCGTCAGCCGCATCAGCGGTTTCGAGTTCGGCCGCGCCCGCATGTGGGGCTCGCTCGGCTGGGCCAGCGCCACCTTTCTGGCCGGTTTTATCTTCAATATCGATCCGAACATCAATTTCTGGCTGGCCTCCGCCGCCGCCGTGGTGTTTCTGTTGCTGCTCAGCCAGGTGCGCGAGCTGAAGCCGAACGCCATGGCCGGCCTGGCGTTTGGCAAACCGGAGAACCTGCGGCTGCAGGACGCGCTGGCGCTGCTGCGCATGCCGGGCTTCTGGGCGTTGGTGGTGTTTGTGCTCGGCATCAGCGTATACAACGTTTTCGATCAGCAATTTTCGGTCTACTTCGCCTCACAGTTCGCGTCACGCGAACAGGGCAACGAGATGTACGGTTTTCTCAACTCGCTGCAGGTCTTCCTCGAAGCCGGCGGTATGTTTCTGGCTCCGCTGTTGGTGAACCGCATCGGCGCCAAGCAGGGGCTGTTGCTGGCGGGCAGCGTGATGGCGCTGCGCATGTTCGGCTCCGGCTTGGTCAGCGGCGCCTTGATGATCTCCGCCATGAAACTGCTGCACGCCGTAGAGTTGCCGATCCTGCTGATCGCTATCTTCAAATACATCGCCAGCCGCTTCGACAGCCGCCTCTCCTCCACGCTGTACCTGGTGGGCTTTCAGTTCATCACCCAGGTGATGGCCAGCTTCCTGTCGCCGCTGGCGGGCTACGGTTATGACCGCATCGGCTTTGCCGACACCTATCTGCTGATGGGCTGCGCGGTCGCCGCCACGACGCTTGTTTCCTGTTTCCTGCTGCGCGGCGAACGTTCCGCCACGGCAGCGCCCTTTCCATCCGCCATTAAATCAAGTGAGTCTGTCCAATGAACACTGCCTTAGCTCAAGCCGACCATGCGGTCGAGGCCCTGCGCGCAGAGCGCCGAGACGATTACTACCCGCAGTTCCATCTCGCGCCGCCCGCCGGCTGGATCAACGATCCCAACGGCCTGATCTGTATTGACGGCGTCTATCATGCCTTCTTCCAGCATCACCCCTATAGCGAACACTGGGGGCCCATGCACTGGGGGCACGCGACCAGCCGCGATCTGATCCGCTGGCAGCACCAGCCCATCGCCCTGGCACCCGATGCGCCCTATGACCAAGACGGTTGCTTTTCCGGCTGCGCCGTGGATGACAACGGCGTGCTGACGCTGATTTACACCGGCCACGTGTGGCTGGGCAAGCCCGGCGACGACAGCCAGGTGCGGGAAGTGCAATGTCTGGCCACCAGCGAAGACGGCATACGCTTCGTCAAGCACGGGCCGGTGCTGGCCCCGGCGGACGGCATTCAGCATTTCCGCGATCCGAAAGTCTGGCGCGAGAACGGCGAATGGTGGCTGGTGGTCGGCGCTAAAGAAAACGGCCTGGGCCAGGTACGCCTGTACCGTTCTGCAGACCTGCGCGCCTGGCGCTTCGATCGGGTGCTGGTCGGCGCGCAAACGGCGCATCAAGGGTATATGTGGGAATGCCCGGATTTCTTCCCGCTGGGGGAACAGCACCTGTTGCTGTTTTCGCCGCAGGGCCTGGCGGCACAGGGCTACCGCTACCGCAATCGCTTCCAGAGCGGCTATCTGCTCGGCCATTGGCGGCCGGACGGCGACTTCAGGGTGACCCAGCCCTTCTGCGAGCTGGATGCCGGCCACGATTTCTATGCGCCGCAGACCTTCACCGCCGCCGACGGCCGTCGGCTGCTGTTTGCCTGGATGGATATGTGGGAATCACCGATGCCCAGCAAAGCGCACCGTTGGGCCGGCGCCCTCACCCTGCCGCGCGAGCTGACGCTGGCCGCCGACGGCAGCGTCCGCATGAACCCGGCGCGTGAACTGGCGGCGCTGCGCCGAGCGTCGCACTCGTTTTTGGCGCAGACGCTGACCAATCAGCATTTGCCGCTGGCGAACGATGTGCAGGAACTCACTCTGACATTGAGACCGGCCGACAACGACGCCGAGCGTTACGGGCTGGCCATTGGGAGTGCAGCGCGGCTGTTCGTCGATAATCAGGCGCACCGACTGGTACTGGAACGTTTTCATGAAAACCCCGCCCTGAGCACCTGCCGCAGCGTGCCGCTGCCGGAGGGTGACATCCTGTCGCTGCGGATCTTTATCGACCGTTCATCGCTGGAGATTTTCGTTAATCAGGGATTGGCCTGCCTGACCAGCCGCATTTATCCGACGGAGGGAGATCGCCGCCTCAGCCTGTTTGCCGAGGGCGGACGGGCAGAGTTCGAGCCCATCACAGGATGGCAGCTGGCTAGCATCTGGGGATAGTGGGAATGAGCACCGGGCGCGCAGCGACGCACCCGGTGCGGTTACAGCGAACCACGCGCCAACAGCGGGCAAGGCACTTTCACCGTATCACGCTGTTCCCGCTGCTCGATCACATGCAGCGCCGCAAGGCGGCCCAGCTCGTAGTGCGGCAATTGCACCGTCGTCAACGCAGGCAGGAACAGCTCGCCGATGCCAACCATGTTGTCGTAGCCCAGCACCGCCACCTGTTGCGGTATCCGCCATCCTTGCGCCAGCAATACCTGATACACCAGAAAGGCTATCCGATCGTTCCCGCATACCACGACATCGCAATCGCGCCGGCCGGCAGAGAAATGCCGCGCCAGCAGCGCGACGCAGTCGCGATAGCCTTGATCGCCGCCGCTCAGATCGAGATGATACTGCCGCAGCTGTTCAACATCGCGCCCAGCTTCGCGCCAGGCGCGCTCCAGACCGCGGCGGCGCAGCCCCGCCGCCAGCGTATCCGCCGGTAAATGTATGCACAGCGGCGTACGATAGCCTTTGGCGATCAGCGTGCGCATCGCGTCATACTGGCCTTGCTCGTCATCAGGAATGTAGCTGGCGATCGCATGCGCCGGGCTGACGCAGTTGGCCAGCACCAGCCTTTTGTCCAACAGTTTGGCCGGCACATCCACCTGACGCAGCCCCATGGTGGTGAAGATCACGCCGTCCGGGCGATGCGCCAGCAGCAGATCGACGGTCTGTTCGGCGTTGTCGTCGGCAAACAGATTGACGACGAAGCTGTTCCAGCCGTGCTCGCGCGCGGTTTTTTCAATCGACAGGATCATGTCCACCGAGAACGGCGTCGTGGCGGTGTCCAGCGCCAGCACGCCGAGCGTCTGTACGCGATTTCCGTCACCACGAATACGCCGCGCCGACAGATCCGGCACATAGTCCAACTGGTCGATAGCCTGTTTGACGCGCCGATAGGTTTCCGGCCGCAGCTTGCCGGGCTCATTGATGGCGCGGGACACCGTCATCAACGAGACTCCGGCAAGTTTTGCGACGTCTTTCAGCGAAGCCATGCGCCCTTCTTTATGATTAATGAGGAAAAGTGAATAATCCCATAACCAGGCGCAGGACTCTACTCCGCGTTAGCAGGCTGTGATGTCCGCCCACAGAATTGCGCCGTCGGCCGTCAGCGGCTTCACCTCGCCGCTCACCGCCTGCGCCGCCCACCAGACGCCCTCGCGCGCCCGCAGCTCGCCGCCCCCCGGCAGCGACCAGACCCCGCTCAGCACATACAGCACGCCCGCCCGGTTGGGTAGCAGGGTGACGGGCGCCGTGCTGCGCCGCACCTCGGCCGCCTGCCGGCCGCGGCGCGTCATGATGTTGAAATCCTGACTGGCGCCGCCCAGCAGCGTCGCTTCCAGCGCCACGTCGCCGGAAAACGCGAACGGCTCCCCGACGCGCGCCAACTGATGGTCGATATGCCCAGCGCTGAACAGCCGCACGCCGTCGCCTTCCAGCAGGGTGATCGAACGATCGATGCCCGCAAAGGCGGAAAACGGCCCGTCCTGCGCGATGGTGGCGATGCTGGCGCGCCAGTCAAAATCCTGCGCGCCCGGCGGCCAGCTGACGATTTCGCGGGTTTCCCCACCGCCGTTGCGCCACGGGCTGACCGGCAGCGCGGCGAAGTTAAAACGGGTCAGGCCCATTACGCCTCCTGCTGAAAGGTTTTCAGCACCTGCAGGAACTCGGCGCTGCTCTGCTGCTGCAGCACGTGCCGTCCCTGCTCGATCACCTGCCGGCCGCCGACGAATACGTCGCGAATTTGCTCTTTGCCGCCGGCGAACAGCCAGCGGTTAAGGATCGAGGCGTCCGGCGCCGCCGCCAGATACGGATCGTCGCCGTCCAGCACCAGCCAGTCGGCGCGATAGCCGCTCTGCAGCCGACCGATCGGCGCGCCGCATGCCTGCGCGCCGCCCTGCAGCGCCTGCGAGTACAGCACATCGCCCACCGCCGACTGTTCCGGCGTCGTCAGGCGATTGCGACGCTGATCGCGCAGCCGCTGGCCGTATTCAAACCAGCGCAGCTCTTCCACCACGTCGAGCGAAACGTGGCTGTCGGAACCGATGCCCCAGCGCCCCTGCTGCTGCAGGTACGCGTCGCCGGGGAAAATACCGTCGCCGAGGTTGGCTTCGGTGGTCAGACACAGGCCGGCCACCGCGCGGCTGCGCGCCAGCGCTTCCAGTTCGTCGCGATCCAGATGGGTGGCGTGCACCAGACACCAGCGCTGATCCACCGGCAGATGGTCATACAGCCAGGCCACCGGGCGCTGCCCGCTCCACGCCAGGCAATCGTTCACCTCTTTTTGCTGCTCGGCGATATGAATATGCACCGGCAAGGTGCGATCCGACGCGGCCAAAATCTGCTGCATCTGCCCCAGCTCCACCGCACGCAGCGAGTGGAAGCACAACCCCTGATTCTGCAACGGGCGATCCGCCAGCTGGCGGGCAATCACCTGCTGCTGGTGCAGATAGCTTTCAGTGTCCTGGATAAAACGTTTCTGCCCCGGCTGGGCCGGCTGCGCGCCGAAACCGGCGTAGCTGTACAGCACCGGCAGCATCGTCATGCCGATGCCGGCCTGATGCGCCGCCTCGCTGAGGCGGCCGGTCATCTCACCGCGATCGGCGTAAGGCCTGCCGTCGGCGTCGTGATGCAGGTAGTGGAATTCGGCCACCTGGGTGTATCCGCCCTTGAGCATTTCGATATACAGTTGACGGGCGACCACCTCCACCTGCTCCGGCGTCAGACGCTGCACCAGGCGGTACATCAGATCGCGCCAGGTCCAGAAACTGTCCTGCGGGTTGCCCGCCACTTCCGCCAGCCCCGCCATCGCGCGCTGGAAAGCGTGGGAGTGCAGGTTCGGCATGCCCGGCACCGCGTCGCCGTGCAGCCGGGTGCAGCCTTGCGGTTCAGCGTCGGCGGTAACTTGAGTCAGATAACCTTGCGCATCGACGTCCAGCCGGACGTTATGCGCCCAGCCCTCAGGGAGCAAAGCGCGTGGGGCAAAATAAGCAGGCATGGCAGTATTCCACGGTTGATGTAACGGTGAATGAGGCGCGGCGATGGCGCGCATTCAGGAATTTTTTGGCGGCCGCAGGCAAGTTTCTGGCGCGACGGCCACTAGTTGTATATACATATACATACGCCGACATCAACAGTAAACTGGTGTTATTATTTTTTTATTTGACGAGGTTAACGTCGTGGCTGAACAACAGACCGTGTTACAACTGGCGGCTGCAATGAGCGATGCCCCCGCCCCGATCTACCAACGGGTCAAACAGGCGATCGTGAATCAAATCCGTGCGGGGCATTGGCAACCGCACCAGCGCGTGCCCTCCGAAAGTGAACTGGTGGCGGAACTGGGCGTCAGCCGCATGACCATCAACCGCGCGCTGCGCGAGCTGACCAGCGAAGGTTTTTTGATCCGCATGCAGGGCGTCGGCACCTTCGTCGCCGAAGCCAAGGCGCATACCGCACTGCTGGAAGTGCACAACATCGCCGATGAGATCGCCGCGCGCGGCCATCGCCACAGCAGTAAAATCCTCGAGCTGAATGCCCGCCCGGCCAGCGAGGAAGAAGCGACGGCGCTGGGCATTCAGCCCGGCCAACGGTTGTTCTACTCCCAGATCGTGCATTACGAAAACGACGTGCCGGTGCAGGTGGAAGACCGCTGCGTCAACCCGCTGGTGGCGCCGGATTACCTGAAGCAGGATTTCGACCGCGTCACCCCTTACACCTACCTGACGCAGGCCGCGCCGCTGACCGCCGGCGAACACATCGTCGAAGCGGTGATCCCCACCCGGCGCGAGCGCGAGCTGCTGCAGCTGGAGGACCACGAACCCGGCCTGCTGATCCATCGCCGCACCTGGTCCGGCAAAACCGTGGTGACCTCGGCGCGGTTGCTGTACCCCGGCAGCCGCTATCAGCTGTTCGGCCGCTTCACCAGCGAAGTCTGAACCCCGGCGGGCGCGTCCTGCGCCCGCATCTCCGCTGTCGATCACATCCTGATAACAAAATCTCGCCCGCCTCTTGTGACATCCCGGTGAATGCGTTAGGTTGTTTTTAATTGTATATACAACCATGTGGGAGCTGCGGCTCCGGCGGAGGAAAGCAATGACGTCTGAGATCCACTGTGACAGCCTGTGGCACGGCGCCGATATCGTCACCATGCGCGACGGTAAATATCACACCCTGACCGACGGCGCGATCGCCGTACGCGACGGCAAGATTGTCTGGATTGGCGAACATGCGGCGCTGCCGCCCGATCTTATCGCGGACGAAACGGTGAAATTCGACGGCGGCATCATCACCCCCGGCTTTGTTGACTGCCACACGCACCTGGTGTTCGGCGGCAATCGCAGCGGCGAGTTCGAACAGCGGCTGAACGGCGTAAGCTACGCCGACATCGCCGCGCAGGGCGGCGGCATCATCTCCACCGTGAAAGCCACCCGCGAAGCCGACGAAGCGTTGCTGCTGGAGCAGGCGCTGTTCCGCCTGCGGCCGCTGCTGGCGGAAGGCGTCACCTGCGTGGAGATCAAATCCGGCTATGGCCTCAGCCCGGAGAGCGAACTGAAAATGCTGCGGGTGGCGCGCAAGTTGGGCGAGCTGCTGCCGGTCGAGGTGAAAACCACCTGTCTGGCGGCCCATGCGCTGCCGCCGGAATACGCCAACCGCGCCGACGACTACATCAATCTGGTCTGCGACACCATCATCCCGCAGGCGGCGGCCGCCGGTCTGGCGGATGCGGTCGACGCCTTCTGCGAGCATCTGGCGTTCTCACCGGCGCAGGTGGAGCGCGTCTTCGCCGCCGCCGAAGCCGCCGGTCTGCCGGTCAAACTGCACGCCGAACAGCTCTCCGCCCTCGGCGGCAGCACGCTGGCGGCGCGCCATCACGCGCTCTCCGCCGACCATCTCGAATACGCTACCGAGCAAGACGCCCGCGCCATGGGCGATGCCGGCACCGTGGCGGTGCTGCTGCCGGGCGCTTACTACCTGCTGCGTGAAACCCAATGCCCGCCGGTAGAGCTGTTCCGCAAACACCACGTGGCGATGGCGATCGCCAGCGACGCCAACCCCGGCACGTCGCCGGCACTGTCGCTGCGCCTGATGATCAACATGGCCTGCACGCTGTTCCGCCTGACGCCGGAAGAAGCGCTCGCGGGCGTCACCACCCACGCCGCCAAAGCGCTGGGGCTGCAGCACAGCCACGGCACGCTGGAAACCGGCAAGGTGGCGGACTTCGTTCACTGGCCGCTGTCGCGGCCGGCGGAACTGGCTTATTGGTTGGGCGGCCAGCTGCCCTGTACGGTGATTTTCCGAGGAGAAGTACGTCAATGACCATTCGCGATCCTTTTAGCTTCCAGACCGGCAGCCTGCCGCTGCTGATCAGCATCCCGCACGCCGGCACACAACTGACGCCGGCGGTCGAAGCCGGGCTGACCGACGACGCTCGCCCGCTGCCCGATACCGACTGGCACATTCCGCAGCTGTACGACTTCGCCCGGGCGATGGGCGCCAGCGTACTGGTCGGCAACTATTCGCGCTTCGTCATCGATTTGAACCGCCCGGCGGACGACAAGCCGCTGTACACCACCGCCACCACCGGCCTGTATCCCGACGTGCTGTTCGACGGTCGCCCAAGCTTCCTGCCGGGCAAAGCGCCTACGGATGAAGAACGCGCCCTCTACCTGCAGCAAATTTGGCAACCTTATCATCAGCAGCTGCAGAACGAACTGGCGCGCCTCAAAGCGCGCCACGGCTATGCGCTGCTGTTCGACGCGCACTCGATCGCCTCGGTGATCCCGCGGCTGTTCGACGGCCAGCTGCCGGATCTCAATCTCGGCACCAACGGCGGTGAAAGCTGCGCCCAGGCGCTGAGCGATCGGCTGGTCGCCTGCTGCGAGCAACAACGGCAGTACACCCACGTGCTGAATGGCCGCTTCAAGGGCGGTTATATCACCCGCGCCTATGGTCAACCGCAGCAGCAACAGCATGCGATCCAGCTCGAACTGGCGCAGGTCAACTACATGTCCGAACAGTATCCTTTTGCGTTCGAGCCCCAGCGCGCCGCCTCTCTGCAGCGCCTGCTCAAGCAGATAATTGAAAGCCTGTTGGACGGTGCCACCAGACTGAATTGATCCCCCTTTACAGGCGCCACCGGGCGCCTGTTTTTCTCCTGCCTCTAACCGCAACGCCAGCAGCAATCTGCGCGCTATATCAAAGTTTCGCGTGATTCCCCGCTAACTGGTCTAAACAGCGCACAAAACGGCGGCCGACGAAAAACGCACTGCGCCACAATCAGCCCAAAAGCCCGCGCTCAGCGCCGGGCGGCGTGTGGCCGAGTAGGCCCGTTTCGAACACTCTCTGGAGGCCCTATGTCTGTAACACCGTTAAACTGGCGCGCTGCCGGCGCCTTGGCCGAACAACTGCTGGCCGGCTGGCAACGGCATGGCGAACCCGGCGGCGCCATCACCCTGTTTGACGCCCAACAACGCCGCGCCACCGCCTGCGCCGGCCTGGCCGATCTGGCGCAGAACACCCCCTTCACCGCCGACAGCGTGGTGCGTTATGCCTCAGTGACCAAGCATATCTTCGCCGCGCTGGCGCTGAACGCCACCGAGCGCGCCATTCGGCTGGAGCAACGCCTGGGTGAACTGCTCCCCGCCCTGCAGCCCGCGTTGGCGGACGTTACCGTCGGCCAGGCGCTGGACATGACCGGCGGCCTGCCCGACGTGCGCGAGACGCTCGGCCTGCTGGGCATCTCGCTGCACGCCGTCAGCGAGGCGCAGCCGGTGATGCAGTTCGTCGAGGGGCTGGAGAAATTGAACTACGAAGCCGGCAGCGAGATCGCCTACAGCAATACCGGCTATCGGCTGCTGGAGGCCGCGCTGCGCAGCAAAGGGTATGATTTCGACCAACTGGTGCAACAGCACATCGCCCGGCCGCTGCAGGTGCAAATGCGGGCGCCGGAAAGCTGGTTCGACGTGGTGCCGGGGTTGGTGCCGGGTTACTGGCATGCGCCGCAGGGCTGGCAACACGCCAGCGCCGGCCTGCACCTTTCCGCCTCCGGCAGCCTGACCGGCAGCCTCAACGCCCTCACCCGCTGGCTGCAGACGCTGCTGGCCGACGAGGGTCCCGGCCAAGGCGTGCTGGCGCAACTCGGCGCACCGCGCCGCCTTAATCAGGGCCAGCTCAGCGCCTATGGCCTGGGGCTGGCGCAAACCCCGCTGGGCCGCCGCCGCTTGCTCGGCCACGGCGGTTCCCACGCCGGTTACAAAACCTATTTCCTGCTGGCGCCCGACCGCCAGGCCGGCGTCGCGCTGGTGGCCAACCGCGAAGACTGCGACAGCTTCGGCATGGTCTTACAGGTGATGGCGACGCTGCTGGGCGAACCGCTGCCGCAGCGCAGCGCGGCGATCCCCGACGGCCTCTACGCCACCCTGGCAGAGCCGCACTGGCTGGAGGTCAAAGACGGCAATCTGGCCTATCTGGGCAGCGGTGAGCCGCTGTATCAGGGCGAGGATGGGTACGCGGTGTCGCTGTCCGCCCATATGCCGATCAAATTGAAATGGACCGGTGAAGCGATCGAGGGCGAAGTCGGGCATGTGGCGCGCCGTTTCCTGCCGGTGACGGCCAACGGCGACTGCCTGAAGCATGTGCAGGGGCTGTGGTATCACCCGCACTATCGCACCGCCTTTGAAATTCGCGGCAATCGGGTGCATATCGGCGTCGGCCCGGCGGCGCAGACCGGCACGCTCAGCCCGCTCGGCCAGGGCCGCATGCTGGTGGAGTGCCAGGACGGCCCGTGGTTAAAACGCTTTTGCCTCTATTTCCGCGGTTACAACGTGGATCTCATCGCCAACCGCAGCCGGATGCTGACCTTCCGACGCAGCACCGTAGGCCGCGACTGACGCTCAGCGTGCGCTGCCGGTTTTGACCGCCAGCAGCGCATCCGCCAGCCGCCGTTTGTCGGCGTCGCTGAGATTCACCTGATCCACCGACGCCATAAACGCCGCCCGATCCGCCTCGCCGAGCGGGCCGGCACGCAGCCGTTCCGCCAACCGTTGCAATATCTGGCTGCTCAGTTGCGCGATCTGCGGGCGCACCTGCGCCAGCGGGCGCGGCTGCCAATCGCTTTCCGGGTTCGCCAGCCAGTCGGCGCGATAGCGGTACTGAATCGCCTTGGCGGCGTCCATCTGCGCGGTGATAAAAGGCCGTACCGACGCCGGCTCCAGCCCCAAACGCCCCGCCTCCGCCTGCGCGTTGGCCAACACCTTCGCCTCCTGCGCCAGATCTTCGATCGGCAAATGCTGCTGCGCCTTGTAACCGGCCACGTCTTTCATCAACGACAGCCGTTGGTTCACCAGCTCGCCGATAGCGGCGCCACCGCCCGCCAACACCGGAAAACTGGTCAGGCAACACGCTATCAATAACGCCCTGAACATGGCGCCTCCCTAATGATGCAGTGAAAACGTAAGGCCCAAAGTTCACCACGTCCGCCCCGCGCTGGCAAATAAAAAGGCCCCGCCGCAGCGAGGCCCGATAACGCTCGACAAACGTTAGTCGAAAACGCCATTGATCACGGAGGCCACAATCGCGGTGCTGAGTGCGACCAGCACCAGATCGTCGCCGGCGATACGCCACTCATAACCCGGGTACTGCGGCAACTCACGCAGCATCGAGTAAGGCACCACTTTTTTGGCGATGCCCGGCGGCAGCGGTTTACCGCGCGCCAGATTTTTGGCGATGCCCGGTGGCAGCGAGCTGTAGCCGGTCAGGCCATAGTTGTGCGCCAGCGAACGGGCGCGGTCGCGCGAGAGGCTGACTGATACCAGATTATCGTCGTTCCTATAGCCGCCTTTATCTTTATTGCCTTTGTTGCCGTGATTGCCGTTGTTACCGTTGTTGCCATGGTTACCGTTATTGCCGTGATTGCCGCTGTTGCCATGGCCGTTTCCGTTGCCGTTACCATTGCCACCTTTGTCGGCCAAGGCCGGGGCGGATGACAACCCCAGCGATGCAATCAGCGCCAACACCGTGAGAGTCGTACGACGTTTGTTCATGTTGTGTATTCCTGCGTGGGTGACTCTGTTGACTATAGCTGGCCTTTTCCAGACAAAGTATAAGGAAAACTCCGAGATGACAGTGCGGTTTTACGGCATTCGCGCCACTCTCTTGTTTTAACGCAAAACGCCTCGATAATTCCGAAATCTACCCCCGATTTTTCTTGAAGAAAAATAAGCCTTACGCTAGCGTGGGAAGGTAACAAAAAAGAGTTAGCGTGCTCTTTTTCGTCGCACCTCAAATCTTATTCTTATCATCCATAATGATAATAGCGAACATTTCCCGCCTCTCCGTGCGGGATTCTTTTTCCCGCCGCTGTCGCCCCAATCTGGTGCTTTATGTTGAGATTTCGTTGCCGATAATTTACATTCGCTGTCTGAGAAACCTCAACCTCCCGCGGTGGCCAGGCTGGCAACGGGTGGGCGTTCAGGAGCAAAAGACGTGCAAATGACCCTCATGGAATACATCACTCGGCACTTTAACGGCGATCTTCATCAGTACGCGCAGTCGGAAGGCGTCAGCCGTGAACAAATCATTAGTTGGATAAATAATGAATGTCACGTGATCAAAGGCAGACTGTTTATGCCGGTGAAGCATCTCCCGGTTGAACAAGCCCAGTGATGACGAAAAAAAACCCCGCCAGGCGGGGTTTTCTGTTTCTGATAGCACGGAAAATCAGAAGTTATAGCCGACCACGAGGTAATAACCCCAACCGGTAGACTTGATCGGGCCCTGCGGGGTGCCGATATCCGCGCCATCCTGCCACTGGCCGCCGTTATGGAAATAACGCGCCACGAAAGAATAGTGCCAGTGATCGTAGTTCAGCGCCAAAATATGGCTGGAGGCGATAGAGTTGCTGGTGCGCACCTGTTTGCCGTTGATCGCGTTACCACTGTCCTTGCCCAGATCGGAGCCGAAGTCGAAGTTGGTGAAGCCGATGTAGCTCAGGTTGCCGCCCCACACCTGGGTCAGCGGCACGAAGTATTTCACCTTGAAGCGGTAACCGTCCCAGCTGTTCTCGTTGGCAGCCTGGTAGTTTTCCCACTGGTATTTGGCATAGATGTTCATCGACAGGCTCATCGGCAGACCGGTGTCGATATCGGTGCCCAGACCCATGTACCAGGTGTTTTGACGGCCGTCGGCGTTGTGGCCCAGATCATAGATGTAGTTGTTGGCGAAGTACCACTCTTTGAACGGACCGAAGCTCAGATCGGTGCCGGTCAGTTTGTCGATGGAGAAACGTGGTTCGATCTCCATAAACAGCGGGGAACCTTTGTTCCAGATGCCGCGATCCGGGGTGTTGCCCACGCCGAAGAACTTCGGCACGTCAACGTAGCCGTAGAAATCGAACCAGTCTTTCTTGGCGAAGGCTTCGTATTCGAGATACACGTCGTTATTCAGTTGCGGCCCGAAGCGGGTGTGGTAGCTGCCCACCACGTTAACGCTCTGGTGCCACCAGTCGGAGACATATTGACTGTCTTTGCTATCAGCCATTGATGATGCACTGTAAGACGCTGCGAGCAGTACACCTGCTGCGAGAGCTATTTTTTTCATTTTATTACCACATGCTTAAAGGGCCATTTCCTGCCCGTTTAGAAAAGATGACAATGAGTCTGCCGACACCTGGCGTTGTCTTCACACAGAAACTCGGATGACGCGCGCATTATAGAAACCACTGACTGTAAGAATCTGTGATCCAGTTACGCATTTCGCGAATAGGTAATCGATTGCGTTCACATTTGTCAAATTATGTTTCATGCAAATTCACATTCGCTGTGATTTTTGTCATGCACCGCGTTTTTTAGCGCAGTTTTTGAGCCAAATGACATCAGGGCGTGATCACGCCCTGGAAAAGAAAAAGCCGACGCGCCAGCGCCGGCCTTCATCAGCATCAGGAGAAAGTGCGGAACGTAAAATCAGTTCACCGCCGGCACCGCTTTGGCGATGTTTTCCTGGCGGAACGCCACCTCTTCGCCGTTTTTCACCTCCCAACTGGCGACCGGAATATCGGTCTTGGGCGCCGCCGCGACGACCGAGCCGTAAATCAGCTTGTCGTCGCGACGCAAAATATAAACGTCGAGCTGATATTCATGCCGCAAATTCGCCGTAGTCAGGCGCACGGTATCGCCGCGCTCATAATGATGCACGTCGATTTCAGGCTGCTGAATAAATTGAATGTCGCTTCTCATCGTCGTCGTTCCTTCAGGCAACATGGCTAGTTAAATTCTAGTTCAACATTGCGGCGATGGCGGATAATTTCCGTTAATTTCCGCGAGTTGCCCGCCAACAGATCAGCGAACCGAGAGTGACCATCGCCACGCCCTGCCAGAAATTGACGGTCAGCGATGTGTGCAACACCAACGCGGCGAACACCGCCGACAGCACCGGGGTAAAATAGGAGACGGTGGCCAGCAGCGTCATGTTGCCGTGCAAGATGCCGACGTTCCAGGCGGCATACCCCGCCCCCATCGCTACCCCGGCGCACAGCAGCGTTACGGTCACGCCGAGGCTGAACTGCATGCCGCTTTCCGCGCTGAAGGCGTACTTCAGCCACAGCGCCAGCGCGGTCAGCGCGATAAACAGCACCACGCCGTTGCTGCCCTGGGCAATCTTCTTGGTCAGGTTGCAATACAGCGCCCAGATCACCGCGCCGCTGAAGGCCAGCGCGTAGCTGAGCGGGTTGCTGCGCACGTTGGCCAGCATCTGCGCCGGCGACCAGCCGCCCTCGCCGCTCATGATCCAACCGATGCCGAACAGCGACAGCAGCAGCCCCGGCAGCAGCCACCATTTCGCTCTTTGGCCGTTAAGCGCCAACGCCATCAGCACGGTGAAACAGGGCCACAGGTAGTTGATCATGCCCACTTCTATCGCCTGCAGGCGGGTATTGGCGTAGCCGAGCGACAGCGACAGGCAGATCTCGTAACTGACGAACAGCAGGCTGCCGACGATGAGATAAGGCCGCGGAAAGCTGCGCCATTTCGGCACGCCGAGCGCCACCAGCAAAAACACCGCGCTGACGCTGTAGATCATCGCCGCGCCGCCGATCGGCCCCAGCCCTTCGCTGACGCTGCGGATCAGGCCGACGACGCTGCTCCACAGCACAATGGCCAACAAACCGAGCAGCGTGGCGCGGGTACGCAAGGGCAAAGCGGGCATAAGGCAGGTCCAATAGGTTATTTTTTATCAGGTTTTTCACTCTACTGCCGCACGCGCCAAAAAGAAAGGCGGGAAACTCCCGCCTGTGAATTTATTGCTGCGGTTGCCGCTCCAACTGCGGCGGCGGCTGACGAAAGCGTCGGGTCAGCCAGGCCAAATAGCCGAAACCCAGCGTCGCCCAGATAAGCCCCATGGTCAGCGAGCTCTTCTCCAGGTTCAGCCACAGCACCCCCACCGTCAACGCCCCCACCAGCGGCAGGAACAGGAAGTTGAAGCGATCCTTCCAGCTTTTGTTGCGCCCTTCGCGAATAAAGAAGTGGCTGATCACCGACAGGTTAACGAAGGTAAAGGCCACCAGCGCGCCAAAGTTGATCAGCGCCGTAGCGGTCACCAGATCGAACGACAGCGCCGACAACGCCACCAGCCCGACCATCAGTACGTTCAGCGCCGGCGTGCGCCATTTGGGGTGGATATAGCCGAAGAATTTCTCCGGGAACACGTTGTCACGCCCCATCACATACAGCAGGCGCGACACGCTGGCGTGCGACGCCAGGCCGGAGGCCAACGTGTTGATAAAGGTCACGCACAGGAAGATCGACTGGAACAGCTTGCCGCCGACGTACAGCGCGATCTCCGGCAGCGCGGCGTCGGGTTGGTGAAAGCGTTGAATGGTCGGGAAAAACAGCTGAATGAAGAACGACACGCTGATAAAGATCACCCCGCCGTACAGCGCAGTCAGGAAGATGGCGCGCGGAATAACCTTGGCGGCGTCGGGCGTCTCCTCGCACAGCGTGGTGACCGCGTCAAAACCGAGGAACGAGAAGCACAGGATAGTCGCGCCGGTAATGATCGGCAGCAGGTGGGCATTCTCGCTGAGGAACGGCCGCAGGCTCCACACCGTGCCCATCCCCTCGCCGTTGTGCAGGCCGCGCACCACCAGGTAAATAAATACCAGAATGATCGCCACCTGCGCCAGCACGAACAGGGTATTGAAGTTGGCCACCAGATTGACGCTTTTCAGGTTGATGGCGGTGATCAGGATAACGAAGCCCACCACCCACACCCAGGGCGGCACTTCCGGGAACAGCGCGGTCAGGTAAATCTTCGCCAGCAGCGTGTTGATCATCGGCAGGAACAGATAATCCAGCAGCGACGACCACCCCACCAGAAAACCGACGTGCGGGTTGATCGCCTTCTGCGCATAGGTGTAGGCAGAGCCGGCGGTAGGAAACTGGCGCACCAGTTTGCCGTAGCTGATGGCGGTGAACAGCACGCCGGCCAGCGCCAGCAGATAGGAGGTTGGCACATGGCCGTCGGTGAGGCCGGAGACAATGCCGAAGGTGTCGAACACTGTCATCGGGGTCAGATAGGCCAGGCCCATCATCACCACCTGCCACAGCTTGAGGGATTTGCGCAGTTGCGGTTTGCCCGCCGGGCCGCTGTCGATGGCTTTAATCGTCATGGCAGTTCCCCTTTTGGTCCTCTGCTGTCAACCGTGCAACGTCATTCAGAGAGGCCGCGGGGAAACTGCTGTTCAGGCGGCGGGAAAAACGATTTGGGGTCACTGTCGGGCGGCCGGCGACCGGCCCGTAGGCACTGCGGCACAGGCAAACGCCTGCGCATGGGGATGACTGAGTCATGGTTATTTCCTCGTCGGCGTCCTGTACGCCGTGATAGAAGAAATTCTTTACCGCAGCGCGCAGCCTCACCGGCCACAGGAGAGCCGATGAAATGCGCCGGACGCGCGCGGTAGTCGTTAGGTGAGCGGGATCAGGCGTTTTTCAGCATCCACTCGATTTCGGTTTCGGTGATCAGGCGCTCGAACTGCACCAGCTCGTCGGTTTTGCAGGCCAGGTAGACATGGCTGAAGCGTTCGCCCAGCAATGCATTGAGCACCGGCTGATGCTCAAACTCGTACAGCGCGTCGCTCTGGCGGATCGGGAACGGCAGCCCGTCCTGCTCCAGCCCGTTGCCGGTCACCGGCTCAGGCAGCGGCAATGCGGTTTCCAGGCCGTAGACGATGCCGGCCAGAATGGTCGCCATCACCAGATAAGGGTTGGCGTCGGCGCCCGCCACGCGATACTCCACGCGGTGGTTGTCGCGATCGCCGCAGGGAATGCGCAGCGCCACGGTGCGGTTGTTATGCCCCCAGGAAGCCTGGGTCGGCACATACATGCCGGGCTGGAAACGGCGATAGGCGTTGACGTTCGGCGCCAGCAGCGCCATCGAGGACGGCATCAGGGCGATCATGCCCGCCAGCGCCTGTTTCAGCAGCGCCGAATCTTCGCCGTCGTCATCGGCGAACACGTTGTCGCCTTGCGCATTCAGCATGCTGATGTGCACGTGCATGCCGCTGCCGGCGTGCTCCTCATACGGCTTGGCCATAAAGGTGGCCTGCATGTTGTGGTTCTCGGCCACCATGCGCACCAACCGTTTCAGCGCCAGCGCATGGTCGCAGGCCTGCAGCACATCATCGGTATGGTGCAGGTTGACTTCGAACTGCCCCGGCGACGCCTCCGCCACCGCGCCGTCCGCCGGAATGCCCTGCAAACGGGCCAGCTCGTCGATTTCGCTCAGCACATCGGCGAAATGGTTCAGGTTATCGACGGAGTACACCTGGCTTTGGGTGTTGCGCTCCTGGGTTCCCGGCGCGCAAGGCGGCTGCAGATAGCCCTCCGCATCACGTTGACGATCGATGAGATAGAACTCCAACTCTACCGCTACCACGGGGGAAAGCCCGCGCTGACGCAAACGCTGCCACACTCGGTTCAGCACATTGCGCGGTTCAACGTCAAAGGGAGTGCCATCTTCATCCAGCATGGTGAGCAGCACCTGCGCGATATATTGCGGGTCCGCCGCCGACGGCGTCAGCGTGCCCGGCACCGGCACGCACACGTGATCCGGCTCGCCCAACTCCTGCCCCAGCCCGGCCTCTTCTACGACGTTGCCGAGAATATCCATCGCAAATACCGACGCCGGGAAATAACAGCCCTTCTCCAGTTTGTTCAGGCCGCCGACCGGGATGCGTTTGCCGCGGAAGCTGCCGTTCAGATCGGTCAGCAGTACGTCGACATGTTGGGTTAACGGATAACGTTCCAGGTACTTCTTCACTTCGCGCTGGAACGCGCTACTTCGTCTCTCTTCACTGTGCTGAACAAAGTTTTCCACTTCTACGATGTTGGTCTGCATGGTTCACCCGCCGTTTGTGTTTTGCTGTCGTCGATGTTTATTGACCGTCTTGTTCAATATAATGCCCACAAATGAAACGTAGATGAAACAAATTTGTTTTGCAAGTGTTACTTTTGGTTTGAATATTGCCCAATCGACTGCTAGATTTATAGAATATTGAACGAAATCGGCGGTGGAGAAGCTTATCGTTCATAATTTCGAACGTACCAAGGGGATAGCATGGACAATATATTTAACAGACCAGTCATCGGCGTCGTCATGTGCAGGTATAGGTTAAACGGGCACCTCACACAGACCTTGCAAGAAAAGTACCTGAATGCCGTTATCACCGCCGGCGGCTTGCCGATCGCCCTGCCGCACGCGCTGGCGGAGCCGGAAATGCTGGCGGAACTGTTGCCGCGCCTCGACGGCATTTTGCTGCCGGGCAGCCCCAGTAATGTGCAGCCGCACCTTTATGGTGAAAACGGCGATGAGCCTGACGCCGATCCTGGCCGAGACGCGTTGAGCCTGGCGCTGCTCCGCCAGGCGTTCGACAGGCGCATTCCCCTTTTCGCCATTTGCCGCGGCATGCAGGAGATGGTGGTCGCCACCCAAGGCACCCTGCATCGCCGCCTGTACGAACTGCCCGAGCTGCTGGAGCATCGTGAAGATCACGACCTGCCGCTGGAACAGCAATACGCCCCCGCCCATGAAGTCATCGTTCAGGAAGGGGGGCTGCTTTCGCAACTGATACCGGATTGCAACAGATTCTGGGTGAACTCGCTGCACGGCCAGGGCGCCAAAACCCTGGGCGCGAGCGTTCGCATCGAGGCGCACGCCGCTGACGGGCTGGTGGAGGCAATCAGCGTGCGCGATCAGCCCTTCGCGCTCGGCGTGCAGTGGCACCCGGAGTGGAACAGCGACGAGTACGCCCTGTCGCGCCTGTTGTTTGATGGTTTCATCACCGCCTGTCGGAACTATCAAAAGGAAAAACGCCCATGAGCGACGTCAGCTTGGCACCGGGAAAACGTCTGTCGCAGATCCGTCAACAATTGGGGTTGTCGCAGCGCCGGGTCGCCGAACTGTCTGGGTTAACCCACAGCGCCATCAGTACTATCGAGCAAGATAAGGTCAGCCCGGCCATCAGCACGCTGCAAAAGCTGCTGACGGTATACGGTCTGTCGCTGTCGGCGTTTTTCGCCGAGCCGGAAAAACCGGCAGAACCGCAGATCGTGATAGGCAGTGACGATCTGATCGAAATCGGCAGCCAGGGCGTTTCGATGAAGCTGATCCACAACGGCGATCCGAACCGCACGCTGGCAATGATGATCGAGACCTACGAACCGGGCACCACCACCGGCGAGCGCATCAAACACCAAGGGGAAGAGATCGGCACGCTGCTGGAGGGCGAAGTGGTGCTGCAGGTCAACGGCCAGAGCTATCACCTGCTGGCCGGGCAGAGCTACGCCATCAATACCGGCATTCCCCACAGCTTCAGCAACACGTCGGCGCGCATTTGCCGGATTATCAGCGCCCATACGCCGACGACATTCTGATCAACGGAGCCAGGCATGAACTTTCACCATTTGCAGTATTGGCAACAACGGGCGCAGGCCCTGAAGATTGAGCACCAGCTGTTTATCGACGGCCGCTACCAGCCGGCCGCCGCGTGGAAGCGTTTCGCCGTGGAAGATCCCGCCGGCCGCCGTGAGCTGGCGCAGGTCGCGCGCGGTGAAGCCGCCGACATCGATCGGGCGGTCAGCGCGGCGCGCGCCGCCTTTGAACGCGGCGACTGGGCGCAGGCCGCGCCGGCGCAACGCAAAGCCACGCTGCTGCGCTTCGCCGATCTGATAGAGCAGCATCACGAAGAGCTGGCGCTGCTGGAAACGCTGGACACCGGCAAACCGATTCGCCACAGCCTGCGCGACGACGTGCCGGGCGCTATCCGCTGCATCCGCTGGTACGCCGAAGCGATCGATAAGGTGTACGGCGAAATCGCCCCCACCGGCCGCGATGCGCTGGCGCTGATCGAGCGCGAACCGATCGGCGTGGTCGGCGCCATCGTGCCCTGGAACTTCCCGCTGCTGCTGGCCTGCTGGAAACTCGGCCCGGCGCTGGCCGCCGGCAACAGCGTGGTGCTCAAACCCTCCGAAAAATCGCCGCTGAGCGCCATCCTGCTCGGCAAACTGGCGCAACAGGCCGGGCTGCCGGATGGCGTGCTGAACGTGGTGCCCGGCTACGGCCACGACGCCGGCAAGGCGCTGGCGCTGCACCGCGACGTCGATGCCCTCACCTTTACCGGCTCCACCCTGGTGGCGAAACAGCTGATGATTTACGCCGGCGAATCGAACATGAAGCGCGTCTGGCTGGAGGCCGGCGGCAAGAGCGCCAACATCGTCTTTGCCGACTGCCCGGATCTGGATCAGGCCGCCCGCAGCGCCGCCGCCGGCATCTTCTATAATCAGGGGCAGGTGTGCATCGCCGGCACTCGCCTGCTGGTCGAAGCGAGCATTGAGCAAGCGTTCCTGCAGGCGCTGCGCAAACATGCGGCGGCCTTCATCCCCGGCGACCCGCTCGATCCCGCCACGGTGATGGGCACGCTGATCGACAGCGGCCACTGCGAGAAAGTGGCCGGCTATATCGAGCGGGGGCTGAGCCAGGGCGCCGCACTGTTCCTCGACGGGCGCGACCATCCACAGGGCGACCACGCCGGCTATCTGGGGCCGACCATCCTCACCCAGGTGGACAATGCCATGAGCGTGGCGCGCGATGAAATCTTCGGCCCGGTGTTGGCGGTGACCGCCTTCGACGACGAGCAACAGGCGCTGCAGCTGGCCAACGACAGCGACTACGGCCTCGGCGCCGCGGTCTGGACCCGCGATCTGGCACGGGCGCACCGCATGGCGCGCCAGCTGAAGGCCGGCACGGTGTTCGTCAACAACTACAACGACGGCGACATGACCGTGCCGTTCGGCGGCTATAAGCAGAGCGGCAACGGCCGCGACAAATCGCTGCATGCGCTGGACAAATTCACCGAATTGAAAACCACCTGGATATCGCTGGAATAAGGGCTTACATCATGACTGAACACGTAAAAAGCTACTATGCGGCCACGGCCAACGCCCATCAGCCCTATCCGCAATTGAATGAATCTCTCGAGTGCGACGTCTGCGTGATCGGCGGCGGCTATACCGGCCTCTCCTCCGCGCTGTTCCTGGTGGAAGCCGGTTACGACGTGGTGGTGCTGGAAGCGGCGCGCATCGGTTTCGGCGCCAGCGGCCGCAACGGCGGCCAGTTGGTCAACTCTTACAGCCGCGACATTGATGTGATCGAGGAGCGCTACGGCGCGGAAAGCGCCCGCCTGCTCGGCAGCATGATGTTTGAAGGCGCGGAGATCATTCGCAGTCGCATCAGCCGCTACGCCATCGACTGCGACTACCGCCCCGGCGGCATCTTCGCCGCGCTGAACAACAAGCAGTTCCATGCGCTGATCGAGCAAAAGCGCAACTGGGAGCGCTACGGCAATACCCAGCTCGAGCTGCTCGATGCGGACCGGGTGCGCCAGGAGGTCGCCAGCGATCGCTATGTCGGCGCGCTGCTCGATCACAGCGGCGGCCACATCCATCCGCTCAATCTGGCGCTGGGCGAGGCCGAGGCGATTCGCCTGCAGGGCGGACGCATCTTCGAGCAATCGGCGGTGACGAACATCCGCCACGGCGAACCGGCGCTCATCAGCACCGCCAACGGCCAGGTGAAGGCGCGCTTCGTCATCGTCGCCGGCAACGCCTACCTGGGCGATAAGCTGGAGCCGCGGCTGGCCAAACGCAGCATGCCGTGCGGCACTCAGGTGGTGACCACCGAACCGCTGGCGCCGGAGATCGCGCAGGCGCTGATCCCGCAGAACT
Organism: Serratia sp. CY81684; assembly: GCF_052166595.1. Taxonomy (NCBI): domain Bacteria; kingdom Pseudomonadati; phylum Pseudomonadota; class Gammaproteobacteria; order Enterobacterales; family Yersiniaceae; genus Serratia; species Serratia sp. CY81684. The sequence continues at coordinate 1,229,442 of NZ_JBJNOO010000001.1, read as the reverse complement.
ACTGCGTGGAAGACTGCAATTACCTGCTGGATTACTACCGCATCACCGCCGATCATCGCCTGCTGTACGGCGGCGGCGTGGTGTACGGCGCGCGCGATCCGGACGACATCGACAATCTGATCCGGCCAAAGCTGCTGAAGACCTTCCCGCAGCTGAAAGGGGTGCGTATCGACTATCGTTGGACCGGCAACTTCCTGCTGACGCTGTCGCGCATGCCGCAGTTCGGTCGGCTGGAGAATAACGTGTACTACATGCAGGGATACAGCGGCCACGGCGTGACCTGCACCCATCTGGCGGGCAAGCTGATCGCCGAGCTGATGCGCGGCGACGCCGAACGCTTCGACGCCTTCGCCAAGCTGCCGCACCTGCCGTTCTTCGGCGGACGCAACCTGCAGATCCCGTTCACCGCCATCGGCGCGGCCTACTACACGCTGCGCGACCGCATCGGCGTCTAAAACAGCAGGCCCGGTCATGATGGCCGGGCCTGTGCGTTAACGCTTAAACGATCTTCGGTTGGCCGTCCGAGGCGGTCGCCCCGCCATCGACCGGAATATTGGCGCCATTGATAAAGCTGGCGTCGTCGCTGGCCAGGAACGCCATCACCGCCGCCACTTCCTCCGGCTCCGCCGCACGGCCTAACGCGATGCGCTCATTGAACTTATCGCGGATCTCCTGCGGCCAGCCGTTGGTCATGTTGGTTTTGACCAGGCTCGGGCAGACCGAGTTGATGCGCACGCCGTCACCGCCGTGATCGAGCGCCATGGCGCGCGTCAGGTTGACCACCGCGCCTTTCGCCGCGCAGTAATAGGCCGCGCCCCAGTCACCGCCCAGGCCGGACACTGACGCGGTATTGACGATGCAGCCCCTGGTCTTCAGCAGGTGCGGCAAGGCGAATTTGGAGCAGAACACCACGCCGTCGATATCGACCCCGGCGATGCGACGCCAGTCGTCGACGCTGGTTTCCAGCACGCTGCCCGCCACGTGTACGCCGGCGTTGTTCAGCAGGACGTCGATGCGGCCCAGTTTTTCCACCACCTCGTTCATCATTTTTTCAACCGCGACGTGATCGGAAACGTCGATATGCACCGCCATCGCCCGGCCCTTCGGCAGCGAAGCGGCGACCTTGTCCACCGCATCCTTGGCCCAGTCGGCCAGCACCACGATCGCGCCCTCGGCGGAGAAACGCCGCGCCGCCGCTTCCCCCATGCCATTGCCCGCACCGGTGATAACCACGACTTTATTGTCAAAACGCATGAGACCTCCTCCATGTAAACGCATTTATATAAGTCATACAAATCTCATTGCTCCGAGGATAAGACTCAGGCTCCCTGAGAGCCAGTCAAAACGTGCGGTTTATTAACCAAAAGGAGGTATACGAGTCATTTCAATGCGCTGGGTTAATCTTTATCGGATTTTGGCCAACATATTGATGGAGATAATAAAATTGCGGCCAGTCACTATTTTCCTGGCAGATTATCAGCAAGCGGGATTATTGCGGATAGACGGTTATGGCCGCTCAGAGATAAGCGATGCGAATGAAAAAAGCAGCCGCCCGTCGGCGGCCGCGACTATTTTTTCTCGATCGGGATCACCAGTAGATCGACGTTCAGCTCGTTGATCGCCTGACGCGCCGAAGAAACCAGCCGGCTCCAGACATCGTGGTGATGGCCGAAGATCACCAGATCGAACCCTTTTTCCTTCGCCACCCGGTTCAGCTCTTCCGTCAACGCGCCGCGGCTGACGATCACCTCTTCCACCGGATACGACGACTGCCCTTTGATCGCATTGAGCATATTCTTCACCCGCTCCGAAAAGGTGCGATCGGTGTAGTTGTAATCGCCCACGCCCAGATCGACGTAATAGCCGGCGCGGTGGATGTCGATATAGATCAGGGAAAGTTTGGCATTGAGCGCGGCGGCCAGTCTGGCGCCCTTGCCCAGCAGGAACTCGGCGTCTTCGCTGAGATCCGTGGCGACAACGATATGCCGGTAAGCCATGATGGCGGCCCTCCTCGTCAGATCCGTAAACAGGATGGCGCTCCTTGCCGCATGTTTCTTATGCATCTTAAGTTTAGCCCAGCGCCGGGCCGCTCGCCTGCGTCAAAATCGTTCCATTTATGGAACGATGCATCCCGACTTCAGACTCTACCGGATTTCTCTCTTCTCCCTACACTGTAGGCAAGTGCTGAGTTTCAGCCTTATCAATCAAAGAAGATACCCACTGACCTCACGACGAGAAAGGGAAAACACCATGAGCACTCCAGCCAATTTCAACGGCCAGCGTCCTGTTATTGATGCCAATGACGCGGTCATGCTCCTGATTGATCACCAGAGCGGCCTGTTCCAGACCGTCGCCGATATGCCGATGACCGAACTGCGCGCCCGCGCAGCCGCCCTGGCCAGCATCGCCACCCTCAGTAAACTGCCGGTGATCACCACCGCCTCGGTGCCGCAGGGCCCCAACGGCCCACTGATCCCGGAAATTCACCAGAATGCACCGCACGCGCAATACGTCGCCCGTAAAGGGGAAATCAACGCCTGGGACAACCCGGACTTCGTGGCGGCGGTCAAGGCCACCGGCCGCAAGACCCTGATCATCGCCGGCACCATCACCAGCGTCTGCATGGCCTTCCCGTCCATCAGTGCGGTGGCCGAAGGCTATAAAGTGTTCGCGGTGATCGACGCCTCCGGCACCTACTCGAAAATGGCGCAGGAAATCACCCTGGCGCGTGTGGTGCAGGCCGGCGTGGTGCCGATCGACACCGCCGGCGTGGCCTCGGAGCTGCAGGGCAGCTGGAACCGCGCCGACGCTCAGCAATGGGCCGAGGTCTACACCAAAATCTTCCCGGCCTATCAGTTGCTGATCGAGAGCTACCTCAAAGCGCAGGACGTGGTGAAAAACAACGAACTGCTGGACTCGCAGCGTTAAGATCGCGGGCATAAAAAACCCCGGCCAAGGCCGGGGCTATTAATCGTGTGCCGGTGACTTTCCCGGCTGTCATGTTATGGCGTAAGCGTCCATCCCACACTCCAACATTACGCAGCCTAAGCGCGACTTTTTCACAACAGAAAAATAGACTGAAACGCGGCGTTATTAATTCTGCGGCAATCTGTTTTTCTGTTGCCAATAATCATTAATTATTGGAACGTCATCGAGGAATCGAACCCCAGTCCGCCAACGAATAATTTCGCTGCCGCTCTTCCTGCTGAGCTAATGACGTATCGAGAAAGACTCCGGGCGAACCCGGAGTTTATTCAGGCTGAGGATTTCATTGCTTAACTGCTCCGGCTTAAACCATCATCGCTGTCGTAAGAAATTGCACCTCGGCCGAAAATTATAACGCGACCACGTTGCCGGCAGAAGGCCCCTTCATGCCATTTTCGATAGTGAACTCAACCTGTTGGCCTTCATCCAGCGTTTTGAAATCGTTGCTCTGGATAGCGGAGAAGTGTACGAACACATCTTTGCCGCCGTCTGCCGGGGTGATAAAGCCAAAGCCTTTACCTGCATCAAACCATTTTACCAAACCAGTCATTTTATTGGACATAGAGATATTTCCTTTATATTTTTGCGACGCCATAGGGCGATAGAGGTCTGTTTTTATTGGAAACTTATGGGGCACTAGAGAAGAGAATTCGCGGAAGAAGAGGTATCTGAGGGATATCGCTAATACTGAGAACTGCTTTACTAAAACTGCTTTCATAAGGTCTGTACTACAAACCGATGACGCTATTTACACACAGCTAAATTATTTAAGCAAGATATATTTTAAATTATATTCATCTGCCTCATAAATTTATTACCGCAAAGCACCGTCTGCATCTGCCGCCAGCTCAGGGTTATCTGCGCGGCGTTCGGGGTGAAAAATAACGAACGATTGGATTCGCCGCGCCGGGGCCGATCATGAACGCGCAAACAGCCGCTGATTCCGCGTTCTGCTCTTCCCTTCACGCGAAACTACTCCCTGCTAAAACACTGAAGAAAACCGCTTAATCGTCATGAAATAGAAATAAAAGCTTAATAAATCAATCTGTTCTCGACACTGGCGCATTATCGTTGTTAGGATAATTATTTTACTTTACAGGAAATGACCTCAAGGATGGCTATGATGGGCAAAAGAACACTGACGCTTGCTGCACTGACGCTCAGTTTGGCAGGCTGCCAGCCGGCACCGCCAAGCTATGTGGAAAACGCGAATGCCTTGATTGCCAAACAAATCAGCGCGATTGGCCCGCAAGCGGCGCAGTGCAAATTTGCCCAAGACGGCGATTATTGGATTTCGGCTTGCTCATTGGGTAACGCGCGCGACACGCCGGTGTTCGCCCTGTTCGAACAGGAAGGCGTCATGCAGGCTAACGACAATCTGGCGATCGCCGTCGTGCCGCTCAACGAGCAGGCTCGCCACCTCTCCCAGGATCCGCGCTTCACTATCCCGGTAATGCAACGCCGCATTCCCGTGGACGCAGAGAAAGCCTTCAAGCGCTTATTTGGCCAACCGTCGCGTTAGCCATTCCCTTAGCCGATGATCGCGATCCCCAGCCGCTCCAGCAGCTGCGCGGCCTGGTGACTGTCCATTTTGACGCCCTGCAGATCGGTGGTGCGCAAATCCAACTCGCCCAGTTCCGCGTTGCTCAGATCGCACTGGGTGACATCGGCGGCGCGCCAGTCAAAACCGGAGAATTCGCCGCCGGACAGATCGGAGCCGCTGAAGCTGGCGCCGAGCACCTGCGCGCCGTGCCAACGGTTTTCCCACAGCTCGCATTTCTCCAGCACCACCTTGGCGAAGTTGGCATAGCTCAGGTTGCTTTTGGTGATATAGGCGCTGCAAAACCAGGTGCGGCTGGTGATCATGTTCATAAAGCTGGCGCCGCGAAAATCGGCGCCCTGCGCGCGGCATTCGCGGATCTCCACCCCCAGCGCGCTGGCATGGCGGAAGTCGGCCATCGACAAATCGCAGCTTCTGAAGCTGGCGTCTTTCAGGATCGCGCGGCTGAAATTGCCGCCCTGTCGGCTGTCGCGATCGTAAAACTGGCAGCCGATAAACTCGGTACCGGTCAGATCGGCGCCCGAAAAATCACACAGCATAAAGCTGCCGTTTTCAATCTTTTCGCCGGTAAAGCGGTTACGGTCAATCTTTTCACCCTTCAACATCAGACTCATCGCAGCACACCTGTTTATTTATACAGCCAGTGCGCATTTAATCCTATTCCGGCGCGGTTGGCAATCGTCGTCGAGCAAAGGCGCGAGAGCGGAATATGAACGGGCACCTGATGATGGCTTGAGCCGCTGGCGTCGTAAAAGACCGCAGTAATCGGCGCAAAAAAAACCGCCCGATACGGGCGGTTGGCGTGACGGCGAACCGTTACTTCAGGGCTTCCTGAATAGCGTCGGCCATCGGGCCGATGTGCTTCTCCGCCGCCTTCAGCTGGAAGTCCACGCCGTTGCCGTCGTTGGTATCCGACAGCGTGGCCTTGATCAGTTCCAGCGCCGCCTGCACCGCCACCAGCCGTTTGTGCTGTTCGTCCGTGACCGGTTCGGCGCCCATATTGGCCGGATAGTAATGTTCTAACATCGCGATCTCCTTTTGATGACGTTAAACCTTAACCTACCAGAAAACCGCGCATTTATTAAGGAAACCCCGCCCGGTGCGGCCGAATGGCGATAAATTGCACTATACTGGGCAAACCCGCCCTCCTGCCACAGGATCACCGCCATGTCATTCCAGGGAAGCTGCCACTGCGGCGCCGTCACCTTCTCCGTAGACGCCGAACTGCCGACCGAAGCCCTCAGCTGCAACTGCTCGATCTGCCGCCGCAAGGGGCTGTTACTGTCGTTCTTTCCCCTCGCGGCCTTCACGCTGCGCAGCGGTGAAGATCAACTCAGCACCTATACCTTCAATCAGCACAAGATCCGCCATCAGTTTTGCCGGACCTGCGGCGCCCAGCCCTTCGCCTACGGCACTGCGCCGGACGGCGCCGCGATGTGCGCCGTTAACCTGCGCTGCGTGCCTGACGTCGCGCTCGATGCGTTACAGATCCACAGCTACGACGGGGCCAGCGTCTGAGCGAATCGCTCGCTCAGTCGAAGGCGACCCAGCCGGCGTCGGTTTCGGCGGATTGCACGCAGCGCGCCACCCACTTCACGCCCAGCGCGCCGGCCTGCACGTCCGGGTACCAGAAGTCGGCCAGGAAGGCCGCGTCGCGCCGATCGGTGGCGTCCATCGCCAGCGCGAAGCGGCGGTAGAGATTCGACCAGGCTTCAAACAGCCCCTCCGCATGGCCGCCGCCGATGCGATCGTCCGCCAGCGCCGACGCGGCGAGATACGGCATGCCGCGCTCCAGGATCCGCACCGGCTCGCCCTGCACTTCGAAGCGCAGCTGATTGGGTTGTTCATCCCACCACTCCAGGCTGGCCTTTTCACCGACAATGCGCACCTTTTGGCCGTGCATCGAACCGCAGTTGACCGCCGAAGCCCACACGGAGCCGATGGCGCCGTTGTGATACTCCATCAGCACATAGGCGTTGTCCTCCAACGGCGCGCGCGACGGCACAAAGCTTTGCCGGCTGCAGATCAGCCGCCGGATCTTCAGCTGCGGCGCCATGGTTTCCGCCAGGAACAGCGTGTGGGTCGCCAGATCGCCCAGCACATAGCTGGGGCCGACAAAGCGCGGATCGACCCGCCAGCGAGTGCTGGGATTATCCTGCTCCACCGGCGCGGCGTGAAAGCCGTGAGCGAACTGCATATTCACCAGCCGAACTTCCCCCAGCCGGCCATCGGCAATCATCTGCCGCGCCTGCAAAATCATCTGGTGCCCGGCATAACCGTAGGTCACGCCGATGACTTTGCGCTGCCGCTCGCACAGCGCCGCCAGCGCCTGCGCCTCTTCAACGCTGAAACACAGCGGCTTCTCGCACACCACGTGCAATCCCGCCTCCAGCGCCGCCCGGCAAATGGCGTAATGGGTGTTGTTCGGCGTGGCGATCGAGACCGCTTCGATGCCGTCCGCCCGCGCGGCTTCGGCGCGGAACATCTCGGCATAATCCGCATAACAGCGCTCCGCCGCCACGCCCAGACTCCGGCCAAAATCACGCCCGCGATCGGCGTCAATGTCGAACGCGCCGGCCAACAGAGTAAACGCGCCGTCGCGCAAGGCCGCCGAACGGTGGATGTAACCGATCTGGCTGGTACCGCCGCCGCCGACCATGCCCCAGCGCAACGATCTCGCCAAAGGTTTGCTGCCGTTGATCATCGTGTTTCTCCTGATTAAAAGCCGAGGCCGCGCAAGTAGCGCAAGCTGGCGGTGACGTCCTGCAGGCTGCCCTGCACATTGCGCGGATCGCGCTCCTGCTCGATAGTGATCCAGCCCCGGTATCCGCGCTCGGCCAACAGCGCACGCAGCTGCGGATAATCGATCGCCCCGCAGCCCAACGGGCACATGACGCCCTCAGCGCAGGCGGTGAAGAAATCGACGCCGCGCGCCAGCACCTCGCGAAACACCTGCGGATCGACGTCTTTGAAGTGCAGATAATCGAGGCGATCAAAGTGCTTGCTCAGCCAGGCAGCCGGATCCAGCCCGGCGTAATACAGATGGCCGGTATCCAGGCACAATCCGGCGGTGTGATGCGGAATGTCCGCCGCCAACCGGTCGATTTCGTCGGCGAACTCGATGCAGCCGCCGGCGTGCGGATGCACCACCGGCCGCACACCGTATTCCCGCCAGGCCAGTTCGCTGATGCGCGTAATGTGCCCGATCATCCTCTGCCACTCCGCCTGCGACAAACGCGGCGCTAAATCTGAACGCCCGGCGAATCTGGCGCGTTGCGGATTGCCGAAATCGATAATCACCAGGAACGGCGGCGCGGCGCGATCGCCCTCGCTCGGCTCCGCCCTGGGCGCCCGCGAGAGGTTGCGGCAAATCCGATGCGTCAGATCCAGCAGGCGCTCAATGTTCGCCTCGCTGACCAGATCGTCAAAAATCGTGCCGGCCACCAGCGACAGGCGCTGCTGCTCCAGCGCGGCGCACAGCGCCTCGCTCTGCGTCGGCAGATAGCCCCACGGCCCCAGCTCGATGCTGCGGTAGCCGGCCGCCGACGCTTCTTGCAGAACCGTGGCGTAGGGCGGCAAATGGGGGTTGTTCGGATCATCCACGCCCCAACTGCAGGGCGCATTGGCGATAGGCAAAGTCATGGCGACGGCTCCTTTTTTGCAGGGAATGCCGGCAGTATCAAACAAAAATTCCAAAACCATCAATAATGAAAATTTTATTTTTTGATAGAGATCGCGCTATTTTTGATAAAATATTTGATGGTTTTTAATCAAATATAGGCGACGCCTGGCTGCGCCCTGACCTCGGCAAACACCACTCAGCGGCCGTCAGAGGTTTTCTTTGGTGATCACATCGAAGCGATTAATGATGTGGCGTAATCCCGGTTGTTCATCGGCGGCGAGTAACGTCTCGACGATCGTGGCGGCCAATTCGGGAATGCGGTGGCACAGCAGCAGATCCACCGTGCCGTCGAGCAGCGCCATTTCACCGCCCTGCACCGGGCCGTGGCACACCAGCGTAATGTCATGCTGCCGGCCGCTCTCTCGCAACGCCTGAATAATGCCTTCCACACCGCCGCTCGGCGCGTAAAGCGCCGCCAGCTCCGGGTGGCTCGCCAGCAGTTCACGCGTGACCCGGCGCGCCGTTTCCGCGTCCTCATGGCTGCGCACCGGCTCCAGCACGCGCTGGCCGCTCATCTGCTCACGCAGATAAGAGCGGAAACCGATCTCGCAGGCCTCCTGACACGTAAAACGGTTGTCGCCGATGATCACGCCGACGTCGCCCTGCCGCCGGCACAGACGATCCACCGCCCAGCCGGCGGTGCGGCCCGCTTTTTGATTATCCAGACCGATGTAGCCGGCGCGGCTGGGCACCGATAAATCCGACAGCAGCGCGAAAACGTTGATGCCCGCCTGGGCGGCTTCTTCTACGGCATAGTGGATCAGGGGGTGATCCAGCGCCAACACGCCGATCGCTTCCACCTGGCGGCTCAATTGGCTAATGGCGGCGGCGGTGTCGCCGATGGCATTGAGAGAGTGAAAGATAAACTGCGGCGGCTGACCCGGCTCATGATACGGCGCCGCTTGCGCCATCAGTTCATCAGCCAGTTGCGCATAGAAAGAGTGTTCGCGCCGCAGCAGGATGAACCCCATTCTCAGGCGGCGTTCCGGCCTGCCCAGCACCGCCGACAGGCAGTGGGACTTCTCCAACGCGAACCCCAACTTTTTCGCCGCCTCAATCACCCGGCGCTGGGTGGCGGGCCGCACCGACGCGCGTTGGTTGATTACCCGATCGACGGTGGCGATGCCGACCCGCGCCTCTCTGGCGATGGCCGCCATGGTGGTTTTCTTGCCGCTCATGTTCATCTCCATCAACGATTTGATGGAAAAATATCATAGCCGTTGCCGCCCCTGATGTGATGCCGTTCGCGATTAACGGTAGACGGAGAACTTCTTGGTGAGCGGCTTAAGCTGTTCAGTGTCGCCGTAGAGCGCCACCGCCACGAAATCCAACTGCTCGTAAGGCGTGTTGGCGGTGTCGGCGATCTGCTGCTCGGCGGAGTGCGACAGCATGGTGGTGGTGAAGAAGTTGGACAGCACGCCCTCCTCCTTGCATTTGAGGATCAGGTTGCTGAGCTGGCTGCTGTTTTTAGCCTGCAGGATGACGATCGGGTAGTGGCTCATATTGGCGCTGACGCCGTCGAGGCTGCTCGGATAGTGGTGAAACTCGCGCTGCTCGATCAGATCGGTGATGCCCGCCGTCAGATGGCAAGAGGCGTTAAACAGCGTGGCCGGTTCGTGATTGCGGTTGAGGATGATATAAAACTTTTTCTCGTTGTCGCTGTACATACTCTTCTCCTTGAATAGACAACCCTTTTTACCCAAGCCAAGGGCGGTTTTCAAGGCGAGATAAGGGCCGCGTCCGGCCCCGTGATAACGTTTCAGCCTCAGATCCCGCCTTCGCCCGGGCCTTGCGGCTGGGCCACCTGATGCAGCACGGTGATGTTCTGCAAAAGAGTACCGCCGTCGATAGGCTTCATCTGGCCGTCGCGATCTTTATAGTGCGTCGGTTTGGCCCCGTGGAAGAACAGCCCGGCGTTGACCTGCACCCCCAGATAACCGGCGCTGGCCGGCAGGCGCTGCACGTCGGTCCAGGGGTGGGAAACCGGCACATACTGAAAGCCTGCGCTGGTCTTGGCATACAGCGGGCGCAGCAGCGTGACAAAGGCCATCAGCGGCGACAGCGCCTCTGTAAAGATCTGCACCGGCCGATCGACCGTCATCAAGAAACCCTGCGGCTGTTCCTCAACCGTGTCGAGGCTCAGGCTGCTGCTGATATCATCGCCCCGGCCGCCATAGCTCCATTCAATGGCCGGCGCCCTACTCTCGTTCATCATCTCTGACATACACTGCTCCTTATAAAGTGAATTCAACACGCCTGCTGCGTGCCGGAACAGTAAACCGTTGCAGGGGGACACGCGTCCACGCCGGGCGGCACGCTGGCGCACCAAACAACGAGGCGCGCAAAATAAAGCTCGAAATGAATAATTTCCCCACGTGACAGCGCAGCATTTGAACGACTTCTGTCGTAGCGCAGACGCATAGTGAGGGCGTTACCGCCACTGGAGAGTGTTATGACTGCGATTAAACCGGACGCTATCGACCGCGTTCTCCCCGCCGCCACGCCCTGGCTGGCCGTCATCAATGTGCTGTTCGCCGGCATCGCCGCGGCGCTGCACGTGGGCAAGGCCACCATCGCGCTGCCGGCGCTGCAGGCCGAGTTCGGCCGCTCGCTGGAGGCGCTAAGCTGGGTCATCTCGGCGTTTCCTTTCGTCGGGGTGTTCGGCGGCATAGCCGCCGGGCTGCTGGTGCGCCGCTGGGGCGACCGGCGCCTGCTGGCGTTCGGGCTGCTGATCATCAGCGCCGCCAGCTTCGCCGGCGCCACGCGGCACGACTTCAGCGGGCTGATCGTCAGCCGCTTTGTCGAAGGCCTCGGCTTCGTGATCGTGGTGGTTGCCTCGCCGGCGGTGCTGAACCGCATCGTCGCCCCGGCGCAGCGCAGCCTGGTTTTTGGCATCTGGAGCACCTTCATGCCGGCGGGCATCGCCATTTCGCTGTTTTTCGGCCCGCATCTGGCCGACTGGCAGCAGAGCTGGCAGGCCGGTGCGGCGCTGACGCTGCTGGCCGCCCTGCTGCTGCCGCTGACCACATCCCGCCGCGCCGCCGACGCGCACTCGCCGTCTCTGCCGCTGCGGCAAGCGCTGGGCGCGATGCTGCGGGCGCGCCAGCCGCTGTTGCTGGCGCTGATGTTCACCACATACAACCTGCAGTTTTTCTCGGTAATGACCTTTTTGCCGATCTTCCTGATGCAGCGCATCGGCCTGTCACTGGCGGCCGCCGGCGGCATCAGCGCGGCGGCGGTTGCCGCCAACATCATCGGCAACCTCGCCGCCGGCGTACTGCTCTCGCGCGGGCTGCCCGCCAGAACGCTGCTCGCCGCCACCAGCCTGTTGATCGGGGTCTTCGGCGTCGGCATTTTCCTGCCGATGACGCCCAACGGCCTGCTGATCCCGCTGTGTTTCCTGTTCTGCGCCATCGCCGGCATACTGCCCGCCACCATTTTGGCCGCCACGCCGGCGGCGACGCCGGAACCGACGCTGCTGCCGCTGAGCCTCGGGCTGGTGATGCAGGGAAACTACCTCGGCCAGGTGATCGGCCCGGTCGCGCTGAGCGCCATCGTGGCCGCAGCCGGCTGGGCGGCCCCGGCGTGGCTGGTGCTGGCGGCGGCGGTGTCTGGAGCGGTATTGGCGCTGGCGGCTACGCTTGCGTCAGGAAATCGATGAATTTCCGTACCTTGAGCGGGACGAAGCGCGCATAGGGGTAAAGCAGGATGAAGGGACGCGAGGCGCCGGCGTAATCTTTCAATACCTCGACCAGCGCCCCGCTGCTCAACTCTTGTTCGACGGTAAAGCGATACACCTGCATCAGTCCAGCGCCGCTTTTCACCAGCGTCAGCGTAGCGAGGTAATCTTCCTGGCAAAGCCAGCGCCCGGCAGTATCCACGTTGCTGTTTTCGCCCTGAACCTTAAACGTCCAGGCGGTTTTTCTGCCGGTGCTGGGCAACGCATACTGAATGCAATCGTGCCGAGCCAGATCCGCCGGCGTGAGCGGCGCAGGGTGGCGCTGCAAATAGCCCGGCGTCGCCACCACGATCAGTTCAGCCTCCTCCAGACGCCGCGCCGCCAGGCCGGAGTCGTTCAGCTCGCTGCCGCGAATGGCGACGTCGAATTTATCTTCGGAGAAATCGATATTCTGATTGCTGACGTGCAGATTCAGCTTGAGATCGGGATAGCGTTGCGCAAACTCGGGCAAACGCGGCAACAGCCTAAAATGCGCGTACAGCGTCGGCGCGCTGATGCTAAGCGTGCCCACCGGTTTGTCCCGTTCGCCGGAAATGCTCGCCTCGGCCTCCATCAGCTGGCTCAGCGCCCGGCGACATTCCAGGTAATAACGCTGGCCGGCATCCGTGACACGCATCTGGCGCGTGGTGCGGATAAACAGCTTCGCCTGCAATCGCGTCTCCAGGCGCGCGACCGAGCGGCTGACCGCCGCAGGGGTTATCCCGGCGGCATTGGCCGCTGCGGTGAAGCTGCCGGTTTCTACCGTCAGGCAAAACAGCTCGATGCTGCCCACCTGAACGTCGTCAAAATGGCGTTGCATGTCTCTCCCTGCCAATTCATTACATAAGGTATAAATTAAAGTTCTTTCCCCCTCATTTTTCAATCATCAGGTATGGATTACCGTTCACGTACGATCAATCCCTATCCTGTCGAGGAGAGAAAATGAGCAAAGTAAAAACGGTCATCGTCACGGGCGCATCGAGCGGCTTGGGCTTCGCCATCGCGCAAGCCTACCTGGCGCGCGGCTATCAGGTTGTCGCAAACGCCCGTTCGCTTGAACGGCTGCAGGCGGCGGCGGACAAACTCGGCCGCCCGGCCAATCTGCTGCTGGCACCGGGAGACATCGCGCTGCCGGAAACCGCCGAACGGTTGTTCAGCCTGGCGACACAGGCTTTTGGTCAGGTAGATATTCTCATCAATAACGCCGGCATATTTATCGCTAAGCCGATCGCCGACTATACGCCGGAGGAGGTCGACGCGATGGTGGCAACCAATCTGAAAGGCTTCTTCTACCCGGCGCAGGCCGCCGCCCGGCATATGCAGCAACGCGGCGCCGGCCACATCGTCGCCATCACCGCGTCGATCGCCATGCAGCCCAACAGCAAAGTGCCCGCTTTGCTGCCGGTGCTGATTAAAGGCGGCCTTAACCACGCCGTGCGCGAGCTGGCATTGGAGTTAGCGCCGTACAACGTGATGGTCAACGCCGTGGCGCCCGGCATCATCGCCACGCCGATGCATCAAAATGATGAACAGAGCCTGGCGCAGATGCGGCAACTGGCGCCAACCGGCCGCGTCGGCCAGCCGCAGGACATCGTCGATGCGGTGCTGTATCTGACCGACGCCAATTTCGTTACCGGCGCGGCGCTCGCGGTTGACGGCGGCGCCACCGCCGGCGTCTGGTGAAACCGGGGAGAAACGCCATGCCATACGTCAACATTAAAGTGACCGACGAAGGGGTCAGCGCCGCGCAAAAGCGCATGCTGATCGAGGGAGCCACCGCGCTGCTGGAGCAGGTGCTGAATAAGCCACGCCACACCACTTTCGTGGTGATTGACGAGGTAGCCACCGACAACTGGGGCGTCGGCGGAGAGAGCGTCACCGCCCTGCGCGCCAAAGAACGAGGCGAATGACGGGCGATTTATTCTGGGGATCCAGTGTCGTAGGGTACAGCCGCTAGTTATCGTTATCGGGTCTGCGTGGTGAGATCAATCACGCTCAGCGCGAAGGATAAGGCCAGTGATGGTCCAGACCCGATAATGACAAGGCGCCGGTCGCGGCAAGATAAACCAGCACACCGGCGAAAGCGATCAGCAGCACCTTTTCGATAACGGCAAGTCGTTTGTGTTCAGTCATTTGCCTACTCCTTCGTGGTATCGGGCGAACGGCCGCCCTCCTAAAAACTAGGAAAGCCTGGCGCAGGCGGCAAGCGCGGCTCACAAAATGAAACACAATCGATAAATTTTGTTAATTATTTGGCGCTCTTTCTTTTCTCACGCCGCCGCCTGTTCACCGTGCGGCGCCCGCCTTGCCCTTAATAACCCTATGGAATACGCCACTAAAAATCCCCTACCGGTTAAGCAACGGTGATGATAGTGTTGTTTTCATTCAGTTCATCTATGCTGAAAATTCATCTTTTGAGGGACGACTATGATGTCTAAAGGCATTTCCAAGGGATTCTTTATTCTGATCCTGTTCATCGTTACCGCCGCTTTTCTCGACGTGCTGGGGCCTTATTACTCCTCGGTGCTGTGGGCGGTTATTCTGGCGGTGATTTTCCATCCGGTGAAAAAGAAGTTGAAGCAGTACGTCGGCGAACGCAACGGCGTGGTGTCGCTGCTGACGGTGGCGCTGATTTGCCTGATCGTGTTCACGCCGTTGGCGATCATCGCCTCGTCGCTGGCGATGGAATTCAACGTGATCTACACCAAGCTGCAGACCAACAACAGCCAATTGCCGACCATGCTGGCGGACTTTATGCGCCACCTGCCCGGCTGGGCGCAGCGCTTCCTGGCGGAGCATAACCTCAACAGCGCCGCCGAGATCCAAAAGCAGCTTTCCGAGGTGGCGCTCAAGGGCGGGCAATATCTGGCGGGCAGCGTGTTCCTGATCGGCAAGGGCACCTTCAACTTCGTCGTCGGCTTCGGCGTGATGCTCTACCTGCTGTTCTTCCTTCTGAAAGACGGCCCCTATCTGGTGAACCTGGCGCTCGAAGCGCTGCCGCTCTCCCAGCACGTGAAACACCACCTGTTCGTGAAGTTCGCCGCCGTTTCCCGCGCCACCGTCAAGGGCACGGTGGTGGTCGCCGTGGTGCAAGGCGCGCTCGGCGGGCTGGCGTTTTACTTTACCGGCATCGACGGCAGCCTGCTGTGGGGCGCGCTGATGGCGTTCCTGTCGATCATCCCGGCCGTGGGCTCCGCCATCATCTGGGTGCCGGCGGTGATCTACTTCTTCGCCACCGGCATGCTGTGGAAAGCCATTTTCCTGGTAGTGTTCTTCGTGGTGGTGATCGGCCTGGTGGACAACATCCTGCGCCCGCTGCTGGTGGGCAAAGACACCAAAATGCCGGACTACCTGATCCTGATCTCCACCCTGGGTGGCATGGAGATCTACGGCATCAACGGCTTCGTCATCGGCCCCTTGATCGCCGCGCTGTTCATCGCCTGCTGGAACATCCTGTCCGGCCGCGACAGCGAGGAGAACATCGAAGAGATCGACGAAGAATTTATCGAGGAAGGCAAAAACCATCCCGACGCGGTGGAGTAAACCTCCCGCAGCGAATCACGCAGGGGCCCGTTTGGGCCCCTTTTTTTGTCTGTGGTATCCTTGCCAGGCTCACAAGGAAGAACGGGTTTCGTTATGCTTATTTTCTACGCCACGCTGGCCATCGCCTTCACCCTGCTGTGCCTGCTGGCCTTTATCTCTTGCGCTTACCAGCTTTCGAAGCACGGCGACGTCAAATTTTTGGCCTCGCTTTCGGTGCTGATCTTCGCGCTGCTGGCCTTCTATGCCGCTTATGGCTACGTCAGCACCTGGCTGCAACAGCAGGCGGTCGATGTCCGGTTGTATTAGCGCAGCGGGGTAAAAAAGACCTGCTCCGGATCGCCGTCATCGAGATTGTCAATCTGGCCGCTGGCGACAAATCCGGCGTTCAGCAGCAGCCGCTGCATCGGCAGGTTGGAACGATTGGTGGAAGTGAACAGCTTCGGGTGTCGGCAATGGGACTTCAATGCCGTAATCAACGCCTGCCCGACGCCCCGGCGGCGATAGCGCTCGCCGACCATCAGCATCTCGATAAAGCCACAGCCGAAGAAGTGATAGTGCAATACGCCATAGCCCATCACCACGTCCTGTTCCTCGGCAAGATAGCAATCCCCCTGCCCGCACCAGGCGCGGATCTGCGCCGCGCGCTGCGGTTCGTGTTCGGCGACGCTGTCGAGGGCTATCAGGGCTGCGACATCGGTTTCAGTGGCAAGACGAACAAACATGTTTATCCCTTCATTCTGATGGGGGGGCGGCAACACCGCTTCAACGAAACGGCAACCGAAGCGGGATAATTTTTACATCCCCGCCGAATTTTGTAATCCTATTATAGAGTTACTAAAACACACGCCAAGGAAGGAAAGCTTTTCCCGATGAGCATACCGCAAATACCCGCCGCCCTGCTGTTTACCCTGCTGCTGGCCGGCTGCCAGTTCCACAAAACCGTGTTCCCGCCGCCGTATATCGGCACCCCGCAAGAGATCGGCACCTACGAAGTGAAAGGGCTGACGTTTGTCACCACCGTCACCTTCAGCGGCCTGTTCGCCGAAGATCTGGTGCGCGAATACGCACAGAAACATCACTATCGCTACTATGTGGTCACGATGCGCAGCAACGGTTTTAAAGACCGAAGCGAGCGCGTGAGCGCGATGATGTATCGGTAAACTCTGGCGACATATACCGTGAAATAATGCGCAAAAACTGGCTTCAGCATTAGGAAACGTTATACGAAATATTGCCCAACCCAATACTCACAGGCCGCATGAAAGTACGGCCTATGGCTTTGGTTTAATTGTCTAGCATCGCAGTTGCCGCCCTTTATATTTACTGCGGGCGAAATTCCAACGTGCTGTTTTTGACCGCTTCGTAAACCGCGGCCGTTGGCGGCTTAGGCAGACGCGCATTGGCGATTGCTTTGATCGCGGCCTGGCAAAGTTCCGGTTCCCCTTGTTCAGCCCGAATGCTGATCAGCATACCGTCCGGTGCCAGCTTGATGCTCAATGCGCAACGCTTGCCTGAGTAGGCTTCGGCATCTTTCAAATGGCTTTGAATCGCGGCCTGCAACTGAGCGATATAGTGTTCTTTCTCTTTTCCCGGTGCCGGCGTCTTTGGGTCGCCAAGGTTGGTGAAAAGATCGTCAACCTCTTTATTTACCGGATCGGTTTGGCTGGGGGCCGTGCTCTTGGCGCACCCCGCTAATGCCAGCGCGGTCATCGCCGCCAATACTGTGGCAACGCCAGTTTTATAGCTTGAATGCGTTATTTTCATATCCCTGTCCTTATGGATAATTCTCAGTAGTGAAATCAGTTGAGGCTGGGCCACGCAAAGAGCCCCGGCCAATACGTTATACAGGATCAATATACATCGCTACTGACCTCAAAACTTTCGCCAGGGGCTGTGAAGTCCGTCACTACACCAGCAGTGACGCACCAATTTTTGATAGAACAACGTATGAATAGACAGCGGCGGCATACACGTTTTCGCTCATCCTTTGTAAGCACTACACATAAATTTCAACACGGTCTTTTGGCTCACAATGCTGAGATAAACCGGATCGCTGGATGCCATGTTCACGAACACCCAGCTTGTTACGCCGTCACATGCCTTTAACGGCCAGAATCAGCCGCTTCTAATCAATTGCCACAACAACGGTTTCTGCATACTTTTCCTGTTGGCGGTCAATTTCTTTGGTTCTGCCATACCGATCGCCGTTTTCTCGGCGTTAAGCAGCTATAATCCAAAAAGTGGAGTTTTTTGAAAACGATAAGGAGGGAGTATGTACAAAACTATTTTGGTTCCCGTGGATATTACCGAACCGGAATTAACACAGCAGGTCATCCCGCATGTCAACGCGCTCGCCAGGCTCGAAGACTCCCACGTCCATTTCCTGGCGGTGATCCCGTCGCGCGCCACCTATGCCGCTTTCGGCTTTGCCGCCACGGCGGCGATAGAAACCAAAGACGAAATCATTGCGGTAGCAACCGAGGGGCTGGCAAAAGCGGCCAAAGAATTCAGCGTGCCTGAAGATAGAGTGACCACGCACGTTGCCGTCGGCGATCCTAAAGATCAGATCCTGGAGCTCGCCGATGCGCTCAACGCGGAGATTATCGTGATGGGTTCCAACCGCCCTTCTGCGATCACTTATCTCCTCGGCTCCAATGCCACCGCCGTCGTCCGCCACGCCAATTGCCCGGTGCTGGTGGTGCGTGAATCGGCTAACGCCACTCAGTGAGCCTGTCCGACACCTCACACATATTTGAACCGTAAAAAAAACGGGAGCCCTAAGGCTCCCGCTCTCATTGAAGCGCTGAACACACTTACATGTGTTTAACGATAGCGTCGCCAAACTCTGAACATTTCAGCAGCTTAGCGCCTTCCATCAGGCGTTCGAAGTCGTAGGTCACGGTTTTGGCGGCGATGGCGCCTTCCATGCCTTTAACGATCAGGTCAGCCGCTTCGAACCAGCCCATGTGGCGCAGCATCATCTCTGCAGACAGGATGATGGAGCCTGGGTTCACTTTGTCCTGGCCGGCGTACTTCGGCGCGGTGCCATGAGTCGCTTCGAACAGGGCGCAGTCGGAGCCGATGTTGGCGCCCGGCGCGATGCCGATGCCGCCGACCTGGGCCGCCAGGGCGTCGGAGATGTAGTCGCCGTTCAGGTTCATACAGGCGATCACGTCGTATTCCGCCGGGCGCAGCAGGATCTGCTGCAGGAAGGCGTCGGCGATCACGTCTTTAACCACGATCTCTTTGCCGGTGTTCGGGTTCTTGATCTTCAGCCATGGGCCGCCGTCGATCAGCTCGCCGCCGAACTCTTCGCGCGCCAGCTCATAGCCCCAATCCTTGAAGGCACCTTCGGTGAACTTCATGATGTTGCCTTTGTGAACCAGGGTCACGGAGTCACGGTCGTTGGTGATGGCGTATTCGATCGCCGCACGCACCAGACGCTTGGTCCCTTCTTCGGAGCATGGCTTCACGCCGATACCGCACTG
Organism: Serratia sp. CY81684; assembly: GCF_052166595.1. Taxonomy (NCBI): domain Bacteria; kingdom Pseudomonadati; phylum Pseudomonadota; class Gammaproteobacteria; order Enterobacterales; family Yersiniaceae; genus Serratia; species Serratia sp. CY81684. The sequence goes on along the minus strand of NZ_JBJNOO010000001.1, from coordinate 1,210,465 downwards.
CTCTGGGAAGCGGATTTTCTTCACGCCCATTTCGTCGCGCAGGAATTTGATCACTTTGTCCGCTTCGGCGGAGCCGGCTTTCCACTCGATGCCGGCGTAGATGTCTTCAGCGTTTTCGCGGAAGATCACCATGTCGGTCAGCTCAGGCTGTTTCACCGGGCTCGGGGTGCCCTGGTAGTAACGCACCGGGCGCAGGCACACGTACAGGTCCAGCTGCTGGCGCAGGGCCACGTTCAGAGAACGGATGCCGCCGCCGACCGGGGTGGTCAGAGGGCCTTTGATGGCGACGCGGTAGTCGCGGATCAGGTCCAGAGTTTCGTCCGGCAGCCACACGTCTTTACCGTAAACGTGGGTAGATTTTTCGCCGGTGTAGATTTCCATCCAGGAGATTTTACGTTCGCCGTGGTAAGCCTTTTTAACGGCCGCATCAACCACGTGGATCATGGCAGGAGTCACGTCAACGCCGATGCCGTCGCCTTCGATGAACGGAATGATCGGGTTATGAGGAACAACCAGTTTACCCTGGGCGTCAATCGTGATTTTTTTACCTTCTGCCGGAACAACTACTTTGCTTTCCATCAACCTCTCCTTCAAGCGCAATTTTGTTAATGCTTTGTAAGATGCGTGTAGATACTACTTGAATATTCGGTCCGCGCCAATCCGAAACGGATTCGGTTATAATGCGCTTATCATCCGTAATCTCAACCGTTATGAAAAAATTCTCTGTTAGAAATCACAAAGTTAAACGATTCAGCAAGCCGAATGCCGCCAAACCCGCCGCGCCGAAGGGGCCGCGCCGCATTGTGTTATTCAACAAGCCCTTCGACGTATTGCCGCAGTTCACCGACGAAGCCGGCCGCGCCACGCTGAAAGAGTACATCCCCTTCCCCGACGTTTACGCCGCCGGGCGCCTGGATCGCGACAGTGAGGGGCTGCTGGTGCTGACCAACGACGGCCAGCTGCAGGCGCAGCTCACCCAGCCGGGCAAGCGCACCGGCAAAATTTACTATGTGCAGGTCGAGGGGGCGCCGCAGGAGAGCGATCTGGCGCTGCTGCGCAGCGGCGTCACGCTGAAAGACGGCCCGACACTGCCCGCCGGGGTGGAGTTGGTGGCCGAGCCGCAGTGGCTGTGGCCGCGCACCCCGCCGATCCGCGAACGCAAATCCATCCCCACCAGCTGGTTGAAAATCACCCTGTTCGAAGGGCGAAACCGCCAGGTGCGTCGCATGACGGCGCATATCGGGTTCCCTACCCTGCGCCTGATTCGCTACAGTATGGGTAATCTTTCGCTGGGTTCACTGCAGCCCGGTGAATGGAAAACCATCGATTCCCTGTAGACCGATAACTGATGGAGGCGCCATGAAATCTACTCCGATCGCGCTGCTGCTCGCCGCTCTGGCGGCCCCGTTCGCCGCCCCTGCCGCCAGCTTCGACTGCGCCAAGGCGGCAGGCAGCGATGAACGCGCCATCTGCGCCGACCGCACGCTGAACGATCTGGACGTGCAAATGGCCACCAAATATCAATTTCTGCGCGGCCTGTTCGCCATGGGCGCGCGCGGCGCGATGCAGGACAGCCAGCAGGCCTGGCTGGCAAAACGCCAGCGGTGCGGCGGTGACACCGCCTGTCTGCTCAAAAGCTACCGCACCCGCATCGCCGAGCTGGACGATATCTATCGGCGCATCGACAAACCGCTGTAAGGAGAGCGCATGTTCAAACCGCACGTCACCGTCGCCTGCGTGGTGCACGCCGCCGGCAAATTTTTAATTGTCGAAGAAACCATCAACGGCAAAGCGCTGTGGAATCAGCCGGCCGGCCATCTGGAGGCCGACGAGACGCTGGTGCAGGCCGCCGAGCGCGAGCTGTGGGAAGAGACCGGCATCCGCGCCACGCCGCAGGCGTTCCTGCGCCTGCACCAGTGGATCGCGCCGGATCGCACGCCGTTTCTGCGTTTTTGCTTCGTTATCGAGCTGGAACAGCCGCTGCCGACCGAGCCGCACGACAGCGACATCGATCGCTGCCTGTGGCTGAGCGCCGACGAGATTTTGCAGGCGCCAAACCTGCGTTCCGCGCTGGTGGCGGAGAGCATTCGCAGCTATCAGCAGCCGGAGCGCTACCCGCTGTCGCTGGTCGGCAGCTTCGCCTGGCCGCATTAAGCGCGCCGGGCAGCACAAGATGAACAGTGCGCCGGCGCGGCCAACGTGGTAAAATCCTGCGCTTGTTTTTATCAGCACGGTTCGTGTTCAAGTTCGTGAGATCCCCATGTCAGACAACAGCCAGAAAAAAGTAATCGTCGGTATGTCCGGCGGCGTCGACTCTTCCGTTACCGCCTATCTGTTACAGCAACAGGGCTATCAGGTCGCTGGGCTGTTCATGAAGAACTGGGAAGAAGACGACGACGAAGAGTACTGCTCCGCCGCGACCGATCTGGCCGACGCGCAAGCGGTCTGCGACAAGCTGGGCATCGAACTGCACACGGTGAACTTTGCGGCGGAATACTGGGACAACGTGTTTGAGCTGTTCCTGGAAGAGTACAAGGCCGGCCGCACGCCGAACCCGGACATCCTGTGCAATAAAGAGATCAAATTCAAAGCCTTCCTGGAGTTCGCCGCCGAAGATCTGGGGGCAGATTTCATCGCCACCGGCCACTACGTGCGCCGCCAGGACGTGGACGGCAAAAGCCGCCTGCTGCGCGGCGTCGACGGCAACAAAGACCAGAGCTACTTCCTCTACACCCTGAGCCACGAGCAGGTGGCGCAGAGCTTGTTCCCGGTCGGCGAGCTGGAGAAGCCGGAGGTGCGCCGCATCGCCGAGCAGCTGGAGCTGGTCACCGCCAAGAAGAAAGACTCCACCGGCATCTGCTTTATCGGCGAGCGCAAGTTCCGCGACTTCCTCGGCCGCTACCTGCCGGCGCAGCCGGGCCCGATCGTCAGCGTTGACGGCCAGACCGTCGGCGAACACCAGGGCCTGATGTATCACACCCTGGGTCAGCGCAAAGGGCTGGGCATCGGCGGCCTGAAAGACAGCAGCGAAGATCCGTGGTACGTGGTGGATAAAGACGTGGCCAACAACGTGCTGGTGGTCGCGCAGGGTCACGATCACCCGCGCCTGATGTCCGTAGGCCTTATCGCGCAGCAGCTGCACTGGGTGGATCGCCTGCCGCTGAGCGGCCCGTTCCGCTGCACGGTGAAGACCCGCTATCGCCAGCAAGATATCCCTTGCACCGTGACCCCGCTCGACGATGAACGCATCGAAGTGCGTTTCGACGAGCCGGTCTCCGCCGTCACCCCCGGCCAGTCGGCGGTGTTCTACCAGGGCGAAATCTGCCTCGGCGGCGGCATCATCGAACAGCGCCTGGCGTAACTGCCCGGCAAAAGAAAAACGCTGCGTTTACCGCAGCGTTTTTTTTATTCAAAATTCCACCTGCGCTCCCAGCTCGATCACCCGGTTCGGCGGGATTTCGAACAGATCCGGCGCCCGCAGCGCGTTGCGCTGCAACAGCTGGAACACCTTGCCGCGCACGCGCAGATACCAGGGCCGTTTGCCCAGCACCAGCGTATCGCGCGACATGAAGAACGAGGTCTCGTTCATGGTGAAGCTCATCCCCTCCAGCCCGCAGCGGTAAAGAATGTCCGTCACGTTGGGCGTCTCGCGCCAGCCGTAGCTCGCCACCACCCGCCAGAAACTCGCCGACAGCTGTTCGATCGCCACCCGCTGCACGTTGTGCACGTACGGCATGTCGGTGGTGACGATGGTCAGCAATACCACGCGCTCGTGCAGCACCTTGTTGTGCTTCAGGTTATGCAACAGCACCAGCGGCACCGCATGCGGCGTGCGCTCCATAAACACCGCGGTGCCCGGCACCCGCTTCGGCGGCGCCTTCTCCAGCGACTCGATCAGCGCGCTCAGCCCTTCCTGGTTGTCGCGCAATCGGCGGATCAGGCGCGAACGCTCGGTCTTCCAGGTCAGCATGATCAGCAGAATGATTAGCCCGAGCGCCACCGGCAACCAGCCGCCGGTCGCCAGCTTGATCAGGTTGGCGCCGAACAGCGGCACGTCGATGCACAGCATGACCAGCAGCATCAGCCCGCCCAGATAGCGCGGCCAGCCCCAGTTTTTCACCGCCACGATGCTCAGCAGAATCGACGACAGCAGCATGGTGCCGGTTACCACGATGCCATAGGCCGAGGCCAGGTTGCTGGAGTGTTTGAAGCTGACGATCACGATCAGCACCGCCGCGAACAGCAGCCAGTTCACCACCGGAATGTAGATCTGCCCGGACTCCTGATCGGAGGTATAGATGATACGCATCGGCGGCAGGTAGCCCAGCCGCACCGCCTGCCGCGTCAGCGAGAACACGCCGGAGATCACCGCCTGCGAGGCGATCACCGTCGCCAGCGTAGCGATCACCAGCAGCGGGATCAGCGCCCAGGTCGGCGCCAGCAGGAAGAACGGGTTATTGATCGCCGCCGGGTTGGCCAGCAGCAGCGCCCCCTGGCCGAAGTAGTTCAACACCAGCGCCGGCGCCACCAGCGTAAACCACGCCAGACGGATCGGTTTTTTACCGAAGTGGCCCATATCGGCGTACAGCGCTTCGGCGCCGGTGACCGACAGCACCACCATGCCCAGCGCAAAGAACGACACGGCCTTGTATTCGAGGAAGAAATTCACCGCCCAGTAAGGGTTCAGCGCCCGCAGCACGCCGGGGTGATGCAAAATGCCGCCGAGGCCCAGCAGCGCCAGCGTCAGGAACCAGATAACCATCGCCGGGGCGAACAGTTTGCCGACGCTGCCGGTGCCGCGTTTTTGGATCGCGAACAATGCGGTCAGCACCAGCAGCGACAGCGGTACGATAAAGCTATCCAGCTCGGGGGCGATAATCTGCAGCCCCTCGATGGCCGAGAGCACCGAAATGGCCGGGGTGATCACCCCATCGCCGTAAAAGAAGCTGCCGCCCACCAGCCCGATCAGCACCGCCGCCGGCACCCAGCGCGCATCCAGCTTGCGGATCGCCAGCGACATCAGCGTCAGAATGCCTCCCTCGCCGTCGTTGTCGGCGCGCATCACGAAACAGATGTATTTAATCGACACCACCAGCGTCAGCAGCCAGAAAATCAGCGATAAAAAGCCGTAAATCGAAGCCGGCGTCAGGGTGATGCCCTCCTCCGCCGTCAGGCATTCGCGCAGGGTATACAGCGGGCTGGTGCCGATATCGCCGTACACCACGCCGATGGCCGCCAGCGTCACCGCCGGCAGTGGCTGCTTGTTTTTTACGTGCATATAAAGGTCTTTATTTGAGGGTTCACGTTGGCAGTATAGATGCAGCCGCCGCACTTTATTTGCCGCAGCAACAATAAGTTCGCGCCGCCGCGCCGGCGATTTTCGTCGCCTATTTGCGCAGTTCTGCGCCGCACGGCGCCTCCGCCTCACCGCAGACGTATTAGACGCTGGGTTTACCCTCGATTTTGTGGCATGATCCGCGGCATTCGTTGTCATCGTTGTTACAGCCACGCCCGATCGTTACCGTTCGCGGCCGCCGCCGTTACCCCTGCGATACACACAACCTTATGCAGTAAGCCATGTACCGTTCACCGCGTTTACAGGAGTCATCGTGGCGAAGAATTATTATGACATCACGCTGGCCATGGCGGGCATCAGCCAGTCGGCGCGTTTGGTTCAGCAGTTGGCCCATGAAGGGCAATGCAACCGCGAAGCGTTTCAGACCTCGCTGAAAAGCCTGCTGCAAATGGATCCGCCCTCCACGCTGGCGGTGTTCGGCGGCGAAGAACGCAATTTGATGGTCGGCCTCGAAACCCTGATGGGCGTGCTGAATGCCAACAACAAAGGGCCGGGCGCGGAACTGACCCGCTACACCATCAGCCTGATGGTGCTGGAGCGCAAGCTCAACGCCAACAAACAGGCGATGAACACGCTCGGCGAACGCCTCGGCCAGCTCGAACGCCAGCTGGCGCACTTCGATCTTGAGTCGGACACCATCATCAGCGCGCTGGCCGGTATTTACGTCGACGTGGTCAGCCCGCTCGGGCCGCGCATCCAGGTGACCGGTTCGCCGGCCATCCTGCAGAATCCGCAGGTGCAGGCCAAGGTTCGCGCCACGCTGCTGGCCGGCATTCGCGCCGCCGTGCTGTGGCAACAGGTCGGCGGCAGCCGCCTGCAGTTAATGTTTTCCCGTAATCGTCTGTTCAAGCAGGCGCAAAATATCGTTGCTCATTGTTAATCGATCCCAGGAGTTGCTACCGATGGAATTATCCTCACTGACCGCCGTTTCCCCCGTTGATGGACGCTACGGTGATAAAGTCAGCGCACTGCGCCCCATTTTCAGCGAATACGGTCTGCTGAAATTCCGCGTACAGGTTGAAGTACGTTGGCTGCAAAAACTGGCCGCCTGCGCAGAAATCAAGGAAGTTCCCGCTTTTGACGCCGACGCAAACGCTTTCCTCGACAAAATCGTCGCTGAATTCAATGAAGAAGACGCACAGCGCATCAAAACCATCGAGCGCACCACCAACCACGACGTGAAAGCGGTCGAGTATTTCCTGAAGGAAAAAGTGGCGGCGGTGCCTGCGCTGCACGCGGTGTCCGAGTTCATCCACTTCGCCTGCACCTCCGAAGACATCAACAACCTGTCGCACGCGCTGATGCTGCAAAGCGCCCGTCAGGACGTGGTGCTGCCTTACTGGCGCAAGATCATCGACGCGCTGAAAGGGCTGGCGCAGGAATACCGCGATATCCCACTGCTGTCGCGCACCCACGGCCAGCCGGCGACCCCGTCGACCGTCGGCAAAGAGTTCGCCAACGTGGCTTACCGCATGGAGCGCCAGTACCGCCAGCTGGAGCGCGTGGAGATCATGGGTAAAATCAACGGTGCGGTCGGCAACTACAACGCCCACATCGTCGCCTACCCGGAAGTGGACTGGCATCAGTTCAGCGAAGCGTTCGTCACCTCGCTCGGCATCACCTGGAACCCGTACACCACCCAGATCGAACCGCATGACTACATCGCCGAGCTGTTCGACTGCGTAGCGCGTTTCAACACCATTCTGATCGACTTCGACCGCGACATCTGGGGCTACATCGCCCTGAACCACTTCAAGCAGAAGACCATCGCCGGCGAAATCGGTTCTTCCACCATGCCGCACAAGGTCAACCCGATCGACTTCGAAAACTCCGAAGGCAACCTGGGGCTGGCCAACGCCGTGCTGGGCCACCTGGCGGGCAAACTGCCGGTTTCCCGCTGGCAGCGCGACCTGACCGACTCCACCGTGCTGCGTAACCTGGGCGTGGGCCTGGGTTACGCGCTGATCGCCTATCAGGCCACCCTGAAGGGCATCAGCAAGCTGGAAGTCAACCAGGCGCACCTGCTGGACGAACTGGATCACAACTGGGAAGTGCTGGCCGAGCCGATCCAGACCGTGATGCGCCGCTACGGCATCGAAAAGCCTTACGAGAAATTGAAAGAGCTGACCCGCGGCAAGCGCGTGGACGCCGCCGGCATGCAGGCGTTCATCGATGGCCTGGCGCTGCCGGAAGAAGAGAAAACCCGTCTGAAGGCGATGACCCCGGCCAACTATATCGGCCGCGCCACCACCATGGTCGACGAACTGAAGTAAGCGCGTTAGACCCACAACGACAAGGCGGCCCACGGGCCGCCTTTTTGCTTATTATTCGCCGCGCAACACCTGCAGCCGGGCAATCTGCCGCCCCTGCGCATCGAAGTTGTCCGCACTCAGCCAACGCGCCAGCGCCTGCCGCACCGCCGGCCAACGGTCAATGGTGATGGCGAACCAGTCGGTATCCCGGCTGCGCCCCTTGACGATCACCGCAAAGCGGAAGTTGCCCTCGTAGCGGAAGCCGAAGCGCAGCGCGGCCTGGCGCGATGGCGCGTTATGGCTGTCGCATTTCCACTCGCAGCGGCGATAGCCCAGCGTGTCGAAGGCATAACGCAGCAGCAGCGCGATGGCTTCGGTGGCGCTGGAGCGCTGTTTCATCAACGGCGACCAGCTGACGTGGCCGATCTCCAGCACGCCGTTGGCCTCGTCGATGCGCATCAGCGCCACCGTCCCCACCGGCGCGTCGCTGGCGGCGTCGAACACCGTCAGATTGACCAGCGTCGGGTTGGCCTGCAGCGTCTCCAGGTGCTGCAACATCGCCGCCGGCGTGTCGGGCCGTTCGATAGACAGATAGGTCCAGTCGCGGCCGTCCGGCGCCAGCTGGAAAGCGTCATACAGCGCGGCGTAATCCCGCTGCGGATCGAGCGGCGCCAGTGAACAGAAACGCCCGCCGAGCGTTGCGCCGCCCGGGCGGCGAGCCGGCTGCCAATCCGGCATCGGTTCGCCAATCGGCTGACCATAACGATTCATTGCCATATGCGCCTCCTGCGGTTAACGGGTATACACGATAAACGAGCTTCTTCTGCCGATTTTGTCGTACAGCGAACGCGCCGGCGCGTTGTACTCCTGGGTCATCCAATAGACCCGATCGCTGCCGCGCGCCTCCGCCAGCCGATACGCCTGTTCGAACAGTTTTTCCGACACTTTATGGCCGCGCGCCTGCGGCGACACATAAAGATCTTCGATATAACAATAGCCCACCGCGCTCCAGGTGGACGGATGGAATACCAGGTTCATCAGCCCCAGCAGCCGGCCGTCGGCATCCTCCGCCACCAGCCCGTACACCTGTTCATCCTGCCCCAAGCGTTCGAAGGTGCGATCGGTCACCTGCGGCGCCACCTCGGCGCGGTAAAAGTCGAGATAGCCCTGCCACAACGCCAGCCATTGCGCTCTGTCGTCGCCATTGATTCTGCGGATGGTCACTTCACGATTTGATGGGTTCATAGCGCCTCACGGGGTTAAGATATTATTTCCATTAGGGAAATAACCGAATAGCGGCAGAATACACCGCGCAGCGACGGCGTAATACGGACCAATTCAAAACGCCGGGCAGACCAATTTTATCCGCCGTTTTCCCGCGGCAGCGCGTTGAACACCTGCGCCAGCGTGGCGATAAAACGCACGATCTCGTCCGGCGTGTAGGCCGAGAAACCGAGCACCAGCGCCCCGCGCTGCGGCGCGCCGGTGTAGAAGTCCGCCAGGCCGTACAGCCGGATGCCCCGTTCGGCCGCCGCCGCCACCAGCAGCCGCTCCGTCGCCGCATCCGCCAGCGGGCAAACCAGCTGCAGCCCGCCCTGCGGCAAGGCCGGGCGCGTCCAGGGCGCAAGATGGCGTTGCACCGCGTCGTACAGCACATCCAACCGCGCCTTGTAAAGCGTGCGCATATTGCGCAGATGCTCGGCGTAGCCGCCCTCGTGCAGGCAGTGGAACAGCGTCATCTGCGCCAGCGCCGACGTGTAGCCGTCCTGAAACTGCCTGGCGGCGACCAATGGCCGCACCAGCTGCGGCGGCGCAATCATGAAGCCAATGCGCAGCCCCGGAAACAGCGTCTTGCTGAAGGTGCCGATGTACAGCGTGCGCCCGCCGCTGTCCAGCCCCTGCAGCGCCGCCTTGGTTTGTCGATCGTAGTTGAACTCGGCGTCATAATCGTCTTCGATGATCCAGGCCCGCCGACGCTGGGCCCACTGCAACAGCGCCAGACGCCGCTCAAGGCTCAGCGAGTACCCCAGCGGGTAGTGATGGGACGGCGTGATGTAAACGCCCCGCCCGCCGCCCGCAGCCTGCATCAGCTGCCCGACGTCCAGCCCTTGTTCATCAATGCCGATCGGCCGCGCCTGCAGCCCCGCCGACTGCACCAGCTTTTTCGCCCCCTGGTAACCCGGCTCTTCGACGAATACCGCATCGCCGGGATCGAACAGCACCTGCGTGCACAGCGCCAGCGCCTGCTGAGAGCAGGTGACCACGATCACCTGCTCCGCCGTCGCCTTGACGCCCCGCTCCCGCTGCAAATAGTGCGCGATCTCCGCACGCAGCTCCGGCAAGCCCTGCGGATCGGCATACCCCAACAGCCGCTCGCCGTGCCGCCGCAGCGCCTGCTTTTCCCACTGCAGCCACGAATCGATGGGAAACGCCCGCAGCTCCGCCAGCGAGGGCGTCAACGACGCCTGGCGGCTGGTGTGCGGCGTATGGCTGACCGCCAGCAACGCCCGGCCGCGATCGCTTAACTCGCGTTCCGCCAGCCGCGCCTCCTGGCCTGCCTGCGTCGCCAGCAGTTCACGGCCGAGCAGCGTATCGCAGCGATAACGCACAAAGCTGCCGCGCCCCACCGTTCGGCTGATGAACCCCTCCGCCTCCAGCCGCGCGTAGGTCTGTTCCACCGTGTCACGCGCCACCGCCAGCCGGGCCGCCAACGCGCGGCTCGGCGGCAGCTTCGCCCGCCAAGGCAGCTCCCCGGCGGTGATGAGCCGCAACAGGGCCTGATGCAGCGCCGAACGTCGGGTCTGGCCTTGTTGCAGACCTGGCGAGAAAGCCGCTGCGATCGCCTCCAGGGCATGCGGCGCGTTGGTGCAGTTTTCCATGGCACTCCCAATGTTGTTTAAGCGGAACATGACCTTATTGCATTTCGCCGGCTTACCGCAAATGTTAACAAATTGATCCCGATCAACTTAAATGTATAAAAAATGTTTTGAAACAGATCATTTATTGTTTCTTCACACTTCCCGATCTTAGACTTAATTACCATACAAGTAGCTTGCTAACTATATATGGTGATAGACGTTCTCTCCCTTATCCCGCCTGTTTACAGCCGCTGGAGAGCGACGCAAAACCTGCGCGGGCATTTACTGTGAAGCATGTTCAAGGTGGAATTATGTCGCAACAGCACATCCCTACGCCGCCCCGGCGTGAATTTTTGAAAAAAACGCTGGCGCTGATCCCGTTAGCCGCCGCCGGTAACGGTCTCATGATGGTAAACGTCCAGGCGGCGCCGACTGCGGGCATCTCGCCGAATTACGTTCCGGTTTATTTCAACAACGAGGAGTGGCGATTCTTGCTGGCGGCCTGCGATCGGCTGATCCCCAGCGACGAGAACGGCCCCGGCGCCGTCGATCAGGGCGTCCCGGTATTCATCGATCGCCAAATGGAAACGCCCTACGGCCATGGCGGCCTGTGGTACATGCATCCGCCGTTCGTGCCGTCGGCGCCAGAGTTGGGCTATCAGTCCAAACTGACGCCGCGCGAGACCTATCGCAACGGCATCCTCGCGATCAATGCGCTCTGTAAACGTCAGTTCGGCAAAGTTTTCGCCGAGCTGTCTCATGGCGAGCAAGAACGGCTGTTGACCGCGCTGGAAAGCGGCCAACTCGATGCGGATACCTTGCCGGGTAAAGCGTTCTTCGAACAGCTGCTGCAAAACACCAAAGAGGGTTATCTGGCCGATCCGATCCACGGTGGCAATCAAACGCTGGCGTCATGGAAACTGATCGGCTTCCCCGGTGCGCGCGCGGACTTCGCCGACTGGGTCAACAACCCCAACCAACCCTATCCTCTTCACCCGGTCAGTATCTCCAGCAAAAGGAATGCATAATCATGAGCACAATAAAAAAACCACCGGTAGATGTGGTGATCGTCGGCTTTGGCTGGACCGGCGCCATTATGGGAATGGAATTGACCGACAGCGGTCTGCAGGTGCTGGCGCTCGAACGCGGTGAACGGCGCGATACCTACCCTGACTTCGCTTATCCGCGTATCGCCGATGAGCTGACTTACGGCATTCGCCTCAAGCTGGCGCAAGAAATGGCGCATGAAACCGTCACCGTGCGCCATACGCCGGCGGACTTCGCGGTGCCCTATCGCCAGCTCGGCTCTTTTTTGCCGGGTAACGGCGTCGGCGGAGCCGGCGTGCACTGGAACGGCATGCACTGGCGCGCCCTGCCTTCCGATCTCAAACTGCACACCACCCTCACTGAAAAATACGGCGCCAACTGGATCCCGGAAGGCATGACGCTGCAGGACTACCCCCTCAGCTACCAGGAGCTGGAACCTTACTTCGACAAATTCGAGAAGGTGTGCGGCACCGCCGGCAAGGCCGGTAATCTGCAGGGTGAGATCATCAAGGGCGGCAACCCGTTCGAAGGGCCGCGCAGCAATGACTACCCGACGCCACCGCTCAAACAGCTCTACTCAGGCTCACTGTTTGGCAAAGCCGCCGAGTCGCTAGGCTACCATCCGTTTGCTATCCCCGCCGCCAACTGCTCCGAACCCTATACCAACCCGTACGGCGTGCAGCTTGGCCCCTGTAACTTCTGCGGTTACTGCGAACGTTTCGGCTGCTTCATGTACTCCAAGGCCTCGCCGCAGTCGACCATCCTGCCGGTACTGACACAGCGTAAAAACTTTGAGCTGCGCACCCAGGCGCAGGTGATCAGGGTCAATCTGGACAGCAGCGGTAAAAAGGCCACCGGCGTCACCTACATCGACGAGCAAGGACGTGAAGTAGAACAACCCGCCGATCTGGTGATCCTCAGCGCTTTCCAACTCCATAATGTTCGCCTGCTGCTGCTTTCCGGCATCGGAAAACCCTATGATCCGGTCACTGGCGACGGCGTGGTGGGCAAGAACTACGCCTATCAAATGAACAGCGGCATCTCCCTGTTTTACGATCGCGATACCCATTTCAACCCCTTTATCGGCGCAGGTGCCGCCGGTACGGTGATCGACGATCTTAACGGGGAAAACTTCGACCACGCCGACCTCGGTTTTATCGGCGGCGCCTACATCTCCGCCACCCGCACCGGCGGTCGGCCTATCCAGCAGATGATGCTGCCGCCAGGCACGCCGAACTGGGGCAGCTGCTGGAAACAAGGTATCCGCGACAACTATCCTCACTCGATGAGCATCGGTTCGGAAGGATCGGTGATGCCATACCGCGATTGCTATCTGGATTTGGATCCCACCTATAAAGACGCCTACGGTCAGCCTCTACTGCGTATGACTTTCGACTGGAAAGCGAACGAGATCAAAATGACCCAGCATATCACCGCTAAAATGGCGGACATCGCCAACGCCATGCAACCAAAGCAGATGGCGATCTCGGTCAGAAAAACCGGCGATCATTATGACGTGCGCCCCTACCAATCCACCCACACTACCGGCGGAGCCATCATCGGCGACAATCCCGCCACCAGCGTGGTGAACAAATACCTGCAATGCTGGGATGTGCCCAATGTATTCGTCACCGGCGCCTGTGCATTCCCGCAGAACCTGGCCTATAACCCGACCGGCATCGTCGGCGCACTGGCTTATCACTCCGCCGAAGCGATCCGCGAGCAATACCTGAAAAACCCTGGCCCGCTGGTGCAGGCATGAAGCCCAAGGAGCTTAAGATGAAAGGATTTACACCCACATTATCGGTGCTGCTGTTGCTCGCCGCTGGTGCGGTTAAGGCGGCCGACGCCCCTCCTTCCACCGCGCGGATAGAACACGGTGAATATCTGGCGCGCGCAGGAGATTGCGCGGCCTGCCACACCGCGCCCGGCGGCGCCCCCTTCGCGGGCGGCCTGAAGATGACCACGCCGATCGGCGCTATTTACTCCACCAACATCACACCCGATCGCCAAACCGGCATCGGCGGCTACAGCCTGCCCGAGTTCGCCGACGCGCTGCGCAAAGGCGTCGCGCGCGACGGCAGGCGGCTGTATCCGGCCATGCCCTACCCGTCGTTTGCCAAAATCAACGATGACGATATCCGCGATCTTTATTTGTATTTCACGCAAAAGGTCAGCGCGGTGACGCAGCCGAATCGGGAAAGCGATATTCCCTGGCCGCTCAGCATGCGTTGGCCGCTGGCGTTGTGGGATCTGGCCTTTCGCGAAGACGGTGTTTATCAGCCGGATGCGCAGCGCAGCGCCGAGTGGAATCGCGGCGCCTATCTGGTTCAGGGATTGGGTCACTGCGGCACATGTCACACGCCGCGCGGCATCGGCTTCCAGGAAAAGGCGCTCAGCCAGAACGATACCGCCTATTTAAGCGGCGGGACGCTGGAGGGCTGGCATGCCGCTAACCTGCGCGCCGATGCCGTCAGCGGCTTAGGGGACTGGAGTGCGCAGGCAATCACTCGCTTCCTGAAAACCGGCCATACCCCAGGTTTCGCCGCCTTCGGTTCAATGGTGGAGGTGGTACAGGACAGCACGCAACATCTGAGCGATGACGATCTGAAAGCGATCGCAGTCTACCTGAAGTCGCTGCCTGCCGGTGACGAGAAGCCTTCGCCGTCGCGCAACGACGGCGTCGCCCAGGCGCTGTTCAACGGTAAGGTCAACACGCCCGGCGCGCAAACCTACCTGGACAACTGTGCTGCCTGCCACCGCAGCGACGGCCAGGGGTATCGCAACACGTTTCCGCAGCTGGCACGCAACCCGGCGTTGCTGAGCGAAGATCCCTCATCGCTGATCAGCATCATCCTCCACGGCTCACGGACGCCGGTCACCATCGGCGCGCCTACCGGCCTGACCATGCCGGACTTCGGCTGGCGGTTGAGCGACGAGCAGGTCGCACAGCTCGCGACCTTCGTGCGCGCCAGTTGGGGTAACAACGCCCCGGCGGTCAGCGCCGAGCAGGTGAAGGACATTCGCTCCGGCGATAACCCATCCCAGCCATAAACCTGTGGGTGCCCTATCCCCACCCTTCGTTATCACCGGGCGGCGGTTGCGCTGCCCGGCGAAATCTCCTTAAATAAGCCATCGCATTGCGGCTACAGGACTTCCGTCAGCTATGAGCAAGGAGATCAACCAGCGTCTGCTGGAAAAACTGCTGCAGGATCTGGCCAGCGCGGGCGCGATGCCGTTGTATCTGCGCTTTAACGCCTCGGTGCGCCAGGCTATCGAGCAAGGATTGCTGAGCGCGGGGGATTTCCTGCCCAGCGAGCGCCTGCTCACCGAACGGCTCGGCATCTCGCGCATCACGGTGCGCAAAGCGCTGGCCTGCCTTGAGCAAGACGGCATCATTGGCCGTTCACGCGGCTACGGCACCTTCATCCAGCCGCAACGGCCCGCGCCGAAGCTGCGCTATTCCTTAGCGGACATCAAAGGGTTCTCGCGCGAGGCGACGCAACAGGGGCGTCAGCCGGACACGCAATGGATCAGCCGCGAGCGGGTGCCGGCCAGCGCCGAACTGGCGGAAAGGCTCCAGCTGGCGGTTGGAGCGCCGATCTACCAACTCAAACGCATTCACTTTATCGATCGGCGGCCGATGTCGGTGGCGGTGTCCTACGTGGTGGCGGCGGCGATTGCCAACATCGACGAGATTGGCATCTCGCTCTACGATTACTTCCGGCGCAATAATGTGGAGATGGGCTCGCTGCGCAGCCAGGTCAGCGCGGCGATGGCCGACGACGATATCCGCCGGACGCTGCAGCTATCAGAACCGATGCCGCTGCTGATCGTGCGCCAGACGCTGTTCGACCATCGCAAGAAGCCTGTCGAATACAGCGAAAGCTTCTGCCGCAGCGACATGTACGAATTTACCAGCGAAAGCTGAGCCGCTGCACCTTGCGGCGGCTCACGCCTCGCCCTGCCGGCGGCGGCGAAAACGCACGAACGCCTGGGCATACGCCTCAACGTCCAGCGGATTCACCCGTTTTAACTCCGCCAGCAATCCGGGTTCGATCGCTTCTGCACCGTGCAGCGCACCGCAGACAGCGGTGGCCATCGCGCCGATGGTGTCAGTATCGCCACCCAGGTTGGCGCACAGCACCGCGCAACGGGTAGGATCGGTTTGCGCCAGCTGCACCATCGCCAGCGCCGCCGGCACCGACTCGATGGTGCTCACCCCGGCGCCGATCAGTTGATATATCCGCTCAGAGGCCTGCTCGGGATCGGCGGCCTCATCCACCACCTGAAACGCCAACTCGATGCGCGCCGCCAGCGAGGGGCTGAACGTCGTCTCCTGCCGGCGCTGGGCATACTCCGCCACGCCCGGCAACGCCAGACGAATCGAGGCCCAGTCCGCGCCCTCTACCGCTCGCGCGACGGCCCAGGCGATCGCCACCGCACCGGCGACGGCGATGTCGGATTTGTGCGTCGGGCTGGAGGCCAGCCACACCTGCTGGCAGAAATCCTCCAGCGGCGCGGACGGCAGCACGCAGCCCAAAGGCGAAATGCGCATCGCCGCGCCATTGGTGATGCCGTTGTTTTCCAACTCGGCGATCGGCGTGCCCGCCTTCTGCTCGCTCAACGCCAGTTTGGAACTGGGGCCGAGAATGTTCTTGTTGAAGGCGTCAAAACTGTCCACCCAGCGGATCACGTTGCGGGCGATCAGTTCCGGCACCACCTCGCCTTCCGCTTCCCGCAGCGCATCGGCCAGCGCTAACGCCATCGCGGTATCGTCGGTATATTGCCCGGCCTTGAAGTAACAGGCGGCGGTGTTCTCCGCCGGCCCATCGAGAAAGCCGTCTATCCAGCCGAAATGGCGCTTAACCCGCTCGCGCGGCCACAGCTCGGAAGGCATGCCGAGCGCGTCGCCCAGCATCTGTCCGTAAAGTGCGCCCGCTATGCGTTCTGCCTGGGTTAACTGCTTCATCCGTCGCTCCTGAGAAAATGTACCGTTGCCTCAATAATACCTTATTAGTACCTTTAAAGCTTATCAAGCGCCCCGGCTCACACTTCCCTTTCGCGGGCAATGCCTGGGGCGTTTAAGTTGCGTTTAATGTTGCCCCGCCGCTGTTTATCCGACGTTTATCAGAGCTTGTCGATAATGTCGGCGAACAAATTGATAACGCTTATTTTAATACATTGCTTCGGCTCTCTTGCGAGCCGGGCGGGTTATACCTACCATAGCCTCAGCACTTTTTGTCAAAATGGTTCAGGTGGCCGCGTTATTCCCTGACACGCCGCAGAGCGTGTTCCCTTTTATCGCGTGGGTGACAGGACGTTCACCCGCATAGTCACAGGAGTTCGCCATGCGAGTACTGGTTGTTGAAGATAATGGTTTGCTGCGTCACCACCTTTCCGTTCAGATGCGCGAGATGGGCCATCAGGTCGACGCGGCCGAAGACGCCAAGGAAGCCGATTATTTCCTGCAGGAACACGCGCCGGATATCGCCATCGTCGATCTCGGCCTGCCGGGTGAAGACGGCCTGAGCCTGATCCGCCGCTGGCGCGCCCATCAGACCAAGCTGCCGATCCTGGTGCTGACCGCCCGCGAAAGCTGGCAGGACAAAGTGGCGGTGCTGGAAGCCGGCGCCGACGACTATGTCACCAAGCCGTTCCACCTGGAAGAAGTGATCGCCCGCATGCAGGCGCTGATGCGCCGCAACAGCGGCCTGGCTTCGCAAGTGATCGTGCTGCCGCCGTTCCAGATCGATCTGTCGCGCCGCGAACTGAGCGTCAACGATCGGCAGATCAAGCTGACCGCCTTTGAATACACCATCATTGAGACCCTGATCCGCAACGCCGGCAAGGTGGTGAGCAAGGATTCGTTGATGCTGCAGCTCTACCCGGACGCCGAACTGCGTGAAAGCCACACCATCGACGTGCTGATGGGCCGCTTGCGCAAGAAAGTGCAGGCGGAATACCCGCATGAAGTGATCACCACGGTACGTGGCCAGGGCTATCGTTTTGACGCGAAGTGAACATGATGTTCAACAAGAATAAAAAACCGTTTTCGCTGCGTGCCCGCTTCCTGATGGCGACCGCCGGGGTGATCCTGGCGCTGTCGCTCTCTTACGGTTTGGTGGCGGTCGTCGGCTATATCGTCAGCTTCGACAAAACCGCCTTCCGTCTGCTGCGCGGCGAGAGCAACCTGTTCTTCAGCCTGGCGCAGTGGAAAGACAACAAGCTCACCATCGCCATTCCCCCCGATCTCGATCTCAACTTCCCGACGCTGGTATTTATCTACGACGATAAAGGCAACCTGCTGTGGAGCCAGCGCAAGGTGCCGGAGCTCGAGAAGCTGATCAACAAGGAATGGCTGGAGGAGTCCGGCTTCTACGAAATCGACACCGACACCCGCGTCAGTAGCGAAGTGCTGGGGGACAACCCCAAAGCGCAGGATCAGCTGAAGAATTACGACGATACCGATCAGAACGCGCTGACCCACTCGGTGGCGGTCAACACCTATGCCGCCACGCCTCGCCTGCCGGCGCTGACCATCGTGGTGGTCGACAGCATTCCGCAGGAGCTACAGCGATCCGACGTGGTGTGGGAGTGGTTCAGCTACGTGCTGTTGGCCAACCTGCTGCTGGTGGTGCCGCTGCTGTGGCTGGCGGCCTACTGGAGCCTGCGGCCGATCAAGGCGCTGGTCAATCAGGTGGGCGAGCTGGAGAACGGCGAGCGCGATCAGCTGGATGAGAACCCGCCCAGCGAGCTGCGCGGGCTGGTGCGCAATCTGAACATTCTGGTGCGCAACGAGCGCCAGCGCTACACCAAATATCGCACCACCCTGTCGGATCTGACCCACAGCCTGAAAACGCCGCTGGCGGTGCTGCAAAGCACCCTGCGCTCGCTGCGCAGCGGCAAGCAAACCACCATCGAAGAAGCCGAGCCGATCATGCTGGATCAGATCGGGCGCATCTCGCAGCAGATCGGTTACTACCTGCACCGGGCCAGCATCAACTCCGGCCAGACGGTGTTGACGCGCGAGATCCACTCGGTGCCGGCGCTGCTCGACAGCCTGGTGGTGGCGCTGAACAAGGTTTACCAGCGCAAAGGGGTGGTGATCACGCTGGACATCTCGCCGGAAGTGACCTTTATGGGCGAGAAGAACGATTTTATGGAAGTGATGGGCAACGTGTTGGAAAACGCCTGCAAATACTGCCTGGAGTTCGTGGAGATCACCTCGCTGCACTCCGAGAAAAACCTCACCATCGTTATCGACGACGACGGCCCGGGCATCCCGGAAAGCAAGCGCCAGCTGATTTTCCAGCGCGGCCAGCGGGTGGATACCCTGCGCCCCGGCCAGGGCCTTGGCCTGTCGGTGGCGGCGGAGATCATCGAGCAATATGACGGCGAAATCGTCATCAGCGACAGCCCGCTCGGCGGCGCGCGCATGCAGGTCACCTTCGCCCGCCAGCACGACACCCACCACAACGAGTAAATTATGCCGCTGCGGCCCCGATCCACGGGGCCAAACTTCCGTTATAATCGCACTCAGGCTCACTCCCCTATCCTGGAATAGAACATGGATTATCAATTAGACCTGGACTGGAACGATTTTTTGCAACGTTATTGGCAAAAGCGTCCGGTGATTCTGAAGCGCGGCTTCAAAAACTTTATCGATCCGATCTCCCCGGATGAGCTGGCCGGGCTGGCGATGGAAAACGAAGTGGACAGCCGTCTGGTCAGCCACCAGGACGGCCGTTGGCAGGTTGCGCACGGCCCCTTCGAGAGCTTCGACCACCTGAGCGAAAACAACTGGTCGCTGCTGGTGCAGGCGGTAGATCACTGGCATGAGCCTTCCGCCGCGCTGATGCGCCCGTTCCGCCAACTGCCGGACTGGCGGATGGATGACCTGATGATCTCCTTCTCGGTGCCGGGCGGCGGCGTCGGCCCGCACCTCGATCAGTACGACGTGTTCATCATTCAGGGCACCGGCCGCCGCCGCTGGCGCGTCGGGGAAAAAACGCCGCTGAAACAGCACTGCCCGCACCCGGATCTGCTGCAGGTCGAACCGTTCGACGCCATCATCGACGAAGAGATGGAGCCGGGCGACATTCTCTATATTCCGCCGGGCTTCCCGCATGAAGGCTACGCGCTGGAAAACGCACTCAACTACTCGGTGGGCTTCCGCGCGCCGAACGGCCGCGAGCTGGTGAGCGGCTTCGCCGACTACGTGCTGGCGCGCGAGCTCGGCAGCAAACGCTACGGCGATCCGGACGTTAAACTGCGCGAACACCCGGCGGAGATCCTGCCGCAGGAAGTGGACGCCTTACGGCAGATGATGCTGGATCTGGTGCAACAGCCGGAACACTTCCAGCACTGGTTCGGCGAGTTCATCTCCCAGTCGCGCCACGAGCTGGATCTGGCGCCGCCGGAGCCGCCGTATCAGGCCGGGGAAATCTACGAACTGCTGCAACAGGGTGAAGCGCTGCAGCGCCTGGGCGGGTTGCGCGTGCTGCGCGTCGGCGATCGCTGCTTCGTCAACGGCGAGCTGATCGACACCGACCAGCTGCAGGCCGCAGACGCCCTGTGCCAGCACTTCAGCGTCGATGCCGCCCTGCTCGGCGACGCGGTGGACGATCCGTCGTTCCTGGCGCTGCTGACCGCGCTGGTCAACAGCGGCTATTGGTACTTTAACGACTGATTGCGAGTACGCGAACAAGCCACCCTATCGGGTGGCTTTTTTTATGCTTGCCGCGCCTGCGCGCGAAAACCGGCCAGCGCTTCATTCGCCATGCCCGCCTGCTCCGCCGCCGCGCAAATCTGCCGCCAGGTATTGGCGTCTATCGATATGCCCTGCTCCAGCCGCGCCGCGCGGTTGGCCTCTTCCCATTCTCCCGGCACCGCGATCGGCTGTTCGCCGCTCGGCGGCGACGCCTTCACCCAGCCGATAAACGCTTCGGCCTCGGCCTGCATTTGCGGGGCGTCGAAGGCCTGAGGATCGAGGATCAGGGTCGTCATGCAGTTGAAGATGGCGTCGCTGTCGGCTTTCAGCGTGGCGTCGTGGGTGGTGCGGCCGCCGGAGAGCGCGCCGCCGAGGATCTCGCACATCGCCGCCAGCGCATAGCCTTTGTGCAAGCCGAACGGCAACAGTGACCCGAACGGCGCTTCGTGCATCACCTTCGGTTCGGTGGTGGGTTGCCCGTGTTCGTCGATCAGATAGCCCGGCGCCACCGACAAGCCTTTGTTATAAGCCACCCGGGTCTTGCCGAAGGCGATGCCGCTGGTGGCGAAATCCAACAGCAGCGGCGTGCGGCCCGGCCGCGGGAAAATGGCGCAGAACGGGTTGGTGCCGAAGCGGCGATCGCTGCCGCCGAACGGCGCCACCATCGGATCGCCTACCACGTTGACGAAGTGAATCGAGATAAAACCGGCGCGGGCGCACTGTTCCGCCCAATGGCCGATGCGGCCGATATGGTGCGCGTTGTGCAGCGCCACCGCCGCCAGGCCCAGCTTGCCGGCGCGTTCAATGCCCAGCGCCATCGCTTCGCTGGCCACCACCTGGCCGAAGCCGCGCGCGCCGTCGAGCGTCAGCACCGCGCCGGCGTCGCGCACCACCTCGGCATGCTGATTGAGCTGCAATTGCCCCTGCGCCAACGACGCCATGTAGCTGGGGATCATGCCGACGCCGTGCGAGTCGTGCCCGGCCAGATTGGCCTGCACCAGATGGTCGGCCACCAGCTCGGCTTCACGCGCCGTGCTGCCGGCCTGGCGCCAAATCGCCTGAACGAACTGCGCCAAATGCGGGCTGGCGATACGGTATTCGGTGCTCATCATGCGGTCCTTATGCGTGGGGAATGTACCTCCACACTATGAGCAACACCTTGTTTCGGCAAGCGATTATGCCGATCGCAAGCGTGTTTACCGCGCCCGCTCGGCGGCCAGCGCCGCGATGCGCATGATCACCGCCACCGCTTGCTCCATGCCTTCCAGCGTCACGAACTCGTGCTTGCCGTGGTAGTTGTAGCCGCCGGTGAACAGGTTCGGGCACGGCAGGCCGCGGAACGACAGCTGCGCGCCGTCGGTGCCGCCGCGGATCGGCTTCATCACCGGTTCGATGTCGCAGTCGCGCATCGCCTGCTGCGCCAGCGCGATCACGTGCGGGTGCTCCGCCACCTGTTCGCGCATGTTGTAATAGCTGTCTTCGATGCTGACTTCGATATAGCAATCGCGCGGCAGGCCTTTGCCGACCTCACGAGCGATGTCCACCATCTTGCGCTTGCGCGCCTCGAACCCTTCGCGCTCGAAGTCGCGCAGGATATAGTGCATTTCGGCGCGCTCTACGCTGCCCTTGATGCTGCTGAGATGATAAAAGCCCTGGTAGCCTTCGGTGGTCTCCGGCGCTTCGTCCGCCGGCAGCGCCTGATGAATGCGGGTCGCCAGCGACAGCGCGTTGACCATCACCCCCTTGGCGCTGCCGGGGTGCACGCTGTTGCCGAGGATTTTGATCGTCACCGAGGCGGCGTTGAAGTTTTCGCACTCCAGCTCGCCGACGCCGCCGCCGTCCACCGTGTAGGCCCATTCCGCATTGAAGGCCGCCACGTCGAACAGCTGCGCCCCCTTGCCCACCTCCTCGTCCGGAGTGAAGGCCACGCGGATGTCGCCGTGCGGGATCTTGCGCGCGCGCAGGCGCACCATGGCGGTGAGGATCTCGGCGATGCCCGCCTTGTCGTCGGCGCCCAGCAGCGTTTTGCCGTCGGTGGTGATCAGCGTCTGCCCCAGCATCTGGTGCAGGATCGGGAACATCACCGGCGACAGCACTTCATCACCGATGCCGAGCGCAATGTCGCCGCCGCGATAGTTCTCGACGATCTGCGGATTGACGTGTTTACCGCTGAAATCCGGCGAAGTATCCAGATGGGCGATGAAACCGACCGCCGGCACCGGCCAGGCGACGTTACCCGGCCAGGTGCCCATCACGCAGCCGTGTTCGCTGAGCGACACCCGCTCGAAGCCGAGCGCGATCATTTCCTGCTGCAACGCACGCGCCAGCTTCAACTGCCCGTCGGTGCTCGGCACATGCTTTACGTTCGCTTTGGACTGGGTGTCGAAAGAGACGTAGTTGAAAAAGCGGTCAAGTAATTTGTCCATGGTAGCGGCCCCTCAGAATATCGCGTTTCATTATGCGGAACCGATCAGGATCAAATATTGCGTCAGGTCATTTTTAACCAGAATTCGCCAATATCATTAATCTTTGTGATGATTTCTGAGGGGAATAATGCTGTCATCACAGGGTCATTTGTCGCTATCATGATGAAAAACGCGGCATCTGGGCCGGATCGGCTTTCAATTCCGGCATTCAGCGTCTATCATGCGCGCTCGAAAAATTTCCATTGGCGTAACTGGTTTGAGCTTCATTTGATCAGCGGGTATCCCGCAAGCTCCGGCAGTCTTTTCCAGTTGCGGTTCTATCTGCATTAGCCCACGGGATAGAGTAATACGATAAATGACTGAGACATCCTCTCCGACTCCCCTTGTTGAACTGCATGCCCTGAGCAAAGCGTTCGATGGCAAAACCATCATTGCCGATCTGGATCTGACGATTAATCACGGCGAATTCCTCACCATTCTCGGCCCCTCCGGCTGTGGCAAAACCACGGTGCTGCGCCTGATCGCCGGTCTGGAAGACGCCGATGTGGGCCGCATCGTGCTCGACGGCCAGGACATCACCGCCATTCCGGCCGAACATCGCCACGTCAACACCGTGTTTCAAAGCTACGCTCTGTTTCCGCACATGTCGGTGTTCGACAACGTCGCCTTCGGCCTGCGCATGCAAAAGGTGCCGGCGGCGGAACTGACGCCGCGCGTCGAAGAGGCGCTGCGCATGGTGCAGCTGGACGACTTTGCCAAGCGGCGGCCGGGCCAGCTCTCCGGCGGCCAACAGCAGCGCGTGGCCATCGCCCGCGCGGTGGTCAACAAGCCGAAGGTGCTGCTGCTGGACGAATCGCTGTCGGCGCTGGACTACAAGCTGCGCAAGCAGATGCAGAACGAACTGAAAGCGCTGCAGCGCAAACTGGGCATCACCTTCGTGTTCGTCACCCACGATCAGGAAGAAGCGCTCACCATGTCGGATCGCATCGTGGTGATGCGCGAAGGCCGCATCGAGCAAGACGGCACGCCGCGTGAGATCTACGAAGAGCCGAAGAACCTGTTCGTCGCCAGCTTCATCGGCGAGATCAACATCTTCGACGCGGTGGTCCTGCAACGCCTCGATCCGCAGCGGGTGCGCGCCAACGTGGAAGGCCGCGAGTGCGACATCTACGCCGATCTGCCGGTAGAGCCGGGCCAAAAGCTGAAGGTGCTGCTGCGCCCGGAGGATCTGCGGGTGGAAGAAGTGAACGACAGCGCGCAGCACGACGGGCTGATCGGCTACGTGCGCGAGCGCAACTACAAAGGCATGACGCTGGAATCGGTGGTCGAGCTGGAGAGCGGCAAAACGGTGATGGTCAGCGAGTTCTTCAACGAAGACGATCCGGACGTCGATCACTCGCTCAATCAGAAGATGGCGGTAACCTGGGTTGAAAGCTGGGAGGTGGTGCTGGCCGATGAAGAAATCGCGTAAAGTCTTCCAGAATGTGGTGATCGTCGGCGTCGTCGCCTGGCTGCTGCTGTTCGTGTTCATGCCGAACCTGATGATCATCGGCGCCAGCTTCCTGACCCGCGACGACGCCAACCTGGTGCAGATGGTGTTCACGCTGGACAACTACCGGCGCTTGTTCGATCCGTTGTACGCCCAGGTGCTGCTGCACTCGCTGAACATGGCGCTGATCGCCACCCTGTGCTGCCTGGCGATCGGCTATCCGTTCGCCTTTATCCTGGCGCGGTTGCCGCAGAAAGTGCGGCCGCTGCTGCTGTTTCTGCTGATCGTGCCCTTCTGGACCAACTCGCTGATCCGCATCTACGGCCTGAAGCTGTTTCTCAGCACCCGCGGCTATCTCAACGACGCGCTGCTGTGGATCGGCGTCATCGACAAGCCGCTGCGCATCATGTACACCTCGGAAGCGGTCGTCCTCGGCCTGGTGTATATCCTGTTGCCGTTTATGGTGATGCCGCTCTACTCCAGCATCGAAAAGCTCGATAAGTCCTGCCTGGAGGCGGCGCGCGACCTCGGCGCCAGCAAGCTGCAAACCTTTATCCGCATCATCGTGCCGCTGACCATGCCGGGCATTATCGCCGGCTGCCTGCTGGTGGTGCTGCCGGCGATGGGGCTGTTCTTCGTCGCCGATCTGATGGGCGGCGCCAAAAACCTGCTGATCGGCAACGTGATTAAAAGCCAGTTCCTCAATATCCGCGACTGGCCGTTCGGCGCGGCCACCAGCATCTGCCTGACGCTGGTGATGGGGCTGTTGCTGCTGGTTTATTACCGGGCCGCACGCCTGCTGAACAAGAAGGAGGATCTGGCATGATCGGACGTCTGCTGCGCGGCGGCTTTATGACGCTGGTATACGCCTATCTGTATATCCCGATCGTCATCCTGATCGTCAACTCCTTCAACGCCTCGCGCTTCGCCATCAATTGGCAAGGATTTACCACCAAGTGGTACAGCACCCTGCTGAATAACGACAGCCTGCTGCAGGCCGCGGGCCACTCGCTGACCATGGCGGTGCTCTCCGCCACCTTCGCCACGCTGATCGGCTCGCTGACCGCGGTGGCGCTGTACCGCTACCGCTTCCGCGGCAAACCGTTTGTCGGCGGCATGCTGTTCGTGGTGATGATGTCGCCGGATATCGTGATGGCCATCTCGCTGCTGGTGCTGTTCATGCTGCTGGGCATTTCGCTCGGCTTCTGGTCGTTGCTGTTCTCGCACATCACCTTCTGCCTGCCGTTCGTGGTGGTGACCGTCTACGCGCGCCTGAAAGGCTTCGACGTGAAGATGCTGGAAGCCGCGCGCGATCTCGGCGCAAGCGAGTTCACCATCCTGCGCAAAATCATCCTGCCGCTGGCGATGCCGGCGGTGGCGGCCGGTTGGCTGCTGAGCTTCACCCTGTCGATGGACGACGTGGTGGTCTCCTCCTTCGTCACCGGGCCGAGCTACGAGATTTTGCCGCTGAAGATCTACTCGATGGTGAAAGTCGGCGTCTCACCGGAGGTCAACGCGCTGGCCACCATTTTGCTGCTGCTGTCGCTGGTGCTGGTGATCGCCAGCCAGTGGGTGATGCGCGATCGCTCGCCCAAGGCCGAGTAACCCTTCCCGCCGGGCGCTGCGGCGCCCGGTTGTGATCCCCTTCACAACCGGCACCGGTTGTCACTCCCTGACCATCGGTGCCTATTTCCGCCCCGCCGATTGCAGCGGCGAAAACTTCCCCCTATAACTGAACTCAGGCAAGGTGCCTTATTTTTTTCTCGCTTCCAGGGAGTTTATTCAGCAACGTCGTCATCCATTAAAATATAAAAAGGAACTGCCATGAAAGGTATTATCGATAATATCTTAAGCAAGCTGCAGCTTTTCTCCAAAGCCATGATGGGGCCGATATTTTTCCTGCCGGTAATCGGTCTGATTCTGGCGCTCAGTTCTATTCTCACCAATGCCACATTAATCAATGAACATTCCGCCGTCTTCTCTATCGGTAAAATGATCGGCGATACCTTCTGGCCATTATTCGGCAACCTCGGGCTGATTTTCTGCATCGGCATTACCTACGGTCTGGCCAAAGACAAGAAAAGCGAAGCGGCGCTGGTCGCCGTGATGTGCTTTATCATGTTCCTCGGCGCCAACGCCTCTTATCTGCAATTCAGCGGCCATGTCGCGGCCAAGATCAACGGCGAATATTACGGCACCGGGCAGACGGAGTTGCTGGGTTTTACCGTGGTGGATATGGGCATTTTCCTCGGTCTTATCCTCGGCGTCACCATCGCCTGGGTGCATAACCGCCTGTGCAACGTCGAACTCAACGGCGTGTTCTCGGTCTACGGCGGCGCCAAGCTGGTGCTGATTGCCATGACGCCGATCATCATGCTGTACGCCGTCGCCTTCAGCTACCTATGGCCGGCGATCTCACAGGGCCTGATCGCGCTGACCGGCTTTATGAAAAGCGCCGGCTCGCTCGGGGTATTCGTCTACGGCTTCTTTGAGAAATTCCTGATCCCTACCGGGCTGCACCACTTTATCTGGTCGCCATTCCAGCTCACCAGCATCGGCGGTTCGATCGTGCAGGACGGCCAGACCGTCTCCGGCTCGCAGGCGATTTTCCTGGCCTATATGCGCGACCCGAGCATCTCGCCGCTGATGAACGAAGCGCTGCGCTTCTCGCAGCAAGGGATGGTGACCATCTTCGGCCTGTCGGGCGCGGCATTGGCTTTCTATCACACCGCCAAGCCGGAAAAGAAAATGCTGGCCAAGGCGATTCTAATCCCGGCCATCACCACCTCGATCCTGGTCGGCATCACCGAGCCGATAGAGTTCACCTTCCTGTTTATCTCTCCGCTGCTGTGGGTGATCCACGCCGTGTTGACCGCGCTGTCGCAGGTGGTCTGCAACCTGTTGCAGGTGCGCCCCTGGGGCGCCAGCGGGCTGGTCGAGTTCCTGGCCTATAACCTGCCGCTGCCGGTTTCCCTCACCCGCTGGCCGCTGTACGTGGTCATCGGCCTGGTGCAGTTTGCGGTGTATTACCTGGTGTTCAAAACGCTGGTGCTGAAGCTCAATCTGAAGACGCCGGGTCGTGAAGATGATCAGGACGTCAGACTCTATTCCAAACAGGATTACCGGAACCGCAAAAATACCCCGGACGAGCCGAGCGGCATCATTATTCGCGCGCTGGGCGGCAAGGAAAACATTATTTCCGTCGATAACTGTTTTACCCGACTGCGGGTGGAATTAAAGGATATGACGCGGGTGGATGAAGCCGCGTTAAAAAGCACCGGCGCCAAAGGCGTAGTGAAGAATCGCCGTGAAGTGCAGGTAATTTACGGCGTCACGGTCGGCAAGGTCAAAAATCAGGTAGAAAAATATTTAGCGACACTCTAACGCTTTATTAATGGGAGATATCGAATGAAATTAACCGTTCTCGGCGGCGGCGGCGTGCGTTCCCCGTTCCTCGCCAAATCCATCGCCTATAACGCCCATCGCATCGGCATTACCGAAGTGGTGTTTATGGATACCGATGAGCGCCATCTGGCGATCTATGGCGCCCTCGCGCGGGGCGTATTCCAGCGCATTCGCAGCGACATTGCTTTCAGCCTCAGCAGCGATCCGCGCCAGGCGCTGCAAGGCGCCGACTACATCATCACTACCCTGCGCATCGGCGGCGAGGAAGGCCGCATCCATGACGAGCGCATCGCGCTCAATCACCAGTTGCTCGGGCAAGAAACTACCGGCGCCGGCGGCTTCGCCATGGCAATGCGTTCGATTCCGGCGATCCTCGACTATTGCCGCATGATCGAACAGGTTTCCTCACCGGACGCGGTCCTGTTCAACTTCACCAATCCTTCCGGCATGGTGACCGAGGCGATCATCAAATCCGGCTTCCAGCGCCGGGTCTACGGCATCTGCGACGCCCCCAGCGAGTTTATCCGCGAACTGGCCGAGCTGCTGGGCTGCCGCGAAGACCAACTGAGCGTCGACTGCTTCGGCCTCAACCATCTTTCCTGGTTCCGCAATGCGCGCGTCAACGGCGAACCGGTCACGGAGCGGTTGCTGGCGGATCCGCGCCTGTATCGTGATACCTGCATGAAATACTTCTCGCCGGAGTTGGTGGCGCTGTCGGACAATTTGATGCTCAACGAGTATCTCTATTATTACTACTATCGTGAGCAGGCGATCGCCGCCATCGTCGCGGGCGGCGAGACCCGCGGCGAACAAATCGCGGCGATCAACCGCCAAATGCTGTCAGAGTTAGGCGTGCTGGACATCCCCCACCAGTTGGAACACGCCTTCTCTGTCTATTTCAGCCATTATCTGCAGCGCGAAAACTCCTACATGCAGCGCGAGTCCAACCAGGGCAAGGTGAAAACGCGCGAGATGCTGACGCTACAACAGTTTATCGAGCAGCCGGACAGCGGCGGCTATGCCGGGGTGGCGATCGACATTCTGGAGGCGGTCAACAGCGGCCGGCAAAAACGCGTGGTGGTGTCGATGCAAAACCGCGACACGCTCGATTTTCTGCACCCGGATGACGTGATCGAAATCAGCTGCGAATTGAGCAGCGCCGGCATTCAGCCAGTCAAAATGCGCGATATTCCCGACACCCAGAAAAACCTGATTTCGCAGGTGAAAGAGTACGAACGGCTGGCGGTGGCGGCGATCCTGACCGGCAACCGCCAACTGGCCATCAAGGCGCTGATGGTGCACCCGCTGGTCAACTCCTACTCGCTGGCGAAAACGCTGGTGGAGGAGTACCTGCAGGCCCACCGCGCGTATGCCGGGCACTGGCGCTAAACGGTGCGGCCGTCAGCGGCCGCGACGTTCAAACCAGGCGGTGATCACATTCTCGAATCCCAACAGACAGTGGCCGAAAAACGGGTTGGGATAGTAGATATCGTGATCGTATTTTTGCCGGTCCTCAAACAGAAAGGTCATGTCGGCCTGCTGCGCCAGCGGGCTGCCGCCGTCGCCGCAGAAGGCCGCCAGCAGAATGCGGTTACGCTTCACCGCCTCGCTCCAGCTCAGCGCCGAGCCGCTGTTGCCCGACTTTGAAATCACGATCACCATGTCGAAGCGAAAGCGCGTCTCACGGTCAAGAATGTCGAAATCCGGCCACAGCGACAGATAACTGTCTACACCCAGCGTCATAAACTTGTTGTACATATATTGAGCCACCAGCTGCGAAAAACCGCTGCCGTGGATCAGGATCTTGCCGTTGTCTAGCAGATCGAGAAACTGCGCCTGCTGGGCCGGCGGTGCCGCCGACGTAGCGCGTTCCGCCTGGTAGGCCGGCGCCATCGTCAGGTTGAACTTGATGAAATAGACCAGTTCGAGATAGCCGCGAAAGCCCAGCTTTTTAGCCAGCCGCACCAGCGTCGAGGGTGAACTGTAGCAGCGTGCGGACACCGCACGGATGCCGTCGTCGATGCAGGCGTCCGGGTTGTCGAGAATGCAGTGCAAAATCGTCAGATCCGTCTTGCTGAGCTCAGCCTGGCTGAAGACCTGTTTGAAATTCATCGCTGCCCTCGTTTATTCGCCAAAATTATTGTTTCGCACGCGCTTCACCGCCTGTCCAGCGCGAGACACACAAATTGTGATGCGCTTTAAGGCGCTGAACCCCTTGATTTGCCAGCGGGATAACCGCCTTTACCCACCCCGCCCCGCCCCCTATAATGGCCCCTTTCTGGGGTATGGCGCGGCCGAAAACGGCAGCCCATACGGGTTCGGCTCACTACTGCTGAAGGATACGCTGCATGAAAAAGTGGTCACATCTGCTCGCAGCCGGGATGATGGCGCTGAGTTTCTGCTCTGCAAACGCCTCTGACGGCAAAACGCTGTACTTCTATAACTGGACTGAATACGTCCCGCCGGGGCTGCTGGAGCAGTTCACCAAAGAAACCGGCATCAAGGTGATCTATTCCACCTATGAATCCAACGAAAGCATGTACGCCAAGCTGAAGACCTACAAGGACGGCGCGTACGATCTGGTGGTGCCTTCCACCTACTTCATCGCCAAGATGAGCAAGGAAGGCATGCTGCAAAAAATCGACAAGAGCAAGCTCAGCCACTTCAAGGATCTCGATCCCACCCTGCTGAACAAGCCGTTCGATCCCAACAACGACTATTCCATTCCTTACATCTGGGGCGCTACCGCCATCGGCGTCAACAGCGACGCGCAGGATCCGTCCACCGTCACCTCCTGGGCCGATCTGTGGCAACCGCAGTACAAAGGCCGCCTGCTGCTGACCGACGACGCGCGTGAAGTGTTCCAGATGGCGCTGCTCAAGCTGGGTTATTCCGGCAACACCACTGACCCGAAAGAGATCGAAGCCGCCTACCACGAACTGCAGAAATTGATGCCGAACGTGCTGGCCTTCAACTCCGACAACCCGGGAAACCCGTTTATGGAAGGGGAAGTCAACGTCGGCATGGTGTGGAACGGCTCGGCCTTTGTGGCGCGCCAGGCCGGCACGCCGCTGGAGATCGTCTGGCCGAAGGAAGGCGGGATCTTCTGGATGGACAGCCTGGCCATTCCGGCCAACGCGCGCAACGTCGAAGGGGCGCTGAAGCTGATCGATTTCCTGCTGCGGCCGGAAATCGCGGTGCAGGTGGCGGAGACCATCGGTTACCCGACGCCGAACCTGGCGGCGAAGAAGCTGCTGTCGCCGGAGATCGCCAACGACAAGTCGCTCTACCCGGATAAGGCGGTGATTGAGCACGGCGAGTGGCAAAACGACGTCGGCGACGCCAGCACGCTGTACGAAAGCTACTTCCAAAAGCTGAAAGCCGGGCGCTAATACGCCCGCCATCCCATCAGGGCGCATTGCGCCCTGATGCCTTTCTCAGGGCTGGTCGGCCCGCGCCACCTTGCCCACCAGGAACTTGTGCACAAAACGCGGCACCACTTCGCTGGCCAGACCGTAGTGTTTCTCATCGAACTGGCTCTCTACCTGGCTCGGTTCCAGGTTCAGCTCCATGGCGTAAGCGCCGCCCAGCCGCGCC
The DNA here is from genome assembly GCF_052166595.1 of Serratia sp. CY81684. Lineage (NCBI taxonomy): Bacteria > Pseudomonadati > Pseudomonadota > Gammaproteobacteria > Enterobacterales > Yersiniaceae > Serratia > Serratia sp. CY81684. The sequence continues at coordinate 1,179,322 of NZ_JBJNOO010000001.1, read as the reverse complement.
TCATGCACGAAGCCGGCCGCCGGATAGACATGGCCGGAGGTGCCGATGGCGACGAAGAAATCGGCCTTGCTCAGCGCCTGGTAGATGTCGTCCATGCCCAGCGGCATCTCACCGAACCACACCACGTGCGGCCGCAGCGGCGCCGGGAACTGGCAGCAATGGCAACGATCGTCAACGCTGAGATCGCCGGGCCATTCGAACACCTGCCCCGACTGGGTGCAACGCACCTTCAGCAGTTCGCCGTGCATGTGCAGCACCCGCTTGCTGCCGGCGCGCTCATGCAGGTTATCAATGTTTTGCGTGACCAGCAGGAAGTTGTCCCCCAACCACTCTTCCAAATCCGCCAACGCGCGGTGCGCGGCGTTCGGGGCGATCTCCTCCGTCTGCAGCTGGCGGCGGCGTTCGTTGTAAAACGCCTGCACCAGCGCCGGATCGCGCTGAAAACCTTCCGGCGTGGCGACGTCCTCCACCCGGTGCTCTTCCCACAGCCCATCCGCGGCGCGGAAGGTGCGAATGCCCGACTCGGCCGAAATGCCGGCCCCGGTCAACACCACCACAAACGGCTTTTTCAGCTCGGCCGCCGCCATGGTGTCACGGTGAAAAATGCGTGAACGAAAGCGCTGATGCAGCACATGCTTACTCTTGCGAAACTGACACAGCCGATGGCGAGTGTGCATTAACTCTCTCCTTACTTTTCCCTGTTTACCCTTCTTACTGGACGTTGAGGCGTGGTGGGCTGCCTACATTCACGCCCGGCCTCAACGCCCATTACGTTGGGCGCGCCAAATTGAGGAACGCCGCGCCGCGCACGCCGCCGGCGTCGCCATAGCGCGCCTTCTCGATGCGCGGCAGCCGGGCCACCCGCAACAGGTGCGCCGGCAGCCGCTGCGGCAACGCCTGGTAAATGGCGTCGAAATTCGACAGCCCGCCGCCGATCACCACCAGATGCGGATCCAGCACCGTCAGCAGGTTACCCAGGCAGATCGCCAGCACGTCCATAAAGCGGTCGACGTGAGCCACCGCCTGCGGCTCGCCCGCCTGATAATGCGCAATGATCTCGGTGGCAGGCAAGCGCCGGCCATAGAAATGGGCGTACATCCATTCGAAACCGCGGCCCGATATGTAATTTTCAATGCAACCCTGATGGCCGCACCCGCAGGCAACGCGAGGCACATCACGCCCCAGCACCTCGAGCGCGTCCACCGGCAGGCGCAAATGGCCGAACTCGCCGGCGATATAGTTGCGCCCAGGCACCGTCTTGCCATCGACGATCAGACCGCCGCCCACGCCGGTGCCGAGGATGATGCCCAGCACCGTCGGGTAGCGGCGGAACTCGTCGTCCCAGGCTTCCGACAGCGCAAAGCAGTTGGCATCGTTATCGACGCGCACCTCGCGCCCGATCAGCGCCGCCAGATCGCGCGGCAGCGGCCGCCCCATCGCCGCCGGCACGTTGGCGGTAAACAACGTGCCGTCATCGTCGTTGGGCAGGCCCGGTATGCCGATGCCGACGCTGCCGCGCCGGCCGCAAAACGCATCCGCCTCAAGGGTCAGATCGCACAGCGTGGCCAGCAGTTGCCGGTAGTCTTCACGCGGCGTCGGCACCCGCTTTTGCCAAATGCGCTGCAGGTTGCCGTCGAACACCCCCAGCTCAATCTTGGTGCCGCCCATATCGAAACCGTAGTACATAACCCATCCCCAGGCTAAAAAAACGGGGCGGCATCGCTGCCTCCCCGTCGGTGTTATTGTCCGCTCAGCACCCGCGCCGGATCGATGCGGCTGGCGCGCCTCGCCGGATACCAACTGGCCAACAGGCTCAGCACGATGGCGGTCGCCAGTACGATCAGCACGTCCAGCCAGTGCAGCTCGGAAGGCAGGAAGTCGATGAAGTAGATATCGCCCGACAGGAAGGAATGACCGACCAGTTTCTCGATGCCGCGGATGATGTTGGTCAGCTGCAGCGAGGCGATCACCCCGATCACCACGCCGCTCAGGCTGCCCAGCAGCCCGGCCAACAGCCCGTACCAGATGAAGATGGCGCGAATAAAGCCGTCTTTAGCACCCAGGGTGCGCAGCACGGCGATGTCGGCGCTTTTGTCTTTCACCGCCATCACCAGCGTGGAGACGATATTGAAGCAGGCCACGCCGATCACCAGCACCATCGCCAGATACATGATGGCGCGGATCATCTGGATGTCGCGGTACATGTAGCCGTACTTGCCGATCCAGCTTTTGATGTAGATATAAGAATTGGTCACTTCGCCGGCGTCGCGCACCAGTTTGTTGGCGGCGAACACGTCGTTCATCTTGAGCGCGATACCCGTGACGCTGTCACCCATGTCGAGATACTGCTGCGCGTCGGCCAGCGGCACCAGCGCCAGGCTGTGATCGAGCTGGCCGCTGAGCTGCAAAATGCCGGTCACATGCAGGCGAATGCGCTTCGGCTGCAGCAGCTTCATCTCCGGGTCGCTGTTGGGGATCATCACCGTGACATAGGCGCCCTGCTTGACGCCCAGCGCGTCGGCCACGCCCTTGCCGAGGATCACCTGCTGCTCGCCGGGCTTGAAGTTGGCCCAGGCGTCGCCCTGCACATACTGCGGCAGCGCGCTCAGCCGGCTCTCCTGCTGCGGATCCACGCCTTTGACTTCCACCGCGCGCAGCTGCGCGCCGTTTTCCATCAGGCCGGTAAAGTTAATGTACGGCGCGGCGGCCAAGATACCCGGCACCTTTTCCACCCGCTGCAGAATCGACGGCCAGCCGCTGAACGGCTGATTGACCGGCTCAAGCTCGCCGTGCGGCACCACCGCCAGAATGCGGTTCTTCAGCTCGCGCTCAAAGCCGTTCATCGCGCTCAGCCCGACGATCAGCACCGCCACCCCCAGCGCAATGCCGATGGTGGAGATGACCGAGATCAGCGACACCATGCCGCCGCGTTTACGGCCGCGGCTGAAACGCAGGGCCGTCAGGAAGGACAGTGAGGCTCCCGCCATTACTCGGCCCCCATCAGGGTCAGCTGCGCCTGCAGGTGGCCGTCGGCCATTTCCAGCTGGCGGCTCAGGCGCTTGGCCAGCTGCAGATCGTGCGTCACCACCAGGAAAGCGGTGCCCTGGCGCACGTTCAACTCACCCAGCAGATCGAAGATGCTGTCCGCGGTGCGTTTATCCAGGTTACCGGTCGGTTCGTCCGCCAGCACCAACGCCGGGTTGTTGACCAACGCGCGCGCGATCGCCACGCGCTGACGTTCGCCGCCGGAGAGCTCGGACGGGCGGTGCTTGCTGCGTTTTTCCAGCCCGACCGCCGCCAGCATCTCCCGCGCCTTCTCCTGCGCCTGCGCCGGCTTGGCGCCGCCGATCAAGAGCGGCATGGCGGCGTTTTCCAGTGCGGTGAAGTCCGGCAACAGATGGTGGAACTGATAGATGAAGCCCAGCTGGCGGTTGCGCAGCTCGGCCTTGGCCGCCGAAGACATGGCGTTCAGCGATTCGCCCTTGAAGATCACCTCGCCGGAGGTCGGCGAGTCCAGCCCGCCCAGCAGGTGCAACAGGGTGCTCTTGCCGGAACCCGAGCTGCCGACGATCGCCATCATCTCGCCCTGCTGCATGGCAAAGCTGACGTTGCGCAGCACGTCGGTGTGCAGATTGCCTTCCTGATAGGTCTTGCACAGGTTGTCACACTGCAGCAAAAGATGGTTACTCATAACGTAAAGCCTCAGCGGGTTGTACGGCGGCAGCGCGCCATGAAGGATAGAGCGTGGACAACAGAGAAACCGCCATCGCCACCACGGCGATGATCGTCACCTGCAGCGGATCGACCGCCACCGGCAGCGAAGCGCCGTCGATCAAGGCGCCGAGGATCGGCATCAGATTGTTCAGATTGGTAGCCAGCAGCACGCCGAGCAGCGTGCCGAGCAGCGAACCGATGATGCCGGCGCTGGCGCCCTGCACCATAAATACCGACATGATCTGGCGGCGGGTCAGCCCCTGAGTCTGCAGAATGGCGACTTCGCCCTGCTTCTCCATCACCAGCAGGCCGAGCGAGGTGATGATGTTAAACGCCGCCACCGCCACGATCAGGCTGAGCAGCAGCCCCATCATGTTCTTCTCCATGCGCACCGCCTGGAACAGCTCGCCCTTGCGATCGCGCCAGTCTTTCCAGACGGTGCCCGCCGGCAGCGCCTGTTGGCTGAGGGTATCGACCGTCAGCGGCTGTTGCAGGAACAGGCGCCAGCCGGTGATGTTGCCGGCCGGGTAACGCATCAGGCGCGAAGCGTCCTGTTGGTTGACCAGCAGCTGATAGCCGTCCACCTCGCTGTTGGCGTGGAAGGTGCCGATGAGAGTGAACAGGCGCTGGCTGGGAATGCGGCCCATTGGCGTAAACTGGCTGGCGCTCGGCACCATCACGCGCAGCGAATCGCCGCGCTTGACGCCAAGTTGCCCCGCCAGCTGTTCGCCGATGATGATGTTGTACTGGCCCGGCTGCAGCTGCTGTTGCTTGACGTTGACCAGATACGGGGTCAGCGGATCGGCCTCGTCGGGATTGACGCCGAGCATCACCCCGACCGCCACGCTGCGGGCGCTTTGCAGCACTACGTCACCGGTGGTCAGCGGCGCGACGCGCGTGACGCCCTGCAGCTTCTGCACCTCGGAGGCCGGCAGCTGCTGCGGGTTGACCGATCCTTGCGGACTGGTGACCAACGCCTGCGGCATCAGGCCGAGAATGTTGTTTTCCAGATCCTTTTCGAATCCGTTCATCACCGACAGCACGGTGACCAACGCCATCACCCCCAGCGTAATGCCGATGGTGGAAAGCCAGGAAACAAACCGCCCGAAGCGGTCTGAGGCTCGCCCGCGCATGTAGCGCAGGCCAATGAATAACGCGACAGGTTGATACATGAAATCCGTTTGATAGCCGTGGCTTAAGCAAAGTGATCATGGATAATAAAGGCTCTCCCTCGTTTAGGGAACACCCGACGGCCTTTTATTGCGTGGCGCAGACGAGAGCGGTGGCGGCGGATTAGCGCAAGATTTACCCGTCGCTGCAAAAAATCGACGGCGTTAACCGGTTAAATAACCGGCAAAAAAGCGATGGACAGCGCTTTTTGCTGTGTCAGTTTGCCGGCCGCTGGGCTACTATAAACAGCATAAAAGCGCTGGGTTATCCGTGCCGGGACGCCCTCTAACACATTGATTAAAGATACCTGAATGAGCACTTCCGATAGCCGTAACCGTTCTTCATCCCCTCGTTATTCTCTGCCCGATCGCGCGGGCGATCTGCGCCAGCTGGGGCAACTGACCGGCGCGGCCTGCGCCGTGGAGTGCGCCGAGATCGTCGAGCGCCACCCTGGCCCGGTGATGCTGATCGCGCCGGATATGCAAAACGCCCTGCGGCTGCGCGACGAGATCCAGCAGTTCACCGATCAGATGGTGACCACACTGTCCGACTGGGAAACCCTGCCGTACGACAGCTTCTCGCCGCATCAGGAAATCATCTCGGATCGTTTGTCGAGCCTGTATCACCTGCCGACCATGGCGCGCGGCGTGATCATTCTGCCGGTCAACACCCTGATGCAGCGCGTCTGCCCGCACGAATTCCTGCACGGCCACGCGCTGGTGATGAAGAAAGGCCAGCGCCTGTCGCGCGATAAGCTGCGCGCGCAGCTGGAACAGGCCGGTTACCGCAGTGTCGATCAGGTGATGGAGCATGGCGAATTCGCCACCCGCGGCGCATTGCTCGATCTTTACCCGATGGGCAGCGATGAGCCTTACCGCATCGACTTCTTCGATGACGAAATCGACAGCCTGCGCATCTTCGACGTCGATACCCAGCGCACGCTGAGCGAAGTCGAGGCCATCAATCTGTTGCCGGCCCACGAGTTCCCCACCGACAAGAACGCCATCGAGCTGTTCCGCAGCCAGTGGCGCGAGCAGTTTGAGGTGCGTCGCGACGCCGAGCACATCTATCAGCAGGTCAGCAAAAGCGCCTGGCCCGCCGGTATCGAATACTGGCAGCCGCTGTTCTTCAGCCAGCCGCTGCCGTCGCTGTTCAGCTACCTGCCGGCCAATACGCTGATCGTCAATACCGGCGATCTGGAGGGCGCCGCCGAGCGCTTCTGGCAGGACGTCAACCAGCGTTACGAAAGCCGCCGCGTCGATCCGATGCGCCCGCTGCTGGCGCCGGATACGCTGTGGCTGCGCGTTGACGCGCTGTTCGGCGAGCTGAAAGCCTGGCCGCGCATCGCGCTGAAAACCGATGAGCTGCCGGCCAAGGCCGGCAATACCAATCTGGATTACCATGCCCTGCCCGATCTGGCGGTGCAGGCGCAGAATAAATCCCCGCTGGATAATCTGCGGCGTTTTATCGAAGGCTTCGACGGCAGCGTGATTTTCTCCGTCGAGAGCGAGGGGCGGCGTGAAACGCTGCAGGATCTGCTCGGCCGCATCAAGCTGGCGCCGGCGCTGATCCAGCGTCTCGATCAGGCGGAAACCGCGGGCCGTTACATGATGGTCGGCGCCGCCGAACACGGCTTCCTCGACGGCCTGCGCCAGCGTGCACTGATCTGCGAAAGCGATCTGCTCGGCGAACGCGTCAGCCGCCGCCGGCAGGACAACCGGCGCACCATCAACACCGATACCCTGATCCGCAACCTGGCGGAGCTGCATCCCGGCCAGCCGGTGGTGCACCTGGAGCACGGCGTTGGCCGCTATGTCGGCCTGACCACGCTGGAAGCCGGCGGCATCAAGGCTGAATACCTGATCCTCTCCTACGCCGGTGAGGACAAGCTGTACGTACCGGTTTCTTCGCTGCATCTGATCAGCCGCTACGCCGGCGGCGCGGATGAAAACGCTCCGTTGCACAAACTGGGCGGCGACGCCTGGACACGCGCGCGGCAAAAAGCGGCCGAACGGGTGCGCGACGTCGCGGCCGAGCTGCTGGATATCTACGCCCAGCGCGCCGCCAAGGCCGGTTTCGCCTTCAAGCATAACCGCGAGCAGTACCAGCTGTTCTGCCAGACCTTCCCGTTCGAAACCACGCCGGACCAGGAACAGGCGATAAACGCGGTGCTGAGCGACATGTGCCAGCCACTGGCGATGGACCGCCTGGTGTGCGGCGACGTCGGCTTCGGCAAAACCGAAGTGGCGATGCGCGCCGCCTTCCTGGCGGTGGAAAACGGCAAGCAGGTGGCGGTGCTGGTGCCGACCACCCTGCTGGCGCAGCAGCACTTCGACAACTTCCGCGATCGCTTCGCCACCTGGCCGATCCGCATCGAGATGATGTCGCGCTTCCGCAGCGCCAAAGAGCAGCAGCAGGTGCTGGACGACGCGGCCGATGGCAAAGTGGACATCATCATCGGCACGCACAAACTGCTGCAGAGCGATCTGCGCTGGAAGGATTTGGGGCTGCTGATCGTCGATGAAGAACACCGCTTTGGCGTGCGCCACAAGGAACGCATCAAAGCGATGCGCGCCGACGTCGATATCCTGACGCTGACCGCCACGCCGATCCCGCGTACGCTGAACATGGCGATGAGCGGCATGCGCGATCTGTCGATCATCGCCACTCCGCCGGCGCGCCGGCTGGCGGTGAAGACCTTCGTGCGCGAATACGACAGTCTGGTGGTGCGCGAGGCGATCCTGCGCGAAGTGCTGCGCGGCGGCCAGGTTTACTACCTCTACAACGACGTGGAAAACATCGAGAAAGCGGCGCAACGCCTGGCTGAGCTGGTGCCGGAGGCGCGCATCGCCATCGGTCACGGTCAGATGCGCGAACGCGATCTGGAACGGGTGATGAACGATTTCCACCACCAGCGCTTCAACGTGCTGGTGTGCACGACCATCATCGAAACCGGCATCGATATCCCCAGCGCCAACACCATCATCATCGAGCGGGCCGATCGCTTCGGCCTGGCGCAGCTGCACCAACTGCGCGGCCGCGTCGGGCGTTCGCACCATCAGGCTTACGCCTATCTGTTGACGCCAAACCCGAAAGCCATGGGCACCGACGCTCATAAACGGCTCGAGGCCATCGCGTCGCTGGAAGATCTCGGTGCCGGTTTCGCGCTGGCGACTCACGATCTGGAGATCCGCGGCGCCGGCGAACTGCTGGGCGAAGACCAGAGCGGCCAGATGACCACCGTCGGCTTCTCGCTCTATATGGAGCTGCTGGAAAGCGCCGTCGACGCGTTGAAAAACGGCCGCGAACCGTCGCTGGAAGATCTCACCAGCAACCAGACCGAGGTAGAGTTGCGCATGCCGGCGCTGCTGCCGGAAGATTTCATTCCCGACGTCAATACCCGCCTGTCGCTGTATAAGCGTATCGCCAGCGCGAAGAACGACGGTGAGCTTGACGAGCTGAAGGTCGAGCTGATCGACCGCTTCGGTCAACTGCCGGATGCGGCGCGCAATCTGTTGCAGTGCGCGGCGCTACGCCTGCACGCGCAGAAACTGGGGATCAAACGCATCGAGAGCAACGAGCGCGGCGGCTTTATCGAGTTCGGCGACAACAACCGCGTCGATCCGGGTTATCTGATCGGCCTGTTGCAGGGCAATCCGCAGGTTTACCGCCTGGACGGCCCGAGCAAGCTGAAGTTCACGCTCGATCTGGCCGATCGCCAAAAACGCCTGGCGTTCACCGAAGAGCTGCTGAACGCCTTCCGCGAACACACGCTGGCGGTCTGAGCCAATGCCCCCGCCGTGACGGCGGGGGCGGCTTATTCGCGCGGGAATCCGGCGCCCAGCGGCGCCAGCTGCATCACGCGGCTGGTCACCACCCGGTTTTTGCCGCTGCGCTTCGCCTCATACAAGGCCTCGTCGGTCATGGCGATCGCCTTGTCCAGCGTCATGCCCGGCAGATACAGCGACACGCCGATCGACAGCGTGATGTGCGCTTCGTCGTGCGCATTCAGCAAGAACGTCGAGCTTTCAACCGCGCTGCGAATGCGCTCCGCCACCCCGCCGATGACCTGCGGATCGTAGCTGGCGGTGATCACCATAAACTCCTCGCCACCGTAGCGCCCGACGAAGTCCTCATTGCGCACGCTGTTTTGCAGCAGCCGGCCGACGCTGGCCAGCAGCACGTCACCGGCCGGATGGCCGTAGGTATCGTTGATGCTTTTGAAGTTATCCAAATCGAGGATCATCAGCCCGCACGGGCGGCGCTCGGCACGCTGCAGCATCAGCTGATAATCGACGCTGGCGCGGTTGTTGATGTGGGTCAGGCTGTCGGTGGTGGCGCGCGCGCGCATCGCGAAATAGGCGTAGATATGGCGCTCTTTGAAATTCAGCGCATGATAGCAAATCGCCAGACAGAGCGCGGAAACCGCCTGGTAAAGCAACACATCCGGCCACAGCCCGCTCATGTCCACCAGCAGCCACACCACCGCGATGCGATACAGCGCGATGATGCCGATCGTCAGGTAAAACGTCTGGTGGGATTTTTTCAGCCACACGCGCGACAACAGCAGCGGCGCGACGATCGAGGCGATGAACAGGTTATCGACGGTGAAACCGCCGGTCAGCATCATGGCGAACAGAAAACTCACCAGCCCGCTGACGCCGCCGCCGAAGAACGTCACCAATATCATCGGGATCATCGCAAAGCTGTAATGCACCTTATCGGTCAGCTCCAGCCGATCCTGGCTCAAATACAGCACCGCCACCCCGGCCAGCAGGCCGAAAACAACGCGCTTCCACAGTGCGGATTGATAAGAAAAAGGGGCATTCTTGCTGAGAAGGAAATAGCTTATCGACAGCGTGGCGTAGGTGATGCAGGCGTCGCTGTAAAGGGTAGAAATGGACGCAATGTAAGTCATAAATAGTCAGCGCGCTCCTCGGGATCGCCAGGGGGTAATGTGCAGACGTTGAATAACGCATCCCTGTCGTCTCCGCTTCGGCGGTGGCCATTTTACACAGTCTATTAATAGAGTAGCAGTTCTATCTTATCGCCAAGCCGTCTATCTCACGACGCCCGCTTCAGGCTACTCTGTGCGTTGTGTTATCGGGGGAGAACCGCATGAATATCGACGATGAACTGCAAGCGCTCAGCGAACAGGAAGCGACGCTGGCCTTTACCCATTTTGACGCCGCCACCGCCTGGGAACTGGGCGCGGCGCTGAAAACCGCCGCCGAGCGGCGCGGCCTGAGCATCGCCATCGAGATCCAACTTGCCGGGCAGACGCTGTTTTATTACGCCATGCCGGGGGCAACGCCGGACATTGCCGACTGGGTGCGGCGCAAGCGCAATCTGGTGAACCATTTTCACAAAAGCTCTTACGCCATCGGCCTGCGCCTGCAGCAGCGGCAAACGTCGCTGGAGGAGCGTTACGGGCTGAGCGTGCGTGACTATTCGGTGCACGGCGGCGCCTTCCCGCTCACCCTGACCGGCCTCGGCTGCGTCGGCAGCATCAGCATTTCCGGCGCGCCGCAGAAGGAAGATCACCAGCTGCTGGTGAGCACTTTAGCCCATTTTCTCGGCTTATCCCTGCCCGCCCTGCAATAACCGTTAAAACCTTGACTGTCACCTTTCTTGTCAGCCGCAGAATCTGCGGCTGACTTCTCTATTATCGAAATTTAGCGCCGAACAAAAGGGCGACTCTCTGATTTCCTGCGCCAAATTGATGCAGGTCTGGTAATCCGCTGAACAAAAGGCGTATGGTATCTGTCACGTGACAAGACGGACCTCATCGGGCCCGCCATTCCTTTCACTTTTGAAGATTTGGTACGCACCGTAGATGAAAACGCATGAAATAAACAAAATTCGCCCCTTCAGCGCGCTGATAGACGCCTGCTGGCGGGAACCTTATAACCTGGCGCGGTTGCTGAAAGACGCTATCGCCGGGGTGACGGTCGGTATTATCGCCATTCCTCTGGCGATGGCGTTGGCGATCGCCAGCGGCGTGCCGCCGCAGTATGGTCTGTATACCGCCGCCATCGCCGGCATCGTCATCGCCGTCAGCGGCGGTTCGCGCTACAGCGTCTCCGGCCCCACCGCCGCCTTCGTGGTGATCCTCTATCCGGTCTCGCAGCAGTTCGGCCTGGCCGGCCTGCTGGTCGCCACGCTGATCTCCGGGGTATTTCTGCTGTTGATGGGGCTCGCGCGCTTTGGCCGGCTGATCGAGTACATTCCGCTGCCGGTGACGCTCGGCTTTACCTCCGGCATCGCCATCACCATCGCCACCATGCAGATCAAGGACTTCTTCGGCCTGCAGCTGACGCACACGCCGGAAAATTACGTCGGCAAGCTGTATGCCCTGCTGCAGGCGCTGCCGACGCTGGATTTCGGCGATACCCTGATCGGCGCCGTGACGCTGCTGATTTTGATCTTCTGGCCCAAGCTCGGCCTGCGGGTGCCCGGCCACCTGCCGGCGCTGCTGGCGGGCACTGCGCTGATGGGGCTGCTGACGCTGTTTGACCACCCGGTGGCGACCATCGGCTCCCGCTTCAGCTACCTGCTGGCCGACGGCAGCAGCGGTCAGGGCATTCCGCCTATCTTGCCGCAGCTGCTGCTGCCCTGGGATCTGCCGGGCGGCGGCGGGCAACCGTTCACCCTGAGTTGGCAAACCGTTTCCGCGCTGCTACCGGCGGCATTTTCAATGGCAATGCTCGGCGCGATTGAGTCGTTGCTGTGCGCGGTGGTGCTCGACGGCATGACCGGCAAGAAGCATAACTCGAACAGCGAATTAATCGGCCAGGGTGCGGGCAACATCATCGCGCCGTTCTTCGGCGGCATCACCGCGACCGCTGCGATTGCCCGATCGGCCGCCAACGTGCGCGCCGGCGCCACCTCGCCGGTGTCCGCCATCATCCACGCACTGCTGGTGCTGTTGGCGCTGCTGGTTCTGGCGCCGTGGCTCTCTTATCTGCCGCTGGCGGCGATGGCGGCGCTGCTGTTGATGGTCGCCTGGAACATGAGCGAGGCGCACAAAGTGATTTACCTGCTGCGCCGGGCGCCGAAGGACGACATTCTGGTGCTGCTGCTGTGCATGTCGCTGACGGTGCTGTTCGACATGGTGATCGCTATTACCGTGGGCATCGTGCTGGCGTCGCTACTGTTTATGCGCCGTATCGCCCGCATGACGCGGCTGAGCGAGCTGAGCGCCGACGATGGCCGCCTGGTGCTGCGAGTGAATGGCCCGCTGTTCTTCGCCGCCGCCGAGCGCATCTTTAGCGAACTGCTGGCGCGCAGCGAGGATTACCGGACGATCGTGCTGCAGTGGGATGCGGTGCCGGTGCTCGACGCCGGCGGCCTGAACGCCCTGCGGCGTTTTATCGACGTGCTGCCGGCGGATAAAAAGCTGGTGATCACCGACGTGCCGTTCCAGCCGCTGAAAACCCTGGCGCGCGCGCGGGTGCAGCCGATCGAGGGCCGCTTGCAGTTCTACCCGACGCTGCCGGAAGCGCTGGCGGCCACCGGCGCCTAAACGTAAAAAAGCCCGACGCGTCGGGCTTTTTTTTTGGCGATGAGCGCTTAGTTGCTGGTATCCAGCTCCGGGAAGCTCTTCACCAGGTCGTCGATGGCTTTCATCTGCGCCAGGAACGGTTCCAGCTTGTCCAACGGCAGCGCGGACGGCCCGTCGCACTTGGCGTTGTTCGGATCCGGGTGCGCTTCGAGGAACAGCCCTGCCAGGCCAACCGCCATGCCGGCACGCGCCAGCTCGGCCACCTGAGCGCGACGGCCGCCGGACGCGGCGCCGAACGGATCGCGGGTCTGCAGCGCGTGGGTCACGTCGAAGATCACCGGATGGCCGCCAGTCACGTTCTTCATCACGTTGATGCCCAGCATGTCGACCACCAGGTTGTCATAGCCAAAGTTGCTGCCGCGATCGCACAGGATCACCTGGTCGTTGCCGCCCTCTTTGAACTTGTCGACGATGTTGCCCATCTGCCCCGGGCTGACGAACTGCGGCTTCTTGACGTTGATCACCGCGCCGGTTTTCGCCATCGCTTCCACCAGATCGGTCTGACGCGCCAGGAAGGCCGGCAGCTGGATCACGTCAACCACTTCAGAAACCGGCTGCGCCTGTGCCGCTTCGTGCACGTCGGTGATGATTTTCACGCCGAAGGTTTTTTTCAGCTCTTCGAAGATCTTCATCCCTTCTTCCAGGCCCGGACCGCGGTACGAGTGAATGGAAGAACGGTTGGCCTTGTCGAAAGAGGCTTTGAATACGTAAGGAATGCCCAGTTTTTGCGTCACGGTGACGTAGTGCTCGCAGATGCTCATCGCCAGGTCGCGCGATTCCAGCACGTTCATACCGCCAAACAGCACAAACGGCAGATCGTTTGCTACGTCGATGTCGCCAATGCTAACCACTTTCTGTTTCATGCTTTCGCCTTTGTTAAGGTTGTAACCGTCGCCTTGCAAACTGCACGGAGTCATTGAATTAATGCAGCGTCACCTGTTTCGGCTCAATCGAATGGATCTGCACTTTGATCACTTCGCTGACCGGGTCTTCAGGACACTGCTCGACAAAATAGTTGAGATCGGAAATCGCGATATGGTTGCACTCCAGCTGGGCATAAATCAGCCCGCGGTCGCGGATCTCGTACGGATCTTCCGGATCGAAGCACAACACCGTTTCACTGGTGCGCAGCGCCATTTCCAGCTGCTTTTCTTCCATCAGAGCGGCCTTCAGCGTATCCAGCATCTTGCGCACCACCATGATGTTCTCGGATTCGTCGAGATCGTCGTCTTCCAGCTCGGCACCCAAGCCCAGGTTGCCCTTAATCCACACTTCCAGCTGGTGTTCGCTCAGGGTTTCGCCGTTCAGCGGGTTGATCAACCACAGCTCTTCATCCAGCCAATCGGCGCGCAGGATCAGCTGAGTGGGGAAAATCACCGGCAGCAGCGGCAGATCCAGCGCGTTGGCGATGTGCAGGAAGATGGTGCCGAGCGAAACCGGCGTGCCCTGCCGCCCCTCCAGCACCTTGTCCAGCCAGATGGCGTCCGACAGGCGGTACACGCCGCTGGCGCCGCCGAATCCCCAGGTCTTGTAGAACAGTTCAATGAGCGCATCCAGTTGCTGCTCCTGAGTGATATCGGTCGGCACCACCGCGCGCGCTTCGTCCACCAGCTGTTGCAGCTTGCGCTCCACGTCGGCAGCCGGGAAATCGCGCCGCACCGACTGCGACACCAGGATCACCCCTTCGCTCAGCGGCGAGGTGTTAAATTCAAAATCAGCAATGCTACTCATAGGTATCCCATCAGAAACGGTATTTTCGTCGTGGCAAGTTTAATTATCAGGTACAGGCAGCCCAACGCCAGCACGAACGCCACGGTTCGCAGCCGCTGACTTTTGGTCTTCTTGCCCAATGCGACGTAGCCAAGCAGGATATAGATAATAACGCCAAACAGCTTCTCGGTCAGCCATGAGTCCATACCCAGCAGCGGATAAAACCCGAACGTCACCACCAGCGCGATGCCGCTGACGAACAGCAGCGTGTCATTCAGGTGCGGCGCTATCTTGACCCAGCGGCGACCCATGATCGGCGAACGGCGCCACTGCCAAAAGAAACGCAGCACAAACAAGGTAATACTGATGGCGACCGTCAGCAAATGGAAATGTTTCAACGCGGTGTATGCAGTCATGGTGCTCCCTTAAATGGCCTGGGCGTCTTTATTATGAGGGGCGCTTATCCCGGCCATTGGCCGAGCGTCACGCGGTCGTTGTCGCCGTAATCACGGTGGGTGGCGACAGCGGAAAATCCGGCGGCCTGCAGCAGCGCGCGCACGCTCTCACCCTGCTGCCAGCCATGTTCCAACAGCAGCCAGCCCTGCGGCTGCAGATAGTGCGGCGCCTGGCGCACGATGGCGGCCAGATCCGCCAAGCCATGCTCGGCGGCGACCAGCGCACTGCCCGGCTCGAAGCGCACGTCGCCCTGCGACAAATGCGGATCGGCGGCGTCGATATAGGGCGGATTGCTGGCGATCAGCGCGAAGCGTTGCCCCGCGACGGGCGTAAACCAGCTGCCCTGCAAGAACCGGACGTTATCGATCTTCAGCTTGTGCGCGTTGTGCTGCGCCAGCGCGACCGCATCCGGCTGCACATCGACGCCGACTGCCGAACAATCCGGGCGCTCGCTGGCCAGCGCCAGCGCAATGGCGCCGGTGCCGGTGCCGAGATCGAGGAAGTGGCAGGGTTGCGGCGGCAGGCGCGCCAGCGCCAGCTCCACCAGGCATTCGGTATCCGGGCGCGGGATCAGCGTCGCGGGCGAGACCGACAGCGGCAGCGACCAAAACTCGCGCTCGCCCACCAGATAGGCCACCGGCTCACCGCGTTCGCGGCGCGCCAGCAGCGTCTCCAGCTGCTGTTGCTGCGGCGGCGTCAGCAGGGTTTCCCCGAACGCCATCAGGAAGGTTCTGGCCTTGCCGGTCACGAAACCCAACAGGATTTCCGCGTCGCGCCGGGCGCTGTCGCTGTGGGTCAAACGCGCGGCGGCGGCTTTCAGCCAGTGTTGATAATCCATCACTCTTGCTCGGCGGAGAGCGCCGCCAGCTGATCGGCCTGATACTCCTGCACGATCGGCTGGATCAGCATGTCCAGTTTGCCTTCCATCACCTCGTCCAGACGGTAGAGCGTCAGGTTGATGCGGTGGTCGGTCACCCGCCCCTGCGGGAAGTTGTAGGTGCGGTTACGGTCGGAACGATCGCCGCTACCCAGCAGGTTGCGGCGAGTGGACGCCTCGGCCTGCTGGCGCTTGGCCATCTCGGCGGCGCGAATGCGCGCGCCCAGCACCGACATCGCCTTGGCTTTGTTTTTGTGCTGTGAACGTTCGTCCTGGCACTCCACCACGATGCCGGTCGGCAGGTGGGTGATGCGGATCGCCGAATCGGTGGTGTTAACGTGCTGACCGCCGGCGCCGGAGGAGCGGAAGGTGTCGATTTTCAGATCGCTCGGGTTGATGTCCGGCAGCTCGGCTTCCGGCACTTCCGGCATCACCGCCACGGTGCAGGCGGAGGTGTGGATGCGCCCCTGGGATTCGGTTTCCGGCACGCGCTGCACGCGGTGGCCGCCGGATTCAAACTTCAGCTGGCCGTACACGCCGTCGCCGGAAACTTTGGCGATCACTTCTTTGAAGCCGCCGTGCTCGCCTTCGTTGGCGCTCATCACCTCGACGCGCCAGCGGCGGCCTTCGGCGTAACGGCTGTACATGCGGAACAGATCGCCGGCGAAGATCGCCGCCTCATCGCCGCCGGTGCCGGCGCGCACTTCGAGGAAGCAGCTGCGCTCATCATCCGGATCTTTCGGCAGCAGCAACACCTGCAGCTGCTGTTCCAGCTCTTCGCTGCTCGCCCGCGCCTGTTTCAGCTCTTCCTGCGCCATCTCGCGCATCTCCGGATCGTCCAGCATCATTTCCGCCGTTTCCAGATCCTCCTGCACCTGACGCCATTCCAGGAAGCAGCGGCTGACGTCGGTCAGCTGCGCGTATTCTCGCGACAACGCGCGGAACCGGTCTTGATCGGCGATGACGCCGGCATCGCCGAGCAGCGCCTGCACTTCTTCATGGCGCTCTTGTAACGCTTCCAGTTTGGCAACAATAGAAGGCTTCATGCGTGGTAATAAACCCTGTTAATAGAGAAAACTAATGCTGATCCAGCCCGAGGCTGTCGCGTAATAACTGCAACCGCTCCACGTCGCCGTCGCCGGCGGCCTGCTGGAGGGATTTGGTGGGGGCATGAATAAGACGATTGGTCAGTTTATGGGCCAGCTCGTGAATAACCTGCTCCACGTTGGCGCCCTGCGCGATGGC
This sequence comes from Serratia sp. CY81684, assembly GCF_052166595.1. Classification (NCBI taxonomy): domain Bacteria; kingdom Pseudomonadati; phylum Pseudomonadota; class Gammaproteobacteria; order Enterobacterales; family Yersiniaceae; genus Serratia; species Serratia sp. CY81684. The sequence continues at coordinate 1,162,586 of NZ_JBJNOO010000001.1, read as the reverse complement.
GGCCAGCGCTTTGGCCTCCATTTCTGCGCGGATCTGGTCGGCCTGCGAACGGTAGTCGCGGATGGTTTCCACCGCGCCCTGCGAACGCAGCCAGGCCATGAAGTTGGTGCTTTCCTGCTGCACGATCGACTCCGCCTGCACCGCCGCCGCTTTGCGCTGCGCCAGGTTGCTTTGAATGATGGCGTGCAGATCGTCCACGCTGTACAGATAAGCGTTGGCCAGTTTACCGACCTCCGGCTCGATATCGCGCGGTACGGCGATATCCACCAGCAGCATCGGCTGGTTGCGGCGCGCTTTCAGCGCCCGCTCCACCATCCCCTTGCCGATGATCGGCAGCGGGCTGGCGGTGGAACTGATAATGATGTCGGCGTCCGCCAGGCGTTCGTCGATCTCCGGCAGGGTGATCACTTCCGCGCCGACTTCCTCCGCCAGCAATTGCGCGCGCTCGCGGGTGCGGTTAGCGATGATCATATGCCGCACTTTGTGCTCGCGCAGGTGGCGCGCCACCAGCTCGATGGTTTCACCTGCGCCCACCAGCAAGACGTTGAGATCGGCCAGCGATTCGAAAATCTGCCGCGCCAGCGTACAGGCGGCGAAAGCAACGGAAACTGCGCTGGCGCCGATTTCGGTTTCGGTGCGCACGCGCTTGGCGACGGAGAAGGATTTCTGGAACAGGCGCTCCAGCTCGCCGGACAGCGACTGGCCGCGTTGCGACTCGGCGAAGGCCTTTTTCACCTGGCCGAGGATCTGCGGTTCACCCAGCACCAGCGAGTCCAACCCGCTGGCCACCCGCATCAGATGGCTGACCGCGTCGTTGCCTTGATGCCAGTAGAGGCTTTTATTCACCTCTTCCGGACGCAGGTTGTGGTAGGCGCACAGCCAGGCGACCAGCTGCTCGTGCATGTGCTCCTGTTGCTCCACGCTGAGATACAGCTCGGTGCGGTTGCAGGTGGACAACACGACGCCGCCCTGCACCAACGGTTGTTGGAGCAAGCTGGTCAGCGCCTCATCGATGGACTCTGGCGAGAAGGTCACCCTTTCACGCAGAGAAACCGGAGCGGTTTTGTGATTTATACCTAACGCCAGCAGGGTCATTGCTTCGAGTAATACTTCTGTTGGTACGGGTTCTCGTTGAGCGGCATTCTACTTGATGCGCGGGATCAATAAAAGTAACAACCGCATCTTCCGTTCAATCGCTGTCATAGACGACAGCAATTAATGAATAAGTAATAAATACAGCGGGATAAATAGTCAAAGGGTAGGTTGATGGTTTAAATTTTAGCGCAGTTTGCGAAGACGCGCACGCTATTCGGCGCACATAACGGCGGCGTTTGCGCAACTCTGCACCGCTTATCGGGAGCGCCTCCCCCGCCTTCAGGCGATTGTGTTACGCTTAATGGCAACCCCAACGCGCGCACCGCGTTGGCACTACGCCGATAAACACGGCAAGATTCAACGCGATGCAGCAAAAAATTGACGCGCCGCCGCCGCCCCGTTAGCGTGAGCGCTGAATCCGGGTTTCGTCGCGCATGCCCGCAAGGACAAAAGGACAAGAAAAAGTTATGCCAATACGCAAAGTTAGTTTGCTCCGTCTGATCCCGCTGGCCAGCCTGGTGCTGGCCGCCTGTACCACCACCAAGCCAACCGGCCCGGCCACCAGCCCGACCTCACCGCAGTGGCGCGCCCATGAGCAGGCGGTGCAGCAGCTTAGCACCTATCAGACCCGCGGCTCCTTCGCCTACTTGTCTGATCAGAAAAAAGTCTATGCCCGTTTCTTCTGGCAGCAGTTTTCGCCGGAGCGCTACCGCCTGCTGCTGACTAACCCGCTGGGCAGCACGGAAATGGATCTCAACGTACAGAAAAACGTGGTGCAGCTGACCGACAACCAGGGCAAACGCTACGTCAGCGACAACCCGGAAGAGATGATCCGCAAGCTGACCGGGATGGCGATCCCGCTGAACAACCTGCGCCAGTGGATGGTCGGCCTGCCGGGCGAAGCCAGCGATTTTGCGCTTGATGACCAATATCGCCTGAGCAAACTGACCTACCAGCAAGGCGGTCAAACCTGGAAGGTGGATTACCAGAGCTACAGCACCGAGGTGCAGCCGACGCTGCCGAACCGTCTGGAGCTGCAGCAGGGCGACCAACGCATCAAACTGAAAATGGATAACTGGACGCTCAAATGATCCGCCAGTGGCCCTCCCCCGCGAAGCTCAACCTGTTTCTGTACATCACCGGCCGTCGTGAAGACGGCTATCACCTGCTGCAGACGCTGTTCCAGTTTTTGGACTACGGCGACACCCTGACCATTGACCCGCGCCAGGACGATCGCATTAACCTGCTGACGCCGGTCGACGGCGTGCCGGACGAGCAGAACCTGATCGTGCGCGCCGCCCGCCTGCTGCAGCGCTATTGTGATGAACAGGGTCTGCAGACCGCACCGCGCGGCGCCGACATCAGCATCGATAAGCGCCTGCCGATGGGCGGCGGTTTGGGCGGCGGCTCCTCCAACGCCGCCACCGTGCTGGTGGCGCTCAACGAACTGTGGCGCTGCGGCCTTGACGACGGCCAACTGGCAGAGCTGGGGCTCAGCCTTGGCGCCGACGTGCCGGTGTTCGTGCGCGGCCACGCCGCCTTCGCCGAAGGCATCGGCGAGCGCCTGCAGCCGGCCGAGCCGCAGGAAAAATGGTATCTGGTGGCGCATCCTGGCGTCGGCATCCCGACGCCGCTTATCTTCGGCGACCCCGAATTGAAAAGAGACACCCCGGTTCGCTCCTTAAGTGAGCTGTTGCAGGCGCCGTACGCAAATGATTGCGAACCGATCGCAAGAAAACGTTTTCGCGAGGTTGAACAGCTTCTTTCATGGCTGTTAGAATACGCCCCGTCACGCCTGACTGGCACAGGTGCTTGTGTGTTTGCTGAATTCGACACAGAAATCGCCGCCCGTCAGGTGTTAAATCAAGCCCCGGAGTGGTTGTGTGGTTTTGTAGCGCGCGGCGTTAACGTCTCCCCACTACATCGCATTCGTTCCGGGCGGTTTGAGTCGTAGCTCAACGTTTCGCTGCGCAGGGTCATGCACACCTGGCCCTGTTATCCCTGCGCTGCCTGCGGTCTCAATTTTAGTTTTACATACCCGTATGTATATTGCGCCGGCGTCGCCGACTGCCCCTTGGCGATGTCGTATGACAATATCTTCTCTGGACGCAAGCCTGAGGTTCTTCTCGTGCCTGATATGAAGCTTTTTGCTGGTAACGCCACCCCGGAACTAGCACAACGTATTGCCAACCGTTTGTACACCAGCCTTGGTGACGCCGCTGTAGGTCGTTTTAGCGACGGCGAAGTGAGCGTGCAAATCAACGAAAATGTACGCGGCGGTGATATTTTCATCATCCAGTCCACCTGTGCCCCGACCAACGACAACCTGATGGAACTGGTTGTGATGGTCGACGCCCTGCGTCGCGCCTCCGCAGGTCGTATTACCGCCGTTATCCCTTACTTCGGCTATGCCCGCCAGGATCGCCGCGTGCGTTCCGCGCGTGTGCCAATCACCGCCAAGGTGGTTGCCGATTTCCTCTCCAGCGTAGGGGTTGACCGCGTTCTGACGGTGGATCTGCATGCTGAGCAGATTCAAGGCTTCTTCGACGTACCGGTAGACAACGTGTTCGGCAGCCCGATCCTGCTGGAAGACATGCTGCAGCAGAACCTGGAAAACCCGATCGTGGTTTCCCCGGACATCGGCGGCGTCGTGCGCGCCCGCGCTATCGCCAAACTGCTGAACGACACCGACATGGCCATCATCGACAAACGCCGCCCGCGCGCGAACGTTTCTCAGGTGATGCACATCATCGGTGACGTGGCAGGCCGCGACTGCGTGCTGGTCGACGACATGATCGACACCGGCGGCACCTTGTGTAAAGCGGCTGAAGCGTTGAAAGAACGCGGTGCCAAGCGCGTATTCGCCTACGCGACGCACCCGATCTTCTCCGGCAACGCCGTGGACAACATCAAGAACTCGGTGATTGATGAAGTGATCGTCTGCGACACCATTCCGCTGTCGCCGGAAATCAAGGCACTGAAAAACGTTCGCACTCTGACCCTGTCCGGCATGCTGGCTGAAGCCATCCGCCGCATCAGCAACGAAGAGTCGATCTCTGCGATGTTCGAGCATTAATTCGTCGTCTTTCCGGTGCGGCGCCCACTGCGCCGGAAAGATAGCGCGCCCGACAGCAGAAAAAGAAAAACCCGTTGGTGCGCGAGCAACAACGGGTTTTCTACTTGTAGTCCGACATGACCTCAAACCTTAATGCACGGCAGATGTTCCCTTGCCCCGCTCTTGCTTCCCTTCTGCTTTTTTAATCAATGCGACGAACGATGTTGATCGTTGCGGCACCGTTTATCAAAGTGTTTTACCCACCAGTAGCGATCCGCCACCTGTTCGCGGCCGCCGATACGCGCGCCCACCAGCCACAACAGCGCGCCGACAAAGATGCTCATGATGGCGCCGTGGGCGAAAAATTGCGGCAGATTGAACTGGGATACTTCAGCAATAATTGAGTATCCGACACCGCCGATCATCACGACCAGCCCCAGCCCCATAAAAAAGTTGCCCACTCTGTCCGCGCTTCTACGTTTCATATGCCACCTCCATGATTGCCATGTGCCAACCGGGATAACGCTGCAACTTGTTAACCCACTTTGATAAGTTAAGTATAGTCCCTGTTGCGGCAAGGGGATTGCGGAGGCGATCACAAATGGTAAAGAATTATTGACACTTCTTAACACAGCGCTGAAAATTAGCGGACAAATTGAATTATTCAGCTAATGAATCATTCGTCTTTCTTACCCAGGGTGACGGCAGAGATCGGGTTTTGTCATTCATCGCCCCGACAGGTAGACTAAGGCCCTTTCCATTACCCTGATCATAGCGAATCTCCCAGTGAGCAGTATTAAATTGATAGTCGGCCTGGCCAACCCGGGCGCGGAATACGCCCAGACACGCCACAACGCCGGCGCCTGGTACGTCGATCTGCTGGCCCAGCGCCACAATCAGCAGTTAAAAGAAGAGAGCAAGTTCTTCGGCTACACCGCCCGTTTGAACCTGGCGGGCAACGACGTGCGCCTGCTGGTGCCGACCACCTTCATGAACCTGAGCGGCAAAGCGGTGCTGGCGATGGCCAACTTCTACCGCATCGAACCCAACGAGATCCTGGTGGCGCACGACGAGCTGGATCTGCCGCCCGGCGTGGCCAAAATCAAGCTCGGCGGCGGCAACGGTGGCCACAACGGCCTGAAAGACATCCAAAACAAGTTCGGCAACAACCCGAACTTCTATCGCCTGCGCATCGGTATCGGCCATCCGGGCGACAAGAACAAGGTGGTGGGCTTCGTGCTCGGCAAACCGCCGGCCAGCGAACAGAAGATGATTGACGAAGCGATCGACGAGTCGCTGCGCTGCACCGAAATGCTGATGAAGGACGGGCTGGAAAAAACCGTTCAGCGCCTGCACAGCTTCAAGGCGCAGGCCTGATCCTTGCCGCAGCGGGCGCCCTGCCCGCTGCCTGCTTTTAGCCGCGCGGGTTGAAGGTTTCCTCGCCCACCCGGCTCTCATCGGCGGTGAAGCCCTCTTCCGCCACGTAATACTGCGGATCGTCCAGCTCATGGCTGCAGAACGGCCCGGCGCGCTTGAGCAGGCGCACACAGTCAGCGCTCAGGTGGCGCAGACGAATGCTTTTCCCCGCCGCCAGATAACGCGCCGTCAGCTTATCGATCGCCTCCACGCCGCTGGAATCCATCACCCGGGTGCCGGCAAAATCCAGCACCACGCTCTGCGGATCGTTCTGCGGATCGAACAGCTCGGCGAAAGCCGCGGCGGAGCCGAAGAACAGCGGGCCATCCAGTTGATACACCGCCACGTCGCCCGTCACCTGCCGCTGGCGCACGCGGATGCGCGCCTGCTGCCAGGCGAACACCAGCGCCGAGATAATCACCCCGCTGATCACCGCCACCGCCAGATCGGTAAAGATGGTGATCAGCGTGACGACGATCATTACCAGCGCGTCGGCTTTCGGCATGCGGCGCAAGCGGCGCAGCGAGCTCCACTCGAAGGTGTTGTAACACACCACCAGCATCACCCCGGCCAGCGCCGCCACCGGCAGCAGGCCGATATAGCGCGACAGGCTGACCACGAACAGAATCAGCAGGATAGCGCCCACCGTGCCGGAGATGCGCCCGCGCCCGCCCGAGGTGAAGTTGATGATCGACTGGCCAATCATCGCGCAGCCGGCGAAGCAGCCGAACAGGCCGCATACCGCGTTACCGGCGCCCTGCGCGATACTCTCGCGATTGCCGTTGCCCTTCTTGCCGCCCATTTCATCCAGCACCGTCATGGTCAGCAGCGATTCAATCAAACCGACCAGGGCGATCACCACCGCATAGGGCAGCACCACCCGCACCATCTCCAGGGTAAACGGCGCCGTCGGCAGACTAAAGTGCGGCATCGCGCCGGAAATGTCCGCCAGATCGCCCACCCGCAGCGTGTGCAGGTTGAGGCCGATCGCCAACGCCGAGACCACCAGCAGCGCCGCCAGCGAAGACGGAATGGCTTTGGTCAGGCGCGGGAACAGCACCACCACCGCAATCGCCAGCGCCACCAGGCCGTACATCAGCGGCCCCTGCCCGGCGATCATCTTCAGCTGCGCCAGCATGATGACGATCGCCAGGCCGTTGACGAAGCCGTGGATCGCCGGCAGCGGCACCAGACGAATGAACTTGCCCAGCCGGAAGGCGCCGATCAGGATTTGAATCGCCCCGGCAAACAGCGTGGCCCACAGCACGTAACCCATGCCGTACTGCGCCGCCAGGCTCATCAGCACCACCACAATGGAGCCGGCGGCGCCGGAAACCATGCCCGGTTTGCCGCCGAACAGCGCCGTGACCAGGCCGATAATAAACGCGGTATGCAAGCCGACAATCGGCGAAAGACCGGCGACCAGCGAAAAGCCGACCGCCTCGGGGATCATCGAAACCGCCACCACAAAGCCCGCCAGGACTTCATTTTTAACGTCCGCGATCCTGACGTTACTCAGATTAAACATACATTATTCACTTATGACAGATGACATCATCTCCCCGCGTAGCGGGTATGGGGAGCCGCAAGGGGCGGCAGACTGCAGGCGGGCACAGCTCAGGGTGGCGTAGGCAAGAAATACATCCGGCGCGTTTCCTGTCGGTTAATCGGAATGGCCAGTATGGGTAAATGTGATCCAAATCTCAAATAAAAACCGGCCGTCCGCGCTGCGTTCGCCCCGGCCAAGCAAGTCTGATCGAGATAAACGCCCATTACGTGTATAATGGCGGCATTATTTTGCCCTTTATGCAGTCGGTTAAATCTAACCAACTGATAGTTAAGATATTTAAGGTGATTACAACATGGGATTCAAATGCGGTATCGTCGGCCTGCCTAACGTAGGCAAATCCACCCTGTTCAACGCGTTGACCAAAGCGGGCATTGAAGCAGCCAACTTCCCGTTCTGCACCATTGAACCGAACACCGGTGTGGTGCCGATGCCCGATCCGCGTCTGGATAAGCTGGCCGAGATCGTCAAGCCGCAGCGCATTCTGCCAACCACCATGGAATTCGTCGACATCGCCGGCCTGGTGAAAGGCGCGTCTAAAGGTGAAGGCCTGGGCAACCAGTTCCTGACCAACATCCGCGAAACCGAAGCCATCGGCCACGTGGTGCGCTGCTTCGAGAACGACAACATCATCCACGTCAACAACAAGGTCGATCCGGCCGAAGATATCGACGTCATCAACACCGAGCTGGCGCTGTCTGACCTGGACACCTGCGAACGCGCCATCCACCGCGTGCAGAAAAAAGCCAAAGGCGGCGACAAAGACGCCAAGGCCGAGCTGGCGGCGCTGGAGAAATGCCTGCCGCACCTGGAAAACGCCGGCATGCTGCGCGCGCTGGATCTGACCGCGGAAGACAAAGCGGCGATCAAATACCTGAGCTTCCTGACCCTGAAGCCGACCATGTACATCGCCAACGTCAACGAAGACGGCTTCGAGAACAACCCGTACCTGGACACCGTGCGTAAAATCGCCGATGCCGAAGGCTCCGTGGTAGTTGCCGTGTGCGCCGCTGTGGAATCCGATATCGCCGAGCTGGAAGACGAAGAGCGCGACGAGTTCATGGCCGAGCTGGGCCTGGAAGAGCCGGGCCTGAACCGCGTGATCCGCGCCGGTTACGAGCTGCTGAACCTGCAAACCTACTTCACCGCCGGCGTGAAAGAAGTGCGCGCCTGGACCATCCCGGTCGGTGCCACCGCCCCGCAGGCGGCCGGCAAGATCCACACCGACTTCGAGAAAGGCTTTATCCGCGCGCAAACCATCGCCTTTGACGACTTCATCACCTACAAGGGTGAGCAAGGCGCCAAAGAAGCCGGCAAAATGCGTTCCGAAGGTAAAGACTACATCGTCAAAGACGGCGACGTGATGAACTTCCTGTTCAACGTCTAACCCCTTCCCCGCAGCGTTTCTCTCCGCTGCCGGAAACGGAAAAATCCACGCTTCGGCGTGGATTTTTTATTTTCGGGAAGGAACCGCCAGCGCTAAAAGCAATGCGGCATCGCCCCAGCGGAACCTTTATTTATTTAACCGAGGGAAAAGCGCCAGACCGTTATTCCGGTTGAAACTTGCTTTCTGCGCATCCGTCAGGTTTGTCTCGGTGTCGAGAATATGATTAAACTTAGCGGCGACGGACTCCGGCGCATAAGGATAATCGCTGCCGAACAGAATATTATTATGATTCGCAAAGGTCAGCAGGCTGGAGAGTGCATTCGGGCCGGAAGACAATGCGGTATCAAAATAAAAACGCTTAAATTTATCGTTCAATTCCTGAGCTGTAGGCCCATTTGGATTAAGCGATTCCGCCAGCAATGTAAAGCGCAGAACGGCATAAGGCAGGAATCCGCCGGCATGCGAAAGAATAATTTTCACGTTAGGATAATTGTCCATAATGCCGTTCAACACAATATGGACGGCATTGCGGGTAGTATCAAACGGATAATCAACCATGGGGCCCGGAACGCCATCCAGCAAATCCATGATGGGATGACCAGGGTGAATGAAAACAACGGCAGAGCGTTGGTTAAGCGCCGCCCAAAGCGGAGCCCACTTTTTATCCCCTAAATAAACCCCTTCATAGTTGGTTAATAACACCACGCCATCGGCTTTCAGCATATCCAGTGCATACTCCACTTCCAGCACCGCCCCCTCAACGTCCGGCAACGGCACGGTCGCGAAGTTACCAAACCGCGTAGGGTATTTCGCCACCAGATCCGCCGTATACTCATTGACTTTTCTGGCCATATCGCGGCGCGCCTGGCCTTCCCAGCCAACCACGCTCGGCGCGGTTAACGACAGGACGCTGGTCGCTATTTGCTGTTTGTCCATATAGCCCAGATGGTCGTCCGCCGTCCATTTGGGCAGAGACCAACCGGATGGATCGCCGCCGTGGCTGGGCAGCGCGCTGCCCCAAAAAGGTGGGACCAGGTGAGTATGAACATCGATTCTGGCTAATGAATTCATTTAACGCCTCCACTATGCATATATTCGGTCTTTGAAACAGATAGCAACATGCTGAGTGTTGTTGACTAACCCGCATTCCAGAAATAATCTACACTTTAACGTGAGTTCTATTAGAGGGTATTTTCATGGTCGCTATATATCCAATTCATTTTTTTGAACGACTGATGCAGGAATCTAATCCATGAATTTTCGCCATATCCAGGCATTCCTGGCTCTCGTTGAAGAAAAACATTTCGGCAAGGCGGCTAAGCGAATTCATGTTACACAGTCGGCTTTCAGCATGCAGATAAAAGCGCTGGAAGAAGAAATTGGTGCACCACTTTTTATTCGCACCAACCGCAATGTCGAACTAACCGAAGTAGGAGAGATATTTTTAAAAAATGCGCCGGATATTTATGAAAAAATAAAAAGCGCGCTTGACGAAACCAAAGCAGCAGCGAAAGGTGAGAATGGCAATGTGCGCATCGGATTTGTCGGCAATGCCGTCGCGGCGGGATTAGTCACCGCCGATATTCATCGATTTAAAGCAGAGCATCCCGGCGTTAACTTCCGCGCCAAAGAGATGTCTTACTGGAAACAAATCGATGAGATTGTCAACGGAAATATCGACGTCAGCTACTGCCCCAATCTGGATCTCAAAATCCCACCGGGGCTCGGCCTTATACCCATTAAAAAGTTTGACTGGGTCGTCGTGATTCAGGAAGACTCCGATCTGGCGAAAAAAGAGACCTTGAAAAAAGAAGACCTCTCGGGACGAGACTTTATCATCTACTCGGAAAACAGCGGAGACGATGGTCAGCTCCGTATCCTGAAAGCCATTCTTGAAGAAGACGTCCAGGTTTCCTATCGGCTGGACAGCACACTAAGCGTGCTCGCCATGGTGGCTTCTGGCCTGGGCATCGCTATCGTTCCTTCTACACTATCCTCAATCAAGCTGCCTAACATTACCTACAGAGCGATCCCCGATGTCGATAACGTGACTGAGTTTTTTTTCATCTATCGTGAGAATGAAAAATCCGCCATTGTTAATGCCTTCATATCAGATGTAAAAAGTAATCTATGACTTTCGTCGATTTCTCCTCCCCCCACGCTTAATCTCGCCCTCTTTGAACGCGAAGATAAAAGCCGACACTCATCGCTGCCTTTAAGCATTGGGCATTCCGAAAACGCCGCTACCCCTCCCACGCCGAAGGCCGATTCTCGCTGCGCCATTTCTCCCCCGCCGCCGTCCCCGGCGCCGGCGGTTTCAATCCGTCTATCGTCCACAGCGAGAACGGCGTTTCGTCCACGTGCAGCTCCCAGCGCAGCCCGCGTGCGGCGATGTAGGGTTGCAGGATGCGGGTGCAGGCCGCCAGGAATTGCTGCTGCTCCGCGTCGTTGTCCATGGCGCGCGCGATATGGTCGATGGTCACCCGCACGAAATCATCGGCCGCTTCGCCGCCGAGATACGCCGATCCTGGCGGCAGCGCGTGGAAAAAGACGTTGACGTAGAAACGCGGCAAAAAGTCCTGATACAGGGCGGTGACCTTCTGCGCGATCGCGCGTTTATCGGCGGCGCTGAAGGCCGGCTCCGGGTGGTAAATCTGCCACAGTGGCATAACGTTATCTCCTCGGTGAAGGCTGGGGTTTTCGGCCGGCGTTCAAGCCATTAGCCGTTGTTAAACTAAAACTCCAATAATAAGAGTAATAACTCCAATTATTGAAGTTATCAAGCCGAGGCGATAACATTCTCGGCAATCAGGCGGCAAGCGGAGGTAAGGCAACGTGAAAGCAAAAGGGTTTGAAGGCATGACGTGCTCGGTGGCGCACGTGCTGTCAGCACTGGGCGATCGCTGGGGCGCGATCCTCATGCGCGATCTATTGCTGGGGCTCTCGCGCTATGACGATTTGCGCCAATCGACCGGCATCACCAACAATACGCTGACCGATCGCCTCAAGGCCCTGGAAAGCCACGGCCTTATCGAAAAGCGGCAATACCAGACGCGTCCCGATCGCTACGAGTATCTGCCGACGGAGAAGGGAAAAGATCTCGGGCTGCTGGTGATGGCGATGATTCAGATTGGCGACAAATGGAATCTGTCCGAGCTGGCCGGGCCGCCGCTGCGCGTAGTTGACCGCGTGACCGGCCACCCCGCCACCCTGCGCGTGGTAGATGCCGTGACCGGCGAATCTCTGCCGCCGCAAAGCCTGACGCTGGCCGCTGGGCCCGGCGCCGATGAGATTACGCGATGGCGGCTGGCCGTAGGCCAGGCCCGTTAACGGCGCGCTACAGCAGCGCAATCATCTTCAGCAGTTCCACCCGATTACGGATGCCGAACTTCTTGCCGGCATTGTTGAGGTGCGAATAAACGGTTTTCGGGTGCAAATTCAGCCGCCGCGCGGTCAGGCGGATATCTTCCGTACGGGCCGTTTCACACAGCACCGCCGCCTCGCCAGGCGTGATCGCCGCCGCCCGCCGGCTCACCACGCGCCGTTCGCCCGCCTCTTCACGGCGGACTAGCGCCGCGCAGGTTTCCCACACCACCCGCAGCGCTTCCCGTTTGTGCAAAATCGCATCCGGCTGCGCCGCCGCGATAAATGCCAGGATCAGCGGCGAAGTCTTATCGACGAAGAACAGTATCCGGACGCCTTCATATTCAGCACGTGAGGCGTGAATAAATCGCAAATACGCTTCGAACCGGTAAATTTCATGGGGAAAATCCATGATAATTAAATCAGGCGCAGGGCTTATATTTTTAATGATATTAATATTGGGCGAGGATAAGGTTATCATTCCTTCTCCCAATAATGTTTTCATCCCCAAACGGCATAGCGGCGAACCGTCGATATAAATCACTCTCACTTTAATTCTCCTTATCAGCGTGAAAGTATGCTTCCACACCTCAGGCGGCTTGTCGCTGCTCTTTTTTGGGGTAATTCGCCTGCAAAGCACACCGATATAAAACAACTTGATAACATGTTTTTCAAATAATCACGCAACAGCCAGCACTTTGATGAATACGCAAAAAAGGCATGAATGTTTCAAATTATTTCATAAACAAAAACCGACGATCCAATAAAAACGCAACGCAATGATATAGATCTATTTTCCATTTTGTATGATATAAGCAAAAATGAAAATAAATGTAACAACCCGCACCGCCAACTTATTACCATGCGGAAAACACCTATAGGGAAAATTCTTAGTTTGTTAGGATGAAAATCCATGTTTGCCGACGCGTTTAAAAAACAATTGCGCAACATGATTAATCAACAAACGCACGTCAGTAATTTATTACTGTCAGGAAAGCTTTTCTCTAAAGTTAATTAAAGGGTATTTCACATGAATGTTAAATTAGTCGCATTATCCATGCTGGCTCTCTCCGGCGCCTGTGCGGCCGCCTCGTCCAATACCGTGCAATTCAAAGGCGAAGTCAGCACGCAAACCTGTTCGGTGAATATTAACGGCAACCAATCCAACCCGGTCGTGTTGCTGCCGACCGTCGCCGCCAGCAAACTCGCCACCAAAGGCGCCACCGCCGGCGACACCACCTTTACCGTTAACGTCACGGGTTGTGCGGCGGCCACCAGCGATACGGCGATCAAAACCGTGCTGGCGGGCAACAACCCGACCACCAACGGCAACCTGGGCAACGCGGGCGATGCGGCCAAAGTGTCCATTCAACTGCTGGACAGCGACGCCACCACGCCGCTGTCGTTCGCCAGCGGTTCGACCGTCACCACGTCGGCGATGACGCTGGCGAAAGACGCCACCTCCACCTCGCAAAACCTGGTGGCCCGCTACTACGCGGAAGACACCGGTGTGGCGGCCGGTTCGGTGATCGCCACCGCCCAGTTCGCCATTAGCTACAAATAAGCCGGCGTCAGGCGCCATACCTGTTGATGCCAGCGCCGTTCCTTAGCGGACGGCGCTGAATGACTCGCTTCTTTATCGGTTCACGTTTATGCCGCAGATATCCCGTTCCGCCCGCCGATGGGCCGCCCTGTCGCTTTGCCTGATGAGTTTTGCCGCCACCCACGCCTTGGCCAGCGTAACGCTGCTCGGCAACCGCGTGATCTACCCCGCCGAGGCGCGGGAGAAAACGCTGCAGTTCACCAACGATGACGGCGCCCCGGCGCTGATGCAGATCTGGCTCGACATCAACAACCCGCAGTCCACGCCGGAAAACGCCGATGCGCCCTTTGTCGCCTCGCCGCAAATCTTCCGCATGGATGCGCACAGCGGGCAAATGGTGCGGCTGTCGTTCGTCGGCCAGCCACTGGCGCGCGATCGCGAATCGCTGTTCTACCTCAACTTCCTGCAGGTCCCCGCGGTGCGTCAGACGGACAGCGACAAGAACAAACTGCTGCTGGTGGTCACCAACCGGCTGAAGGTTTTCTATCGCCCGGCCGGGCTGGCCGGCGACGCCAACCACGTCATCGATCGCCTTAGCCTGCGCCAGGTCGGCAACGCGCTGCGCGTCGACAACCCGACCGGCTACTACGCCAACGTCAGCCAGGCAGTAATTCTGAGCGGCGCGAAGCGCAGCGCCATTCCGCAGGCGGATCTGATCCCGCCGTTTTCACAGGCCAATTGGCCGGTGAACGGGGAAGTGCGGCAGGTCGCGCTGCGCGTCATCAATGACTACGGGGTGGAAATCACGCGCACCCTGAACGTCGCGCGCTGAAACCAGACAGGGAGGTTTTCATGTTCGATGTCCGCAAGGCGACGCCGCTGCCCGCACGCTGGTGCTGCGCGCTGCTGGCGCTGCCGTTGGGCTGCGCCGCCGCCGACGGCTACACCTTCGATCCCGCGCTGCTGCGCGGCAGCGTGCTGAGCAACAGCGCCCTGAGCCAGTTCAACCAACAGGACGCCGTCGCCCCCGGCAGCTATCAGATCGATCTGTACCTCAACGGCCAGTTTCTCGAGCGCGATCAAATTCGCTTCGTGCGCGCAGGCAAACAGGTGCTGCCCTGTTTCGATCGGCCGCAGCTGACGCGCTTCGGGCTGAAAAATCCGCCGGCGGCCGCCGAAGCGGAATGCCTGCTGCCCGGTCGGGATCTGAAGGACATCATGGTGAACGCGGACATTTCGCGGCTGCGGCTGGATCTCAGCATTCCGCAGGCGCTGTTGAACGGCCGGCCGCGCGGCAGCGTCAACCCCGCCAGCCTGGACAGCGGCGAATCAATGGTCTTTGTCAATTACAACCTCAACCAGTACCACGTCAGCTACCGGCAGGGGCAAACCCGCGACCTCGATTCGACCTACGCCAACCTGAACGGCGGGTTCAACCTCGGGCTATGGCGCTACCGCCAGCAGTCCAGCTACCGTTACGATCGGGAGTTCGGCGGTCACCTGGACACCAGCCGCCGCTACGTGCAGCGCGCAATCCTGCCCTGGCGCAGCGAAATGCTGTTGGGCGAAGGCTTTACCGACGGGCACTTCTTCTCCGGCCTGGGCTTTCGCGGCATTCAGCTCAGCTCGGACGATCGCATGCTGCCGGATTCACAGCGCGGCTATGCGCCGGTGGTGCGCGGCGTGGCGAAAAGCAACGCGCGCGTGACGGTGCTGCAGGGTAAAAGCACGCTGTACGAAACCACCGTGGCGCCGGGACCGTTCGCCATCAACGATCTGTACGCCACCAACTACGCCGGCGATCTGACCGTGGTGGTGACCGAAGCCGACGGCAGCGTCAGCACCTTCACCGTGCCGTTCGCCGCGGTGCCGGAATCCATTCGCCCCGGCCAGTCGCGCTACTCCGCCATCGTCGGCCGTTCCCGCTACGTCGGCGACAACGATCTGTTCAGCGAAGTGACCTGGCAGCACGGCCTGACCAACGCCCTGACCTTCAACCTCGGCAATCAGCTGGCGGACGGCTATCAGGCGATGATGCTGGGCGGCGTGTACAGCAGCTGGCTGGGCGCCTTCGGCATGGATACCACCTATTCCCACGCCAGCCTGCCGGACGGCGGCGCCTCCGGCTGGATGCTGCACCTCTCTTACAGCCGAACCTTCAGCCCGACGGACACCACCTTATCCATCGCCGGCTACCGCTACTCCACTGAGGGTTTCCGCGATCTCAGCGACGTGCTCGGCGTGCGGCGCGCCGCCGTTACCGGCCAAAACTGGCAGTCCGACTCCTACCGCCAGCGTTCGCGTTTCGAGGTGGCCGTCAATCAGGGCATGGGCGCGTTCGGCAGCCTGACGATGTCCGGCTCGACTCAGGACTACCGCGATCAGCGCGGCCGCGACAATCAGCTCCAGCTGGGCTGGGGGAAAACCTTCGGCAACGGCGTGGCGCTTAACCTCTCCGTCACCCGCACCCGCAGCTTGGGCTACAGCAACGGCGACTACCGCGGCTACGGGCCGCTGGATAACGTCTACAGCGCACCGCTGGCGCAGAACGCGCAGACCGTCACCGCCCTGTCGCTGAGCTTCCCGCTCGGGCGCTCATCATCCGCCCCCAGCGTCTCGCTGCTGGCCAACCACAGCCAGGGTCAGGGCGGCAACTATCAGGCTGCGCTGTCGGGCAGCGTCGGCGACGAACAGCCGGTCAGTTACGGCCTGAACTTCACCACCGACGACGATCGCCAACAAAGCGTCTGGGGCGGCAACCTGCAAACCCGCCTGCCTTACGCCAACGTCACCGGCTCGTTCTCCACCGCGCGCCAGTACCGACAAGGCTCCCTGTCGCTGCAGGGCGCGGTGGTGGCGCACCGCGGCGGCGTGACATTAGGGCCGTATGTCGGCGACACCTTCGCCCTGATCGAAGCGCCCGGCGCCAGCGGCGCACGGGTGATGGACGGCCAGGGCGCGCGCGTCGATCGCTTCGGCTATGCGCTGGCGCCGGCGCTGGTGCCCTATCACTACAACACCGTCGCGCTGAACCCCGAGGGCATGAACGACAAAGCGGAACTGGAAGACGGCCAGCGGCGCGTGGCTCCTTATGCCGGTGCCACGGTGCGCCTGCACTTCAACACCGTGCGCGGCCAGGCGCTGCTGATCACCGCACGGCGGCCCGATAACGCACCGATCCCGATGGGCGCCAACGTCCTTGACGCGGCAGGCAACAGCGTGGGCATGGTCGGCCAGGCCAACCAGGTGTACCTACGCAGCGATCGGAGCGCCGGCGAACTGACGCTGAACTGGGGCGGCGCGCCCGGCCAGCAGTGCACGCTGCATTATCGCCTGCCCGCCGCGGAAGACAGCCCGATTCAGCGGCTCAGCGCCCCGTGCCGTTAGCCCGTTTAACTTATCTCAGGAGAGACGATGAAACACATTTCTTATCTGGTCGCCGCCCCGGCGCTGTTCGCCCTGTCGCTGTTCGGCGCCCCCGCGGCGCTGGCGCAATGCACGCGGGTCGCCCCCTGGATCGACTCCGGCTGCGATCCTTGCGGGGTGGGCACGGCGCTGGGCCGGGTCAACCTGACCAGCACTTACCTGCAGCCCGTCGGCACGCCGCTCGGCACCAGCGTGTTCGATCTGACCTCCGGCACCCGCTATCCCGATCCCAACAAGGTGCTGTATGAATGCGATGCCGGCGATGTCGGGCAAATTTATGAAGTCTTCGCCACCAACGGCGACGATCGCGTCGGCGGCTATTACGATCTGGGCGCCCAGGACGGCAACCCCAACTATTACGCCACCTACTTCCCTTACGTCGGCATCCGTTTGACCCACCTGGATTCCGGCAAGGTTTTTACCCGTTACTGGCAGTCGGCGCCGATTACCCGCTACGCCACCGTCGGCAACAAAATCCAGATCCGGGTGAAAGACTTCAGCGCCATCCGCGCCGATCTGATCCGCATCAGCTCGCTGCCGGGCGCGGGCGCCAGCAACTACTGCGGCTACAGCGCCGGCAACCCGCTGGTGGGCATGGCGTCGACCACCGGCAATTCGAACTATACCTGCACGCAGCCGAACGGCTATGTCACCTTTCAGGGGCCCGGCATCGCTTCGGATCCTATCGGCAGCGATTCCGCCACCAACTACGCCACCTGGGGCACCGGGCGCTGGAACGCGATGGGCATGGGCACCGCACCGATCTCCTCATTGACCTATACCGCCACCTGCGTGGCGCGCAACGTCACGCCGCTGGTGATCCTGCCGACCATCTCCGTCAGCCAGCTGACCGCCGGGCAAACCTCTCAGGCGCAGTTCACTATCAATATCGAATGCGACAACGCCGCCGTGTCCGGCGTCAGCAGCAACAATACCGCCCTCGGCCTGCAGGTACCGTATGAAAGCTATGTCGCGGCGCAGCAGCTCGGGCTGGTCAGCGCCAACGGCGGCGTGAGCTACCTGCTCTCCAGCGGCTACGGCACCGACAGCAGCATCGCCACCGGCGTGGGCATCGCGCTCGCCAACGCCGGCAACGGCGCGCCGATGAACTTTGTCGGCTGGGCGCGCTGCAGCGCCGGGCAATGCCCGCAGGGCAACGACGCCGGCTGGTACCCGGTGCTCAACGGCGCCAGCGGCGGCGGCAGCACCGCAGCGGGGTTTACCCACTACACCACCCAGCTCACCGCCACGCTCGCCCGGCTGCCTGGCCAAACCGTCACCGCCGGCAAGGTGGACGCCAGGGCCTACGTTTGGGTTAAGGTGCAATGATGGGAAAGAGATGCCTGATTATGGGATGCGCCCTGCTGCTGGCGCTGGCTTCCATCGGCGCTCAGGCGGGCATCATCGCCTCCGCCACGCGGGTGATCTTTCATGAGGGCGAGACGGAAAAAACCCTGATGCTGCTCAACACCAACGGCTACCCGATCGTGGCGCAAACCTGGGTCGATAACGGTGACGTCAACGCCGCCCCCGAACTGTCCCGCGCGCCGTTTGTCACCCTGCCCAGCGTGTTCGCCCTGCAGCCTTCGGCGCTGAAAGGGCTGCGGATCCTGTTTGCCGGCGCTAACCTGCCCGCCGACCGGGAGTCGGTATTCTGGCTCAACCTGTATGAGATCCCGCCTAACCCGCCGACCACGCCGCCGCTGGCGTCGCGCGTGACGCTGGCGATGAACACGCAGATGAAGATCTTCTACCGGCCCAGAGCGCTGCAGGGGAAAGCCGAGAACGCGACCGAGGCCGTCTCATTCACGCTGCAAAAATCGCCGGACGGTTATCTGCTGCGCTGTCAAAACCGATCGGCGTTTTATCTCTCGTTCGCGCGCATCGCCGTGCACGCCGACAGGCGCGATTACCCGGTGCGGCAAGAAAGCGACATGATGACCGCGCCGTTCAGCACGCGAGATTATCACCTGGACGGCGTTGCAGCGCCGACACTCCCTTCTCAGGTCACCGTTCAGGCCACTCTCATCAACGACCAGGGCCAACAGATCGTCAAGCCATACACAGCAAACCCATAACGATAAAAAGCAGCACATTTTTTAAGTACAGGAAATAGGGAAAATGAGTCTAAGCAGATTCCAGCTACAGTTTCACCTGGAGAAACAGGCCAACATCATCAGGCAGTCACCGGCGTTCCACGCCGCCATCGTCAAACACGGGGAATTATTGAGGGAGACCTACAAGAAGCATCCGCTGTTTTACAAAATCATTTTCAGGAACAGCCGGTTCATCATCTGCTCCACCATCCTGTCCATTTATTACCACCAGCACGCCGCCGCGCTGAAAGACATCAAAGCCTTTTTCAAAGGGAAGAATATGATCAGCGAGAATTCCCTGGATTCCTTTCTGTTCTTTTTACGGGTCGGGCGCCGGCTGGAGGTCAAACCCTGCGAGCATGACAAACGCCAGTTACGCTATAAGCCTACGCCGCACGCGCTGGCGGAAACCCAGGCGCTGATCGCCTCAATGGCGCGCCCTTATCAGGCGCTGGCGCCACAGATGCCCATCGCGGCGCTGCTGGCGGCGCCCGACTTTCTGTCCACTTTTTTCGCCGCCTACGGGCAACTGATGCTCAAGGAGGTCTACCTGATCGACCTGGTGCCGCAATCCGCGCTGTTCATCAGCAAAGATGCCGGCCACATGGTGCTGTTGATGTTGTTTATCGAAAGCATCCGACAGGACTCCCCCTTTCTGCTGCTCTCCTCGGCGAAAATCGCCAAGTCCTGCTCCGTCTCACGCGCGCACGTGAACCGCATCCTGCAGGCGGCGGAAAAATCCGGCCTGCTGACCACCACCAATAATGTGGTGATCGAACTCAACAGTTCGTTCTTCATCATGGCGGAGCGCTATTTTAGTCTCTATTTCGCGATGGTCGAATTCGGACTTGAACGGGTTTGGCAAACGCTACAATCCGCCACGCACTCCTGAGCCCTTTAGCGCGCCCGCAGCACCCGATCGATCAGCCCCCAGGCCGCCGCTTCGTCGGCGGTCATAAAGCGATCGCGATCCAACACCCGCTCCACCTCTTCATAACTTAGGCCGCAATGTTGGGCATACAACCGAATCACCGTGTCTTTGGTGCGCTTCATCTCTTCGGCGTGGATCAAGATGTCGGAGGCCTGCCCCTGAAAGCCGCCCAGCGGCTGGTGCACGTGCAGGCTGGCATTAGGCAGCGCCATGCGGTGCCCCGATTCGCCGGCCATCAGCAGGAACGAGCCCATCGAGCGCGCGGTGCCCATGCACAGCGTATGCACCGGGGCGCGGATATACTGCATGGTGTCGTAAATCGCCAGCCCGCTGGTGATCGCCCCGCCCGGCGAGTTGATGTACAGGTGGATCGGTTTTTCCGGGTTTTCCGCCTCCAGAAACAGCAACTGGGCGCACAGCATTTCAGCCACGTCGTCGTTGACTTCGCCGTTGAGGAACACGATCCGATCGCGCAGCAGGCGCGAATAAATATCAAAGGAGCGTTCTCCCCGGCTGGTCTGTTCCACCACCATCGGGACGAGCATCATCTTCTCACGCATCGGTGAACTCCTGGGTTGGCAACAAAGGGAAGTGTGTTTAACGCGTCAGGCGGCGCGCATCATCGTCGTCGGGCCGTCGTTGGCGGCGTCGAGCTGGTGAATAATCCGCAACAGGCTGCCGCCGCCGGCATCCGGCACAATCTGCAGCGTCACCACGCTTTCGAGGAACGGCGGTTGGTCGTCGCGCAGACGGTAGCTCACCGCCTCGCCCGGCGTGGTGGCCAGCGGCTCGGCCTGTGCCAGATCCCCCGTCGGCAGCCACTGCTCGCGCAGCTCGGGAATGCTGAGCGCCCGCCACACTTTTTCCGGCGGCGCCTCGAGCGCATACTCCAACACCAGCCGATCGTGCGGCGGTGGCTCAGCCCGTTTGTTCATTGATCCATGTCCTTCAGCAAAGTTTGCAGCGCGTCGATGCGCGCCGGCCACCAGGCGCGGTACTTCGCCAGCCACTGGGCAATCTGCGCCAGCCCGTCCGGGTCGACCTGATAATTGACGCAGCGCCCCTGCTTCGCCTCGCGCACCAGCCCGGCATTGCGCAGCACCGCCAGGTGTTGCGACATTGCCGACTGGCTGATGTGCAGCCCTTCGCGCAGCGCGCTGGCGTTCATGCTGCCGGCGGCGAGTTTGTCGAAGATGCAGCGGCGGGTCGGATCGGCCAACGCCTTGAAGATGTCATTTTCGTTCATACAAACACATTAGTATTCACTTATGTATTATGCAAACGCAGAGGCAGATTTTTTTCGCAAGGCGAGACTCCGCGCCGGGGCGCGGAGTCGAGAGGTGAGCAATTACAGCGGTTTATTGCATGCGGGCGTGGTCAGCGCGGGTTGACCGGCAGGCGCCCCCTCCTGCGCTTCCAGCGCGAGACGCGCCAGCGGCATGTCTTCGTGGTAGCGCGCCTCGGCATTCAGAGTCTTTGAGTAGCGGTTGTACTTCCACCAGGCGTAGCCGAGGAACACCACCAACCCGCCGACGTTATAGAACACGATGGTCATGATGCTGGCGCCGGTCGGGAACGTCGAGGCGAAGAAGCCGACGGTGAAGATGGCGATCAGCACGCTGACGATGGCGATGCCCTGCAGGCGCGAGCCCATTTTGAAATCGCGCGCCACCCGGTCGTACTTCAGCCGCAGATTCAGGTAGGCCAGCATGATGAACAGCGGCGGCAGCATCGAGGCGGCGGCGGTCATGTTGATCAGCGTATTCATCAAATCCTGCACGCTGCTGGAGCCCAGCGTCGGGATCAGCATCAGCGGGATAACGATGAAGAACTGGATCCAGGCGGCGCGCGTCGGCACGCCGTGCCGGTTCAGGCGGATGGTTTTCTCGCCGAAAATGCCCTTCGGGATCTCGGTGAAGAAAATTTTCACCGGCGCCGCCGTCCACATCAGCAGCGAACCGAACATGGCGGTGAAGGAGACGATGCCGACAAAGCGGTTCATCAGCACCGTCGGCAGGCCAAAGTGCGCCGACAAGCCTTCGAACACCTGTACCGTACCGCCGGTAAAATGCAGGTCGGTGCGGTGCACGAATACGTTAATCAGCAGCGATGACACCGAATACAGCACGCCGATGAACAGCCCGGAAACGATGATCACCTTCACGAAGGCGCGGCTGCCACCTTTCACATCGTTCACGTACACCGCCACGGATTCCGCCCCGCCCGCCGCCTGGAAGATCCAGGCGGTAATGCCGAGGAACGCCCAGTTGAAGTTCGGCGTCATCGCCTGCACGTTGATCGGATCGGCCGGCTCGATGCCGCCCAGCACCGCCGCGCCCGCCAGGATGATGTAGGAAAACGTCAGCAGCAGCATCAGCGACGAAGTGACGGAGGTCATCGGCCCCAGCAGTTTCGCGCCGCTGTTGGAGATGTAGGTCGAGAAGGCGAACAGGAAGATGCTGATGATCGCCGTGGTCAGCGGCGTAAACACATAGTCATAGCCCAAGAACGCGTAAGAAGCGTAGGCGATGACGCGCGGCAGCAGCGCGGTGAAGAAAAACAGATTCACGAACCAGTAGGTGTAGGCGGTGATAAACGCCCAGCGCCCGCCGAGCGCACTTTTGACCCAGGCATAGACGCCGGCCTCGGAGTTGCGGTTGAGCGAGACGAACTCGGCGATGATCAGGCAAAAGGGAATGAAGTAAATGATCGTCGCCACCAGGAATACCGGCGACGAGGCGATGCCGAGCTGAATATTGTTGTTGATCACGTTGTTGAAACTGAACACTGCCGCAAACGTCATCGACAGCAGGCCAAACTTGCCGATGGTGTTTCTGTTCGACGCAGCCATAGAGATTCTCCGAATGGTGTAGGGAACTTCGGTTTGTTGTTATCGATCGGCGGTCGCGCTATTTGTTGATGAAATAGCTGTCTTCCACCGTCACTTTTAAAATGACTTTTTTTACCTTGCCGCTTTCTTTGAAGCGGTGAGCCTGGTGGTTTTCAAAGATCACCACGTTGCCTTTGCCAACCCGGCGCCTCTCGCCTTCGCCGCTGAAAAACTCGCGGTCGGTTTCGTCCTGATAGGGCGCCACCGTCGTCAGCGCCCGTTTGTCGGCGACTTCGACGATCTCCTCTCCCTCGAGGTAGTAGTGCACGTCGAAGTAGCGGCGGTTGCCTTCCAGCCAGCCGTGCTGCCGGCCAGCACCGACGCTCAGCCGATAGGTCAGCGAGTCGCCGATCGAATGGCACACGTTCGGGCTGATGCGATCGACATTGGCGATCGCCTCCATGCAGCGCAGCCATTTCTTGCCGCTGTGATAAATGCGCTGAAACTCCGTCAGGGATTCGAGAATGATCATGCGTTTTCCTCCGCAGACTGCGGGTGATGAGGGGCCGGCGCGAAGTCATAACCGGCGAGCGTGGCGCCGTCCGTTTGCCGGCCGTCGAACGGCACCAGCGTGAAGCCGTAACTGAATGGCGCCAGATAGACCCGGTGGGTATCCAGCACCTCGGAGCCCCAGGAGTTGGAGCCGAGACCGAGCACCTGATCGTCCAGGTTCAGCGTCAGGCAATCGTCAGGCTCCAGCTCGTTGATGTGCTGGGCCTGATGCAGCATCTCGGCGCTGTAAGGCCACAGACTGAAGTTGATCGGCCGCCGCGGCTGGATGAAGATCCCCTTGCCCGCCGCGTCCTGCAGGCTCAGCCAGCGCACGTCCTGCCGGTTGCCGTTGTCCTGCGGGAACGGATAGTGTTCGAACAGCGCGTCGGCGCGCTGCCGGTAGTGGCCGATGAGGTTGGCCCGGCAGCTGTCGCGGTAGTTCTCGCCCGGCCCGCGGCCGTAGTACTCCACCTGTTCGAAGCGGCGGCTGATGCCGAAATCGAGACCGATTTTCGGGATCACCTGCCGGAAATCGCCGTAAGGATCGCCGGCCAGATCCAGGCTGACACAGCCCTGCGGGGAGATGCGCCAGCGATAGGTACAGCGCATGCCGAAGTCGAACACCGGCGGCGCGATCAGGCTGTGCACCTCGATCAGCAGATCCTCCCCCTGCCAGTGTCGGCTGAGGCGGCGGAAATGCTGTTGCATGATGGGGAAGTGATACGGCAGCCAAATCCCCTCATATTCCTGTTTATGGTTATCGATCACCGGTTTGAAGAAGGTGATGCGCGGCGCGCGCCCCACCATTTCTTCATCGTCTACCCGCCACGACAGCAATTCGCCGCTCAGCAGCGAGAACGCCAGCTGGAACCGGCCGCCGCTGACGATCAGCTGATGATTTTCCTCTTGGCATTGCAGCGCCGGCGCATCGGCCAACGGTGGAGCCGGTAGCCGCTTCGCCGCCTGGCGCAGATGCTGGTAACGCCCCAGCAGCTGGCCGCTCTCGCTATAGCGGGTGGCGCTGTCCTTATGCACCGCCACGTCGATCAGCGTTTCCCCCTGCCCCAGCGCCAGCACCGGCAGGTGCATGTCTTCACTCTCGCCCGGCTGCAGATGCGGCAGCTTGAATTCGTAACTCGCCACCTGGCGGCCGTCGGTCTTGACGCTGACCTTCAGCGTGATGTCCGCCAGCGAGCTGAACCAGTAGCGGTTTTTCACCCGCAGCACGTCGCCTGCGCCTTCTTCCGCCGTCACTTCCACCGGGCATAGCACCTGCTGATATTCACGCAGGCCGGGGCCGGGGCGCTGGTCCGGGTAGATCAGGCCGTCCATGCAGAAGTTGTAGTTGTTCGGGTAGTCGCCGTAATCGCCGCCGTACTGGTAGCGCTCGCGCCCCTGCTCGTCGTGGCTCAGCAGACCGTGATCGCACCATTCCCAGATATAGTGCCCCTGCAAACTGGCGTGACGGTTGAACACCGACTGATATTCGAACAGCCCGCCGGGGCCGTTGCCCATGGCGTGGGCGTATTCACACAGAATGCGCGGTTTGGGGTGCGGGTATTCACCGAAGGCGTTCATCATCGCCACGCGGGAATACATGGTGCTGATCACGTCGGTCACTTCGGCGTCGCGGTCTTCTTCGTAGTGGATGAGGCGGGTCGGATCGAGCGCCTTGCAGCGCCGGGCCATGGCGCGAATGTTGCACCCGTAGCCGGATTCGTTGCCGAGCGACCAGATGATGATCGACGGGTGGTTTTTCTGCGCCGCCACGTGGCGCTCGATGCGCTCGACGTAAGCCTGCTCCCAGCGCGGATCGTCGGTAATGCGGCTCAGATCGCCAACGTTGGCAAAGCCGTGGCTCTCCAGATCGGTCTCCGCCATCACAAACAGGCCATAGAGATCGCACAGCTCGTAAAAACGCGGATCATTGGGGTAGTGGGCGGTGCGCACCGAGTTGATGTTGTGCTGTTTCATCAGCACGATGTCGCGCTCCACCCGCGCCATATCGACGGCGCGCCCTTTACGGTGATCGTGATCGTGGCGGTTGACGCCGTGCAGTTTGAGGTAACGCCCGTTGACGTACATCAGCCCGCCGCGCACCGCGATCTCGCGGAAGCCCACCCGCTGCGGCACCACGCCCAGCAGGTTGCCGGCGCCGTCATACAGGCTGAGCAACAGCTGATACAGATAGGGATTTTCCGCGTTCCACTGTTGCGGGCGGCTGACCGGCAGTTCGAAACGGCAGCTCAGAGCCCGCTCAATATGCAGATCGTCGCGCCACTGCTCCGCCACGCAGCGATCGCCGTCGAACAGCTGCGCCTGCAGGCGGCAACCCTCGGCGGCCTGCACACCGAGATGGCGCAGCTCGGCGTCGATCGCCAACTGCGCGTCGCAATAGCGCTCATCGAAGGTGGTGACCAGCGTCAGGTCGTGAAGGTGAGTGGCGCTCTGGCCGATCAGATAAACGTCGCGGAAGATGCCGGCCATCCACCACATGTCCTGATCTTCGATGTAGGTGGAATCGGCCCACTGCATCACCCGCACCGACAGCAGGTTCTCGCCCTGCCGCACATAGGGGCTGATGTCGAATTCGGCGCACAGCCGACTGCCCTTGCTGAAGCCGACATAGTCGCCGTTGACGTACACCTCGAAGTAGGTTTCCACGCCGTCGAATTTGATCAGCACTTGCTGGTCCCGCCAGCCGGCGTCGAGCGTAAAGTGGCGCTGATAGGCGCCGGTCGGGTTGTTGGTCGGCACGTAAGGCACGTCGATCGGGAACGGGAAGCCC
Source organism: Serratia sp. CY81684 (assembly GCF_052166595.1). Classification (NCBI taxonomy): domain Bacteria; kingdom Pseudomonadati; phylum Pseudomonadota; class Gammaproteobacteria; order Enterobacterales; family Yersiniaceae; genus Serratia; species Serratia sp. CY81684. The sequence goes on along the minus strand of NZ_JBJNOO010000001.1, from coordinate 1,136,537 downwards.
TCATCGGTATACTGCAGGTGGCCGTGCCCTTCCAGCTGCCACATGCCCGGCACCGCCATATCGCCCCAGTCGCTCATCGGCTCACGGTAAAACGCCGCCGGCACCTGCGCCGGGTGCTCGAAGAACCGAAAGCGCCAGCGGCCACTCAGCAGCTGGAAACGCCGGCTGGCGTTGCGATCGAAGCTCAGCGCCTGCTCGGCGTCCGCGTAGCTGAAGAAGCTCGCGCGCGGCGCCAACCGGTGCTCCGACTGTTTTTCAATGTTTTCCCAATTATTCACGTCACGTCTCCCGACACCTGTGCAATGCGGAAACGATAGTAAATATTTAGTAAAAATTACAGCCGATATTTACCAAATGACGACAGGATCACAATAAATCTCAAATGCCTTTTTTTATCATGACGTTAATTTTGAGCGCCAACGCCCCCGCCGAGGCGGGGGCCGGTCAGGCGACGGTGGTGTCACGCAGCTGCAGCGAGCTGGGAACGAAGATCGACAGCGGGACGGCGCGCTCATCGCGCAGCCGCTCCGCCAGCAGGTTGACGGCCTGTGCGCCCATGGTTTCCGAAGGGATGCGCACCGTGGACAAAGCGGGGAAAATAAAGCGGGCGGTGGGAATGTCGTTGACGCTGATTAACGCGATCTGCCCCGGCACCTGAATGCCGTGTTCATGCAGCGCGCGCAGCACACCGATGGCGATCGAATCGGTCGCCACCAGCAGCGCCGGCGGATAGCCATTCTTGCTCTGCAACATCGCTTTGGCGCACTGGTAGCCCGACTGGCTGCTGAAATCGCCGTGGTAGATATCCTGCGGCCGCACCACGTTTTGCTGCCGGCCATACTCGACGAACGCCTGCTCGCGCTGGTCGATGCCGGCCGGATGGTCGCGCCCGCCGATAAAGCCGATGCGCTGATAGCCACGGCCGATGAAGTAATCGATCACCTTGCGGCTGATCTTGTACAGGTCGACATTGACGCAGTCGAAACGCTCATCGTCCACCACGCCGTCGATAAACACCACCGGCGTTTCCTGCTGCCTGAGCTGCTCATACAGCGCGGGCTGTGGCCGGCCGATCACCAGCAGGCCGTCGGCCGCCGGCAGCGCCTTGTCGCCGGTAAAGTCGTAACCGGCGCTCAGCGCCACGCCCAGCTTTTCGCACTGCGTTTCGATGCCGTAGCGCATCGCCAGGTAATAGGGATCGTTGATCTCCACACCCTGCGTATAGGTGAACAGCGCGGCGAAATGCAGGCGTTGCCCGCTTTGCCGTTTGGAGGGCGCCACCTTGTATTCGAGGCGCTCCGCCGCTTCCAGGATCTTCTGGCGGGTTTGCGCCTTCACGCTCAGGGTGGGGTCGTCATTCAACACGCGCGAAACGGTGGCGACGGACACATTAGCGGCTTCAGCAATTTCCTTCAGTGTGGCCATAGAGTCCCAATGCACAGACGAAAAACGGTAGCTTAATCGGATAGCGGCGCAACGTACAGTGCCGCCCGCCCCTCTCTTCCCAGACCGGGCCAGCGCTCGCTCTTGCAAACCACTGCCGGGCGCCTGCAGCGAAAGATACCCATTTCACCCGTTGTGATCAAGTTAACGATTTACTGATTAAAGCGTATTTTTTACTAAATATTTTACTAATATACCTGCCGTTTACCGCCCGCGACCGGGCGGACTTTATCTCTTCTCCCAGGGAACCGGGAGCGACCTTGCGTGAGCCGCCGTTCGACTGACGCGCCGATCCATCCAACACCAGGCACATGCCCCATGACATCAATAAATCATCACGCCCTGTTGCCCTTGTTACTGATACTGAGCGCGCCGGTCTGGGCGGCGCAGGAACCCGTTACCCCGGCGGAGCGCAATCAGCTGCCGCCGCCGCCGTTACCCGAAACCGCCGCGACCGCCCTGCGCTTTTACGGCGAGCTCGGCATCGGCGGCAGCGTCTATTTGAACGGCGAACATCAACATAAATACAGCGACGGCACCTACATCGAAGGCGGCCTCGAGATCAAACAGGGCCACTGGTTCGGCCTGATTTACGGCGAGGGCTGGACCGTGCAGGCGGACAGCCAGGGCCACGCCTGGACGCCCGGACACGGCTGGGGCGGCTTCGAGGGGGGCCTGAACCGTTTCTACGGCGGTTACCGCACCGATGACGGCACCGAGATGATGCTCAGCGTACGCAACGACTCGTCGCTCGACGATCTGCAATGGTGGGGCGACTTCACGCCGGAGTACGGCTACGTGATCCCCAACACCCGCGATCTCAGCTACGCCGCCAAGCTGCAAAACCTGACCGGGCGCTTTCGCTACAGCGTGACGGCGGCGCCGGAAAGCCGCATCGACGAGAGCAAGGCGCTGCTGCACTTCGGCAAATACGACCGCTACTCCGACAAATACACCTACCGGGCGATGATCAACGGCTACACCCAGTACGATCTGCAGGACAATCTGACGCTGCTGAACGGCCTGGAGGTGACCGACGGCCTGGGGCAGCTGTTTCTGCTGGGGCTGCGCGGCAAACACCTGGCCGGCCGCGTCTGGCACCACACCGGCAAAGGCGACAGCGGCGGCCATCCCGGCAGCGAATCGGGCCTGATGCTCAGCGCGATGACGGAAACCGCCAAAGGGCTGTACCTCTCCACCGCCTACAGCTACGCCCGCCACCGGTTTGATCACGCGGCAGATACCGCCACCTCCTACGCCCAGTTCGGCGTCTGGTACGAATATGCCGGCGGTAAGCTGGCCACCGCGCTGGACAGCAAATTCTTTATGCGCAACGACAGCACCGGCGCCAGCAACTCGGTGTTTCTGATGCAATATTTCTATTGGTAACCGTTGAGGCCCCTACGATGAACATGACTCCCCTGACGCCGCTGGCCACCGCCCTCACCCTCGCGTTGACGCTGGCGGGCTGCGCGCCGAAAACGCCCGACGCCCCGCTGGCCGAACGCTACCCAAACGTTATCGATCGCCACGGCGCGCCGCATTTTATGCTCGACTATGACTTCGACGATCATCAACGCTTCAACCCGTTCTTCGATCTCGGCGCCTGGCACGGCCACCTGTTGCCAAGCGGCCCGGAAGGCATGGGCGGCTTCCCCGGCCCGGCGCTGCTGACCGAAGAATACATCAACTTTATGGCCAACAATTTCGATCGGCTCAGCGTGTATCGCAACGGCAAGCCGGTGCATTTCACCATGACGGCCTACAGCCTGCCCGGCGCCCTGGTGCAACGGCTCAGCGCGCCGGGGGTGACCGTCAACCTGACACTGCGCTTCGCCAGTGCGCGCACCTCGCTGCTGGAGACGCAAATTATCACCGATGCGCCGCTGGAGCTGGTGTGGGATGGCGAATTGCTGGAGCGCTACGCGGCCAAAGAGCAAAAACCGCAGCCGCCGGCGACCCTCGAACAGGCGTTTCCGGACTACAAGCGCCGCATTGTGCCGACGGCGGACGGCCTGCGCGTCACCTTCGGCAAGGTGCGTGCGCCGTCGCAGCTGATGACCTCCGGCCAGTCCGAGTATCAGATCCATAAATCGCTGCCGCAGCGCACCACGGTCGACGGCCACCGCTTCCGCGCCACGGTGCGCATCGCCGGCACCACCACGCTGTACACCACCTATTCGCACCTGCTCACCGCCGACGAGGCGCAGCGCGAACAGCGAGCTATCGCCGACATCCTCGCTCACCCGCAGCGCTATATGGCCGCGTCGGCCCAGCGTTGGGAACGCTATCTCGCCGCCGGGCTCCGCAACCCGCACGCCACGGCGGAACAAACGCGTGTGGCGGTCAAAGCGATAGAAACGCTTAACGGCAACTGGCGCGGCGCCGCCGGGGCGATGAAGTTCGACTCGGTCACCCCGTCGGTCACCGGGCGCTGGTTCTCCGGCAACCAGACCTGGCCGTGGGACACCTGGAAACAGGCCTACGCCATGGCGCACTTCAACCCGGACGTGGCCAAGGACAACATTCGCGCGGTGTTCGCCTACCAGATCCGGCCGGGCGACGCTTTGCGGCCGTGGGACGCCGGTTTCCTGCCCGACCTTATCGCCTACAACCCCAGCCCGGAGCGCGGCGGCGACGGCGGCAACTGGAACGAACGCAACACCAAGCCGAGCCTGGCGGCCTGGGCGGTGATGGAGGTCTATCGCGTCACCGGCGATAAGGGCTGGCTGGCTGAGATGTATCCGAAGCTGGTGGCTTACCATGACTGGTGGCTGCGCAACCGCGATCACAACGGCAACGGCGTGCCGGAGTACGGCGCCACCCGCGACAAAGCGCACAATACTCCCGACGGGCGCATGCTGTTTACCGTCAAACGCGGGCAACGCGAGCAAACGCTGGCCGGCCTCGACAACTACGATCGCATCGTGCGCGAGGGGCATTACGACAGCATCGCGATCCCGGCGCAGACCGCCGCCTCCTGGGAGTCGGGCCGTGACGATGCGGCGGTATTCGGCTTTATCGATCCGGATCAATTGGCGCGCTACGTGGCGCAGGGCGGCAAACGCGAAGACTGGCAGGTGAAATTCGCCGAAAACCGCGCGCCGGACGGCACGCTGCTCGGCTACTCGCTGCTGCAGGAGTCGGTGGATCAGGCCAGCTATATGTACAGCGACAACCGCTACCTGGCGGAGATGGCCGATATTCTGGGCCATGGCGCCGAGGCCGAGTCCTTCCGCGCCAAAGCCGATAAGCTGGCGGCCTATATCAACACCTGCATGTTCGATAAGCAGAGCGGTTTCTTCTACGACATCCGCATCGAAAACCGGCCGTTGGCCAACGGCTGCGCCGGCAAACCGATCGTCGAACGCGGCAAAGGGCCGGAAGGCTGGTCGCCGCTGTTCAACGGCGCCGCCAGCCAGCCGCACGCCGATGCGGTGGTCAGGGTGATGAAGGATCCGCGCGAGTTCAATACCTATGTGCCGCTCGGCACCGCGGCGCTGACCAACCCGGCGTTCGGCGCGGACATCTACTGGCGCGGCCGTGTGTGGGTCGATCAGCTGTATTTCGGCCTCAAGGGCATGGAACGCTACGGCTATCGCGACGACGCGGTAGCGATGGCGCAGGCCTTCTTCCGCCACGCCGACGGCCTGGTCGCCGACGGGCCGATCCGCGAGAACTACAACCCGCTCACCGGCAAACAGCAAGGCGCGCCGAACTTCTCCTGGAGCGCGGCGCATCTGTACATGTTGTATAACGACTTCTTCACGCAATAGGCCGCAGCGGCCACCGCCATCATTGCCCGGCGGTGGCCCGCGTTTATGAGCGGATCGGGATCACCAGCACGTCGATATTCAGCTGGTTGATGGCGTTGCGGGTAGAAGAAAACAGGTTGCTCCACAGATCGTGGTGATGGCCGAACACCAGCAGATCGATGTTCTTGTCCACGACCGCCGTGCGCAGTTCGTCAACGAAGCCGCCGCGCCCGATAATCACTTCCGCGATCGGGTAATTGACGTTTTGCGTGGTGGGTTCCAGCTCTTTGCGGATCTTCTCTTCGAACGGCACGCCGTCATAACTGCGCTCCGAAAAGCCGATCGCCGCGTGGTAGGTGTCGTAGTGGACGTCCACATAGATCAGCGAGAGTTTGGCCTGCAGCGCCTCCGCCAGCAACGCCCCCTTTTCGACCAGCCGTTTGCCGTCATCGCTCAGATCGGTGGCGATAACAATATGGTGGTAACACATAGCGCCTCCTGTCATGGACTCGGTTGAGCCGAGGCTCCGATATCACGCCGGGGTCATATCGTTATGGTTAATTTTAGTTCAGAAATGGCGCTCGTGGCGGGAGGTGATGCGGTGGGAAAGCCCCGTCGCCGGGGCTGAAGGCAGAAATTATTTCTCGCGCTGCGCCTCAAACCAGACGTTGCACAGCGACAGGATCAGCGTGTTGGCGTCTTTCACCAGCACGTTATCGCCGGGCACCCCATCGGTGCCCTGATCGGTGATGCCTTTGATGACGGTATCCGCGTGCTGAATGGCCACGCGCTCGACCGACGGCGTGCTGATGCCCAGCATCGGGAAATCGATATAGGAGCTGCTGCCGGCATTGTCCTCGACAAACTCCTGCGCCTCTACGGTGCTGACGGTGGCCCCTTCGCTTTTCAGCGCCGTGCCGTTCCAGCTGAACGCATCCGCTTTGTAGCTGATTTTACCGCCGATCAGGCTCTGCGCCTGCTGTTGATCCCAGCAGCCGGTGGTCTGGGTCGGCACGATCTTGCTGACGCGCCAGTTACCCAGCAGCTGTTTGGGGATCGGCCCGGTATCGCTTTCCGCCGCCCGAACCTGAGTCGCCGAGACGCAGGCCAACACCACCAGCGGCAGCAGCGCCTTGCTCCAAGTGTTCAATCGCATTGTCTATTCCTTCGTTTCAGTACCCAGTCTGCCCCTTGTGGGCCAACGGCTATCATAATAAGCCCGCCGATTCGCCGTCAAAACAATCCGCACCGCGCGGAGCGGCGGCCGCTCATAGCTAATCGCTATGAGTCATAGTGAATCAGTATTTTGTTTTAGCCCAGCGATTACCTACAGTCACTGCCACTATTCTGCCAGCCAAAATTAGCAGGCAATGTTGACAAGGACCCTGGGAAAATGACATTTACGCTGAAAAACCTCACCCTGGCGCTGGCCGCCGCCGGCACGCTGCTGCTGACCGCCTGCGGCCCGACCGCACAGGACGATCACCACATCAAGGTCGGCATCAGCGCCGGCATCGATCAGTCGCTGTGGGCGGTGGTGCAAAAGGTCGCCAAGCAGAAATACGATCTGGACGTGGAGGTGGTGACCTTCAACGACTACGTGCTGCCGAACGAAGCGCTGAACAACGGCGATCTGGACGTCAACGCCTTCCAGCACAAACCGTATCTGGACAAGCAGATGCAGGAGCGCGGCTACAAGCTGGCGGCGGTGGGCAACACCTTCGTCTACCCAATCGCCGGCTACTCGAAGAAGATAACCGCGCTCAGCCAGCTGCCGAACGGCGCGCAGGTGGCGGTGCCGAACGATCCCACCAACCTGGGCCGCTCGCTGTTGCTGTTGCAAAAACAGGGGCTGATTACCCTCAAAGACGGCGTCGGCCTGCTGCCGACCGCGCTGGATATCGTCAGCAACCCGAAAAAGCTGAAGATCGTCGAGATTGAAGCACCGCAGCTGCCGCGCGCGCTGGACGACCAACAGGTGACGCTGGCGATCATCAACACCAACTATTCCAGCCAGATTGGCCTGTCGCCGGCCAAGGACGGGCTGTTTGTCGAAGACAAAAACTCGCCTTACGTCAACATCTTCGCCAGCCGCATCGACAACAAAGACAGCGAGAAAGTAAAAGATCTGGTCAAGGCCTATCAGACCGACGAAGTGGCGGCCAGCGCCGCCGAAATTTACAAAGGCGACGCCGTCAAAGGCTGGTAACGCTCTCCCGTATGCCCGTGGCGCCAGGCCACGGGCCATGCCAACCTCAGCCGCGCTGGATGGACACGCCGCCGTCCACCAGCATCGCGGTGCCGGTGACAAACGAGGAAGCGTCAGACGCCAAATACAGCGCCGCCTGCGCGATCTCCTCCGGCATCGCCAGCCGCTTCAGTGCGTGCAGGTCGGCCACCTGCGCCAAGGCTTCCGGGGTATTGCTCATCTGCCGCCCCATCGCCGTATCGGTGCCTCCCGGCAGCAGCGCGTTCACCCGGATGCCGCGCCCGCCAAACTCCACCGCCAGCGCCTGCGTCAGGCCGATCAGCCCCGATTTGCCGGCCGCATAGGCCGCCGTGCCGGGAAACGCCGCGGTGTGGCCGACGAACGTGGAGGTGAAGATCACCGAGCCCGCGCCGCGCGCCAGCATGGCGGGAATTTGATGCCTGGCGCCGTAATAGGCGCTGGACAGGTTAGTTTCCAGCACCTCGCGCCATTCTGACGCGCTGAGCGCCAGCGACGGCCCCAGCGGCCCCAACGTGCCGGCGTTGTTGAAGGCGATATCCAGGCCGCCGAATTCGTCGACCGCCGTCGCCGTCAGCCGTTCGGCGAAGGCTTCGTCGCGTACGTCACCCGCCACCGCCAATGCCCGGCCGCCCTCGCGCCGAATGTCCTCCACCAGCTCGGCCAACAGCGGCGCGCGCCGGGCGCCCAGCACCAGCGCCGCCCCCTGCCGGGCGAACAGCAGCGCCGCCGCTTTGCCGATCCCTGAACTGGCGCCGCCGATCACCGCCACCTTGCCGTTTAATGCGTTCATCGCTCATCCTCACGCTGTGTAAAGATCCTCAGTGTGAGGCAAGGTTCGACGCCGCGCTGGCCGCAAGCGGACATGCAATTGGCGCAATAAAAAAGGCGCTGCAAGCAGCGCCCCGGCAACGCGGATCCGACGGCGAACTCACGGTTTGGCCGCGTATTTCTCCTGATTGGCCGGCGTCACCAGCTCGAACGGGATCCAGTAATACGGCTCAAGCTTTTCGCCGTTGATCATGCGCTGCGCCACCTCGACCGAGGCCTTGCCCTGGCCGATCGCGTCCTGGAACACCGTGACCTGCATCTTGCCGGAGGCCAGCGCCTTGAGGCCGTCCGGCGTGGCGTCGATGCCGCCGATCAGCACTTTCTTGTCCGCCTTGCCCGCCTGCTGCAGCGCCATGATCGCGCCGATCGCCATCTCGTCGTTGTTGGCGGCGACGATGTCTATCGCTTCGCCGTTGGTCAGCCAGTTCATCATCAGATCCATGCCTTCACTGCGTGAATAGTTGGCGCTCTGCTTCTGCACCACCTTCATGTTCGGGTATTTGGCCACCACCTGCTCCACGTCTTTGGTGCGCTGCAGCGCGCCGGCGTCGGTCAGGTTGCCGATCATCACCGCCACGTTGCCCTGATAGTTGGCCAGCCGCGCCAGTTCCTCCATCTGCAGCGTGCCGGACTCCCGCTCGTCGGAGCCGACGAACACCACGCCCTGAGGCAGTTTGGCGTCGCCCGGCGTGCGGTTCACGTACACCAGCGGCACGCCGGCGGCCTGCACCATTTTGGTCATTACCGGCGTGCTGGCCGAGTTGACCGGATCGACGATAATCGCGTCCACCCCGGCGCTGATAAAACTCTGCACCTGGTCGGTCTGGCGGCCGACGTCGCCGCGCGCGTCCTCGAACTGCACGGTAATGCCGCGCGCCTTGGCCTCCTTGTCGATCGCCTGGCGGATAATGGTGAGGAAGTTCTGGTCGAAATAGGCCATCGATACGCCGATGGTTTGCGCCCATGCCGGGGTGGACGCACACAGCGCCACCGCCAGCCACAGCCCTTTCAGGTAATTCATGATGTGCCCCCCGGTAAAAAAACACCGCCGGCCAACCCTGGCGCCGGCGGCAATTCACGGCAATCAGTGTTTCTTGCGGTTGCGACGCATGTCGATCGACACGGCGGCGACGATAATCACGCCTTTGATGATGTCCTGAATGTAAGAATCGACGCCGATAAAGGTGAAGCCGCTTTTGATAAGGCCGAGGATCACCGCGCCGATCAGCGTGCCGGTGATGCGCCCGACGCCGCCCATCAGGCTACTGCCGCCGATCACCGCCGCGGCGATGGCGTCCAGCTCGTACGACATCCCCATGCTCGACTGGCCGCTGCTGACGCGCGCCGCCAGCACCACGCCCGCCAGTCCCGCCAACCCGCCGGCGATGGTGTAAACCGTCACCAGATATTTGTTGACGTTGATGCCGGACACCCGCGCCGAGGTCATGTTGCCGCCGATGGCGTAGATGTATTTGCCGTAGCGGGTGTGTTTGAGCGCGATATGGAAGATCACTGCAATCACCAGGAAGATGATCACCGGCATCGCGCCCTGGCCGATTGACGTAAAGCCGTCCGACAGGAAGCTGACCGGGTTACCCTTGGTGTAGTACTGCGCCAGACCGCGCGCCGATACCATCATCCCCAGCGTGGCGATGAACGGCGGAATGCCGGTGCGGGTGATCAGGAAGCCGTTGATAAAGCCGCAGACAATGCCCACCCCAATCCCCGCGCCGATCGGGATCGCCGCCGGCAGATCGAGCAGCCCCGGGTACATCGGCGAAATGCTGTCCGAGGTCTGCGCCAGGCTGGCCGCCACCACCGCAGTCAGCGCAATCAGCGAACCGGAGGAGAGATCGATGCCGGTGGTGATGATCACCTGGGTGACGCCCACCGCGATGATGCCGATGATCGCCACCTGCAGCACGATCAGCAGCAGGCGGTTCGGGTTCAGCAGGAACGACTGATCGCGCATGTACCAGCCGAGGATTTCGAAGACCAGCGCGATGCCGAGCATCACGATGAAGATGCCGGTATCCTTCGGCATTTTGCCGCTCAGCCCGGAGAACAGCGTTCCCTTGCTCGTTGAATCGGCGGAGAGCGGCTTCTCAATCTTTACGTTACTCATGATGTTCACCCTTCGTTATTCTGAGGCCAGCGCCAGGATCTTTTCCTGGTCCGCGTCGTCTTTGTCCAAAATGCCGGTGATGCGGCCGCCGTGCATCACCATCACCCGGTCGCTCATGCCGAGGATCTCCGGCAGCTCGGAGGAGACCAGAATGATGGCGACGCCGCGGTTGGCCAGCTCGCTGATCAGGCGGTAGATTTCCGCTTTGGCTCCCACGTCGATGCCGCGCGTCGGTTCGTCGAGGATCAGGATTTTCGGCTGCGCCAGCAGCCAGCGCGCAATCAGCACCTTCTGTTGGTTGCCGCCGCTGAGGTTATTGATGATCTGATCCATGGTCGGCGTCTTGATGTTGAGCTTTTTGATCTGATCCATGCAGTCTTTGGCCATCTGCACGTGGCTGACGAAACCGTTCTTGCCGATGTATTCCGACAGGTTGACGATGCTCATGTTCTCGACCACCGACAGCACCAAAAACAGGCCGGATTTTTTGCGGTCTTCGGTGAGAAACGCCAGCCCGCTCTCGATCGCCTTCGCCGGGGAATCGACCTTCACCGCCTGGCCCTCGATAAAGATCTCGCCGCCGTCCGCCGGGTGCATGCCGAACAGGCTTTCCATCACTTCGCTGCGCCCGGCGCCCACCAGCCCGGCGACGCCGAGGATCTCGCCGCGTTTGACGCTGAACGACACGTCGTGGAACCAGCCGCTGCGGCGCAGCCCCGCCACCCGCAGCACTTCCTCGCCGATATTGTTGTTGAATTTGGGGAACATCTGCGTCAGTTCACGCCCCACCATCATGGTGATCAGCGACTGCTTGGTCAGATTTTCGGTTTTGTCGCAGGCGATGAAGGTGCCGTCGCGGAAAATGCTCACTTCGTCGGTGATGGCGAAGATCTCGTCCATCTTGTGGCTGATATAGATGATGCCTTTGCCCTGCTCGCGCAGTTCGCGGATGATGGCGAACAGGTGCACCACTTCACCTTCGGTCAGCGCCGAGGTCGGTTCGTCCATGATCAATACATCGGCGTTGTAGGACACCGCCTTGGCGATCTCCACCATCTGCTGGTTGGCGATGCTCAGTTCGCCCACCAGCGTGTCCGGCTGCAGTTTGATGTTCAGCCGCGCCAGCAGCTCGCGGGTGTTCTCGTTCAGCTGCTCGTGGTTGACGAACCCCAACCGCGCCGGCTCGCGCCCCAGCCAGATGTTTTCCGCTACCGTCATATAAGGCACCAGGTTCAGCTCCTGGTGGATCATGGAAATGCCCGAATGCAGCGCCTGCAGCGTGTCGCTGAAGGTGACCGGCCGGCCTTTGATTTTTATCGAGCCTTCATCCGGGTGGTAGATGCCGATCAGGCATTTCATCAGCGTCGATTTGCCTGCGCCGTTTTCCCCCATCAGCGCGTGCACGCTGCCGGGTTTGATTTTAATCGAGACCTTATCCAGCGCTTTGACGCCGGGGAACTGCTTGCTGATGCCTTCGGCCTCAAGAACATAAGGGTACATACCGCTTACCTCCGCACTGACCCACGTTTTCCGCCGCGCTCGCCCCACACCGGCGCCCGCGGCGGGCTTCAAAGCTTATTTCTTGTTTTTATCGGCGAATTGCTGGTAATTGGCCTGGGTGATCAGCTGGTAAGGGATCAGCACGTTGCTCTCCACTTTCTCGCCTTTCACCAGTTGAACGGCGGTCTGCACCGCCCCCTCGCCCTGGCCTTTGGCGTCCTGGAACACGCTCAGCGCCAGATCGCCTTTTCTGATGAATTCCAGCGCATCGGGCGTGCCATCCACGCCGGCCACCCGCACGCCGGACTTTTTAGCCTGCTTGAGCGCCAGGATGGCGCCGATGGCCATTTCGTCGTTGTTGGAAGCGATAGCGTCGATCTGCTGGCCGGTCAGCACCCAGTCAGTGGTGATATCCACCGCATCTTTACGCGTCCACTTGGCGGTTTGCTTATCGACAATCTTGATGCCGGGATAGTTGGCCGCCACCTCTTCCACGCCGCGGGTGCGGTCGCGGGTCGATTCATTCGACAGTTCCCCCATCAGGATCATCACGTTACCCTTGCCGTTCATCAGCTTGGCCAACGCTTCCATCTGCAGTTTGCCGGCCAGCTTGGAATCGGAGCCGACGTAGGCCATGCCGGCCGGGAGCGTCACTTCCGGCTTGCGGTTGACGAACACCAGCGGGATCTTGGCGTTCTCGGCCAGTTTGATCATCGGCTTGACGCCCTGGGTATCCACCGGGTTGAGGATGATGGCGTCGACGCCCTGGCTGACGAAGTTTTCGATTTGTTGAATTTGCTGCGCGATGTCGCCCTTGGCGTCTTCGAACTGGCCGCTGACGTTGCCGTCGGCCTTCATTTTGCTTTGCATCGACTGGCGCAGAATGGTGAGGAAGTTGTCATCGAAGTAAGCCATGGAAACGCCGATCTTGATGTCTTTCGCCAACACGCTGGCCGGCAGCATGCACATCAGTACCGAGGCGGCGATCAATTTCTTCAGCTTCATGTTCGTTACCCTTTAATCGTTAGAATGAAGAGGTCTGTTGGTTGACAGCTAATGAAAAATATTTTTTACATTCAAACAACAATATGGTCGGTGTTATCCCTTTGATACGGCGAAATTACCGCGTTATCGCCGTATTAAGGCCGTGAACAAAATGGTGATAGATATCTCAAAATAGATTAAAAACAATCAATTGAAATAAACCCCTGGTGGAGCAAGCCGCGTCTTAGCCGCTTTTTTAAATGTTTATTTCATAATTTAGACTATTGAAACTTTTTAACCCAAACAAGCGAAACATGCGTTTTGGAATGGCTTATTAACAAAAACATGACACGGATCTAACAAATGAAATGAAAGCCGCCCGCGAGCGTTCCCCTTTCGTGCGCCGGCAAAAACTGCGAGCGGGCGCGCAGTTTGCGGTTTCCGCGTTTCCCGACCATCCTTACTCGGCAATAATGGACATATCCCTATCTCAGGAGGACCTGACATGCAGCTCAGCAGTAAGGTGCGGATGAACCGCCTGTTCAACAACGGCAAGTGCCTGGATGTGGCGATCGATCACGGCATCGCCAACGAACCGGATTTTTTAATCGGGCTGGAAGATATCGAACGGGTGATGGGTAACCTGATCGCCGCGCGCCCCGACGCGATTCAGGTCAACTACGGGCAGGCGGATCTGCTGCAGCGCGCGCCGCAGCGTGAAAAACCGGCGCTGGTGATGCGCACCGACGTCGGCAACGCCTATAACGCCGCACGCCACCGCGAAATGTGGGCGGTGCTGCACAACCCGGAAGCGCCGATCCTGGCCGCGCTGCAAATGGACGCCGCCGCGGTGGTGGTCAACCTCTATATGATCCCGGATGAACCCGGTATTTTCCGCCAGTGCGTAGAAAACATCGGCCGCCTGCGCCACGCCTGCGATCGCTACGCCATGCCGCTGATGATCGAACCGCTGGTGATGGCCCCGGCCGGCCAGGGCGCCGCCTACGGATCGCTGGGTGACGTGGAGAAGATCGTGCCGCTGGTGCGGCTGGCGCGCGAGCTGGGCGCCGACATCATCAAGGCCGATCCGACCGATCGGGTGGAAGATTTCCACCGCGTGGTGGAAGCGGCGCGCTGCCCGACGCTGGTGCGCGGCGGCGGCAAGGGAGAGCTGGGCCCGGTGCTGGAGAAATCCGCCGCGCTGATGGCCCAGGGCGCCTCCGGCATGGTCTATGGCCGCAACGTCTATCAACACAGTAATCCGTCGCAGGTGGTGCGCGCCCTGATGGCGATCATCCATCAAGGCGCCAGCGGCCAACAGGCGCTGGAGATCTACCACCAGCAGTAACCTGCTTTTGTAACTAAAATAACCCCTCCGCCCCCCGGCAGCGTGCTATAACCTGCTGCCGGTAACTGCAGCTTGCCGCATTCCTCGCTAGAATACGCCGTGATATCGCCATTCGGAGAACCGCCATGCCAAAACAACGGGTGCCGCTCAAGCTGAGCACCTCCATCACGCTGATGGTGTCCGCCATCATCGCTTCGGTGCTGCTGGTGGTGTTCGCGCTGTTTTTCGTGCAGATGAGCCGCGAGGGGCAAGATCAGCTGCAGCAAAAAGCCATCGCCGTCGCCAACACGCTGGCGCTCTCCAACACCGTGATCGACGGCCTGCAGCGGCGCGATCACAGCGGCGCCATTCAGCGCTTCGCCGAGCAGGTGCGCCATCAAAACGAGCTGCTGTTCGTGGTGGTGGTGGATATGCAGGGCATCCGCTATTCGCACCCTAAACCCTGGCTGATCGGCAAGCATTTTATCGGCGACGATTTGGCGCCCGCGCTGCAAGGCAACGTCAACAGCGCCATCAACCGCGGCACGCTGGCTCCGGCGCTGCGGGTGTTCGTGCCGGTGTATGACGATCAGAAAAAACAAATCGGCGTGGTGGCGCTCGGCATCGCGCTGGACACAGTGCAGCGGGTGGTGGCGGAAAGCCGATGGATCATCTATTGGACCATCGCCTTCGCCGCCCTGGTCGGCAGCCTGGGCACCTTTTTCCTGGTCTCTGCGCTCAAACGCATCATGCTGGGTTTCGAGCCTTACGAAATCTCCAACCTGTTCGAACAGCGCAACGCCATGCTGCAATCGATTAAAGAAGGCGTGATCGCGGTCGATAATGAATCCCGCATCACCATCGTCAATGACGAAGCCAAGCGCCTGCTGCGCCAGAGCGGGCCGGTGGAAAACCTGCTGCTGGAAGCCGCCAGCAAGCATTGGCCGGCGCAGCTGCATCTGGCGGAGGTGCTGGCCAGCGGCGAACCGCTGCGCGATCGGCAGATCAGCTTCAACGGCAGCGAACTGCTGACCAATACCGTGCCGGTGATCGTCAACGGCCAGGTAACCGGCGCCATCGCCACCTTCCGCGATAAGACCGAGATCAGCCGCCTGCTGCAGCGGCTGAGCGGCATGGCGCACTACGCCGACGCCCTGCGGGTGCAGTCGCACGAATTTATGAACAAGCTGCATGTGATACTCGGCATGCTGCATATGAAGGCCTATCAGCAGTTGGAAAACTACATCATCAACACCGCCAGCAACTACCAGGAAGAGATCGGCGCGCTGCTGCGCAAGATCCATTCGCCGGAGGTGGCAGGCTTCTTCATCGGCAAGATCAGCCGCGCCCACGAGGCCGGCATCGAACTGACCATCGAGGAAAACAGCCTGCTGCCGGAAACCGACGATGCGGAAACCACCCACGTGCTGATCAGCGTGCTCGGCAACCTGATCGAAAACGCCATCGACGCCATCGACGGCGTTGAGGGCCACGAGATCGGCCTGAGCTTCCATCATCACGACGATCAATTACACTGTATCGTCAGCGACGACGGCCCCGGCATCGATCCGGCGATCGGCGCGCGCATCTTCGAACACGGATTTTCCACCAAGGGAACGGGACGCGGCATCGGCCTGGCGCTGATCCGCAGCCATCTGGAGAAACTGGGCGGCAGCATCGATTTCGAATCCGAACCGGGCGAGCTGACCCAATTTTTCGTGCACCTTCCCTATCAGGCCAAGAGCAGAGCCCATGATTAACGTACTGATTGTCGACGACGACCCGATGGTGGCGGAGCTGAACAAATACTACCTGAGCCAGGTCGGCGGTTTTCACTGCCAGGCGACGGTCGCGACCCTGAGCCAGGCGCGCGCCCTGCTGGCCGACGCCAGCGTCAGCATCGATCTGGTGTTGCTGGATATCTACATGCAGCAGGAGAATGGGCTGGATCTGCTGCCCGGCCTGCGCGAGCTCGGCGAAAAGACCGATGTGATCATCATCTCCTCCGCCAGCGACGTGAACACGGTGCAAAAAGCGCTGCACTACGGCGTGGTGGATTATCTGATCAAGCCGTTCCAGTTCAGCCGCTTCAAGGAGGCGCTGAGCCACTACCGGCAGCAGTCACAGCTCTTGGCGCAACGCGAGTTTTCGCAGGCCGACGTCGACAGCCTGTTGCGCCGCCAGCCCGGCGGCCAGGAGAGCAAAAAGCTGCCGAAGGGCCTGACCAGCATCACCCTGAGCACGGTGTGCGAGTGGATCGAGCAACAGCACGACAGCGAATTCTCTACCGACAATCTGGCCAACGCCATTGGCATTTCGCGGGTGTCCTGCCGCAAGTACCTCATCTATCTGGCGGAAAGCGGTATCCTCGGCACCCGTATTCTGTACGGCGCCACCGGCCGGCCGGTCTATCTGTATCAGCTGAAACCGGACGCGATCGCCATGCTGAAAGAGCATTGCCGCCCGGCCTAAACGACGTCGGGCGCAGAAAGCGCCCGGACGTTAAAGGTTAGAAGTTGTGCATGTAACACTTCGCCTCGGGATGAGGATCTTTCGAGTGTCTGCGCAGGCAACGCTGCTTTTTCTGCTGCTGTTCCAGGTTCCGCTGCTGCCGCTCGGCGGTCTCAGCGGCTTCGCGCTGCTGTTCGCGTGCAATCGCCTGCTCGTTGGCCAGCGTCAGGTTATCGACATTCCACACCTTGTGGCGCAATGCGTCGCGCTTTTTCTGGTACTCCTCGGTGACCTTACTGTCCTTCGGCGCCGCCGCATGGTATTCCAGATCCACCCGCGCCTGCGCGAAGCTGGAACAACACAAGGCCACGCCGGCCAACACGATCCTTTTCATCAATGACTCCTTTTACATTACATCGCTAGACTCTGCGTACACGCCGGCTCAGCAACCGTTCGGCGATGCCGTCGGCTTTTCCTC
Organism: Serratia sp. CY81684; assembly: GCF_052166595.1. Lineage (NCBI taxonomy): Bacteria > Pseudomonadati > Pseudomonadota > Gammaproteobacteria > Enterobacterales > Yersiniaceae > Serratia > Serratia sp. CY81684. Next base: position 1,119,416 of record NZ_JBJNOO010000001.1, on the reverse strand, counting down.
TGAACGGGAGACGCGCTGCCCGCCGGTGACGGGCGCTTTGCCGGGCTCGATAGCGCACTCCGCCAACCGCGCCAGCTCTTCCGCATCGCGCTCTGTCGGCGGCGCTTCCTCGCTCATTTCCTGACGCAGATCCTGCGCCAGCGCTTTCAGGCGCTTTTGAAACAGCACCGGCGACACTCCTTCGCACGGCCTGTCGTAGCGCGCTGCGCCGGCGCTTTGGCTTAGCGGCGGCAACAGCAAGAGAAAGATCGCGGCCATGTTCTTCGTCATGGGCAACTCCTTTGATTACGCCGAAATAAACCGGCGGTTCCCTATAAGGAAAACGAATTGTCTGCTAACGCAATGAATGGTCAAGCCACGGCAGAATAACGCAGGAAAGGTAAACCCTCCGACAATATCGGCAGAATGCGCGCATTAATTTGGCTGAATATATTTAGCGGTTTAACGATCGAATATTTTCGACCCATCTAACGTACCGCCAATACCGATATTACCTTCATGCAATACCGACGAGGCAGACTCACCCGCCATGATGCGTTGCCGCTGTTCCCGCGTGGCCGGCTGAGGCTGAGACCAGTCCGGGGACGTCGACGTTGGCTGGATCGCGCTGCAGCCGCCCAACAAAAACAACGATACCGTGGCACAATAACGCCATGTCATAGCTTTCTCCTTAAAGGAAATAAAATACCCGCAGCCGGCGGCAAGGGTAAATAAAAAATGACTTTCTTTAGTTTAATAACCGCCGTTATTTCACCATCCGACTGCCGATGTTAACCACCCGGTTCCTCTGTTAACCCGAAATAAACATTTTCGCTTAGCCACCCGATAATTCGCAGGCAATAAAAAAGGCCGGGCTAACCCGACCTTGTTTGACCGCTCGACGCGCTTAGACCAGCTCGATCACATCGAAATTGGCTTCGCCGCTCAGATCGGCGTCATAGTCAACGCCCTGCAGACCGAAGCCGAACAGGCGCAGGAATTCCGCCTTGTAGCCCTGGTAATCGGTCAGTTCGTTGATGTTGTTGTCGTTCAGCTGCTGCCAGATTTCACGACAGGTTTCCTGCACTTCGTCGCGCAGTTCCCAGTCATCCAGACGCAGACGGTGCTTCTCGTCGGTGTCCGGCGCCGCACCGCTGTACAGCTTGGTGGCGAACAAACGCTGGATCTGCTCGATGCAGCCTTCGTGAATGCCCTGCTCCTTCATGATTTTGAACACGATGGAGATATACAGCGGCATCACCGGAATGGCGGAGGAAGCCTGAGTCACTACCGACTTGAGCACCGCAACGTAAGCCGCGCCGCCTTTGGCCTGCAGCTTCTGGTTGATGGCGTGCGCCGCGCGATCCAGATCTTCTTTCGCCTTGCCCAGCGTACCGTGCCAGTAAATTGGCCAGGTCAGATCGGTACCGATGTAGGAGTAAGCGACCGACTGCGCGTTATCCGCCAGCACGCCCGCTTCGTCCAGCGCGTCCATCCACAGCTGCCAGTCCTGGCCGCCCATCACCTTCACGGTGTCGGCGATTTCTTGCTCGTTGGCCGGCTCGACCACGGCTTCAACCAGCACGTCTTTGTTAGTGTCCAGCGCGACGGATTTGTATGGCTCGCCGATCGGCTTCAGTGCGGAACGCACCACTTCGCCGGTTTCCGGCATCTTACGCACCGGTGAAGCCAGCGAGTAAACCACCAGGTCAACCTGACCCAGGTCTTTTTTGATCAGATCGATCACGGTCTGACGGCACTCGTTGGAGAATGCGTCGCCGTTGATGCTTTTCGCGTACAGGCCTTCTTCTTTAGCTGCCTTGTCGAAACCGGCGGAGTTGTACCAACCGGCGGAACCGGTTTTGCCTTCGCTGCCAGGCTTCTCGAAAAATACGCCGATGGTGGCCGCACCGCTGCCGAAAGCGGCATTGATGCGCGAGGCCAGACCGTAACCGGTGGATGCACCAATGACCAGCACCTTTTTAGGCCCGTTTTTCAGTTCGCCGCGTGACTTAACGTAGGCGATTTGCTCACGGACGTTGGCTTCACAGCCTGCCGGGTGAGCGGTGGTGCAGATAAAACCACGAATTTTAGGTTTGATAATCATAGTAATTTTTTCTTGGTAGCTAAAAACCGAAGGACAATATACCTGATTTTCTCGATATACTTAAGAAAGTGCGAAAACAAGCGCAGTGAACAGACCAGTTAAGTCGATGGTTCAGGGTTGCCCAACTCCGCATCGTGATGTCTTCACACGCCACGCCTCGTCCCCTCAACGAGTTCAAGCTTTCCCTCTTCAAATCAGCGAAAGTTGATCAAGCTTCTGGCGTTGCGTTATGGTGTGGCTGTTTTTCGGTCGAAATCCAGGGAGGAACAAAGAAAAATGGATAATCCACTGTTACTAAAAGAACGTTTAAATACCTACTCGCAAACGATGGCTCGCCAACAAGGACGTATGCTTTTAGAACTATCAGAACGCGTTAATAGGGACTTTTTAAAAGATCGGACAGTCGGTAATGCCTTCAGACATGAGATGCACTGCTTTGTGAATGATAAATTGCAAAAATGCCAACAAGTAGGTGAAGCGGCGAATGTTGCAATGAGAGAAATGAAGCAAGAATATCAATCGCTTTCTGAGCAAGAGCGCTTATTGCGAACTGACGCCGTGACGCCTTATGCCGTAATGAGAAAGAAAGTCAATCATGACGCCGTAGTGACCTACGTGTTAGCCGGCGTTGGCTTCCTCTCGGGAATAGCACAAATTTTACTCGGCGTGGGCTTGGATTGGACTGGCGTCGGTGCCATTCCAGGAACGTTACTTTTAATCAATGGCATCAATAATGTCTACGAAAACGGTTATACGCTGTTATTTGGCAAGAATACTATTGGTCCAGGCCGAATGATGTACCGCTCTGCGGCTTCAACGCTAGGCTATTCCCATTCCGCAGCAGACATGGCGTTAGGTGGCGTAGACTTACTGTTATCAGGCTATGGTTTACTAAAACTGTCGCTGAAACCCGAAGCCTGGCGATTATTTCGTTACATCAATACAGACTATATTCGCGGTTGGAGGAACATGGGAAGAGCCAGCTTGATGCTTGAAGGTGGCGCAGATGTCTCAACCATTAATTCCATTTATAAAAGCAGCCAGGAACAGTGATGGAACCGACTTTATATTATATTTTTTCTACTCTCGCTGCCGCGGCCTGTCTGGCCGTGAAATACGTCTTCAGACCGTCTCTGGGTTCCAAGGGTTATGTCGTTCTGGTTACGATATGCTTTTTAATCCTTTGCTGGCAATTTACCCTTTTTGCCAACGGCAACACGATGTTTATTGCTGACTCTGAAACATGGGCTAAAGAGAATTGGCCTCTACGCTACTGTGCGCTGGGGTTTGCTCTTGCACATGCCTTCGCCACTTTCGAATCCTCCAAAAGAAAGAAAAAAGACAAACTTTCCTGAAAACGTCACCACCAAATGAAACGCCATTTGGTGGTGACGAGATAGATCCATTACGCCTTGTTCTTTTCCAGCTGCTCAATCAGCGTGTAACGCAGCGATGAGGCATCGGCCGGTACGTTCTCCACCGGGGTGACGCGCACTTTCAGCCGATACTGATAGCCAGGTTCGAAGGTGAAACCCTCGATGCCGGTATAGAACAACTCCCACGGCTGCTGCGTGGAGCGGCGCACCTGCATGCACTTCATCGGGGCAACGCCCACGCAGTCCACCAGCGCGCTGTTCACCAGCAACACTTCCGTTTGGCCGCCTTTCTCGTTTGCGGGCTGATTCATCGAGGTTCCCTCCTGGCTGCAGCCGGCCAGCGCGGCCAACGCAACAAATAACAACGCTTTAATTTTCAATGTACTGCACCAATAGTCATCCAGGGGCGCCATGCTAACAAATTAACCGGCCCAAGAGAACAGATAGCGCTACGGTTCCACACGCCCCAAATATCATTCCTCTGTGCTCTATCAGCCTGGAAAATATCGCAAAATAAACCCCCTGTTCTTATCCGAACCGGTAATTACCCCCGCTATTTTTTCTGTTAAAAACAGCTGGCTTGCGCAAGCTTTACTGAATCTAACTGAATCGATAAAGAGGGAATTTTATGCAAGAGATCGATGCCAAACACTTTCACCTGATCGCCGGCGCCGGTAACTTTGGCGACAACCGCAGCAGCAATGGCCGCGTCAACAACAACGGCGGCAACAAGAACGGAGGCGGGTCATCCAATCAGGGATTCTACGGCAAGCACACCTCGCCGGATTGCGTTAACGGCGTGATCACCGGCTCTCTGGGCGGCCTTGGCGGCCTGGCGGTGGGCGCGCTCAACGGCGGCTGCTTCAAGGAAGGCAGCAAAGGCGGCGGCAACGTCGGCATGGGGAAAGGCGGCAACAAAAACAGCGGCAGCAGCTGCAATAACAATAGCAGTAAAGGCGGCAATACCTGTTCGCGCTAAGCGGTTTTAATTAATCAAAGCTCCGGCTGAGCCCCTCCGTTCGGTCGGCGCTTTCCGTATTTTTGGTGATAACCATGTTTAAACTGTTTCGTACCTTATGCCTGCTGCTCGGCTTCTGGATCGCCACCCTGCTGCTCAGCGGCGCGGGGGTCTCCTTTACCCACGGCTACGCCGCGCCTAAAAATCTGTCGCATTTCGTCGTCTCGCTGGTGGTGGTTGGCGCCATCCTGCTGTGGACCCATAAATTGCTGCGGTTCTTTTTTGCCGAGAAATTTGAGAAGAAACCGCGTTAAGCCGTGTTCTCGTTGGGGGCGCCGCCCGCAACGATAAAACCGGCATCGCGAATCGCCGCCTTAACCTGCCTGGCGTCCATCACGGCCGTTTTCACATAGCCAAAAAAGGCCACCCGTGCGCCGGGCAAACGGACTGGCGTCGCCAGTTGGGCCATAAGCTCACGATTGCGCCGCGCCATCAGCTCGGCGCGCGCCTGCCAAAAGGCGGCCGGTTCGGAGGGGGCTTCAGTGGCGGTTTCGAACTGAGACGCCAACTCGCTGAGCGCCTCCCACTCCGCCAACAGGGCGGCAACCACTTCAGGGTTAGCCACCTGCCCCCAGTCAGAGGGTAAGGCCCCCTCACGCCACGCCTCGAGATAGCCGGGCAGCGCCCTCTTCAACTGATTCAGCCGATCGTTCAACGCAGGTTTCCTTTTACAACGCCTAATGCCTTGATATTCTGCATAATGCCACTCTCGTTAAACCGATAATGGGAGCAATGAACGGAGCTTATCAGCGCCATAAATGACGTAATGACTTTTGGTGCGGCTAAATTAGCGATAGGTGCGGGTGGTGTGTGGAGCCGGAGATCGGGCTGAGGTGTTACGACTGGAAAGAGAAACCAGAATTTTATTGGCGTCTTAAGTGGAATTTTCTTATAAATCAATCACACAAAAAAAGACCGAATACGATTCCTATATTCGGTCTAGGGAAATGGCTCTTGGGAGAGAGCCGTGCGCTAAAAGTTGGCATTTAATGCAGGGCTTGTTCAGCCGTGCACTTTAAGAGTAGCCTACCGCGCCAGTTTTGCCAGCCGCCCGGCGGCTGCGTGATAGTTTCGTGACGAAATAACTATGCGGCAAATGCGCATCAATCTGCGCACGCTGGGCAAGGCGTTGGCAAACAAGCGGTTAGTCAGCGCACAGCTTCTCGGCGCGCTCGATAAACGGCGCCATGCTCATTTTTTTCCCCGGTTCGGCAGGGTCGTCCAGCAGGATCACCTCCAGCGGCTGCGCGCGCTGATGGCCCTTCTTCACCTGCTGCTCCGCCACGTCGTTGAGCGGATATTGCATCAGGGTGCTGTTATTCAGCACGAACAGCGCGCCGCCGCTGCGGCACTGCAGCGTCACTTCTTCCTTGGTGAACGCCCACTGTTTGCCGTACTCCAGTTTGGTGATGTTCACCAGTTTGTCTGCCGCCAGCGCGCCGGTCGCGGTTGCCAGCAGCGTAATGCCGAGTAATACCGATTTCATGTGATGGCCTTAAGGTTGCTATTCGCGCCGATTTTCCCGCAGCTTGGCCGGTTGCGGCAAGCTGAAATGTCATACCGGCGCATAGGTTGCAAATAAACTGACCAGCAGCAGCACCGCCATCCCCAGCCCGACTTCGAGCCAGCAGGCCAGCACCACACCGCGCTGCGCCAGCGCCGGTACGCGGCTCATCGCCGGCACGATGGCGTAGCGATTGGCCAGCGCCACCATCACCATCAGCGCCACCAGCGCGGTTTTGATCAGCAACAGGCGCTGATAAGGCGAGCCGAGGTTGAGCGGCCAACCGCCGAGAATGATCAGGCTGTTGACGATGCCGGTGACGATCACCGCCGCCACCGCCAGGTGCCCCCAGCGCGAGAAACGGATCAGCGTGGTAATGGCGTCGCTGCGCCACTGCGGCGGCGGCAGGTAACGCAGGCAAACCAGCAGCGGCGCCAGGCTGCCGAACCAGTAACCGGCGGCCAGCAGGTGCACCGCATGGTTGGCGCGGTGCAGCGCGCCCAACGCGCCTTCATGCATCGCCGCGTGGCCGATGAACGCCAGGCTCACCAGCAGCAGCGCCGAGCACAGCGCCAACGCCTGCGCGCGCGGCCGTTCCGGCAGCAGCAGGCTCAGGATCGCCAGCAGCGACAGGCCCAGATGCCAGCGCCACACTTCGCCGAAGGTGGTGCCGAGCACCGCCCACCAGACCTCCAGCCGCCAGGCGTCTTGCCAACCGTCGCCCATCTGCCCGGCCTGAATGGCCAGCAGCGCCACGGCGGAAAGCCCGGCAATCCAGGTGCCGGCAAGCAGTAGCGGACGCACATCGCGGGAGAGGATCGGGGAGAGGCGCTGCGGTGACAATAAGGCGGTGAACAGACTGATGCCGAACATCAGCATCACCGCCGCAAAGTGCACCAAGCGACACAGAACGAACAGGGTCGCCAGAGTCACGATCAGTTTACGGTGAAGCTGTACTGGCCTTTGGTTTTATGCCCGTCGACCGACACCACATGCCAGCTGACGTTGTATTTGCCCGCGCTCAGCTCGCCTTCAATCGGCACGTTGACCTGGGTGTTGTTGTTCGGATCGAGCTGCAGCTTGCCGGTTTTCACCACGGCGTTGTCCGGGCCGGTGATTTTCACGCCGCTGAAGTTTGGTTCGATGCCTTCGGAGAAGCTGAGGGTCAGCGCCTTCGGCGCCGGGCTGACGCTGGCGTCGGCCTTCGGCGTTTCCACTTTCAGGTGGGCGTGCGCCAGCGCTTGCTGCGAAGACAGGCCAACGAACAGAACGAAAACGGTGGAAAGCAGGCGACAGGAGGAACGAATTTTACCGATCACAGTGGTATCCCTTAACAATATAAAGAGGGTCATAAGGGTTAAGGCCACAGCCAAGGCGATGTATCAGCGGCCCCAACCCACCGCAATGATTGCGCCACGGGTAAACAGAAAAACGGGTTGTATCGGCTAACCCGCTGTTTTGACTCTACCATCCCTGTAGCGTATCGCGGTAAATCATAACGACCACGCCGCGGCAAGTCGAGCGCATCACTGGCATTTTGCGATCCGGCAGCACGTATCGCCGCATAACCGCGATAAACGCAGGGTAAAAAAAACCGCGCATCAGGCTCGCCCGCGCGCGGTTTTTTCGATGTTCTGATGCAGATCAGGCCTGATCGTTGCCGCCCTGGCCCATCGCGCCCATTTTCTTCAGATCTTTGTCGATGAAGAACAGGCCCTTGCCGCTGGTGCCCACCAGCGCCAGCTTGTCCAGCACGGATTTGAACAGTTTCTCTTCTTCATGCTGCTCCGCCACGTACCACTGCAGGAAGTTGAAGGTGGAGTAATCGTGTGCAGTCATGGCGGCGTGCGCCAGTTCGTTGATCTGACGAGTGATCAGCTGTTCGTGTTCGTAGGTCTGCTGGAACACGTCCGCCAGCGACTCAAACGCCACCGGCGGCGCGGCGATGGTGCCCAGCAGCGGCAGAGAGCCGGTGTCGCTCAGATAGTCGAACAAACGTTGCATATGCTGCATCTCTTCCTGAGAATGCTCTTTAAGAAATGCGGCGGCGCCTTCAAAGCCTTTATCGCTGCACCATGCGCTCATCTGCAGATACAGGTTGGCGGAGTAGAACTCCAGATTCAGTTGCTCATTCAGCTTTTGAGTCATTTCTTGCGTCAGCATAATGATTCCTTTTATTTTGCAGGTCATGAATTTAATTTTCGCGCATTATGCCTTGCTGCCGTAAAAATAAAAACACATTATTCACACCAAGCAAACATTAATTATAAAAACCATAAATATCAATAAATTAAAATATCAAACCCACATTGAGAATTCACATGATAATTATTTTCATCTTTTATTTTAATCAAAAAGCGAATCATTCTTATTTAAAAGAATAAATAGATTGCATTACTCTCGGATAAATATCGCTCCCGGCAACGGCGTAATGGGCTTGCCAAGCGCCGCCGGGTGGATTACCTTCTGCGCAGATTCAATGCGGCAAAGTAAGTAAGGAGCATAGCGTGGGTTACAATCTGGCCGAGCTGTCCAAAGAGGAAATGGACAGGGTGAATGTAGATCTCGCCGCCTCAGGCGTGGCGTACAAAGAGCGCTACAACATGCCGGTGATCCCGGAAGTGGTGGAGCGCGAGCAACCGGAAGCGCTGCGCGACTATTTTCGCGAGCGCGTGGCGCACTACCGCGCGGAATCCCACAAGTTTTCGCGCCTGCCGTACGAGCCGAAGGCTAAATAGAAAAACCCGCCGTTACGGCGGGTTTTTTGCGTCACTTGCCGGCAAACCGGTCGGTGGCGATCATCAGCTGGTGCAAAATGCCCGGCTCATCATACGAATGCCCCGCCCCTTCCACGATATGCAGCTCCGCCTCCGGCCAGGCCTTGGCCAGGTCCCAGGCATTCTGCACCTGGCAGGCCATGTCATAACGGCCGTGGACGATCACCGCCGGAATATGGCGGATCAGCGGCACGTTGCGCAGCAGTTGGTCGTCGCTTTCCAGGAACCCCAGATGGGTGAAGTAGTGGTTTTCAATGCGGGCGAACGCCAGCGCGAAATCATCCTCGCCAAACGAAGCGGATTCGCGGCTCGGCAGCAGCGTGACCGTCTCCCCTTCCCACACGCTCCAAAGTTTGGCCGCTTCAAGCTGCACCTGCGGATCGGCCGAGGTCAGCCGCTGCCGGTAGGCGGCGATCACGTCTTTGCGCTCGTCATCCGAGAGGATGGACAGCACGCGCTCCCATTTTTCCGGGAAGAAGCGCGAAGCGCCGTCCTGGTAATACCAATGCAGCTCCTGCTTGCGCAGGGTGAAGATGCCGCGCAGCACCATTTCACTGACGCGCTCCGGGTGGGTCTGCGCATAGGCGAGCGCCAGCGTGGAGCCCCAGGAACCGCCGAACACCAACCATTGTTCGACGCCGGCCATTTCCCGCAGCCGTTCGATATCGGCCACCAAATGCCAGGTGGTGTTGTTGTCCAGGCTGGCATGCGGACGGGAGCGGCCACAGCCGCGCTGATCGAACAGCAGCACCTTGTAGCGTTCGGGATCGAACAGCTGGCGATGGTGCGGGGAGATGCCGCCGCCCGGCCCGCCGTGAATGAAGATCGCCGGTTTACCGTTCGGGTTACCGCTCAGCTCCCAGTAGATCCGGTGGCCATCCCCAGTGTCCAGCCAACCGCTGTCGTATGCCGCTAACGGCGGGTACAAACCTCGTAATTGTTCCATGGCGCTTTCCGTCTCTCTGTGAGTCATGCTTTCATCAAAGCGGAAGCCGCCCGGCAGGTCAACGGTAAAACCCGAAAACTCGAACGCGCGCCGGGAACTCGGCGCGCGTTTGCTCAAAATCACAACGACCTGCCGGCAAAATGCCCACAGGCCCGATCAGTTGAGGTGCGCGATCGCGCTGATCTCCACCAACTGCTCGGGCGAAGCCAGCCCGGTGACGCCGATCAGCGAACCGGCGGGCCGGTGATCGCCGACATAGCGCTTGAACAACGCAACGCACGGTTCAAAATGCGCCTGTACGTCGGTCAGGTAGATCTCCACATACGCCAGGTTCGAACGTTCGGCGCCGAATCCCGCCAATACCCGATCCAGGTTGTCCAACGTCTGTTGGGTTTGCCGTTCGATATCGCCCGCGCCGATAAACTCACCCTGCATATCATGGGAAAACTGCCCCGAAATATAGAGGGTGTCTTTGACGCGAATGCCTTGGGACACGCCATTCTCCTCTTCCCAAATGACCCCGTGATGGTAGTGCGTGATGCCGTTTTTCATGCTGCTTCTCCAACCGTTTATCGTTTCCATGGCGACTATAATCGTTTGATTGGCGAATGGCCGTCGTCACTGAAACGACATTGGATATGCAGTTAATTCATTGAATATGTTAAATTAATTATCTTATCATCGAATCTCGGGGGGCGGCATGTTGCGGGCGAATCTCAATGACATTCAGGTTTTCATGGCCGTCGTCGACGCCGGCAGTTTTGTCGCCGGCGGACAGACGATGGGGCTGTCGCGCTCGGCGGCGGGCAAAGCCATCGCGCGTCTGGAGCAGCGGCTGAGCGTGCGGCTGTTGCATCGCACCACGCGTTCGCTTGGCCTGACCGATGAGGGGCGAGAGTTTTATCGGCGCGGTCTGCAGATCCTCGCTTCGGTCGACGACGCCGAGGCCAGCGTGGCCGGCGACAAAGGCACCGCACGCGGGGTGCTGCGGTTGACCGCTCCCGCCGCCTTCGGCAGACGGATCCTGTTGCCGCTGGTGCCGAAATTTCTCGTCGCCTGGCCTGAGGTGCAGGTGGAGATCAGTTTTTCCGATCGCCTGGCGGATATCGTGGAAGAAGGATTTGATTTAGCGGTGCGGATCGGCGTCACGGCGCCGGATACCCGGCTGGTGTCCAGAACCCTCGCCAGGTATCGCGCCCTGCTGTGCGCCTCCCCCGCCTACCTCGCCGCCCGTGGCGAACCGCTTACCGTCGAGTCGCTCGCCGGGCATGAGGCTCTGCTGTTCAGCAGCCGCAACCAAAAACAGCCCTGGCGGCTGCGCGACGAGCGCGGCGAATGGGTCAAGGCCCCGGTGCGCGGCCGCCTGCGGCTGGACAGTGGGGAAGCGTTACGCGACGCCGCTCTGTCCGGGTTGGGCATCGCGTATCTGCCGGAGTTTATGATTGCGGAGGACTTGGCCGCCGGCCGTCTGCGGCAGGTGTTGCGTGCCGTGGCGGGTGAAGAAGTCAGGATTGTGGCGCTCTATCCGAATAAGCGCCTGCTGGAACCACGCGTCAGGCGCTTTCTCGATCTGTTGGTGGATACGCTCGGCGGCTGAGACCTTACCCGCCTTTACGCATATGCGGCTCGCGCATCTCCTGCGCGGTTTTCGCCTCGATGCTCAGTTCCGCCGTCGGGCGCAGCAGCAGACGCGCCAGCCCGATGGGTTCGCCGGTTTCCCGGCAGTAGCCGTATTCGCCGTTCTGCAAGCGCGCCAGCGCCGCATCGATTTTCGGCAACAGGCGGCTTTCGCGATCCAGCTGGCGGAACAGCAGGCGCAGATCCTCTTCGCGCGCCGCCTTATCGGCCTCATCGCCCGTCGCTTCGCCGCCATCGATCTCTTTTTTCAGCTCATCGATGTGCAGCAGCAGCTTTTGCCGCTCATCCTGCAGCAGCTGACGGAAAAACGCCCGTTGAACCGAGTTCATATAATCAGAATCCGGCATGGCCAGCAGTTGCTGCGCATCCGGTAATGCCATCACAGTCATTGCGTTCTCCGAACATTGAAAGTGTAATATTATAACATAATAATTATTTTTATCACCCGGTCATCCAAAAACAAAATTTCACGTGCAAACAGCCGGTTAAGTGCAATTCGCACTTTGTCGCTTGCATCCTGCCGGCTTTAGGCGGTTAATGGCTGAGCAAGCCACCCAATCATAGGTAACGAGAGGCCATCATGAGTAAGGGAATGGATAGCAAAAAAAATGCGAAGAAGAAGCCGTTGAAAACCCCAGCAGAGAAACGTGCGGAGAAACGCGCCAAAAAAGCGCATCCGTCTGGTGAGTAAGCGTCCTTCCATCCGTCATTAAACCCGCCAAGGCGGGTTTTTTATTGCCTCACAGGAGAGATGGCCGATGTCCTGCTTCACCCTCGCCGCCGCCCAATACCCCGCCGCTGCGGCCGATATCGCCTGTAACCTTGAACGCCACCTTGAATTTGTCGCGCAGGCAGCCCAACAGCAGGTGCAGCTGCTGGTGTTTCCCGAACTGTCGCTCAGCGGCTATGAACTGGCTGATGCTGCCGAACTGGCGCTGACGCTGGGCGATCCGCGTCTGCAACCGCTCGCTGCGGCGGCGCAATCGCATCAGATGACGATCGTCGTCGGCGCGCCCTTACGCAGCGGCCAGGCGCTGCATATCGCCGCCTTGATCTTTCATCCCAATGGCGCATTGACGCCCTATACCAAGCAGCATCTGCACGGCGCGGAACGGCAACGGTTCTTGCCCGGCGATGGCGGCTCGCTGCTGGAAATACAGCAGCAACGCATCGCGCTAGCCATCTGCGCCGATACTTCGGAGCCCGGCCACGCAAGCGCCGCCGCACAGGCGGGCGCGCAGATTTATGCTGCCGGCGTGCTGGTATCTGAAGCCGGTTACGCGAAAGACAGCGCCGCGCTGGCAGGCTATGCCCGGCGTTACGGCATGGTCACGCTGATGGCCAACCATGCGGCGCCGACCGGCGGCTGGATCCCGGCAGGCCGCAGCGCCATCTGGGATGAAACGGGAGCGCTTTTGGTTGCCGCGCCGGATGACGCCCCTGGTCTTATCATCGCCGGCAAGACTTCCGACGGTTGGCACGGCCGCCTGTGCCGGTTAAGCTGAAGCCTGACGGCAACGCGGAGGAAAGCATGACGTTACGCGTAATAGATACCGAGACCTGCGGGCTGGACGGCGGCGTGGTGGAAGTGGCCTCCCTCGATCTGCTCGACGGCCAGTTAACCAATCCGATGAGCGACCTGGTCAGCCCGGATCGCCCTATCAGCCTCGACGCGATGGCGATTCATCACATCACCGAACAGATGGTGGAAGGCAAACCGCGCATTGCGGTGGCGATCGGCCGCTATCAGGGCAGCCCCTACTATGTGGCGCACAACGCCGCCTTTGATCGCGGGGTATTGCCGGAGATGAACGGCGCCTGGATCTGCACCCTCAAGCTGGCGCGCACGCTGTATCCGGACATCAAGTACGGCAACCAGTATCTGCGCTACGCGCTGAACCTGGACGTGCAGCTGCCGGCAGACGCCACGCTGTACCCGCACCGCGCGCTGTACGACTGCTACGTCACCGCCGCGCTGCTGCAACGCATCATCAAGGATTCGGGTTGGACGCCGGAGCAAATGGTGCAGATCACCGAACAGCCGGTGCTGCTGAAGAAGTTCAAATTCGGCAAGTATCGCGGGCAGGAAATCGATCGCATCGCCCAGGAAGATCCCGGCTATCTGCGCTGGATGCTGAAATCCATCGACGATCTGAGCCCGGACATGAAACACACGCTGAAATACTATCTGATTGGCTAGCACAGCGGGCGGCGCAGGCCGCCCGCTGTTCGCCGTTACTCCGCCAGCGCCAGAATGAAGGCGTACTCCAGCGCAATATCCTCATAGGCCTTGAAACGGCCGGATTTGCCGCCGTGGCCGGCATCCATGTCGGTATACAGCAGCAGCTGCCGATCGTCGGTTTTCAGCTCGCGCAGCTTGGCCACCCACTTGGCCGGCTCCCAATACTGCACCTGCGAATCGTGCAGGCCGGTGGTCACCAGCAGATGCGGGTATGCCTGCGCCTTCACCTGATCGTACGGGCTGTACTGTTTGATGTAGTCGTAATAGGCCTGCTCGTTCGGGTTGCCCCACTCGTCGTATTCGCCGGTGGTCAGCGGGATCGACTCGTCCAGCATGGTGGTCACCACATCGACGAACGGCACCTGCGCCACCACGCCGTGGAACAGCTGCGGCGCCTGGTTGATCACCGCGCCCATCAGCAGGCCGCCGGCGCTGCCGCCCATGGCGAACACCCGCTTGCCGTCGCCGTACCCCTGGGCGATCAGCGTTTCGGTCACGTCGATAAAATCGTTGAAGGTGTTCTGCTTGTTGAACAGTTTGCCGTCTTCATACCACAGCTGCCCCAGCTCGCCGCCGCCGCGAATGTGCGCCAGCGCGAACACGACACCGCGATCCAGCAGGCTCAGGCGGCTGGCGCTGAACGCCGGATCCATGCTGCTGCCGTAAGAGCCGTAGCCGTACACCATCAGCGGGTTGGCGCCGCGCTGGAAGCTGTCCTGGCGATACACCAGCGAGACCGGCACCTCGACGCCGTCGCGCGCCTTCACCCACACCCGCTCGCTGCGGTAGTTTTCCGGCGTGAAGTTCTTCACTTCCTGCTGTTTGAGCATCGTCCGCTCACCGCTGTCCATGTTCAGCTCGTACAGCGTGGTCGGGGTGGTCATCGACGAATAGCCGTAGCGCAGCAGCGCGGTTTGCGGATCCGGGTTATACGCCAGCCAGGTGGTGTAGGTCGGATCGTCGAAGGCGATGCGTTTCTCTTCGCCCGTCTGCCAGTGGATCTGGCGCAGCAGCGTCAGGCCGGCATTGCGCTCTTCCACCACCAGCCAGTCGCGGAACAGGCTGAAGCCTTCCAGCATCACGTCGGCGCGCGGAGCGATCAGCGTCTGCCACTGCGCTTCGTCCGCCTGCTCGCTTTGGTACAGGCCGAAGTTCTTGCCGTCCTTGTTGGAGCGGATGTAGAAATGCTGGTGATAGTGATCGATGGCGTACTCGTGATCCTTGCGGCGCGGCACGAACAGCTGCGGCTTGGCGTCCGCACGATCGGCGTCCAGCAGCAGGATCTCCGAGGTGGTGGTGCTGCTCAGGTGGATCAGGATAAAACGCTCGGAGGTGGTCTTCTCCAGCCCGACGTAAAAGGTATCGTCCAGCTCTTCGTAAATCAGCTCATCCTGCCGCGGATCGCTGCCCACCACGTGGCGATAGACCTGATACGGCAATAGCGTCTTGGCGTGCTTGCGCACGTAGTACACCGTCGAGGAGTCGTTAGCCCACTCGAAGCTGCCGGAGGTATTTTCCAACACTTCGTCCGCCCAGCTGCCGTCGGCCAGGTTCTTGAAGCGAATGTCATACTGGCGGCGCGACAGGAAATCTTCCGCTACCCCCAGCCGCTGATTGTCGGGGCTGACGTCCAGCCCGCCCAGGGTATAAAACTCGTGGTTCTCGGCGCGCTGGTTGCCGTCGATAAGCACTTCCCAGTGCTCGCTCTCGGCCTGCGGCTGGCGCACATAAATCGCGTATTCGTTGCCCGGCTCGTAGCGCGTCTGATAGCGATAGCCGTGGCGCACGTAAGGCACCGAATGTTCCTGCTGCGGAATACGCGCCACCATCTCTTCGTACAGGGTTTCGCGCAGCGCCTGCTGCGGCTTCAGCATCGCATCGGTGTAGGCGTTCTCCGCCTGCAGGTAGTCCAGCACCTGGCGGTCTGCGCGCTCGTCGTCGCGCAGCCAGTAGTAGTCATCCACGCGCGTGTCGCCGTGGATGGTGATGGGATAAGGGCGTTTTTCCGCTTTCGGTGGGGTCATCATTGCTAAATCATCCGCTTACATAGATTGCGGCAAGAGTGACACGATTCCCCCCGGCTTGCCAAGCGGCGCTACGCCAGCTCGCGCTTTTTCTCGTTGACGTCGCTCTCGATGCCCTGCTTGACGTCCGCCGGGATCTTCAGCGCCTGCGCCAGCGCATCGAGGTAGCCGCGCTCCATAAAGTGATCGACGTCGATCACCAGACAGCTCAGGTAGTAAACCTCCAGCGCCTCGTCTTCATTTTGCACGCTGCGGGCGATCAATTCCGGGTTGAGCGGCTGATCGAGCGCTTCCTGCACCCAGCCCTGCGCCTCTTCCCCCACCTGCAGCTGCGACAGGCTGTGATCGATGGCGCGCTGCTCGTCGGCATCGATATGGCCGTCGCTCTTGGCGGCGAACACCAGCGCCTGCACCAAACGCTTGGCGCGCAGATCCACCGGCGTGGTTTGCAAACCGAACTGCGGTTCGTCCTGATGGGTCTCTTTCACCCGCTGCTTATACTTGTTCCACAGCACCGCGCCCACCGCCGCGCTGCCGCCGATAATCAGCGCATTCTTGCCGAACTTGCCCACCAGCTTGCGCGAGGATTTGTTGGCCAACAGCACGCCGACCAAACCGCCCAGCGCCGTGGGCGCCAGCAGCTTGCCGATGCCTTCCGCCCCGCCCATCGCGCCGGCCTTCTGCCCGATCAACGTTTGAATCTGCTGCATCCAGTTACTTTTCATCATCTCCCCCTTGCGTGAAAAAGCGCGGCGCGCAGGCGCGGCCGAACCGACGGTAAACCGCCAGATTAGGGGATCTTTTGTCAATTTACGTCTGGGGGATGCAAACCTGTGTTTAGCGGATCGGCGGGCCGGGCGGCCCGCCTGGATGGCTGCGGCGTTACGCGTCTTCGTCGCCCGCTTCGTCGTCCTGCTCGTACTCCGCCAGCTCGTCGCGCATCGCCTGGATGGCGTCGCGGGTCATCAGCGCCAGCGTGCGGTAGAAACCGGTGGTGGCGTGCGCTTCCACTTTGCCGAGGAAGCGGCCGCACCACGGCAGCAGAAACTCGTCGAACAGCGCGATCTGCGCCTGCGCTTCATCTTCCTGCGACTGATCTTCCAGCCAGGAGGCCGCCAGCAGCAGCTGGCCGAAATGGTCGGCCGGCGCCTCGGCCAGCGGCATGCCGCGCTGCTGCAGGAAGGTGCGCACTTCCGCTTCGCTGGCGCCTTCGACGTAGTCGGAGCGGAACGGCGACACGCTGCATTCGCTGCCGACGAACATCGCGTTGAAGTCGGTCGCCAGCTGGTTGACGTCGCAGCCCTGCTGCAGGCGCTTCAGCAGGTCATCCTGCTCCAGCGGCCAGTGCTGCTGCAGCTTGCCCTCTTTGATCAGCGCGAACAGCGGCACCAGCAGCGGATCCTGCGGCTGGCGGTAGAACAGCGTACCCAGCACGCGGCAAACAATGGAAAACTCATTCATGATAAGGCCTTATACAATACGGAAAATTTTGCCGGGACGATGTCACAAATCGGCCAATTCCGCAATCGCCGGCTTGCCGCGCCGCTCGAGAAAATCCAGCAACCGGCGCGGGCTGACGTTGAGAATGCGCTCCTGCGGGAAGCCCACCTCTTCGATGATGCGCTCGCAGTGCTCGAAATTACCCAGTGAAAAAGCGACGTGCGAATCCGAACCCAGCGCCAGCCAGCCGCCGGCGTCGCGCACCGCGGCGGCGATCGCCCGGCAGTTGGCCTCGCTGCCCTTGCGGGAGTGGGTGAACGACGAGTTATTCAGCTCCAGCGCCACTTCGTATTTGGCCGCCGCCGCCGCAACGGCGGGAATGTCGATCGGGTAACGCGGGTTGCCGGGGTGGCTGATGATATGCACGTCTCCCTGCGCCATCGCGGCGATCATCGCTTCAGTATTGGACGCTTTATCCTGCGGCGCAAACACCGGCTCATGGAAACCGGCGATGATCACGTCGGTGGCGGTCAGCATCGGGCCGGTGCAGTCGATATCGCCCTGCAGGTTTTTGATGTTGGCTTCGATACCGCGCAAGATGCCCACGCCGTTCACCCGGCGCGGCCACACGTGCATGTTCATGAAGTGCCAGTAGTGCGGCGCATCGGCCATGTCCGGGCCGTGATCGGTGATGGCGAACAGCTTGATGCCCTTCTGCTGGGCTTCGGCGATGTAATCGTGCAGCGTGCTGTAAGCGTGGGTGCTGGCGACGGTGTGCATATGCAAATCAACGGGGTACATTGTTTCTCCTTCCAGAGGGCCCGCCCGCAAAGGTACGGGCAGGCGCGATGACGATAACAGCTTATCAGTTACCGAACGGCGGCTGAAGGCTCAGTAACCCCGCTGCCTGTCGACCACGCCGGCCGGGGCATGCCCCGCCTCCAGCGCGCGGATGTTGGCGGCGATCTGATCCATCGCCTGCTGCGGCAACGTGATGGCAGCAATATGCGGGGTAATGGTGACACGCGGATGACGCCAGAACGGGTGATCCTGCGGCAGCGGCTCGCGGGCGAACACGTCCAGCGTGGCGGCGGCCAGCTGCCCCTGCTCCAGCGCCGCCAGCAGATCGGCCTCCACCAGATGCGCGCCGCGCGCGATGTTGATGAGGTAAGCGCCCGGCCGCAGTTGCGCGAACAGCTCGCGGTTGAGAATGCCGACGGTCTCCGGCGTATTGGGCAGCAGGTTGATCAGCAGTTTGACGCCGTCGAGAAAGGCGCCGCGCTGCGCCTCTCCGGCGAAGCTTTGCACGCCGTCGATCTGTTTGGCGCTGCGGCTCCAGCAGCGTACGCTGAAGCCAAACTCGGTCAGCTTGCGCGCCACGCTCTGCCCCAGCACGCCGGCGCCTAGGATGCCGATAGTGAAATCATCCAGCGAGTGCGGATCGAGCGGCTGCCATTCCTGCCGCTGCTGCAACGCCTGATACTCGTCGAAACGGCGGAAATAGCGCAGCACATAGCTCAGCGCATATTCCTGCATCTGCTGCGCCATGCCGGTATCCTCCAGCCGCAGCAGCGGCACGCCGGCGGGCAGTGTGCCGGGGTGTTTGCGCTCCTGATCGAGAATGGCGTCGACGCCGGCGCCGAGGGCGAACACCGCTTTCAGATCGCGGCGGTTGGCTAACATCTCGTGCGGCGGGCGCCATACCAGCGCGTAATCCGCCGGCCGCTCGTCGCCGCGCTGCCATTCGCGGATCTCGGCCTGCGGCAGGCGTTGCTTGATGCCGGTCAGCCATTCCTGGGCGTTAAACAAGGGGTGGTAATAGATGATGTTCATACTGCGGGCTCCGGTTTGTTTTTATTGGTTTTCCTTCAGCCTTCCGCGATTCGCCGCCGGATGCAAGCGTTAAAGCCCAAAATAAAAACAGCCCCGACCAGTGGGGCTGTTGTGCATGTTCGCAAAATCAGGCGGCAGACGGACCGTCGCGCCGGATAAGGCGCCGCAACAGCGGAATTAAAATCAGCATCGCCACGCCGACGCCCGTCGCCCCCCAACCCAGCGCGCTGAAGATTTCGCTGTAGCCGGGATTGGTTTGCAGCGGCGTGCTGCCGCTGTTTTCCGGCATCAGGCCGGAGACGTAGCCCGCCAGCACCGAGGCGACGCCGGTCACCATCATCCAGCAGCCCATCATCACGCCCTGATAGCGCGGCGGCGCCAGCTTGCCGATCATCGCGTAACCGATCGGCGAGATCATCAATTCACCGACGCTTTGCAGCACATAGCTGATGACGATCCATTTGAACGCCACCAGCCCGTCGCCGCCCGCCATGCTGATGCCCAGCGGCAGCACCAGCATGCCCAGCCCGATGCAGAACAGCGAGCCGGAGAACTGCAGCGGAATGTCGATGTTGCAACCGCGGGCGCGCAGGCGGTTGAACCACCAGGCGAGCAGCGGGCCGCCCACCACGATCACCAGCGTGTTGATGTTCTGGATCCACTGCGGCGCCACCTGAATGCCGTAAACGTTCAGGTTGATGTTGTGCTCGGAGAACAGCATCAGCCCCATCGGCGCCAGCTGATACAGCGCCCAGAACACCAGCGACCCCAGCGCCAGGATCAGATAGGCCGCCATTCTGCGGCGCTCATCGCGCGGATGGTGGCGCAGCGTCACCACGCACAGCATCAGGAAGATCAGCGCGCCGAGCACGATCACGAAGTGGCCGCTGAACTCGGCGTGGGTCAGCATCACGCGGATAATCGGCACCAGCGCCACCAGCACCGCCAGCCCGACCAGCATGCGCCAACGGTATTGGCTGCGGCTGGCATCGTGCAGCGGCGTATTGAGATCCGCCAGAATCCGCCAGCGGCAGACGGCGACGATGATCGCCGCCGCATTGCCCAGCGTGGCGAACAGGAACAGCGCGCGATAGTTTTCCGTCAGTTGGAAATACCCGGCGACGGTAAAGCCAACGAAGAACCCGAGGTTCATGCCGGCGTAGTTCCACAGGAATGCCGATTCGCGCCGGTCATCGTCCGGTTTGAAACGCTGGGTGAGCATCATATTAATGCAGGTCACGTTAAGGCCGCTGCCGGTCAGGAACATCGCCAGCCCCCAGTACAGCCCCCACACGCCCGCGACGGCAATCAGCGCGCAGCCGATCACCTGCAGCACCATGCCCAGCACGAACAGGTTGCGGTTGCTGAGGAAACGGCCGCCGAGGTAGCCGCCGAACATGTGCAGACCATAGTTGAAGGCGCCGAACACGCCCATCATGGCGTTGGCGCTGCTTTCGTTGAAGCCCAATCGCTTGGTGGCGTACAGCACCAGCGTGGAGTAAAGCACGGCGAAGCCCAGCGTGGCGAAGATCTGGATGAAGAACAGCGCCCCCGCACCGGGGGGAATGGCATGGCGCGCTTGCGGCGCCGGCATGGCATCTGAAGGAGTCAAAACGAACCTCTACTGCATTATTATGTAATGAGTCTGTCCCTGTCTGCGATATCGCCGGCCTGTCTCCCGGCAATCTGCGCGGCGCCGTGATGTTCCTTGCCAAAAACGCCGCGCCGACATGATTCCATTTAGCGACACATTTGACTAATAATCCAGTATTAATGCATATAACAGCAAATAGACCGATCTCATTGGCGATATATTGAGCTACCCGTACAGAAAAAGGTCAAACAATCATCTTTCACGCGTTTTGAACGCAGTCCGCCCTGCCCGCCGGTGGCCAAGAGTGGGAATATCGTTCGGTAAATCAGCAAATTGCTGCAAGTTTGGCTAAACAGTCATGAGAATGAAATAAGAGGGTTGACGCTGAGATCAGATTCTCCTACATTAGCGCCCGTCGACAGCGCAAAGCGTTTTCGACAACAAAACGGTGAGGTGTCTGAGTGGCTGAAGGAGCACGCCTGGAAAGTGTGTATACGCGAAAGTGTATCGAGGGTTCGAACCCCTCTCTCACCGCCAAATTCAAAGAGAAAGCCTGGATTCGCGTCCAGGCTTTTTTTTTTGCATGGCGCACCGCCGAGAGGGGCGAGAAGCCTCGACAGGGTTCGACAAAACGCCTGCGTTTTGGACCGCCAACGGCGGCCCGTAGGGTGAGCGCAGCGAATCAAGCCCACAGCCCGCGCCCGTAATTCCCATTTCCACCGGTTATCCACGAACCTTACTTCTGATTTTCCCACCTTTTCATGACTTCTGCCCTGCCGTTCGCCGCAGTTTTCAGCAAAGTGAACACGGCTTGAGCGGACGAACAAAAACACAGAAATTATTCTTGACCGGATCGGCCCCACTCCCTATAGTAGCGCCCCGTTGCAGCGATGATTTCGCAACAAAAAAATATGGTGAGGTGTCCGAGTGGCTGAAGGAGCACGCCTGGAAAGTGTGTATACGCGAAAGTGTATCGAGGGTTCGAATCCCTCCCTCACCGCCATATTCTAACGAGAAAGCCTGAGCGAAAGTTCAGGCTTTTTTGTATGCATAGCGCACCGACCGGGAGGGTGAGAACCCTCGACAGGGTTCGACAAAACGTTTGCGTTTTGGACCGCCAACGGCGGCCCGCAGGGTGAGCGCAGCGAATCTATCCCTCCCTCACCGCCATACAAAAAAGCCCGAACACAAATTCAGGCTTTTTTCTCCCCACACCCCAACCGCTCAGTGGTGCGTGCGCCCCATTGACGCCGGCTGCGCCAGCGCGCGGCGCCAGTCGCCCGGCGTTTGGCCGAATTGGCGTTTGAAGCTGCGGTTGAACGACTGCTGTGAGTCGAAGCCGAGCGAGATCGCCACGCTGACGATAGGCTCGCCGCTGTTGGCCAGGCGCTCCGCCGACACTTTCAGTTTTTGCATGCGGATATACTCCCCCAGCGCGTAGCCGGTCTGGCGTTTGAACATGCGCTGCAGATGCCATTTGGAATAGCCCGCGCGGTCAGCCACGGTGTTGATATCCAGTTTCTCTTCCAGATTGTTGTCGATCCACGCCTTCAAATCGGTAATAAAGCCCGTAGTGTTCATGCAGATGCTCCCATCATTCGGCAGGGTCACCCTCTGCCCGATGCACATACGTTGCAACAGTTTCGCTTTAAATGCAATTTTTATTATTGCATTTACTGGAAAGCCGCCACTATACTCCACCCAATTAATGTAACCGATATTGATACATTAATGTGACACCAATGTGTTTCAAAACCTAACGTTGCGCCGCTGCACGGCGCAGCCGCCCCCTCACCGCACGCCGGCGCGGGGCGAATCCCGGAGAACAGGGCCGGGTATGGGGCCTGACCGCGCTTACTTATCGGAATAAAAATAATGGCAAATCAACCAAACTCATCGTTCAACGCCGGCGGCCGCACGCGCGCCGTCGCTCTGGGCCAGCGGATCTCCGGGGTGGCGCTGTTGGCCGCCCTGCTCGCCGGATGCGACAACAGCGTCGCGCACAATGCCCCACCGCCGCCGCCGGTGGTCAGCGCCGCCAGCGTGGTGGTCAAGCCGATCAGCCAGTGGGATGCCTTCAACGGCCGGGTCGAGGCGGTGCAGAGCGTGCAACTGCGCCCACGGGTCTCTGGTTACATCGAGCGGGTCAACTACACCGAAGGCGACGAGGTGAAAAAAGGCCAGGTGCTGTTCACCATCGACGATCGCACCTACCGCGCCGCGCGCGAACAGGCGCAGGCAGAGCTGGTGCGGGCGCGCAACCAGGCCGCCCTGGCGCGCAGCGAATCCTCGCGCACCGAGAAACTGATCGGCACTCAGGCCATCTCTCAGGAAGTGTGGGAGCAGCGTCGGTCGTCCGCCGCGCAGGCGCAAAGCAACGTGCTGGCGGCGCAAGCCCAGCTCGATATGGCGCAGCTGAATCTCGACTTTACCCGCGTTACCGCGCCGATTGACGGGCGCGCCAGCCGCGCGATGATCACCGCCGGCAACCTGGTCACCGCCGGCGACAGCGCCAGCGTGCTGACGACGCTGGTGTCGCTCGACAAGGTCTACGTCTATTTCGACGTGGATGAAGCCACCTTCCTGCGCTATCAGCAGCAAGGCCGGCACGATGCCCGCCTGCCGGTGAAAGTCGGCCTGGTAGGCGAAGACGGCACTCCGCATCAGGGGCTGGTGGACTTCACCGATAACCAACTGAACGCCGGGACCGGCACCATCCGCATGCGCGCCCTGCTCGACAACCGCGATCGCCGCTTCACGCCGGGGCTGTTCGCCCGGGTACAGATGCCCGGCAGCGCCGAGTTCAACGCCATGCTGATCGACGACAAAGCGGTGATGACCGACCAGAACCGCAAGTTCGTTTACATCGTCGATAAAGACGGCAAGGCGCAGCGCCGCGACATTGACGTGGGCCGCATGGCCGAAGGATTGCGCATCGTGCAGAAAGGGTTGGCAAACGGCGATCGGGTGATCGTCGACGGCATGCAGAAAGTGTTTATGCCGGGCATGCCGGTCGACGCGAAAGCCGTTGCCATGAACCCTATCGCCTCCACGCTTAACTAAGCTCCCAGCAGAGACTTCTGACCCATGGACTTTTCCCGCTTTTTCATCGACCGGCCGATCTTCGCCGCGGTGCTGTCGATACTGATTTTTGTCGCCGGGGTGATAGCCATCCCGCTGCTGCCGATCAGCGAGTACCCGGACGTGGTGCCGCCCAGCGTGCAGGTGCGTGCAGAATACCCGGGCGCCAACCCGAAAGAGATCGCTGAAACGGTGGCCACGCCGCTGGAAGAAGCGATCAACGGCGTCGAAAACATGATGTACATGAAATCGGTCGCCGGTTCCGACGGCGTGCTGGTGACCACCGTCACCTTCCGCCCGGGCACCGATCCCGATCAGGCGCAGGTGCAGGTGCAAAACCGCGTGGCGCAGGCCGAAGCGCGCCTGCCGGAAGACGTGCGCCGCCAGGGCATCACCACCCAGAAACAGTCTCCGGCGCTGACGCTGGTGGTGCATCTGGTATCGCCTTCCGGCAAGTACGACTCGCTGTACCTGCGCAACTACGCCACCCTGAAGGTCAAGGATGAGCTGGCCCGCCTGCCGGGCGTCGGCCAGGTGCAGATCTTCGGCGCCGGCGAATATGCGATGCGCATCTGGCTCGATCCGAACAAGGTCGCCGCGCGCGGGCTGACCGCCTCCGACGTGGTGAACGCCATGCAGGAGCAGAACGTGCAGGTCTCCGCCGGCCAGCTCGGCGCGGAGCCGATGCCGACGCGCAGCGACTATCTGCTGTCGATCAACGCCCAGGGGCGCCTGCAAACCGAAGAAGAGTTCGGCAACATCATTCTCAAGAGCGGCGATAACGGCGAGATCGTGCGGCTGCGCGACGTGGCGCGCATCGAAATGGGCTCCGGCAGCTACGCGCTGCGCGCCCAGCTCAATAACAAGGATGCGGTCGGCATCGGCATCTTCCAGTCGCCGGGCGCCAACGCCATCGAGCTGTCGGACGCGGTGCGCGGCAAGATGGCCGAGCTGGCTACCCGCTTCCCGGACGGCATGAGCTGGAAGTCGCCATACGATCCGACGGTGTTCGTGCGTGATTCGATCCGCGCGGTGGTGGACACCCTGCTGGAAGCGGTGATCCTGGTGGTGCTGGTGGTCATTCTGTTCCTGCAGACCTGGCGCGCCTCGATCATTCCGCTGCTGGCGGTGCCGATCTCCGTGGTCGGCACCTTCGCCGCGCTGTATCTGCTGGGCTTCTCGCTCAACACCCTCAGCCTGTTCGGGCTGGTGCTGGCGATCGGCATCGTGGTGGATGACGCCATCGTGGTGGTAGAAAACGTCGAGCGTAATATCGAAGAGGGGCTGTCGCCGCTGGCGGCGGCGCACCAGGCGATGCGCGAGGTCTCCGGCCCGATCATCGCCATCGCCGTGGTGCTGTGTGCGGTGTTCGTGCCGATGGCGTTCCTCTCCGGCGTTACCGGCCAGTTCTACAAACAGTTCGCCGTCACCATCGCCATCTCGACGGTGATCTCCGCCATCAACTCGCTGACCCTGTCGCCGGCGCTGGCGGCGCGCTTGCTGAAGCCGCACGGCGCGCCGAAAGACCTGCCGTCGCGCCTGATCGACCGGCTGTTCGGCTGGCTGTTCCGGCCGTTCAACCGCTTCTTCGCCAGCGGTTCGCAACGCTACCAACAGGGCGTCTCCCGCGTGCTGGGCCGGCGCGGCGCAGTGTTCGTCGTCTACCTGCTGCTGCTGGCCGCCGCCGGCGTGATGTTCAAGACCGTGCCCGGCGGGTTTATCCCGACGCAGGACAAGCTGTACCTGATCGGCGGCGTGAAGATGCCGGAAGGCGCCTCGCTGGAACGCACCGATGCGGTGATCCGCAAGATGAGCGCCATCGGCCTGAGCGTGGACGGCGTCACCGATGCGGTGGCCTTCCCCGGCCTGAACGCGCTGCAGTTCACCAATACGCCGAATACCGGCACGGTGTTCTTCGCGCTGGAGTCGTTGAGCACCCGTACCCGCACCGCAGCGCAGATCAACGCCGAGATCAACGCGCGCATTTCACAGATCCAGGAAGGCTTCGCTTTCTCGATCATGCCGCCGCCGATCCTCGGCATCGGCCAGGGCTCCGGCTATTCGCTGTACGTGCAGGATCGCGGCGGGCTGGGTTACGGCGCGCTGCAGACGGCGATCAACACCCTGTCCGGCGCCATTATGCAAACGCCGGGAATGGGGTTCCCGATCTCCTCCTATCAGGCCAACGTGCCGCAGCTGGACGCCAAAATCGATCGCGACAAGGCCAAGGCGCAGGGGGTGCCGCTCAATGCGCTGTTCAGCACGCTGCAGACCTACCTCGGTTCGTCTTACATTAACGACTTCAACCGTTACGGCCGCACCTGGAAGGTGATGGCGCAGGCCGACGGCCAATTCCGCGACAGCGTGGAAGACATCGCCAACCTGCGCACCCGCAACGACAAGGGCGAAATGGTGCCGATCGGCAGTATGGTCAGCATCGGCACCACCTACGGTCCGGATCCGGTGATCCGTTACAACGGTTTCCCGGCAGCGGATCTGATCGGCGACGCCGATCCGCGCGTGCTCTCCTCTACCCAGGCGATGGGCGCGCTGACGCAGATGGCCGGCAAGCTGTTGCCGAACGGCATGAATATCCAGTGGACCGATCTGAGTTACCAGCAATCGACCCAGGGTAACGCCGCGCTGGTGGTGTTCCCGGTGGCGGTGCTGCTGGCGTTCCTCGCGCTGGCGGCGCTGTACGAAAGCTGGACGCTGCCGCTGGCGGTGATCCTGATCGTGCCGATGACCATGCTGTCGGCGCTGTTCGGCGTGTGGCTGACCGGCGGCGACAACAACGTGTTTGTGCAGGTCGGGCTGGTCGTTCTGATGGGGCTGGCCTGCAAAAACGCCATTCTGATCGTCGAGTTCGCCCGCGAACTGGAAATGCAGGGCAAAGGCATCGTCGAAGCGGCGCTGGAGGCCTGCCGCCTGCGGCTGCGGCCGATCGTGATGACCTCCATCGCCTTCATCGCCGGCACCATCCCGCTGATCCTTGGCCATGGCGCCGGCGCCGAAGTGCGCGGCGTCACCGGCATCACGGTGTTCTCCGGCATGCTGGGTGTCACCCTGTTCGGGCTGTTCCTGACGCCGGTGTTCTACGTCACCTTGCGGCGCCTGGTGGCGCGCAAAGCGCAGCCGCAGACGGCGTAATCATCATCCTGAAATGCAAAAAGGTCGGGCAATGCCCGACCTTTTTTATGCGCTCCATCCGGCATTATTTACCGGCGGCTTCAGCCTCTTGCTCGGCGGCGTATTCCGCGCAGGCGCGCTTGTCGCCACGCTCCAGCTCGGCCAGCGAGTCGGCCACGGTGTGGCGCGCCAGCACCGCGAGCGAAGCCTGCTCGGCCTCGTTCACCACCGATTTGAAATACCAGCAGGCGTTGGCGCTCACCAGGCAACGAGCCGGCACTTCAGGGCGGGAAGCCCAGATGCGCTTGTCGTCGATCACCGCCAGATAGATGTCCCGCAGGGTGATCTCTTCCGCCGGGCGGCCGAGGTGGATAGAGCCGTTTCGGCCCAGGGTGGAAACGATGATGCCGTCTTTGGTCAGCGGCACCATCAGTTTGCGGATAAAGCTGGGGTTGGCTTCCAGAGCGGCGGCGAGGGTGGCGCTCGTCGAACGCATGCCCTGCTTCTCAGCTACGGCGACGCTAAGGACCATTTGCAACGCTGTCGGAAAGCGAAAATCTAACATGTCGTTATCTCTGCGAGACGAAATACTCGGGTTTGGCCGGTGTGGCGATTGGCGCCGATAACACCGCTTAATTGCACAATAATATAACAAACGCAGGGGCTTTTTTGAAGTTTCGCCCAGCGATATCGCACGCAGACATTAGAACGATCGCAAACTTTTGGGCAGGCAGAAAACAGAAACCCGCGTCAATGTTAACGCCGCTCGCTTAACCGGGTTAAACGATCAGAACTAACACTGCCCGCGGGTTTAATTCGAATGTGGCGATCAGGCTCTGTTCAGCACCAGCTGGCCGTTTTTATCCAACGGGATTTGCGTGCCCGGATCGTGATCCATGCGTATCTTGCCCTGCTGATTGCCGATCTTGTAGGTCACGTCATAGCCCAGCATTTTCTGAGACTTGTCGTAGACCGTTTTACAACGCTGCTGAACGCTGGTGGTGACGTCGTTGTTCTGCATCGCCCCTTGCACCTGGTTGCCGGCGTAGCCGCCGCCCAGCGCGCCGACCACGGTCGCCACGTCGCGCCCGCGACCGCCGCCGAACTGGTGGCCAATCACGCCGCCCGCCACTGCGCCCAGCACAGAGCCGGCGATGCGGTTTTCATCCTGCACCGGTGCACGGTGCGTGACGGTGACGTTGCGGCATTCCTGACGCGGCGTTTTGATGGTTTCTTTAATCGG
The DNA here is from genome assembly GCF_052166595.1 of Serratia sp. CY81684. Classification (NCBI taxonomy): domain Bacteria; kingdom Pseudomonadati; phylum Pseudomonadota; class Gammaproteobacteria; order Enterobacterales; family Yersiniaceae; genus Serratia; species Serratia sp. CY81684. Next base: position 1,091,485 of record NZ_JBJNOO010000001.1, on the reverse strand, counting down.
TGTGGCGGCGAGCACCTGCGCATATTGCGGACCGGCAGAAAAGACGTCCAGGCTGGCTACCGCGGCAATCCCCAGAGCGGCAGCGATACCAATTCCAACACCGGCTAACATTGACTTGTTCACAGGAAACCTCCTGAAAGTGTTACCACGCATTTTTTCCGGGGTCTGTTACCGGCTGGCACCGCGCTTATTATTTTGCGCATGGGCGGCTGGCGGTATCCCGGTTTACGGCGTGCGCGACGCGCCGTCTGTAAACGAGGTAAAGTCTGCACAATGATCTGAAGGCCCGCAATAAGACAAGGGGACCAAAAATGCGGGAAAACGGCCGTTTTCCCGTTGTTTAGGAGGAATCTTAAGAATTTTACCCATGCCAACGACGGCTTATGCAGAAGAATCAAGCAACCGCCGCCGATCGCCTCGCGCCGCCATAAAAAAACCCGCGCGGGCGAACCGGCGCGGGTTGGTCGACAAAGGCGGGATCAGTGCATCTTCAGGCGCGGACGGATCACCCGGTTAATGCCGCCCACCAGCATCATCAGGCCGGTTTTGATGTAGCCATGCAACGCTACCTGATGCATGCGGTACAGCGAGATGTAGACGAAGCGCGCGATGCGCCCTTCCACCATCATCGAACCGCGCATCAGGTTGCCCATCAGGCTGCCGACGGTGCTGAAGCGCGACAGCGACACCAGCGAGCCGTGATCTTTATACACGTAAGGCTTCAGCGTCTGGCCGTTCATCAGCGCCAGAATATTGGTGGCGCAACGCGAGGCCATCTGGTGCGCCGACTGCGCGCGCGGCGGCACGAAACCGCCGCCCTCTTTCGGACAGGAAGCGCAGTCGCCGATGGCGAAGATGTTCGGATCGCGCGTGGTCTGCAGCGTCGGCTCTACCACCAGCTGGTTGATGCGGTTGGTTTCCAGGCCGCCGATGTCCTTCATAAAGTCCGGCGCCTTGATGCCGGCCGCCCACACCATCAGATCGGCGTCGATGAATTCGCCGCCCTTGGTGTTCAGGCCTTTGGCGTCCGCGCTGGTCACCATGGTGTTGGTCAGCACGCGCACGCCCAGTTTGATCAGCTCCTGGTGCGCGGCGGCGGAAATGCGCGGCGGCAGCGCCGGCAGGATGCGCTCGCCGGCTTCCACCAGCGTCACGTTGAGCGCGCTGTTGTCCAGGCCTTCAAAGCCGTAGCTGTGCAACTGCTTCACCGCGTTGTGCAGTTCGGCGGACAGTTCAACGCCGGTGGCGCCGCCGCCGACGATAGCGATGTTGACCCGCTCTTTTTGCCCCGGCTGCGCCGAGAACTTCAGGAACAGGTTGAGCATTTCGTTGTGGAAACGACGTGCCTGATGGGGGTTATCCAGGAAGATGCAGTGCTCTTTCACGCCTGGCGTACCGAAATCGTTCGAGGTGCTGCCCAGCGCCATCACCAGAATGTCGTACGGCAATTCGCGCGCCGGCACCAGCTCGCCGCCCTGCTCGTCGCAGATCTGCGCCAGCTGCAGCGTTTGCGTCTCACGGTTGATGTTGGTCAACGACCCCAGCTGGAAGCTGAAATGGTGATTGCGCGCGTGCGCCAGGTAGCTGAGCGCATCTACGCCGTCATCGAGGGAACCGGTCGCCACTTCGTGCAACAGCGGTTTCCACAAATGGCTGTGGTTGCGATCAACCAACGTGATCTCGGCTTTGTTCTTGCGGCCAAGTTTATGGCCCAGGCTGGTCGCCAGCTCCAGACCACCGGCGCCGCCGCCAACAATAACGATTTTCTTCTTTGGCGTTGTCAAAATAACCCCCTAAATGTGAACCATTTGTTATCCCAGGGTAAATAAATAATATCCTTAGAATACATAGGGTTCGCTTAAAATAAATCGGCTCTCTGCAGCCAGAATAGCATGTGAGGTTATTTGGTCATACCAAAATTGACGTACATCAAATTTTTTTGGTTAAAGGCTGGACGCGGGGATTTTTTGGGGATTGTGATTCAAATAGTTAGCGCTGAGTCACAGTTTTAAATTTTGCCGATTGCCACACAGAATCTTGCTTTGACGTACAAAAAAGCCGCACTTTCCGCCGGTGAAAAACGGGGCGCGCGGCTCGCGGCAGCGTTATGAAACTGTTAACCCAGCGCCTTGAACGCCTTGAGCCGCTGCAGATGCGGAGAGATGTTTTTGAACTTGTGCGTCTGCTGTTCATCCCACACGATCTCGTAGTAGTGATGCAGCAATTCGGCGCTGCGCCGGTTATCCAGCACCTCGTCGTGGCGCGACAGCACCACCAGACAGCGATCGCGGTTTTTCTCGCGGAAATCCTCCACGCACTTGGTGGCAATATCGCGATACTCTTCCGGCCGGTCTATCTTGCCGTGCATGTGCTCTTCCGGGTACAGGTTGGGATTGAACATCGCCTGGCGAATGCCGCACAGGAAGCCGATGCGCTCCGCCCAGAAGCCGCCGAGGCCAACCCCGCAGATCAACGGGTGCGCATCGCCGCCCTGCTGCACCGCCTTGTCCACCTCTTTCAACAGATGCTGCATGTCGTGACGCGGATGCAGCGTGCTGTAGCTGATAAAGCGCACGTCCGGATCGATAAACTGCAGCTGTAATACCTTTTCATGATTGCCGGGACTGGTGGAATCGAAGCCGTGCAAATAGATAATCATGTGGATCCTCGCAACAAGCCAAGGGCCGCGGGCGCGGCCCTCATCATTTCCGCTCTGCGCCGCGATGCGGCACCTGGATTCACCCTTGCGAACGCTGCTTGTGCTCCTCCCAACGCTCGCTCAACGCGCTGAGCGCTTTGTGCGCCTGCTGCCAGCGCTCGGAGTCGCGCAGTTCCTGACGGGTGAACTGACCGCGATGATATAACCGCTTCACCTTCTCTGCTTTGACCGGGGACAGGTTATCCAACACGCTGACCGCACCGGCGCGGTTGTTGCACACCAGGATCATGTCGCATCCGGCATCCAGCGCCGCCTGGCCGCGCTCGGCGTAGCTGCCCATGATGGCGGCGCCTTCCATCGACAGATCGTCGGAGAAGATCACGCCGTCGAAGCCCAGCTCCTGACGCAGGATCTGCTGCAGCCAGTAAGGCGAGCCGCTGGCCGGACGCGGGTCCGCTTCAGTATAGATGACGTGGGCCGGCATGACGGCGTCCAGCAGCTGGCGGTTGATCAGCTCGCGGAAGATCGCCATGTCGTGCTCGCGGATCTGCGCCAGCGGCCGCGGATCGCGCGGGGTTTCCTTGTGCGAATCGGCGCTGACGGCGCCGTGCCCCGGGAAGTGTTTGCCGGTGGTTTTCATGCCGGCGCTGTGCATGCCGAGGATAAAGCGCTCCGCCATCGCCAGCGCCTGCGGCGGATCGCTGTGGAACGAACGCTCGCCGATCGCCGCGCTGCCGTGGCCGATGTCCAGCACCGGCGCGAAGCTGATGTCGATATCCAGCGCGATCATCTCCGCCGCCATCAGCCAGCCGGCCTCCTGCGCCAGACGGCCGCCTTCCTGCGCATCGTGCAACGCGGCGAACGACTGCGCCGCCGGCAAACGGGTGAAACCCTCGCGGAAGCGCTGCACGCGCCCGCCCTCTTGGTCTACCGCCACCACCAGCCGATCGTGCGAGGCGGCGCGGATCTGGCGCACCAGCTCACGCAGTTGCTCCGCATCGTGGAAGTTACGGGTAAACAGGATCAATCCGCCAACCAGCGGGTGTTTCAAAATCTCGCGTTCTTCTGCATCCAGCTCGTAGCCGGCGACATCTAGCATTACTGGGCCCACGGGCACCTCACTTCATTTTGTTCGTTCAGAATTCGGATGATGATAAACAGAATCGCCGGCGCACCGCAGCGCCCCAGCGCAAAAATTCAACGTCGCCGCTCTGCTGCCAGCGCACTTCAAACCACAGCAGCATCAGATAATCCACCCACGGCAGCCAACGGCGCACCTGCGCCTGCAACCGGGCGACGTCGCGATAGCCCTGATACGCGTAGTGCTGCAAAAAGCGCTGCTGCTGTTCGCCCGACCAGCCGTTGCTGCGAAACAGCGCGGCGATATCCAGCGCTATGTCGCCGTCGGCGGCATACTCCCAGTCGATCAGCCGCAGCTCTTCGCCCGTGGTGAGCAGATTGCCCGGATGGATATCCATGTGCAGCGGCGCCAGGCGCAGCGGCCGTGGCAAGGCGCTGCGTAAAAAATGACGCTGCAGGCGCAGCCAGGCGGGGGTTAAACGCCGCGTATCCAGCTGCTGCCAGTAGCGGAGGAATTGCCGCCGCAGATCCAGCCGGTAACCGCTGAGCGGCCGCCGATGCAGCGTCGCCACCATCGCCGCCAGCTCGCCGCGCTGATTCAGCGCGTCAAATTCGGCATTTGTGACGACGTCACCTTCAAGCCATTCAAGGATAAGCCACTGATTATTCTGCGCGAAAACCCGTGGCCCCAGCCCCGGCGCACAGCGACGCAGAACCTGCGCTTCCCGCCTCCTGCTCACGCCCAGCGCGCGTTTCTCCGCGCTATGTTGCCGCGCCAGCAGCGTGACGCCCGAGCCGTCGATGCGCCAGCTCTCGCCAGTCAGCCCCTGCACCGGGCTGAAATGACAACCGGCGGTATTCACCGCCGGCAGTCTGGTTTCCATCAATCGTCGCAGCGCGGCCTCAGCGTTTAACGGCGCCATTGCCCGACCAGACGATCTCGCCGGTTTGCACCAGCATCAGCTGCATATCCAGCGCCGGTGACTTCACGTCGCCGCTGACATCGCTGTACAGCACGTACTGCGCGCCGACGATGCGCGCCAGGCCAATCGCCTTACTGCGCGAGCCGAAGCTGTCATCCGCCGACAGGCCCAGCGTTTGTCTGGCGCTGGTCAGCTTCGCTTCCGGCACCACGCTGAAAGTGGAGTTCGACGCCAACGCCTTATACAGTGCCGCGGTGGCTTTGCCCATCTGCAGCGAGCCGTTGGTGTTGTTCTTGACGCTGTCCAGCAGCAGCACGCTGCCGGCCGTGACGCCATCGGCCTTCAACATCTGCCCCACCAGCGGTTGAACGCTGCCCAGCCAGTCGAGCTGCTGGATTTTCGGCGGCTGCGGCACCGGCTCGGTAGTTGGCGGCTGCGGCTGCTCCACCGGCGGCGTCGGCTGATCCGGCTCGACGGTGACCGGCGGCAACGGTTGTTCCGGCTCAGGCGGGCGCGACAGACAGCCGCTCAGGGTTAATGCGGCCAGCGCCACTAAGACGTACTTTTTCATGCTTTTTCTCCAAACCTGGCAAGCGCTTACAGGTACAGATACAGACGCGCGCTTTTAGCGTCCAGATTGCCGTTAATCGAGTAGATTTTGGCGTCCGAGTCGGGCGCCACCACGATCTCACGCGGTTTCTCGAAGGGGCGAATATCCAGCCCCTGCGCGTCGTACCAATAGAAACGGTAATGTACGGTGACCGGCGTCGGCTGACTGTTATTGAGCACCGAGGTTGCCATCACCCGCCCGGAAGCGTTCGAAATCGAGGGCGTATCGGCCAGAATTCCGGCGGTCAGCACCGAGGGATCCATCACCACCGTCTGCCCTTGGTTGACCGCGATGCCGGGCGGTGAGCTGCATCCCATCAACAACGCGGCGGGCAGCGCCAACGCCATCAGACCACGCAGAGTTTTTTTACCGCGCATGATTTCCTCGCTTAACGTGACAGCAGCGGCCCCAGCGAGCGGCCACCGACCAGGTGCATATGAATATGATAGACCTCCTGACCGGCGTGGCGGTTGCAGTTGACGATCAGGCGGTAGCCGTCCTCGGCGATGCCTTCCTGTTCGGCGATTTTCGCCGCGGCGGTGATCATGCGGCCCAGCGCGGCTTCGTGCTCCACGGTCACGTCGTTGACGGTTGGGATCAGCACGTTGGGAACGATCAGCACATGGGTGGGCGCCTGGGGGGAGATGTCACGGAAAGCGGTCACCAGTTCATCCTGGTAAACCACATCAGCAGGGATTTCGCGGCGGATAATTTTACTGAAAATCGTTTCTTCGGCCATCTGGCGTTCCTTGTTTTACACAATTAGCTGTACGCAGTATGAGTGACAAATTCTACTGCTTTCAACCTGATTGCGCACTTTCCACGTCGAGTGCTGCAGATTCGCGCAGCCCGGCCCCCCGCTTGTGCATCTTTTCACTTTGGTTATTCACTATTGTTGCTTTACTTGCCCCGCGCCGCCGCCAATAGTAACTCCATGATTAACAAAGGATAGAGAGCGTTATGTTACCGAGAATTTCGGCGCTGTGCGCGCTGTTGCTGAGCGCCGCCGTGCAGGCGGCCACGACGGGCGGTATCGACCTGCAGGCTAACCGACAGCCGATACACGCAGAGAAGAATCCCGCCGCTATCGCGCTGATCCCGGCGAACTTTCACTTCGCGGTGCCAGGCAAGCTGACGGTAGCGGTGGCATTCGAGAACTCCCCGCCGCTGGCGCTGTTCGCCGAAGACAATAAAACGCTGATCGGCAGCGATCCGGACATCGCCCGCCTGGTGGCCGATAGCCTCGGACTGGAGCTGAATCTGGTGCCCACCTCCTGGGAAGATTGGCCGCTGGGCATCAGCACGGGCAAATACGATGCGGCAATCTTCAACATCGCCGTCACCAAACAGCGTAAAACCAAATTCGACTTCGCCACTTACCGAGTGGACACGCTGGGCTTTTACGTCAAATCCACCAGCCACATCACCGCGATCAACCGGCCGCAGGACGTCGCCGGTCTGCGGATCATCGTCGGATCCGGCACCAATCAGGAAAACATTCTGCTGGGATGGGATAAGCAGAATCGCGCCGCCGGGCTGCCACCGGTACAGCCGATCTACGTGACCGACGACGCCGCCACCAACCTGAGCATTCAGTCCGGGCGCGCCGATGCGTTCTTCGGCCCCCACTCCACCGGTGCCTACAAGGCGGCGCTGACCGGCAAAACCAAAATGGTCGGCATCGGCCCCAGCGTGGCCTATGTCGCGGTCACCACCAAAAAAGGCAACGGGCTGGTGAACGCCGTCAACGCCGCGATCAATGGCGCGATCGTCAGCGGCGAATATGCGCAGGTGCTGGAACGCTGGGGCGAAGGCGACGAAAAGGTCGAGCGTTCCACCATCAACCCGCCGGGCATCGGCGACTAGTCGCCGATCAGCTGCGGCGCATGCCGACGCATCCACTCGGCCAGCGAGTCCAGCGTTGGCCGCAGCGATTTGCCCAGCGCGGTGACCTGATACTCTACCCGCGGCGGCACTTCGGGAAACACCTGCCGCGTCACCAGGCCGCGCTGTTCGAACAGCCGCAGCTGGCGCGTCAGCTCTTTCTGCGCAATGGGCGCCACCGCCCGCTGCAGCTCGCTGAATCGCACCGGGCTGTCGATCATGATCAGCCGGTACAAGATCGGTATCGCCCATTTACCCGACACCAGATTGACAAAGTCCACCATCGGACAGGGTTCGCCCGCCGTCGGCAACGCCGCCAAATTATTTTCCGCCGCTAAGGGCGCTTGCGCCGTCATTTCATCCCTCCTCGTCCTTTAGTATCCAAAAGGTGCCTACTATGCAAAAGGAACTATAGCGCAAATAATGCCGCAACAGACGCTAAAGAGGAATCGGTTATGTCACGACTGCAAGGCAAATACGCATTGATTACCGGCGGCACCAGCGGCATCGGGCTGGAAACCGCCCGCCAGTTCATCGCCGAGGGCGCTTTGGTTGCGATCACCGGCCGCAGCCAACGCGCCCTGGACGCGGCGGGCCAGGCATTGGCGGACAAGGCGCTGTTGCTGCTGAGCGACGCCGGCGACATCCCACAGCAGCGCGCGCTGGCGCAGCAGTTGGAGCAGCGGTGGCCGCGGCTGGACGTGCTGTACATCAACGCCGGCGACGTCACGCACCGCCCGCTGCAGGAGTGGGATGAGCAAAGCTATCAGCGGCTGATGGACATCAACCTGAAGGGGCCGTTCTTTCTGATCCAGGCGCTGCTGCCGCTGCTGGCCAACCCTTCTTCGGTGATCCTGTGCGGTTCGGTCAGCGCCCATATCGGCCTGCCGCAGAGCAGCGCCTACGCCGCCAGCAAAGCCGGTTTGTTATCGCTGGCCAGAACGCTCTCCGGCGAGCTGCACACGCGCGGCATTCGCGTCAACAGCCTCAGCCCCGGACCGACCGAAACCCCGGCATTGGGTAAACTGGGGTTGGCGGAAGCGGACGAGCGGGCCTTGCGCGACGATATCCGCGCGCTGGTGCCGATCGGCCGCATGGGCAGCGCGCTGGAGCTGGCCAAAGCGGCGGTGTTTCTGGCGGCGGACGAGTCGGCCTTTATGGTTGGTGCCGAGCTGCAAATGGACGGCGGCGTGGGGAATTTATAATTTAGCGACGCGGCCGCGCCCCGCGCGGCCCGCAAGATCACCCCAATCCAGGGATATCGACGCCAAAAGTCTGCAGCAGCAACACCACGTTGAGCAGCACGATCACCACCGTGCCGACCACCGCCGCCAGGCTGGTCCAGCGGCCGTTGGCGAACTCGCCCATGATGTCGCGGCGGCGGGTGAACATCACCAGCGCGATCATCGGCGCCGGCAGCGCCAGGCTCAGCACCACCTGGCTGTAGACCAACGCGTCGGTGGCGTTGACGCCCATCGCCACCACGATAAACGCCGGCACCATGGTCACCAGGCGGCGCACCCACACCGGGATGCGGAAGCCGACAAAGCCCTGCATGATCATCTGCCCGGCCATGGTGCCCACCACCGAGCTGGAAATGCCGGAGGCGATCAGCGAAGCCAGGAAGATGCCGGCCGCCGCCGCGCCGAACAGTGGCGTCAGCGTATGGTAGGCAGTGCCGATTTCGGCCACGTCGCTGTTACCGGCGTGGAAGGCGCTCGAGGCCATGATCACCATCGCAATATTCACCAGCCCGGCAAGCGCCAGCGCGATCACCACTTCAATATTGGAAAAACGCAGCAGCTTGCGCCGCTCGCCGTTGTCGCTGGCGGGGCTGCGGTGCTGAGTCAATCCCGAGTGCAGGAAAATGGCGTGCGGCATCACGGTGGCGCCGATAATGCCGACGGCGATGGTCAGCGCCTGGGCATCCGGCAACTGCGGCGTCACCATGCCGAGGCCGGCCGCCTGCCAGTCCACCGGCACGATGAACATCTCCACCAGGTAGCACAGCGCGATGATGCCCACCAGGCAGCCAATCATCAGCTCGACCGGGCGGAAACCTTTCTTTTCCACCATCAACAGCGCATAAGTGATCACCGCCGTCACCCCCATCCCCGCCAGCAGCGGCATGTGGAACAGCAGCGCCAGCGCGATCGCCCCGCCGAGAAACTCCGCCAGATCGGTGGCCATCGCCGCCACTTCGCTGAGCAGCCACATGCCGATCACCACCGGCCGTGAGAACTGGTCGCGGCACATCTCCGCCAGATTGCGGTTGGTGACGATGCCCAGTTTGGCCGACAGCGCCTGAAACAGCATGGCGATCAGGTTGGCCATCACCACCACCCATAGCAGGCTGTAACCGTACTTCGCCCCGGCCTGAATGTTGGTGGCGAAATTACCGGGATCCATATAGGCGATAGAGGCAATCACCGCCGGGCCGGCGAACAGCAACGGCGTGAAGGCGCCGCGCTTGCGTCCGGCAAGGGCGGCGCCAATCGCGATGTTGGTTCGTTCGGTTAACGATGAGGGGGTTGCCGCGTCTCGCATGAAGTACCCTTAATCTTTTGCTGGTTATTTTCCCACCGGTCATGCTGACAATGTAGCATCGGCTACACTTTATGCAACAGGCGAAATTCATTGGCTTTGTGTAGAGATATTTCTAACTACCACAATGCATGGCATCGAATTGATAATGTGTGCTATTTGGACTAACTTAGGGCAACCCTCCCCGCATTGCCGGGAGACGCCATTTTTATGCTTACAGGACGCCCCACGCTATGGTTACCCGCGCGCCAGATAACGCCGAACGCCCCGCCCTGACCGATATGCCGGACGAGGCCGAGCACGCCCTGCGTTTTAGCCGCGCCCGCGAAGCGCAGTCCAATGCGCTGATCGAAGATTACGTTGAGCTGATCGCCGATTTGCTGCAAAGCACCCGCGAAGCCAGAACCACCGATATCGCGCGCCGCTTCGGCGTGTCTCACCCGACGGCGATCAAAAATATCGCGCGGCTCAAAAGCGCCGGGCTGGTGGAGTCGCGCCCTTATCGCGGGGTGTTTTTAACCGAGGAAGGCGAACAGCTGGCGCAGAAGGTGCGCCGCCGTCACCGCATCGTGGTCGATCTGCTGATGTGCCTCGGGGTGCCGAACGAAACCGCCGAGCTGGACAGCGAAGGGATTGAACACCATATCTCGGACGAAACGCTGGCGGTGTTCGAGCACTACCTGCAGCAGCACGCCAAACCCTGAGCCCCGGAGCGCCGATGAGCTACGCCGTGCAGCAAGTCTACGATCTGCGCCTGGTGGTATTCGCCGAAGCCGGGCCGATGCTGAAAGATGAAAATGACGTCAGCCTGTTTATCGCGCCCGCCTTTGAACACGAGGCCGGGATGATTGCCCTCCCCATCAGCCGCCTCGACGCCGCCTTCTTCCAACTGAGGAGCGGCGTGGCCGGCACCGTATTGCAGAAATTCATCAACTACCGCCTGCGTGTGACGCTGCTGGGCGATATCACTCCCTGGCTGGCACAAAGCAACGCGCTGCAAGATTTTGTGCGTGAAGCCAATCGCGGCGAACAGGTCTGGTTCCTCCCTTCTCTCGCCGAGCTCGAACAGCGCCTTGGCGCCTGACGGCAGGCAATAAAAAAGGGAGGCTTTCGCCTCCCTTTGCAACTCCCCTGCCTGAATCAGTGATTACGGATGTATTCGTCCATATCGGTTTTCAGGTTGTCGGACTTGGTGCCGAAGATGGCCTGCACGCCGGAGCCAGCGACGACTACGCCGGCTGCGCCCAGTTTCTTCAGGCCCGCCTGGTCAACTTTGGACACGTCGGCCACGCTGACGCGCAGACGGGTGATGCAAGCATCCAGGTTAGTGATGTTTTCTTTGCCGCCGAAGGCCTGAACCAGCGCCGCGGACATTTCGGAACCGCCCTGCGCAGACTGCTCGGCAGCGGTGTCTTCACGGCCCGGCGTTTTCAGATCCAGCTTGGCGATCAGCACGCGGAAGATGGTGTAGTACACCAGACCGTAGACGATACCGACGATTGGGAACAGCCAGATTTTGCTGCTGTTGCCGCTCAGTACGATAAAGTCGATCAGGCCGTGTGAGAAGCTGGTACCGTCACGCATGCCCAACAGGATGCAGATTGGGAACGCCAGGCCGGCCAGGATAGCGTGGATCACGTACAGGATCGGCGCGACGAACATGAAGGAGAACTCGATCGGCTCGGTGATACCGGTCAGGAACGAGGTCAGCGCGGCGGAGATCATGATGCCGCCGACTTTCGCGCGGTTTTCCGGCTTGGCCGAGTGCCAGATGGCGATGGCCGCAGCAGGCAGACCGTACATTTTGAACAGGAAGCCGCCGGACAGTTTGCCCGCGGTTGGGTCACCCGCCATGTAACGAGGGATGTCGCCATGGAACACCTGGCCCGCCGCGTTGGTGAATTCACCAATTTGCATCTGGAACGGTACGTTCCAGATGTGGTGCAGACCGAACGGCACCAGAGCACGCTCAACCACGCCGTAAATACCGAAGGCTACAACCGGGTTCTGGTAAGCCGCCCACTGCGAGAAGGTCTGGATAGCCGTACCGATCGGCGGCCAGATGAAGGACAGCACTACGCCCAGAACGATCGCCGCCAGACCGGAAATGATCGGCACGAAACGCTTACCGGCAAAGAAGCCCAGGTATTCCGGCAGTTGAATGCGGAAGAAGCGGTTGAACATATAGGCCGCGATGGCGCCGGAGATAATCCCCCCGAGCACACCGGTATCCGCCAGGTGTTTGGCCGCAATCTCTTCAGCCGGCAGGTGCAGCACCAGCGGCGCAACCACCGCCATGGTTTTCACCATGATGCCGTAGGCCACTACCGCCGCCAGCGCGGAAACGCCGTCGTTGTTGGTGAAGCCCAAGGCGACGCCGATGGCGAAAATCAGCGGCATGTTGGCGAAGACCGAACCGCCCGCTTCCGCCATCACGTGGGAGACTACCGCAGGTAGCCAGCTAAAGTTGGCGGAGCCGACGCCCAGCAGGATACCTGCGATAGGCAACACGGACACCGGCAGCATGAGCGATTTACCTACTTTTTGCAGGTTTGCAAATGCGTTCTTGAACATAGTTGAGTGTGCTCCTGAGTAATAATGCTTTGCTACTTCTTGTCGCGATACGTCGCGCTGCAAGGGGGGGAGAAAAACCCCTGCAATTCAGGGTGTCTGAGCACCCCTTGAATTTATTACGCAGAGTAAAATAAATAGCCTGCGCAATGTTTGATGACAATCACGTTTCGATGATCGAGCCGCGGCAACTTTGCATAAACCGGCGTTTTTTTGGCAAAAGAGAACAAAAAACGTGCACCAACCACCTTGAAACGGGAGGGAACCTTACCCGTTTCAGTGATTAATTACGAGCTTAAAAAAAATTACGCAGACAATGACCTACAGCTATAGCCTAGGTCAAAGATCACAGATCGAGGTGAAATAAGCGTGAAAAGTTGGCGGTGGTGGCTTCGGCCAGCTGTTCCAGGCTAACGCCCTTCAATACCGCCATGTATTCAGCCACATCGCGCACATAGGCGGGTTGGTTTTCTTTGCCGCGATGCGGCACCGGTGCCAGGTAAGGCGAGTCGGTTTCCACCAGAATGCGATCCAGCGGCACGTAACGTGCCACTTCGCGCAGCTGTTCGGCATTGCGGAAGGTGACGATGCCCGAGAAAGAGATGTAGAAGCCCAGATCCAGCAAGGCTTCGGCCGTGGCCAGATCTTCGGTGAAGCAGTGCAGCACGCCGCCGCAGTCCTGTGCATTCTCTTCACGCAGGATCGCCAGCGTGTCCGCGCGCGCGTCGCGGGTGTGGACGATCACCGGCTTGTTCAGATCCCGGCCGATGCGGATATGCTCGCGGAAAGAGTCCTGCTGCAGCTCAAGGTTATCCTTCTGGTAGAAGTAATCGAGCCCGGTCTCCCCCAGCGCCACCACCTGCTCCGCCGCCGCCAGGCGGCGCAGCTCGGCGTAATCATAGCCTTCTTCCAGGTTGAGCGGATGCACCCCGCAGGAGAAGGCCACATCGTCGCGCTGGCCGATCAATTCGGTCATGGAGCGGTAGCCCGGCAGCGTGGTGGCGACCGCCAGCACATAGCCGACGTCGCGAGCTTTGGCCTTGGCCAGTGCATCGTCCACATTCTGGTGCAGCGTTTGATAATCCAGGCCGTCAAGGTGGCAATGAGAATCGACTAACAACATAATTTTTAACTCTTTAACTTTACAGCGAGTGAGGGTGGGAATAGCCGGCGGCGCCAAGCATCTGTTCCCAGCGAAGTAACTGTTCGGTCAGCAGCAGCTCGCGGTTGACGCCCACCACGCTGAGCAACTGATGGCGGCAGCTCAGCCACTGTTGCACGATCTGTTGCAGCGAGGCGCTGCTCAACAGGCTGGCCAGCTGATGCACCAGCGGTTGCTGATCCTGATTCAATACATAGTGATGCGCGCCTTGCTGCCACTTCATGGCGTCCACCAGCAGCGCGCACAGCCAGTGCAGGCGCTCAGCGACGTCTTCATGGTTCAGCACCGGCAACATCGACAGCATATCGCGCTGCGGCAGCGCGGCGCTCAACGCGGCGCACAGCGCGCTGCGCTGCTGCCACTGCTGCGGCTGCAACAGCTGTTCGGCGGCCAGCGGCGCGCCGTCGTGCAGGCGCAGCGCCGTGAGGCGGTCCGTCTGAGAGCCGGCCGCCTGCCGGCTCAGCCACTGCAGGCTGAGTTGTTCATCCGGGCTGGCCAAATGCCAGTACAGGCAGCGGCTGCGCAGCGTCGCCATCAGCCGCGACGGCTCACGGCAACCCAGCAGGAAATAGGTTTTCTCCGGCGGCTCTTCCAGCGTTTTAAGCAGCGCGTTGGCCGCCGCCTCGGTCAGCTGTTCCGCCTGCGGCAGCCAAATCACCTTGGCGCCGCCCTGCTGCGCGTGGGCATACAGCGTTTCAATCACCTGGCGGATCGGTTCGATGCCCAGGCTGCTCTTGCCCTTTTCCGGCGCCAGCACGTGATAATCCGGGTGGTTGCCCGCCAGCATCAGCCGACAGCTGTGACACTCGCCGCAGCTTTTTTCGCCGTTGCGCTGCTGACAGATCAACCAACGGCTCAGGCCGTAGGCCAGCGCGTCGTCACCGTTGCCCGCCGCCGCGTGCAGCAGCAGCGCATGATGGCCGCGGCCCTCGGCGTACTGCCCAATCAGCTGGCGATAAGGGCCATTCAGCCACGGATACCAGTTCATTATGCGCCTTCCTGCTGCCGCAGCCAGTGGCCGACGCAGTCGCGGATCGCCGCCGTCACCTGCTCCAGCGGCTGGGCAGCGTCAACGGTGACGATGGTTTCATCCTGCGCCGCCAGCTCGAGATAGCGCGCGCGGGTGCGTTCGAAGAACGGCAGCGCCTCCTGTTCAATGCGATCCAGCTGGCCGCGCGCCTGTGCGCGTTGCAGGCCGACCAGCGGCGGCAGATCGAGATAAACCGTCAGGTCCGGGCGGAAATCGCCCAGTACGGTGTCGCGTAGCGAGGCCATCAGCTGTGGATCCACGCCACGGCCGCCGCCCTGGTAAGCCTGTGAAGAGAGATCGTGGCGATCGCCCACCACCCAGGCGCCGCGCGCCAGAGCCGGTTTAATCACGGTTTCCACCAGCTGCACGCGCGCGGCGTACAGCATCAATACTTCGGCCTTGATGGTCGGCAATTCGCCGTCGATGCCGCGCTTGAACAGATCGCGCAGTTTCTCCGCCAGCGGCGTGCCGCCGGGTTCACGGGTGAAGACGATATCGCTGACGCCGTGTTCACGCAGTACATTGACCACCGTATCGCGCGCGGTGGTTTTACCCGCGCCTTCCAGCCCTTCGATAACAACGAATTTACTTTTCATTCTTTTCCTTTAACGCCTGACGGTACACGCGCACCGCCTGGTTATGGCTCGCCAGATTGGTGGTGAAGGTATGCCCACCCTTGCCGTCGGCGACAAAATAGAGATAAGGCGTTTTGGCCGGATTGGCGGCCGCCTGCAGCGAGGCCTCACCCGGCATGGCGATCGGCGTTGGAGGCAGGCCGGCGATCACATAGGTGTTATAAGGCGTCGGCGTCTCCAGATCCTTGCGCGTGATGTTGCCATTATAGCTTTCGCCCATGCCGTAGATCACCGTCGGATCGGTCTGCAGACGCATGCCGATGCGCAAGCGGTTGACGAACACCGACGCCACCTTGCTGCGCTCTTCCGGGACCGCGGTCTCTTTCTCGACGATCGAAGCCATGGTCAGCAGCTCCTCCGGCGTTTTGTACGGCAGGCTGGTGTCGCGGCCGGCCCAGGCGGCCTGCAGCGCTTTGTTCATGCGCACGTGCGCGCGTTTGAGCAACGCGATGTCGCTCATGCCGGCGGTATACTGATAGGTATCCGGGTACAAATGCCCTTCCGGGGTTTCTCCCGCAGGAATGCCGAGCGTAGCGGCGATCTCCGCTTCGCTCTTGCCCGCCAGGGTGTGTTTCAGGTATTTGGACTGCTGCAACACCTGCTGCCAGTCACGCAGGCGTGAGCCTTCGATAAAGCGCGCGGTGAACTGCGCCTCTTTGCCGCTGGCCAACAGCTTCAGCATCTGGCGCACCGTCATGCCCGGCGTGAAACGGTAGGTACCGGCCTTGAACTCCGCCAGCTCCGGCTCCAGTTTCAGCAGCCACTGGAACCAGCGGCCGTTGCGCACCAGTTTATCGCGCACCAGCAACCCTTCGAGCGCTACCCGGCCGGTGCCGGCAGGCAGTTTGAAGATGGTCTCTTGCTGGATGGCAAGCGGCGTATCGGCAAAGCGTTCGATCTTCTGGTAGCCCCAAAACAGCAGCGCCAATGCCAGAACAACAATAACAGACAGGACCTTCAGCTTTCTTTTCTTCATCAATCAGCCATGGTTAACAGTGTGGACGCAAAAAATCATACAGCTGGCGCGAAGCATAACGCCATGATTGTGCAGCGTTTACCGGCAGCAACGGCATCAGTGCATTGCTCACCAGAACTTCGTCGGCATCGGCCAGCGTCTCCAGCGGTTCACTGACGCAGTGCAGACGGTATTCCGAGCCCGCCAGCAGCGCGATCACTCGCCGCCGCATCAGGCCCGCGACGCCTGCCTGGCTCAGATCCGGGGTAAATACCGCTTTTCCCTTACGCCAGAACAAATTAGCCGCACAGCATTCCACCAGCATACCGGCAGTGTCAAGCACCAGCGCCTCGTCGGCGCCCGTCTGGTCAAGATGCGCGCGGATCAGCACCTGCTCCAGGCGGTTCAAATGCTTCAACCCCGCCAGCAGCGGATTGCGCGCCAGCGCCACCGGGCTGAGCGCAAGCGTAATGCCCTGCTCGCGCCACTGCAAATAGTGCGCAGGGTAGCTGCTGCGGGCAACAATGCGCGTCGGGCTCTCGCACCCGGTCGGGCTGTAACCCCGCCCACCGCTGCCGCGCGTCAGTATCGCTTTGACCACGCCGAGCGGAATTGATTCGGCCGCCAGCGCCATCTCGCGCTCGAAAGCCGCCCAATCGGTGGCGGGCAGCATCAGCCTCTGCGCCGCTTGCTGCAGCCGCTCCAGATGCCAGGGCAAAAGCTCGATTTTACCGTCGATAACCCGGGCAGTCGTAAAACAGCCATCGCCGAACTGCAGGCCGCGATCGCTCGGCGCCAGCGCGTCGTGGCGTTGTCCGTTAATCCAGTACATGCTTCCTCCTGTTGCCGGGTTATTTCATTACGCTCGCAGAATAGCAGGCGGCGAGGCAATACGCAGCCCTGCTGACGGCCGGACGCCAGGCGTAAAAAAGCCCGGTTAAAAAACCGGGCTTTCATCAGCGTTCGACAGCGCGAGTTACACTCGGCGGAAGATCAGCGAGCCGTTGGTGCCGCCGAAGCCGAAGGAGTTACACAGGGTGTACTCCATATCGCTGACCTGGCGCGCTTCGTGAGGCACGAAGTCCAGATCGCAACCTTCATCCGGGTTATCCAGGTTGATGGTTGGCGGTACCGCCTGATCGCGCAGCGCCAGCACGGTGAAGATGGACTCGATCGCGCCCGCCGCGCCCAACAGGTGGCCGGTCATCGATTTGGTCGAGCTCACCAGCACGCGCTCTGCATCGGCGCCGAACACGGATTTCACCGCCTGCGCTTCCGCCTGGTCGCCCGCCGGCGTAGAGGTGCCGTGTGCGTTGATATAACCGATTTGTGACGGGGTCACACCGGCGTCAAGCAGGGCATTTTCCATCGCCAGCGCAGCGCCTGCGCCGTTTTCCGGTGGCGACGTCATGTGATAAGCATCGCTGCTCATCCCAAAACCAACCACTTCGGCGTAGATTTTCGCGCCGCGTTTTTTCGCATGTTCGTACTCTTCCAGCACCATCATGCCGGCGCCGTCGCCCAGCACGAAGCCGTCGCGGTCTTTATCCCACGGACGGCTCGCCGCCTGCGGATTGTCATTACGGGTGGACAGGGCGCGCGCTGCGCCAAAGCCGCCGACGCCCAATGGGGTGCTGGCTTTCTCTGCCCCACCGGCCAGCATCACGTCCGCATCATTGTAGGCAATGATACGCGCCGCATGGCCGATATTGTGCACACCTGAAGTACAGGCGGTGGCGATGGAAATGCTTGGGCCACGCATGCCGTACATGATTGTCAGGTGGCCTGCAATCATATTCACGATGGTGGATGGCACGAAGAACGGACTGATTTTCCGTGGGCCACCGTTAACCAGTGAACTGTGGTTTTCTTCAATCAAACCCAGGCCGCCGATGCCGGAACCGATCGCGGCTCCAATGCGGGTGGCGTTAGCCTCGGTGATGTCCAGACCTGCATCCTGCATGGCTTGCATGCCGGCAGCGATACCGTACTGGATAAAGGCGTCCATCTTGCGCGCATCTTTGCGAGAGATGAAATCCTCAGAATTAAAATTCTTTACCAGGCCAGCAAACTTGGTCGCATAGGCAGTGGTATCGAAATGGTCGATCAGGCTGATGCCACTCTGACCGGCAAGAAGAGCGTTCCACGTGGACTCTACCGTATTGCCGACAGGAGACAACATGCCCAGTCCGGTCACAACTACTCGACGCTTAGACACGTTTGTCCTCCAGGGAGGGAAAAATATGACACTAGGGATAGAAAAAACTTAGGCGGTCGAACGACCGCCTAGATATGTTCTCTTACTGCTGGCTAGCGTTGATGAAATCAATAGCTGCCTGAACAGTAGTGATCTTCTCAGCTTCTTCGTCTGGAATCTCGGTGTCGAATTCTTCTTCCAGTGCCATTACCAGCTCAACGGTGTCAAGAGAATCAGCGCCCAGATCTTCAACGAAAGAAGCGTTGTTCAAAACTTCTTCCTGTTTAACACCCAGTTGCTCAACAATGATTTTCTTAACGCGTTCTTCGATAGTGCTCATACTCTTAAATTTCCTATCAAAACTCGCTTTCGCGATGGTTTTCGTAGTGTATAAAATGCTGAAAAAGATGCAACTAAATCCCGGCTGGTCAAACCACGATTTTACGCTATTTTGCGGTTTTTGCCTCAAATAACGCAAATGGTTTTCACATTTTTTAAATCATGTACATGCCGCCATTGACATGTAACGTTTCACCGGTGATATAGCCGGCCTCATCAGAGGCCAAAAATGCAACAGCGCTGGCGATTTCTTTAGCATCGCCCAGCCGGTTGGCTGGAACTGATGACAAAATGCCTGCGCGTTGATCATCTGTCAACGCCCGTGTCATGTCCGTCTCAATAAAGCCAGGTGCCACGACGTTGACCGTAATGCCACGAGAAGCAACTTCACGTGCCAAAGATTTGCTAAAACCAATCAGACCGGCTTTAGCCGCCGCGTAGTTCGCCTGCCCTGCGTTCCCCATGGTACCGACAACGGAACCGATGGTGATGATACGGCCAAACCGCTTTTTCATCATAGCGCGCATTACCGCTTTTGACAGGCGGAATACGGAAGTCAGGTTGGTGTCGAGGATATCCTCCCACTCATCATCCTTCATACGCATCAGCAGGTTATCACGCGTGATGCCGGCATTATTCACTAAAATGTCGATTTCGCCAAATTCAGCGCGAATCGATGCCAGCACGCTGTCGATAGATTGCGCATCAACAACGTTCAACATAAACCCTTTGCCGTTTGCGCCCAGGTAGCCGCTGATCGCTTCAGCGCCGCTCTCGCTGGTCGCGGTGCCGATCACTTTGGCGCCGCGTGCTACAAACGTTTCTGCAATGGCTCGGCCAATACCGCGGCTCGCGCCGGTGACCAGAACGATTTTACCTTCGAAGCTCATCATTTTCCTCTTTATTGTTCAAGCGCCGCCGACAGGCTGGCGGTGTCGTTCACCGCCGCAGCCGTCAGGGTGTCAACAATACGTTTAGTCAGACCTGTCAGCACTTTGCCCGGCCCCACTTCCAGCAGCGACGTCACTCCCTGTGCTGCGATAAATTCTACGCTCTCGGTCCAACGCACCGGGCTGTAAAGCTGACGCACCAGCGCGCTGCGGATCGCTTCAGGATCGTTTTCGGTGCGTACGTCGACGTTGTTCACCACCGGCACCTGAGGCTCGTTGAAGGTGATGTCCTGCAGCGCCACGGCCAGCTTGTCGGCGGCCGGTTTCATCAGCGCGCAGTGCGAAGGCACGCTTACCGGCAGCGGCAGCGCACGTTTGGCGCCCGCCGCTTTACAGGCGGCGCCTGCACGTTCAACCGCTTCTTTATTGCCGGCGATAACCACCTGGCCCGGCGAGTTGAAGTTGACCGGAGAAACCACCTGTCCCTGCGCGGACTCTTCGCACGCCTTGGCGATCGCGTCGTTGTCAAGGCCGATGATGGCGTACATAGCGCCGGTGCCTTCCGGCACCGCTTCCTGCATCAGCTTGCCGCGCAGCTCGACCAGGCGGATCGCCGCCTTGAAGTCCAGCACGCCGGCGCAGACCAGCGCCGAGTACTCGCCCAGGCTGTGGCCCGCCATCAATGCAGGCGCTTTACCGCCCTGCTGCTGCCACACGCGGAAAATCGCCACGGAAGCCGCCAGCAGAGCCGGTTGGGTCTGCCAGGTCTTATTCAGCTCTTCCGCCGGGCCTTGCTGCACCAGCTGCCACAGATCGTAACCCAGCGCGGAAGAGGCCTCGCCGAAGGTTTCTTCGACGATCGGGAACTGTGCGGCCAACTCGGCCAGCATGCCAACGGTCTGCGACCCCTGGCCCGGGAAAACAAAAGCAAATTGCGTCATTTTTTCTTCCTGTCCAAATCAGAAACGAACCAGCGCCGAGCCCCAGGTAAAGCCGCCGCCGAAGGCTTCCAACAGCACCAGTTGACCACGCTGAATTCGCCCGTCGCGCACGGCTTCGTCCAGTGCGGAAGGCACCGAGGCGGCAGAGGTGTTGCCGTGACGATCGAGCGTCACCACCACTTTGTCCATCCCCATGCCCAGTTTTTTCGCCGTTGCGCTGATGATGCGCAGATTGGCCTGGTGCGGCACCAGCCAATCCAGCTCGCTGCGGTCCATGTTGTTGGCCTGCAGCGTCTCGTCGACGATGCGCGCCAGCTCGGTGACCGCAACCTTGAAGACTTCGTTGCCCGCCATGGTGACATAGGCCGGCTTGTCTTGATTCTGGCGATCCTTATATGGCAGCGTCAGCAGGTTGCCGTAGCTGCCGTCGGCATGCAGATGGGTAGACAGAATGCCCGGCTCTTCAGAAGCCCCCAGCACCACCGCCCCTGCGCCATCACCAAACAGGATGATGGTGCCGCGATCTTCAGGATCCAGCGTGCGTGACAACAGATCTGCGCCGATCACCAACGCATGTTTGACCGCGCCGTTTTTCACGTACTGATCGGCCACGCTGAGCGCGTAAGTAAAGCCGGCGCAGGCCGCAGCCAGATCGAACGCCGCGCAGTCTTTGATACCCAGCATGTCTTGCACCAGGCACGCCGCGCTCGGGAACGCGTGCGTATTCGTGGTGGTCGCCACCACGATCAGCCCGATGTCTTCTTTAGCCACACCTGCCATTTCCAGCGCTTTTTCAGCGGCCTGGAAGCTCATCGTCGCAACGGTTTCATCCGCGGCGGCGATGCGACGTTCGCGGATACCGGTACGCGTGACGATCCACTCGTCAGAGGTATCCACCATTTTTTCCAAATCAGCATTGGTGCGCACTTGTACGGGCAAATAACTCCCCGTACCGAGAATCTTTGTATACATGTACGATCAGTCACTCTTAGGTAATACAGCCTCAAGGCGCGCAGCAATCCTTTCCGGGACTTGCCGCTGCACCGCCTGCACAGCCTGTTCGATTGCGACTGCAAACGCGTGAGGGTTCGCAGCGCCGTGGCTCTTGACTACGGTGCTGCGCAATCCTAACAGACATGCGCCATTATACTGGTCGGGGTTCAGGTGGCCGAACCGCTTAACCACCCGTTTTTGCAACCAACGGCCCAACAATTTCAGCCACCACGCTCGCTTGTTTCCGTCGCCGGACGATTTCAGCAGCGATAAGAACACCCTGACCACCCCTTCCATGGTTTTCAGGGTGACGTTGCCCACGAAGCCATCACAAACCAACACGTCGGTCTTGCCGGTGAGCAGTTCGTTTCCTTCCAGGTAACCAATATAGTTGATTGCCGGAGTATTTTTTAGCACAGCGGCCGCTTCGCGGATATTATCCAGGCCTTTGGTCTCTTCTTCGCCAATATTCAGCAGCGCCACCCGCGGTTGCGCAATGCCGATCACCTCTTCCGCCATCACCGCGCCCATCACGGCAAACTGCACCAGCATGGTGCTGTCGCACTCAACGTTGGCGCCCAGATCCAGCACCACGGTTTTGCTGCGTTGCTGGTTCGGGATCGCCGTCATCAGCGCCGGGCGCTCGATGCCTTCCAGCGGCTTGACCAACAGCTTCGCCAATCCCATCAGCGCACCGGTATTGCCGGCGCTGACGCACCCCTGCGCGTTGCCGCTGCTGAGCTGTTCGAGCGCAATGCGCATCGACGTACCGCGGCTGGCGCGTATCGCTTGTGAAGGTTTGGCGTCGCCGGCGATCACGGACTCGGCGGGCACGACTTGCAGACGCTCCAGAAGAACCGGATCGGCGTGGGCAAGCAAGGGAGAGATGACGTCGGGATTGCCGACCAGCAGGAGATGAAGCTGTAAATTAGAGGCCAGTGCCTGCAACGAAGCAGGCACTGTGACGCAGGGACCGAAGTCCCCGCCCATTGCATCTAACGCCAGGGTTAGACGAGTCAAGGTATCGCTACTTAGCCGATAACCTTGCGACCGCGGTAGAAACCGTCGGCAGTGATGTGGTGACGACGGTGAGTTTCACCGGATACTTTGTCTACAGACAGAGTAGTCGTGGTCAGAGCATCGTGAGAACGACGCATGCCACGCTTGGAACGGGTTGGTTTATTCTGTTGTACGGCCATGGACCTTACTCCTCAATTACTTACGCTTTAAACTGGCTAATACGGCAAACGGATTCGGTTTCTCCGCCTCAGGAGGCAGTTGGCCAAATACCATGTCCGCTTCGGACACTTCACAGTGTTCAGATTCATGTACCGGAACGACAGGCAGTGAAAGAATAATTTCGTCTTCAATCATTGCCAACAGATCGACTTCGCCAAACTCGTCAACTTCGATCGGTTCGTACGCTTCCGGTAATGCCTCAGCCTGCTCATCATTGACGACCGGGCTAAAACAATATGTTGTGTGAACCTGATGTTCGAACGGGACTCCACAGCGTTGGCACATCAACGTTACCGTGACGTCCGCATGCCCTGTTATCACCGCGAGGCGTTGATTGTCGATATTGAACGACAACGACACTTCGACATCACTGTCCACACTGACCACGGAGTCGGCAACACGAGTAACCTGCTCAGGCGCATAGACACCAGCATAGTCCAGGCGTTTCTGAGCGGTACGTACCGCATCAATGGTCAAGGGTAATTTTACCTTTTGCATAGGGCGCGCATATTAACTTTGTAACGACATAGAGTCAAAGAAAAAGGCCGTAAAACGGCTCCTTTCACCAATATTCGCTTCCACAGCGGCCGACAGTTTAAAATGCCGTACCCATTTACGCTACGGTTTGCGAAAAAAATTATGCAGAGATTGCTTTTAGCCTCCACCTCCCCCTATCGAAAAATGCTGCTGGAGAAGCTGCAGCTGCCGTTCGACTGCGCCGCGCCGGAGGTGGATGAAACCCCCTTGCCCGGCGAAAGCGCCGAAGCGCTGGTGCTGCGCCTGGCGGCGGCGAAGGCTCAGGCGTTGGCCCTCGCCTATCCCGAGCATCTGATCATCGGCTCCGATCAGGTCTGCGTGATCGATGGCAACATCACCGGCAAGCCCCATACCGAGGAAAACGCCCGCGCGCAGCTGCGGCAGGCCAGCGGCCAGGCCGTGACTTTCTATACCGGCCTGGCGCTGTACAACGGCCGCAGCAAGCAGCTGCAAGCCTTGTGCGAGCCGTTTCACGTGCATTTTCGCGCGCTAAGCGAAGCGGAGATAGCCGCCTATGTGCGTCTGGAGCAACCGCTGAACTGCGCAGGCAGTTTCAAGAGCGAGGGATTGGGGATCGCGCTGTTCGACAGGCTGGAAGGCCGGGATCCGAACGCCCTGATCGGCCTGCCGTTGATCGCGCTGTTGGACATGTTGCGGGCTGAAGGCATCAACCCGCTGGTGTGACGCAGATTACTTGGCCGCCTGCCGGCGCAGCACCTGCAGGCAGTGACGCAGTTCTTCGTCCATCGGCGCTTCGATGCGCATCGTTTCACCGGTGGCCGGATGCTCAAAGCGCAGCGCCGCAGCGTGCAGGAACAGCCGCTTCAGGCCGGTGCCCGCCAGTTGACGATCGAACTCGCGGTCGCCATAACGATCGTCAAAGGCGATCGGGTGCCCGGCATGCAGAGTGTGCACGCGGATCTGGTGAGTACGCCCGGTGATCGGGCTGGCCTTCACCAGGGTGGCGAATTCGTAACGCTCTTCTACCTTGAAGCGGGTTTCCGAAGGCTTGCCTTCGCTGTTGACGCGCACGATACGTTCGCCGCTTTGCAGAATATTTTTCAGCAGCGGCGCCTGTACGGCCTTGCAGTGCGATTGCCACTGGCCGCGCACCAGCGCCAGATAATCCTTCTGCATGCCCTTCAGCCGCAGTTGCTCATGCAGCGAACGCAGCGCGGAACGCTTCTTGGCCACCAACAGCACGCCGGAGGTATCGCGATCCAAACGGTGCACCAGCTCGAGGAAGCGGGCTTCCGGGCGCAGCGCCCGCAGCCCTTCAATCACGCCGAAGCTCAGGCCGCTGCCGCCGTGCACCGCGGTGCCGGAAGGCTTGTTGAGGATCAGCAGGTGGTCATCTTCATACAGAATGCAGTCGGCCAGCGCCGCCACCTTATCCAGCTTGGCCGACACCGGCGCCTCTTCGCGCTCGGCCACGCGCACCGGCGGCACGCGCACCACGTCGCCGGCCGCCAATTTGTATTCGACCTTGATGCGCCCTTTATTAACCCGCACCTCACCTTTGCGCACGATGCGATAAATCATGCTCTTCGGCACGCCTTTCAGGCGAGCGAGCAGAAAGTTGTCGATTCTCTGACCGGCTTCGTCGTCGGAAATCGTGATGAATTGTACTGCTGGATTGTTCGTTTTCATGGTGCGGGATTCTAAATAGAGCGCGTGAATAGCGCCACATCTTTTTCTGTGCTTAACTGTCTCTCTGACGGCGGGCGAAACCCCAGCGGACAATAAGGCAGCAAGCCGATTTGAACGTTTGCGATTTCTTCCGCAGTTAAGGAAAAGTCACCTTGCTATAACGGCATCAGCAGTGGAATAATGCAGTCACTTTCCGCGTTGATTCTCGTTAAACAGGGAAAACGGTGGAATTATAAAATTTGTCTGATCGCGCAAAAACGCAGCAATGGCGTAAGACGTAATGCGAAATCAAACAATTAGCGGGCTGCGGGTTGCAGCTTGGCCGGCAAATGGAATCAGATCTGTCGACGTAAATCAGAGGCTATTCCCCTAGTAAAAGTGCTGTCTTTCACAAAGAAAAGCAGGCTTACCGAGATAATGCGCCCCTATGCAGGCGACAACCGTGAGGTTGACGACTTTGCGAGAAGACACGGGGCTTTCGGTTTAACTCCGGCCATGAGGTTATTTTGCCCGCAGCTTTGTCGATAATGTAAAAATAACGAGTAAGTTAAGATGAAAAGAATGTTGATTAACGCAACTCAGCAGGAAGAGTTGCGTGTTGCCCTCGTAGATGGACAGCGGCTGTATGATTTGGATATCGAAAGTCCGGGTCATGAGCAGAAAAAAGCGAATATTTACAAAGGCAAAATCACCCGCATTGAACCAAGTCTTGAAGCAGCGTTCGTGGATTACGGCGCAGAACGACATGGTTTCCTCCCCCTTAAAGAAATCGCCCGCGAATACTTCCCTAGCAATTACTCTTCCCATGGTCGCCCGAACATCAAAGATGTGCTGCGCGAAGGCCAGGAAGTCATTGTTCAGGTAGACAAAGAAGAACGTGGCAACAAAGGCGCCGCCTTGACCACCTTCATCAGCCTGGCGGGCAGCTATCTGGTGTTGATGCCGAACAACCCGCGCGCCGGCGGTATTTCTCGCCGCATTGAGGGTGACGATCGCACCGAGCTGAAAGAAGCGCTCTCTTCGCTGCAGCTGCCGGACGGCATGGGTCTGATCGTTCGCACCGCGGGCGTAGGCAAATCTGCCGACGCGCTGCAGTGGGATCTGTCCTTCCGTCTGAAGCACTGGGAAGCGATTAAAAAAGCCGCCGAAGGCCGCCCTGCGCCGTTCCTGATCCACCAGGAAAGCAACGTTATCGTGCGCGCCTTCCGCGACTACCTGCGCCCGGACATCGGCGAAATCCTGATCGACAACCCGAAAATTCTCGATCTGGCCAAAGAGCACATCGCTGCGCTGGGTCGCCCGGATTTCAGCAGCAAAATCAAACTGTACAGCGGTGAAATTCCCCTGTTCAGCCACTACCAGATCGAATCGCAGATCGAATCCGCCTTCCAGCGCGAAGTGCGCCTGCCGTCCGGCGGCTCGATCGTCATCGACAGCACCGAAGCGCTGACCGCCATCGACATCAACTCCGCGCGCGCAACCCGCGGCGGCGACATCGAAGAAACGGCGTTCAACACCAACCTGGAAGCGGCGGACGAGATCGCTCGCCAGCTGCGCCTGCGCGACCTCGGCGGCCTGATCGTCATCGACTTCATCGACATGACGCCGGTACGCCACCAGCGCGAAGTGGAAAACCGCCTGCGTGACGCCGTGCGCCAAGACCGCGCGCGCATCCAAATCGGCCGCATCTCCCGCTTCGGCCTGCTGGAAATGTCGCGTCAGCGCCTCAGCCCGTCGCTGGGCGAGTCCAGCCACCACGTGTGCCCACGCTGTAACGGCACCGGCACCATTCGCGACAACGAATCGCTGGCGCTGTCCATTCTGCGCCTGATCGAAGAAGAAGCGCTGAAGGAAAACACCAAAGAAGTTCACGCTATCGTGCCGGTTCAGGTCGCTTCGTACCTGCTGAACGAAAAGCGCGAATCCGTCAGCGCGATCGAAAAACGCCAGGGCGGCGTGAAAGCCGTCATCGTGCCGAACGATCAGATGCAAACTCCACACTACTCTGTGCTGCGCGTGCGCAAGGGCGAAGAGACTTCCACCCTCAGCTACCTGCTGCCGAAGCTGCACGAAGAAGACATGGAGCGCCCGCTGGAAGATGCGCCGATGGAACGCAAGCGTCCGGAGCAACCGGCCCTGGCCTCCTTCTCGCTGTCCGCCGATGCGCCGCCGCCGGCTGAAGAGCCTGTCGCCGTGGCCAAACCTGTCGCAGCAGCCGCCAAGGCGAAAGCCGCAGCGCCGGTCGCCGCCAAGCCGGGCTTCCTGGGCCGCCTGTTCGGTGGTCTGAAGAGCCTGTTCGCCGGTGAAGAACAACCTGCCGTCGAAGAAGCCAAACCGGCCGAAACGCCGAAAGCGGAAGGCAACGGTGAAAACCGTCGTCAGGATCGTCGCGGTCAGCGCCGCCAAGGCACCGGCCGTAAAGAGCGCGGTGAGCGTGGCGATCGTCCGGAACGCGGCGAGCGTAAAGAGCGCGGTGAAGGCCGTGACAATCGCGAGCGCGACAACCGTGAACCGCGTGAAAACCGTGAAGGCCGTGAATCGCGTGAATCCCGCGATGAGCAGCGCCGTAACCGCCGCAACCAGCAGCAGAACGCGCCGGTAGCGGAGGAAACCGCAACGGAAGAAAGCGCTAAAGCGCCGCGCGAAGATCAGCAGCAACGCCGTGAGCAGCGCGCTGAACGCCAGCGTCGCCGTCAGGAAGAGAAACGTCAGGCTCAGCAGGAAGTGAAAGCGCTGGAAAGCGTTGAAGCGGTCGAGAGCACCGACGAAGAGCAGGAAGAACGTCAGCAGCAGAACATGCAGCGCCGTCAGCGCCGCACGCTGACGCAGAAAGTGCGTATCCTGTCTGCCGAAGAAGAGCTGCAGCGTGCAGCGGAAGAGCTGTTGGCGCCGAAAGCGCCGGTAGCGAAAGCCGAAGACGTGCAGCCGACCGCCGACGACAGCGTCAAGCTGCTGCCGGAAACCGTTGCCGCACAGCCGGAAGACGATGCCCAGGGTGAAAACCGCGGCAACGGCGAAGGCATGCCGCGCCGTTCCCGTCGTTCACCGCGTCACCTGCGCGTCAGCGGCCAGCGCCGCCGTCGTTACCGCGATGAGCGTTACCCGCTGCAATCTCCAATGCCGCTGGCGGGTGCCTTCGCTTCGCCGGAAATGGCATCGGGCAAAGTCTGGGTAAGCTACCCGGTCGCTCAGGTTGAAGAAGCCGAAGTGCAGACCGAAGCCGTAGAGCAGGCACCGGTTGTCGCCGCAGCGGTTGAACAACACAACGTTGCCGTGGAAGAAACCCAGGCCGCGGCCAGCGTCAACGAACCGGCACCAGAAGCCGCCGTTGAAACTGCCGCCGTCACCGTCACGGAAGAAGCTGCAGCCGTAGCGCCTGTCGTTGCTATCCCGGCCGAGGAAACCCCGGCGCCGGCGGAAGCCGCGGTTGAAGAGCCGAAAGTGGAAGAGACTGCCCCGGCAGTGGAAGCCGAGCCGGTAGTTGAAACCGTTGCTGCAGAGCCTGTGGTTGAAGCTAAATCGGTGGAGGACGAGCCTGTGGTCGAAACTGCGCCGGTAGAAGCCACGCCAGAGGAAGAAACGCCAGTGGTAGAAGCTGCACCTGCGGCGGCAGCCGTGGAAGCCGCTCCGGTGGAAACAGCCCCTGCGCCAGTGGTTGCTCAGCAGCCGGCGCCGGTGAAAGCCGTGCAGAACGTGCTGTACAAACACATCGCCACTGCGCCGATGACCAAAGCGCCGGCACCAGCCTATGTGCCGGAAGAACGCAAGCACAGCGACTGGCAGCGCCCTTCCTTCAACTTTGAAGGCAAAGGCTCCGCAGGCGGCCATTCGGCGGTGAGCCAGGCGACCGCGCCGGCCACCAAACCGCAGCCGGTTAACGAATAAGTTAATCTGCAACCCTAAAAAAACCCGCCACCGGCGGGTTTTTTCTTGCCTGTAAAATACTCAGGCGATCTTCTTCAGTTTTTTGATGTCCAGAACATCCAACTTGCCGTCAAGCCGGCTGACGAACTGCTGAAAATGCGCCGTCTCATTATGCTTATCCAGCGCTTCGCTGCTGGCCCAACGCTCAAAGAACACGAAAACACCCGGCTTTTCCAGATCGCGATGCAAGTCATATTGCAGGTTGCCCAACTCCTGGCGGCTCGGCTCGATAATGTCGTGCACCGCTTCGCTGACGGCGGTTTCAAATCCCGCTTTCGCTTGCAGGGTGGCGATAACGCGTACTTCCATTGCTTTCTCCCTTTCCACTTGATGAAGGTCGACGGTATTGGCGTCGGCATCGTTGAAATCCCGGTTACTATGCGCCCGCCGCGCTATTGATTTCAACTTGTCGCCAACAAACAGATGCATCTGCGGCACTTTCCGCTTATCCTTACACCCCGGCGTGAATAAACCCATTATTCGCTTTTCATTAGACGTATTTGACCGCCGGAGCCTAGCTAGATGACCGCACAACCTCAAGTTCTGAAAATCCGCCGCCCAGACGACTGGCATATCCACCTGCGTGACGATGAAATGCTGAAAACGGTGGTGCCCTATACCAGTCAGGTATTTGGCCGGGCGATCGTGATGCCGAACCTGGTTCCGCCCGTAACGACCGTGGCCGCCGCGCGCGCCTACCGCGATCGCATTCTGGCGGCGGTCCCGCAGGGGCACAACTTCACTCCGCTGATGACCTGCTACCTGACCAACTCCCTGGCGGCCAGTGAACTGGTCAACGGCTTCGAGCAAGGGGTGTTTACTGCCGCCAAGCTGTATCCGGCCAACGCCACCACCAACTCCAGCCACGGCGTCAGCGACGTGACCGGTATTTACCCGCTGTTCGAACAGATGCAAAAAATCGGCATGCCTTTGCTGATCCACGGCGAAGTGACCGATCCCGCCGTCGATATCTTCGACCGCGAGGCGCGCTTTATCGAACAGGTGATGGAACCGATTCGCCAGCATTTCCCTGAGCTGAAGATCGTCTTCGAGCACATCACCACCAAGGAAGCGGCGCAATATGTGCAGGCAGGCAATCGTTTCCTCGGCGCCACCATCACGCCGCAGCACCTGATGTTCAATCGCAACCACATGCTGGTCGGTGGCATTCGCCCTCACCTGTTCTGCTTGCCGATCCTCAAGCGCAATGTCCACCAGGAGGCGCTGCGTCAGGCGGTGGCCAGCGGCTCGGACCGCTTCTTCCTTGGCACCGACTCCGCGCCGCACCTCAAGCACCGTAAAGAGTCCAGCTGTGGCTGCGCCGGTTGCTTCAACGCGCCGAATGCCATCCCGGCTTACGCCGCCGTGTTCGAACAACTCGGCGCGTTGGAACACTTTGAAGCCTTCTGTTCGCTCAACGGCCCGCGCTTCTATGGCCTGCCGCTCAACGAAGACTTCATCGAACTGCAGCGCGTGCCAACCACCCAGCCGGAAGAGATCGCCCTCGGCAATGAATCCGTGATCCCCTTCCTGGCGGGTGAAACCCTGAACTGGTCGCTGAAAGACTGATATTTTTGCTTCGCCCTCTTGCCCCCGTACTCGGTTAACTGTATAAATAAACAGTAAATCGCTTCGGGGGCAATTATGCGTGTTGAAGTCACTATAGATAAAACCCGGCCGCTGCCGGCGGGCGCCATTGAGGCGCTGACCGGTGAACTGGGCAAGCGGGTCAACCGCCAGTTTCCAGACGCCGTCGTGCACGTACGTTATGCCGGCGCCAACGGGCTCTCCGTGCTGGGGGGCGCCAAAACCGACCGGGATCTGATCGAGGAAATCCTTCAGGAAACCTGGGAAAGCGCAGACGAATGGTTTAGCGCAGAATAACACTGCAATGCTGTTTTTGCCGGGGGTCGCTCTCCGGCTTTTTTGTTTCTGGCGCCCTGCCCATTCATCGCTTACCCTTACTCTGGAACAAAATCCGCCTCAGCGCTGTATTTAACGCAAAGGAGTTAGCATGGCCCCGGACAAGGTGAAATCCGAAGACGCAATGACGTTTGGCGAACTGCTGGCGCTGATAGCCGATCAGAAAAGGCGCTTGAACGTACTGGAAGTGGCTTTTTCTTATCTGGCCTTCAGCCTGGATGACAAAGCCAACCAACGGCTGATCCACAGCCTGAAGCTGGAATCGCACAGCCAGAATCGCGATGCCGAAACGCAAAAGCATTTCGCCCATTTGGCCGAAGAGCTGGAAAAATGTCTGCATGGCGCATCGCCGCCTGCCGACGCGGAATAACGCCCTGCGCTCTGCTCATCCACTGCTGCACATACAAATTTGTAGAATAATTGTTCAAATAAATATTTATTTTGCAAATTTCGGTGACAACCCTCTCCACCGATGAAAGCGGATGCGTATACTGTAATTGCTCTCATGATGATGAGCCGCATTGATCCTCGTTAGTCACTCACGGTAGTTACTACTCAATAAGGGGTCTTTATGGACAGAAATGATGAAGTAATTCAGACGCACCCGCTTGTCGGTTGGGATATCAGTACTGTCGACGTTTACGACGCCATGATGATACGCCTTCATTACCTGTCTTCACTAGACCAAACGCCCGAAGAAGCCCAAGTAGACCGAACGCTTTGGCTGACTACAGATGTCGCCCGTCAATTAATCAATATTTTAGAGGCCGGCATCGCCAAGATTGAAGCTACGGATTACCAGGATCTTGATCGCAGAAAACATTGATTCATCGTCCCCTAACCCTAAGGCGCCGTGACCGTTCCCGGCGCCTTTTTCTTTGCCTTTCACCGTTCAATCAGTGCATTGCGCTCGCCAACCTTTTATCATGGGGCGATAAGCAATTGCTATCAGAGAGGGTGGGCACGTGGAATATGATTTGATCGTGGTGGGCAGCGGTTCAGTCGGCGCGGCGGCAGGGTATTACGCTACCCGGGCCGGCTTGAAAGCGCTGATGATCGACAGCGCCATTCCTCCACATCGCAACGGCAGCCATCACGGCGATACCCGCATCATTCGTCACGCTTACGGCGAAGGTGAAAAGTACGTGCCGCTGGTGCTGCGCGCACAGGCGCTGTGGAATGCGCTGATTCAGCAATCCGGTGAAGAACTGTTCCAGTCGTGCGGCGTACTCAACCTGGGGCCGCAGCACTCCGAATTCATTCGCAATGCTCAGCAGAGCGCGCAAAAGTTTCGCCTGAACGCGCAAACCCTCAGCGCCGAACAGATCGCTCAACGCTGGCCGGAATTCCGCGCGCCGGAAGGTTACGTCGGCGTCTTCGAGCCAGACGCCGGCTTCCTGCGCTCCGAACTGGCGGTTGCCAGCCTGATCAAACTGGCGAAAGAGGCCGGCTGCAGCCAGCTGTTCAACTGCCCGGTCAGCGCGGTGAACCCCATTGATGGCGGCGTTGAGATCGTCACCGGCGAAGGGCGTTTCACGGCGCAAAAAGCGGTGGTCACCGCAGGCACCTGGGTTAAAGCGCTGTTGCCGCAGCTGCCTATCGCGCCATTGCGCAAGGTATTCTCCTGGCATCAGGCGGACGGCCGCTACAGCGTGAACAATCGTTTCCCGGCCTTTACCGTCGAAGCGCAGGACGGCACGCACTATTACGGCTTCCCGGCGGATAACGATGGCCTGAAAGTGGGCAAACACGACGGCGGCCAGCCGATGGATGCCCCCGAACAGCGCAAACCCTTCGGCAGCTACGCCAGCGACGGCACGGAAGTTTTCTCCTTCCTGCGGCAATTTTTGCCGGGTGTAGGCGTATGTTTACACGGCGAAGCCTGCAGTTATGATATGAGCCCCGACGAAGATTTTATTATCGATACCCTGCCGGATTGCGATCGCCTGATGGTCATCAGCGGATTGAGCGGCCACGGCTTCAAGTTCGCCAGCGCACTGGGCGAGATCGCCGCGCTGTTCGCGCAGGACAAAGCGCCGCCGGTTGACCTCTCCAGCTTTGGTCTGAAGCGATTCAGCTAAGCGAAGGATTTCGCTGTCCACGTTCCCGTCGCGCCCTGGACAGCGAAATCTGCCGGTTACAATTTATTAACCTGCTAACTCTTTTAAATACCAAGTAAAAACTCTGATGACGGAAATTTCTTGCATTCAGCATTTGAATTTCCGAATTGAACACTTGCAGTGTAAGTCCTATTTTACAGAAGATATGCTCCATCGGCTTTCAACAAGGACGTCACCATGAAACTACTTGTCGTGGACGAATGCTGCTTCACCCGGGTCGGTATAGCCAGCTACTTTGCTGATAGTGGGATCACGACGATCAAGTGCTGCCACAGCATTGAATACGCTACATCGCTGTTGGCCAGCTTTCAGCCGAGCCACATTCTGGTGAACCTCAGCAACCAATGCCGCTATAACGAAGCGGACGCACAGCTGCAGGCATTTATGGAAGCCAGCCAGTCCGCCTTGCTGTTTATCTATCTCGATACACCTTACCCTTACAGCGAAGCGCCAATGCGCATTGCCGATAATGCCTTTCTGTTCAATAAAAGCATTCTGCCGCTCACCTTACGCACGCTGCGCGAAAATCCGCTGGCGCTGGCCGATGACGGCGAAGAGCGTTCCCTGTTCAGCCCGCAAGAACTGACGGTAATGAAATATTGGATGGCGGAGATGCCGAACTACCGCATCGCGAAAAAGCTGCAGATCAGCTCGCATACGGTGTACGTGCACAAGCGTCACATCACGGAGAAGATCAACGCGCGCAACCGGCTGGAGTTCTACTCGCTGTATAACGTGCTGCGCTATTTCTACCCACCGAGCACGCCAACCAATTCGACGCCGCTGGCGCTGCTGGCGGTATAACATCAAGCCTGCGATAACGCAGGCTTTTTTATCGCCGCTCTTCCAGCGCTCACGCGCGGCGCGCTGTAAAAGACGCCGAGAAAAGGACTATAATCAAGGGTCCTTCTCTTCAGGCGGCTGAAATGTTAAACCGAATACTGGCGGCTATCGTCAACAATGTGCGTGAGCATCTGGTGCTGTACCTTTGTCTGTGGCTGGTGCTGCTGGCGTTGGATGTCTATTTCTTCTTCGTCATGTAAGCCATGCCGCCGTTATTTCCCCGATTGAGCTTCAGCCGCTTCGGCGATCCCACCCAGGTGCTGGAATTGCAGCAGATGAGCAGACCGCTGCTGCGCCCCGGGCAGCGGTTATTGCAGATGCGCTATGCCCCGATCAACCCTTCCGATCTGATCCCGATCCACGGCCAATACGCGCACCGCATCGCCCTGCCGCAGGTGCCGGGATATGAAGGCGTAGGCATCATCGTCAATCCGCAGAATGGGCATTCAACGGGCCGACGCGCGCTGGCGGTAGCGGGTAACGGCAGTTGGCAAACCTTCGTCACGCTGCCTGAGGATCGGGTGATCTGGGTGCCGGACGACATTGACGACGCTGGCGCAGCGCAAATCTATATCAACCCGCTCACCTGCTGGGTGCTGTTGACGCAATGGCTGCCGCTCAACGCCGGCGACGTACTGCTGCTCAACGGCGGCGGCTCCGCTGTCAGCCTGCTGCTGGCGCAGCTGACGGCGCTGCGCGGCATTCGTCTGGCGGTCGTGGTGCGCAACGCCGCTCATCGCCAGGCTTTACTGGCCGCCGGCGCCTGGCGCGTTATCGAAGCGCCGCAGCTGGTGGAAATGACGAATTTTGGCGCCCGTGCGGCCATCGACTGCATCGGTGGAGAAGACGGATTGCAATTGGCGCGGGCGGTGCGCTCCGGCGGCGATTTTGTGGCGCTGGGCCTGCTGAGCGGCCGCCAGGTAGACTGGCGGCGCGTGGTGGACGAGTTAAAGCTGCGCGCTTCGCTGTTCCACCTGCGCAAATGGAACGCACAGTCGGCGCCGGCGCAATGGCAGATGGCGTTTTATCAGTTGTTCCAGCTGCTGCGGCGCGGCCAGTTGGCGCTGCGCCCACCCGCCGCGATTTATCCTTTGCATCAGTACGCAGCGGCGCTGCAGCATGCCGCACAACCCGGCGTGAGCGGCAAAATCTTCCTCACTCCGGCGCCGCCGGAGGCTGGCGCGGCGGGCGACCGTCCCCCAGAATAACCGCCAGACGATAGCCGCCCTCGGTGGTCTCCAGCGCGATGCGCGCCACGATCGTCAGCGGCACCGACAGCAACATGCCCACCGGGCCGAGCAGCCAGCCCCAGAAGATCAGCGACAGGAACACCACCAGCGTCGACAGCCCCAGCCCGCGCCCCATCACGCGCGGCTCGAGGATATTGCCGATCACCATGTTGACAGCGATAAAGCCGCCCGCCACCACCAGCGCATCCCCCAATCCGTTGAACAGCAGCGCCTGAATCAGCGGCGGAATGGCGGCCAACACCGAGCCGATATTGGGAATATAGTTGAGCAGAAACGCCAGCAGCCCCCAGATAAAGGCAAAACGCACGCCGACCGCCGCCAGGAAGATCCAGACGATCACCCCGGTGGCCAGGCTGATGATGGTTTTAATCACCAGATAGCGCGTCACGCCGTCCAGCGCCCGCCGCATCGCGGCGAGCCCCTCGTTCGGCTTATCCAGCGCCTGCTGCAGCTTGTAAGGCAGCAGCTGCACTTCGAACAGCATAAACACCACGGTCATCAGCAGCAGGAAGACGTTGGTCATGGCGCCAGACAGGTGCCCCAGCATGCGGGTGACCAGATTCATCGCCGCGCTGGGATCGACATACTGCAGCATCGCTTCGCTGGAGAGGCTGATATTGAAGCGATCGGCGTAATGCTGCAGCTCGCGCAGCTTCTCGATCATCATGCCGCGGTACTGCGGCAGCGAGCGGGCGAATTCGTTCAGCGAAGCGCCCAACATGCCGATAAACAGCATCACGACCACGATCACCGCCGTCAGCAGCAGCGTCACCCCGACGATACGCGGCACCCGCTTGCGTTCCAGCATCGCCACCAGCGGGTTCAACACCATAGCGAGAAATACCGCCAGCAAAAACGGCACCACGATGTCGGCGGCGGCTTTCACCCCGGCCAGAATGATCACCAACATCGCCAGCAGGACGGCCAGACGCAGGCTGCTGTCGGTCACGCGGGTTCGGCCCATGACGTTTCCTTGTTATTTCACTGGGTTAACCGGCCTCATGGGGCCGTCTCTTGGCGCTAATGGTAGCAAAATCCGCCGCTGCACCGCAGGGGATTTAGCGAAACCGTTCGACAACGTTAATCTTTCCGCCCTGCTCTACGCCGCAAAAAATAGGCATAACCTTTGCCAACAAATAATCTCACTGGGCAACTCACGCGAGGTTTACGTAAAATGACAAAAGCTGACATTAATAGATAATAAGCCTAATTTTCAACAACTAGCACAATCACCGGGCGAGAGAAACAATATCATCTTCAACGATTTATCTGAAGGTTCCCGAACATCTCAAACAAATTCACTGACTAATATTTCTAAGAAGTAACATAGTTAAATTTATTATTGATTTTATGTTTCCTAAAGTTTAATTATTGCAGCCAGCCAATCGGTAATCGAAGGAAACAGGATGCTCTGGAAAAATACCGCCGATCGTTTCGGCCATGTGTCAGTGTTGATCCACTGGCTGGTGGCGTTGACGGTGTACGGCATGTTCGCGCTCGGCCTGTGGATGGTCACGCTGGGCTATTACGACGTCTGGTACCACCAGGCGCCGGAGATCCACAAAAGCATCGGCACGCTGCTGTTCATCGTGATGGTGATCCGCGTGATCTGGCGCTTTGTCTCACCGCCGCCCAAACCTCTGGCCAGCTATGGCCGCCTCACTCGCGTCAGCGCCATCCTCGCGCATCTGGCGCTGTACGCCGTGCTGTTCGGCATTCTGATCAGCGGCTATCTGATCTCGACCGCCGACGGTCAACCGATCAGCGTCTTCGGCTGGTTCGACGTGCCCGCCACCGTGACCGGCATGGCGGAACAGGCCGATACCGCCGGCGCCATACACCTTTACCTGGCCTGGGCCGTGGTAGTGCTCTCGGTACTGCACGGGCTGGCCGCGCTTAAACATCACTTTATCGATCGTGATGTCACTTTGAAACGGATGCTGGGTAGCAGCGCCGATTAACCTTTGGATTTATGGAGATTGCTATGTTGAAAAAGACCGTATTGGGCCTGACCGCAGGCGCCCTGCTGCTGAGCGCCGGTTCCGCACTGGCGGCGGACTACAAGATCGACAAACAGGGCCAGCACGCCTTTATCGAGTTCCGTATCCAGCATCTGGGCTACAGCTGGCTGTACGGCAGCTTTAAAGACTTCGACGGCGGCTTCACCTTCGACGAAAAAGATCCTTCGAAGGACAAGGTCAACGTGACCATCAATACCGCCAGCGTCGACACCAACCATGCCGAGCGCGACAAGCACCTGCGCAGCGCCGAATTCCTCAACGTGGAGAAGAACAAGCAGGCCAAATTTGAATCCACCGAAGTGAAGAAAAACGGCGACGGTTATGCGGTGGTCGGCAACCTGACGCTGAACGGCGTCACCAAACCGGTTACGCTCGATGCCAAACTGATTGGCCAGGGCAACGATCCGTGGGGCGGCTACCGCGCCGGCTTTGAAGCCAACGGCAAGATCAAGCTGAAAGATTTCGGCATCACCACCGATCTGGGCCCGGCGTCGCAAGACGTTGAGCTGATCATCTCCGTAGAAGGCGTGCGCGAGAAATAAAAAAAAGCCCGGCTTGGCGGCCGGGCTTCTCATTTCCTCAGGCTCAGCGGGCTGGGCCTTCTTCTTCCGGTGCCGGAATGTGCATCGTGGTCTGCAGCAAGCCTTTCGACTTATTGAAGATCTTGACGCCATTTTCACGGCCGGCACGGCGCGCGCGCTGCTCTTCGCGCGGCAGCTTCAGCTCTTCGCGGCAAATCTCGCTGCAGCATCCTTCAAACTTGGCGGCGCAGCTCGGGCACTGAATGAACAACAGATGGCAGCCGTCGTTCTTGCAGTTGGTATGAGTGTCGCACGGCGCGCCGCACTGGTGGCAGTTGGCGATCACATCGTCGGATATGCGCTCGCCCATGCGCTCATCGAACACGAAGTTTTTGCCGATAAACTTCAGCGGCAACCCCTGTTCTTTCGCTTTGCGGGTGTACTCGATGATCCCGCCTTCCACGTGGTAGATGTTTTTAAAACCGTTGTGCAGCATATAGGCGCTGGCTTTTTCACAGCGAATGCCGCCGGTGCAGTACATGACGATATTCTTGTCTTTACTGTCCTGCAGCATCTCCACCGCCATCGGCAGCTGATCGCGGAAGGTATCCGACGGCACCTCGATGGCGTTTTCGAAGTGGCCGACTTCGTACTCATAGTGGTTGCGCATATCGACAAATACCGTATTCGGATCGTCGATCATCTGATTGACACGCTCGGCCTGCAGATACTCGCCGACGTTGCTCGGATCGAAACTTTCGTCATCGATGCCGTCGGCCACGATACGCTCACGCACCTTGAGGCGCAGCACCCAGAAGGATTTGCCATCGTCTTCGAGCGCGATATTCAGGCGTACCTGATCCAGCGCCGGGTGCGAGGCGAACAGCGCGGCTTTGAACGCATCGAAGTTATGCTGCGGCACGCTGATCTGCGCGTTGATGCCCTCTTTCGCCACGTAGATGCGGCCAAACACCTTCAGTTTTTCAAACTGAACGTACAGGCTGTCGCGAAACGCCTTGGGATCGTCGATGGAGAAGTATTTGTAAAAAGAAACTGTGGTGCGCGGCTCGGTTTCCGCCAGCATGCGCGCCTTCAGTTCCTCATTAGAAATTCGGTTATGTAACACTGGCATGGTGTACTTTCCTGTCTTTCGGGAGGTGACTGATTACCGCGCGCAGCCAGCAGGCCCACGCGCGGCGCACATCATACCCGAAAAACCGCCGCCGCGCAGCCCTGGCGCAGCGCCCCGTTCAGCGCCCGCCGCCTTCGGTAAACGCGGAAGCCACCATACCGAGCGCCATCATCACGCCGGCAAGCGCCAATATCGCGTTCATCTGCAGATGTGCGCCGACGCTGCCGACCGCCGCACCCAACACCAGCAGCCCCGCACTGATCCATGATGCCAACATATTTACCCTCTAAATAATTACCGACAATAATATCGCCATTATCTTTGGCAGGAAAGATTGTGGAAAAATTCGGCATTCGATGCATATTTAACGCCCCAAAAGGGATTTTAATGCGTTGTGTTTTCCCGGATCGCCAGAAAAATGCCACAATAGTCGCAAACAAACGGCAGAAACGAACCTTGCCGCCGAGTTCACCCGGCTGCCAGACCGTGCGATGACGCTGTCATTACACTTAAACAACCGTATTCAAACAGAGAACCCATGACTCAAGTTCCTACTTTCAATCGCTCCTTATTGCACCCGCGCTACTGGCTGACCTGGGTCGGCATCGGCTTGCTGTATCTGCTGGTGTTGCTGCCTTACCCCGTCATCTACTGGCTCGGCACCTCGATTGGGCGATTTTCCATGCGCTTTCTCAAGCGGCGCGTCGCTATCGCCCAACGCAACCTCGAGCTCTGTTTTCCCGACATGCCGCAGGCCGAACGCGATGCGCTGGTGGTAAAGAATTTCGAATCGGTCGGCATGGGGCTGTTTGAAACCGGCATGGCGTGGTTCTGGCCCAACTGGCGCATCGAGCGCTGGTTCAAGGTCAGCGGCCTGGAGCATATCCAAAAAGCGCGCGACAACCAGCAGGGCGTGCTGCTGATTGGCCTGCACTTTTTGACGCTGGAGCTGGGCGCGCGTATCTTCGGCATTCACAACCCGGGCATCGGCGTTTACCGCCCGCACGACAACAAGCTGATGGACTGGCTGCAAACCTGGGGGCGCATGCGTTCCAACAAGTCAATGCTGGATCGCAAGGACGTCAAAGGCATGATCCGTGCCCTGAAACAGGGCGATATCATCTGGTATGCGCCGGATCACGACTACGGCCCGCGCAGCAGCGTTTTCGTGCCGCTGTTCGCCGTGGACAAAGCCGCCACCACCACCGGCAGCTATGTGCTGGTGCGAATGGGTAAACCGGCGATCATTCCGTTCACCCCGCGTCGCCTGCCGGACGGCAAAGGGTATGAGCTGATCATGCAGCCGGCGGTGGAAAACTTCCCGCTGGATAATGAACTCGACGCCGCCGCCTTCATGAATAAAGTGGTGGAAAAAGAGATCCTGATGGCGCCGGACCAATACATGTGGCTGCATCGCCGCTTCAAGACCCGTCCTGAAGGCGAGCCTTCGCTTTACTGATAAAACCAACCCGCCGCCGGCGGTTTTTTTATTACGTGCCTCTTGAGAATCGCCGGCGAGGGTGGGATGGTAATGCCTTTGCCGACACCCCAGGAGCCGCTATGTACATTGTCAGCCTGACCTACCATCGCCCGATCGCCGACGTCGACAGCCACCTTGACGGGCACATCGCCTGGCTTAAGAAATATTTTCAGGACGGCACCTTCGTCGCTTCCGGCCGCAAGAATCCCCGCACCGGCGGCGTGATCCTGGCCAAGGGCATTGAGCGTGCGCAGCTGGACGCCATCCTGGCCGAAGATCCGTTCAACGCCGTGGCCCACTACGAGGTCATCGACTTTAGCGCGACCACCACCGCCGCCGGTTTCGAGGCGCTGGCCGGCTTATAAAACGCTGTAAATTCCGCGCGCTAAGCGCGGAATAAGGTTTAAACGCCATTTTTAAAACTTTATTTCATTTTTCACCCTATTTCCGTCCTCTGGTTTGCCGTTGCCACGCAGGCGGCGCATACTTATCAGGCTAACTTTCACGTTTTGCCCCTTCACCTTGCCGCCGGCAAAACGCGTCACCTTTCGGCAGTGGACATTTATGGCTTCGGCAGCAGAACCCGTTAACTGGAAACGCAACCTTTTCGTCGCCTGGGTCGGGTGTTTTCTCACCGGCGCCGCCTTCAGCCTGGTGATGCCGTTTCTTCCGCTGTACGTAGAGACGCTGGGCGTAACCGGCCATCAGGCGCTCAACATGTGGTCCGGTCTGCTGTTCAGCATCACCTTCCTGTTTTCCGCTATCGCCGCGCCGTTTTGGGGCGCCCTGGCCGACCGACGCGGCCGTAAACTGATGCTGCTGCGCTCCGCCCTGGGCATGGCGATCGTCATGGTGCTGATGGGCATGGCGCAAACGGTCTGGCAGTTTCTCGCGCTGCGCGCGGTGCTGGGGCTGCTCGGCGGGTTCATCCCCAACGCCAACGCGCTGATCGCCACCCAGGTGCCGCGCAACCGCAGCGGCTGGGCGCTGGGCACCCTGTCAACCGGCGGCGTCGGCGGCGCGCTGGTCGGCCCGCTGATCGGCGGTTTGCTGGCCGACCTCTACGGGCTGCGCCCGGTGTTTTATATCACCGCCGCGGTGCTGTTCGTCTGCTTCGTGCTGACGCTGCTGTATGTCAAAGAGCAATTCACCCCGGTGCAAAAGCGCGACATGTTGCACGCAAAACAGGTGTTCGCCTCGCTGAAGAACCCGAAGCTGGTGCTCAGCCTGTTCGTGACCACCATGATCATCCAGATCGCCACCGGCTCGATTGCGCCGATCCTGACGCTGTATGTGCGCGATCTGGCCGGCGCCACCCATAACCTGGCGTTTATCAGCGGGCTGATTGCCTCGGTGCCCGGCGTCGCGGCGTTGATGAGCGCCCCACGGTTGGGCAAGCTGGGCGATCGCATCGGCCCGGAGCGCATTCTGGTGTTTATGCTGATCGTCTCGGTGCTGCTGCTGATCCCGATGGCGTTCGTGCAAACGCCGTGGCAGCTCGGGGTGCTGCGTTTTCTGCTGGGGGCGGCCGACGGCGCGCTGCTGCCGGCGGTACAGACGCTGTTGATTTACAACTGCACCAATCAGGTAGCCGGCCGAATCTTCAGCTACAACCAATCGTTCCGCGACGTCGGCAACGTCAGCGGTCCGCTGCTCGGCGCTGCGGTCTCCGCCGGCTACGGTTTTCGCGCGGTCTTCGCCGTCACCGCTTTAGTGGTGCTGTTCAACGCCGGTTATTCCTGGTGGTGCCTGCGGCGGCGGCCGGGCTATTTGCGGGAAGACACGCTGCAGGAAGAGCAATAGCTGCATTTATCGCCAGCTTCCTCCGTTGGCCGGATCAACGGCGCATTTCCCCCACTTTTAATAATGCCTCCTTCGGGCCGGCGAATTTTCGTCCCACCCAGAACTTTCTTATCTCAACATTTTGTTTATCAACAAAAAAATAACTTTCAGCACATAAAACCCGCTGTCAATCATATTCCTGTCACAACCAACAGAAAAACCAGAAAAGGAGATGCTTGTCGACTTTTCGTCTAAAAAATGGGATACAGGTACTAGACAAAACCAACGACCAGTTATCAAATGGTTAAATAATATCACGCCAGATGTGAAACATCGGCCAAGTGAAGAAAAGGTCAGCACGCTTTCCACGGTTTATCAGCGTTGCAGCCACGGTGTTTGTCGGGTAATCCGCATTGGGCGGATCGCCTTTATTAAATACACATACATACCACAGTACGGGCTGCAGCCTTGCAGCGCCTTTTATTGGGAAATCGTTATGCAATCCTCTGTCAATAAGTCAGAAAGCCGGACCTTCTTCGGCCATCCCTATCCGCTGGGTTCTCTGTTCTTCACCGAAATGTGGGAGCGTTTCTCGTTCTACGGCATCCGTCCGCTGCTGATCCTGTTTATGGCCGCCACCGTGTACGACGGCGGTCTGGGTCTCGCGCGCGAGAACGCGTCGGCGATCGTCGGCATCTTCGCCGGCAGCATGTACCTGGCGGCACTGCCGGGCGGCTGGCTGGCGGACAACTGGCTCGGCCAACGCAAGGCCGTCTGGTACGGTTCGATCCTGATCGCGCTCGGCCACCTGTCGATCGCCCTGTCCGCGGTGATGGGCACCAACCTGTTCTTCATCGGCCTGATGTTCATCGTGCTCGGTTCCGGCCTGTTCAAGACCTGTATCTCGGTGATGGTCGGCACGCTGTACAAAAAAGGCGATGCGCGCCGCGATGGCGGTTTCTCGCTGTTCTACATGGGCATCAACATCGGCTCGTTCATCGCTCCGCTGATCTCCGGTTGGCTGATCAAGTCACACGGTTGGCACTGGGGCTTCGGCATCGGCGGTATCGGGATGCTGGTGGCGCTGGT
Source organism: Serratia sp. CY81684 (assembly GCF_052166595.1). Classification (NCBI taxonomy): domain Bacteria; kingdom Pseudomonadati; phylum Pseudomonadota; class Gammaproteobacteria; order Enterobacterales; family Yersiniaceae; genus Serratia; species Serratia sp. CY81684. The sequence continues at coordinate 1,048,561 of NZ_JBJNOO010000001.1, read as the reverse complement.
GATCTTCCGGGTGTTCGCCGTCCCGGCGATGAAACGCTATGACCGCGAAGTGGGCCTGGACTCCACCTGGAACAGCCCGGTAGCGAAGAAAAAAGGCGTCGGCGCCTGGTTGCTGGCGCTGGCGGTCATCCTGGTGGCCGTCATCGTGCTGATCGCTCAGGGCACCATCGTCATCAATCCGGTCGAAGTGGCCAGCGTGCTGGTGTACGTGATCGCTGCGTCGGTCACCCTGTACTTCATCTATCTGTTCGCCTTTGCCGGCCTGAGCCGCAAAGAGCGCGCACGCCTGCTGGTGTGCTTCATCCTGCTGATCTCCGCTGCGTTCTTCTGGTCGGCGTTTGAGCAAAAACCGACCTCGTTCAACCTGTTCGCCAACGATTACACCAATCGCATGATTGGCGGCTTCGAGATCCCGGCGGTGTGGTTCCAGTCGATCAACGCCCTGTTCATCATCCTGCTGGCGCCGGTGTTCAGCTGGGCCTGGCCTGCGCTGGCACGCAATAACGTGCGTCCGAGCAGCATCACCAAGTTCGTGATCGGTATCCTGTGCGCCGCCGGCGGTTTCGGCCTGATGATGTTGGCCGCGCAGAATGTGCTGAGCAACGGCGGCACCGGCGTATCGCCGATGTGGCTGGTGGGCAGTATCCTGATGCTGACGCTGGGTGAGCTGTGCCTGAGCCCGATCGGGCTGGCCACCATGACGCTGCTGGCGCCGGAGAGAATGCGCGGTCAGATGATGGGGCTGTGGTTCTGCGCCAGTGCGCTGGGCAACCTGGCGGCCGGTCTGATCGGCGGTCACGTCAAGGCCGACCAACTGGATATGCTGCCGGATCTGTTCGCCCGCTGCTCAGTCGCGTTGCTGATCTGCGCCGCCGTGCTTATCGTGCTGATCGTGCCGATTCGCCGCATGCTGGAAAATACCCAGTCCAAGAGCGCACAAAAGCCGGCGACCAGCGCCTGACGGATAGCCCGTTTTATCTCGCAAACCGGCGCTCGATGCGCCGGTTTTTTTATGCCTGCCAGGCCTGGTGTTGCAATACCACCCGGTAGCCATCAGGATCTTCAAAGGTTTGCCCCGCCCGATCCCAATAGGGGTTATAGGCGGCGACCGCCAAGAACCCCGCCGCCCGCATCCGCTCACACGCGGCTCGCCATTCGTTCTCATCCGGCAGATAAAACACCAGCAGGTGATCCTGCGTCGGCGCTTGTCCAACCTGCACCCCACGATGCTGCGTAAACTCCAGATGGTAAGCATGCTGCGGATGCCCGATCATCATGCCGTCAAAGCCCAGATGATCGACAAACTCGCCCAGCCTTTCGAAACCCAGCCCGCGGCAATACAGCGTAGCAATCTCTTGCAACCGATCGGTCGGGCGTGCAATGCGCAACACCGCTTTGGCTATCGACATGTACGCCTCCGCCTCATAATAACGTCATACAACGCCATGCCCGCCAGCATCGCCAGCAGGAACGGCCATACCCGACTTATCTCCGCCCCGGCCAACACCCAGGCTGGGCCAGGGCAAATACCCGCGATGCCCCAGCCGACGCCGAACAGCGCGCTGCCCGCCAGTAAACGGCGATCCACACGCCCGGCGGTCGGGATCTGCAGCGTTTCCCCCAACAGGCTCCGTTCGCGTCGCCGCGCCCACAGGAAGGCCGGCGCCGCTACCGCGATCGCCCCAGCCATCACCAGTGCCAACGAGGGATCCCACTGGCCGGTAACGTTGAGAAACGCCAACACCTTGGCCGGATTGGCCATGCCGGCAATAATTAACCCCAGACCGAAAATGACGCCGCTCAGCAGCGCCAACAGCGTTTTAAGCATTTTCACCCCCCCAACGTGTGGCGCATCAGCCACACGGTCATAAAGCCCAGCAGCATAAACAACGCCGTGGCGGCCAGTGAACGCGGCGCCAACCGCGCGACGCCGCACACGCCGTGCCCGCTGGTGCAACCGCTGCCCAATCGAGTACCCAAGCCCACCAACAGCCCTGCGGCCGCCAGCCAGCCGTTGCCAACCGAGATCTCACCGGATGGCAACGCCGCAGCGGCAGCATATAGCCAGGGGGAGAGCAGCAACCCGCCAATAAATGCGGCGCGCCAGCCCCGCTCCCGGCCGCCCGCGCTCAATAAACCGCCGGTAATGCCACTGATACCGGCGATCCGGCCGTTGAACAACAGCAGCAGCGCTACCGCGCCGCCGATAATGGCCCCGCCCGCCAACGCGGAATACGGCGTGAAGTGCTGCCAGTCAATGGTCATCGCGGTTCTCCGGTTGTGGGCAATACAGTTGATACAGGGTCGCGAGCAGCGCCAGCGCTTTGGCATCGGCCACCGCATAGTAAATCTGCTTGCCGGCTCGCCGGGTGGAGACCAACCCCTCCTCGCGCAGCACGCCAAGCTGTTGGGACAGTGTCGGCTGGCGGATATCCAGCGCCTGCGCCAGTTCGCTCACCGCCATCTCGCCCTGACTGAGCCGGCACAGCAGCAGCAGCCGATCTTCGTTGCCCAGGGTACGCAGCATCGCACCGGCCTGCGCCGCCGCCTTGCGCATCGCATCAATATCCATTGCCCCTCCTTCAGTTTATAAAATTATATAATATAATTTTATAAACCATTTTACCGTGCCGCGCCACAGACTGGTGTGAAACAGCGACGCATGGCATGCTGTCCTCCCCCTTTTGCCGCGCGGAGCCTGCTTACGATGCTGTTTTTTCACGACGTTCTGCCGCCCGATCGGCCTGTCCGGCCATTAGCCAGGGATTATCGCCACGGCGACAGCGAGCCGGACCACTACCATAACTGCGCGCAGCTGATCCACAGCCTGAGCGGCGTGGTGCAGGTCACGACCCGGCTCGGCAGCTGGGTGGTGCCGCCCGGCCGCGGCGTCTGGGTGCCGGCGAAAGTGGTGCACAGCTTGCGTATCACCGGCCAAGTGGCGGCCAGGACGTTGTTCGTCGATCCGTTGGCACGCGCCGATTTGCCGGCCCAATGCCAGGTAGTGCAGGTTTCCCCGCTGCTGCGCGAGTTGATTATCTGTGCGATGGAGATTGCGCCCGGCTACCCCAGCGGCGGGCGCGATGAGCGCGTGATGGAACTGATTCTGGATGAGTTGCGAATGCTGCCGATCCTGCCGCTGCACCTGCCGGAACCTCGCGAAGCCTCGTTGCTCGCCCTGTGCCGCCATATCCAGGCCACGCTGGCGCAGCCCTGGACGCTGGAACAGGCTGCCGCTCATCTCAGCGTCAGCGGACGCACCCTGTCGCGACGCTTCCTGCGAGAAACCGGGCTACATTTTAGCGACTGGGTGCGACGCGCCCGTTTGCTGGCGGCATTAAACGCGCTGGCGACCGGCCGCTCGGTGTTGGAAGTGGCGCTGGATCTCGGCTATGACAGCCCCAGCGCGTTCAGCGCCATGTTCCGCCGGCTGCTGGGAGTAGCACCCAGCGACTATTTCAGCCGGACTGCGCCGACGTTGGCGCCAGATAGCGCCCGGCGACGTTGAACAGCGCCTGCAGCGAGGCGCTGGCGGAGTCGACGTCGATGCCAACGCCATAAGTCGCCTCACCTTGCGGCAGCGTACAGCGAATATAGGCCACCGCTCGGCTATCGCTCTGATGCCCCAACGTATGCTCGTGGTAATCCTCGATCGCCAGCGGCAAGCCGAAGCGCTGACGCAGTGCATCCACCGCGCTGGACAGCAGACCGTTGCCGGCCCCCTGCAGGCGCAGCGGCTCTCCCTCGCAGGCAACTCGCGCGTTGAAGCTGTAGGCCTCTACCCCATGGCTTTCCGTCTGGTAGCTTAACAGCTGCAAACGCGGCTGCTCCACCAGCCCGTAAGTATCGCGGAATAAGCGCCACAGCTGCGCGCCGCTCATTTCTTTGCCGCTATCGTCGGTCGCGCGCTGCACCACCTGGCTGAAATCAATCTGCAAACCACGCGGCAACGCCAGCCCATGATTCTGCTCCAACAGCCAGGCGGCGCCGCTTTTGCCGGACTGGCTGTTGACCCGGATCACCGCCTCATAGCTGCAACCGACATCGGCGGGATCGAGCGGCAGGTATGGCACCTGCCAGCGGCCATCTTGCCGCTGCCGCTGTGCGGCGAAACCTTTCTTGATCGCATCCTGATGCGAACCGGAGAAGGCGGTAAACACCAACTCGCCGGCATAAGGATGGCGAGGATGCACCGGCAGCTGATTGCACTGCTCCACCACCTCCACCACCTGCTTCAGGCGGCTGAAGTCGAGACCCGGCGCCACGCCCTGGGTATAGAGATTCAACGCCAGCGTGACCAGATCGACGTTGCCGGTGCGCTCTCCGTTGCCGAACAGGCAGCCTTCGACCCGATCGGCGCCGGCCAGCAAGGCCAGCTCCGCACAGGCCACGCCGGTGCCGCGATCGTTATGCGGATGCACGCTGATCGCCACATCGGCGCGGCGGCTGAAGTGACGGCAGAACCATTCGATCTGATCGGCATACACGTTGGGCGTGCTCACTTCCACCGTCGCCGGCAGGTTGATGATCATCGGCCGCTGCGGCCCCGGCTGCCAAACCTCCGCCACCGCTTCGCAGATCTCCAGCGCAAACTCTAACTCAGTAAAACAGAAGGTTTCCGGCGAATATTCGAAGCACCAGGCGGTATCGGGCTGCGCCTCGCACTGCCGGCGGATGCGCCGCGCGCCGTTCACCGCCAGCGCCACGGTCGCCGCCTTATCCTGGCGGAACACGATATCGCGAAACATCGGCGCCGTGGCGTTATACAGATGCACGATAGCCCGCGGCGCCCCCTGCAGCGCCTCGAAGGTGCGATCGATCAGATCGTCACGCGACTGCGTCAGCACCTGGATCGTGACGTCGTCCGGGATCAGCCGCTCGTCGATCAGCGTGCGTACAAAGTCGAAATCCGTTTGCGACGCCGAAGGGAACGCCACCTCGATCTCTTTGAAACCACACTGCAACAACAATTGATAGAATTCGCGCTTGCGCGCGTTATCCATCGGCTCCGCCAGCGCCTGGTTACCGTCGCGCAGATCGCTGGAGCACCAGCGCGGTGCCTGCCGCAGCGTACGCGCAGGCCATTGGCGGTCCGGCAACGCCACCGGCGGGAAAGGTCGGTATTTGCTTGAAGGGTCGATTAACATGGGCTTCTCCTGACGCCAGAGTGAACGATCGCGTCATTATTTCCCGCCATCGCCTCCTCTTCTCCCGCTTTGCGGACAACCATCGTCGCAAAGCGGACAACAAAAAAATTTGCATCCTGCGCCAGTGAGACAACAATTAGTTTTGACGTTTCCCCCACCGCACCGGCAATGCGCCGGACGCTTTACTCTCATTGTCAACGGAGGCGAACATGAGCCTGTATGCAACCCTGGAAGAAGCCATCGAGGCCGCACGCGAAGAGTTTATCGACACCGCCGAAGGCGGCAGCGGTGACGAACCGCCGGTGCCCCAGCAGTTCAATCTGCAAAAGTACGTGATGCAGGATGGCGACACGATGTGGCAGGCGGAGTTCTTCGAAGAAGAAGGAGAGGCGGTAGAATGTCTGACGCTGCGCAGCGGTGCGGCGGCGCAGGCGATCTTCGACGGTGACTACGACGAGGTGGAAATTACCGCCGAGTGGATAGATGAAAACACCCTGTACGAATGGGAGGAAGGCGACTTTCAGCTCGAACCGCCGCTGGATACCGAAGAAGGCCAGGCCGCAGCCGATGAGTGGGATGAACGTTAACCCGCACCACGCTTTCATCGCCAAGGAGGCCGCATGATTATTCGCCGGGCCTGCCCTACCGACTACCCCGCCATTTTGCAGCTACAGGGGGAAAACGTGCCGGAAGCGCTCGACGAGCGCCAAAAACGGCAGGGATTTATCGTATCGCGCATGAATGAGGCGCAGCTGGCGGCGATCAACCGCGGCATCGGCATATGGGTGGCCGAACAGGAGAACCAACTGGCGGGGTTTGTTTGCCTGATGCCCGCCGACGTGCAACCGCGCCCGCCGGTGGTGGAGGCGATGCTGGTGACGCTCGCCACGCAATCCTTCGCCGGACGGCCGCTGAGTGAGCAGCGGGTGTTTCTCTACGGCCCCGTCTGCCTCGCCGCCGCCTGGCGCGGCAAAGGCGTGCTGAAGCGCCTCTACGCCGCGGTCAAAGCGCATACTTGCCATGACTATGACGTGGGCGCGTTGTTTATCGACGACGACAATCCGCATTCGTTGGCCGCTCACGTGCAAGGGTTGGGGATGACGGCGCTGGCGCCTTTCCATTGCGGGCAGCAAGGCTATCAGCTGGTGGTGTTCGCCACCCGCTGAACGAAATTACTCGTAGGGGCCATGCTGCGCATCAAACGGCAGCATAAAGGTGTCCACCACCATCGACAGCGGCACATCTATCACCGTGACGTAGCGCCAGGGCGTGTCACGCAGATCCCACTGCACGCCGGGATAGTACTGGTGGCCATGCCCCGCACCGGGCACGGTGCGGCTGATAATGCTGCCGCAGCCGGTGAGTGTCATCACACCGGCCGTCACGCAGGCCAGCCGAAGATAGGAAGAGAGCTTCACGACATTGACTCTGAGCAAGGGGTTGTTTCGCGAGTGAACAACGCATCGGCCGCAGTCTATCACAGTTCCCTTTCTCCACCGGTACCGGCGCACGTAAGCAAAAGGTAAAAAAAACGGGGAATGCGCCATGCGCATTCCCCGTCTGAGCGTTGCCGATTAGCAATTAACGCCGGCCCGTAGGGTGCGCCAGCGGGTTGTGCGGCAACTGCTGATAATGCTCACGCCAGGCGGCGCCTTCCGGCAACAGCCAGACGCGCTGATGCAAACGAGCCAGCGTGACCGGATCGCTCAGCAGCTCCAGACGTTTGCCCTTCACCAGCTTCTCAGGCCCCAACTGCAGCGCTTCGTTCACCCGCTCCTCACGATTGCGATCGAGCGTCGCGCGCAGATGGTGGCGCGCCGTCGCCAACGCCGTCGCCAGCGCGTTGAAGGATGGATTGACCACCGCATGCATAAAGCCGTTGGTCAGCGCGCGGTTGCGGTTGAGATGCAGATATTCTTCCGTCGCCAACAGTTCACGCGGCGGATTGTACTCTTCCGGGATCAGGAACAGCTTGGCGCGTTTGCTTTTCATGCCCAGCGTTGCGCGGCTCGACAACACCGACACAAACGGCGACAGGATCAGCGAGAACACGATCGGCGCCAACCACCACAGGAAGCGCAGATCCAGCCACGCCATGCCGCCGGCCCACACCAGGCCCAGCAACATCTGCGAGCCATGGCGGCGGAACGCTTCGCCCCACGGCGTGTCGTCGTCGTCACGCTGCGGCGAATTCCACACCACTTCCCAACCGAGGAAGGCGCTCACCACGAACACGGTATGGAACAGCATGCGCACCGGCGCCAACAGCACCGAGAACAGCATTTCCATCAGCATCGAAATGAACAGACGGAACGCCCCGCCGTACTCTTTCGCGCCCTTGGCCCAGATCAGCACAATACTGAGCAACTTCGGCAGGAACAGCAGCACCAGCGTGGTGGAGAACAGCGCTATCGCCAGCTCGGGCCGCCACTGCGGCCAGACCGGGAACAGCTGCCGCGGCTGCAGAAAGTATTGCGGCTCCATCAGCGTATGCACCACCTGCAATGCGGTGGAGAGCGCCAGGAACATAAACCACAGCGGCGCCGACAGGTAGGACATGACACCGGTAAGGAACACCGCACGGTGCACCGGGTGCATGCCTTTCACCAGGAACAGGCGGAAGTTCATCAGGTTGCCGTGACACCAGCGACGGTCGCGCTTCAGCTCGTCCAGCAGGTTTGGCGGCAGCTCTTCGTAACTGCCCGGCAGATCGTAAGCGATCCACACGCCCCAGCCGGCGCGGCGCATCAACGCCGCTTCAACGAAGTCGTGCGACAGGATAGACCCGGCGAAAGAGCCCTCGCCCGGCAACGGCGCCAGCGCACAGTGCTCGATAAACGGCTTCACGCGGATGATGGCGTTGTGCCCCCAGTAGTGCGACTCGCCCAGCTGCCAGAAATGCAGGCCGGCGGTGAACAACGGCCCGTAAACGCGGGTGGCGAACTGCTGCACGCGCGCATACAGGGTATCCATGCCGGACGCCTTCGGCGCCGACTGGATGATGCCGGCGTTCGGGTTGGCTTCCATCAGGCGCACCAGCCCGGTGAGGCATTCGCCGCTCATCACGCTGTCGGCATCCAGGATCACCATGTAGCTGTACTCACCGCCCCAGCGACGGCAGAAGTCGTCGATGTTGCCACTCTTGCGTTTGACGCGGCGGCGGCGGCGGCGATAGAAGATGCGGCCGTGGCCATCGACATCGCGGCACAGCTCCATCCACGCCTTTTGCTCGGCCACGCAGATGTCCGGATCGTAGCTGTCGCTCAGCACGTAGATATCGAAGTGTTCCAGCTGACCGGTCGCGGCGACGGACTCATAGGTCGCACGCAGGCCGGCGAACACGCGTTCGACGTCTTCGTTGCAGATCGGCATGATCAGCGCAGTGCGGTGCGCCGGGTTGATCGGCTCATCGCCCTTGATGGTGGAGGAAATACTGTATTTGTCTTTGCCGATCAGCAGCTGCAGGAAGCCCATCAGCGCGGTCCAGAAACCGGCCGAAACCCAGCAGAACAGCACGGCGAACAGGATCAGAATGCCGGTTTGCAGCACATACGGCAGCAGCTGCAACACCGACTGCATCAGATCCTGATCCAGCATGGCGATAGGATCGATCAGCGCCCAGCCCTGATAAGGCAAGATGGTTTTCATGTACCAGGTGGCGATGCCGGTTTGCACCAGCATCAGCACCAGCAGCACATAGCGGCGCATGGAGCCGACGGTACGCCAGCGGTTCTCGGCCTCGGCCTCCTCTTTGGTGGCGTGCCGATTGTGCGGCGACCGCCCCAGCAGAGAATCCCAGAAGCGCGCCACCGGGTTGGTGCGCCAGGCTTCCGGGAACATGGTGGTGCGTTTGATCGGCGGCGTCGCCTTCAGAATGGCGCGCCCTTCGGCGTCGGTATCGAAGTCCTCATCGCTGACCGCATCCGGCCAGGCGTTTTCGATACGCGGTTTGACCGAGGCCAGCGCCACGTCATCCGCCGACAGGCTATTGACGTCGGCGTCGGCGGCGCCCATCTGCCGATGGAGCGCCTCCAGTGCCTGAGCGTCATCCGCCGTTTGAGGGTTGAGCGCCTCCGACCGCTCGGCGGTCAGAGGCAGCGCCGCAAGATAATCCTGGGCGGGTTGAGTAGGCTTATTCATTGGCAGGTAGCTGATAGCTCCAGGTTTCCGACAGAGTCTTATCGCCATTGACCAGCGCCGCACGCATTTCTACCGGCTTCTTGTCGTCTTTCACTTTCAGACGCACCGTCAGGCGCCAGCCTTTGGTCACTGGGTTATAGCGGACGTTGTTTTCTACCATCTCACCGTTGTCGCCGATGCTGATCTGAGAAGCGACCGGCGTATTGGCGTCCAGCCCTTTCAGCACCGGGCCAACGAAGTCAACCAGGAAGGCCACGCTGCCGTCTGGCTCGCGGATCAGGTTGGACTGCTTCACGTCGCCGGTCGAACGCATGGTACGGGCCACATAGGCGATATCTTGCGAATGCAGTTTGTCTTCATCGCGGGTGAAGTTCAAACGGTAGCTCAGCGTCAGCGGCTTTTTGGCTTCCGGCAAGGTATCCGGCGTCCAGAACGCGACGATGTTGTCGTTGGTTTCATCCGCCGTCGGGATCTCCACCAGTTCGACCTTGCCTTTGCCCCAGTCGCCCTTCGGTTCGATCCAGGCGCTCGGGCGCAGATCGTAGCGATCGTCCAGATCTTCGTAATCCTTGAAGTTGCGGCCGCGCTGCAGCAGACCGAAGCCTTTCGGATTCTCGACGGTATAGGTGCTGACGGACAGGTGTTTAGGATTGTTCAGCGGACGCCAGATCCACTCGCCGTTGCCGGCGTGGATAGACAGACCGTTGGAATCGTGCAACGCCGGGCGGTAGTTCAGCGTCGGCGACGGCTGGTTCGGCCCGAACAGGTACATACTGGTCAGCGGCGCCAGGCCCAGTTTGCCCACCTTGTCGCGCAGGAACACTTTAGACTCGACGTCCACGGTGGTGTCGCGGCCCGGGATCACCGTGAAACGGTAAGCGCCGGTGGCGCGCGGGGAATCCAGCAGCGCATAGATCACCAGGTGCTTGTCGCCCTGCTTCGGACGCTCAACCCAGAATTCGCGGAAACGCGGGAACTCTTCGCCGGACGGCAAAGCGGTGTCGATAGCCAGGCCGCGAGCGGAAAGCCCGTAAACCTGTCCTTTACCCACCACGCGGAAATAGCTCGCGCCCAGCAGGCTCATGATCTCATCGTTTTTGTCGGCGCTGTTGATCGGATAAAGCACCTTAAAACCGGCAAAGCCGAGGTTTTTCACCGATTCAGGGTCGTGTTTGACCGAACCGAAGTTGAAATAATCCGGGCTGTACTTGATCTGTTTTACGCTGGTGGAGGTGACTTCGTTGATTTTCACCGGCGTATCGAAGTACATCCCCTGATGATAAAACTCAAGCTTGAAAGGGGTTTTCAGCTTGCTCCAATAGGCTTTATCGTGATTGAACTGAATCTGCTGATAGTCTGCGAACTTCATCTCGCGGAACTGAGAAGGAAGGTTGCTCTTCGGGGCTTCGAAACCTTTCGCCGCCAGATCCTGCGCCTGCTTGGCGACATCATCAATAGAAAAGGCCCAAGCCGGCGAACTGAACAGCGTGAACAATACGGTCGCACCTAACCAACGAACGCTCGCGGCGCGTGGTTGTCCGGATAATATATTAACTAGCACATCCCCCCCTATTCGTGTGCTCAAAGCATTTAAATCCATATTAATGGATTACTCAGCTTTCCGACAACATGATAAATGGATGGTTCATGTTTACGGCTCATTGTTTAAGCAGCTGATGGAACACCAGCGTAGCAAGCCGCGCAACAAGACGCTATGGAAAAATGCGGGGGGCTATAGTAGGGTTCCGGATAACAATTTAACGTTTGACGACTTATTAAGCGTGTTAATGAACTCTCGATTAAATCATCAGCGGTAATCTATGACTAAAGGCAGCAAACAGCGCGAGTTTTTCCTCGATTCCATCAGAGCCTATTTGATGTTGCTTGGCATCCCGTTTCACCTCTCCCTGATTTATTCCAGCCACACCTGGGCGGTGAACAGCGTGTCGCCCTCCTTCTCGCTCACGGTGCTGAACGATTTCATCCACGCCTTCCGCATGCAGGTGTTCTTCGTGATATCCGGCTACTTCTCCTACATGCTTTACGAGCGCTACGAGCGCCACCAGTGGCTGAAGGTCAGGCTGGAGCGGGTGGCGATCCCGCTGTTGAGCTCCATCCCGCTGATCACGGTGCCGCAGTTTTTCATGCTGAAATATTTCACCGACAAATTAAACGGCTGGGATGAATTTTCTCTCTATCAGAAAATAAATGTAACAGTTTGGGAATTGGTTTCTCATCTGTGGTTCTTATTGACGCTGTCATTGTTAACCTGCGCCTGTTTTTATCTGTTCCGTAAAATCAAGCGTCAAACCCGTGAACATATTCCAACGCTAATAAACAGAATGCGTGGATTAGGAAACATCTCACTGTATTTCTTTATTTATGCGGTATGCTACTCGGCCGCGCACCGCATTATTTTAATTTTCGCCCCGCAGCTATTATCCAACGGCCTGTTCAATTTCGTGGTGATGGAGACGATGTTCTACCTGCCGTTCTTCCTCCTCGGTGCCTATGCGTTTAAGTATGTGTGGCTTAAGGAGATTTTTCTGCGCCGCTCGCCGCTGGCGCTGCTCGGTTCGCTGCTGCTGTTTATCGCATATATGCTGAACCAAAAGCTGTTGGCGCACAGCAGCTATATGTTCGAGCTGGAAGTGGTGATCAAAACCCTAATGGGGATCCTGATGACCAACGTCGTGTTCTCTTTCGGGCATAACCTGCTGAATTATCACTCGCCGCGCATCACCTATCTGGTCAACGCCTCGCTGTTTATATATCTGGTGCACCATCCGTTGACCCTGATATATGGCGCTTTCGTGACGCCGTATATCGGCAACAACCTGTTGGGATTCTTGCTGGGCCTGCTGTTTGTGTTCTCCCTGGCCTTCGCGCTATATGAACTGCACAAGCGCATTCCGGTGCTGCGCTTCCTGTTCTCCGGCAAACCGCACTAGGCTTCCCACCCCATTTCTGGATGATGATTTATCATCCAGAAATTAACCTCACCAATGATAAAATGCCTCACTACCTCGGCGTAGCGATAGCTGCCCTGAGCATTTTCCTAATATTAATCCTAATCCCCGGGATTCATTGCAAAACGGCAACTGCCTGTTACGCTCATTATTCATACTTATAAATCAGTTGCGTTACTTTCTGGGCTAGGTACACATATGAGAGAAGCATGGGTCGATTATGCCAAGGGAATCGGCATCATTCTCGTGGTTTTTGGCCACGTCAATCGGGGTCTATACAGCGCAGGCATTCAGCTTTCCGGTTCATCCTATCTACTGACAGACAGCATTATCTACAGTTTTCATATGCCACTGTTTTTCTTCCTTTCGGGTCTGTTTTTTACGCAGTCCTTGGATAAGAAGGGAAAAACACGCTTTGTGATCAGTAAGATAGATACCATCGTTTATCCCTATGTCATCTGGTCGCTGCTGCAAGGCATGGTGGAAGTGCTGTTGTCGCGCTATACCAATAACCCTTCCAGCCTGGGCGATATCCTGTCGCTGTTTACGCATCCGCGCGCGCAGTTTTGGTTCCTGTATGCCTTGTTCATGGTCTTTGTTTTGGCCACCTTGCTGTATAGCAAAGAAACATACCGCTATCTCCTGCCGGTATTGATCGTTATCAGCGCGGGGCTGTATGTCTACCAAGACAGCCTCACCAAAGCCTTCCATTTTGATTACATTACCCGATTCTTGATCTTCTTCCTGCTGGGCGTTTTTGCCATTCGCTACGCTTCGCTCATCGCCAATCTGGGTTTCGGTTCGCTGCTGGCCTCCCTGATCGCGTTTATCGCGTTGCAGTGGGGATTCCACGGCTATTCAGGCCTGCTGTATACCGATACCGGAAGTTTCTCCCTGTTACTGGCGATTGAAGCCATCTTCTTCATCGTCAACCTGTCGGTTCTGTTGGCCAAAACGAATCTTTCCTGGCTGCGCCGACTCGGCGAATTGAGCATGGTCATCTATTTGATGCATATCCTCGCGGCCAGCGGCTTACGCATCGTACTGACCAAGTTTATGCATATCAGCCATTGGCCAACACAAGCGATCGCCGGCACGCTATTCGGCCTAATCGCCCCTGTTATCGCCTATGCGCTGATACAACGCCTGCATCTTACTTTCCTGTTGGATCGTCCTCGTTTCAATAACCGTCTGCGAAAAGAAAAAATCTCCTGAAGGCGGTTCCACCGCCTCCACATTTTCTCCCCGTCGCTATACTTGATGACGCAACCTATCGGTTGCGTCATCTCTCTTGCCATGCAGAGCACACATTGCTCAGCCTGGCGTCGCCCGTTAGGGCAAAGTGATACGGCTGCATAGATAACCTAGCCGTTATAACTGCAATGCATAAGTAGAAATCCGGATCCCTGCCTTACGGTAGTGATTGGGCTCAACACCCCCGAAGGGCTGCGCGATCGTTTAATTTATTCGATGGCGTTAGCTGCATCTCCCTTCCGTCACGACAGAGAGGATTTTGAATGACCGATAAGAACACCCCGGCTCAAGAAGCCATAGCGGAAAACGCCACCCTGCTGAAGATCCTCGGCAGGTTGCTGTCCGCGCTGGACGCTTCGATCAGCGGCAAAGAACGCAGCGTTTTGGTCGCTGAGCTTTCCAACTTCAATCTCGACGGCATTTCTGAAGCGGAAAGCAAGCTGGCCACCGAGCTGATCAAACGGGCGCTGGAATCGCTCGATCATTAATCCTACCGCGCCTGCAAACCATTAAGCCTGCCTGCGCGGGCTTAATGGTTTTTCCCACCGTGCAAACCCGGCATTGTTGCCAAAACCGAAATACAGCAGCCTGATAATGTTGGATAAAAGGCAGAATTTCCCCTCTTCCCCTCACTTTCTTAGTTTAATCGCACCAACGGGCAATAATTGATCGATTGTTTTCGCAATCAGCCTTGGCGTTTTACCCACTAAACACGTTATCATCGAAACACGCGCAGTGCCCCCTATCCCCCAGCCTCAGGAGAGCAATATTTTGGATGCCAGCACCATTAACAGTTTGTTCGTCATCGGTGCCGTGCTGGTGGGGGCAAGCATTCTGCTCAGCTCATTTTCTTCCCGGCTCGGCATTCCGATCCTGGTGATCTTCCTGGCGATCGGCATGCTGGCCGGCGTCGATGGCCCCGGCGGCATCGTCTTCAGCAATTACCCGGTCGCTTATCTGGTCAGCAACCTCGCTTTGGCGGTGATCCTGCTCGACGGCGGCATGCGTACCCGGGTCAGCTCTTTCCGCGTCGCCCTGTGGCCGGCACTCTCTCTCGCCACCGTCGGCGTAGTGATCACCGCCGGCCTGACCGGCATGGCCGCCGCCTGGCTGTTCAATCTCGATCTGCTGCAGGGGCTGCTGATCGGCGCCATCATCGGTTCCACCGACGCCGCCGCGGTCTTCTCTCTTTTGGGGGGCAAAGGTTTGAACGAACGCGTCAGCGCCACGCTGGAGATCGAATCCGGCAGCAACGATCCGATGGCGGTGTTTCTCACCATCACGCTGATTGCGATGATCGCCGCCGGGGAAACCGCACTGAGCTGGGCCTTCCCGCTGCATCTGATGCAGCAGTTCGGCATGGGCATCGTCTTCGGTCTGGGCGGCGGCTGGCTGCTGCTGACGCTGATCAACCACATCAAACTGGCGGACGGCCTCTATCCGCTGCTGGCGGTAAGCGGCGGTATTCTTATTTTCGCGCTGACCACCGCGCTGGACGGCAGCGGCATTCTGGCGGTGTATCTGTGCGGCCTGCTGCTGGGCAACCGGCCGATCCGCAACCGTCACGGCATCGTACAAACCTTCGATGGCCTCGCCTGGCTCAGCCAGATCGGCATGTTCCTGGTGCTCGGGCTGCTGCTCAACCCGCACGAACTGCTGCCGATCGCCATCCCTGCCCTGCTGCTGTCGCTGTGGATGATCCTGTTCGCCCGCCCGCTGTCGGTGTTTATCGGCCTGCTGCCGTTCCGCAGCTTTACCCTGCGCGAGCGCGGCTTTATTTCCTGGGTCGGCCTGCGCGGCGCGGTGCCGGTGATCCTGGCGGTGTTCCCGATGATGGCCGGGCTGCCCAACGCCCAGCTGTTCTTCAACGTGGCGTTCTTCGTGGTGCTGGTCTCCCTGCTGCTGCAGGGCACCACGCTGTCGTTTGCCGCCAAAAAAGCCAAGGTGATCGTGCCGCCGGCGCTGACGCCGATCTCCCGTGTTGGGCTGGACGTGCACCCGGAAAACCAGTGGGAACAGTTCGTGTATCAGCTTTCGGCGGAAAACTGGTGCGTCGGCGCGGCGCTGCGCGAGCTGAAAATGCCGCCCAATACCCGCATCGCCGCCCTGTTCCGCGGCAAAGAGCTGCTGCACCCGAGCGGCAGCACCCGGCTGCGAGAGAACGATATTCTGTGCGTTATTGGCCATGAGCACGATCTGCCGATCCTCGGCAAGCTGTTCAGCCAGGCGCCGGCCGTGACGCTCGACGAACGCTTCTTCGGCGACTTTATCCTGCAGTCCGACGCCCGTTTGAGCGATATCTCGCAGGTCTATGGCCTCAATCTGCAAGACGACGTGGATGAGCAGCAGACGCTGGGGCAGTTCGTCATTCAGCTGATCGGCGGTGAACCGGTGATCGGCGACCAGGTGGAATGGGACGGTCTGACCTGGACCATTGCCGAAATGGAAGGCAATCAAGTCAGCAAGATAGGCGTGCGGATCGTGACCGACTAACGCTGCCGCTCAGGCGCCGGCCTATCAGATGAGGGAACTTCTGGCCTTAAGAACGCTCTTAATCTCTATCACGATGTATGCAGTACGGCGCCGCCAAATTATATCCCTTTGATATAACGGCGCCGACAGGGATTAGGAAAGTGAACGGCAAGACTCGATTTCTTTCGGTGATAGTGATCATGGCGCTGGGCGTAGCGGCGCTCGATCTCGGCATCGCCGGTTTGGTCCATAGACTTTTAATTGGATAATTTCAACGTGACGCAGCAGGAACAAGAAAAAGACATTCTGGGGAAAATACTGGTGACGGTGTCCGCGCTTTGCCTGATTCTGGTGGCGGCGTTCCTGATCTGGGGATTCGTGCTGGATTGACGCCGCGCGACGCTCAGACATAAAAAAAAACCGCCACGGCGGTTTTTTTTATGGGTCAGGCAATCAGATCTTGCAACCTTCGCAGTCCGCTTCGTCTTCGAGGAACTCGGGGACCTCTTTTACCTTCTGCGCCGCTTTTTCTTCGGCTTTCGCCAGTTCGGCATCGATATCAAAATCGAAAATATCATCACTCATCGCTTGGTCCTCATTCTGCTTCGCGTTCAAACGCTGAGTATAATCGACAAGCCGCCGGCCGGAAACCTTTCAGTTCGCCGCCGCCAGCTGAGACGGCTCATCCTGCGGCTTTTTTCCGTAGGCCATGTCGTACACGTCGTAGAAGTCGATTTCGCCCTTGTTGCCGATGATGATTCGCATCTTCTGTTTCAGCGCAGCGCCGATGGACGGCTCATCCAGCAGCTGCTGCACCGCATAAGGCGACAGCGCGCGGGTGAAGTACCATTCGCCGTTGTAGCAAACTCGCAGATCCAGCACCCCGATGTCCTCGAAGCGGTACACCGGCCGGATCTCGATCAGCAGCATGGCGAACATGAACAGCACGAAAGCGGTGAAGCCCAGGAAGGCATATATCCCCATGTACGGCACCTGATACATCACGGCGATCACCGCGAAGTAACCGGCGAACATGGCAAGGCACAGATAGCGGTGAGTGCGGGCGAATTCGCTGTTGAAGCGCGGCTTGCCGTCCCGCCCTTCGCGCCGATTGATCTGTTCAATCTCTTTAACCAAGATGCTTTTAATCGCGTCCATCGTTACAACCTTATGCTGGAAACAGCATTGCCATCAAATCTCACCGCTAAAAGTAACACAAGTACAGTTTTGCCGGGTAGATCAGTTAGCCAACTTAATGGCGGCAACTGTTATAGTTCGGCTTCAGCGCGGCTGAGTGGCTTTGCCTTGCGCAAACATGAACATGCGCTGGGCGACGTCGTCGGCCTGTTTGATCTTCTGCTTTTGCGGTTCGTTGCTGCGTTGAATGGCGCGGGCGTAAGCGATTTCATGGGCCTGATCGATCATCGCGATGATCCGGTCACGCTCGGTCTTCTCCATATTGCCCAACATGGTGGTGATAATCGCCTGGTAAGCGTTGGACGCGGCGCTCAGCGCTTTCTCTCTCGCCTCAAGGGCGGCGACGCGTTGCAAGAGCTCCTGCAGTTGCTCGGAGTGAGACATATCGACCTCCTGTTGCCGGGCAGCAAGCCTGCCTGATTACAGTTTAGCAAAGGATCGAAAGAGAAAGAGGAAGGAAAGCCAGCGGTTACGGTAAAGCACACCCGAAAATCCCAACGAGGAGCCGATAGTGCAAATCAACCCGGGTGCGCTTTACGGTAAACGCGGTGAGGTGAAGGGAAAGAAAGCTGGCGCGCTATGCAGGACTCGAACCCGCGTCTATCAATTTTCAAGCCAAAACAAGCCATTATAAAACCAATCACTCTGCCAACTGAGTTAATAGCGCGTTCCTTCGCTTCGGGGCGACATTATCCATAACAACATTATGGACTCAAGCTTTTTTAGCATAATGTCATGCATTTACGGATAAATCTTAGGTAATCGATAGCGTTCCGGCATTAAGGCAGCGCAATAATCCGGTAATCGCCGCCGATGAGCGGCTTGCACAGAATCTTGTAGCCATCGCTGTCAAAGTGGCTGGCCGCGCTCTGCAGCAACTTCGCCTGCGCCAGGCTGCTGACCGATCCCAGATAAAACCAATTGTGGATAACATGGTACTGCCGCAGCGCCTCGCCCTGCTCCTCCAGCGCCACGCGTCCGGCGAACGGCCAACAGGCGATGCGCAACTGTTCAAGCGCCGCGCTGAGCCGCAGCGCATGTTCCTGCGCCGACTCCACGCCACAGCAGGCGCCGGCGCACTTGCGCAGGCTGTAGCGGAAACAGGCTCGCCCCGCCGGCAGCTTGTCGATCCCCAGCTTGCCGTAACATAAACGATGCTCGTCGGCGATGGCGCGCAGCTTTTCCAGCGCGGCGTGGCGATTGGCAAACAGCCCATAGAGATCGGGCGTGACAGCGAAATCAATCTCTTTGGCATGCGCTATCGTCACGCTCCCCGCCTGCAAACGCAGCGCACACAGCTGCTTCGAGCGCCGCAGGCGTTTGTTGAACAGCGGCTGTTGCTGCTTGATCAGCTGCGCCTCCAGCAGCAACGCCCCCAGTTCGCCGGCGGTCTCGATAAAGCTGATGCGTCGGGTTTGGCGCAGCATTTTAGCCTCGTCCTGCGCGCGAAAATGCGCCATCACCCGGCTGCGTACGTTGACGCTTTTGCCGATGTAAAGCGGCAGGCTCTCGCTTTGACCGTGAAACACATACACGCCCGGCCCTTTGGGCAACGGCGCCAGGCAGGCGCGCAGGTGCTCCGGGTATTGATAAATGTCGAGTTCCGGCTCGAGGCGGTTTGGCATCATGGCGGTGGCATTATCCTGCTGATGAATGAATACTGGTTTTTTAGCCAGTATAACGCACCCTGCAGCCGGTTGCACACCTGGCGGATAATAACTCACCGTGATCTTTAGCGGGAAAGCCTTTACTATCCCCTTTCCAGCGGGAAAGCGCCTCACGTTTAGCGCCAGTTCAAGCTGGCGCTGCCATGATGGCAGACTGGAACCGCCGCTTTTATCGTTATGGAAAACCTGGGTATGTCATCACTGAAACTCCCCTCCCGCCGTCTGGCGTTGATCGCCGCCATCGTTTTCATCGCCGTCGCCGTCGCGCTGGCCATCTTTTGGCAACGCCCGCCGCCGCAGGATTACGTTACTGCGCCGGCCCGCCTGGGCGATATCGAAAACGCCGTGCTGGCCACCGGGCGGCTGGATGCCATCGAACGCGTCAACGTCGGCGCCCGCGTCTCCGGCGAAGTCAAATCGCTGAAGGTCAAGCTGGGCGATCGCATCACCAAAGGGCAACCGATCGCCGACATCGACGATCTGCAACAGCGCAACGATCTGCGCAACGCCGAGGCGGCGCTGAACGTAGTCAAAGCCAATATGTTAGCCAAACAGGCCTTGCTGAAACAGGCGGAGTCGCGTTTCAAACGCCAGCGCCGCATGCTGAACGACGAAGCCAGTTCGCGGGAAGACTTCGAAACCGCCGAAGCCTCGCTCGCCACCACTCGCGCCGATCTGCAGGCGCTCAATGCGCAGTTGGTGCAATCGCAGATCGAAGTCGAGAAGAAAAAAATCGATCTGGGCTATACCCGCGTGGTTGCGCCGATGGACGGCATCGTCATCGCCGTGGTGACGCAGCAGGGGCAAACGGTCAACTCCAGCCAAAGCGCGCCGACCATCGTCAAGCTGGCGCGGTTGGATATGATGACCATCAAGGCGCAGATCTCCGAAGCCGACATCACCCGCATTTCACCGGGGCAAAAGGCGTACTTCACTATTTTCTCCGATCCGGATAAACGGTACGACGCCACGCTGCGCACCATCGAGCTGGCGCCGGAATCGGTGATGAAAGACGATTCGCTCGCCGGCACCAGCTCCGCGTCCGGTTCCGGCACCTCGAACGCCTCGGTCTATTACAACGCGCTGCTGGACGTACCCAACCCGGAGAACCGCCTGCGCATTGCCATGACCGCGCAGGTTTCCTTACTGCTCGGCGACGCGAAGAACACCCTGCTGGTGCCGATCCAGGCGGTGCATAAAACCGAAGGAAAAATGCAGCAGGTGCAGGTGCTGACTCAGGATCAGCGGCTGGAAACGCGCGAAGTGACCACCGGCATCACCAACAACGTCGATATTCAGATCCTCAGCGGCCTGAAAGCCGGTGAAACCGTGGTGCTGTCACAGCCCGTCGCCAAGTCGGCTGAGGATGGCATCTTCCTGTGAACGCGATCATCGAGCTAAAAGGCATCAGTCGAACCTACACCAACGGCGGTCAGGCGCTGACGGTGTTGAAAGACATCGATTTGACCATCGCCGCCGGCGAGCTGGTGGCGATCATCGGCGCCTCGGGTTCCGGCAAATCGACGCTGATGAACATCATGGGCTGCCTCGACGTGCCGGATCGTGGCGACTACTACATCAGCGGCCAGAACGCCGCCCACCTGTCGCCGGACGAACTGGCCCGCCTGCGCCGCGAGCATATCGGCTTTATCTTCCAGCGTTACCACCTGATGCCCGATCTCAGCGCGCTGGGCAACGTCGAAATTCCGGCCATCTACGCCAACGCCCGGCGCGATCAGCGGCGGCTGCGGGCGGCACAACTGCTGGCGCGGTTAGGCCTGGAGGGTCGCGAAGACCACAAGCCCGGCCAGCTTTCCGGCGGCCAGCAGCAGCGCGTCAGCATCGCCCGCTCCCTGATCAACGGCGGCGAAATTATCCTGGCAGACGAACCGACCGGCGCGCTGGACACCCAATCCGGCCAGGAAGTGCTGGCGATCCTGAGCGAGCTGAATCAGCGCGGCCATACCGTGGTGATCGTCACCCACGATATGAAAGTGGCGCAACATGCGCAGCGCGTCATCGAACTGCAAGACGGCAAGATCATCGCTGACAGCGGCCGCAAATCGGCGTCCGGCCCATCGTTGCCGCCGCCGAACCGCAGCCGGCAAAGCGGCTGGCAACGCCTAATCGACCGCACCCGCGAATCGCTGCACATGGCGCTGAAAGCGATGAACGCTCATCGTCTGCGCACCGCGCTGACCATGACCGGCATCATCTTCGGCATCGCCGCCGTGGTCACGGTAGTGGCGCTGGGCGAAGGCGCCAAACAGCGCACGCTGGAAAACCTCAAAGATCTCGGCACTAACGTGGTAAGCATCTATCCGGGCCGCGATTTCTTCGACGACGCCATCGACAGCATCCGCACCCTGGTGCCGGCCGATGCCGACGCGCTGGCGCAGCAAAGCTTCGTCGACAGCGTCAGCCCGGAAGTAGACGCTTCCGACAGCATCCGTTTTCGCAGCAAATCCGCCACCGCCTCGATCACCGGCGTCGGGCGCGACTATTTCCGCGTTAACGGCGTCGAGCTGTTACAAGGCGTGACTTTCCGCGACGATCGTAATGCGCTGCAGGAAGTGATCATCGACGACAATGCGCGCCAGGCGCTGTTCGGCGATTTCGGCGTCGAGCCGCTCGGCCAGATCGTGTTTCTCGGCTCGGTGCCGGCACGGGTGATCGGTGTGGCGAAAAGCAATCGCAACTACGCGCCCAATCGCATTACTGTTTGGATGCCCTACAGCACGGTGATGTATCGCATGGTAGGCAAACCGACGCTCAGCGGCATCACCGTTCGGCTAAAGGACAATGTCGCCAGCGAATCGGCCGTCACCGCTATCACACAGCTGTTGACCCAACGCCATGGCGTAAAAGATTTCCGTTTGTACAACTTCGATAAAATCCGAAAGTCCATCGAACGCACGTCAATGACTTTCAGCCTGCTGATCCTGATGGTGGCGTCCATCGCGCTGGTGATCGGCAGCCTGGGCGTGATGAACATCATGCTGGTCTCGGTGACCGAACGCACCCACGAAATCGGCGTGCGCATGGCGGTCGGCGCGCGGCGCAGCGACATCATGCAACAGTTCATGATCGAGGCGGTGCTGGTCTGTCTGATCGGCGGCATTTTGGGCATCGCGCTGTCGTTCGCCGCCGGTTCGCTGTTCACCACGCTGGCGGGCGGCATGTTCACCGCCATCTATTCCTGGCAAGCCGCCGCGACGGCGTTTTTCTGTTCAACCTTAATCGGCATGATCTTCGGTTATCTCCCCGCCCGTAAAGCGGCAAGGATGGATCCGGTCGTTTCATTGGCCAGCGAGTAACCCATGAAAATTATCTCTCCCCTGGCGTTAAGCCTCGCCGCCCTGCTCACCGCCGGCTGCGGCAACGCCCTGAAAAGCGACTACCGGGCGCCGCAGATCAACTATCCTGCAGGGTGGCAGCACACCGCCGAAAACGCCACGCCGACGCCGTTCGACTGGCGTGATTTCCACGATCCTGAGCTCGATCGCTGGCTGCAACAGGTGATGGCGAGCAATAACGATCTGGCCGCCGCCGTGCTGCGCGTCTACCGCGCGCGGCTCGAGGCGGAACGCGTCGGCATCAGCACCGCGCCCGGCGTCAGCGCCTCATTAGGCAGCAGCATTAATCGCCCGCTGTCCGAGTCCTCCGCGTGGAATAAAACCAGCAACGCGTCGCTCTCTACGAGCTATGAAGTCGATCTGTGGGGTAAACTGGCGCGCCAGCGCGACGCCGCCGAGTGGGCCAGCCAGGCTTCCGAGCAAGATCTGCAAACGGCGCGCCTGACGCTGCTGGCCGACGCCGCCACGAATTACTGGCGCATCGGCTTCCTCAATCAGCAGATCGACGTCAGCCGGGCGAGCATCGCCTATGCCAAAACGACGCTACGGCTGGCCAACGCCCGTTATCAGGCCGGCAGCATCTCGGCGCTGGACGTGGTGAACGCGGAGCAAAGCTTGCTGACGCAGGAAAGCCGACTGCTGGCGTTGCAGCACGAACGCCAACAGGCGCTGAACGAACAGGCGGTGCTGCTGGGTGCGCCTTCGGGCCAGGCCACCATCGCGCCCGCACGCCTGCCGACGGCGGCGATGCCGCAGATCAACACCGGCATTCCCGCCAGCGTCCTGAGCCGTCGCCCGGATCTCAGCGCTCAAGAGCTGCGGTTGCGCGCCGCCCTGGCCAACGTCGATGAAAAACGTCTGCAATACTATCCCGCGTTCAGCCTGACCGGTTCACTGGGCGCCAGCAGCAGCGCGCTGCTGGAATTCCTGCGCAACCCGACGGGCAGCCTCAGCGCCAGCCTGACGCTGCCGTTCCTGCAGTGGCGGCAAATGGGCGTGGAGATCAAGATCGCCCGCAACGACTATGAACAGCAAGTTCTGGCCTTCAAGCAGGCGCTGTACAAAGCGATGGGCGATGTGAACAATGCGCTGTCACTGCGCACGCAGCTGCTGGCGCAGGAGACGCAGTTGCGCGCCTCATTGGCGCTGGCGCGCAAATCGGAGCGGCTGAACGAGGTGCGCTACCGGCAGGGCGCCGTCACCATTACCGACTGGCTAAACGCTCAGGAGCAACGCCGTCAGGCGGAACTGGTGGTAGACGAAAACCGCTTCGCGCAGTACCAGAACCTGGCGAAAATCTATCTGGAGTTCGGCGGTTCGTCGGCGCCCTAATCCAAACTGCCTGGCCAGTTGGTCAGGCGTTTTTTAGCGGCGAACACATCAATTTTTCCTGTTTTATCTCCCGTACTCTCTATACTTGAAACATCGTCAATCAGACGAAAAACCGTCAAATAGCACAATTATTAGACTATTCTCGCACCAAATCGGTGCAAATACTTAAGTTAAACTGCTGGATTTGATCGCCGCAAGATATAACGTTAAGCTATAGATGCAAAATAATTAGTCACCTAAATGACATAACATTGGCATAAACGACGATATTTTGTGATCCACATCCCAACTTAAATGTGGATAATGAATCGTCTTGAACCGCGATTCGATTAGCCGATTTGATAACTCGAAAACAACAGTGAACGGAGATTACGCTTTCACGAACAACGAATAATTCATTAAGGGATGATTATATGAAGTTAAGAAAAAAACGACATAAACCGATGCACATTAACGACATCACCATCATCGATGACAGCAAACTCAAGAAGGCGATCACCGCGGCGGCCCTGGGCAACGCGATGGAGTGGTTCGACTTCGGCGTATACGGCTTTGTCGCCTATGCGCTTGGCCAGGTCTTCTTCCCCGGCGCCTCTCCCGGCGTGCAAATGATCGCCGCGCTGGCGACCTTCTCCGTGCCCTTCCTGGTGCGTCCGCTCGGCGGCCTGTTCTTCGGCGCTATGGGCGACAAGTTCGGCCGGCAAAAAGTTCTCTCGGTCACCATTATCATCATGGCGGTCAGCACCTTCTGTATCGGCCTGATCCCGTCCTATGCGTCGATCGGCATCTGGGCGCCGATCCTGCTGCTGCTGGCCAAACTGGCGCAGGGCTTCTCCGTCGGCGGTGAATATTCCGGCGCAGCGATCTTCGTCGCCGAATACTCGCCGGACCGCAAACGCGGGTTTATGGGGAGCTGGCTGGATTTCGGCTCCATCGCCGGCTTTGTGATGGGCGCAGGCGTAGTGGTGCTGATCTCCAGCATCGTCGGCGAAGCCAACTTCCTCGACTGGGGCTGGCGCATTCCGTTCTTCATCGCCGCGCCGCTGGGCCTGATCGGTCTCTATCTGCGCCATGCGCTGGAAGAAACCCCGGCGTTCCAGCAGCACGTGGATAAGATGGAGAAAGAGGATCGCAACGCCATCGAAAATCCGCCGAAAACCTCGTTCAAAGAGATCGCGGCCAAACACTGGAAAAGTTTGCTGGTGTGCGTCGGTATCGTGATTTCCACCAACGTGACCTATTACATGCTGTTGACCTACATGCCGAGTTACCTGTCGCATAACCTGCACTACTCGGAGGATCACGGCGTTCTGATCATCATCGCCATCATGATCGGCATGCTGTTCGTACAGCCGGTGATCGGCCTGACCAGCGACCGTATCGGTCGTAAGCCGTTCATCATCGGCGGCAGCATCGGCCTGTTGGCGCTGGCGATCCCGTGCTTCATTTTGATCAACAGCAACGTCATCGGCCTGATCTTCGTCGGTCTGCTGGTGCTGGCGGTGCTGCTCAACTCCTTCACCGGGGTAATGGCCTCGATTCTGCCGGCAATGTTCCCGACGCACATCCGCTACAGCGCGCTGGCGATTTCGTTCAACATTTCGGTACTGATCGCCGGTGCGACACCGACCGCCGCTGCCTGGCTGGTGGAAGCGACCGGCAACCTGTACATGCCGGCCTACTACCTGATGGTTGTGGCGGTAATCGGTCTTATCACCGGTCTGTACATGAAAGAGACCGCCAACAAGCCGCTGCGCGGCGCGACGCCGGCCGCTTCTGACCGTACCGAAGCGAAAGAACTGCTGCAGGAGACCTACGACAACATCGAACAGAAAGTCGAGGACATCAACGCGCAGATCGCCGAGCTGGAAAAGAAAAAGCAGATCCTGATAGACCAGCACCCCAAGCTGGACTGATCGCCACTGAAAGCCACCCGTTTGGGTGGCTTTTTTACTTTGATTTCAAAAGAAATAATGCGCAGCGCATTTTTATGACAATCAGGATTGGTGGTACGCTTTGCCGCACACTCTTTATTGATGAAGAACATGATCATGAGCAAAATGGACCTTCCCATCATCATCGGCATCCTGGTGATGCTGACCCTGTGGCTCGGCGCGCTTTTCAACATTGGCGATATCACCTTCAGCATTTCACGTCTGTTTCACTGGATTGAAAGCCAACGCGGCTAACCCGACGCCGCCGCAGGCGGTGGGAAACTTCGGCTATGATTGATAGACGTTACGCCATTTTCCGAGACTGTCGCTCGCGATAAAGAGGACCGCATCATGACCGACTATGAGTTCTACAATCAGATCCTGACCCGCCTGGCCGCCAATCACCCCGGCACGCTGGATGAAAAAACCTACGAACTGTGGAAGCAGGACGCCACCAGCCCGCACGCCTTCGCCGATCCCTTCGCCTATCTTAAAACCAAGGGGCTGATACAAGCCTATGTGATGAGCGACATTGACGAGAACAACTATGATATCGATCCGCACCAAACGCGGATCACCACCGCCGGTCTCGAGTTCATACGCAACGGCGGGTTTAAGTAAACAACAAAAAACCGCCGGGCGGCGGTTTTTTATCCTAAAAAGCCTGCGGCCGGTGGTTCAGGCGGGGAAAGGCCGATAAAAAATGCGCAGCACTTCGTTGTCGCCCTGGCGTAAAAAACCGCCTTCCGGCTGCCAGCGCAGATCGCGCGCCAGATTGAGATTTTCCCAACCGACCGCGCCGCCCACGCCGATGCAAAGATTTTTATTGCCCGCGGCAAATCCCGCACCGGTGCCGATCATGGCATGCAGCAATCGGGGCGCCACCGCGTCGCGCATGGAAAATATACCGATAAAACATCCCTGCGGCGCGCGCAGCATATCCGCCATGGTGCGGATCTCGGTATCATCAGGGCTGACGAAATGTTTATATTGCTTATCGAACACCGTCAGCCACAGCTGCTTGTATTTCGCCTTGCTGAGCGCGCCTGAACGGTGAGCACAAAGCACCACCGCATCCCAGCACATCTCCCCGCTCAACGAAAGGTACTCTTCCGTATCGGCTTGCGGCTTGTCGGCGTAATGCCGCGCAAACTCAGCCGCATTCAAATGCGGCGGCACGGCCTGTTTGGCAACGTCACTCTTGTAGCGCTTGAAATTCAACCAATGCATGGGGAGTATCCTCTTCACCCGCGAGATTAATGAATCTGAAACCGTGGATGAGACGAGCCATCACATCCAGGGCGTCGTCGGCGATGGCGGTTTCGTCGTCATTCAGCCCCTGCGCCACCGACCGCTCAATCGCGTTCATCACCGCCGGAGCGCTGGTTTCTTCCCCCTGCGCAACCACGGCTAATACGGCTTTGCCGATCGCCAGACAAAGCTCATGATCAAACTCAACCTCTTTATACGGCTGCATAATCACCCCGATAAATTTTCACCCAAGAATACTAGACCACAATGGCGTATCGCGCCTGCCATCGTAGCGCAGCAAGGTATGCAGCCGAAGATAAATGCATCCGGCTCCGGGTTGATAACCCGAAGCCCGATAAAAAAGCAGGTTATTGCGGTGCTTGTTCGGTGGGGCGAATAATAAAGCAAGTGGCGGTTGCCGAAGCCAGCAGCTTCCCTTCCGCCGTTTTGAGCGTGCCTTCAGCAAAAGCGACGTTCTTCGCCGCATAGACCAGACGCCCCTCAGCGATCAGATCAGTTTCCTTCGGCACAGGGCGCAACATTTTAACCTGCAGATCGACGGTGCCATAGCCAATCCCCGCGCCCAGCGTACTGTGCACCGCGCAACCGGTCACCGAGTCCAAAACCGTGGCGGCGAAACCGCCATGTACGCCCCCCAGTGGATTCAGATGGCGCCCGTCGGCCCGCGCCGCGATGCGAATATACCCCTCTTCCACCGCGACCGGTTTCATGGGCACGGTTTCAGCGATCGAGGCCGGTGGGATCTTGCCAGCCATCGCAGCCTGTAATAACGCCAGCCCGGTCATTTTTGTCGGATCCATTGCTCTCTCCTCTGGTGGTAAACCGGTTATATAGGAGAGGTCTGACCTCTTAACTTGCTTTTTCGTGCTGATGTCGTCAGCCGCCTGCTCTTCAGATCCTCTGAACGTGACCGTCATCACTCTTTAGAGCTAATAACCACAATTTTTTAGCGCCTTTAGATTTAAAACAACTTTCTACTGTAAACACCGCCGGAAACTGAACGCAGTTAAGTTCAACATTATTAAGGCGTATCTATCATGGATTTCTTTCTGCAATTAGCGGTTATATTGGCATGCCTGCTGTATGGGGCGCGTAAGGGCGGCATTGCGCTGGGGTTACTGGGCGGTATCGGTTTGATGATCCTGGTGTTTGGCTTTCACCTGCAGCCCGGCAAACCGCCGGTAGACGTGATGCTGGTGATCATCGCGGTGGTGGCGGCCTCCGCCACCCTGCAGGCCTCAGGCGGGTTGGACGTCATGCTGCAGATCGCCGAGCGGATGCTACGGCGCAACCCGCGTTATGTCTCGATCATCGCCCCCTTCGTTACCTGCATTCTCACTATCCTGTGCGGCACCGGCCATGTGGTGTACACCATCTTGCCGATCATCTATGACGTGGCGATCAAAAATAATATCCGCCCGGAACGGCCGATGGCGGCCAGTTCGATCGGCGCGCAGATGGGCATTATCGCCAGCCCGGTCTCGGTGGCGGTGGTGTCATTGGTGGCAATGCTCAGCAGCTACACCTTCAATGGCCGCCATCTGGAATTCCTCGATCTGCTGTCTATCACCATCCCTTCGACGCTGTGCGGCATTCTGGCGATCGGCATCTTCAGCTGGTTCCGCGGCAAAGACCTGGACAAAGACCCGGAGTTCCAGAAGTTCATCTCGGTGCCGGAGAACCATCGCTATGTCTACGGCGACGCCGCTACCCTGCTGGACCGGGTATTGCCGCGCAGCAACTGGATCGCCATGTGGATTTTCCTCGCCACCATCGCCCTGGTGGCGGTGCTGGGGGCCTTTTCCGGCCTGCGGCCCAGCTTCGGCGGCAAGCCGCTCTCCATGGTTCTGGTGATCCAGATGTGCATGCTGATGGCCGGGGCGCTGATCGTTATCATCACCCGCACCAACCCGGCGTCTATCTCTAAAAACGAGGTGTTCCGTTCCGGCATGATCGCCATCGTGGCGGTGTATGGTGTTGCCTGGATGGCGGAAACCATGTTCGGCGCGCACCTGGCGCAGATCGAGGCCACACTGGGCGTGCTGGTGAAAGAGTACCCCTGGGCCTATGCGCTGATCCTGCTGCTGGTGTCGAAATTCGTCAATTCGCAGGCTGCCGCGCTGGCGGCGCTGGTGCCGGTGGCGCTGGCGATCGGCGTCAACCCGGCCTATATCGTCGCTTCAGCGCCGGCCTGTTACGGCTATTACATTTTGCCAACCTACCCCAGCGATCTGGCGGCAATCCAGTTCGATCGCTCCGGCACCACCCGCATCGGCCGCTTCGTGATCAACCACAGCTTTATTCTGCCAGGCCTGATTGGCGTCAGCGTCTCCTGCGTCTTCGGCTGGATCCTCGCTGCGGCGTTCGGTTTCTTATGAGTTGTACTTCGGAGCCCTGCGGGGCTCCCTGCAAGCTGGATGACAATCCATGGGTATAAGGCATGACAAGACAGGAAGAAATGCGGGGGTAATGCGAATTACAGAAACAAAAAAACCGCCTCTCGGCGGTTACGACATTACTACTTATTGCTTTGATTATTCGGTATTTTTATTCCCTGGTACCCGGGGCGGGACTTGAACCCGCACAGCCATAAGCCGAGGGATTTTAAAAACTATCCAAGGCTTTTAAAAATCATAACCTTATGATTTAAAAGATAAGGATGATTAGGCATAGTTGAGCTTTGTTGTGCGTATGCGATTTTTATCGCCACTGTTTTAAGCCTCCAAACGCTCAGCTCCTAGGCTGTCAAATGGATTGAGAGAAATCGCGGCCTCCAGGTGCTCAGGCGCAAAATGCGCGTATCTCATCGTCATTGTGATCGAGCTATGTCCCAGTATCTGCTGCAGCACCAGAATATTACCCCCGCGCATCATAAAATGACTTGCGAACGTGTGTCTTAAAACGTGAGTGCGCTGCCCTGCTGGAAGCTCAATGCCTGCACGCTTCAGAGCGGAACCGAAAGCCTCATAGCATGGGGTGAAAAGATTGCCTCTCTTTCTGGGTAGTAATGCCTGCACTTTGGCAGATATTGGAATGGTTCTATTCTTCTTGCTTTTTGTCTGGGTAAAGGTAAGGCGCCCGGGCATTACCTGAGATTGCTTTAAATCTTGAGCCTCACTCCAGCGCGCGCCAGTCGCTAGGCAAACGCGAACCACAGCACCAAGATCTTTATTTGCAGACTCGTCACAAGCATCAAGTAGGCGTTGAATCTCATCGTCATATAAAAATGCCAGCTCCTGATCGCCTTCGCGGAATTGACGAATGCCATCAAGTGGGTTATCCCCCTGCCACTCTCCGAGACGTTTCAATTCAGAGAATACAGCATGCAGGTATGAATATTCCCGATTAACTGTGGCCTCTTTCAGCTGTTTTTTCCCTTTCGGATTCCAATCACCGCGCAACCGACGCTCGCGGTAGATGGCAAACATGTTTTTATCGAATGTGTCGACCAGTGGATCACCAAGACGCTCACAGATGGCCTCCAGCTTAGCCTTTCTCTCTTCTCCAGAAGTGAGAGATTTGCCGTGCATTTCGTACCAACGTGAGACGAGATCAGATAGCTTTTGAGTGTTGGCCTCAATGTTTGAGCCATGAGCATCACTCATGATGCGGCGCTCATACGAGAGCGCCTCACCTTTCGTCGCTCGTGTTACCCGAATTCTCTTGCCAGAAGCACCGTAGGGGTAACACTCACAAAGCCATTTACCCGAAGGCAGTTTACGTACTGTCATATGTGTTTTGTCACCATTTGCACGCATGTCTGAGGGGTTTTATAGCCTCTGACAAGCCAGAAAGATCGAAAGTGGCATCAATGGCATTTTCACTATACGGTACAATTTGGAGATAGAGTTTCTTGCTATTCATTAGCTTCTTAATCGTGGGAATTGCATTTCCGCGGTAAAATACAGATTTATTATCTGTCGAAATTGTATACATTTTTTGAGTGGCCTTATCCGCATCAATCCGCTGAATCATCCTTGCTTGGTCTGTGCCTAAGAATACTCCCCAACTTACGAAAAGCTCTGTTTTAGCTTCTCTACAAACAGCATAAAGAGACGGGTTTAAATATTCGCCATACGGCGTTCTGATCGTATTGGTTGATGCAAGACTTACAAAAACATTCCACGAATCATCGATTTGGGACTGCATCTTCTCAATCTTCCATCCCCCAACATCTCCATCCGGAAGTCCTGACTGTAGGCCTTCGGGTTCTTTTTCTTTGGATGCATCGTTTTTAGACATCAAGTCATAGCATTGCAAGCGCTGGATGTTATCTTTTAGTGATCTGCATTCTGAAGCCGTCGGGTTCTGTGTGTCTTGTGCATAAACGTGTGAAGCATAAGAGAGGATTGCCAAAGGTATAATTTTTGCTAATAATTTTTTCATTTATTCACCAATAAATAATAATGAAACTAAATTTTTCATGTGAAGTGGTTCTACGTCTAATACAATTTTGGGAGTCAGTGAAATATGAAGTTGTTCTCGGCAAAATTGTAATCTCCACATTTAATCAATGAGCTAAATTCCAAGAATGATAAAGTCGATAATCACAGGGACGGAAAAGCCTAAGAGAAATAAAAATGCCGTGAAACCAGGGTTATCCCAAGCCAAACGCCCCCACTGCACAAACACGGGTACTTTTTTGGTAACCTCGTTGCTTATACCGCGTTCCTGATCCAGCCACAACAATGCTTGCTGAAGTTCGATGCGCTGAAGGTTTTTTAGGTGGCTTGAACCAAAACTTTTTCGGCAATACTGCAAAAGGTCATTGTAGCGATCTGTGTTGGCACTGATTTTTAGCAATGCAGATATCAGTTCATTCTTTTGGGATTTCTCTCGGCATAAATCCAATTGTGCCTGAAGGTAACTATAAGCAGGTTGATATTGACTAACAGTCATTTCTTCTACACTTCTGACGCCTATTTCTGCATGGACTCGATGCCATACCTCGTAACCTTCTTCATTCCCTGCTTCCGCTACAGCGAGAATCAATTGGTGGAGCTGTTTACGCTGAGCGGGAACCAATGGCCGAGTGTCTTTTTCTACAACAGGGGCAGTTATGTTGACAAAGTCCCTAGCTATATAATTTTCTGCCGTTATACGCTCTTCATGGAAATCGTTGCCAGCAACCCTGTTATGCCTACCCTTAGAATCACTCCCCATAGAGTCCCTCCTGAACTATTTATTCTTGTACTCATGAAAGTCACGTCCAGCAATCCTTTGGCCGCTTCCACCGCTTACGCTTATTGCTTTGGAATCTGCAACAGAGCTACCAGCGGTAAGAGCAGCGAGTGCAGCCGCCTTAACAGCCAGTGGGGCCGCCCTGAAATGCCCAAGTAGTTCTTGCTCATCATTAGTTAAGGATTCAGCAGACCGAACGCCAGTAACCACATACAGCACATCTAAGCCAAATTTTGACAATGCCAACAGATACTCAGCATCAGGACTGTTGTCGCCTTTTTCGTACTTGAGCTGGGTTTGTTTTCTAACGCCGCCAAGATCCCCCATGGCAACTTGTGTAAATCCTAGGCGCTCTCGTTCCTCTCTCAATCGAGTTCCGATACTTATTTTCATCTCTTTTCTCTTGACTGGTACGTTTTTTCGTACCAGAATGATTTTCACAGACACTTAGCAGATCACAATATACCACTATGAAACAAGAACTCCATGAGCCCCGCTCACGTTTGCCTCGTGGGATTGCTGCAAAAAATCCAATTCCTATGCGCTTGTCGGAGGATGAGCGCGCCGAACTCGAGGCAATCGCCACACGCGAAAGCCGATCCAGTTCAAGCATGGCGCGCCTGATCTTTCTTCGCGGGCTTGAGTCATTCACAGCTGAATGAGGCGCGGTATGGGAAACGTAACTATCAACATATCTGTACCAACCGGCTACGTCTCGCTCGAACGCTATGCCGAAATGGTTCAAATCCCGTTGGCCACCTGCCGCCGTATGGTTCGTGACGGAAGGATAATCATCCGCCCGAAAAATAAGGCAAAGGACAAGGTTGAGGTCAATCTCGTCGCCATGTTGAAAGATGCCATCGACAACAGCTGAGATCCCAATATGGACGCGCAAAACAAAGCATTGATACAGCTATCGAAACATACTTTCGTTTATCGCGGGTTCACGATTCAGAAGTGCCCGCGCCATAGCGAAACGAATCGCACGGCCTACCAGCTGGTTAGCAACGGGGATTACTTCGGTCGTGATTTCGCGCTGGCGGAAGCCATGCGCACCGTGGACAAGATGATCAACGGTAAGAGGCCAGCATGAGCGGCAACCCATTCTACGACGCAGCAAACGCCGTGATCGCTCAATACGACAAGCGCATGCAGTACATGAAACCAGCGCGCGCGGTCGGAGAATCGGCGAATGCTGTGCTCAATCTCGGACGTATCGCAGACGCCGCGCGCTATGCCGGCCACCCTGCTGCGAGCATCGTTATCGAGAACGCCGCGAAGTATTGGCAGTGCTACGGCAAAAAGCCGGCGACATTTTCAGAGGACACACCAGCATGAAACAGCCTTACCGCATTCTGATCGACACGCTGCTGCTGCAGTACCACACCAAAGCGACCAATCTGCACAGCGCTTCCGCTGTGGCGCCAGAGGTTCGCCAGGTATCACTGAACGATTACGCCTTCCGCCTGTACATCGGCCTGACTGGCCTGTTGAGTACGGCAGAGGCTGCTGGCGATGGCCCGGCCGCCGCCGTTATCGATCACTTGATCATGCGCTGCAACAACGGCGATATTCCGCAACCTGAAATTTCAGCTTAGCCGGGTACACCCGGCCCTATCTGAGAGCGCATCTCAACCTTTAACGGTGGGTGATTGGCGTCACGGGATGCGCTCCCAGATAGGCAACAGTGTGAGGCTTTTATGAGCATGACAGTTGAGCAAATAAAATCCGGTGAGCGTTTCGTCAATAACGCCAAGTCATTACTGGCGCGCGCTAAAAACAAAAATCACACTGCCTGTTTTTATAACAAGCTGATGGCGAGTGAAAAAAAAGCCATTTGCACATTAGGTAATATTGATAGCCGCATAAAGCTAACGGCTCAACACATCGAAATGAAGTTCGAGGAAATGAGTTACGCAGAAAGGCGAGCCGTCTTCCGAGGGATAAAACTTCTACAAAAGTTAAATCGCGATATCCCGTCATTAATAAACATTACTGACTGCGATTAATTAAACCGCGTTGTTAAAAATAATGCCGCCTTCATGGTGGCGGGTTTCTTACACCCAGAAATCAGGAGGGGGATATGCAAGACGACGAATTACACAAAGCGTTTATGAATGCCCGCCGCTCTGAGCGGCTGCAACTGCTTGAGCTGTTGGAAAGCAAACTTGACCGACTGGCTGCGGATAACTTCACCCGCGACCAAGTATTAAACACGTTGAAGGACTGGATCAATATCCGCCGGTCTACCGACGCACCCAAAGTGGAGAAGCCTCAATGATGGCTTTCTGCTTCACTCTCGCCGCCATTTGGGCGGTTGTCGCGTTTGGGTTGGTTGGCTGGGTTGCCTACCGTTATTGCAAATTCTGCCGCGCCTTTAATCGCGCGGCATCCGTTCCACCTGAATTACGTAATTACGATTAATTGAATCGGAGAAATACCATGACACCACAACAGCAAGCACAGCAATGTTTAAATAGAAATTGCCTGGTTTTGGATACAGAAACCACAGGCCTCGATGATAAAGCCGAGATCATCGAGATAGCCGTAATTGACGCCACTGGCAAGGTACTGCTGAACACGCTGGTCAAGCCATCAAAACCTATTCCGGCAGAAGCTACCGCAATCCATGGAATCACTGATGAAATGGTAAAAGATGCCCCAACATGGCCGGAGGTCAACCCTCAGCTGTGCAGCTTAATCAGTGGAAAAACGATTGCGATTTACAATGCTGAATATGATCTCCGCTTGCTTGAACAGACAGATCGCATCTGGAAGGTAACGCCGAAAATTAGCGTAATGCCACAGATCGTATGTGCCATGCATGAGTACGCCGAGTTTTACGGCCAGAAAAGCGACCGTGGCGGGTACAAGTGGCAAAAGCTGACAGCCGCCGCCGAACAGCAGGGTGTCATTATCGAAGGAACGCCGCATCGCGCCCTTTCTGACTGCCTGACAACTCTCGGCGTGATTGAGGCAATGGCAGCCGGAGGTGTTCGCCGCGCATCGCACGGAATAACGGCACAAAAAGCTGTCGATATCCTTAACGGGTTATTTCAGGTAGACCCAGATGCGATCACAGCTCTGGTTGATAATCGCGTTAAGTGCTCTGAATATTTCGCCAAAAAGACAGCGGCAACGGTAGGTATCTGCGACAGCACCTATATCATCGGCATGATTGGCGTCATCAATGCGCTGATTTCCCCTGAAGTGATAGCAGCAATTTATGATGGTAATGAACTGAAGGGGTTCGCTGTAGCTGATGTCGTTTTTGCAGGCGGTGACGCATGAACCGCACGGCGCTGAAGTGGCTCGGCAGCAAAGCCCGCATTATCGACACGCTGCGCCAGCACCTGCCGGAAGGTAAGCGCCTGATTGAGCCGTTCGTCGGCTCCGGCGCGGTTTTTCTCAATACCGACTATGACAGCTATCTGCTGTGCGATATCAACAGCGATCTGATCAACTTCCACAACGTCGCCAAAAACCATCCCGAGGTGCTGATCCGCGAAGCGCGCCATCTGTTCAACGCACACCCAGATCAGGAGGGCTATTACGGCGTGCGCGCTGACTTCAATCTGCGCTGTGACAGCAATTTCATCTACCGTGCGGCGCAGTTTCTTTACCTGAACCGCCACGGCTTCAATGGTGTTTGCCGGTACAACCTGCGTGGCGAGTTTAATGTGCCGTTTGGTCATCGAAAAGCGCCCTACTTCCCAGAAGACGAGATCAGAACCTTCGCGGAAAAGGCGCAGGCCAAGAAAGCCATTTTCCTGTGCTGCAGCTTCCCCGAGGCGATCAGGATGGCCCAAGCCGGCGACGTGATTTATTGCGATCCGCCGTACATCCCAGCCAGTGCATCAGCCAACTTTACCAGCTATCACACTGACGGCTTTACAAACGAGCAGCAAAGCAAGCTGGCGCGCATGCTCCGTATCGCCGCCAATCTGGGCCGTCACGTCGTGGCCTCGAACAGCGAGACGGACGCAGCCAAAGCGCTGTACTCAGATTTCGCTATCACCTCGATTACTGCCCGCCGCTCTGTCAGCGCCAAAGCTTCCAGCCGTGCAGACGCTGGCGAGATCATCGCGACCATGAGGGCGGCATCGTGAAAAAACACCACCTGAAGATCCACCCGGAACACCTCGCAGCCGTCATCTGTGGCGAGAAAAGAGCCGAATTCCGTATTAACGACCGTGACTTTGCCGTCGGCGATCTGCTGAGTCTGAACGGCTATACAAAGTTTGGCCACCTGGAAGGGTTTACCGGCGAGCACATCTGGGTGCGTATCACCCACATCACCGACCTGGCCGAATGGGCGCCGGGTTACGTGATGTTGAGCATCGAGCGGGGGCCATTCAAATGCTGATACCTTCGCGTGCTATCTCATATCCGGCCGGAACGGCGCTGATCGACGATCGCGTCTTCGCTACCGACGCCATAAACGTGATCAGCATTTCCGGTGGAAAAGACAGCCTGGCGCAGTGGCTGCTTGCGCTTGCTGCCGGCGTCAAGATTATTCCCGCATTTGCCGATACCGGCCACGAACACCCGCTAACAATGGAATACCTGGATTATCTGGAATCCAAGTTGGGGCCGATTCGCCGCGTCAAAGCCGACTTTACTGCGCGCATCGAGGGTAAACGCCGGTTTATTGCAGAGCACTGGCCTGTATCACTAGTTACTGAATGCGGACTAACTGAACAAGACGCGAAAAAGACCGTCGCGTTGGCGCTCGAAACACTTCACCCAACGGGTGTGCCATTCCTTGATCTTTGCATGTGGAAGGGCCGCTTTCCGTCCACAATGGCCCGCTTCTGCACATTCGAGTTAAAGCACATCCCGATCCGCGATCAGCTGGTTGCGCCTTTGCTGGACGAGTACGACGAGGTGATCAGTTGGCAAGGGGTTCGGGCGCAGGAATCACCGCAACGCGCGGGATTGCCCGCGTGGGAAACCGACGCCGATAAAACGCCGGGCCTAAATATTTATCGGCCAATTCTCGATTGGAAACATGCCGACGTTTTCGCGATTGCCAAACACCACGGCATCAAGCCGAATCCGCTGTATACACAAGGCTGTAGCCGCGTCGGCTGCATGCCATGCATTCACGCACGCAAATCCGAGCTGGCCGAGATCTTTACCCGCTGGCCGGAGGAGATAGCCCGCGTTGCTCAATGGGAAAAGCTGGTCGCCGCTTGCTCTCGCCGCCAGAACAGCACCTTCTTTCCCGCTACTCAAGATCCGAAAAAGGCAGAAAGCCGAATCGAGTGCATCACAGTTGAATCGCATGGCATCGAAACTTATCGCGATTGGGCCCTAACCACCAGGGGCGGGCAGCAGTTCGATCTGATCGCCGCCATGAACGATCACACCGCTTGCAGTAGCGTTTACGCCGGTGTTTGCGAATGACTAAAAGCACCAAAGGCCGTCGCGAACCATCCCCGCCGCGCCCCTACCCGGGCCGCGGCGCAGTTGCTTTTGATTGGCCCTATCCCTGGAATGCACCGAAACGGGGTATCAACCCGTACACCGAAGACGCTGAAAAAGAGCTGAAACTCACCGACGCGCAACGGCGCCGACAACGTTGGATTGAGGTCACCGCGGATCAGGAGCGTGATCGCGATTCGCAGCTTTCCATTTTGGCGGAACAGCGCCGCGGTGAAGGCAAGGTTCAGCTTGTACTTGGCGCACTGATGGCACAGCCCGATTTTATTCGCTCGCCGCTGCTGGCGCGCATCAGTGCCATTCGTAAGAGCAAGAAAGGCAACGGTGAGAAACTCTCCCGCAATTACATTTTGCGGACGGTCAAGACGATACTTGCCCGCGTCGAAAAAATGCAGGACAAACAGCTTACCTTTGGCCTGCAGCTGGTTGCCCGTCGTGAACGACTCGACGATTTGCTGCGTCTGCCTGAGCTGGACAAGCGCGCAGTAAAATTGCTCGCAACCTTCACCGCCGCCCACTTTGAAACCCTGCTCGAGCAGCAGAGCACGCGCCATCTTTCCGGCGATACTACGCTTGACCAAATCCTGCGCGTTTACGTGTCTTTGGGTACTGAGGCCGAACGCTTCAACGTGACGCCGCCCTGCTGGCATTCGCTGAACCCTTATCTGCGCCGACGCGGCGAACCGCCTTACGACAAAATCCCCGGCGCCATCGCCAGAATGTGCTGCGCGAACTGGTGGTTTACGAATTTGTGGGCGTTACGTTCCCGCTGGCGCGAAGAGCTGTTGCGCGCCGCCGGTCTGGTACGTAAGCAGGATTCCGCCTACATCAGCGTCGACGCGCTGACACACTTCCGCGAGCAACGCCGGCGCACCCGTGAATTTCTGAAAGCCTTCGAGCTGACCAACGAAGACGGCTTTTCCATCGATCTTGAAGATGCCTATTACGCCGGCCCCAGCAATCCACGCCACCGCCGCATAGAGATGATGACCACGGTCAAAGGCATGCAGGATATTGCCGAAATGCGCGGCGATTGCGCGGTCTGGTGCACGATCACCACCCCATCACGTTTTCACGCCACCATGATCGACGGGCGGCTAAACCCCAAATGGGCAACGAAAACTGTTCGTGACAGTAACGATTATTTGGTTAACCGATTCTTTGCCAGCGTCCGCAAAAAGCTGAACCGTCAGGGGCTGCGCTGGTACGGTATTCGCGTCGCCGAGCCGCATCACGACGGCACCGTCCACTGGCACATGATGGTTTTTTGCCGTCCAGATGACCGCGACGACATTGTCAGCATCCTGCAGGAGTTCGCCATTCGCGACGATCGCGCCGAGCTTGGCGACGACATAACACCGCGCTTCAAGACCGAACTGATCACTGCGGAAAAGGGATCGCCAATCAGCTACATCGCGACCTATATCGGTAAAAATCTGGACGCCGAGCCATTGCGCAAGGCGAACAAAGATACCGGCGAACCGCCGGTCGACCACGAAAGCGGCAAAAGCATGGCCGACACGGTCGAGCATGCTCTCGGCTGGGCCAGCCTGCACCGCGTGCACCAATTTCAGTTTTTCGGCATCCCGTCGCGCCAGGTTTACCGCGAGTTGCGCCGACTGGCGACCCAGCTTGATCGGCAGGGTATCGACGCCAAGAAAACCCAGCGACTGAGCGATAAAGCCATGGATGACGTGATGAATGCCGCCGATGCCGGCTGCATCGCAACGTACATCTTGAAGCAAGGCGGCGTATTGACGCCGCGCAGCGATCACATCGTCCACACCGCCTACCTCCAGGCGGAAAAGCCCAACGATTACGGCGAACTCGGTATTCAGATCTTCGGCGTCTGGTCACCGATGCTCGGAGAGGCGTCGCGTATTTGCACCCACCCCGACACCTGGACACTGAAGCGCAAACGTAAACCGGCGAGTGGCGAAGCCGCGCGCCAGGGGGTTGACGTTGAGGGTGGCGGCGCAGCCGCCGCCCCTTGGACTCGTGGCAATAACTGTCCGCCTGAGCAAGAACCGACCAACGAAGGCGAAGCAATTGCCACGACAGCACCCCCAGAAAATCTCGATTTTGAACGGATGAGCGCGAAAGAACGGCGTCAACTACTGCGGCAAATTCGCCAGTCGTCAGCAGAAGATAAAAGCAGTATGGTAAAAGCGCACATCGACAGGGTGCCGCCGCCAGTAGTTGACCAAAAACTGATGAAGTTACTGACAATCGAAGGCATCGAGTACGAAACCGGCGCACGTGCTCTTCTGCGTGGTTCAAAGTTAATAATCGGTGATCGCACTCTGTCATTAACCACGGCGGGTGAGCTGGTAGAGCAGGAGCCACAAGAATATTGCCAAGGTGAGCGGTGCTGCGCTCCACTCCGAGAGGTAGACCTGCATTATGGCGACGTCGGGTTGTGTATTTGCTGCACGGAGAAGCTCTGGGGCCCAGAAGAAATGGAGCGCCGGCAACGCGAGGCGCACCAGATTGCTGACGAACTCCGCCGCAAGGGGCATGGGCTGTTACTCAACCGTTTGAAAAAAGTAATCATGAAAGAGAGCTGATTATGGGAAGAGACTATAAAGACGAATCTGAGCGCGAAAGTGACTACCGGCAGTGGTTGAAATACCGGGAGTCATCTTGGGAAGAAAGGAACGGCCAACAACACGAAGAGCATCAGCAGGAAAGCCGCGGTAACGGTGTCTTTAGACAGTTTCCGAACCATCAAAAACTGATAGAAAAGGCAGAGCGAGAGTATTTTGATTCGCTCAAAAAGGAAGATGAGTAATATTTTCAGCCTTCGGCGCGAGTGACTTCACAACTTGACTTCACATCCTTAAACCCTCAAAATGACTTCATAAAGTGACTTCACGGACTGCGACATGAAAGAACAAGTTTCAGCGTTAAGGAAGAGACAAAAAAACACGTTAGAACAGATATTTAAAACGCCTGTTCTCTCCGGGATTAAATGGTCAGATGTGGAATCACTGATAAAGGCGCTGGGTGGCGAAGTCAAAGAGGGCCGCGGTTCACGTTGCAAGTTCCTGCTTAATGGCAGCATCGCCAACTTTCACCGCCCCCACCCATCGCCGGACACGGACAAAGGCGCGGTGGTCAACCTCCGCGAATGGCTGGAAAGCATAGGAGTTAAGCCATGACGAAGACAGCAGCAGCAACCCCAAACACCATGGAGATCGCCGGGCAACCGGCGGTAATCAGCTTTGTTCCTGAGCTGGGCGCATTCCGCGGTAAATTTCTCGGCCTGTCCGGTTACTGCGATTTCGTTTCCGACAGCATCCAGGGGCTGAAAAAAGAGGGCGAGATCTCTTTGCTCGAATATCTGGACGATTGCAGCGCTGCCGGTATCGAACCATACGCGCGCCAGGAGAAAATCAAAACGTTCACCTTGCGCTACCCGGAATCGTTCGGCGAACGGCTGAACCAGGCAGCGGCAGAGCATGAGGTTTCAGTCAATGCGTTCATCGTTGAAACCCTCAACGAGCGCATGAAACACGCCTGATTTTCCATCTGACGCGAGGCTCAACCGTTGAGCCTCAAAAGTGCGTCATCTGCAATGCAAAAACGTGCACAATTTTGCACAATAATTCGATCTCCCCCATTGCGAACCTGCGCCAGTGCTGGCGCGGGTTCGATCTACTTTGGATCTTGCACAAAAAAGAGGGTGTGAGGCGCGCAGGCGAGGCGGGGGAGCAAGCGCGCGCTTTGGGGTATGGGAAGGGGGTCATGTGTTGCCTGAATGGGCCGCTGTGAGGCGCTCGCCGTCATGTTGCTCTGGGCGTGATGAACAGACGATATCGCGCCAGCGGCCCGCATAGCGCGGCTGGCGGTGGGAAACGGTTCGAAGTGATAGGCGTGGCGCGTGATGGGGCTACTTATTGGGGGATGGCCGCCATAGACAGTGGCGGCCGTGCTGCAGCGCCGGGGTTACTCTACATCGAGCAGTGCATACGGGTTAAAGCGGATCACTTCCTCCCCCATCCAGTCGTTGACGTGCTTCATGGCTTCCATGATGGGCGTCAGCTCGTTGATGGCGAACACCCGCGCCGCCTTCTCCACATCGCCGAAGGTGCCATTACCTTCCGGCATGGCGCCCATCAGCTGCGGCGGCACGCGGTGCGCAGCGAGAATATCGTCACGCGTGGCGGACTTGACGCCCAGGAATTCATCTTTGGCTGAGATCTGGCTGAATGGCAGGATCTGCACCGAGTCCTTACCGCCGTTAGGCGCGTGCAGCAGGATGTTTTTGAATGCCCCGCCGCGGCGCGTGTCGGTCAGCGTCTTCTTGAGCTTGTCGAGGCTCTCCTGATCGGCGATGGCACTGTTGACGTAGACGATGCAGCCGGCATGGCTGCCGTTGTCGTAGTACAGCTTGCGGAACGTGTCGGCCGAGTGCGAAAGGTTCGCGGACAGCAGTCCCGCGAAGTATTCCGGCATGCCGTAGATCTCCTGGTGAATATCCGGGTTGATCACATGGCAGACGGCGCCGGTTGGAAACTGATAATCATCAAGCCCCGCCTGGATAAACCAATAAGTATCCAGGTCAGAGCCGCGGCGCGTGTACTTCGCCAGCGTGTGGTGCAGTGCCAGCGGCCCGCCTAACACGTTGCGGCGCAGCTCCAGGTAAGCATTGCCGAACACCACCCAATCCATGGCGAAGGCCGAGAACGCCTGGCGTGACAGCAGCTTGTGCGGGATGAAACAACCGGCCAGCACGTTACGCTTGAATATCAGTGCCGACTGGTGCCAGCTGGCGTGGCCGAACTGGCGTGCCAGACCGTACCAGCTGATCGGCGTGTCGTAGTAGCGGCCGTTGTCGGCGCAGTACATCGAGTCGAGCAGGTCATAGGACGAGCTGACCGGCCAGGGGCCGTCGAAGGAGAAGGTACTCAGGCCAGGGAGTTTTTGCAGCTCGGTCGCCAGATCAAGCTGCGTGTCTGCGGCGGGCTGCTGACGCGGCCGCGGTGGTTTTCGTTTGCTCACGTTAATACTCCATAACCGTCATTGTGCTGCCGCCATCTTGTCCCAGCGGCTCGTTGATAATGGCCAGCATCGTCGCCCAGGCAAGGTCGCCATGGCTGACGCCGCGGCTGCGGTCGGTGTCATAGGTGATAACCCCGCCAGGCGTTACCACTTTGCGCACCGCGCTGAATGCCGTGATCAGGTCACGCTCCCCGCGGTCGAACTCCCAGCGACCGCCGCGAACCAGCTGCTGCATCTTCAATACCAGCATGCGCTTGCTGGCCGGGTTGAACTGGTAGCAGACCGCCGCCGGGAACTTCTTCTTCACCAACTGCCAGACCGCCTCACCAATCCCCTGCCCGTCAATGCCGATATGCTGCACGTTATAGCGATCCAGCATGCCAATGATCAGATTGGCCTGCGCCTCGAACTCCATGCCGCGGATGCGCTGCGTCTCAATGGTGCGGAACTTACCGCCGGCGACCAGCGGCACGGCGTTGACGGAGATCGCCCCGCTGTCACCTTTCCCGCTGGCGCCGTTCGGGTCGTAACCAATCCAGACAGGCCGATCGG
Source organism: Serratia sp. CY81684 (assembly GCF_052166595.1). NCBI lineage: Bacteria > Pseudomonadati > Pseudomonadota > Gammaproteobacteria > Enterobacterales > Yersiniaceae > Serratia > Serratia sp. CY81684. The sequence continues at coordinate 1,005,639 of NZ_JBJNOO010000001.1, read as the reverse complement.
CCAGCGGTCGCATGGCGTAGGGTTTCCAGTCGAGCCAGTCGTCATAACCATCAGCGCCGCAGGTCAGCAGCATGTTGTAGTCAAAGGCCGATTCACCGTTGCGGATAAACTGGCAGCCGTAGAGGTTGTCGTATTCCTCCGGGCTGTTCTCGTCGCGGATTTCATCGATATCGGTCAAATCCCAGCCGTGATCGATGGCGTCCTGCAACGTGACGATCTGGCGCCAGATCTTGTCCGGGCACATCAGCCCGCTGTTCAGCGTCTTCCAGGACGTGTCGAACTCCACGCGGCTACTGCTGGCGCGCCCCTTGTTGAACGCCTCCCCTGTCCAGAACGGGTAGGCTTCATGGCTTTCCGCCGATGGCGTGGAGAAGTAGGTACGCGTCAGCCCTTTCAGCGTCGCCATGGCGCCGGCCACCTTCTTCAGGTTGGCGAACTGGCCCACCCAGAAAAACTCGTCAAAGAACAGGTTGCCGGTGTAGGACTGCGCCGTCGCTGCAGACGTGCCGAGGAAGTGCAGCTCGGCGCCGTTGAACAGCTGGATCATGTCGCCGCCTTTCAGCTCGACGTCGACCTCCGCCGCGGCGGAACGAATGAAGCTGCGGAACTGATACGCCTGCCGGCGGCTGGCCGACAGAAAGATCTGGTTGAGCTGGTGCTTGTACTTCACATCGTCAGATAACGCGCGGATCAGCGCCTCGCGCGCAAAATACCAGGTCGCCCCAACTTGGCGACTCTTCAGGATCATCCGGTTGCGGTGGTAGTGATTGTCATACCAGCCTTGCTGGTGCCAGTGCAGCGACCCCAGGATGTTCTGCCGCAGCTGCGCGATCTGCGACTCAGAGAAGAAGTTTTGCTTCTTGCGCACCTTCTTTTTCGGCTGGGTGGCCGGCGTGCCGTTGTCCAGCTTCTTCAGCTGGCGCGTCAGCAGGTCGATTTCCTTGAAGTCGCCGCCGCTCTTCTTGTCCTTGCCGGTCAGTTGCACCAGGCGCGCATCAATCGAGGTGGTAACGCGCTGGATCGGTGGCGTTTCGTCCCATTCGTCGCGCTTCTTCCAGGCGTAAACCGTGTTCTGGTTGATACCCATCAGGCGCGCGATTTCCGCCGGCGGGTAGCCCTGCCAGTAAAGCTGTCGTGCGCGGTGCCTCGTGAATGTTTCCTGAACCGTCATTGTCTCCCCCATGTCCTGCCGGGGAGGTTAACCCGCGCGCGCGCGGGCTTTCTCGCGGTGCCGGCTGTCGCCGTTCTCCGACAACAACAACGCGTTGAGACAGGGCCGGACGCCCTGCCATCATCACCGGGAACTCAACAGAATCGTGAGCAAGCAGACATGGCAAGCACAACGAGCACCCGTAAGAAATTCCGCGTTATGACCTCAGGCGTCACTATCGACGGCCGTCAAGTCACCCGCGATCAGATCCATGCAATGGCGGCGTCGTATAACCCGGCGGTGTATGGCGCCCGCGTCAATATCGAGCACTACCTTTCCCCGTTCCCGGACAGCACCTTCTGCGCCATGGGTGACGTGATGGCCTTGTCCGCCGAGGACATTTCTGACGGCCCGCTGACTGGCGAAGCGGCGTTGTACGCAGAGATCGAGCCCACGGCACGCATGAAGACCATGACCGACGACGGGAAGAAGATTTATTCCAGCGTCGAGATCCATCCGAAGTTTTCACTGACCAACGGCCCGTACCTGGTCGGCCTGGCGATGACCGACACCCCGGCCAGTCTGGGCACTGACAAGCTGAAATTCGCCGCAGAGAAGCGCGGGGAGATCATGCGGTTCAACACGGCAGATGCCGAGCCGACGATGTTCACCGCCGCTTTCGAAGCTGAGTTGATGCAGGCAGAGCAGTCGCGCTCAACCACCGGCAACGAGTGGTTCTCCCGCGTCATGGGCATCCTCGGCAAGGGCAAGAAAACCGACGATGAACGCTTCAGCCAGGTGCATCAGGCGGTAGAGGCCGTGGCGCAGTCGCAGGCCGATTTAACCGACCAGTTCAGCACCACCGCGCAGGAAAGCGCCAGCAACAAGCAGGCCATCGCGAAGTTGACCGCTGACCTGGCTGCGATGCAGCAGAAGGTTGAAACCACGGACGGTAACTTTAGCCGTCGCCCGCCGGCTGGCGGTGGTGGCAACGCGCAGTTGGCTGACTACTAAGCCAGCGACTGACCGATATTCACTACAAGAGAAACGAACATGGAAAACATTACCCGCGAGCTGTTCGACCAGTACATCAGCCGGCAGGCCCAGCTAAACCGCGTATCGCCGGCCGCCGTCGCGGCAAAATTCGCTGTCGATCCGACGGTGCAGCAGAAGCTGGAAGCCGCTGCGCAGGAAAGCGACTCTTTCCTGAGCAAGATTAACGTCTTCGGCGTGACCCAACAGATCGGCCAGAAAGTGCTGATCGGCAGCAAAGGCCCGCTGGCCGGTGTGAACAACAGCACCACCACGCGCCGCAACCCGGCCGATAACAGCAAAATGGAACCGCTCAACTACATGTGCCGCAAGGTCAACTACGACTACGGCATCAGCTACGAACAGTTGGACGCCTGGGCGCATCAACCTAACTTCCAGCCGCTGATCAGCAGCGCAATGGCGCGCCAGATGTCACTTGACCGCATCATGATCGGTTTCAACGGCACCAGCTACGCCGATCCATCCAACCGTGCCGCCAACCCGCTGCTGCAGGACTGCGGTATCGGCTTCCTTGAGAAAATCCGTAAGGAAGCGCCACACCGCGTTATTTCAAATATCACGGTCACCTCGCGGGATGAAGACAACAAGATCATCACCAAAGGCACCTACGGCAACGTATCGGCTGCGGTATATGACGCCAAAAACAGCCTGATGGACGAATGGCACAAGCGTAACCCTGATAACGTGGTGATCCTGGCCGGTGACCTGCTGACGACCAGCAATTTCCCGGCAATCAACGCCATGAGCCAGACCAACCCGAACACCGAAATGTTGGCCGGTCAGCTGATTGTGGCGCAGGAGCGCGTCGGGAACATGCCGACCTTCATCGCGCCGTTCTTCCCTGTTAACGGCATCCTGATCACGCCGTTTAAGAACCTGTCGATCTACTACCAGCGCGGCGGCCTGCGCCGAACCATCAAGGAAGAGCCGGAGTACAACCGCGTCGCGACCTACCAGTCATCTAACGATGACTTCGTGGTCGAGGACTACGGCAACGTCGCCTTTATCGACGGCATCACCTTCGCAAAGCCTGAAAACGGCGGTTAATCACCCGGGCGGGCGCCTGCCCGCCCCCTTTCGGGGACAGGACAATGCTGACACCGGCACAACGACATTTTCAGCGCGTGATGGCGGAGCGCCACGGTAAGACCGAGGAGTTCACAGAAGCCGCCCGCACCGCGCATGAACAAATTCTTCACCGCCTGCGCATGGATCAGAGTGCACTCAGACGCGTGCAGTCCGACCAGGCGAAAGCGGAGTTGAAAAAGCAGCTGTTGCCACAGTACGACGGCTGGATCGAAGGCACGCTCGACGGCAACAGCGGCAGGCAGGACGAGGTCATCGTCACCCTGATGATCTGGGCGATTGACGCCGGCGATTATCCGCTCGCTGTGCGTATCGGCCGCTATGTCATCGAGCACAACCTCGCGATGCCTGACCAGTTCCGCCGCACGGCGGCGACGGCCCTCGTGGAAGAGCTTTGCGATCCCATTCTTGTGCAGGTCAAGGCCGACGAGAGTACCGATTTGATCGCACACCTGCAGGTGCTGGACGAGCTCGCGCAAATCGTCGATGGCAAGGATATGCCTGACGTCGTGCTCGCCAAACTGTTCAAGGTGCGCGGATTTGCCTTGCGCGGTGGCGATGATGCCGCCCAGGCGAAGGCGCTGGAACTGCTGCGCCAGGCGCTGAAACTGGACGCCAACGCCGGCGTGAAAAAAGCGATCGAGAGCCTGGCACGCCAGGTCAAGAAGGCCAGCCAGACTACCGACGGTGCAGGCGATAACGATGCCGACACCGCCGGCACCGCGACAACGACCGACGCTGCAGCAGCATCAAAAACGACTGTACCGGCCACCCAGCGCCGGCAGCGCAGCAGCACCGCGCGTAAGCCATCGGCCGCTAATAAGCCCTCCGGCAAGGCCGCCGGTAAGAAAGCCAAACAGGACGCCACCGAATAAAACGACTTGCGCCCCGTGCGCTGGCGGCGCGGGCGGAGATCTGCAGCGCTTCGCGTGTGCTTTTCCCCGTCCGCTCACCGCCACCTTTTGAGGAGATTGGGCCATGAGCCTTGTTGCCGGGCGTACCGTCACCCCCGCCGCTGACGATGTGCCAGATACCGACGATGGCGGCGAGAGCATCACCGCCGGCCCCTTCTGGCCCGCGATTGCGCTCAAGGACGTGCGCCTTGAGATGCGCATCACCGGCGCGGTGACCACCACCCGCTTAAAGCAGGCCGCGATTGAAGCGACAGGCCATGTGATCGACCAGCTGACGGGCTGGCAAGAAAAACAGTTGAAAGCCGGCTTCGCGTCGCTGGAGACCGTGCCAGCCCGTCAAATCAATGACGTGAGCGTGAAGATCCACCGCTACCGCCGCGCGGTATTCAGCATCACCCGCGCGCTGCTGATCGAGAACTATCGCGACGTCGACACCACCGGCGACGCCGGCGAGAAACGCGCCGCCGGGTTGACGTTGCAGGCGGCAGATCTGTGGCGGGATGCCCGCTGGGCTATCGCCGACATTCGCGACGAAATACGCAATTTTGCGGAGGCATTTTAGTGAAGGTGCAAGCAATGCAGGGCGACACGCTGGATCTGCTGTGCCAGCGACACTATGGCACCACGCAAGGCGTGACCGAAATCGTGTTAGCCGCCAATCCGGGGATCGCCGAACAGATATTTTTGACCGCCGGCCAGGTGGTCGAGCTGCCGGAGATAGAACGTTCAACCCAACAGGAGACGGTGCAGCTATGGACGTAATCGACCGCCTCTGGAGCTGGGTGATCTACTCCTATTCCACCGTGCTGATGGGCATCGGCATGATGACGCAGCGCGAATGGCTGGCGACCGGCGGGCTGGTGATCGGCCTTATCGCCGCAGCGCTGGGCGAAATCCACCGCCGCCGGGTGGCGCGAAGCCAGGCGACCACCAACGCCCTGCTGGCGCAGCTGGTTGACGCGGTGCGCAGCGATGCCGAGAACCGGCAGGATGTGAAAGAGCTGATCAGTGAGCTGAAAGGGGGCCACCGGTGAGACGAAAAAGCGTTATCGCCTGCAGCGTGGCCGCCATTGTGGCGCTGGCCGGTGCCCTGTGGCCCGAGAAGGTGCGCACCAGCCAGGCGGCACAGTTAAAAATGGCGAAGTATGAGGACTGCCGCAAGACGCCCTACTACTGCCCCGCCGGCGTGCTGACCATCGGCATGGGCTCAACGACCCGCGTCGAAGAGCGGCAGTACTCGGAAACGGAGATCGCCGAGCGCTGGGTAAACGACCTGGTACGCGCGGAAAAGTGTATCAACAGCAACTTTAACGGCGCCGCCGCCCCGCAATTCGTGTTTGAGGCGCTGAGCGACGTCAGTTTCAACGTGGGTTGCGCCGGTATCAGTTGGTTCACCGATCGCCAGGGCAAAAAACAGCGCACCACGCTGTGGAAATATGCGCAGGCGGGCAACTGGCCCGGCGTATGCCAGCGCCTGACCGACTTTGTGAACTCCGGCGGCAAACGCCTGCAAGGGCTGGTTAACCGTCGGGAAGAGTTCAAAGCCTGGTGCCTGTCTGACCCGGCACTCAGGGGCGCCGAATGAAAGCGGCCGCGGTATTGATCCTACTGTTCCTGGCGGCACTGGCTGGGATGGGATGGCAGAAGCATCAGCGGGAACTGGCCGAACAGCGCCGCGATATTGCCGAGCGCGCCGTCGAGCAAACCGGGGATGTGCTGGCCGAAGTGCGCGCCCTGCGTGCCGACGTCGGCGAGATTGAGGCCGGAATGAAGAAGCTGAGCGAGAAGCGCGGCACCAATGGAGAACAACGACGTGAAACCATCAAGACTGCGCTGGACGGCGAAACGTGTGCCGTTACTCCTGTGCCTGCTGCTGTCGCTGACAGCCTGCAAAAACGCGCCGCGGAAGTCCGCGCCGCAGATTATTCAGGAGCCTTTGCCGGCCAGCCTGACGGCAAACACTGATGTGCCTGCAGCACCGTCACCGATGACTTACGGCAGCCTGGCGCCCTGGGCGGATCGGCTGCTGGATGCGCTGGACACCTGCAACGCCGACAAGGCGGCCATACGAGAACTCGAACTACGGCGTATTGCCAGGGGGATGAAGTGAAAAAAGCCGAACTGCTGCGCGACGCGCTGATCGCGGCCTGCGATTGGTGCAAGGCCAATCCTGAACTGTTCACGGTATGGGTGGAAAAAGGCCATATCGAGATCCAGGCCACCGGCGAAAGCTCGTTCATGTATGTGTACCCGATCCAGGTGCTGGCAATGGACTTTTCCGGTCAACTGGATGACCTCATGCTGCCGCTGCTGGCGTGGATTTGGGAGAACCAGCCCGACCTGCTGCTGAACCCGGACAGCAACAAAAAGATTGAGTTTGACGCCGATATCGTGAGCGACGACAGCGCCGACATTCTGCTGAAGGTGCCGGTATGGGAACGCGTGATGGTCACTATCGAGAACGGCAAGCCCGTCGCGCAGCACCTTGCGGAAGACAAGCCCCGCATCAACGGCGGCGACTGGCAAATCGTGTTCGATCCTGAGAGCGGCGGGGAGCTGGTGCCATGACCGATGCCGCGCTGTTTCATGAACTGGATCAGGTGTTCGCCAATATTCTCGGCGGCATGTCCCCCGCCGGGCGTATACGCACCGCGCGCGAGGTCGGCCGCATGCTGCGCCAGAGCCAGTCGCGGCGCATTGCACGCCAGGAAAACCCGGACGGCTCAAAATTCGAGAAGCGCCGCCGCAAGGTGCTGCGCTCGCAGGCCGGCATTGGCTTTATCTGGAACGGCGAAACCCGCCGCCTGAAAAACTGGCGGGCAACCAAGGGCAGCCGCGGCCGCATGCTGACCGGTTTCGATGAAGGCCGCGGCGCCGTCCGCTCCTTCTATCGCGAGGATATCGAGCGTTACCTCGATATCAACTTCAGCCAGACGCGCAAGGACACCACCAAGGCCGATCCGATGTTTCGCCGGTTGCGTACCGCGCGCTTCCTGAAGGCGCGCGCCGATGCCGGCGGCGCCACAGTCTGTTTTACCGGCGTTGCGGGCCGTATTGCGCGCACGCACCAGTACGGCCTGCGTGACAGGGTAAACAAGTCCGGCGCGATGGCGTCCTACCCACGCCGTGAGGTGCTGGGGATCACCAAAGCCGACCGCATGGCGATCGCCCGTTCGGTCATTGACTCGCTGGGGGTGAAATAGTGGACGCGGCCGAACTTATTCGCCTGCTGGAAAACCTGATCCGCGTTGGCGTGGTCACGGCGATCGACGAAGACAACAAGCGCGTGCGCGTCGCCACCGGCGGGTTAGATACCACCTGGCTGCGCTGGAATGCGCAGCGCGCCGGCGCATTCAACATCTGGATGCCGCCGTCACTCGGTGAGCAGGTCTGGCTGCTGTGCATCGGCGGCAATCCGGAGACGGCCATTATCGGCGGCAGCCTGTACAGCAACGATCACCCCGCCCCCGGCGGCTCGCGTAACGAGATGGTGATCACCGCCCCGGACGGCGCCAAATTCCGTTATGACGCCGACGCCGGCGCACTGGAAGTCAGCGGCATCAAAACAGCCAAATTAACGGCCGAGGTCAAAGTGATCCTGGATTCGCCCGTCGTCGAATGCACCAACCTGCTGAAGACCCGGCAATTCGACGTCAGCGAAGGCGGCGAGATGCACGGTGATTTCAATCACACCGGCGGCGCCTTCGTGTCGAACGGCGTGAAGGTCGACAATCACGGCCACGGCGGCGTGCAGCGCGGTGGCGACTGGACGGAGGGCACCCAATGAGCGAGAAGTACCGCGGCATGAATAACAGCGGCACCGGCACGCTGACCGATGCGGATCACGTCTGGCAGTCAGCCAATGACATTCTGCTGACGCCCATCGGTTCGCGCATCATGCGCCGTAATTACGGCTCGCTTGTGCCCGATCTGCTCGATAGCCCGCAGAACGACGTCACCCGCCTGCAGCTCATGAGCGCGACCGTGATCGCGCTGGCGGCATGGGAGCCGCGCCTTGCGCTGGACACCATCAACATCAGCTATTCACCCACTGGCGCCGTCACGGCCGAGATGTCCGGCATGCTGACGGAAAGCATGGAGAAAAGCGCCGGGACGATTGAGTTAAGGAGCCACAACGATGCCAACGATTGACCTGTCGCAACTGCCATCGCCGCAGATCATCGAGCCGCTCGACTTCGAGACGATCCTCGTTGACGTCAAGGCAGTGATGATCGCCGCCTTCCCTGCTGACCAGCAGGCGTCGGTTGCCGCCGCCCTGTCGCTGGAGTCTGAACCTCTCAACGTGATCGCCCAGGCGATGGCCTACCGCGAGTTGCTGTTGCGCCGGCGAATCAACGAGGGGGCCGCCGCCTGCATGCTGAGTCACGCCGAAGGCACCGACCTGGACAACCTGGCCGCCAACCTCGACACCGAGCGCCTGACGATCACCCCGGAAACGGACACGTCCGACGCGGTGATGGAGAGTGACGAAGCCCTGCGCCTGCGCGCGCAATCCGCGTTCGAGGGCATGAGCGTGGCCGGCCCGTCGGCGGCATATGAATATTTTGCCCGCAGTGCCAGCGGCAAGGTTGCCGACGCCAGGGCAACCAGCCCGGCACCGGCGGAGGTGGTGATCGCCATCCTGTCGACCGACGGCGACGGCACCGCCTCGCCCGAACTGCAGGCCGCCGTGACGGCCGCGGTTAACGATGAAGAAGTCAGACCGCTGGGCGACCGCGTGACGGTTCGCAGCGCGGATATCGTCGACTATTCGATTGATGCGGAGCTTTTCCTGTATCCGGGGCCGGAGTCGGAACCCATCATCAACGCCGCCATGGCGTCGCTGCGTGGCTTTTTGGCCGACAACGACAAGAAGATCGGACGCGACGTCGCCAGGTCGGCGATCTCCGCCTCACTGCATGTGCAGGGGGTACAGCGTGTGGTACTGCGTTCGCCGTCGACTGACTTGCAGATCTCCGACACGCAGGCTGCGCGCAACATCGGCTACACGGTAGAGAACGGCGGGACGGATGAATAACACCCTGCTTCCCCCGTCCGCCGGCGCCTGGATGCGCCACACCGAAACGGTCACTGCGCGGCTGTCAGCGATCACCGTCGCGCTGCGCACGCTCTGGACGCCGACGGCCTGCCCGATTGAGTTATTGCCGTATCTCGCCTGGGCGCTGTCTGTCGACCGCTGGGACAAGAACTGGCCGGCAGAGAAAAAGATAGCGGCGATCCAGCAATCCTACTGGCAGCACCGCCGCAAGGGCACCCGCGCCGCGGTACGGCGGGTGATTGAGAGCATGGGATTTTCTGCCGCCTTTGCCGAATGGTTCGACACCGGCGATAGGCCGGGCACCTTTCGGCTTGAGGTCGACGTCAACGAGGTGGGCATCACCGAAAAGACGCTTGCCGAATTAAATCGCCTGGTTGCGGATGCCACACCGGTCAGTCGCCATCTGAGTCAACTCAATATTGCGGCGACGTCCCGAGGAACGATCCACATCGGTGCAGCAAGTTATCAGGGGGAAATATTGACGGTATATCCGGCAGGGAAAACGCCAGATATCCCCCTTTATTACGACGGCAAAATTAAACACAGCGGCCATTATGTCTACACCGGGAACGCGAGCGATGAGTAAATTAAACGAGCAGTCAAAATGGGAGGCCATTAACCAGGTCGAAGACAGCGACCGGGTAAAGGGTGGCGAAAGTGGCGCGATAAATATTCAGGCCGGGCAGTTAGCCGCCCGTACTCTGTATTTGCGCAACCTGTTTGATTCACTGATGGCAACGATCAACCTTGGCGAGGGTCTGTATAAAACCCTGCCGGATGCCCAGCGCGATATTGATAATGGCAAGCTACCCGCCGATGCCCTGTTTAACGTCCGATCGACTGATGACAAACACTGGATGGACGAATATCAGAACATCAACGGTCTGGCCACGCCAACCGGGCGTTTTCTGGCCTCAGGCAACTACCTCGCGGAGATCCTGACGCAACTGGTATCAACCATGTTGACTGTCGGCACACTGGAAAACAGGATCAAGTCCATTAAAAGTTATCACTCCGATAAATACCCCATCATTTTTAATGCCGAGGGCGGGCCGGATGAAACCTACGGCGCATTTGATAATCAATCCGGCTTATGGCTGGGCGGGTTAGAAGCGGCCGTTCAGGATTATTTATTGGGCATTTTGCCAAAGAATAAAACCAACCGTTATCCAGGGCTGGCTTATTTCTTTGCAGCTGAAAACGGTGATGATTCCTACGGCCTAATTGAAAAAAATGGCGCGTGGCGTCTGCCGTGGATGGACGATGTTTTACAGGAGCGCCTGGACGGCCTGCTGTCGACAAAAATCACCCGCCGCATTCAGGGCTGGCACTCATTGCTGGTTTCAAAAGATGCCGACCCCAGGATCATCTATGGCCTGCGCGCCGCTGACGCCGGGCTAATCCTGACCGGCCTCGGCACCACTGCCGTGCAGGATTATATTTCTGCCAACATCCGGCCGGCGGAGGGAAAATTAGCCCTGCATATCGGCGAACAGCTTTTATGGAACGATCACCCCGTCGTGTCCGCCCACAATCTCGGCCCCGATGCGGTGCTGTTCAGCTATCTGCCGGCGGGAGAGTCCGCGCCGCGCTATGCGGTGATGTTCATCAAGTCGAAGCGCGAAATGGTGCCGGGCGGCGAGATGCATATCACAACTGAAGACGGCCAGTCGCTGGCGGCGTCCTTTGACAGCCACAACGGATCGAATATCAACATCATGAATTACGACCCGCGCTATCGCGGCTACGCGCTGGCGCTGGCGAACGGCCGCCCCGAAGGCGGCAATCTCAAAGCCGTTACCGACGACGATCGCGACACGGCCAACGATCTGCAATACCCCGCCGCCGGCTGGCGACAGGGCCATTCATTGCCGCGAACCTATACCCTGCTCGATAAGCTGGCAGAGAACGGCCAGACATGGCCGGTATTTTTCCACGCGCCGGCTGCCGCCGGCGGCCAGTCATTCGCGAACATCTCACCCGGCACCGTGCCGTATCAGAACGGCATCGACATGGTGACGCGCGCGAAACAAATCGCTGACGCGGTCGGGAAAAAATGCAAGGTCGTCGTCTTGCTGTTTGAGCATGGCGAAACCGACAACGACAACGGCGACAACCTGCTGCCCGGTGATTATCTGGCGAAAGAAGAAACCTATTTCCCGCGCCGGATAGCGGATTACAAGGCGATCACCGGGCAAACCGACGAGATTGTGATCGTGATCGGCCAGGTCGGGAGCCGGCTTAACAGTAAAGCGCAGGCAGTAGACGAGGAAGGCAACCCGCTCGGCGAAGAGGTCATCACGCAGCCCTATTCCATTTCTGCCGTCGATCAGCGCGAATACGTGCGCCGGCATGCAAACGCCATCTGCTACGGGCCGAAATATCCGCTCAACTGGCTGTATAGCGATGGTTCACTCAGCCATATCAATGCCGCCGGTAAAGTGTTGCAGGGCGAATACCAGGCGCAGGCGGTTCACTGGCATCTGTACGATGACGAGAAAAAAGGCACCTGGACGGACACGACGATCGAATCGGTCACCGTGACAGGCAGTGTCATCGAAGCGCGCTGCAAAATGCCGTATCCACCGCTTGTTATCGATAACGCATTCATTGGCGACGTAAAAAATCAGGGGCTTTCGCTGGAGCTGAAATCTGCCGCAATCCTCAGCGTTGACGTGGTGGACGGGACAACCTTGCGCATTACCTGCGATAAAGCACCGGCCGCCAATGATTTTCTGCTCGTCGGTTTCAACAACAAGACGCAGCACGCTAACGGCCGAACTTACCCGCTGACGTGCCTGCGCGATTCATCGCCCATGGTCAGTAAGAAAATCACGCGCAACGGCGCGCCCTTCCCGCTTTACAACTGGATGACGCTGGATCGCATCCCATTATCAGGAGAAAAAGCATGACTCTCGGCTTTAACAGCGGCGTCCCGTACCCGACCGGCGGCCGCCCGGCGTTGAAATTGTCGGCCTATGTGTTGGATGACCAGGCTATTTTTAATGCGCACAAGGCCCGCGTGCTGGCCGATGGCGGAGTGATCCCCGATGAGGCCGGCTGTATGGCGCGCATTACCTGGTTACTCGACAACGGTATCTACGGCAAGGTCGAAAGCGCCATTAACCCGGCGTTCGGCGTCAAGATGAACGCGAACAGGGAGGTCAGCAAGCTGTATTCCCTGTTCGCGAACGATGACTACATCAGCGTGATGCAGGGTGACGGCGCGCAAGTGTTATATGACGACAGCGGCGACGCGCCGGGCGTGATCATCAAGATTTCCAGCAACGGCGGCGCGTATTTGCGATCAGAGAAAAACCATCGCGTGCAGCGCAGCGGACAATATGCCATCAGCGGCCGCATGGCGGATAACGATCGCGCTGATTCGCTGGGCATTCTGGTGGGCATCAGCATCGCCGGGTTGCCTATGGCCTATTTGCGTACGCAGATCACCAACCAGCAAAAAGACATCGAGGCATGGCGCTACGGCACGCGCGACAGCACCTGGAATGGCTCGGGTGTGAACGGCATCGCGATGGGCGCGGTCAGAACCCCGTATGCAGATTACGTGCCCTCCGCCGCACTGTTTGACGTCGACGGCGGCGAAATTCGCGGCTACGAAGCGGGCGAGCTGAAGGCCAGGGGCACGTCGACGACGGGGCGGCTGGCTGATTTGACGTCATTCCCGCAGCCGATTTATGTCGGCAGTACGTTTACCGGCGGCAAGGTAAATCCGTGCTACGGCACATTGCGCGAAGCTATTTTCTTGCATACGGCAGACGACAGCGACGCCGTCGCCCTGTCTAAGCTGGGCATGTAAGGGGGGATCATGCCGGAATTCTTCAGCATCCTGACCCATGCCGGCGCAGCCAAACTGGCGCTGGCCGCGCAGACCGGTCAGCCTATGGCGATCAGCACAATGGCCGTGGGCGATGGCGCCGGCGCCACACCAACGCCATCACCAGAACAGACCGGGCTTATCGGCGAGCAATACCGTGCCGCGCTCAACGCGCTGACTATCGTGAGCGAATCGGCCAACGTGATCAGCGCAGAAATGATAATTCCGCCGGAGTTCGGTGGCTTCTGGATCAGGGAGGTCGGGCTTTATGCAGATGATGGCGTGCTGGTTGCCGTAGGCAGCTTGCCGGACACCTACAAATCGCATCTTGCCGAAGGCTCGGGGCGCAATTCAGTGATCCGTGTCGAGCTGGCAGTCAGCAGCACAAAGGATGTTCAGCTACTGATCGACCCTACGGTCATCATCGCAACCGTGGAGTACGTCGACACGAAGTTTCGCGAAGTCAAGAACCGGGCGGACGACGCCTACGCGCTGGCGGAAAGCAAAGCGGCATTTGATGACATTTACCCGCCGGGGATCAGTATCTTCTTTGCGACGAACCTGAACCCTAATGAAAAATGGCCGGGCACCACCTGGCACTATACCGGCGAGAATAAAACGATCCGCATCGGCAAGGCCGATGGCTCGGATGTGCTGACCGCCGGCGGTTCGGACACGGTAACACTGAGCGTTGAAAATATGCCGAAGCACAGCCACGGCGTCAGCGGCCAGGTGGGCGAGTTTGACCACGGCACAAAATGGGCGTCAGAGTTTGACCACGGTACGAAATGGACGTCAGAAGGCGGCGAGCATGCGCACCAGGGTGGCATGGCCGCCCCCGGCCCGGCGTGGGATGGCGATTACATCGTCGGTTCAGACAATGACAGCCACCGCACACGGAACCAGACAAGTCAGAACGGCAACCATAGCCACACCGTCGAGATCGGCAAGCACAATCACACCGTCGACATTGGTAAGCACGGCCACAGCATCGAACTGACGTCTGCCGAGGTCGGCGGCGGCAAGGAATTCAGCATTGTAGAAAGCCACATCAAGCTGATGTGCTGGTATCGCGCCGCATAAAAAAAGCCCCTTTCGGGGCTTTTTCATCTCCTGCAGTACAGCCGGCGCCGTCTATATCTGACGGTATCGAGTACAGTCAGATCGCGCTATACCTCACCCAAACAGACCGTTTACCGATTTTGTCACCGAGTTGATCGCCTGGCTGGCGCTGGTGCGCAGCTCACCGAGCACGTCACTCGCCGACGTCGTTTGCAGCTTCTCGCGAAAATCGCTGTCGACACGGCTAAGGCTGATAGAGAACTCGATTTTTTTCGGGTTGCCGTAGCGGTCAAACTCCGACTTACCCCGTTCTAACCGCGTCATCACGTACATGCCGTAAATTCGCCCATCCCCCTCGATCAGCGGCCAGGGCCGGCCGGTAAAGCCGATGGTCTCAAGGCTCGACAGCGACAGATTACCGCCGGTGATCTCCGGGTAGAGCACGCCGTCAAGCGTGATACTGTCATCCCCTGCCCCGATATACTGCCAGCCGGCAGACTGGTTAATGCGATCGTTCTTGACGTGACGCCAGTCCTGCGAATGGCGCAGCTGCTGATAAGGCGCCGTGCGCAGCGTAAAAACGAACATCCCGAATACCATCATCATAATTTTGACTCCCGTTAATCTCGATCGCGGAATGAGCCGCGGTTACCCCTGACTGTGCTGGCCATTGCATCACGCACCGCGCTGCGCACCATCCTTTCCAGCTCCTGATCCGAACGCTGGCCGACGTCGTTAAAGACCAACTGGAAGATGGGCCCACCGCCGCCAGGTGCGGACACGGGCGACATCGCGGCAGGCTGTGACGCCGACGGCACCGAGAGCACCCCGCCGCCGGCAGCGGCCGCCACACGCGGCACCGGTTGCGGCATCACCCGCGCTTCCTGGTACGCCCCACGCAGTGCCAGTGCGCGCGGCAGATTTTTGAAGACGATATCCCCCGGCCCGATGCGTTTTGTGGCGTTGGTATTGTCGGCGGTCGCCTTGGTATTGCCGGCGATCTCGTTCAGGCGGCGTAGCGTGCCCGTGTCGCCGGTCAGTGCCGGGGGTGGCGAGCCGCCCAACTTCGGATCAACCGTTGCCGGGCCAGTCGGCAGGCCAGGGCCGGCCCAGCTCCAACCTTTCTTCACCATTTTTTTCTGCTGCGGATCCCATTCCCACATCGCGGGCTGATTGCGCAGCTCTTCAGCCTTGCGCCTGGCCTGCTCGATGCCATCCGGGATCAGGCCCATTTTCTCCAGCAACCAGCCCACGCCGTCCATCAGCTTTGACAGCGGGTACAGCAGCACCTGCAGCGCAGTGCCGAACACCCGCCCGAACGTCTCGCCGGCGCTGGCGCATTTGTCCAGCGTGTCTTTGCTGGTCTGCATCGGTGCCAGCAGCTTGGTGAACCAGTCCCACACGCGGCCTAGGGCATCACCAATCACGCCAAAGATCGGCGCGATACGGGCAAATGCGTCACGCAGCGGCGCCAGCGCCGCCATGACGCCGGCGCCAAAGCCGACAAAGAACGCCTTGATCGGCTCCCAATATTTCCAAATCAGTACGCCGGCCGCGACAAAGGCGGCGCCAATCAACCCGATCGGACTGAGCAGGAACGACAGCGCCGCCCCCAGCGCTGAAATAGCACCGGTGAGAATGCCCCATAGCGTTGACAGGCCCGTCAGCCGCAGCGCTAGCCCCATCACACCACGCACTAATGAACCCAGCGCTGCCGACGGCGCCATAAATACGCCCATCAGCATGCTGCGCAGCGGCACCAGCGAGCCAAGCAGCCCACGGAAGCCACCGGAGAGCGAAGCCAGCACACGCGACCAGCCGCTAACCCTCGCCATGGCGCTGCCGCCGGCGCCAACGAAGCCCCGTAGCGCGCTAACGGTTCCCATCAGACCGCGCCCGCCAGTCAGCAGCATGAAGCCCAAACGCAGCTTAGCCAGTGGCCCAATCAGCAAGCCGGTCGCCAGGCTGGCGATCCCCAGCGCGGCCACCAGGGCGGTGACGGCGCCGGCGGTCAACAGAATAGATTGCGCCAATCGCGGGTTTTCTTTCACCCACTGGCTCGCGGCGTTGATCGCTTCACTCAGCCCCTGCGTCAGTTTGCGCAGCGGGCCGTCTGCAGTTTCTTCAACCTGGATGCGGAAGCCTTCCCAGGCGGAGTCCAGCTCCTTCAGGTCGCCGCCGAGGTTATCCGCCATCACCTTGGCGGCCTTCAGCGCCTCACCCTGCGATTTCTTCAGGTCGGCCAGCAACTTCTGCAACTCACCGCTGCCGGCAGATAAAACCAGCGCCTGGAATGACTTCGCGGCTTCCTCGCCCGCGATATCCTTGAAAAACGAGAGCTGATCGGTGGCACCGTATTTCTTGATCGATTTGTAAAGGTCAGTGAGAACGTCCTCAGCCGGGCGCATCTTGCCGGTGGAGTCGGCCACGGTGACGCCCAACTCTTTCAGCGCGTCGTTGGCCTTTTTCGTTGGCGCAGCCAGGCGTGAGAACGTGGTTTGCAACCCAGTACCGGCAATACTGCCGCGCAGGCCCACGTTCGCCATCACGCCGATCATTGCCGTCGTTTGCTCAACGCTGACGCCAAGGTTAGATAACCCCGTACCGGCGTACTTCATCGCCTCGCCGATGTTCTGCAGATCGGTGTTGGTACGGGTGAACGCCCCCGTCAGCACGTCACTGACGCGATCCATCTCCTTCGGATCGAGGCGGAACTGAGAAAGGATGTTCGAACTGATATCTGCGGACTCACCGAGATCCATCCCGCCGGCCAGCGCCATGTTGAGCACGCCAGGTAACGCGGCCTGAATCGCCTGCGGCGTAAAGCCGGCCATCGCCAGAAACGCCTGCCCGCTGGCGGCGTCGCGGGTGGTAAAGGCCGTTTCGGCGCCGAGCTTTTTCGCCTGGGCGCGCAGGTCGGCCAGCTGTGACGAACTTTTATCCAGTCGCGTCAGCGCCTGTACGCGCGACATTTCGGCATCGAACCCCACGGCCGGCGCCAGGAAACGGCCGCCGGTATATCCAGCAACCGATGCGCCGGCAACCATTCCCATGCCAGCGCCGCGCAGTTTGCCGGCGGCATCTTTGGCGCGGGTGTAGCCAGCTTGCGCCTGAGTGACGGCGGCCAGTTGTCGCCGTTCCCGCTCAAGCTGCTGGTTGTATTGTGCCGTTCGCCGGATGGCGCTTTGTACCGCACCGCTGCCGGCGGACAGGTTGACGCCATGCTGCCGCACCGCCTGGGAAGCTTCTCGCAGCTTGGCCGTTTGCTGGCTGTAGGTTTGCGTCAGTCGGGTGAGCTTGCCACGCAGGTTTTCCAGGTGCGCGGCCTGGGCGTCGGTCAGTTGCCCGCCCTCTCGAACGGTCTGATTCAGCCCGTTAAACTCGCGCTTCGCACGGTTAATCTTCTGTGCCGTGTCGTTGGCCTGCGATCGCAGGCGGTCAAAGCTGGCGGCTTGCTTGTCCAGGTCTTTAACGGCGTTTTGCGTTTTCTTGAGGGAGTCAGAAAGGCCGCTAACAGCTTTGCTAGCGGCTTTAACCGGGCGGGTGAGCTTGTCGATCGCGTTGAACGCGACGCGAATACTAAGATCCATGGTCATCCTCGTCATCGTCATGGTTGCCGCTGCGGATGGCGGCGCGCTGGCGCCATGCCATCAGCTCGCGCAGCTCCATGCCGTACATCTCGGAGGGCGGCCAGTGAAAAACTACAGCAATGTCAGCGATGAGGTCGTCAACGCTGACAAACAGCGGTTCCCTTACTTGTTCCCCGTCTCCGCCACGTTCGGTACGGACGGCGCCGCTTTGGTCAAAAAAGGCGTCATCTCTTCAATGAACGCCACAAAGTCACCGGTATCCAGCGTGGCGATCTCGGCGGCGGTCAGTGCCGGCGCAGTGACACGCGTTAGCAGCGTTGAAACGGCGTCATAGTCGAAGTTGAGCACGTCGACCAGGCGCAGACCACGCAGCGAGCCGGCCTGCTTGATGGTGTCGGTGATAGAGACGATGGTGATCTCTTTGTCGTTGCGCTTGATCGGTGTGGTGAGCGTTACTGACATGTGCATGTTCTCCAGGCGGCCACGCGTGCCGCCTTCAAAGTAGGTTAAGGGTTAACGATCAGCCGCCGAGGCCGAGGGCTGACACAATGCGATCGGGATACAGGTTTTTCCCGTCGCGCTTGTAGATGAAGTTCAGCAGGTCAATTTCCAGCAACGCCTTATCATCAACCGACAGCTTGTAGTAGGTGTTCTTGATGGCGTAGGTGTGGTTGGTGTCATCGCCCTGCTTGGCCTCACCCGGATCGATTTCGGTGATGCGGCCGCGCATTTCCACTTCCATCAGCGAACTGGTGCCACCGCTGTAGATTTCACCGACGAAGCGCAGGCGCATTTCGTCAATATCGCCGCCATATTTGAGGATCAGCTCTTCAACGACGCCGCCGACCACCATCGACGCATCAAGCGCGCCGCCGTCAAGGCCGAGGTCTACCGCTACGGCGCCTTGCATGCCGCCGCCCTGATAGTCCTCCGTCTTACGGGTGACTTTTGGCAAGGTGACGCTGGGGATCTTGCCGATGTGGTTGGTGCCGTCCACATACAGCGTGAACAGCCGAAGCTTTTTAGGGATAGCCACTTATGCCCCTCCCAGCGACGCGAAGGCCGCTTCGTAGTATTGATCGGTGAAGGTCTGGATCATGGTCAGATCTTCGAGTGGCGGCACCGGGCTGTAGTTGTAACGCACTACCGCCTTACCCTGGCGGATGCTGGTTGTCGGGTTATCGACGATATCGAACCAGCACGCGGCGCCAATCAGTCGACCCGCAGTGACCAGCCCCTGCAGCTTGGCATTGATGCCGCTGACCACATCCTTGACGTTTGCCGGCGTAAGCGGACTGTCTACCGTGGTAAATTGCGCCTCCGCGATGGTATCCGCCAGGATCTGCGCAGTGCGGGTGTACACCTCGAAGATGTACTCGTCCTTATCCGTTGTGCGGTTGCCCCAGAATCGGAAGCCGTCACGCTTAATCAGCGTGGTGACTTCGTTGGCGTTCAGCTCGTTGGCGTCGGAGTCTTCCGCCTGCAGCGCCCAAAACACATCTTTGGTGATGCCGAGCACGTTGCTAACCGCCACGTTTGACAGCGACTTATGCCAGCCCTGCTCGTTGTCGATCTTCGCACGCATCCCCAGCGCATACGCCACCGCCGGGAATTCTTCGTTCTCACCATTCACCGGGTTATAGGCGATGAAGTTCGGCCAAATCAGCATGCCCTCACGCTCGGCAAACTGCTGGCGATAGGTTTTTGCTTCGGCGATGGTCTCGCAGCCGTCGCAATAGCTGTAGGAAAACGCCCGCAGCTGCTTGGCAATCACCCGCAACTGTGCGGTCACTTCCTGCGTGTCATACATCGGCACACCAAGAATGCGCGGCCGGTAGCCGACTTTCTGCTCGGCGGTCAAAAGCGCGAACATGCCGGTATAGCTGCCGTCCGCCTGGGAACCGCCGATAATCAGCTGCGACTGGGTTTTCGCGCCGTCTTCAGTGCCAGCCGCCGCCACGCGCACCACAATCACGCGGGTGCTGACCTGGTCGGAAATGGCCTTCAGGGATTTATAGAGCGAACCGGTTTTACCGGCTTTGCCGAGTACGCTGATTACCCGCGTGATCAGCACCGGCGTATCTAACGGGAAAGTGGTTGCGTCAGCATCATCCGCCACCGCGACCAGACCAATAACCGTTGAGTCAACGTCATTGATCGCGGTCTGCAGGTCGGTGTTTTCCTTAACGCGCGCACCATGGAAGAAATTGTCGGTCATACTGTACCGCCATCATGCTTGTGAGTTCGTGGTGATATTCGCCGAAAAACGCCGGCGCAACACGCGGCGGTGGTTGTCATCCGCCGGCGACAACAACGCGCGGTTTTCCCCGTCGCGCGCGCATGAAACCATCAGCGCCAAAGGGGGAGCCATGGCACTGACTACTGACGCAATCGACAAGGCCAAATCACTGCTGGGTAGCGGTGCCAGCACGTTCAACGATTACCAGGCGGAGCTGTCGCGCGTGCCGGCGTTCAGCGTCATGCTTGGCGGCAAGGAGCTGACCGCGCTGGATGAACGCATCTTGTCGCTGGAAATGACCGACAACCGCGGCTTTGAGGCTGACGAGCTGACGATCACCGTGGACGATACTGACGGCCAGCTGCAGCTGCCGCCGCGCGGCGCCGAGGTGTCCGCTTCGATGGGCTGGCACGGTGAAGCGCTGGTTTACAAAGGCATTTTTATCGTTGATGAAGTGGCGCACGCCGGGCCGCCTGACACGCTGACGATCACCGCACGCAGCGCTGATTTTCGCGATGAGTTCAACGTCAAGCGCGAGGTGTCCTGGCATGACGTCACCGTAGAGCGGGTGGTGTCAGCGATCGCCCGGCGCTACAACCTGAAGGCCATCATCTCGCAGCAACTGATGGATCTGGAGATCGACCACGCCGACCAGACGCAAGAAAGCGATATGTCATTCCTGACGCGCATGGCCGAAATGCTGGGCGCCATTGCCACGGTGAAAAATGGCAGTCTGCTGTTTATCCTGCCTGGCGGCGGCGTCAGCGCCAACGGCAAGGCGCTGCCCTCCTTCGCCATCACCCGCAGCAGCGGTGATCGTCACGCCTTCCGCATTGCCGATCGTGATGCCTATACCGGCGTGCGTGCGTACTGGCTCGATTTGGAATTCGGGAAAAAGAAAAAGGTCACGGTGAAGGCCCGTAAGCCGGCGAAAAAGAAAGTGCAGCGCAGCAGCAGCCGCGAGGGCGATTACATCGAGGGGGCCGACGGTAACGTCTATGTCCTGCGCAAAACCTACAATAACGAAACGGCCGCCAAACGTGCCGCGGCCGCAAAATGGCAGCAGCTGAAACGCGGCGCCGCTGAATTTACCCTTACCCTGGCCTACGGCCGCGCCGATTTATACCCGGAGCAGCACGGCACGGTATCGGGATTTAAAACGGATATTGATAATCAGGATTGGATAATCGCCAGGGCGAGCCATTCGATCGACGGGAACGGCTTTACCACTCGGCTGGAACTGGAGGCTAAAATACCTGAATGGATTGCAGAAAGTGAGATGTGACGGCCATAATAACGGGGAGTTCAACTCCCGCCATGGGAGGCCATCATGTTTGTTTGCCCGATCTGCGGTGCTATGGCCCGCACCCGCACCAGTCGCCGTCTCAGTGAAATGACGATACGCCAATATCATCAGTGTCAGAATTTCGAATGCAGTATCACGTTCACGACGCTAAACAGCGTTGAAAAGCTGGTAACAAAGCGCGGCCCGCGCGAAGAATTACCGCCCGACTTTATCCCGCAAGACGCCTTCCCCACGTCCCACTCTGGGCGTGATCAGCTCAACCTATCGCTATAGCAAAGAGCCCGCACGATGCGGGCTCAATATCTTTACCGCCAACCCATCGCCATTTCATCGCCACTTGGCGTTTTTCAGGCACAAAAAAACCGCCTCTCGGCGGTTACGACATTACTACTTATTGCTTTGATTATTCGGTATTTTCGTTCCCTGGTACCCGGGGCGGGACTTGAACCCGCACAGCCATAAGCCGAGGGATTTTAAATCCCTTGTGTCTACCGATTTCACCACCCGGGCTCGGGAAAGTTGGAGGCGCGTTCCGGAGTCGAACCGGACTGGACGGATTTGCAATCCGCTACATAACCGCTTTGTTAACGCGCCTTTATTCTGTTTGCCTTTTCAGGCCAAAGCCGGCGATTCACCCACTTCGTTTTGTTCTTTTCAATCGCGATGTTGAAATCGCTTATCTTAATCATCTGATTCTTAAGTAATTTATTTCGTTACCGCCGAATCGATGGACTGCATTATGGACTAAACCCCCCACCTTGGCAACCCCCCGAAATAGCAAAAAGTTCTCTAACGCTTTCAACTGCTTATTTTGTGGGCGCACTGTTCACAATGCCAACGGAAAGGCAAGCGGAATGTTGATTTTATATGCATCGGCTCAGGGATTCACGGGCAAATCGGATCTTTTTTCTCGACAGGAATCGCTTACCCGTGCCCTCCCCGGCTTTTCATTTGCTTATGATCATGGGGTACCGGGCAAAGCATCATCATGGGGACATCGCGCAATCTTCGATGCCGCCGCCCTGAACGACCAACGCAACTGCAGAGCTGGAGACTCACATCGGGTTGTACGCCGCACGATGGATCGGCATCAATACCCCACAGAGCATCGACACGATGTCCAATCAAATGTGCCTGTTTTCAGGAGGCATCCTGCGGTATGAAAATGGCAGGAGATATAGGGACAATAGTCGATGCAGGAAGATGAAGAAAGGTTTCGCCGGACGGCAAAGGAATAGAAAACGAAAAAGGGGCCGAAGCCCCTTTTTCTTACCTGCCGAATCACGAAGATTCAACAGGCTAATTTTTGGAGCGGGAAACGAGGCTCGAACTCGCGACCTCAACCTTGGCAAGGTTGCGCTCTACCAACTGAGCTATTCCCGCATTACCAGAACTGACTGATTTCTTTGCTATCTTTCGGCAATTCATCGTTGTCGTCTGATGCGATGCATTCTACTTACCTGACGTGATGAGTCAATAAAATTGTTGGCACACCACGATCGTTTGCCGATTTTTGCAGCGTATCGATCACGGTTCCAGCAAATCGTTGCGTGCCGCGTTCAAATATTGGAACATCGACCAGAAAGTCAGCACCGCCGCGATATACAACAAGCCAATCGCCACATACTCTACGGAACGATCCGGCCGCCACAGCAAGCCCACCAGCGACATCATCTGCGCCATGGTTTTCACTTTGCCGATCCAGGACACCGCCACGCTGCTGCGTTTGCCAATTTCCGCCATCCACTCGCGCAGCGACGAAATGATGATTTCACGGGCGATCATGGTGGCCGCCGGCAGCGTGATCCACCAGCTGTGGTAGTGCTCAGCCACCAGCACCAGCGCCACCGCCACCATCACTTTGTCCGCGACCGGATCCAAAAACGCCCCGAAGCGCGTCGTTTGTTTCCAGCGACGTGCCAGGAAGCCGTCAAACCAGTCGGTGACGGCGGCAAACACAAAGATAACGGCGCAAACCATCGGAGCCCAGTTGAACGGCAGATAAAACGCCAGCACAAAGAATGGGATCAGAACTACGCGAAACAGGGTAAGCCAAGTCGGTATATTCAATTGCATAATGCTACGGTAACTATCTGGCTAGAGTGGAAATTAAGAGTATGTTGCTACATTGCCCTCAGTGTTTCAATGCATTGTAGATCTTTTCTGCCAATGCTTGTGAAATACCCGGCACTTTTGCAATTTCCTCCACGCTGGCGTTCAACAAAGGTTGCAGTCCGCCCATATACTTCAACAGCACCTGGCGCCGTTTCGGCCCTACGCCTTCAATCAGCTCCAATGCGCTGGTATTCCTGACTTTCGCCCTTCTCTGCCGGTGACCGGTAATGGCATGATTGTGCGAATCGTCGCGGATGTGTTGGATCACATGCAGCGCCGGCGAATCCGGCGGCAGAGAAATCCCTTCACCTTCCGGCACAAAGAACAACGTTTCTAACCCTGCCTTGCGGTCGGCGCCTTTGGCGATGCCGATCAGCAGCGGCTTATTCTTGTCCCAGGTAACATTCAGCGATTTGAATACGTCGATCGCCATGCCGAGCTGCCCTTTACCGCCGTCGATGAAGATGACATCCGGGATCTTTTTCTCTTCCAGCGCTTTGCCGTAACGGCGCTTCAGCACCTGCGTCATCGCCGCGTAGTCATCGCCAGGAGTGATGCCGCTGATATTGTAACGCCGATACTCCGCTCGCACGGGGCCGTTTCCGTCGAACACCACGCACGAAGCCACGGTCTGCTCACCCATGGTATGGCTGATATCGAAGCACTCCATACGGTTGATTTCCGTCAGGTTCAGCACTTTGGCCAATTCCGCCAGCCGCTGATGGATCGTCGACTGTTGCGACAGCTTGGTGGTCAACGCCGTTGCCGCGTTGGTGCGCGCCAGTTTCAGATAACGGGCGCGATCGCCGCGCGGTTTGCTTTGAATTTGGATCTTGCGCCCCGCCAACTCGGAGAGCGATTCCGCAAGCAGGTCTTTTTCCGGCAGGCTGAAATCCAGCAGGATCTCGCCGGGCAGCGTACGCGCCTGGCTGCCTTGCAGATAGAACTGGCCGACAAAGGTCTGCACCACCTCGCCCATATCCGTGCCGCCCGGCACTTTAGGGAAATAGCTGCGGCTGCCCAGCACCTTGCCCTGACGGATGAACAGCACGTGCAGGCACGCCATACCGGCATCGAACGCCACGCCGATCACGTCCAGATCGTCGCTGTCACCCGACACGAACTGCCGTTCGGTGACGCGGCGCACGGCCTGAATTTGATCGCGAATGCGCGCCGCCTCTTCGAAATTAAGTAGTTTGCTGGCTTCTTCCATACGCTCAATCAGCTGGTGCAATACCTGCTGATCTTTGCCAGAAAGAAACAGCCGCACGTAGTCCACCTGCTGCCGGTACTCTTCTTCGCTCACCAGGCCGGCAACACAAGGCCCCAGACAACGGCCGATCTGATACTGCAGGCACGGACGCGAACGGTTGCGATACACACTGTTTTCGCACTGGCGGATTGGGAACAGTTTCTGCAGCAGCGCCAGCGTCTCGCGCACGGCGTAAGAGTTGGGGAAAGGCCCGAAATATTCGCCTTTGGCGTGTTTGGCGCCGCGATGTACCGCCAAACGGGGATGGGTATCCGCACTGAGAAAAATCAGCGGATAAGATTTATCGTCTCGCAAAAGAACATTATATCGCGGTTGGTACAATTTAATGTAGTTATGTTCCAACAGCAGCGCTTCTGTTTCGGTGTGGGTAACCGTTACGTCTATTTGCGCGATATTTTTAACCAACGTCTCGGTTTTACGGCTGCTGACCTGCTGCCGAAAATAGCTGGCGAGACGCTTTTTCAGGTCTTTGGCTTTACCGACGTAGATCACCGTACCCGTGGCGTCATACATACGGTAGACGCCGGGCTGGCTGGTGACGGTACTCAGGAAAGCTTTGGCATCAAAACGGTCATTCACTGCTTAACAACGTCTCCGCATTGAACAATCCATGTCGGATGGCCAGGTGAGTCAATTCGACGTCGCCGCTGATATTCAGTTTGCTGAACATGCGGTAACGGTAGCTGTTCACCGTTTTCGGGCTGAGACTCAGTTGTTCCGAGATCTCATTCACTTTTTTGCCTTTGGTGATCATCAACATGATCTGTAACTCGCGTTCAGACAAGCAGCTGAACGGCGTTTCAGCCTGCGGTTCCAACTGACTCAGGGCCATCTGCTGTGCGATATCAGACGCGATATAGCGCTGCCCGGCATGCACGGAACGCAAGGCGTTAATCACTTCCTGCGGCGCGGCGCCCTTGCTCAGGTAACCGGCGGCACCCGCCTGCATCACCTTCGCGGGCAAAGGGTTTTCAGTATGGATGGTCAACATGATGACTTTGACGTCGGGTGCATAACGCACAATCTTGCGCGTGGCTTCCAGCCCGCCAATGCCCGGCATATTCATGTCCATCAGCACGATATCGACAGCGTTGCCACGGCACCATTTTACGGCGTCTTCACCGCACTGAGCCTCACCGACAACTTTTATACCTTTGATATCTTCAAGAATGCGTCGTATCCCTGCGCGCACCAGTTCGTGGTCATCAACAAGAAGAACGCTAATCAAGGAAAAATCTCCAAAAAAAGGGAGTAACGCAATCGGCCTCTGTTTTCGCCAGAGATATTACTTGTTTTTCAGACAAGAATGAACACAGATTAATACATACTTCCGAATAACTTTGCGGAGCAGAGCTGATTTTTCAATTTTAGCCGTCTATGCCGCCGATAAATCGTCACGTCGGAAAAGATCGGGCGACGAAAATAATTTCGTCGCGCTGTGTCTGACACAGGATAGCGCGACAATCATGCCGCGAGGGAGAAATCTGTGTAAGCAATCACGACATGAATAATATTAACACGGCCGTTGGCTGTTTGTAATCATTTGATATTTAAAGGCGTAACAAAATCTGCGGCCAACGTGGGTCCGGCAACCCTCGGTCGAAACTATTATTCCCGGCAAACGCCGGTAAAATCGGCGCCTCCGCCCCCAATAATTATAATAACCCCGATTGTTCAACAATAACGTACCGGAAAAATACTTGTTAACCACCTCGAAATAACTTGCCGAGAGTAGATGATTCAGACAGGCAATGAGCGAACGTTGCCCACCCGCGAGACCTGAGCAAGCCCGGTGCAGATGACAGACTCATGCTATGCTATACTCCGCGCCCAGTTAAATTCGCCGCCGCGCCCGGGGCTACTTTTTAGCCCGCGCGCGGTGCGCCAAAGCAGCTTGTATCAGGCTACGGCCTCAAAAAATCAGGAGAGAAAATGAGCAACGTTGATTTCACTACGTCTGCAAACCCGGAAATCTTGGCGACCGAGGTTGCCTGCCTCAAAGCTACGCTGACGCTGATCTTGAAATCGATCGGCCAGGCCGACGCCGGGAAAGTCATCATCAACATGGAACGTTTCATCGCGCAGATTGAAGATCCGACTCAGGCAGAAATCTTCAAGAACAGCATTCAGCAAATCAAGCACGCATACCGTCAGTAAGCGTTGCGCCCCAGACCCGCACTTCTTGTGGGTCTGCTTTTCACCACGCTACGCCACACCCCATTGATCTTGCACGTGCTTTCGGGCAGTGTGTTGACTTTCTCCCCCACACCCGAGACCGTTATGGGCATCCTTGTCAAAGCGCTGATCGGCGCGCTGGTCGTGGTTCTAATCGGCCTGTTGGCCAAAACGCGCAACTATTATATCGCCGGTTTAGTCCCGCTATTTCCCACTTTCGCCCTGATTGCGCATTACATTGTCGGCAGCGAACGTTCAATTGCGGCACTGAAAACGACGCTGATTTTCGGCATGTGGGCGGTATTGCCCTACCTGGTATATTTGATTTCGCTGTATTTCCTGATTAACAGCCTGCGGCTGTCGTTAGCGCTGGGTGCGGCGGTACTGTGCTGGATTGCGGCGGCGTGGCTATTAATTACGCTGTGGGGATGGTGGCAAGGGCGTTAACGCCCTTGCCTGGGCTGTTACGGCCGCCCTGCCTGCAACACGAAGCCTCGCTGCCGATCGCCGGCGATGCGCAGATAGCGGCTTTCACCGGCGCGCAGCGTCATCGGCACGCTGCCGCTGGTTTCACGCCAAATACATAGAGAGTTCTCGATCATATCTTGCCCGATACTGACCGAAATATTGCCTGGCGGCACGCGAAACTCTGCTTTTTCTTTTGCCTCGAGTGAAGCGGCAAACTCCCCATTCACATAGACGCCAGTGCGGCAGCTGCCCGCCAGCATTCCGCTGTCGCGCACCACGACCACCGTAGCGTAAGGCGTATCCGGGATATTCTGATAGAGCATCAGACGGCTTGGGGGGGGCAACTCAGCCTGTTGCGGCGGTACGGCTTGAGTCGCACACCCCGTCAGCAGTGCAGAGGCAAATAACAACGCGGCGTAATGCTTCATCCTTGGCTCCTGAAGAAAATAATGCTCATCGTAGCAAGAGAATAGCTGTCTCCAGTAGCCTTCATACCGCAGAGACGAAAAAATCGGATAACTTCCCACTCCGATCACGAACCTGCAGGGATAAGAAGATTCTGCATTAAAGCCATTGAAATAAAGGCGATTCTTGCAGATTTAAAACTTGATCATGCCACGTTGGATATCTGCCGCAAAAGCACCACTGACGTAACTGAAACCATCCTGCGTGACATAAACCCGGGTATGACCGGTCTCTGATAACACCGCCACCATATATCCCAGGCTGATCATTTCATGGGACGGAACGTTCATCGGGGTTAGAAATCCGCGCCCACGGCACCACTGATAAAAGCGGGTTCGCCCATATCCCAACACGGCGCCAACATCGGAGAGGTGCTTAAAAGTATCATAATCCTCTGATGGTGAAGGTAAACCGTCATGACTTTCAGGCGTTTTCTTTATCCCAGACAAAATAAACTCCTTTTTTGACTCTGTCGCGTACGGTTATCCTTCCTCTAAAATGAATTTAAAAAATCCAAATTTAAAATGCAAATGAATTCCCTGTAACTAAAAAGTCTTCCCCAGAAAAAACCTGAAAATAAAACCCCAATAAAAAAACAGAAATAAAAAAATAAGGTATTAATACTGAGCATTAAATCCTTGGCATGGGTAAATATCCTAAATAAAAATAATAGTCATACCAGCATAAGAAAATGCTTAGCTTGCATATTATTTCCCTCATTAAAACGATGCAATTGCGGTCGGATCATTGCGGCATAAAGAGAATGAATAAAATCAATGCCACATCGTCCAGCCCTCGCCGTGAGGTCGCGGATCCTTACAGACTGCCCTCAATGCGCCACATCCTCTCTCAACGCGGCACTTCCTCAATCACACCTAAACAATAACCATTATCATTTCCAATTGTTCCGCCAGTTTATTACACTTTCCTACCTCGTCAGTTAGGAACATTCCTAGGCTGCGAGCCTCAGGATAGAGAAAGAGTTAGGGACACCATGAAGAATTGCCGTTGTTTGATTGTTTTGCCGTTATTGATGTTGACCGCCTGCACCCAATGGGAAAGGCCTGGCGCGGTTGAGAGTACCCGGAATGCCGAATATGCCGAATGCCGCAGCCGCGGATACGATCGCTTCCCCCCGGACGTGGTGCGGGACGTGGAGTTCAGCTACGAAAACAAATACATTCCTTGCGAGAAGAATAAGAAAGACTGTCCATCGGGATACCGCTACGACAAGGAGCCGTCGATTAAAACAGTGCAGACCGATCGCAATCAGTCCGCCCGAGACGCCACCATCGAAGCCTGTATGTACGGCAAAGGCTGGCGGGAGAAAACCTACTATTGGCCGCAATGGTAATGTGGCGGCGTTTGCCTGGGGCGAGATGCCGCTAACCCATTCAACCATCGTCATCACATCGGTTCAGCCCCAGCGCAACCAGCGTTTCTGTCCTGACCGGCGTTAAAGGCACACGCGGCGACGGTAAAGGCCAGCCCAAAAGCTGCCTCGCCGCCGTTGCGCAGACTTTACCCTGGCATGCCCCCATACCACAGCGGCTGCTCATCTTAGCCGTGTTCCAATCCGGCTGATGGCGTACCTGTTCCAACGTAACGTCTTCGCAGCGGCACAGTAACGTTTGCGGATTGGCTAGCGAATTCAAGCGATCATCGAGTGCGAAGGCACTTGCCGCCGCCGTGGCGAAACGCCGCCACCGCCGCCGCTGCGCCGCCAGGCGCTCTGCCTTTTCCCGCTGCCCGGTGGCGGCATAACCTGCAATGGCGCCTTCAGTGAGCGCCAATTCACTGCCGCCGATGCCGGTACACTCCCCGGCAGCAAAAATTTGCACCTGGCTGGTTTGCTGCCAATGATTCACCGCTACGGCGTCATGCTCTATCCGACACCCCAGCAGCATCGCCAGCTCAATGTTCGCCACCAGACCAAAACCGCAGGCCAGCCTGTCGCAGGCGATCGTTCTTTCCCGCCCGCCGTTATTGACACGCACCGACGCCAAGCGCTCTTGCCCCAACGCCGCCTGCACTCGGCTACCGGCACGGTAACAATGCGGCATCAGAGAAAACGCCTGACGCAGCTTGGCCGGCCAGCGCCACAGGCCGCCGGCAAACGCCGCCAACCGCCAAAGCGGCGCCTGCTCCGCCAACATGACCACCTCTCCACCGGCCTGTTTCACGCTGTCGGCCACCGCCAACAGCAGCGGACCACTGCCGGCGATCACCACTCGCTCGCCGCGGATCGCCAACCCCTGCTTGATTTGCGCCTGTAGACCACCGGCGCCGGTCACCCCCGGCAGCGTCCAGCCGGGAAACGGCAACAACAGTTCACGCGCGCCATTGCATAAAATCAGCTTTTGATAGCGAATCACGCCGCAGCCCTCGGCGTCTTCATATGCCAATCGGTTAGCACCACACTGCGCCACCAGCTTGCAGCCAGACTGCAGCGCAATATTTTCCCGCGCCGCCACCGCCTGCCGATAGCGGTTCGCCGTTTCAGGTAAAGCCACCTGCATCCCGTCGCGCCAGATTTGCCCGCCGGGATGCGGATTATCATCAATCATTCGCACCTGGCCACCACTTTCCGCAGCGGCCAGCGCCGCCGCCATGCCGGCCGGCCCGGCACCGACGATCAGCACCTCACAACTGAAGTTACTCATCATCGTTCCTCTCTATGCGCATGCCGGCTTGGCACAGCGTTTGGCACGCCAGGCGACGCAGGCCGTTAATGGTCACCCGGCACTCCTGACAAACGCCCATGCCACAAAAGGGAGCCCGCGGTTGGTGTGAAACAGATAACCGACAACGATCGTCGCCGCACAGGCTGAGCGCCGCAGCAACGCTGAGACCAACCGGCACCCGCCGGTGTTCTCCATCGATGCTCAACGCGATCGTATTTTGTCTTTCATTCATACAGGCAACTCCTCGGCGGCAAACGCCCGCGCAGCCAAATACGGGGAATCGTCAATCTCCGGCGTTTGCCGGCCAATCTGCGCAGTAATCAGCGCAGCGCTGCCGAGCGCAGTCGTGACGCCCAATCCCTCATGCCCCAGCGCCAGCCACAGCCAGGAATGCCGCGGATGCACGCCCAACAGCGGCAGCCCGTCGGCAGAGGCGGCGCGCAACCCGGTCCAGCAGCGAATGATGTTCATCTGCGCCAGTGCGGGCAAGAAATGCTGCGCACGCGTAAGCATTGCCGCCAACAGCGGCATGTCCAACGCCGAATCGACGGCGTCGAACTGGCGGGAAGAGCCGATCAGCCATTGTCCGGTGGGCCGCGCCTGCACATTGAAAGCCACCGACGTGCCGTTACTGGCATGCGCGCTGGCGCCATACCCCAGCTCCACCAGTTGATGCCGCACCCGCGGCGGGTAGCGATCGGTGATCGCCAGCTGGCCCTTCTTGGCGTGCAGCAAAGTCGGTGGTAATAGGCTATTGGCCCTAAGGCCGCAGGCCAGGACCACCACCGGCGCGGCCAGACGCCTGCCGTCCGCCAGCCGCACGGCTTCCTCTTCCAACGCTGTCGCTTCACCATGCACCACGTCAATTGCCGCACCACCGTCGGCCAACAGCCAGCTAGCCGCGAGCGGCGCATACAGAATGCCGTCGCCCGGCACCCGCAGTCCGCCGGCTAGGCCGTGCCGCAGCATCGGCTCCATGACGGCGATCTGCTCTGCCGTCAGCAGTTCCGCGGCCACGCCCTGCTCCGCCAGCCGCTCCCGCTTTTGCTCGGCGATGGCCATTTCATCCGCTTGATCCGCCAACCACAGCGTACCGCAGCCACGCCAGGCGCAGGCTTCCGGCATGCGCCCCGTCACTTCGCGCCACAACCGCAGCGAATAAGCGCTCAACGCCAGCTCGGCAGGATTATCGTCCATGCAAACCAGATGCCCCATACCGGCGGCGGTGGCGCCGGCGCGGCGATCGTCCACGACCGAGACACGATACCCTTCCCGCGCCAGCCGCCAGGCGCAAGCGGCGCCGATGATACCGGCACCGACCACGATGACATCGGCTCCCCGCTCGGCGCCCATCAGCGTATCCCCCAGACGAAGGGATCGCGTTCGTCGAGCAGCAGTTGGCTATCGGCGCACACATAGGCCTGCCCGCGAATAAAGGGGGCAATGCGATCGCCGTTCCAACGATAATAGGCCTGGAATTCGCTGCCGATCACGCTGGCCTGCCGCCACTGCGTGTCCGGCGGCAGTTTGCCGTCCGCCGCCAGACACGCCAGTTTGGCGCTGGTGCCGGTACCGCACGGAGAACGGTCATAGGCTTTGCCGGGGCACAGCACGAAGCTGCGGCTGTCGGCCTGCGGATCGTCACCGAACAGTTCGATATGGTCTATCGCACCGCCGTCTTCACCGCGGATGCCCGCCTGTTCCAACGTTTGCCGCACCGCCCAGGTGAACGCGGTCAAGGCCTCCAGATTGTGTTTATCGATGGGCAACGGTGACTCGCCGATCAGGAAGAACCAGTTGCCCCCCCAGGCGATGTCACCCGTCACCGGCCCGTGACCGGCAACCTCAAGCCGCACCTGGCGGCGATAGCGATAAGCCGCCACGTTCTCCACCGTGACGCTGCCGTCATCATGCAGTGTGGCGCTTACCGGGCCGACCGGGGTCTCGATCAGGTGGCGCCCGGCGTGAATGCGCCCCAGATGAGCCAGCGAAGCGATCAGCCCGATAGTGCCGTGCCCGCACATGCCCAGATAGCCGCTGTTGTTAAAGAAGATCACCCCGGCGGTGGCCTGTGGCGAGCAGGGGCGGCACAGCAACGCCCCCACCAGCACGTCATTGCCACGCGGTTCGAGCATCACCGCGCAGCGCCAATCGTCATAATGTTGTGCGAAACGCGCCCGCCGTTCCGCCATGCTACCCTCGCCGAGATCGGGAAAACCTTCCACGATCAGGCGGGTCGGCTCTCCGCCGGTATGAGAATCGATCGCCCGCAAAGCGGTGATATGCGCAGAAAGTGCCATCGGCGTCTCCTGGGTTAATGAGATGTTACCAATGGCATTAGCCTGAACGAATGTGAGCATGACGGCTTGATGCGTTTCGGCGCAGCGAATGAAGAAATCAGCACAGTGACAAACGTCAGGCCTGACGCGTCGCGGGTATGAGTTTAACGGTTGTCATAATAATGACTTATTTATCATGTCGTTATTTTTATGCTAAACCCTTGCGTAGCGAGAAACGCCGCAGTTTTCAAGCAATCACCAAACACCGTCCGGCAAAAGTATGCGGCAATCCGCATATTTGGCAGCCCGCCGGAAATAGCGCTTGCTTCGTTACAAAAAAGTTAATATTGATGCGAAAGCGCCAACCTGGCTCGCCTGTTTTTCCGGCTAACGACCGAAAAGGGACTGTTATGCGATCCACTTCAGACTACCCGCCTCCGGTTTCTCTCTCGCCGCCTTCGCTTGTGGGGCTGCCGGAGCAGGAGGACGTTTTTGCCGTCGAACATCTGTCGCGCCTGTGCGACGGGCTGGCGCAGCAGCGCCCGAACAACCTGCGCGATTTGCTGAATACGCTGGCGCTGATCGCGCCGTTGCTGAACGCGATCCCCAACGTGGTGTTCTTTATCAAAGACGCCCAGGCTCGCTACCTGCTGGCTAACCTGACGCTGGCCAGGCGCTGCGGTTTCAAAACCGTCACGCCGCTGCTGGGCAAAACCTCCGCCGACGTTTTTCCCGCTCAGCTCGGATCAGGCTATACCGAGCAGGATCTGCGGGTATTGCGCCACGGCGTGCTGATCCAGGATCAGCTGGAAATGCACCTGTACAACGGCCGAGAAACCGGCTGGTGCCTGACGCAAAAGCTGGCGCTGTATGACGCGCAGGGAAAAATCATCGGTATGGCGGGTATTTCTCACGATCTGCAGGAGGCCAGAGCCAATCACCCGGCCTACCAGCGGCTGGCGGCGATCGACGTGCATATCCGCCGCCACTACGCCAGACCGATCGCGCTTGAAGAGCTGACGGCGCTTACCGGGTTATCGGTGGCGCAGATCGAACGCTACTGCAAACGTATCTTCCACCTCACCCCGCGCCAGATGATCCACAAAGTGCGGCTGGAAAAGGCCACGGAACTCCTGGCCGGCGATCTGCCGATCACGGACATCGCGCTGCAGTGCGGCTATACCGATCACAGCGCCTTCAGCCGTCAGTTCAAAGCGATGACCGGCTCCACGCCGCGCGATTTTCGCCTGACGCTTTCCGCTTAACGCGCTGATTTACCCCGTTAACCCTCGCTTCTCACGGCGTACCGACGCCCGATTTTTCACGCCCGCTTTCCGCCGCTATTGTGCCAATTTCGTCGCGGCAATCGGCGAAAAGCGTCAAGCCTCCCTGCGCAATACCGGTCAATCTGTCGGTGAGCCTTACCAAAGATTCACTTTTCATTAACACTTTCGGACGACAGGACAAACACGATGAGCCATAAAACCCTAAGCTGGAGCGGCGTATTCCCGGCGGTGACGACCCAATTTCGCAACGATTTCTCTCTGGATCTCGACGCCACCCATACGGTGATCAAAAACCTGGTGCGCGACGGCGTCTCCGGCCTGGTGGTGTGCGGCACCGTCGGTGAAAATACCTCGATGACAGTGCAGGAAAAGCTGGCGGTGATCGAAGTGGCGAAAGACGCCGCCGAGGGTAAAGTGCCGGTGATCGCCGGCATCGCCGAGTTCACCACCGCCTTCGCGCAGAACATGGCGCGTGAAGCGCAAAAGGCCGGCGTCGACGGAATTATGGTGATGCCGGCGCTGGTCTACTCCGCCAAACCGCACGAAACCGCCGCGCACTTCCGCAGCGTCGCTGGCGCGACCGATCTGCCGATAATGGTCTACAACAACCCTCCCATTTACAAAAATGACGTCACGCCAGACATTCTGACCTCGCTGGTCGACTGCGAGAACATCGTGTGCTTCAAAGACTCGTCGGGCGATACCCGCCGCTTTATCGATCTGCGCAATGAAGTCGGCGATCGCTTCGTGCTGTTCGCCGGATTGGACGATGTGGTGCTGGAAAGCATCGCCGTCGGCGCGCAAGGCTGGATCTCCGGCATGTCCAATGCCTTCCCGCGCGAAGGGGAAACCCTGTTCCGGCTGGCGAAGGAAAAACGCTATGAGGAAGCGTTGGCGCTATACAGCTGGTTTATGCCGCTGCTGCACCTCGATGCCCGCCCCGATCTGGTGCAGTGCATCAAACTCTGCGAACAGCGGGTCGGCCGCGGCAGCGCTGTCACTCGCCCTCCGCGCCTGGCGCTGCAGGGAGAAACGCTCACCGAGATCAACGCCGTGATCGATAAAGCGCTGGCCACCCGCCCTGCGCTGCCGAACGTCGGCCTGTGACGCCTTCACCGCCCGGCCATGCCGGGCGTCATGCTTTATCTACCGGGGGAACCGATGCCCAACGATCGCTACGCCGCCATCAGCGGCCAACAATTTATCGGCGGCCAACGCCGCGCCGAAGGGGAAGCGTCGCTGTGTAGCCTGCGCGCCGACGACGGTCAGCCAACCGGCTACCACTTCCACCAGGCCACGGCGGCAGAAACCGCCGCCGCCGCAGAAGCCGCCGCAGCAGCCTTTGCGCCCTATTCACAGCTCAGTGCAGAGCAACGCGCGAACTTTCTCGACGCCATCGCCGAAGAGTTAGACGCATTAGATGATGTTTTCTTCACCTTCGCCATGCAGGAAACGGCCTTGCCGCCTGCGCGGTTGAGCGGCGAACACGCCAGAACCAGCGGCCAGATGCGGCTGTTCGCCACGCTGCTGCGGCGCGGCGACGTCGAGGGCGTGCGCATCGACTGCGCGCTGCCGCAGCGTTCCCCCCTGCCGCGCCCCGATCTGCGGCAATACCGCACGGCGCTCGGCCCGGTGGCGGTCTTCGGCGCCAGCAACTTCCCGCTGGCGTTTTCCACCGCGGGCGGTGATACCGCCGCCGCGCTCGCCGCCGGCTGCCCGGTCGTGTTCAAGGCGCACAGCGGCCATATGATCACCGCCGAGCTGACCGCTCAGGCGATCGAGCGCGCTCGGGAACGCACAAGGATGCCCGCCGGCGTCTTCAACATGATCTTCGGCAACCGCGTGGGGGCCGATTTGGTACAACATCCGGCGATTCAGGCCGTGGGATTCACCGGCTCGCTGCAAGGCGGCCGGGCGCTCTTCGATCTGGCGATGCAACGCCCTCAACCTATACCGGTCTTCGCAGAAATGTCGAGCATCAATCCGGTAGTGATCCTGCCCAAGGCGTTGGCGCGGCGCGGGCAGCACATTGCGCAGGAACTGGTCTCTTCCTTCACACTCGGCTGCGGTCAGTTCTGCACCAAGCCCGGCGTGATCGTCGCGCTGCGCGGCGCCGCCTTCGATCGGTTAACCGAAACGATGAGCGCCCTGGTTAACGCCGCCGAGCCGCAGCCGATGCTGAATGCCGGCACGCTGGAGCACTATCGCCACGGGCTGGCGGCCCTCGATGCCCATCCAGGTATGCGGCGTCTCGCAGGCCGGAGCGAAACGCCCACGCTTCGGGCGGCGCCGCAGCTTTATCAGGCGGAAGAGGCGCTGTTGCTGCAGGCTGACCCGCTGCTGCAACAAGAGGTCTTCGGCCCGGTCAGCATCCTGGTGGCGGTGGATAACGAAGCGCAGCTGCATGCGGCGCTAACGGCATTGCAAGGCCAGTTAACCGCCACGCTGCTGGCGGACGACGACGATCTCGATGTGGCCGCCGGGCTGACGACACTGTTGGCGCGCAAAGCCGGTCGGGTGCTGTTCAACGGGTATCCGACCGGGGTGGAAGTGTGCGACGCCATGGTGCACGGCGGCCCTTACCCGGCGACCAGCGACGCACGCGGCACCTCGGTAGGCACGCTGGCCATCGAGCGTTTCCTGCGGCCGGTCTGTTTGCAAAACACCCCTGCGGCGCTGTTGCCGCCGGCGCTGCAGGACGCCAACCCGCTCAACCTGCTGCGACTGGTTAACGGCGTTTACACCCGAGATCCCCTGGTTTCACCTGCCCAACATTAGCCCGGCCGCATCTGCCTGCCACTCAATAACAAAAGGGTAATACCATGACAACCCAAGGCAAATTCAAGAAGCAGCTTACGCTCACCGACCTGACGTTCATCGGTCTGGGCGCCATCTTCGGCTCCGGTTGGCTGTTCGCCGCCAGCCATGTCTCCTCCATCGCCGGCCCGGCCGGCATCTATTCCTGGCTGATCGGCGGCCTGGCGGTGCTGCTGCTCGGCATCGTCTACTGCGAGCTGGGCGCCGCCCTGCCGCGCGCCGGCGGCATCATTCGCTATCCGGTATTCTCGCACGGCGAACTGATGGGTTATCTGCTGGGGTTTATCACGCTGATCGCCTTCTCCAGCCTGATCGCCATCGAAGTCGTCGCCGCCCGGCAGTACGCCGCCGCCTGGTTCCCGTTCCTCAGTCAGCCGGGTTCCGGCGATCCAACCGCGATCGGCTGGCTGGTGCAGCTGGCGCTGCTGTGCTTTTTCTTCGCGCTCAACTATTACAGCGTCAAAACCTTCGCCAAATCCAATAACCTGATCAGCGTGCTGAAGTTTCTGGTGCCGCTGTTGGTGATCGTGGTGTTGTTCAGCTTTTTCAAACCGGAAAACCTGCACAGCCAGGGCTTTGCTCCCTTCGGTTCCGCCGGCGTTGAGGCCGCCATTTCCGCCGGCGGCATCATCTTCGCCTACCTCGGCCTGACGCCGATCATTTCGGTCGCCAGCGAGGTGCAACGGCCGCAGCGCACCATTCCCATCGCGCTGATCCTGTCGGTGGTGCTGTCCACCATCATCTATGTGCTGCTGCAGATAGCGTTTCTCGGCAGCATCCCCAGCGAGATGCTGAGCGGCGGCTGGGCCGGCATCAGCCAACAGTTCTCCCTGCCGTTCCGCGACATCGCCATCACGCTGGGCATGGGATGGCTGGCGTTTCTGGTGGTCAGCGACGCGATCGTTTCGCCGAGCGGCACCGGCAATATCTATATGAACGCCACGCCCCGCGTGATCTACGGTTGGGCGCGCGCCGGCACCTTCTTCAAACTGTTCACCCGGGTGGATGGCGAGTCAGGTATTCCTCGCCCGGCGCTGTGGCTGACCTTCGCTCTCTCGGTATTCTGGACGCTGCCGTTCCCATCCTGGGAAAAACTGATCGGCGTGGTGTCCGCCGCACTGGTGCTGAGCTACGCCATCGCCCCGGTCACCGCCGCCGGGCTGCGGCGCAATGCGCCCGATATGCCGCGTCCGTTCCGGGTCCGCGGTTTCTGCGTGCTCGGCCCGCTGTCGTTTATCATTTCGGCGCTGATCGTCTTCTGGTCCGGCTGGGACACCGTCTCCTGGCTGCTCGGCTTGCAGATCCTGATGTTCTTCATCTACATCCTGTTCAAGAATCAGGTGCCGACCCACGCCGTTAGCCTCAGGCAGCAAATTTGGTCCTCGCTGTGGCTGATCGTCTTCTATGTGCTGGTGATCGGGCTTTCCTACCTCAGCAGCTTCGGCGGCATCAGCGCTATTGCTCATCCATGGGACACCCTCACCATGGCGGTGATTGCGCTGGCGATTTACTACTGGGGCGCCTATACCTGTTTACCCCAGGCCAATTTTATCGGCGATGAAGAAGAATGAACCCAGGGAGGAGATCGAAATGACATCCATGCATGTGCTGTCGCTGGAACAGGCTTATCAACTGGCGTTGCGTACGCTGCGCAGCAACGGTTTCAATCAGGCGCATGCCGAGGCGGTGGCGCAAAATGTCACCCAGGGCGAACGCGATGGCTGCGCTTCTCACGGGCTGTACCGGCTGTTGGGCTGCGTGCGATCGCTGCGGGCAGGCAAGGTTTCTGCCGATGCGATTCCCAGATTGCTCGACCAGGCGCCGGCCATCTTGCGCGCCGACGCCGGCGGTGCGTTTTCCCTGCTGGCCTACCGCACCGCTCTGCCGGCCTTTATCGAGAAAGTGCGCACCAACGGTGTCGCCGCGCTGGCGATCAACCGCTGCGTGCATTTCTCCGCGCTGTGGGCCGATATCGAACCGCTGACCGAGCAGGGGTTGGTGGCCTTGGCCTGCACGCCCAGCCACGCCTGGGTGACGCCGGCCGGCGGTTCGCGACCGCTCTTCGGCACCAACCCCATCGCCTTCGGCTGGCCGCGTCCGGATCGGCCGCCGTTTTTGTTCGACATGGCCACCAGCGCGGCAGCGCGCGGCGAAATCGAATTACACCGCCGCGCCGGCACCCCGCTGCCTGAAGGCTGGGGCATTGATAAGGCAGGCAATCCGTCCACCGATGCCGCCAGCGTGTTGGAGGGCGCGATGCTGACCTTCGGCGGGCATAAGGGCTCGGCGCTGGCGGCAATGGTTGAATTGCTGGCAGGGCCGCTGATCGGCGATATGACCAGCAAGGAATCGCTGGCCTATGACGATGGCACCGGTTCGTCGCCTTACGGTGGTGAGCTGGTCATCGCGTTGGATCCCGAGCGTTTTCTCGGTGCGGATAAGGCGAAATATTTCGCCGGAGCGGAGGCGATGTTTGCCGATATGCAGGCGCAAGGCGCCCGCATCCCCGGCGAACGCCGTTATCGGCAACGGCGCCAAAGCGAGCAATACGGCGTGGAAATCCCCAAGGCGTTGTACGACGAAATAGTGGCGCTGTGCGATTAACGCTGGATTTATGCCCCGCGCCGGCAACCCGGCGCGGGGAGAGGCTTATCCAGCCTGAGCCATGTCGCTGTGCAGGCGCTTGCGCCATACCGGTTTGGTGTCCCAGCGTGCAAAGTGTTTCGCCTCTTTGCCCGGCTGCACCTGATGCCACATGTCTTCTTGCCACCGGATCGGTTCCTTTCCTCGCAACGTTGGGCGGGTCTGTTTAATCGTCCGTTGCAAGACGTCTGCTTCTTCCGCAGTAATGGGCGGCGCCTGTCTGGCGGCGTCCAGCGCACGGCTTCCCAGCGGCGCCATCACCTGATACAACACGTTGACCTGCTGCAGCGTCGCTTGCTGATTAGTGCTCATCCCCTTACCCGACCAACCGTCGAAGTTTTCACCGGGATCGTCCCCCTGCGCGCGATACTCATTACCTGGCCCCTCGACGATATTCCATCCTTGCCAGGTCACCAGAGTGTGTAATCCATCGCGATCCTGCAGGTTTTTATTCTGGATCTGTTTGAGCACCGCGGCGCGGTTTGGCACACCGATCAGATTCATAAACTCGTCCAGCGCGTTCCAATGCTGCCCCGCCACCAAACCATTCCAGACATTACGCAAACAGTTCCAGGGAATGGTGTGGTGCCAGGTTAGCGTGATAAGCGGTTTGGTTGAAGCATGTTGCCAACGGCTCGGTTCACTGCCCCGATCGCCTCTGATAATCCCATCGACTTCTAATGGCATAGCTGCCCCTCTTCTGGCTGAAATGAAAAATATGCGCAAGGCTGGTGGCCCGGTTGGCATAAAACGTCAGCTAAAATCGTAGCAGTTCAGA
The DNA here is from genome assembly GCF_052166595.1 of Serratia sp. CY81684. Classification (NCBI taxonomy): domain Bacteria; kingdom Pseudomonadati; phylum Pseudomonadota; class Gammaproteobacteria; order Enterobacterales; family Yersiniaceae; genus Serratia; species Serratia sp. CY81684. The sequence goes on along the minus strand of NZ_JBJNOO010000001.1, from coordinate 965,359 downwards.
CTGGGATGGCAATAAAACGCAAAGCACGCTCTGCAGCCGGCCGGTAACCGCAGAACGTGCCCGAAAACGGTGAGTTTAAGATGAATTATCTGACCACCATCACCGAAATATTGGCATGGCGAACGATAGCGGCGGCGTTGGACCCCAGCAGATAGGTTTTCACGCTCGGGCGACGCGAACCGATGATGATCAGATCGGCGTCGATCTCTTCCGCCAGTTCCAACACCTGATCGCGTGCAGAACCGAAGCTGACGGTGTAATTGAGGCGATCCAACGGCAGATCGATTTCCGACATGATTTTCTTCAGTCTATCCACCGCCTTCACCTCCGCCTGATTCTCAAACTCCTTGAGGCCGAACGAATAGGCAGTAACAAAAGCCGAGGCATCCGGCAGCGCATGGAAGAAATGCACTTTAGCGCCGGACATCTTCGCCAAATATTCCACATGCTTCAGCGCATGCTCGGTCAACAGATCCTCTTCAATATCGATCGGCACTAAAATAGTCTTGTACATATCACGTCCTTTCTATGTAAACCGGGTGCCAACAGAATACTGCCGCGCACGGGCGCGGTGAATCGCTTTATCACGCTTTTGTGATCGAGGGGTAAATACTGACAAGGATAGTTTTTAATTTAACAAAATATAAACATTACACCGATAACGGATAGGCGATTAATTATTTATTACTCGAGATTAAATTAGCTGTAAATAAACCGCTTTGGCGGTAGCGGCGGTCTTATTAGCGACAGAAAGCTTTTTAATCGAGTTGCCGATGTGGAAATTGATCGTGCGCTCGCTCACCCCCATCAACAACGCGATCTCTTCCGCCGTTTTCCCTTCGCTGCTCCAGCGTAAAATGTCTTTTTCGCGCAGCGTCAACACATCTTTTATCGCGTCATCATTCACCGATATCAAGGCCTCCCGCAGCGTTTTATGGGCGGTTTGCGCCAGCCAAAGGAAAAAAGTTTCATTTGCCGCACGCGCTTGCGGCGTTTGCTCAGGTAGCGCTTTACCGGCAAACGTCAGGATCCCCAACCTGCCATAGCAATCCTTGACCGACTGCGACCAACCGGCGCACAAGCCGAATTGCGCCATACGCCGCCAAAGCGTCGGCCGCTCATGATAAAAGCTTTCGTCCCACTGAAACTGCAGCGTGGAATGGTGAGCACGCTCAATAACCGGATCCTGCAAATATACCCGCTGCCGCCGATAATCCTCGAGATAGTTCGTTGAAATATTCCCTTCGATCAGCATCTTGGGGCTGCTGGCCGGATAACAGGAAAACACGATGTAGGAGAAATAATCAAATCCCAACGCCTCGGCGCAGGGCCCCAGCTGCGTCAGAAAGCATTCGCGATCGGCCAGGCTGCCAATCACCTCCGCCATGAGCCGTTGAGTGCGGGTATCCATAACGCAGGTTCTCCAGATAGCGATGCCGATTTATCGATAGGTCAGATTCACTATAGAATATCGCCGCCCGGCGCCAGTAGCCGTTTCATATAATAAAAAATACCAACGCTATAACGAAAACAGCTATTCCCCTAAAAATAAGCCTTTTTATTGCGCCGAACAGGAAAACTACGCGAATAGCATACTCTCCTCGACACGTAAACCTGTCATTTCTACCGTTAGACAGCCAGGACACCACCAATTACTTTCCAGACAGGCACCCAGTGCCGCCGTAAATCCAAAGAGATAATAAGCATTTGCGAATTTCGCATGGCATACAGTGACGGGGATTTTCTATGGCAGAAAGTAATGCGGCAATTCAATCGGCTGCGATTATCGGCGCGGGAACGATGGGCAGAGGCATCGCTTATCTTTTCGCGCAAAAAGGCATTCCCACGATGCTTTATAATCGCAACGGCAATACCCTCAATCAAGCTCGCGAATATATCGCGCAAGACCTGAATAAGAAAGTCGAACAGGGCAAGATCGCGCTGCAGGATAAAGACGCGGTGCTGGCCAATCTGATGTTCACTTCCGTGTTTGAGGCCATCGCCGACAGCGAGCTGGTAATAGAAACCATCGCCGAGCAAGAACAAACCAAACTTGAGGTGCTGGCGGCCATCGCCGCAGTGGTCAAGCCCGACACGCTGATCGCCACCAATACCTCCTCACTGTCGCTTAACAAGCTGGCAACTGCGGTAACGCACAGCGAACGCTTTATCGGTTTGCATTTTTTCAACCCCGCGCCGCTGATGAAGCTGATTGAAATCATTCCGGCCTACTTTACCGCGCACGCCACCACGGAACGCTGCCGCCAACTGGTGGCGGCGTTGGGGAAACGCGATGTCGTCTGCCAGGCCACGCCGGGGTTCATCGTCAATCGCATGGCCCGCCCCTACTACCTGGAAGGGTTCCGCCTGTTGGAAGAACATGTGGCGCGCGCGGCGCAGATCGACCGCGCCCTCAAGGCTGGCGGGCGCTTCCGCATGGGGCCGCTCGAGCTGACCGATTTTATCGGCCAAGACATCAACTATCAGGTCAGCCGGCAAATCTGGCAGGACATGCAATACGACCCGCGCTATACCCCTGGTCATCTGCAGCGTTCACTGGTCGATGCCGGTCTGTTGGGGAAAAAGAACGGCCGCTCCTATTTTGCCGCCGAAGAAACCGCCCCGCCGGTGACGGCCGCCAACAATGCAGACGTCGAGACGCTGCGCGTTTACGGCGAGCACCCTTTTTTTACCCTGTTGCAGCAGCGAGCCGCGCTTCAGTGGCCACAGCTGCGCGTGGAACAACGGCCGGCATTACCGGGGCTGGGAGCGGCCGTCCAGATCAATGACGCTTTCACCGTCAGCATCACCGATGGCCGCACGGCGAGCCAACTGGCCGAGCAGACGGCAGCGGATGCCTTTGTGGTCGATGTCGCCCTGAACTACGCCGACACCACGTATCTGGTGGCGGCGCACAGCCGCCACGCTTCTGCTGCCAATAAGGCGCTGTTTTTACGCCTGCTGCACACGGCAATCCCGCAGGTTGAATTTATCAAGGACTCCCCGGCGCTTATCGTCGCCCGCGTCCTCAGCAGCCTGATCAATGAGTCGGTGATCATGGTGGAAAGCGGCGTCTGCAGCCGGGAAGACATCGATGTCGCCGCCGTCGCGGGCGTTAACTACGCCGGCGGCATTTTCGACTGGCTCGGCAAGCTGGGGGAGAAAAACGTCAGGACGACGCTGAGCAATCTGGCGCAGCTGCTGCACGCGGCGCGCTATGCGCCGCATTACACCCTTCTGCACACCGCGCAACCGGCGCTGACGACCACGCCTTAAGGATCCATGATGAGCATTAAAGATGACGGCGTTTATCTGATCGACGGCACGCGCACGGCGATCGGCGCCTATGGCGGCAGCCTGGCGCATACCCGCCCCGATGATATGGCGGCGACGATTATTCGCAGCCTGCTGCAGCGCCATCCGGCGGCGGAAGCAGATCTGGACGAAGTGGTCCTGGGCTGCGCCAACCAGTCCGGCGAAGACAACCGCAACGTCGCCCGCATGGCGGCGCTGCTTTCCGGGTTGGATCCGTCGGTGCCTGCCATCACCCTCAACCGCCTTTGCGCCTCCGGGTTGGATGCGGTGATCTACGCCGCGGCGAAAATCCGCAGCGGCCTCAGCGAACTGATTCTGGCCGGCGGTGTGGAAAGCATGAGCCGCGCGCCCTATGTGCTGAGCAAAGGCGAAACGCCGTTCGACAAAGGCGTGAAGCTGTACGACACCACGCTGGGGTGGCGCTTTGTTAACCCGCGGCTGGCGGAGCGCTACGGCAGCGATCCGCTGGGCATCACGGCGGAAAACGTAGCCCAACGGCAACATATCTCACGCGAGGAACAGGACCTGTTCGCGCTGGCCTCGCAGCAGAAGGCCCGCCGGGCGATCGACAGCGGCCGGCTGGCGCGGGAAATCACGCCCGTGGACGTGCCGGCCGATCGTAAAACGACCCGCACATTCGCGCAGGATGAATTTCCCCGGCTCAGCACGCTGCAACAGCTACAGGCGCTGAAACCGGCGTTCTCCGCCGGCGGTTCGGTCACGGCAGGCAACGCTTCCGGCATCAACGACGGCGCCGCCGCGCTGCTATTGGCTTCCGGTCGCTACGTGAAGCGCCAGGGGTGGCAACCGCTGGCGGAGATCGGCGACAGCGCGGCCGCCGGCGTTGAACCGGCGCTGATGGGGCTGGGGCCGATCGCCTCCACCGAGCGCTTGCTGCAGCGCGGCGGCTTCACCTTGAACGACTTCGACATCATCGAGATTAACGAAGCGTTCGCCTCACAGGTTCTGGCGGCGCTGAAACACTGGCGTATCGGCGCCAACGACGCGCGGGTCAATCCGAACGGCGGCGCCATCGCACTCGGTCATCCGCTGGGGATGTCCGGCGCGCGCCTGGTGCTGTCGGCAGCGCTGGAATTACGCGACCAACAGGCGAACAACGCATTGGTGACGATGTGCGTCGGCGTCGGTCAGGGGCTGTCATTAAACCTTAAAGCCGTTTAACACAAGGAACATACGATGAGCGTACTGAACATTCTTGAAGAAAAGCTGGCGGAAACCAAAAAACAGGGGCGTTTTCGCGAGTTCCTCAACCTTGAACGCGGCGTGCAGGACAAACCCTGGGCCACCAGCCACGGCCATCACGGTGAGCGCCGTCTCAACGTCTGGTGCTCGAACGACTATCTGGCGATGAGCCACCACCCCAAAGTGCTGCTGGCCACCACCGATGCGGTTAACCGGGTCGGGCTGGGCACCTGCGGCGCCCGCAGCATTTCCGGCACCTCGGTCTACCACAGCGAGCTGGAAACGCTGCTGGCCAGCGCCTATGGCAAAGAGTCGGCGCTGCTGTTCACCACCGGTTTCGGCGCCAACGACGCCACCTTATCCACCCTGTGCGACGCCATTCCCGATCTGATCGTGTTCTCCGACGAGTTGAATCACGCTTCGATGATTTACGGTATCCGCTACAGCAAAGCGGAGAAAAAAATCTTCCGCCACAACGATGTGGCACACCTCGCCGAGCTGCTGCAGGCCGCCGATCCGGCGCGGCCAAAGCTAATCGCTTTCGAGTCGCTGTATTCCATGGACGGTGACTTCGCCCCCCTGGCGCAGATCGTGGCGTTGGCGGAGCAGTATCAGGCGCTGACCTATCTCGACGAGATCCACTCCGCCGGCGTCTATGGCGAACGGGGGCTGGGCTACGCCGAACAACTGGGCCTGCTGGATAAAATCACCATTATTCAGGGCGGGTTCGGCAAATCTTACGGTGCGGCGGGCGGCTATATCGCCGCGCCCCGCTCGGTGGTGGAGGCAGTGCGCAGTTGGGCCCCGGCATTCGTCTTCAGCACCTCGTCGCCGGCGCCGGTGGTGGCCGCCGCGCTGGCCAGTTTTAAATACAACCTCGAGCATGACACCCAACGCAAACACCTGCTGGCGATCGTCGATCACCTGAAAACCGGCCTGCGCGCCGCCGGCATCCCGCTGGTGTCGGCGGACAGCCATATCCTGCCGCTGCTGGTCGGCGATCCGCACCGCAACAAACACATCAGTAAAGTGCTGCTCGATGAACACGATATTTACGTGCAACCGGTCAATGCACCGACGGTGCCCGCAGGCAGCGAGCGGCTGCGGGTGACGCCGACCTCGGCGCACTCCCATGCCGACGTGGAGACCTTCCTGGCGGCGCTGGGACGAGTCTGGGCGGCGAACGATCTGCGGAGGGCGGGATGAAGTTAGCGGATTATAACGGCCATCTGATCACGCTCTGTCTGATGGCGACCGGCACGTTCGCCATCGGCACCGACGCCTTTATCGTCGCCGGCGTGCTCAGCGACATTTCCGATACCTTTGCCGTCAGCCCCGCGCAAGCGGGGCAGTTGATATCGGTATTCGCGCTGGCTTATATGCTGTTCGCCCCTCTCACCGCCTGGCTGCTGGGCAACGTCAACCGCAAGCATATCCTGCAGTTGGCGCTGGTGCTGTTCATCGCCGGCAACCTGGCCTGCGCCTGGGCCACCAGCTACCTGCAGATCTCGTTCGGCAGAGTGCTGGCGGCATTGGGGGCGGCCTGTTACACGCCGCAGGCCGCCGCCGCTGCGGTAGGGCTGGTGGCGGAAAAACGCCGCGGCCTGGCCATTTCCATCGTCTATGGGGGTATGACGTTGGCTATTGCGCTCGGTATTCCGTTCGGCACCTTTCTTGCCAAACTGATCGGCTGGCGTGAAATCTTCCTGTTCATCGCCCTGCTGGGGGCCATTGCGCTGCTGGGCCTGTCGCTGGCGCTGCGGGCCATTGCGCCACCGGGCAAGCATTCGCTGAAAGAGCGGCTCGCCCCGCTGCGGCAAAAGGCGGTGCTGACCACGCTACTGATCACCTTTTTTGCCGTTTGCTCGGAACACATCGTCTATAGCTACGTCAGCGTGTTGCTGCAAAACACCCAGTTCGGCCCGCAGGCGATCCTGCCCCTCGCGCTGCTGGTATTCGGCATTGGCGCGGTGATCGGCAATTTTGCCTCCGGCGCGTTAACCGATGCCCTCGGCAGCAAGTTCGTGCTGCTGTTTTCCGTGGCGATCCAGACGCTGTCCCTGTTTCTGCTGGCCTTCTATGTCACTTCCCCCAGGTGGGTGCTGGCCATCTTTCTGGTCTGGGGTATCACCGGCTGGATGTATCTGGTGCCGATCCAGCATCACCTGTTGTCGCTATCGAAACGCTTTGGCGCGCTGACCGTATCGCTCAACAGCTCGGTGCTGTACGCCGGCATTGCGGCGGGCGGCATGCTGGGCGGCCTGGCGCTCTACGCGCTGCCGGCCTATTACCTGCCGCTGTTTTCGCTGCCGCTCGGCGCCATCGCCCTGCTGCTGACGCTGATCTTTTTCCGCGGGGAGGCCAGCGATGAGTGAATCACCGCCGGTGCTTTACGAACGTTATGGCGCGCAGGTTGCGGTCATCACCCTCAATCGGCCGGAAAAAAAGAACGCCATCAACCTGCAGATGGCCGAGCTGATCCGCACCTACCTGCGGCAGGCAGATAACGATGACTCAGTGCGAGCGATCGTCCTGGCCGGTCAACCGGCGGTCTTTTCCGCCGGCATGGATATCAACGCCTTTCATCAGGGTGAACTGCCCATCGTCACGCCGGAGGGGTTTGGCGGGCTGATCCATGCACAGATCGCCAAGGTGATCATCGCCGCCGTTGACGGCATCGCGTACGGGGGCGGATTTGAGCTGGCCCTGGCGTGCGATCTGATCGTCGCCGGCCAGAACGCACGCTTCAGCTTCCCCGAAACCGGGCTCGGGTTAGTCGCCGCACAAGGCGGGTGCGCGCGCTTGCCGGCGCGTATTTCCCCCTATGTCGCGCTCGACTGGCTGCTGACCGGCAGAACCGTCGGCGCACAGGAAGCGTTGTCACACGGCGCCATTTCCCGCATCAGCGCAAGTTCGGCCCGGGAAGAAGCGTTGCGCATCGCCGAGCAGATCGCCGGAAAAGATCTTGCCGCCAGCCAGGCGGTTAAGGCCATCGTGCGTCAGGGGCTGGCGCGGCAAGAAGCCCCCTCATTCGATTTTCAACAAGGCCCGGTCGAGCGCCTGCGTCAGGCTGCCGCCCGCCGATAATGCCCCTGCCGGTTCGCCTGAACCGGCATTTCCCGTTTGTCCTCCACCGCTCATTTTACACAGCCTGTCTGTCGGCGCTGGGCTACACTGCCGGTAGCCCTAATGCGCTGATAAGGAAAAACAATGCGCCATTTGCCTCTACAGACCCCCAGACTGATCCTGCGCCCGTTCACCGCCGACGATCTGCCCCACTTTACCGCCTATCGCAGCCATCCTGACGTGGCGCGCTATCAAAGCTGGAGCGACTACAGCGCCGCCGAGGCACAGGCCTTTTTCGCACAGCAACGGCAGCTCGAATTCAACCGTGACGACAGCTGGTTTCAACTGGCGGTCGAGCGCCGCGAAGACGGCGCGTTGCTGGGCGATGTCGCGGTGCATTTTTTCGATGAAGGGCGTCAGGCTGAACTGGGCGTGACCTTCGATCCGGTTCATCAGCAGCAAGGACAAGCGCGCGAGGCGCTAAGCGCCGTCATCGCCCTGCTGTTCGGGCCGCTGGCGAAACACCGCATTACTGCGGTGGTAGACGCGCGTAATCTTCGCGCCGCCGCGTTGTTCAGTAAGCTGGGCTTTCGCCGTGAGGCCTGTTGGCGGCAAAACGTGTTTTTCAAAGGCGCATGGGGCGACGAATTCGGTTTCGCCCTGCTGCAAAGCGAATGGCGGGAGAATGCAAAGCATGACGCTACTGAATAAATACCTTGGGCAATACCAGTTCTCGGAGCGGCATGCGATCGCCATCACCGCACCGCAGGCGCGGATCCTGGAGGCCGTGGCCGCTTATGATCCCAGGCACGATCGTTTTTTCCGCAGCATGATAGCGCTACGCGAATTGCCCGCGCGCCTGATGCCACGCGATAAACCCAGCCCGCCACCGTTTGGCCTGCATAACTTTTGCCTGCTTGAGCAGGATGAGAGCGCGTTGGTCTATGGCCTGATCGGCCGATTTTGGCAGGCTGAATACGGCCTGGCGCAGGTCGCCGACGGGGCGGGGTTTCTGGCTTTCGCGCAGCCCGGCGTCGCCAAACTGGCGCTGGGTTATGTCGTGAGCCCCTCCGAGGGTGGGCGCTGTCGTCTGGTGACGGAAACGCGTATCTTCTGCCCCGACGACGCCAGCTGGCGGCGGTTTACCCCCTATTGGTATGCGATTCGCCTGGTGAGCGGGTTGATACGGCGCCGTATGTTGCGCGCCATTAAAACCGCCAGCGAAAAGCAGGCAGTGAATCATTCACCAAGCTGATTTATTTAAGAGCATTCTTAGAGAATGAAAATCATTATCAGCCTATTTTTTAAACACAACAAGATAGTAATGAGAAGCCATTGACCCCGCCCCTGCGGGGATTTTTTCGCCTATTTATCACCTGTTTCAGGAAATGCCTGCATAAACAGGAAGGTACAAGGCTTGCGCTGATAGTGATTGATCTGCGGCACCAGCCGGGTGAAATGCTCGGTCTGACAATGCACATCCAGGGCGGCGCGATCCGGCCAGCTTTCGATAAAAATAAAATGCCCGGGATCCTGCTGGTCGATGCACAGTTCATAGCTGATGCACAGCGGCTCTTGACGGGTTTTCTCCACCAGCTCGCGATACCACGGCATAACGGTGTCAATGTGTTCCGGGTGGATAAAATCTTCAGCGATGACCTTCAGCATGTTGCGCTCCTGCATTCTGTTTTGCCGTGCCTCACCTTATCGTCCTCCCTCGCGAGATGAAAGCGCCACACTCCAGCTCTAACACCGGGTTGCCAATTCGGTGATAGCGCACACAGATCTCGATCAAAGCGCTTGAACGCGCCCTGGCCCTGTGTGAACTTTCAATTAACAAAAAAGCAACACACCATTCACCATGGTGATGTCTGCATCAATCTGCCGACCCGATACGCGGCATTTTTTCACCCCAAAAGGCCTGACCATTAGACCTTTAGGGTTTGCGAAAAAAGTCCGCTGTTACCGTCGTGTTGAGGGCAACGGCGCCAGGACGGTCCTTATGACCGACGCTTGTCATTCTCAGAAAAGAGGTTACCGCCAGTGAATCACGCCACCTATGCCGCTCCTGCGCTCAACGCCGCCATTCGCAAAACCTGGCGCAGACTGGTGCCCTTGATGTTCGCCATGTACTTCATCGCCTTTATCGACAGGGTTAACGTCGGCTTTGCCAAGGACGCGATGGCCATCGATATCGCGCTGTCGCAATCCGCCTTTGCCCTGGGCGCCGGGATATTTTTTGCCGCCTATGCGCTGTTCGGCATCCCGGCCAACCTGCTGATGAACCGCTGGGGCGCCAAACGCTGGCTCAGCGCCACCACCGCGCTGTGGGGGGCGCTGTCGGCCTGCACCGGGCTGGTGACCAATGAACAGCAATTTATCGTCCTGCGGTTTCTGCTGGGGATCGCCGAAGCCGGCTTTTACCCCGGCATCCTGCTGCTGGCGTCGATCTATTTTCCCAATAAGGTGCGCGCCTCGGTGATTGGCATTTTCGTGCTCGGCGTGCCGGCGGCGCTGACGCTCGGTTCACCGCTATCGGGAGCATTGCTGGAGATGCACGGCGTGTTGGGTAAACCCGGCTGGTTCTGGATGTTTGTGCTGGAAGGATTGCCGGCCGTCGTCCTCGGCGTCTTCGCCTTTTTCTATCTCGACGATAATCCACGGCAGGCGCGCTTTCTGAGCGAGGAAGAACGCACGGCGCTGGTGGCACAATTGGCCGATGAACAGCAGCAGACCGAAACCAGCAGCGTCAAAGCGGCGATGAGCAGCGGCAAAGTTTGGCATCTGGCGTTGATCTACGGCACCCTGCAGATCGGCGTATACGGCCTGATGTTTTTCCTGCCGTCGCAGGTCGCCTCGCTGATGGGCACCCATCTTGGCTTCAAGGCCTCGCTGGTGGCCGCTATTCCCTGGGCGTTCTCCGCGCTGGGCGTCTATTTCCTGCCGCGCTATGCCGACAGAAAAACCGCCAGACGATTACCGATCGCCGTCGGCTGCATGGTCGCGGCAGCGCTGGGTTTGGTGGTCTCTTCCTATGCCGGCCCTTTGCTCGCCATCGTCGCCCTGAGCTGTTGCGCAGTGAGTTTCCTGGCGGTACAGCCGATTTTCTGGACGTTTCCCGCCCAGGTGCTGACCGGCCCGGCGCTGGCGGCCGGCATCGGTTTTTGCACCACGCTTGGCGCCGCATTCAGCTTTTTAGCCCCGCTGATCCGCACCGAGGCGGAACAGCGTTTTCACAGCCCGCATGCCGGGCCGTTGGTGCTGGCCGCCTTTTCGCTGCTGTGCGCCACGCTGTTGTGGGCGCTCAGAAACCGGCGCACCGACGTGAGCAAGCAAGACGCGGAGATCGCCGGATAGCGGCGCGTTATTTAACCCTTATTGAACCTGCGGATGGGACACTGGCACTCAGCCCTCTCGCCCGCAGGTGTTAAATGGATGAATTGACGCACATTATCGCCAAATACAGTCCGGAACCGGAGATGTTGCTGCTGCTGATTTTCCTGTTCGCGCTGGGAAAATCCGTGATCGTGGTGTCTTCCGCCCTGCCGCCCGCCTCGGTGACGCTGCTGATGGGCATCGTGGCGGGCAAGCACGCGCTGCCCTTCGGCGCAGTTTGGGCGGCCATCGCCCTCGGCGCCGCGTTGGGCTCGATCCTGTCTTTCCACTTCGGCGCTCTGCTATGCCGCCGAGATCTTGGCCGCCGGCTGCCGGTGCGCTTTCACGCTCCGCTGCGCAAAGCGCAAAACGCCTTGCAAAAACGCGGGCTACCGCTGCTGTTCGCCTCGCGTTTTCTGGCGGTGATGCGTTACACCGTGCCGCTGATGGCCGGCATGCTGCAACTGCCGGTGCGGCGCGTCTATGCCACCGCCGCGCTCTCGGCCGCCGTCTGGGCGCTGCTTTTGATGTCGGCTGCGCATTTATTCCCCGTTTCCTGACCTGAAAGATTCTTGGGCAAATGGCCCGCCCCGACGCCGACGTTGCGCCAGCGCACAGCCTTCCTTGCCGTATAAAGTCCGGTGCAACATTGCAGTTTGCGCCAGATCACCTTTCTGAACATCAGTCGAAAAATGCGAATTTTTTTGCAGAATGCGCGCTTAAAACGGCGCAATGCGGGAAGAAACGAAGAAAAGCCTGAGCGTAACACGCTGATTTGGTTGGTGGGTCGTACAGGGTTCGAACCTGTGACCCATTGATTAAGAGTCAACTGCTCTACCGACTGAGCTAACGACCCAACGCGGTAAATTGTCCTCCTCGTCGGCGGCGCTGTCAAACGCTTACACTCATTACTTTTTCTCATGCGAATTTTGCAACCCTTTGTTTAATCAACGAGATAAGCCGCATAAGGTCTGTTAATCCCCTCTTTTGAAGAGTAATCTTCCGCTCCCTGAACGTCCGATTTGCCTCCTCCGTGTAAAGAGTGATCGACTTTTATCCCGCGTATAAATGTTGTAAACATGTTGCACAAAGGTGGCGTTATTGCACTACCTTACTAAAGCCGGGCCAACCGGATAAATGTATAAAAAAGAGCCACTTCAGAGCTCGCGACTTCACTAATGACAGGTAAAACAGGACATCATCAGATGGTAGATCACTCTAAAATAGCGACTGATGCGACGCCCGCTTCAGAAGATCATCTACGGCGAAACCTCACTAACCGACATATTCAACTGATCGCCATCGGCGGCGCCATCGGCACCGGCCTGTTTATGGGTTCCGGTAAAACCATCAGCCTGGCCGGCCCCTCGATCATCTTCGTGTACATGATCATCGGCTTTATGCTGTTCTTCGTGATGCGCGCCATGGGCGAGCTGCTGCTGTCCAACCTGGAGTACAAATCGTTCAGCGATTTCGCCGCGGATCTGCTCGGCCCGTGGGCCGGTTTCTTCACCGGTTGGACCTACTGGTTCTGCTGGGTGGTCACCGGCATTGCCGACGTCGTGGCGATCACCGCCTACGCCCAGTTCTGGTTCCCGGGACTCTCCCAGTGGATCGCTTCACTGCTGTGCGTGCTGTTGCTGCTCGGCCTTAATCTGGCGACGGTGAAGATGTTCGGCGAAATGGAGTTTTGGTTTGCGATGATTAAAATCGTCGCCATCGTCGGGCTGATTGTCGCCGGGCTGGTGATGATCGTCATGCAGTTCCAGTCGCCGACCGGCACCGTGGCCTCATTCACCCATCTGTGGAATGACGGCGGTATGTTCCCGAAAGGCATCAGCGGCTTCTTCGCCGGCTTCCAGATCGCGGTATTCGCCTTCGTCGGCATTGAACTGGTGGGCACCACCGCCGCGGAAACCAAGGATCCGGAGAAGTCGCTGCCGCGCGCCATCAACTCGATTCCGATCCGCATCATCATGTTCTACGTGTTCGCCCTGATCGTTATCATGTCGGTGACGCCATGGAACTCCGTGGTGCCTGACAAGAGCCCGTTCGTTGAACTGTTCGTGCTGATCGGCCTGCCGGCCGCGGCCAGCGTAATCAACTTCGTGGTGCTGACCTCCGCCGCCTCCTCCGCCAACAGCGGCGTGTTCTCCACCAGCCGCATGCTGTTCGGGCTGGCGCAGGAAGGCGACGCGCCGAAATCGTTCGCCAACCTGTCCAAGCGCGCGGTGCCGGCCAACGGCCTCACCTTCTCCTGTATCTGCCTGCTGGGCGGCGTGGTGCTGATTTACCTGATCCCGAACGTGATGACGGTCTTCACTCTGGTGACCACCGTATCGGCGATTCTGTTCATGTTCGTCTGGACCATCATCCTGTGTTCGTACCTGGTCTACCGTAAACGGCGCCCGGCGCTGCACCAGAAATCGATCTACAAAATGCCTGCCGGCAAACTGATGTGCTGGGTGTGCATGGCGTTCTTCGTGTTCGTGCTGGTGCTGCTGTCGCTGCGCGAAGACACCCGCCAGGCGCTGATCGTCACCCCGCTGTGGTTCATCGTGCTCGGCCTGTCTTACGTGTTCCTGCGCAAGAAGAAAACCGCGTGATGCAAAAAAGGGGCGGATCTCTCCGCCCCTTTCTTTTTACGCCTCTGCGCTAATCCGCTTCCGTCGCCACCGCCGCTTTATCCTTGCGCCGCACGCGCAGCTCGCTGACCACCACCCCGATCACGATCAACGCGCCCCCCAATAGCGCCACGCCCGGTAAACGCTCACCGGCGAGCCGCCCGACGATGCCCGCCCAGACCGGTTCACCGGCGTAGATCACCGTAGCGCGCGTGGGTGAAACGCTGCGCTGCGCCCAGTTCATGGTCAGCTGAATCAACGCGCTGGCCAGCCCCAGCCCTATGGCGCTGTACAGCAGGTAATCTGAATACGGCGGCGGCGACTCGCCGGTCGGCGCCATCATCAAAAACGAGGCCAGCGAGGCGGTCGCCAGCTGTACTATGGTCACCCGGCGGATATTCACCTTGCCGGCGAAAGCGCCGATCAGGATGATCTCTGCCGCCATGCCCAGCGTGCCGGCCAGCGTCAGCATTTCGCCGAGGCTCAGCGTCATGTCGGTGCTGCTCGGCGCCGCCAGCAGCATCAGGCCGGTAAAGGCCAGCAGAATACCGATCCACGACATGATGCCGGGGAAGCGCCCCAGCACCAGCCATTGCAGCAGCGGCACGATCGGCACGTACATGGCGGTGATGAACGCCGATTGGCTGCTGCTAATCGTCTGCAGACCGACGGTTTGCATGCTGTAGCCGAACATGATCGCCAGCCCGATCAGCACGCCCGCCTTCAGTTCATACAGGGTCAGGCCGCGCAGCACGCGCAGCGAAAACAGCGTCAACGCCAGCGTGGCGGTGGCGAAACGCAGGCCGACAAAAAAGAACGGCCCGCTGACTTGCATCGCGTGGTGCACCGCCAAAAAGGTGCCGCCCCAGATCATGGTGATGAAAATCAACACCGCTTCCGGCAGCCTGATCTGCGGAACCACGGCGGAAATAAAGGATTTTTTTGCTGCTGACACCGGCTTGCCCTTCCTGCTGAGTGCAATATAATGCACAGATCCTGCCAGTATGAGATAAAGTCCGGCGATGAGCAATACGGCGCATAACGCGAAAACCGATCCCCCCAAAGTGCTGCAGTACCTGAGCAGCAATCTGCGCGGCTACCGCCAACAGGCGGGCCTGAGCCAGATGGCGCTGGCCGAACTTTCCGGCGTCAGCCGCCGCATGCTGGCGGGCATCGAGGCCGGCGATCGCAACGTCAGCCTGGCGGTGCTCGACAAGATCGCCGCCGCCCTGGCGATTTCCTTTACCGATCTGATTCAGGCGCCGGAAGCGCGCGGCAGCCATCTGGTGGGAGAGTTGGCCTGGCAAGGCGCACAGCCGGGCAGCCAGGCGCTGTTCGCCGCCAGCGTGCCGGCCCGCCAACGGGCCGAGCTGTGGGAATGGACGCTGATGCCGGGTGAGCGCTATAACTCGGCGCCGGACGCCGAAGGCTGGAGTGAAATGATCTATGTGATTGCCGGCACCCTGACGTTGGAACTGGAACAAGGCACGCTGACGCTCAGCGCCGGCGCCGCGCAAACCTTCAACAGCGATCAACGTTACGCTTACGCCAACCACGGCGATCTCCCGCTGCGCTTTATCCGCAACGTCGCCTTCTGACTGCCCGCCAGCCCGCGCCGGCGGCGGATGTCGTGTCGCTGTCGTGCCGCTGTCGTGGCGTCGCCACCCCGCGCCTCCTACACTGGATGACAGTGACAGCGAACTCGGGAGTGCATCATGCAAAAGTACCGCATCAGGCCGTTACGTCTGGAAAAAGGCTGGTCGCAGGAGCAGCTGGCGACCATCGCCGGCCTCAGCACCCGCACCGTACAGCGAATTGAAAACGGCGAACAGGCCAGCCTGGAAACCTTGACCGCGATCGCCGCCGCGCTGGGCATGCAGGTCCGCGATCTCAACGCACAGCCGCAACAGACAATGGAGGAGCCTGACGAACAGCGCCTTCGTCGCCAGGTCGCGGCAGAAGGCAAACTGCTGAGCATGGCGGTGCGTTTCGCCGTGATTGGCGTAATGTTGTTCGCTATTAATTGGTTTACCCACCCGCACTATCTCTGGTCGCTGTGGGCGATCGGCGGCATGAGCCTCGCGCTGGTCATGCGGGCGGTGCGCACTCTGCTGCTGCGCAATGCCTTCAGCCGCTGGCAGGAACAGCGTCTGGCGCAAAAACTCAGGCGTCTGCCGTGAGCGTTAGCCACTCGGCCAGCCGGGCCAACGCACTGCCCGGCACGATCGCCTGTGGCGACAGCAGGTAATAGCCGCTGCCGTCAGGCGTAAAACCGAACGGCGCACTCAACAAACCAGCGGCCAGATCGTCCCGCACTTGCAACCACGGGCCGATCGCGATGCCAAGACCGGCGACCGCCGCCTGCAGGCTGAAATAGAAATGATCAAAGCGCTGCTCCGAATGCCCTGCCAACGCCATCCCCTGCTGCTGCGCCCAGTGCCGCCAGGCATCCGGCCGGGTGGCAGAATGCAGCAGTTTAGTGCCGGGCCGCAAACTCCGCAGGCTGCCCTCGGCGATCGTCATCCTTGCCAACGCCTCGGGTTGGCACACCGGCCCAACCTTTTCACTGAACAGCGCCAGGCTATGCACCTGCTTTCCCCAATCGAAGTCATTGCGCCTGATCGCCGCCGTAATGCCGTCATGGAACGAAAACGGCCCGCCACCGGCCACCAGCTGTAAGTTGATATCCGGGTGCGCCTGCTGAAAAGCCGGCAGACGCGGGATCAGCCAACGCATCAACAAGGTCGGTTCACAGGACAAGACCAGCGGCGCGTCGAGCGCCTGCTGGCGCAGTTCCAGCGCGGTATGATCCAGAATGCCGAAGGCCTGCTGCGTCGCCTGAAACAGCTTGCGCCCCGCCGCCGTGAGCAGTACCCGCCGATGGCGGCGCTCAAACAACGCCACGCCCAGTTCCTCTTCCAGCGCCCGCACCGCCCGGCTGACGGCGCCGTGCGTCAAATTCAGCCCCTGCGCCGCCTGCGTAAAACTTTCCAGCCGCGCGGCGGCCTCGAAGCAACGCAGCCCGCCCAACGGCAACGGCCTGCCGGTTTTGCGTGAGTTTTTCTCACCGATACTGTCACTATTCATCGTTTGTCACCGAGAAAAATTACTCTTATAAATCAGTCACTCTATTGATAAACACCGCAAGGATAACTATGACTGAACTCATCGCTGTCGTCACCATTACTTTACTCGCCGTGATAAGCCCGGGGCCGGATTTCGCCATGGTCTCGCGCAATAGCCTGTTGCTTTCGCGCCGCGCCGGCGTCTTGACCGCCTGCGGCATCGGCGCCGGTGTGCTGATCCATGTCAGCTATACGCTGATTGGCGTCGGCGTGTTGATTCAACAGTCGCCCTGGTTGTTTAACCTGCTTAAAGCCATCGGCGCCGCCTACCTGATCTACCTCGGCGTTACGCTGCTGCGCAACGCGGCGCACCATGATGCAGCCCCCACAACAGCGCCGGCCGCCATCAGCGATTTCGCCGCCTTGAAAACCGGTTTTTTAACCAACGCGCTAAACCCGAAAACCACCATCTTCGTCGTCAGCCTGTTCATGCAGGTGGTTTCTCCGCACACCCCGCTCGGCGTGCAAATCGGCTATGGTCTTTTTATCGCCGCCGTCCATATCTTCTGGTTTGCCGCCGTCGCGCTGCTATTTTCTGCGCCGGGCGTCAATGCGCGCTTTTTGCGTTTGCGCCGCGGCATCGATCGTACCTTTGGCGGGCTGCTGATCGCCTTTGGCGCCCTGCTGGCGATCGCCGGCATCAAGTAACGCCGTAACGCCAAGTTCGTCATTCGCTTCTATGCTTATCAGGGGTTTTTGTTGATCATCTGAGAGGGAGTACGAAACATGACGAAACTGTTGGTGCTTTATTACTCAATGTACGGCCACATCGAACGCCTGGCGCAGGCGGTGGCCGAAGGGGCGAATCGGGTCGATAACGTGGACGTGACGATTAAGCGCGTGCCGGAAACCATGACGCCGGAGGCCTTCGCCAAGGCCGGAGGCAAGCAACACCAGCAGGCGCCGGTCGCCACCCCGCAAGAGCTGGCGGACTATGACGGCATTATTTTCGGCACGCCGACCCGCTTCGGCAATATGGCCGGGCAAATGCGCACCTTCCTCGATCAGACCGGCGGCCTGTGGGCTTCCGGCGCGCTGTACGGCAAGGTAGGCAGCGTCTTCTCCTCCACCGGCACCGGCGGTGGCCAGGAACAGACCATCAGTTCGACCTGGACCACGCTGGCACACCACGGTTTCATCATCGTGCCGATCGGCTATGCGACGCAGGAGCTGTTTGACGTTTCACAGGTGCGCGGCGGCACCCCGTACGGCGCCACCACCATCGCCGGCGCCGACGGTTCGCGGCAGCCGAGCAACGAAGAGCTGACCATTGCCCGTTATCAGGGCGAACACGTGGCCAAAATCACCGCCAAGCTGAAAAGTTAAGCGCCCTCCAGCCTCGTGATCCAAAGGGCCGCGCATTCGCACGGCCCCATCTTGTTGCCGACCCGCCGCAAGGTTAGAATGCCCCTCCCCCGGCCATTCAGCGTCTGAAGGCCAGGCCCGAATTCGTTCTGCCCGTCGCTCATCCGCTTTCAGCCCGAGGACGGGCGTTCTGTTTTTTGCGCACAGCGAAGGGAATAAGTCAGTGTCTAAAGATTTTGATGAGCTAATAAGAGACATGGATCTTATTATTGAAAATGTAGACAGCTTCAAGGCTCTGGCTCCGCGCGCGCCCGAGCCGGCTCCGGCCCCGCCGCCGCCGGTTCATCACTACGACTCGTTCTGCGAAAACATCGCGCTGAAAGTCGTCTTGAAGGTGCTGCTGTCTTCGGTGGACAAGATAGTCAAAGTGCAGATCGCCAACAAGGTCGAACAGGAAATCGCCCAGATCGAACAGCAGGTGGTGCGCGCCGGCGGCGGCCCGGTGTCACCGGGCGATCTGGCGCAGATGACGCACTACGTTCGCCGCACGGTCAACGACCTGCTGGAATAACCCCCTTTGAAACGGCGTCTGTTGGACGCCGTTTTTATTTCCGCCGTATTTAACGTGTGGCCTGGCTGTACCATGACTGACACATTCACAACACACATATGTTGCATTGTTGTATTCGTTTCACTGCGATAAGTTTAATTCACTGTAAATATATACAGTATTTTTTAACTTATTGAGGATATGAATATGCGCTTTAACAACAAGATGTTGGCCTTGGCCGCCCTGCTGTTCGCCGCGCAGGCGTCGGCCGACACGCTCGAATCCATCGACAACTGCGCGGTCGGCTGCCCGACCGGCGGCAGCAGCAACGTGTCTATCGTGCGCCATGCTTATACGTTGAACAACAACAGCACCACCAAGTTCGCCAACTGGGTGGCCTATCACATCACCAAAGACACGCCGGCCAGCGGCAAGACGCGCAACTGGAAAACCGATCCGGCGCTCAATCCGGCGGACACCCTGGCGCCCGCCGATTACACCGGCGCCAACGCCGCACTGAAGGTCGATCGCGGTCATCAGGCGCCGCTGGCCTCGCTGGCGGGCGTTTCCGACTGGGAATCGTTGAACTACCTGTCCAACATCACGCCGCAAAAGTCCGATCTGAACCAGGGCGCCTGGGCTCGGCTGGAAGATCAGGAACGCAAGCTGATCGATCGCGCCGATATCTCCTCGGTCTATACCGTGACCGGGCCGCTGTATGAGCGCGATATGGGCAAACTGCCGGGCACCCAGAAAGCGCACACCATCCCCAGCGCCTACTGGAAGGTGATTTTCATCAACAACAGCCCGGCGGTGAACCACTATGCCGCCTTCCTGTTCGACCAGAACACGCCGAAGGGCGCCGATTTCTGCCAATTCCGCGTGACGGTGGACGAGATCGAGAAACGCACCGGCCTGATCATCTGGGCCGGTCTGCCGGACGACGTGCAGGCTTCGCTGAAGAGCAAACCGGGCGTTCTGCCGGAGTTGATGGGCTGCAAAAACTGACGAAAAAACCCGCCGAAGCGGGTTTATTCTTCACGCGGGCGCCGGCGGATTATTCCGTCAGCGCCTTTTGCGCGGCGGCCAACTCACGCTGACGAGGTGAGGCTACCGCGTGATCGCGCGCCAACAGCGTATACACCGTCGGCAACACAAACAGGGTAAACAGCGTGCCCACCAGCATGCCGGAGACGATCACCAGCCCCAGGCCGAAGCGACTGGCAGCCCCGGCGCCGCTGGCGAACAGCAGCGGGATCAAACCGAACACCATCGCCCCGGTGGTCATCAGCACCGGCCGCAGACGAATTTGCGCCGCCTGCAAAATTGCGGCGCGCCGCGTCAGCCCCTGATGCATTTGCAGCTCGTTGGCGAACTCCACCATCAGAATGCCGTGCTTGCTGATGAGCCCGATCAGGGTCACCAGACCGACCTGGGTATAGATATTCATCGTGGCGTAGCCCAGCGCCAGCGGCAGCAAGGCGCCGCAGATCGACAGCGGCACGGTGATGAGGATAATCAGCGGATCTTTCAGGCTCTCGTACTGCGCCGCCAGCACCAGGTAAATGATCACCAACGCCGCCAGGAACGCGAACGCCAACGCGCTGCCCTCCTGGGTGTATTGGCGCGAATCCCCCTGCCAGTCGTGGCTAAATTCGGCCGGCAGCGCATTGGCCTGCCGTTCGAGGAAAGCCACCGCTTCGCCCATCGAAACGCCGGGCGCGGGAATCGCCTGCAGGGTGGCGGCGTTCTGCTGGTTGAACTGGGTCAGCTTGTTCGGTTCGACCTTAACGGCCACCGATACCACGGTGGAGAGCGGCACCAGCGTATTGTCCTGGGCGCGAACATATTGCCGCGCCAGCGCCTGCGGCGTCAGCCGTTGTTCGCGCAGGCTCTGCGGGATAACGTCATAAGCGCGCCCGTCCATCCCGAAGCGGTTGAGGTAGTTCTCTCCCACCAACACCGCCAACGATTCACCGATGTCGCTCATGCGTATCCCCAGACTGTTGGCCTTGGCGCGATCGATGTGCACCTCCGCCAGCGGGTTGTTGTAGTCCAAATCGCTGTCCACCACCATAAACAGGCCGCTGTTTCTGGCGTTCTGTTTCACCTCCTCCAGGATGCGGTACAGCTGCGGGTAGTCCTGCGGCGTACGCAGCACCATCTGCACCGGCAGCCCCCCGGTGGAGCCTGGCAAGGCGGGCAGCTGGAAGGCGAAAATGCTGGTGCCTTCAACATCGTTCACCGCCCGTTGCAGATCGGCCTGCACCGCCGACGCCGAGCGCTGGCGCGCCTGCCACAGCGTCAGGTTGATGCCGCCGATGCCGGACGCCGTGCCGTCGCTGCCGTTGATGATCCAGCGGCTTTCGGTTTCCGGCATGCGGTTGTAAACCTCGTCCAGCTTGTAGGCAAAGCGTTCGACATAGTTCAGGTTGGCCTGCTGCGGCGCCTTGATGGCGGTCAGTACGATGGCCTGATCCTCGGTCGGCGCCAGCTCGCGCTGCGGCATCAGGTACAATAGCGGCAGGCTGATCATCACCAGCAACGCCAGCGTGCCGGTCAGCCAACGTTGATGCAGCGAGAAATCCAGCGCGCGCGCATAGCGCCGCGTCAGGCCGCCGAAGAACCACTCGGCGGCGTGCGCCACGCGCCCTTCGCTCTGTTTGGCCGGCAGCAGGAGCGAACTCATCACCGGCGACAGCGTCAGCGCCACCACGCCGGACACCACGACCGCCCCGGCCAGCGTCAGCGCGAATTCGCGAAACAGCGCGCCGGTCAGCCCGCCCATCAGGCCGATCGGCGCATAGACCGCAGCCAGCGTCAGGGTCATGGCGATCACCGGCCCGGCCACCTCGCGTGCGCCGATCATCGCCGCCGCCAGCGGCGTTTTCCCCTCTTCGATATGGCGATGCACGTTCTCCACCACCACGATGGCGTCGTCCACCACCAAACCGATCGCCAGGACCATCGCCAGCAGCGTCAGCAAATTGACGCTGAAGCCGAAGGCCAGCATCAGCCCGGCGGCGCCGAGAATCGACAAGGGAATGGTCACCACCGGGATCAGCACGGTGCGCAGCGATCCCAGACACAGGTAGATCACCGCCACAACGATCGCCAGCGCTTCGAGCAGGGTATGTACCACTTCATCGATCGAGGCCTGAATAAAGCGCGCGGTCTCGAACGCCAGCGCCATCTTCACGCCCGGCGGCTGCATCTTGTCGATCGCCGGCATCAGGTGGCGAATGCCGTCGACGATCACCAGCGGGTTGCCGGTCGGCGTAGGGAAGACGCCAAGGAACACCGCCGGTTCACCATCCATCAAGGCGCTGGTTTCCGTGGCTGCGGCGCCCAGCTCCACGGTGCCGACGTCTTTCAAGCGCACCAGACCGTTGCCGTCGTTGCGCACCACCAGATTGCGAAACTCCTCTACGCTGGTGAGATCGGTATTCACCCGCACGTTGGCAACCACATACTGCCCTTTCACCTTGCCCGGTGCCGCCTGGTAGTTGTTGCGCCGCACCGCATCGGCCACGTCGGCAGCGGTCAGACCGCGGCCAGCCAGCCGATCGCTGTCCAGCCACAGGCGCATCGCCATTTTTTGCCCGCCGAACACTTCAACCTTGGCGACGCCGTCGATGGTGGTGAACATCGGTTCCACCACCCGCGTCAGGTATTCGCTCAGCGCCGGCGTGGACAGCGTTTTACTGGAAAAACCGACATAGGCCACGGCGGTGGCTTCACCGGCGGAACGCTCAATCACCGGATCGTAAGCCTGCTCCGGCAGCTTATAGCGCACCTGGTTGACCTTGGCCATCACTTCGGTCAGCGCCTGGGTAGAGTCGCGGTTCAGCGCCATGCGCACCGTCACCACGCTGCGCCCCTGCACCGAGGAGGAAGAAAGGTAGTCAACGCCCTCGACGGAGGACACCGCCTGGGCGATCGGCTGCGTAACAAAGCCCTGCATCAGCTCGGACGACGCGCCGGGATAGTCGGTGCTGATGGTGATGGTAGAGTTTTCCAGCAGCGGGTATTGGCGGATCGGCAGTTTGCTGAGCGCCAGCGCGCCGAACAGCAGAATCAAGGTGCTGACCACCAGCGCCAGCACCGGCCGGCGCACGAACAGATCGGTAAATGTCATCGGTCTCTCCTCAGGAACCGGCCTGGGCGGCGTTCAGAGCATCCTGCGCTACCGGCTCGGCCGCCATGCCGTCGCTCAGCTTGAGCTGGCCCGAAGTCACCACCCGGTCGCCTTCCTGCAGGCCGCTGACGATCTCGACGCGCCCATCATTGCGTTCGCCCACGGTGACCGAGACGCGCTTGACCGTCATGCCCTTTTCACCCTGCTGCGCGACGAACACGGTATCGCCGTACGCCGTATAGGTCAGCGCCGTTTCCGGCACCGTCAGCACCGCCACGCGCTGCTGCTGCGTGACGCGAATGCCGGCGTACATGCCGGCCTTCAGCAATCCCTGGCGGTTAGTCAACGTCGCCTGCACCTGCACGGTGCGAGATTTGCCGATCATCGGGTCGATAGCGGTAATAGCGGCGGGGAAAGCGCGATCGGGATAGGCGCCGACCTGCACCGATACCGCTTGGCTCAGCGCCAACCCGGCGCTGCTTTGTTCGTCCAGCGAGAAATTGACCCGCAGCGTATCGGCATCCACCAGGTTGGCCACCGCCTCGGCGGCGTTGAGGTATTGCCCTTCATGCACGCGGCGAATGCCGATGACGCCGGAGAACGGCGCGCGGATCGCCTTTTGCGCGATTTTGGCCTGCGTTTCCTGCACCGCACCGAGCGCCATATCCCGTTCAGCCAGCGCATCGTCCAACTGCTGCCGCGCGGTGGCGTTGAGGTTCATCAGCTTGCGCATGCGCCCCAGCAGCAGATCGGCATTGCGCAGCTGCGCCTGCAGGCGCACCAGCTCAGCCTGCTCGACCGCATCGTTGAGCTGCACCAGCAGTTGCCCCTGCCGTACCGTTTGGCCGGATTCGAACAGGATGCGCGTGATGCGGCCGCTGGTCTCTGCCGCCACTTCCACCTGGCTGGCCGCCTCCAGCTCGCCTACGCCGGCGTAACTGCGCGCCGCCTGTTCACGCAGTGCGGGCGCCAGTGCCACTTTCACCGGCGGATAGGCCGGCGCGCCTTCGCTTTGCCGCGCGGTGGATCGCATCGCTACCGCAGCGACGGCGAGCGCCGCCAGCAGCGCGGCAATAATGAGGTATCGTTTCATCATGTAACGGTTTCTTCCTGATTTTACAGCCAAAGCCACCCTTCCCCCGACGCAGCGCAGGCAAGTGACGAAAGATGCCGGTTGCCAAGCCCGGCTGGCTGCACTATAAAACCTCAGGTTAACCTGAGGTCAAGCCGAGGAATGTGGAATGGCAAGAAATGAACCGATTAACACCTATCGGCTATTGACCGTTGGGGAAGTGGCGAAGCGCAGCGGCGTAGCGGTATCCGCGTTGCACTTTTACGAGAGCAAGGGGCTGATTCAGGCGACGCGCAACGCCGGCAACCAGCGCCGCTACACGCCGGTGGTGTTGCGCTACATCGCGGTGATCAAGATCGCGCAAAGCGCGGGCATTCCGCTGGAGGAGATCCGCGCCACGCTGGGCCGCTTTCCCGCCGGCAGCAAGCTGACCTCGGAGCAATGGGGCGTGTTGTCCTCCGCCTGGCGCAAAACGCTGGATGAGCGCATTCAAAGACTGACCATGCTGCGCGACCATCTCGACGGCTGCATCGGCTGCGGCTGCCTGTCGCTCGCCGACTGCCCGCTGCGCAACCCAAACGATATTTTGGGCCAACAGGGCGCCGGCGCGCATATTTTCGTGCGCCCGGACGAGCACGGATGAACAGGCACTCTCCCCGCGGCCAACGCCCCTGTGGGATTGCGATTACACTCGCTCATCCGCAGCCAAAATGAACTGATGAAAACGTTCAATCTCCAGCTTACGCATGGCATTCATTTTATGTTGGCTGACGGTTTTCTCGGAAATGCCTAATGCTTTGGCAATACGAGTATTGGGTTTACCCGCCAACAGCATGGCCAATACCGAAATCTCTCTCGACGACAGACGCTGCCCTTTGCCGCTTGCAACATACGACGTGATTGCCTCCGTGAACGCGACCAACCCGATGCTTTTTTTTAGACAATTAAAATTCGACAGGCGCGGCGTTTCCACACCGGTCAGCACGATTGCATGGTCAGGTCTGTCTATAATATGCGACAAAAAATTCATGATCCGGCAGATAGAAGAAAAAGAAACAATAACCATATCCGCATGACAATAAACAGCGTGCCCTCTGCCGCCGGCGGGTGAATAGAGATTAATGACCTCAATACCCTCAAAAGGCATCAAAAGCTGCGACATCCCATAAAATAAATAGTAATCGTCGGAAAAGATAGCCACTTGCATAAAGTCATTCCGTTGCCATTCGTCATGGGCCATTTTTTAGACAGCCCATGGAAACGATGTGAGTTAATCGGTGTTGGTTAACTTACTTCAGAGAAGTACATAATGAGCTCAACAACCCGGACAACGATGAAAGATAAAAATCATCCAGATACATAACACCTTCTTCACTGTATTTTACATTATTATCTAAAATTTCATGAATACCCTCTACCGCGCATACGGCATCCTTCCAGACGACACGCTGGCCAAATGGCGAAATCCCTAGATATTGCGCATTCTGGCGGAATCCAACGACGAAATCGCGCAGTATATCGAGAATGATCAGCACCTCACCCCTACTTATACCCTGTTTTAATTGGACTTTATCGAAAAATACGCGAAGAGTGTTCTGTAAGGAGAAGAGGTTTTTGAACAACCCTCCGGCGATGTCCTTCGGCGTTTTCACACTGGTTGATATGACAAAAGGAAGTTCACCGTGCTGCGAAATATATTGATAGAGTCCATTTATCGCCGTCGTCGGTTTAATATCCAAACCGCGAAGAATTACGTCAACCTCATCTTTTAGCGACTTTTCCACCTTAACACCGATCTGGATTTGTTCCGTCATACAGTTCATCCTCAACATAGAGATCCTGATTAAAAACCAATATTATTCAAATAATAATATTTGCCATCAATTACCATGTTAAGATTTTTCTTATTCGTATCAACCTGTTTTTTATTATTAAAAATAACAGAAGATTCATTTATATATAATATTAAGCGTGGCCGATGTGTTAATCGTCCCGCTGCTCACGGTAACCTTGTCGTAAGGATAATAATAGGCCGCCATGCCGATGGAAAATTGCGCATCCAATGCATTACCGACGCCAACATGAAATAATGATGTCGCCGAGCCTTGTACCGTGTTGGAAAGCGCTAACATAACGGGCGTATCCGGTTTTTTAGCATTCACCAGACGAATACCTACACCTCTCGCCGCCCCAGCACTCTTGTCAATCAAAACTGAATTATCCGATGACAGCAGGTTATTGCTGGATAAAAACATATTGATATCACGATCGGTCGTCCCGTCGCTTTGTCGACTCTGACAGCTGAAATTGAGCGTAAAAGGCGTCAGCCCATTTTGCGTGCCCTGAGTTATCTGGGACACTCCCAGCGTCGGCAGTTTCACCGCCAAGCCGGCGTTGTCGAAAGAGCAGGTCGTCATTTTAGGTGCGTATTTGATAGTCATCGGCTGCCCGTACATGTCGCGCTGATCGTAAGGCCAGTTGAAACCGTTGAGCAGCCAGGTCAAAATTTTCAGCAACTGCTTGGCCGGCCATAAAATGATCTCAAGCAACGACATTCCGCTCAGATCGGTCACGAACATCACGTCCTTAAGGCTGACGGTATCGCCGGGGATCGATGTGCCTGTCTTGCTGACCAGACTGAAGCGAATATTCATCGGCTCATTCAGTTCCGAGGCGTTGTGCGTTCCCCAGCCACTGAGTTTCTTGTTAGCGACATCGTTGATTATCTCTGCTCGCACCCAATACTTTCCATTGCTGAATCCCAGAATGGTCGCTTTCGAGCTGTCGGTTGACAGGATCCGGGTATAGCCGAATTCGCTGCTCGAGGTTGAACAGCTAAATGAACCGCTGTATTGCGTATAAAAACTGCCTTCCCAGACCGGTGTCTTGGCGCTGAGCTTATCTGACAAGTCGACGTAGATAGGCGGCGCATATTGGATGCCGTTGCCGTAACATGAAGCGTAACTGTAACCGCTGAACACTAAGGACAGCGTCAGTGCAAGTATCCTGAGCATGGTGTAATTATCCTTTTATCGACAAATGTTGGCTGCGCTGTCCATCGAGATTTGCGGGCGTTCAATCTTGCAGATACCGTCATTCAGCCTGACTTCCAGCGACGTGGGTTGCTGTTCCACACGCAGATACAGGACGCTGGCCTGCCCGACGAAGCCAATGGCGTGTCCGCTTTGATCCGCCACCTCCGCACCAAATGGCAAGGGCACATCGCCACGCTTAAAGGCGCGAAGCGTATAAGGCCGACGCTGATCGGTTTCGAATCTCAAATAGTTGACGGCGCCGGCATAAGGCACGCTGTTGGCGATATTGCCGACGATCTCCGCCCCGGAGCTATTGCCGGAATCCGACAACGTTACGGAGTTTTGCCGGTAAGGCGTCGCGTACGGCACCAAAGCCAATCCCTCGTCGTTAGTGACGATGCTCTCGTCGCCGTTCACCATCAGCCCTTTGGCTTTAGGCGCGTCCACCACCATCATGGTGTTACCCATTTCGTTTGACGCCAGCAAATGCCAAGGGATCGCCACCAGGCTGCCGCGGGCGCTCATACCCAATTGTCGATAGTCAGAGGATTCGCTGTAGGAGCCGCCGACGGTCGTCGCGTTGGCGCGATAGGCTGCATTCACACTCGCCATGCTGTTGCCACCGCTTTGATTACTGCCGGCAAGCGCATAACTCAGTCGGTTCGATTCCAGCGCATTACCGCTCAGGCTCAGCGTGCTTTGTTGATAATGTGAATCGGTAGCCGACAAGCCGGTGCTGAGATAGGCATTATTGTCGAATATCGACAGCGGCACGCTCAGCGAAAGATAAAATCGCGTCTCCTCTTTTCGATCGGAGTTTCTTACCCTACTGGCGGAAACGTTATAACTGATACGTTCAAAGGCGTTTGAATACCCCAGTTGATATTCCCGGCTTTTATTCGTATCCGACCAGTAGTCACGCTGGGTGCCGGAAAAATACAGCGTTCCCCATCCCTCACCGAGCCGTTGATTAAGGTTCAGATTGAAGGTATTGCGCGGACGAGCGGCGCGAACGGCATCCCAGGTATTCAAATCCAGCGGTGCAAGCTCATCGTCATCATGGCTGTTCCAGTAGTCATGGAAGCGTTTGTCGCGTTCTCGGTAACCTTGATGGGTATAGATGGCATCGTTGAAACTGTAATAGCCTTTCGTCGAATAACGATAAGCGGCCAGCGTGAAGTTGGTCGCGGTGGCATCCAGAAATTTGCTGTAGGCAATGCGAAAACTTTGCCCATCCTCTGTGCGATCCTGCAAAGACGTCGAGGCTTGAGTCACATCGACGGATACTGCGCCGATCGGCAAGTTCCAGCCACTGCCGAGCAGCCAGGCGCGGTAATCCTCACTGAGGATCGTGCCGGCATAACCGGTGACCAGATTATTGAATCCATACTGCAGCGTGCCCTGAACGAAAGCGGGAGAGTAGTCGGTATTTGCCTGATTGACTTTACCGGCTACCAGGCCGTACTTGCTGACACCCTGCTTCAACATATTGGGTACGGCGGAAAACGGCACGGTAAAGGACTGCTCTCGCCCGTTCGCTTCCTTGACCACCACCAGCAGATCACCCGCGGAACCGGTAGGCAAGATGTTGTCCAACGTAAAGGCGCCCGGCGGGACGTTCTCCTGATAGATCAGGTTGCCATTTTGTAGCACTTTCACCAAGGCGTTGCTCTGTGCGACACCCCGCACTATCGGAGAAAACCCCTGCTGTGAATTGGGGCGCATATTGATGTCAGACGCTAAGGCGCCGCCCCGTACCCGGATAGAGTCGAACAAATCGCCCGGCGAGTAAAAATCGCCCATGGTCAAGTTTGATTTGATGGCAGCGAAGCCACGCTGCACATAGCGAGTATTATTTTGCCAATCGCTACCTTGCCGCGAACTGCTACGGAAATTGCTGCTGTCTCTGAATTGCCAGCCGGCCAGGTTGAACCCAGACTCCAGGCCGGTATAAAAATCATCAGCAGACGCTTTATCGCCCTGCAACGATTGCACGTGGTAATAGGTAGCGTTATAAGCCAACAACAACGCCGGTACGCCACGATCCCAAAATTTGGCGTCAACATAGCCGGCTTCTGCGCGAATGACTCGCGACTGAGGTACCGTCAACTTCAGGCTAAGCGTCGCCACGTCAAAATCGAAACGCCCTCCTTGCACCAACTTATCAATGGGAATACGGTCGTTATCCGCAACGACGGGCAATGAGCTCAGATCGATGCCCAATAAAGCAGCATCGCGACCGGCAATGCGAATATCGCCTTGGTGCTCGCCGAACAGCAGCGAGAATCGGCCTTTCCAGCTTTGGTTGACATAAACGTCGACAGTCTGGGTTCCCGCCGGCATATCATTGTTGAGGTAAAAGCGCGACAGGTCTGACTCGCGGGATGCTCCTGCCAATAAAGAGGTGTCAAATTTCATTGCCGATGCTTTATTCGGCGAGAGGAATGCAGATACGGTCAGTATCGAAAGCAATTTTATTTTAAGCTTCATTGCTATTCTTCACGTTAGCGGGCAGTAATGGCTTTAGATTTATAAGCCCCCAGGTCGTCGATATACAGCAGGGTATAAGGGACGTTTCGGCTCACTCCAGACTTCGTCGCGGCAAATAGGCTGGAAAATGGCGCGACCATCACTGAATCGACCAACAGGTTTTTCTTGCCTTTCTGGTCAACATTGGCCAACGTAAAAAAATAAGGGCTTTTGTTGATAACCTTAAATCCCGCTCCTGCCGCCTGTAACTCAATAAAATCCGTTATGGCATTAGCGTTGCTGCTTAATCCTGCCGGACGATAAAATAGCTTGATACGCGACTTTATGGCCAACTGCAGCGTATTGACACCCTGCAAATTCTCCGGCGTGGGTGGAATATCTAACACATTCAAATAAAATACAGACTCACGATCGCCAGGAAGCGCGGCACCCATTTTCTGTATGCGCAATTGCTGTCCATTATTTCCAGCCACTTTCACCACCGGTGGCGATAACAAGAACGGTACGTTTGCCGTCTCAGGCGTCGAGTTTATATCACCGTCATCAATCCATGCCTGCACGAGCGCCGGATCGTTACCGTTGTTCACCAACTGAACGATAACATCTTTGTTTTTTGCGGGATAAATAACACGCGTTCCATTAATTACAATATTGGCATCGGCGAAAAAGCTGCTGAAAAATAGCCCAACAAAGATTAAGCATTGTTTCATAGTCACCTCAGAAGCCAGGCCTCTGGCACAGGCCTGGCTTAATTGCGATTACAGGTAAGAAATGGTGTAAGTCACGTTGGAGCTCAATTCCCCTACTTTCGCGGCAGTCACATTGGTCTTGTAGTAGTAGGCATCCAACGTCAGCGTTTCTGCATCAGGTGCCGTTTTATCGCCTTTGATCTTGGTGAGATAAGGCACATTCAGTGGAATCGGCGTGGATGAACCCGGCTCAGCCAAAGAGAAACCGACGTTTTTTGCTACGGCGGCGTCGCTTTCATTAACAGAGCTGTTTAACAGATATTTTCCGTCGGTAGAGATATTATTCGCCGAAGAGAAGTAGATCTTCAACGGTGTGCCGGCCGTTCCCGCAGCCGGCGTGCAACCGGAAAACGTCAGCGAGAAAGATTTCTTGTTTTTGGTGATTGGCCCAACGACGGTGCCCGCATCAGTGACGGAAATTGGGCTGAGCGCAACGGTAAAGTCAGCGCTTTTTCCACCGTTGATGGTACAAGTGGTATCCGTAACGGCACCGCTAAACGAAATAACGCCACCGGCAGAATTATCTGCCGCCGTTACGCTCACAGAAGTTAACGCGGCAGCCAATACCGCCAAAGAGATACCTTGCTTAATCATAATAAACTCCATTACTTTCTTCGCTGAAAGAGCATATATAAAACGACCTATACCATTAAACCGTTCAGAGGCTAACGAAGCTTAGACAATAGCAGAGCATTGACAGCATCCTGCCATCTCAAAGTTTATATTTGAAGGTATATGTTTATATATATCCAAGTGTATTTGAAAATATATCCAGCAATGGGAAAAATCTCATTCACCGCCAGATGCAGAACATATTAATTCCAAAGGCAAAAAGATTGCAACATCGAATCAAATAATTTTCATAACAATAAAAAAATGAATCAGGCAATAGATGGTAAGCGACGCATCATAAAAGAGTGGGCCTGGTATGCAGGCTTGCTACTCAGGTTAAATGAGCATGCCCATTTCTGCATGAAGTATGATGTGGGATAAAAACGAAAAACCATTGAAAATAAAAAGAAAAATACACAGGTAAAAATCTTAAATTTCTTAATTAGCCCTCTTAGCGCCCACGTAGGGTTAGCTTATTTCCACCTTAAAAATTATCTAGCCTACCGATATAGGAGTAGAACAGAAACGCGATGCCAACTACGTTTGGATATCTATACATATCAAAAACAGCCTCCATTAATTTCATCCATCAACCAATGAGGTTAAACGTGCCAGACTAGAATATATCTTTTTTTATAAATACAAAGCCATCTTTGGGGTATATTTTTTAATATACCGAGAGATAAATCATTCTAATAAATCGCTACAGGGGCTGATCACGCTAGGGGGAGAAAAATGCAGAAAGAGAAATAGCAGGAATAAAAAACCCGAACGCACCGGCTCGGGTTTATAGCAGGGCAGACATTCGACGATCAGATCTGTTTTTCAGTCCGGACGATGCCGTGATTCTTCATCACCTCTTCCATCGTAAGGCTATCGTCATACGGCTTATCGTCCACCACGACGTCTTGCGGGCGCACATAAGGTTTGGTCGCGCGTTTGAACATCCACCACCATACGAACACCAGGAAAGCGCCGGACTTCAAAAAGATCATGGTCCATAAGGCGACTTGATACCAGTTCATCTCTGTCTCCATAAGAGCATTAAGCGAAATTGATAAGGCGGCGTTGCTTGTCGCAGCGGTAACGCCTGGCAACAGCAGGCATCCGAGCGGCCGGCCTTGATAGGTGCATAATCTCACCGACGCATGGCCCTTATCAATAGCCGATCGCGTTTCCTGCAAAAGCGCCCCGGTTTATCCGCACGCAAAAGCAAAAAACCCCGTGCTCAGAGAGCACGGGGTCAGAATGTATGGCGGAGGAGCAGAGATTCGAACTCTGGAACGGTTTCCCGTCGACGGTTTTCAAGACCGTTGCCTTCAGCCACTCGGCCACCCCTCCGCAACGACGCGCACTATAAACAGACCTTATTCGCTTGTAAAGCCCGAACGCGTTCAACCGCGCGAAAAATCGCCACAGGCAAAGCAAGCGGCGATCAAACGAACACCCACCCCGCTGTTGCCATAATGATAACTAAGGGTAAAGATTGGTAAACAAACTTTAATCAAGCCCTTGCGCTGCCTATCATCGGGATTATTTTGTGATGGCCTGATAAGAGAGAGCATTATGGACCGCATTGTCGTCTCATCTTCTTCGCGCGACTCGCTGCTCAGCACGCATAAAGTCCTGCGCAACACCTATTTCCTGTTATCCCTGACCCTGGCTTTCTCAGCCCTGACCGCGACCGCCAGTACAATGTTGGGTCTGCCTGCACCAGGCTTGCTGCTGATGCTGGTCGGTTTCTACGGCCTGATGTTCCTGACCCATAAACTGGCCAACAGCCCGGCGGGCATTCTGGCGGCTTTCGCGCTGACCGGTTTCATGGGATACGCCCTCGGCCCGATCCTCAGTTCGTTCCTGAACGCCGGCGCGGGCGATCTGATCATGCTGGCGCTGGGCGGCACCGCCGCAGTGTTCTTCTGCTGCTCGGCGTATGTGCTGACTACCCGTAAAGACATGTCGTTCCTGTCCGGCATGATGATGGCCGGTTTTGTGTTGCTGCTGGTGGCGGTGATCGCCAACCTGTTCCTGCAGATCCCTGCTCTGCACCTGGCTATCAGCGCGCTGTTCATCCTGTTCTCCGCCGGCGCGATCCTGTGGGAAACCAGCAACATCATTCACGGCGGCGAGACCAACTACATTCGCGCCACCGTTAGCCTGTACGTGTCGCTCTACAACATGTTCATCAGCCTGTTGAGCATTCTGGGCTTCGCCCGCAGCAACTGATCGCGCGTTACGCATGCCTTCCAGGCCCCGCTCCGGCGGGGCTTTGTTTTTGGCGGCCGAAAAAATTTGCTAAACTGGCGGCCGTTCCGAATTATCCGTTATCGAGGCAGTATGTTGGAGTTTGAAGGTCAGGTTATCGACACTGACGCGCAGGGCTATCTGAAAAACAGCGCCGACTGGCATGAGGGCCTGGCGCCGCTGCTGGCCGCGCAGGAAGAAATCGTGCTCACCGAAGCACACTGGGAAGTGGTGCGCTTCGTGCGCGACTTCTATCAGGAATTCAATACTTCGCCGGCTATTCGCATGCTGGTCAAGGCCATGGCACAGAAATACGGTGAGGAAAAAGGCAATAGCCGTTACCTGTATCGCCTGTTCCCGAAAGGGCCGGCCAAACAAGCCACCAAGATAGCCGGGTTGCCGAAGCCGGTGAAATGCATCTGACTGCACAGCCTGCAGCGCAGCTGCAGGCGAGCATTCAATAGCGAATGCCAAACCCGGCGTAATCAGCCACCCCCTGCGGCTCCACCAGCACGCGTTCAACGCGCGCGCTGCGCGGACCGCCCTGTTTCAACCACTCCACCAGCTTATCCACCTGCGCCTGTGTGCCGCAGGCCACCACCTGAACGCTGCCGTCATCGAGATTGCGCGCATAGCCGGTCACCCCCAACGCCTCAGCCTGCCGCTGAGTGGAATAGCGGAACCCTACCCCCTGCACCACGCCATACACATACGCAGCAATGCAAACTTGTGTCATAATCGCCCCCCTGTTGTCTTGTCTAAAGAATAAGGATGTATTGAGTATAGAAACTCAATCAAAAGATAAAGAGACGGGGAGCCATAGGACAACAATTTGTCTAATGGAGGCTTACGTAAAAAGCAGACGGCCGAGTCCCCTCGGCCGGGACAGACGTTCTATTTTTCGGCGGATAGCCAGTTGGCCCTTTCCCCGTAAAAGAAAGAGTCGATAAATCTGCTTTTGCCACGCAAACGGATAAATATGATGATCAGAGCGAAAATAATGGCCGTTACGCTGAGATAAAAACCTGACGTATCCTTATCGACCATTGCTCCGACAAGCAAAATGGGTAACACATGCCAAAGATAAATAGGCAGAGATACCTGCCCCATTTTTACCACTAAGCCCTCAATTCTTAACTTCAGGCGCTTACACAAACTCAGCATCAACAACAACAGCGCAGCATTAAATGCAAACCATGAGGCGGCATCCAGCAGTGCCCCGCTCGGTTCATAATACCCTAATATACCTACGGCCAACGCGATAGCGAACAATGCCAGCGGATTACCGTAAAAATTCTTATCCCCCACCAGGAAGCCTAATAAAAAGAAGGAGTAGTAATAATAGAAACGCTTATCACCAATGAATTTCAGCCAGGCATATTGGTTTTCCAGCGTGTCGGCGTAACAGTACCAGACAATAGACAATATGGCGGAAATGAACAGAAAGAAACCGAGTAAGAAATTACTCTTGTAAATGACCATAGTATATAGCACAAATATGATCACTGCTGGGATATACCAAAGATGATAGTAGGGGTAGAGAAATAGACCGATGAGTTGCTTTAAGCCTACTTCTTCTGAGGAGTAGAGAGAATAAACACTGTAAACAACGAACGCCAACACATAAGGAATTATCATTCGCCACTGATACTTTTTCAGCACGCTAATTACGCCGCCATCAAGAAAATAGCGCCGAACAAAATAGCCCGTCACCCCTAGAAAAAGCGGCATATGGAAATAATATATTGCCCCACGTAAACCAACATCAGCACTGCCAGGCAATACATGTCCCACGATGACGAGCAAGATAAGCAACCCTTTCAAAAAATCAAACGATAAGCTTCTTTCTTTAGTCATTTAAGAAAAATCCTAACATCTAAACAATAAACATCAGGTGCTCAATAACAGATTAAGTTAAGATTTTTGTCAATGCGAAAAAACCTAAAAATCACAAAAAACTTACAAAAAACTTACAAACCGTCACCCGAAGGATAGGCTTTCCTCCGTGAGGCAAACGACAGCCTGAAGTCAATTAACACGACAACAAAACGATAATAATCAATTAATTAACAAATCACCTCCCTTGAATGATGGGCTCTGCTTGCTCACAAGAAAGCGCACCGTCGACCCGCCGTCGCTGTTACACTTACGGTCGAACAACCAAGCGGCAGCGCTATTCCTATTTCGAGTAAAGCCATCTGCTCCATTGACGATTATATTAGAGGCGTCAATGATTTTTTTTCAAATTATCGAGGGATGATGTAACATCAGAAAAATCAACCAACTTGCGAACGACTTTCGTTTTAAAACGATCATCATATTCAACCCGAGCATTTTTTACCTTTAATAACCTATCAATCATTTTGTCCGCTTGCTCGCCGTCGAATCCAAAATAACGGTTACCGTAAAATCGCTCGCCGTTAATCAACACAGCACCTGAGTTTGGGTTAGCAGTGGGTGGAAATGAAATTTTATAATGCCCGGCCTGAACCGAAATCTTTAATACTCCATCACTTATAGCGTTTTCATCACCATAAAAAACCCACTCGTTAGCTAATACTGTGTTAGTCGTCATAAAAAAAATTAAAAACAAAAAAATCCTCACTGGTGCACTCCCTTCAATTCATATCTTAAAAACAATCAGCAACACTCTTAATTAAAATAAAACATTACTATTCAGCCTTATTTCCTATAAAGCATAATGCCTCAGACGAATATCGGCGCCTACAGGTAACGAGGCGCCTTCACACGCTAATCGACGTGCGTTCATCTCTACCTCGCTATAATACACCTATTTAAGCTGTCATTTCTTCAGTTTGAAGGCTGCACTTTCTCTCTGTTCGGTGTGACGTCAGCAGAGATAACGCGATACAATCCGAGCCAACGCGGTAGTGAACACCGTAAGATTCAGCTATGATGACGAACTTATTTTGGCAATTCTTCAAACCCGCCAATTAACCCATTGAATAAAAAGTAGTTTAACCATGCGCTTACATCTCGCCAAAGGACGTGAAAAGTCCTTACTCCGTCGCCACCCTTGGGTGTTCTCCGGCGCCGTTCAACGTGTTGAGGGTAAAGCCCTCTCCGGTGAAACCATCGATATCCTCGACAGCCAGGGCAAGTGGCTGGCGCGCGGCGCCTATTCGCCCGCGTCGCAGATCCGCGCACGCGTCTGGACTTTCCAACAGGATGAAGAGATTAACATCGATTTCTTCATTCGCCGCCTGCAGCAAGCGCAAAGCTGGCGTGATTGGGTCGCGCAGCGTGACGGTCTGGACGGATACCGCCTGATCGCCGGCGAGTCCGACGGCCTGCCGGGCATCACTATCGATCGCTTCCAGAATTTCCTGGTGCTGCAGCTGCTGTCCGCCGGTGCCGAATACCAGCGCCCGGCCCTGCTTTCCGCCCTGCAGCATTGCTACCCGGAATGTTCGATTTACGATCGCTCCGACGTTGCGGTGCGTAAAAAAGAAGGCCTGCCGCTGGCGCAGGGTCCGGTGCTGGGCGATCTGCCGCCGGAACTCCTGCCTATTACCGAGCACGGCATGAAGCTGCTGGTGGACATTCAGCAAGGGCACAAGACCGGTTTCTACCTCGACCAACGCGACAGCCGCCTGGCGGCGCGGAACTACTCTGCCGGCCGCCGAGTGCTGAACTGCTTCTCCTACACTGGCGCCTTCGCCGTTTCCGCTCTGATGGGCGGTTCCGCGCAGGTGATCAGCGTGGATACCTCGCAGGCGGCGCTGGACATCGCCAAACAGAACGTCGAACTCAACAAGCTTGACCTGAACAAGGCGGAGTTCGTTCGCGATGACGTGTTCCAGCTGCTGCGCAACTACCGCGCTCAAGGCGAAAAATTCGATCTGATCATCATGGATCCGCCTAAGTTCGTCGAGAACAAGAATCAGCTGGCCAGCGCCTGCCGCGGCTACAAAGACATCAACATGCTGGCGCTGCAGTTGCTGAATCCAGGCGGCATTCTGCTCAGCTTCTCCTGCTCCGGCCTGATGCCGACCGACCTGTTCCAGAAAATTTTGGCCGATGCCGCTGTAGATGCCGGACGTGATGTACAATTTATAGAGCAGTTCCGCCAGGCTGCCGATCACCCGGTGATCGCCACGTATCCTGAAGGGCTGTATCTGAAAGGCTTCGCTTGTCGGGTGATGTAACTTGAAATGCGCTGCCTTGCCCCCATATATGAGCAAGGCATTGTTTCTCAGGAGGTCATCATGATTGCCAGCAAATTCGGTATCGGACAACAGGTTAGGCATAAACTGCTGGGGTATTTGGGGGTCGTTATCGATATCGATCCGGAATACTCTTTAGAACAACCCAAAGCTGACGAGATAGCGGCGAACGACGAATTGCGTTCCGCCCCTTGGTACCACGTGGTGATGGAAGACGAGGAAGGCCAACCGGTGCACACCTATCTGGCGGAAGCGCAGCTGGACGGTGAGCCCCAGGAAGCACATCCCGAGCAACCATCGCTGGATGAACTGGCGGAATCCATCCGTCACCAGTTACAGGCGCCACGTTTGCGCAATTGACCGCGCCAAGACCTGAGAAACCCCGAGAGGGCCCGGCATCGCGCCAGGCCCTTTTTTTATTTAGCGCTCCAGCCCTAAACGCGGGATTTCTATTTTTGGGCAGCGATCCATCACCACGCGCAGCCCAGCCTGTTGCGCCAGCGCTGCCGCCTGATCGTTGATCACCCCTATCTGCAACCACAGCGCCCTGGCGCCGATCGCTATCGCCTCTTGCACCACGCCGTAAGCCGCCTCCGAATTGCGAAACACGTCAACCATATCCACCGGCTGTGGGATAGCGGCCAGCGTAGGGTAAACCTGCTGCCCCAGCAGCGTCTGCCCCGCCAGTTTTGGGCTGACCGGTATCACCTGATACCCTTGTGCCAACAGATATGCCATCACACCATAGCTGGGCCGCGACGGGTTATCGCTGGCGCCGACCAGCGCGATGGTTTTCACCTGCTGCAACAGCTCAACAATCTCTTGATCTTGCATCTTCAACTCCCGTTTATCACTGCGTCACTTTCCATTTCGAGTGTAACCGATCGGCATTCGCTCGGTTAAACGCTAATGCGAAGGAAACTTCACCGCAATCTTATGGTCAGAGGCTGTCGCGGTTCAGCTGCGCACGGTCATGTCTAATCGCGATAAAATATGTAAAAATGTAAACAAAATACCCGATTGAAAAATTTTGACACAACCTATGCCGTGTTCAACACTTAGAGCTACGTCACTTTATAAGGAGATAATGATGAAATTTGGTCTGGTGGTTGCGGCGTTGCTCAGCATCAGTATGCCTGCCGCGGCTACGACCCTGAAACTCTCCCCGGACATCGACCTGCTGGTGGTCGACGGCAAGAAAATGACAGGTTCGTTGTTAAAAGGTGCCGACAGCCTTGAACTGGATGGCGGGCAGCACCAGTTGCTGTTTAAAGTGACCAAAACCGTACGTTCCGGCCAGCATACACAGGCCTATACCTCCCTGCCGCTGGTTGCCAGCTTCAATACGCAAAAGATCAGCCAAGTGGCGATCGAACTGCCGCGCATCGAGAACGATCGTGATGCGCAACGCTTTGACAGAACGTTAAATTATCTGGTGGTCGATAAAGACGGCAACGCCTTGCCATTCCGGCATGATGCGCTGCATCCCGACAGCGTCACCTTCAATACCGATTTGGAAAAGGTGATGACCGATTACAACCGCCAGAACCGCCCAGCCTCCGTTCCGACCTTTGTGCAGGCGAACGCAGGCAATCCCTCACCCCCCGCGTTGGCCGGCGCACCGCTGAATGCCCCGACGGTGACGTTGAAAGGTGAAAACGTGTCGGAACAGATGTTGCAATACTGGTTCCAACAGGCCGACAAGGAAACACAGAAGCGCTTCCTGCGCTGGGCCAATAAACAACCGATTCGCTGATCCCTCCCGGCGTCTTTCCCCGCAAAGGCGCCTTTTCTTCGCATTTTCAGGCGCAAACGCTAGGCAGTGAAAAACAGTTTCAGTAATCTGTCGCACATCCCCCTGATTAGCGAAGGACACCGAGATGGAATTGACTACCCGCACTATCGCCGCGCGCAAACACATTGCGCTGGTGGCGCACGATCACCGCAAACAGGCCCTGTTGGAGTGGGTAGAAAGCCACAAGACTATTCTGTCGCAGCATCAGCTGTACGCCACCGGTACGACCGGCAACCTGATACAGCGCGCCAGCGGCATTCCCGTCACCAGCATGCTGAGTGGCCCGATGGGCGGCGATCAGCAGGTTGGCGCACTGATTGCGGAAGGCAAGATAGACATGCTGATCTTCTTCTGGGATCCGTTGAACGCGGTGCCGCACGATCCGGACGTGAAGGCGCTGCTACGGCTGGCGACCGTGTGGAATATTCCGGTGGCCACCAACCGCTCGACCGCGGACTTTCTGATCGACTCTCCGCTGTTCAAAAGCGAGGTGGAGATCGCTATCCCCGACTATCAGCGCTACCTGCAAGACCGCCTGAAGTAGTCCTCAGGGCCTGGCTGCCGCCAGGCCCGAGCTTACGGTTTTTTCTGCACCGGTACGCCAAGATCCTGCAGGTGTTCAACGAATACCGAAGGGTGCTCACGATCCTGCAACAACCATACCTGATGTTTAGCGCGAGTTAACGCGACATACAGCAGACGGCGTTCTTCGGCATCCGGGAAATCCTCCGGCCGTGGCAGTAGCACCTCTTCCAACACCGACTCGCGCGCCACGGCGGGGAAACCGTCACGCCCCTCATGCAAACCGGCAATGATGACGTATTCCGCCTGCTGCCCCTTGCTGGCGTGGATGGTCATAAACTCCAGATTCAGTTTAGGCCAGCGGGTGGCCGCTTTCGCCAACGCTTCCGGTTTCAGATGATGGTAACGCGCCAGCACCAGGATGCGTTCATCCGGCTTGGCGTAGCCGCTCAGCTTGTCCAGTAAGGGTTCCAACTGCTCGTGCGGCAGGATCGCCACCGACTTTTTATTGCCCTTGCTCAGGCTGTTGAGCGGTTTTTTCAGCTGGTGCGGATTCTGCTGCACGAACCGGTTGGCCACCTCGCCGATACGTTCGTTGAAGCGATAAGTCGTGTCCAGCGCGCACTGCGCCCCTTCGCCGAAGTGGGTGGCAAAAGCCGTGGTTAACGTCAACTCTGCGCCACTGAAGCGATAAATCGCCTGCCAGTCATCCCCCACCGCAAACAGGCTGGTCTGCTTGTTCTGTCGGCGCAATGCCGCCAGCAATAACGCACGCTGCGGTGAGATATCCTGAAATTCGTCGACCAGAATATGTTTCCACGGGCTGACGAAGCGCCCCTTGTCGAGAATGTTGACTGCCTGATGGATCAGGCCGGAGAAGTCCACCGCCCCTTCCTCTTTCAAGGCGCTTTTCCAGGCTTTCAGCAGCGGCGCCATCAGCCGGATGCGTTTCGAAAACAGATCGCGGATGTCTTCATCCGCCTGCTCAATCATTTCCGCCTGGCTGCCGCCGTGCATGCGCATCAACCCCAGCCATCGCTCGAGCCGGCCCGCCAGCCGATCCGCGAGGCGTTTATCCTGCCAGAAGTCGCCTTCCGGCACTTCCCATTCCAGCTCCTCAGTCAACCATTGACGCCACCCCTTGGCCTGGGCTTTCTTCTCCGCGCACTGTTGGCGCCAATGGGTAATCAGTAGCGCTTTGCGCGCTTTGGCATCGGTTTCCAACCGGCTGATGGCCGGCGCTTTGCGGCTGCCTTGTTGAATGATTTGCAGCGCCAAGGCATGGAAGGTCTTGGCCTGAATACCGACATCGCCCAAACGTTCTGTGATGCGGTCGTTCATCTCGCCGGCGGCCTGGCGGCCGAACGCCAACAGCAAGATTTGCCCCGGCTCCGCCTCCTGACGGCGCAGCAGCCAGCCGGCGCGCGCCACCAGCACCGACGTTTTGCCGCTGCCGGCGCCGGCCAACACCAGCACGGAATCCTCGCCATTGACCACCGCGCGGCTCTGGGCGTCGTTGAGCGGCGAGCTCTCGACGGTCTGGAAGAAGTCGTGATGTTGCTCCAGCATGCGATCGGTCCACTGCCGGTTGCGTTGTTCAACGCTGCGTTGCCCCTGCTGCAGCCATTGCAGACACAGATGGTAATCGGCCCGGCAGTTATCGAATTCATCCAGGCGCGCTACCGGCATCGGCAGCGCGGAGAAAGCCTCACGAATTTGCTGCTGCAGCTTGCCCAGCTCAGACTTTTTGAACCATTTATCTTGCTGCTCAATGCGCTGAATCTGCGCCACCTGCTGTTGCAGCACGCCGGCGCTGACCTCACTCATTTCGGCGCTCCAGTGCTGCCACGCCTGCTGCAGATAGTGATAAAAACGCTGCGTTTCCTGCCATTCGGTACCGTGCAGCCGCACCACTTTTTCGTCCGGCAATTCAAATTCCAGCTCGCCCCAGACGATGCCGCGCTTGCACCTGACCTGAATCAGTTGATTGAAGGGGATCAGGTATTCATGTTTTTCCCCGCTCACCTCAACGCCGGCGTGCAGCAACCGCACGCGGTTATAAGGGTGCTGAGCCAGGTGTTTCCCCAGCGATGTCGCTTTAAGTTCCATATCGTCGCGCCATGACTATGTTGAGAGTAAATAACGGATATCTGCCAGTTTACCTGCGATAAGCAGTGGCACTCTAGCGCTAAAAAAAGGGTAGAATAGATTTTGCGTTTTTATCGTGAATACGCCCGCATCG
The DNA here is from genome assembly GCF_052166595.1 of Serratia sp. CY81684. Classification (NCBI taxonomy): domain Bacteria; kingdom Pseudomonadati; phylum Pseudomonadota; class Gammaproteobacteria; order Enterobacterales; family Yersiniaceae; genus Serratia; species Serratia sp. CY81684. The sequence continues at coordinate 923,710 of NZ_JBJNOO010000001.1, read as the reverse complement.
CGGTTTGGCTATCATTAGAGCAGAATGACGTCTATGCGTACTGTACTGAATATTCTTAATTTTGTGTTGGGCGGTTTCTTCACCACGCTAGGCTGGCTCATTGCGACAGTGTTCAGCGTGCTGCTGGTCATCACGCTGCCGCTCACTCGCTCCTGCTGGGAAATCACCAAGCTGTCGCTGGTGCCGTTCGGCAACGAGGCAATACATGTCGATGAACTGTACCCGGAGAAAAGCAATGCGCTGCTCTCCGCCGGCGGCTCCCTGCTCAACATTATCTGGCTGGTGCTGTTCGGCTGGTGGCTGTGCCTGTCACACATCGCCGCCGGTATCGTGCAATGCGTTTCAATCATCGGCATTCCGGTCGGTATCGCCAATTTCAAAATAGCCGCCATCGCGCTGTGGCCGGTGGGGCGCCGCGTCGTCTCGGTAGAAATGGCTCAGCAAGCGCGTATTGAGAATGCTCGCCGCCACTATCATCAGCGTTAATTTTTTCTCCGTTTGAGGAGTTTTTTGTGCTCTCTTTTGCACCCGCAGTACGTCGTTATACCTACAACAGCAATCTGCTGTACCACCTGCGCATTCTTATTGCGCTGATCGGCACCACCGCCGTTCCCTGGTGGCTGGGCATTCCCAAGCTGACTATCCCGCTGACGCTGGGCGTGGTGGCAGCGGCACTGACCGATTTGGACGACCGCCTGGCCGGCAGGTTACGCAACCTGCTGATCACGCTGGTGTGCTTCTTTGTCGCCTCCGCTTCAATCGAGCTGCTGTTTCCCTATCCCTGGTTGTTCGCCCTTGGCTTAACCACCTCAACCTGCGGTTTTATCCTGCTGGGCGCCTTAGGGCAACGTTACGCCACCATCGCCTTCGGCGCGCTGCTGATCGCGGTTTACACCATGCTCGGCACCGCCATGTACGATGCCTGGTATCAGCAACCGCTGCTGCTGGTGATCGGCGCGCTGTGGTATAACCTGCTGACGCTGGCGGGCCACCTGCTGTTCCCTATCCGGCCGCTGCAAGAGAACCTGGCGCGCTGCTACGAGCAGCTGGCCAACTATCTGGATGCCAAGGCCAACCTGTTCGATCCCGACGCCGAACGCGACGCCGACCTGCCATGGATGGATGTCGCGATGGCCAACAGCGCGTTGGTCGCGTTGCTGAACCAGACCAAAGCCTCGCTGCTGACGCGCCTGAAAGGCGATCGCGGCCAACGCGGCACCCGCCGCACCTTGCACTACTATTTTGTCGCGCAGGATATCCACGAACGCGCCAGCTCTTCCCATGTTCAGTACCACGCGCTCAGCCGGCAATTCCGTCACAGCGATATTTTATTCCGCTTCCAGCGTTTGCTGAGCATGCAGGCGCGCGCCTGCCGCCAACTGGCACAATCGATCCTGCTGCGGCAAAAATACCAGCACAACCCGCGTTTTGAGCCAGCCTTCAGCCGCATTCAGGAGGCCTTGGCACGCATAGCCGAAACCCAGGGCAATTCAGAGCAAACCAAAGCGCTGGCGCACCTGCTGAAAAACCTGCATGCGATCGATGCGCAGCTGGCCAATATCGAGTCAGAGCAAACGCTGGCCAGCGGGCAGGCGGAAGAGAACAGCCTGGCCGACGATCGCTTAACCGGCTGGAGCGACATCCGACTGCGCATCAGCCGCCATTTGACGCCGCAGTCGGCCCTGTTCCGCCATGCGATCCGCATGTCGGTAGTGCTGTGCGTGGGTTACGCCTTCATCCAGTTCACCGGCATGCAACACGGTTACTGGATCCTGTTGACCAGCCTGTTCGTCTGCCAACCGAACTACAACGCAACCCGCCGGCGCCTGGCGCTGCGCATCATCGGCACTCTGGCCGGTATCCTGATCGGCCTGCCAATCCTCTATTTCGTGCCTTCCGTGGAAGGACAACTGGTGTTGATCGTCATCACCGGTGTCCTGTTCTTCGCTTTTCGCACCGTGCAGTATGCCCATGCAACGATGTTCATTACGCTGCTTGTGTTGCTGTGCTTTAACCTGTTGGGTGAAGGTTTCGAAGTAGCAGCCCCGCGCGTTTACGATACCTTGTTGGGTTGCGCCATCGCCTGGGCGGCGGTCAGCTTTATCTGGCCGGACTGGAAGTTCCGCCAACTGCCGGCGATAGTGGATAAAACGCTGAATGCCAACTGTCGCTATCTGGACGCCATTCTGGTGCAATATCATCAGGGTAAGGATAACGGGCTCGCTTACCGCATCGCGCGGCGAGATGCCCACAACAGCGATGCAGAACTGGCTTCGGTCATCTCCAACATGTCCGCCGATCCCAAGGCCGACAAGGCGTTGCAAGAAGCCGCCTTCCGTCTGCTCTGCCTGAACCACACTCTCCTGAGTTATATCTCGGCGTTGGGGGCGCACCGCGAGCGGTTGAATACCCCTGCCACACTCGATCTGCTCAATGATGCCGTGTGTTACGTGGACGGCGCCTTGCATCAGGAAGAACGGAACAGCCAGCGTATTGCGCAAGCGCTGGAACAGCTGGCGGAGCGCATTCGCACAGCCGTTCCAGAACCTGAAAGCAAAGAACAGTTGGTCTTGCAGCAGGTGGGGCTAATGCTCGAGCTGCTGCCGGAACTCACCGCACTCCATACCCAAATCAATAAGGCAACCTAATTATTCAGGGCCCGCTTGATGGGCCCTGAACTACTGGCTCATGCCCATAGCGGCGCATAGCCATCGTATGATCGAACCAGCGCACCAGTTCGTTACGCAATTCGGTCGGCAATGCCGCCTGATGATAACCGGCTATCGCGCCGCCCAGCGACAGCAGCACGCGCAGACCCAGATTGGTCTGCTGTTGCAGCAGGCGAAGATAGCTACGTTTAGCGCCATGCAGCCTCAGGTCATAGGCATTGCGAATACCCGCTCGCCATAGCAAGCGCTCCATGTTGACATCTATATTTGGCAACGCCTTCAATCTGCCGTGATCGCCAGCCTTGAGCCGCTGCTCCCGGCGTGCTTCCCTGATCGCCTGCCAGGCCAGCCCTACCAGCTCGTTGCGTTCCCGCCACAGCGACTCGTCAACCCAGTAATAGCGCAAGGTGATGGGCACACCGCGCTTGGAATAGACCATATTGACCATGCCCCGGGCACGAAAGGCCGGTTCCATGCTCGCCGTAGCCCGCAAGTACAATTCACCTTCAGCTACCACCGCAAACATTACCCCTTCAGCCAGCAGCCCATAGCCGCCAAACTGTGATCGTGTTGTGATGGCGCCCAGCGCCGCAAAGCAATTTTTAGCCTGCGCGATTCTTCTCGTCGACATCCTTTTCATAGCGTTCCTCCTTTTTAGGTTCTGGCCGTATTATTTCTCTCATCAATGAAAAAAGTAACGTGAACAACTAATTAGAAAAATACGCACTATCCGCCCGCCTGCCAATCACAAAAACCGTCGGTACAAAAAATGATCGCAATTATGCGAGCCATTACGAAAATTTGGGTTGATCTTATCCTAAATCAGGGATACTGTATAAACATACAGTAACACGACGGGCGGGAACTTTATGCGTACTCAATCACTCTACCAACCTCATTTCGGCCATGGCTCTTATACAACGCGCAATGTTGCGAAGAACACGGATATCGGCAAAGAGAATGGCTTGATCAGTGAACTTGTTTACAACGAGTGCCAGCCCGCAGTGGCTCAATTACTGTTGCCCCTGCTGCTGCAATTGGGCAAGCAGTCTCGCTGGCTTCTGTGGCTGACGCCGCAGCAAAAATTAAGCAAGCAATGGCTGCAGCAATCCGGTCTGCCTGTAGATAAAATGGTGCAATTGAGCCAGATCAGCCCGGTGAATACGGTTGAGGCGATGGAAAAAGCGCTGCAAACGGGAAATTACAGCGTGGTTCTCGGCTGGTTGCCCGAGCTAACGGAGGAGGATCGTCTAAAATTAAGACGTGCGGCAGAATTGGGTAATGCCTATGGGTTTATCATGCGCCCTCAACGTGACATTAGCCCGACTCACGGACACTGTTCCACCCTAAAAATTCACTCTTCTTTGTATCATTAAGTAAATTTAGGATTTTTCCCATCATTTTCGCACCCCCTAAGCGGAACCTTTGTGGGGGAAGGCAAAAAGCGAGTCCGGCTGCGGTTTGGCAGGCAAAAACGCTCGATGAATCGCCGCTTTTTTAGGCTAAGAATGTTAGCAAATATGTACGATTCCGCGTTTTTTTTTAGAGCCTTATCACATCACACTTGTAACTTTCGCGCCACGTTGTAGACTTTACATCGCCAAGGTTGCTCTATAACGTCAGAAAAACTGGCGAGTAACAAACGAGGGCTTAAACCTTGGCGAAGGAATTTAACCAAGGGCTTAAACAGCTTTAAAGCTCATTGCCTATTTGGATGATAACGAGGCGCAAAATGAAAAAGACAGCTATCGCATTAGCAGTGGCACTGGCAGGTTTCGCTACCGTAGCGCAAGCCGCTCCAAAAGATAACACCTGGTACACCGGTGCTAAACTGGGCTGGTCCCAGTACCATGACGTTGGCTTCTACGGCAACGGTTACCAGAACGGTATCGGCAACGGCCCAACCCATAAAGATCAGCTGGGTGCCGGCGCGTTCCTGGGCTACCAGGCAAACCAATACCTGGGCTTCGAGCTGGGCTATGACTGGCTCGGCCGCATGCCTTACAAAGGCAGCGTGAACAACGGTGCTTTCAAAGCGCAGGGCGTTCAACTGGCCGCTAAACTGAGCTACCCAATTGCTGACGATCTGGACATCTACACTCGTCTGGGTGGTATGGTATGGCGTGCAGACTCCAAAGCTAACTACGGCCGTACTGGTCAGCGTCTGAGCGACCACGACACCGGCGTTTCTCCGCTGGCTGCTGTTGGTGTTGAATACGCACTGACCAAAAACTGGGCTACCCGCCTGGATTACCAGTTCGTAAGCAACATCGGTGACGCAGGTACCGTTGGCGCACGTCCAGACAACACCATGCTGAGCCTGGGCGTTTCTTACCGCTTCGGTCAGGATGACGTAGTTGCTCCAGCACCAGCTCCGGCTCCAGCTCCAGTTGTTGAAACCAAGCGTTTCACTCTGAAGTCTGACGTGCTGTTCAACTTCAACAAATCTACTCTGAAAGCAGAAGGCCAGCAGGCTCTGGATCAGCTGTACACCCAGCTGAGCTCCATGGATCCTAAAGACGGCTCCGTAGTTGTTCTGGGTTACACCGACGCCGTTGGTTCTGACCAGTACAACCAGAAACTGTCTGAACAACGCGCACAGAGCGTTGTTGACTACCTGGTCTCCAAAGGCATCCCGTCAGACAAAATCTCTGCACGTGGTATGGGTGAAGCAGATGCAGTTACAGGCAACACCTGTGGCTACAAATCTGGCCGCGCTACCAAAGCTCAGATCGCTTGCCTGGCACCAGATCGTCGCGTAGAGATCGAAGTTAAAGGTATCAAAGACGTTGTAACTCAGCCTCAGGGCTAAGTTTACTCGCCTAATAAAAAACCCCGCCAATGCGGGGTTTTTTTTCGTCCTCTTGTTGCCAGAACATTCAATGCCTGGCGCCATAGAGACGTTCTCACGCGCTTACTTGGGATCTTTGCCAAGAATCGCCTTCAAGTCTTCTTTCAACGACGACATCTGGTTCGCATACTTTTCTTTGCGTTCAGCGTCTTCGATAAGCTGCACGACGGTTTCCGACAGCGTAACGCCACGGCGGCGCGCCAGGGCAGCCAATCGTTGCCAAACCAAAAACTCCAGATCGATAGATTTTTTACGCGTATGCTGATGTTCTGCGTTAAAATGACGTTTGCGGCGGGCGCGGATCGTTTGTTTCATCCGGTTATCCAGTTCCGGATTCATATGAGCGGCAATCCATGCAAGTACCTTTACCGGCTCATTTTCCAGCTTCAGCAGCTCGTTAACCGCCTCCTGAGCAGCGCTGTTTTCAATGTAGCGGGTAATGAGTTCCCCTTCCCGATGCTTTTTCACCAGGTACTTCCATTTCCAACCGCTCTCCAAATTTTCCAGTTGCTGATATTTCATCTTGAGCTCTTCAGTGACCGCGTAACTTCAAATAAGCATAACAGCTTTGCGCCGAATTTCCCCGGCAATTAAACCGTCTTTTAGACTGTTTTTTGCACAGTCACCGCGCGATGTCAAACTCCCTGATGCCAACTGGCACTCCACATGTATCAAGCCGCCGTTATTCTTGTATAATCGCCCTTTCCCTTTTTAACGATTGCATCTAACACTTTGACCAATAACCGACTTGAATGGCAATCTTTATTGCCGGACGTAACGCCTTATCAGGCGATATTTGATACCGCCGCTCAGTTGGCACCCGTGCCCTTTTCCGCCATTCAGCCTCGGCTGGAAAATGCCCTGACGCTATTTTGCCACCCCCAATCGCCACCGCGTTTCATGCTGTTGAAAGCGCAAGAAACGCGAGAGTATCTGGAACTGATCGCTCACGCCGTCAAACCACTGCTGCCGAAAAATACGGCATGCCGCGGCAGCCATTATGTCATTCAGGATGGCAAGGTCAGCGTCGAGCCAGCCAGCCGTGGCGATGAACCTTTTGCCGCCGGCGGCGCTTGTCTGTTCCAGGAGTGGATTGAACCGGAACAGCTGTTTGGCTGCGTACGGATCCACAATGGCGACATTACCCTGCAGCCGGGTCTGGTGCACCAGGCCAACGGCGGCATTCTGATTCTGTCGGCGCGAGCGCTGCTTGCTCAGCCGTTGCTGTGGCTGCGGCTGAAGCAAATGATCGGCCAGCGCCAGTTCCACTGGGTTTCGCCTGACGAAACCCGCCCGCTGCCGGTAGCCATTCCACCGATGCCGCTGGATCTGCGGCTGATTGTAGTCGGCGACCGTCACGGCCTGGCCGATTTTCACGATATCGAGCCGGAACTGAGTGAACAAGCGATCTACGGTGAATTCGAAGACGATCTGCAGCTGACTGAAGTTGATGATATGGCGCAGTGGTGCGGTTACGTCAACGGCGTGATTGCCGACCAGCAATTGCCGATGCTGGCGAACGACGCCTGGCCGCCGCTGATCGTCCAGGCGGTGCGTTACAGTGGCGATCAGGGCATTCTGCCACTCTCGCCGGTTTGGCTTGGCCAGCAGCTATCCGAAGCCGCACTGTATGCCGAAGAAGATCGCATTACGGCCAAAGCGTTCGAGGCGGCGTTAAATGCCCGAGAATGGCGCGAAAGCTATCTGGCCGAGCGTATGCAGGATGAGATTGAGTTGGGTCAGATCCTGATTGAGACCGAGGGTGAAGTGGTCGGACAGATCAACGGTCTGTCAGTCCTGGATTATCCCGGTCATCCACGCAGCTTTGGCGAACCGTCACGGATCAGTTGCGTTGTGCATCTCGGCGACGGCGAGTTCACCGACGTCGAGCGCAAAGCCGAACTGGGCGGCAACCTGCACGCTAAAGGCATGATGATCATGCAGGCGTTTCTGATCGCCGAACTGGATCTTGATCAGCAGCTGCCCTTCTCCGCTTCCATCGTCTTTGAACAATCTTATGGTGAAGTGGACGGTGACAGCGCCTCGCTGGCTGAGCTATGCGCATTGGTCAGCGCCCTGTCACAGCAACCGATCACCCAGCAGATCGCCGTCACCGGCTCCGTCGACCAATTCGGCAACGTACAGCCGATAGGTGGCGTTAACGAAAAGATCGAAGGTTTCTTCGAGGTTTGCGTACGCCGCGGCCTGACGGGCAAGCAGGGTGTCGTATTGCCCGTGACCAACGTGCGCCATCTGTGTCTGCGTCAAGATATCGTCGACGCGGTGCGCGAGGGGCAGTTCCATCTGTGGGCGGTAGAGAGCGCGGCGGAAGCCTTGCCTTTGCTCACAGGTTGCCTCTACTCTGACGAACAACAGCCGAATTTGTTGGCGGCCATTCAGGAACGGATTGCGCAGGTGAGCCTGCAGGAACGCCGTCGTCCGTGGCCGCTGCGCTGGCTCAACTGGTTCAACCACGGCTGATCGGACTTGTTCAGCGTACACGTGTTAGCTAACCTGCGTCCTTCATTAAAATAAGGCTTACTGAGAACATGGTAGATAAACGCGATTCCTATACGAAAGAAGACCTCGAAGCATCCGGCCGTGGCGAGCTGTTCGGCGCCGGTGGCCCACCGTTGCCGGCAGGTAACATGTTGATGATGGACCGCGTGGTCAAGATGACCGAAGACGGCGGGACTCACAACAAAGGTTATGTGGAAGCGGAGCTGGATATTAATCCGGACCTATGGTTCTTCGGTTGCCACTTTATCGGCGACCCGGTCATGCCTGGCTGTCTGGGCCTGGATGCGATGTGGCAGTTGGTCGGTTTCTACCTCGGTTGGCTGGGTGGCGAAGGCAAAGGCCGCGCGCTGGGCGTTGGTGAAGTCAAGTTTACCGGCCAGGTGCTGCCAACCGCGAAAAAAGTGACCTACCGTATTAACTTCAAACGCGTCATCACCCGTAAGCTGATCATGGGCGTCGCCGATGGCGAAGTGCTGGTTGACGGCGAAGTGATCTATACCGCCACCGATCTGAAAGTGGGTCTGTTCAAGGATACCACAGCGTTCTAATCACGCAGACGAGAGGGCGGCCATTGTCTTCTGTGCTAATGCTCTTCGCATGCCATCACGCCCAGCGTGATGGCATTTCTTTCTCTTATCGTTTAAAGACTACCTACCTCCTTTAATCGCCCGCTACCGAACCGATTTATCCCTCCCGTCTCTACCCTTTTCCTACCCGAAACGGTCAAAGCCACAGGCCAATTTGAGCGCCCCCCTCCCACAGCCAGCTATCGACACGATAGCGTTTTTTGCATCCGGTTATTTTCTTGCCCCTTAAAATCACCTAGTATAGCCATCCAAGTAACTACAATAAATGTACCAACTAAGGGCCGATATGCAAAAAACCCGCTTTAGCGATGCACCTTGCCCCGTCGCACGTTCATTAGATCGTGTCGGAGAATGGTGGAGCATCCTGATCCTGCGTGATGCCTTTCAGGGGTTATCCAAATTCGACGAATTCCAACAAAGTCTGGGGATGTCACCAACTCTCCTGGCCCGGCGACTGAAGGATTTGGTAGCCCACGGCATTCTGCATAAGCAACGTTATCAAACGCGGCCGGTTCGCTATCAGTATCTGCTCACCGAACGCGGCAACGATTTTCTCCCCGTGCTGGCAGCTCTCTCAGAATGGGGCAATCGCCATTTGATCGACGGTGACATTAGCGCCTTGTTAGTCGACGGCCGCACCGATCGGCCGATCCAGGTCCAATTGGTCAATGTCGATACCCAACAGCAGGTGCCGCCGCAGTTTATTACGTTGGCACCAGGGCCTGCGGCAAATGAAGGCATACATCAACGCGCCGCACTGATGCGGCAACGGCGCCTCGCCGATTTATCCGAACTTACCAAGGAGTCGTCATGAGCAATCGTCGTATCGTTATTACCGGCATGGGCGCCGTTTCACCGTTAGGGTGCGGCGTGGAGACCATCTGGCAACGTTTGTTAAAAGGAGAGTCCGGCATTCGGGCTTTGCCTGACGAGATCGTTGCAGATTTACCGATCAAGGTCGGAGGTCAGGTTCCGGCGCTGGCGCAGGATGCTGAAGCGGGCTTCAACCCCGACGCTGCCGTCGCCCCCAAGGACCAAAAGAAAATGGATCGCTTTATCCTGTTTGCCATGGCGGCGGCGGATGAAGCCGTTCGTCAGGCCGGCTGGATAGCCGATACGGAGGAAAAACAAGAGCGCACCGCCACCGTCATCGCCTCGGGCATTGGCGGCTTCCCGGCGATTGCCCAGGCGGTACGCACCACCGACAACCGCGGCGCCAAGCGCCTGTCGCCCTTCACCATCCCCTCTTTCCTGGTCAATCTGGCGGCCGGCCATGTTTCCATCAAGCATCACTTCAAAGGCCCGATTGGCGCACCGGTCACCGCCTGTGCGGCCGGCGTGCAAGCCATTGGCGACGCTGTGCGTCTGATCCGCAATGATGAGGCCGATATCGCGCTGTGCGGCGGTACCGAAGCCGCTATCGACACCGTCAGCCTGGGCGGATTCGCCGCCGCGCGCGCTATGTCCACCGCACCGGCCGAGTTGGCAAGGCAGGCTTCCCGGCCTTTCGACAGTGCACGGGACGGATTTGTCATGGGGGAAGGTGCCGGCATGCTGGTGATTGAAACGCTGGAACACGCGCGGGCGCGCGGTGCCACACCGCTCGCGGAAATCGTCGGTTATGGCACCAGCGCCGACGCCTACCACATGACCTCCGGTGCCGAAGACGGCAACGGTGCTTATCGGGCGATGAAAATCGCGTTGAAGCAGGCGAACGTCGCCCCAGAAGAGGTCCAGCATTTAAACGCACACGCGACCTCAACGCCTGTGGGCGATCTAGGCGAAATCAATGCCATCAAACACCTGTTTGGCACGACAGGGAGCATCGCGGTAACCTCGACAAAATCCGCCACCGGGCACCTGCTCGGCGCCGCCGGGGGGCTGGAAACCATCTTTACCGCCTTGGCGCTGCGCGATCAGATCGCCCCCGCGACGCTGAATCTGGACAATCCCGATCCGGCGGCGGCAGGTTTACACCTGGTCGCGAAACGGGCTGAATCGATGAATATGACCTACGCCTTATCAAACGGCTTCGGCTTTGGCGGCGTGAATGCGAGTATTCTACTGAAACGCTGGCAGGACGAGTAAACGGCACAAACAAAAACCTCCGCCAAGGGCGGAGGTTATTCCTTTTATTTGACAGGGAGCCGCTTAAGCGGTCACAGCCCTGTCTTCCATGGCTTCTCGCCAACCTCCCAGCCATTGAGACCGGGCGTCCACCGATGATTGGTAGGGACAATGTTCCCTGGAACGCCCTAAAATACCTGCCTGATACCCTCTCGAATGCGCCCTTTCCAGACGATCGCGTTTCTGTCTCTTCATGCCTCGTTTCCCTCATTTTGGTCTGGTGGAAAGAAAACAATGGCTGCTTTTTGCGCAGCCACGAGTAATCAATAGCGCTAAAAGAAGAGAAGATCAATGCGCAAAATTCACGCCAATGTCATATTTGTGAGCTACGCCCGAGGAAAGTGCTAAGTGGCTGATCTGCTGGGAAAGGGGTTAACTGTTTGAAATGAAATAGAAATCCCTGTCAGCGAGAAAAAACGGATTTTCACGCCGACAGGGATTAGACGATTTTAGACCAAATTATGACTAAATGCCGCCCATCTGTGCTGCGATAACCTGGGCTTCCTGCTGCCACCCCTGCGCCAGAGTGCGCACCAGGGCATCATAGCCGTCTTCACCCTGTTTCAATTCCAGGCTGAAAGGCCGTTTGATCAAGCGCCCCTGACGATTCAGCACCCACTCGCCGCGAATGATCGCCTTGCCGTCAAAACGGCCGTGGAAGCCGCTGATGGTCACGTTCAGCACATCCTGATCGCTGCTCATCGGCTGCGAAGAGACCACCCAACCCGGCAGCGCGCTGCTCAGGTTGGTGACCAACGTTTGCTGCAGCTGCTGGTCGAGCGGGCTGGCCCACAGGTTGTTCTGGGCTATCACATACTGTACGTCGTTGGTCTGATACACCACGCCGCTCTGCGCCAGATAATCCGCCACGCTCACGTGTTCCAGCCACAGCTGGCGCGTGGAAGCGCCGCTGCTGCTGGCCGCAGCAGGCGCACCCAGCGCCGGCAACTGATAGTAAGTCTTCTGTGGCGAACTGCTGCAGGCGCTGAGCAACAGCGCCAGGGCTACCGGGATCCATTTCATCATTTCGTGGCCTTCTTAGGCTGAGGGTCAGTGCTGCCGGCGGCTTCAAACACCAGCGCGTTGCTCTTCTCATTCAGGGTGCGCAGCACCGGTTGCAGCTCACGCAATACCTGATCGAGGCGCTGCATGTCGCCCACCATCTTGTTGTAAGCCGGTGAACCAGGCTGGAGCCCTTTCATGCTGCGGTTCAGCTCCAGCAGCGTTTTCTGCATGTCCTGCGGCAGCGCCTGCATCTCTTTGCTGGCGATGATGTCGTTCAGCGACTTCATGGTCTGCTGCGTCGACTTCATGGTTTTCTGACTTTCCGCCAGCGTCTTGGTCGCTTCGTTGATCATCGGATTGATCGGCATCGAATTAATCTTATCCAACGTCTGCATCAATTTCTGCTGGATCTGCGCCAGACCGCCGCTGGTGGTCGGCATCAGCGGATAACCGAACAGCTCGCGCGGCCCTTTCCACGGTTTTTCCTGCGGATAGAAGTCGAGATCGATGTACAGAGAACCGGTCAGCAGGTTGGCGGACTTCATCGAGGCGCGCATGCCGCGAGACTCCGCATCTTTCAGGTGCCCTTCAATATCGAAGTTGCCGCCCAGCTGTTTCTGGAAGCGATCCGGCTCGATGCGGATCAGCACCGGAATGCGGTAATCGTTATCCAGACGCTGCGCCATGCCGTCTTTATAGAACGGCACCTGCGCCACCGTACCCAGACGGATGCCGCGGAACTCGACCGGCGCGCCCGGCTGCAGGCCGCGTACCGAGTCGGAGAAGAACAGCAGGTAATCCTTATGCACGGTATACAGCGAATCCTGCGTGCTGCGCTGGTTGTCGAACAGCTGATATTCCGCCTTCTCTTTCGCCTGATCGCCGCGATCCCAACCGTCCGGCACGTCAAAACTGACCCCGCCGCTGAACAGCGTGGTCAACGAGCCCATCTCCACCCGCATGCCCTGCGCCGACATGTCAAACGCCACGCCGCTGTCTTTCCAGAAGCGCACGTTGGTGGTGACCAACTGATCGTAAGGCGCGGTGATGAACAGCTGATAGCGCATAGCGCGCTCTTTAGGATCGAAGTAGCTGGTTTCCACCGACCCGACGCGATAACCGCGGAACAGCACCGGATCGCCGGCGTTGAGCTGGCCTGATTTCTCGCTGTCCAGCACGATGCGCAACCCTTTGGCATCCGGGGAAGCCAGCGGCGGCGCATCGAGCAGCTGATAGTTGTCTTTGCCGTCTTTGCCTTTGTTGCCCGGCTGCAGTTCGATATAGGCGCCGGAGAGCAGCGTGCCCAGCCCGGAGACGCCTTCACGGCCGATCTGCGGCTTCACCACCCAGAAAGCGGAATCCTGGCGCAGCAATTTTTCCATGCCGGAATTGAGGCGAGCCTGCACCATCACCTTGCTCAGGTCATCGCTCAACGTGACGGTTTCCACCACGCCGACGTCAACGCTGCGGCTTTTGATTTTGGTTTTACCCGCTTCCAGCCCTTCCGCCGTCGAGGTCACCAGCGTCACCACCGGCCCCTGATGGCTGAAGTGGTAAAACAGGATCCAGGCGCCGATCAGCGCGGTCACGATGGGAATGATCCACACCGGCGACCAGCGTTTGATCTTCTCAACGTCTGCGACGCTATGATTATTTTCCGTCACCTTGCGGCTCCTTGTTGATTGTTTCACTTGCGCGATCCCAGGTCAGCCGGGGATCAAATGTCATGGCGGCGAACATGGTGAGGATTACCACCAGCGCGAACAGCACGGCGCCCGTCGCGGGATAAATGCTCATCAACTGCCCCATTCGCACCAGCGCCGACAGCACGGCGATCACAAACACGTCGATCATTGACCAACGGCCAACGAATTCAACCACTTCATAAATCAGATGCATACGCTCGCTGTCGGCGCGCGGTTTCTTCCTGCCGTTCGCATCCCAGCACAGCCAGCCGATCGCCAACATTTTCAGCGACGGCACCATGATACTGGCGATGAAAATCACCATCGCCACCGGATAAGAGCCGTCCCCCCACAGCAGGATCACCCCCGCCATGATGGTGGAGTTCATCTTGTTGCCCAGCGCCTCGGTCACCATGATCGGCATCAGGTTGGCCGGAATATACAGCATGACAGAGGTCACCAGCAGCGCCAGCGTCCACTGCAAGCTGTGACGACGCCGCACGTAGCCCTTGGTGTGACAGCGCGGACAGCGCACCTGATCGGCCGGCAGGATCGCCGTGCAGCACGCGCAAGAGCGCACGCCCTGGCGCATGCCGGTGCGCCCCACCGTCAGCGGGCGATGCAGTCGCGGCGCCGGTTCGATATCCTGCCACAGCCAGCGCCGATCAACGCACTGGAAGGCGCGCACCTGCAGCAGGCAGAACAGGCAGTAAGGCACGAAGCTACTGCCGATGCCGATATCGCCGTAGGCCATCAGCTTGACGAAGCTGACCAGCACCCCGGCGAGGAAAATTTCCACCATGCACCAGGTCTTGAACTGGAACAGCACCCGAGCCATCCACTCTTTGAGCCCCAGCGGCAAGCGCACTCTGGCGCACAGCAGGATAATCGCCACCATGCAAAACGCCGGGATCAGCTGCACGAACACCATAAACAAGGTGGCCATGCTGGCGTAGTCTTCTGCCACCATCACTTCCGGGATTTGGATCAGCCGGATTTCGTTGCCGAGGCCGGCGACGCGCATGTTGATAAACGGGAAAATGTTGGCCAGCACCAGCATGAACAAGGCGCTGAGCGCGTAACCGATCGGCCGCTTGCGCGGCTCGTCCCAGCGGGCGCTGAGCGTGGTTTTGCAGCGCGGGCATACCGCTTTGCTGCCATAGGCCAGCGGCGGCAGCGCCACCAGCATGTCGCACTGCGGACACAGCATCAGGTTATCCTGCTGCGCCGCCGAGGGTGCGGAATGACTATGCTGCTGATGATTGTTGTGGGAACACACCATATTCCTCCTAAATAACGTCGCTCACCGGCACGTCGATGCCGCCCGCAGCAGCGCGCGGGCGGCATCGCAACGGTCAGCCGTTTTTCATCGCTTCCAGCTCTTCCCAACGGGCGAAAGCCTGTTCCAGCGCTTGCTCGGCATCAGCCAGCGCCGTCAGCACTTCTTGCGTTTCGCTATGCGGCCGCGTGAAGAAGTCGGCGTCGCTCATCTGCGCCTGCAGCGCTTCGATTTCCGCTTCCAGCTTTTCGAGCCGCTGCGGCAACTGTTCCAGCTCACGCAGCAGGTTATAACTCAGCTTGGCCGCCGTTTTCTTCGGCTGTTCGGCCTTTTTCTCCGCCGCCGGTTTGCTCGCGCTCGGCGCCGCCTGACGAATCGGTTTCGCCGTCGCGCGCTGATGATGCGCATCGTAGTAACCGCCGACGAAGGCATTGATCACGCCGTTGCCTTCGAAGATCCAGCACTCGGTCACCGAGTTGTCAACGAACTGACGATCATGGCTGACCAGCAGCACAGTGCCCTGATAGCCGTCAATCAGCTCTTCCAGCAGCTCCAGCGTTTCGACGTCGAGATCGTTGGTTGGTTCATCGAGGATCAGCAGATTGCTCGGTTTCAGAAACAGCTTAGCCAACAGCAGGCGGTTACGCTCACCGCCCGACAGCGCCTTCACCGGCGTCATCGCGCGTTTCGGGTGGAACAGGAAGTCCTGCAGATAGCCCAATACGTGGCGAGGACGGCCGTTGACCATCACTTCCTGCTTGCCTTCCGCCAGGTTGTCCATCACCGTGCGCTCAGGATCGAGATCGGCGCGGTGCTGGTCGAAATAGGCCACTTCCAGCTTGGTGCCGCAGTGCACGCGGCCGCTGTCGGCTTTCAGCTGACCGAGCATCAGTTTCAGCAGCGTGGTTTTGCCGCAGCCGTTCGGCCCCACCAGCGCAATCTTGTCGCCGCGCTGCACCTGGGCGGAGAAACCGCGCACCAGCACCTTTTCGCCAACCTGATAATTGACGTCTTCCAGCTCGAACACGATTTTGCCGGAGCGGGTCGCCTCTTCCACCTGCATCTTGGCGGTGCCCATCACTTCGCGGCGCTGCGAGCGCTCGACGCGCAGCGCCTTCAGCGCGCGCACGCGGCCTTCATTGCGGGTGCGGCGCGCCTTGATGCCCTGACGGATCCAGACCTCTTCCTGCGCCAGCTTGCGGTCGAACTCGGCGTTTTGCAGCTCTTCCACCCGCAGCGTTTCTTCTTTGCTCTGCAGATAGAGATCGTAGTTGCCCGGCCAGGAAACCAGCTTGCCGCGATCCAGATCGACGATGCGCGTCGCCATGTTGCGGATAAACGAACGGTCGTGCGAAATGAAGACGATGCTGCCGTCGAACTCTTTCAGGAAACCTTCCAGCCAGTCGATGGTTTCGATATCCAGGTGGTTGGTCGGTTCGTCGAGCAACAACACGCGCGGCGAGCTCACCAGCGCGCGGCCCAGCGCCGCTTTGCGCAGCCAGCCGCCGGACAGCGAGGAAAGTTCGGCGTCGCCGTTCAGCCCCAGCTGCAGCAGCACTTCGCTGATGCGGCTGTCGAGCTGCCACAGCCCCTGGTGATCGAGGATCTCCATGATTTGCGCCATCCGCGCCAGGTTTTTCTCGCTCGGGTCGCTTTCCACCAGGTGAGAGATCGCGTGATAGGCCTTCAGGTGTTCCGCCTGCTCCGCGACGCCTTCCGCCACAAAGTCGAACACGCTGCCGCCGATATTGCGCGGCGGATCCTGTTGCAGACGCGCCACGATCAGATCCTGTTCGTAGATCACCCGGCCGTCGTCCAGCGGGATCTCTTTGCCGAGGATCTTCAGCAGCGTGGATTTGCCGGCGCCGTTGCGCCCGACCAGACACACGCGCTCGTTGTCTTCAATATGAATTTCGGTGTTGTCTAACAGTGGCGCATCGCTGAAAGAGAGCCAGGCGCCGGACATGCTGATTAACGACATAGTAATTATTTTCCTTCGCCGGCGTGAGTCACCAGCCAGCAGTTGTGGATCTGACGGTTACGGGCAAAATCCTGCGACAGCGTCTTGGCGGTGATCTCTTTCGCCTCCAGACCCAACGCGCTCAGCCCTGCCATATCCATTTGGAAACCGCGCTTGTTGTTCGAGAACATGATGGTCCCGTTGCGGCGCAGCAACCGTTTCAAATCTTTCATCAGCGCCAGATGATCGCGCTGCACGTCAAAGGTGTTCTCCATCCGCTTGGAGTTGGAGAACGTCGGCGGATCGATGAAGATCACGTCGAACTGTTCATTGGCGTTGCTCAGCCAAGACAGGCAATCGGCCTGGATCAGCCGATGCTGACGGCCGGTCAGGCCGTTGGCGCGCAGGTTCTTCTCCGCCCATTCCAGGTAGGTGCGCGACATGTCCACCGTGGTGGTGCTGCGCGCGCCGCCCAGCCCGGCGTGCACGCTGGCGGTGCCGGTATAGGCGAACAGGTTGAGGAAGTCCTTGCCATTGCTCATCTCGCCCAGCATACGGCGCGCGATGCGGTGATCGAGGAACAGGCCGGTATCGAGATAGTCGGTCAGGTTGACCCACAGCTTGGCGTTATACTCTTCCACCAGCAGGAACTCGCCCTTCTGCGCCAGTTTCTCGTACTGATTTTTGCCCTTCTGGCGCTCGCGGGTTTTCAGGATCAGCTGATTCGACGGCAATTCCAGCACCGCCAGCGTCGCGTTGATCACATCGAACAGGCGCTGACGCGCCTTCTGCGCATCGACGGTTTTCGGCGGCGCATACTCCTGCACCACCACCTTGCTGCCGTAACGGTCCACCGCGACGTTGTATTCTGGCAGATCGGCGTCGTACAGGCGGTAGCATTCAATGCCTTGTTGCTTCGCCCACTTGTCGAGCTTCTTCAAATTCTTGCGCAGACGGTTGGCGAAATCTTCCGCCACCTGCACGCCGCCGGTGGCGCTACCGGCCGGGCTTGCCGCCAGCTGATAGTTTTTCTGCACGCACTCCAGCGGGCCGTTCTTCGCCTTGAACTGGCGCTCGGCGCGCAGCTGCAGGCAGCTCAACAGCTCCGGCGAGGCACTGAACAGCGAAAGCTGCCAGCCGCCGAAGGCGTTTTTCATCACGCGCCCCAGCATGTTGTGCAGCGCGATCAGCGCCGGTTCGCTTTCCAGACGCTCGCCGTAAGGCGGGTTGCTGATCACCGTGCCGTGCGGGCCTTCCGGCAGCGGGTTGGTCAAGCGCGCGACGTCGCCGACGTTGAAGGTGATCAGCTCGGCGACGCCGGCGCGGCGGGCGTTGCCGCGCGCCATCTCAATCACCCGGCGATCGATATCGGAGCCGAAGAAGCGAGAGGCGGTTTCCTGCAGGCCGCGACGCGCGCGCACCTGCGCTTCGGTGGTGACTTCACGCCACAGGTCGGCGTTGTGGCCATTCCAGGCGCTGAAGCCCCAGTGTTGACGGTGCAGACCCGGCGCGCGATCGGCGGCGATCATCGCCGCTTCGATCAACAGCGTGCCGGAGCCGCACATCGGATCAAGCATCGGCGTGCCCGGCTGCCAGCCGGAACGCAACACGATGGCGGCCGCCAGGTTTTCCTTCAGCGGCGCCTGGCCGGTGAGATCGCGGTAGCCGCGCTGGTGCAGGCCTTCGCCGCTCAGATCGAGCGCCACGCTAGCCATATCACGTTGCAGGAAGACGTTAACGCGAATGTCCGGCTGCTGCTTGGCGACCGTCGGGCGTTGGTCGAGTTTACGGGTAAAGCTGTCGACGATGGCGTCTTTCACCTTCAGCGCGCCATACTGGCTGTTGCGGATCTCTTCGTTCACGCCGCTGAAATGCACGGCAAAGGTTTTATCCACGCCAAAAATGCTCGGCCAGTCGATCGCCTGCACCCCGAGGTACAGATCCAGATCGCTGTGCACGCGGAATTCGTTCAGCGGCAACAGAATGCGCGAAGCCAGGCGGCTCCACAGCAGGCTTTGGTACAGAAGACGATCGTCACCCTGAAAATGTACCCCGCCCTGCACCACTTTGCAGTCGTGAGCGCCAAGCGCTTCCAGCTCGCTTTTTAACAGTTCTTCCAATCCACGCGCCGTGCTGGCAAACAGAGAGTTCATATCGTACTTATCACCAAAAAGAAAATTGTTGCGCATTATAGCTAATCCGCACCGCTTGTCATAAAGTTGCTCCCTTCTATTTAATCATCGCACGGAGATAAGGGTGATCACGCTTTCCAGACTCTACGTCCATCCGGTTAAATCACTGCGCGGCCTGCAGCTTTCCTACGCCCAGGTCGGCAGCAGCGGTCTGGCCTTCGACCGCAACTTTATGATCACCGAGCCGGACGGCACCTTTATTACCGCGCGCCAATACCCGCAGATGGTGTTGTTCACGCCGGCGCTGTTGCCGGACGGGCTATTCCTGACCGCGCCGGACGGCGAAAGCGCCGCCATTCGCTTCAGCGACTTCGCCGCCGCGCCGCAGCCGACCGAGGTGTGGGGCAACCATTTCACCGCGCTGATCGCGCCAGATGAGATCAACCGCTGGCTGAGCGGCTATTTCCAGCGCGACGTGCAGCTGCGCTGGCTGGGGCCGGAGCTGACCCGCCGGGTGAAGAAGCACCCCGAAATCCCACTGACGTTTGCCGACGGCTATCCTTATCTGCTGATTAACCAGGCTTCGTTTAACGATCTGCAGCAGCGTTGCCCCGGCAGCATCAAGCTGGAGCAGTTCCGCCCCAATCTGGTGGTGAGCGGCGCCACCGCCTGGGCCGAGGACGGCTGGCAGGTGATCCGCGTCGGCGACGTGATGTTCGATCTGGTGAAACCCTGCAGCCGCTGCGTGCTCACCACCGTCAGCACCGAGCGCGGCCGCAAGCACCCGAGCGGCGAGCCGCTCAGCACGCTGCAAAAATTCCGCTCCGCCGACAACGGCGATATCGATTTCGGCCAGAATATGATCGCCCGCAACAGCGGCATCATCCGCGTGGGCGATACGGTGGAAGTGCTGTCGACCAAGCCGCCGCGCCCTTATGGCGCAGGCAAAGTGGTGGAGAGCGTGCAGGCGCCGCAAGACAGCGCGCACAGCGTCACGATCGAATATGAAGGAAAGGTGTTTACCGGCAACAACCAGCAGATCTTGCTCGAACAGTTGGAACAGCAAGGCATCCGCGTACCTTACTCCTGCCGCGCCGGGATTTGCGGCAGTTGCCGCATTATGTTGCTGAACGGTGAAGTCGCGCCCCTGAAGAAAAGCGCGCTGGGCGACAACGGCACCATCCTGTGCTGCAGCTGCATCCCGAAAAGTGATTTGACCCTGGCGTAAACCGCCTTATACCGCCCTGTCGTAAGCCGGGGCGGCGCTTTCATCCTGTGCGCAGGGCTTCAGCCGATCGTGCATCACCTTGATGGCGTCGCCCAAGACCATGGTACGGCCGGCGACCGTCAGCTGATTTTGCGCCAGCAGGCACAGGCTGGCGTTATCCCCGGCCTCGACCACCAGCAAGCGCGCTTCCGCGCCGCTCTCCATCACTTTCACCGCCGCCAGCTCGCCGTTTTTCGGCTGCAGCGGGTAATGCTGCTGCGAGAAATGCCAGCTCTTTGGCATCAGCGGTTTCAGGAAGCGATAGGCGACCAGCGCATTCAGCACCAGCTCGGCGCGCTGTTCATGGCTAAGCTTGACCTGCTTGCACTGTTCTTCATAGGTGAAATAAAGGGCGGCGTCATCCACGCAAAAAGCACATTCATCAAAGGCGTCCGGCGTTAACATTTTGGCCGGGAAACGTGAACGAAAGATCATACCATTAGCTAAATCCAGCATTAGCCGATCGTGTTCGGCATCAAAATACCAACGCCAATTATCGTCAGGTTTTATCTTCATTTCGTATCCTTCTCGCTGCCTATGCCAACGCCGCACTCACCCTAAAAGGCGATTTTATCACCGATGAAATCGCTTAAACATCGGATAATTCCGCGAACGATATTTAAGCTAACGAACAAAATATAGACGAGCCGGGGGCAGAAATAAACCCCCGGAATAAAATGAGAGGAAAAATATTAGATATGGGTAACGATATCTTTAATCAAACGCGGGCCGTGATAGATAAATCCGGAATAAATTTGCAGCAGGCTCGCGCCGGCCTCCATTTTTTCGCGCGCCGCCGTCAGCGAATCGATGCCGCCTACGCCGATAATCGGCAGGCGCCCCTGCAGTTCGGTGGAGAGACGACGGATCACTTCGGTGCTGCGCGATTGCAACGGACGCCCGCTTAACCCGCCCGCTTGTTCGCAGTAATTCAACCCCTGGATCAATTTTCGATCCAACGTGGTATTGGTGGCGATCACGCCATCGATATTATGCCGCACCAGGCTATCGGCAATTTGGATCAATTCTTCTTCTGAAAGATCCGGCGCGATCTTTACCGCCACCGGCACATATTTGTGATGACGCGCATGTAATTCCTGCTGCTTATTTTTAATCGCAGCCAAAAGATCGTCCAGCGCTTCGCCATACTGTAAGGATCGTAACCCCGGCGTATTCGGTGAAGAGATGTTAATCGCGATATATCCGGCATACGGATAAACTTTATCCATGCAGATCAAATAATCGTCTTTGCCCTGCTCGACCGGCGTGTCTTTATTCTTGCCAATATTGATCCCAAGAATGCCGCCGAAATGGGATTTCTTAACGTTTTCAACCAGATTGTCCACGCCATGGTTATTGAACCCCATGCGGTTAATCAGGCCTTCCGCCTCAACCACGCGGAACAAGCGCGGCTTGTCGTTGCCCGGTTGCGGACGCGGCGTCACGGTGCCGACTTCCACATGGCCGAAGCCCATCGCGCCGAACGCATCGATACATTCGCCGTTTTTATCCAGACCGGCGGCCAATCCCAGCGGGTTTTTAAACGATAGCCCCATGCAGTTGACCGGTTTGGTCGGCACGGACTGACGGACAAGAAACGCTAATGGGGTGCCGGTAATACGGCTGAGCTGACGAAAGGTCACTTCGTGCGCGCGCTCCGGATCGAGCTGAAACAACGCTTTCCTGATGAGGGGGTAGTACATGGACTCTCCTGATTTCCCGGTTGCAAACCGGGGGCGTATTATCCGGTATCCCCCGCCTAATTGGAATTGATTAAAGGCAAAAAAAGCCGTTTTTACGCAATCGTTTTCTCTCTTCACCGCCAAATCGGCGCTAATCCGCTTTTGCGCATATCCAAATCAAAAAATGAGATTTAAAAAACGCGCCCGGTTGCTGGTAGGTTTAAAACACTTCCCATTGATTTTCTAATTAAACCTAACTTTTAGTTATAAGGAGTGGCAATGCGCGTTATATCACTGGCCGGTAGCCCACGCATCCCATCACGTTCCGCCGCGCTGCTCTCGCTGAGTCAGAACTGGCTGCGGCAGCAAGGGGTGGAAGTGACGGCCTATACCCTGCACGACTTTGACGCCGAAGATCTGCTGTACGCCAACTTCAACAGTCCGGCGATCAAGGCGTTTGCCGAACAGCTGGCGCAGGCCGACGGCCTGCTGATTTCCACGCCGGTTTATAAAGCGTCGTTCTCCGGCGCTCTGAAAACCCTGCTGGATCTGCTGCCGGAACGCGCTCTGGATCATAAGGTGGTGTTGCCGCTGGCGACCGGTGGTTCGATCGGCCACATGCTGGCGGTGGACTATGCGTTGAAACCGGTACTGGCGGCGCTGAAAGCGCAAGAGGTGCTGCACGGCGTGTTCGCCGACGACAGCCAGATCCAGCTGACCGACGAAGGCGCCACGCTCACCGACGCCGTGGCCGCCCGGCTGGAAGAGGCACTGGCCAGTTTCTATCTGGCGCTTGGCCGCCGCAAACCGCCGGCGCTGCGCGTCGCCTCGCCACTGGCGGCGCGTCAAACCGCCTGAAACGCCTGGAAAAGGAGAGCCTGAATGAAACAACGCATCGCTTTGCGGCGTTGGCTGAGCGCCGCCGCCTTCACCGGCCTGCTGTCGCTGGTTTGGGCCAACGCCGCCGTCGCTCAGGATCCGGCGCAGTTCCGCATCGGCTACCAAAAAGGATCGGTCAGTCTGGTGCTGGCGAAGAGCCACCGGCTGCTGGAGGAACGTTTCCCCGCCACCCGCATCAGTTGGATCGAGTTTCCCGCCGGCCCGCAAATGCTGGAGGCCTTGAACGTCGGCAGCATCGATCTGGGCAGCACCGGCGATATTCCGCCGATCTTCGCGCAGGCCGCCGGGGCCGATCTGCTGTATGTCGGCGTTGAGCCGCCCAAACCGAAGGCGGAAGTGATCCTGGTACCGGAAAACAGCCCGATCAAAACCGTCGCCGATCTGAAAGGCCATAAGGTCGCGTTCCAGAAAGGATCCAGCTCACATAACCTGCTGCTGCGATCGCTGCAAAAAGCCGGACTGAAATTTACGGATATCCAGCCCGCCTATCTGACGCCCGCCGATGCGCGCGCCGCATTCCAACAGGGCAACGTCGATGCCTGGGCGATCTGGGATCCTTATTATTCCGCCGCGCTGCTGCAGGGCGGCGTGCGGGTGCTCGGCGACGGCACCGATCTGAACCAGACCGGCTCCTTCTATCTGGCGGCGCGCCCTTATGTCGAAGCCAACGGCGCCTTTATCAGCCAGGTCCTGACGGTGCTGACCCAGGCCGATGCGCTCACCCGCAGCGACCGGGCGCAAAGCGTGACCTTGCTGGCCAACGCCATGGGGCTGCCGGAACCGGTGATCGCCAGCTATCTGGATCACCGCCCGCCGACCGCCATCACACCGCTCGATGCGCATACCATCGCCGCACAGCAGCAAACCGCCGACCTGTTTTACGCCAACCGGCTGGTGCCGGTGAAGGTCGACATCTCGCAACGCATCTGGCGCCCAAGCGCGCAATAAATACGGGAGAGCATTGACGATGAGCCTGCACGTTTTCTGGTTTTTACCCACCCACGGCGACGGCCACTATCTTGGCAGCGCACAGGGTGCTCGCAGCGTCGATCACGGTTACTTGCAGCAGATCGCCCAGGCGGCGGATCGGCTGGGATTCGGCGGCGTGCTGATCCCCACCGGCCGCTCCTGCGAAGACTCCTGGCTGGTGGCCGCCTCGCTGATCCCGGTCACCCAACGGCTGAAATTTTTGGTCGCGCTGCGGCCGGGCATCATCTCCCCTACGCTGGCGGCGCGCCAGGCGGCGACGCTGGATCGCCTGTCCAACGGGCGCGCCCTGTTCAATCTGGTCACCGGCGGCGATCCGGAAGAGCTGGCGGCCGAGGGGCTGCACCTTAGCCA
Organism: Serratia sp. CY81684; assembly: GCF_052166595.1. NCBI lineage: Bacteria > Pseudomonadati > Pseudomonadota > Gammaproteobacteria > Enterobacterales > Yersiniaceae > Serratia > Serratia sp. CY81684. The sequence goes on along the minus strand of NZ_JBJNOO010000001.1, from coordinate 899,705 downwards.
TGAAGAACGCTACGAAGCCTCAACCGAGTTCACCCACATCTGGCGCCGGGTGCTGGAAGGGGAAACCGTCGATTTCCACGGCAAGCATATTCAGGTGAAAGGCGCCAAACTGCTGTTCCCGCCGGTGCAACAGCCACGCCCGCCGCTCTATTTCGGCGGATCCTCCGCCGCCGCGCAGGATCTGGCCGCCGAGCAGGTAGAAATGTATCTCACCTGGGGAGAGCCGCCGGCGCAGGTTAAGGCGAAGATCGAAGAGGTGCGCGCTAAAGCGGCGGCGAAAGGCCGCCAGGTGCGTTTCGGCATCCGGCTGCACGTCATCGTGCGGGAAACCACCGAAGAAGCCTGGCGCGCCGCTGACCGGCTGATCGCCCACCTCGATGAGGAAACCATCGCCAACGCGCAGCAGGCCTTTGCGCGCTTCGACTCCGTCGGCCAACGGCGCATGGCGGCGCTGCACGGCGGCAAAAAGGATAACCTGGAGATCAGCCCGAACTTGTGGGCCGGCATCGGCCTGGTGCGCGGCGGCGCCGGCACCGCGCTGGTGGGCGATGGCCCGACGGTCGCGGCGCGCATGCAGGAATATGCCGATCTGGGCATCGACACCTTTATTCTCTCCGGCTATCCGCATCTGGAAGAGGCCTACCGCGTCGGCGAACTCCTGTTCCCGCACCTCGATCTGGCGCAGGAGGAAGCGCCCGCTCGCCTTCAGCCGGTGCGTCCGCAGGGCGAAGTGGTGGCCAATATCTATGTTCCGCAAAAAGTATCGCAGAGCTGAGGAGCGCCCCGATGGCAAATAACGTACAACGCATCCTGTATCGGCTGGCTCCCTGGGCGCTGCCGTTGGCGCTGGTGATCATCTGGCAAATCGCCGTCGAAACCGGCTGGCTCTCCAATCGCATTTTGCCGGCGCCGAGTGCGGTGCTGGCCGCCTTCTGGCGCCTGAGCCAAAGCGGCGAACTGTGGCAGCACCTGAGCATCAGCAGCCAGCGCGCGTTGTTAGGCTTTGGCATCGGCGGCAGCATCGGACTGATACTCGGCTTTATTACCGGGCTGTCGCGCTGGGGCGAACGCCTGCTGGACAGCTCGGTGCAAATGATCCGCAACGTGCCGCATCTGGCGCTGATCCCGTTGGTGATCCTGTGGTTCGGCATCGATGAATCCGCCAAGATCTTTCTGGTGGCGCTCGGTACGCTGTTCCCGATTTATCTCAATACCTATCACGGCATCAAAAACATCGATCGCGGCCTGTTGGAGATGGCCCGCAGCTACGGCCTGAGCGGTTTTCGCCTGTTTACACAGGTGGTGCTGCCGGGCGCGCTGCCGTCGATTATGGTCGGCGTGCGTTTCGCTCTCGGCTTCATGTGGCTGACGCTGATCGTCGCCGAAACCATCTCGGCCAATTCGGGCATCGGCTACCTGGCGATGAACGCGCGTGAATTTCTGCAAACCGACGTGGTGGTGGTGGCGATCGTGCTGTACGCCCTGCTCGGCAAGCTGGCGGACGTGGGTGCGCAGCTGCTGGAGCGCGTCTGGTTGCGCTGGCATCCGGCCTATCAACTGAAACAGGGAGAAGCGCTATGATCCTTCCCGCTCGCCTTGCGCAAGGCACGCCGGTGACGCTGGAGTCCATCGGCAAACGTTACGGCAACCGCACGGTGCTGGACAATATTCAGCTGCGCATTTCCGCCGGGCAGTTCGTGGCGGTGGTTGGCCGCAGCGGCTGCGGCAAGAGCACCCTGCTGCGCCTGTTGGCCGGCCTGGAACAGGCCAGCAGCGGCGCGCTGCTCAGCGGCAACGCGCCGCTCGCCGCCGCTAAAGAGGATACCCGGTTGATGTTTCAGGATGCGCGCCTGTTGCCGTGGAAAACGGTGATCGACAATGTGGGTCTGGGGCTGCGCGGCCAGTGGCGCGACGCGGCGTTGCAAGCCCTGGAAGCGGTCGGTTTGGCGGATCGCGCCCGCGATTGGCCGGCGGCGCTGTCCGGCGGACAAAAACAGCGGGTCGCCCTGGCGCGCGCGCTGATCCACCGCCCCCGCCTGCTGCTGCTGGATGAACCGCTCGGAGCGCTGGATGCCCTGACGCGCATCGAGATGCAAGGTCTGATAGAAACGCTGTGGCTACAACACGGTTTTACCGTACTGCTGGTCACGCACGACGTCAGCGAAGCCATCGCGCTGGCGGATCGGGTCATCCTGATCGAAGAGGGACGCATCGGGCTGGATCTCACCCTCGACCTGCCGCGGCCGCGCCGCAAGGGGTCAGCCCGGCTGGCTGAGCTGGAGGCCGAAGTGCTGGAACGGGTATTATCGCCGCCGGTTATCGGGGCCAGCCCGCGCCAGGCGGCAAATTGAACGGATAAAAAAAGGGACGGCGCAGGCCGTCCCTTATCTATATCAGCGCGAAAAGATCAGGCGTCTAGCGCCTTGCTGATCTTCTCGTACAGATCGCCGGACAGGTTTTCCAACCCTTTCAGCTGTTCCAGTGCCTTGCGCATCAGCGCCTGGCGGCCCGCGTCGTAACGCTTCAGGCGAATCAGCGGTTCAATCAGGCGCGCGGCGATCTGCGGGTTGCGCTGGTTGAGATCGCTCAGGATCTCCGCCAGGAACTGATAGCCGCTGCCGTCCGCGGCATGGAACGCCGCCGGGTTGCCGGAAGCGAAGCCGCCGATCAGCGAACGGGTGCGGTTCGGGTTACTCAGGCTGAACGAACGGTGATGCAACAGCGCGCGCACCTTGCTCAACACGTCTGCCGCCGGGCTGCTGCCCTGCAGCACGAACCATTTGTCCATCACCAGGCCATCCTGATGCCAGCGCTCGTCGAACGCCGCCAGCAGCGCATCGCGGCACGGCAGCTGGGCCGCGACCGCAGCAGACAGCGCCGCCAGCGCGTCGGTCATGTTGTCCGCCTGGCGATACTGTTCATTCACCAGCTGGTCCGCCAGCGCCACATCTTCTCCGAACGCCAGATAGCCCAAGCACACATTGCGCATGGCGCGCTTGGCGATCTCGGCATGCTCCACGCGGTAGCCGTCGGTCTTGTTGGCGTGATACACCGCCAGCCACTCATCGGCCAACTCCCGCGCCAGGCAGCGTACGATCGCTTCGTGCACCGCGGCGATCGCTTCCGGATCGATAGTGGCGAACAGCTCGGCGATTTCGTTCTCCGACGGCAGCGTCAGGATCTGCGCCGCCAGCGCCGGATCCAGTTTTTCGTCCAGCAGCACCGCACGGAACGCATCGGCCACGTGCAGCGGCAGCGACAGTGGCTGCTTCTGCTGGTGCCGCGCCACGTTCAGCTTGATATAGGTCGCGAGCAGGCTCTGTGCCGCATCCCAACGCGCAAATTCATTGCGTGCGTGCTGCATCAGGAAGGTCAGTTGCTGATCGCTGTACGGATAGTCCAGTTTCACCGGCGCGGAGAATTCGCGCAGCAGCGACGGTACCGGCTTGTGCGCCACGCCGTCGAACACGAAGGTCTGCTCCGCTTCGGTGACGTTCAGCACGTTGTTGACCGGCAGGCCGCCTTTTTGCAATGGAATGACATTGCCTTCGCTGTCGTACAGTTCGATATCCAGCGGAATATGCAGCGGCAACTTCTCCGGCTGATCGGCGGTCGGCGCGGTTTTCTGGCTGACATGCAGGCGATATTGCTGAGTTTCCGCATCGTACTCGTCGCGCACCGTCAACAGCGGCGTACCGGACTGGCTATACCAACGGCGGAAGCGCGACAGATCGACGTTAGATGCATCCTCCATCGCCTGAACGAAATCGTCGCAGGTAGCGGCGCTGCCGTCGTGGCGTTCGAAATAGAGCTGCATCCCTTTCTGGAAGTTCTCCTCCCCCAACAGGGTATGCATCATGCGGATCACCTCGGAACCCTTTTCATACACCGTGAGGGTGTAGAAGTTGTTCATCTCGATGACTTTGTCCGGGCGGATGGCGTGCGCCATCGGGCTGGCGTCTTCGGCAAACTGCGCGCCGCGCATCACGCGCACATTGTCGATGCGGTTGACCGAACGCGATCCCAGATCGGAACTGAATTCCTGATCGCGGAACACCGTCAGCCCCTCTTTCAGACTGAGCTGGAACCAGTCGCGGCAGGTCACGCGGTTACCGGTCCAGTTGTGGAAGTATTCGTGGCCGATCACCGCTTCGATGTTCAGGTAATCCTTGTCGGTCGCGGTTTCCGCCTTCGCCAGCACATATTTGGAGTTAAAGATATTTAACCCTTTGTTCTCCATCGCGCCCATATTGAAGAAATCGACCGCCACAATCATATAAATGTCGAGATCATATTCCAGGCCGAAGCGGGTCTCATCCCACTTCATCGAGTTCTTCAGCGAAGTCATCGCCCAGTCGGCGCGATCCAGGTTGCCGCGATCGACGAACAGCTCCAGTGCGACCTTACGGCCGGAACGGGTGGTGAAGCTGTCGCGCAGCACGTCGAAATCCCCCGCCACCAGCGCGAACAGGTAGCAAGGTTTCGGGAACGGATCCTGCCATTGCACCCAGTGGCGGCCATCGGCCAATTCGCCCTGGCCGATGCGGTTGCCGTTCGACAGCAGGAACGGATAGCGCGTCTTGTCGGCCACGATGCGGGTGGTAAAGCGCGCCAGCACGTCCGGGCGATCCTGGTAATAAGTAATGTGGTGGAAGCCTTCGGCTTCGCATTGCGTGCACAGCGCATCGCCGGACAGGTACAGCCCTTCCAGCGCGGTGTTCTTCGCCGGGTGAATATCGTTGACAATGGTAAGAGTGAATTGTGCCGGCAACTCTTCGATGATCAGCTGGTTATCCTGCTGACGGTAGGCGCTCCACGGTTGGCCGTCCACCTGAATGCTCACCAGCGTCAAATCTTCGCCATCCAGCACCAGCGGTGCGCCGGCCGCACCCTGACGTTTGATTTTACTGACGGCGGTCACGCGCGTGGTTTCCGCGTCCAGACTGAAGTCCAAATCGATATCGGTCGTGGTGTAATCGGGCGCGCGATAATCGTGGCGGTATTTTGCCTGTGGCTGTTGTGTCATAAAAACCCTTAAACGTCTCAGTGAGTTATAGGTGCCAGGCCGCTCTTCTCTTTCGTACCGCAGCCGGTATGTTCCCCTGCGGCGCGCGGTGAGCCTGAATTGTGAATAAACTGTATCACAGCTGGCCGAAAAGCCCAGAGCCGCAGGGCGACCAGGAGAGAGAAATCAGAGGCAAATCATAAATCGCCCGGCAGGCGGCAGTGCGGGTGACCAATGGCCAAATAAAAATCAGCATTTAATGCTAAAAAACCGCCATCGCGGCGCGCCGGCATAGTTGAGGCGACACCGGCGGCATGGTGGTATAATTGCCGAATCAGGTTCAGGGATGGCTCGCATTATGAAGATTAAATACGCAATCTATTTTTTCACCCTGTGCCTGATGACTTCTTTCTCTCTGTTCATCGTCGATGAGCTGCTCGAAGCCCATACCGACTACCGCGACAACCAGCTAAACCTGTACAAAATTGATCGCGCCAAAGAAATTTCCGAAGCTTTTCAGGCTGCGTTGCTGGCTCATCGCCTCAAACGATTGAGCCTGATCGATCCGCAAATCACCCGTGCGCAATGTTTGGCCGCCGATCGGGTGGCGCGTGAGAGAATCACCCGGATCCGCGAACATCTGGACGATGAGGTCGCCAAACAGCTCGGGGTGCGGCAAAAAATCGCCGCGCTGTCGATGATCGCTTTGATGGAACAGCTGCTGGATAATGACAACCTGCAGCTTTCGCAGGTCAATAACACCAACGCCAATCTGTTCAACATCAACAGCGCCTATTACATCTCGCAAACCAGCAAGAGTTATTACCGTTACACCTACGATACCCGGATGGTGGATACCGACTCCTTTATGTTTCTCGAGGCCATCCGTCTCAATAACCGGCTAAATATGTCATTGACGGAATTGAGCGATCAGATTATCGACGTCAACGTCAGCCAGCTCGTTCGCAAAGACGCCTATCTGAAGTCCATTCAGCTAACCGGCGTGCTGAACGCGCTGAGCACCCGATTGATCTTCATGAAGATCAACTACGACGACGTGCAAACCACCGAGCTCGTCAATCAGTTGCTCACCCTAGTGTCGGCCGAACGTCTCAAGCAGATCACCGATGGGTTATACACCGCCATCAATACCCAAAAACCCTATCCCGCAGCGCTTATTTCGCGCTATGTCGACGAGCTGAGCGGGCTTTCGCAGGCGCTGTATCAACGCAGCTTCGAGCTGGAAACCGTCGCCTCGCGCCACAAGATTTACGACAGCCAGACGACCATTTACGGCATGATCGCACTCGCCGGCCTGGTGGTTTTGCTGTTCATTTTGCCGGCGTTGGTGTTCTGCACCAGCATCAACCGCTGGCTGACCAAGACCCACAACAATATCGTGCGGCTGTCGCGCGGTGAGATGAATATCGATCGCAACGACGCCTTCTACAGCCAGGAATTGATCGCCATCAGCGACGCCATTCAGCAGCTCAGGCAATACCAGCTGGACAAGGTTTCGCTGGAGAGCGAGAAACAACTGCTGATTAAAGAGCTCGAGGCCTCTTCCTTCCTCGATCCGCTCACCAATATCTACAACCGCCGTAAATTCTTCCTTGAATGTCAACTGCTGGGCAACGCCAGCTACCCGCAGGCCTTTTGCCTGATCGACATCGACAATTTCAAACAACTCAACGACAGCTACGGCCACGACGTGGGTGACCGGGCGCTGGTGGCCTTCGGCCATCTGCTGCAACGCGCGTTCCGCGCCAGCGACATTTTCTGCCGCTACGGCGGTGAAGAGTTTGCGGTGCTGCTGGGCAGTTGTTCGTTGGACAATGCGCGGGACATCATGGAACAGTTGCGCACGCGCACCCATGGCCTGACGCTAAATCTGGCCGACGGACGGCAAGTGCGTTTCACCACCAGCTGCGGCATTGCGCCGGTCAGCGCGTTCAGCGCGCTGCAGGCGGCGATCAAGCAGGCGGACGAAGCGCTCTATTTTTGCAAAAAGAACGGCAAGGATCGGGTCAGCGTGCATACCCTGGCCGGGTTTATCTGATTTGCTGTTTAAAATAATTAACATTATAATTTTTATGACTAATTAGGCTAAGTCATTCACCTTACAGGCATATCTGGCTTTTTTTCCTCCCCGCCGCTATCCGGCTGCCATAAAGGCACGTTTAATCCTCGACCCGCTTCGGTGATTTATGGTGTGATGCAGCTTCAATAACAGGATAATCCGGGTATACTCCACCCCCACTTTTATGATTATCCGGATTTGGACACGCGCCTGACGAGGATGCTGTAACGCGCTATGACTCAATACGCTTCCCCGATTTTGACATCACTGCTTGATACCGATGCTTATAAGCTTCATATGCAGCAAGCAGTGTTCCATCGCTATCCCGCGATCAGCGTGGCGGCGGAATTCCGCTGCCGCGGCGACGAACTGCTGGGCGAATATGCCGACGAGATCCGCGCGCAGGTGGCGCTGATGAGCCGGCTGGCGCTAACCGACGCCGAATTCGCTTATCTTTCGGGCCTGCCCTTCTTCCGTCAAGATTACCTGAACTGGCTGCGAACGTTCCGCTACGATCCGCAGCAGGTCACCATCGACAACCGCGACGGCAAGCTGCAAATCCGCATCGCCGGCCCCTGGCGTGAAGTGATCATGTGGGAAGTCCCATTGCTGGCGGTGATCAGCGAAGTGGTGCACCGCCGGCGCTCGCCGCTGGCGACGCCGGAACAGGCGGTGGCGCATCTGCAAACCAAGCTGGCGCAGTTCAAGACGTTGGCGGGCGATCTGGATCTTTCGCGCTTCAAGTTGATGGACTTCGGCACCCGCCGCCGTTTCTCTCAGGGCGTGCAACAGGCCATCGTCAGCACCTTGCAGGCCGAATTCCCATACCTGTCGGGCACCAGCAATTACGATCTGGCGCACCAGCTGGGTCTGGCGCCGGTCGGCACGCAGGCGCATGAGTGGTTCCAGGCGCATCAGCAGATAAGCCCGGTGCTGGCCAACAGCCAGCGCGCCGCATTGCAGGCCTGGCTGGATGAATATCCGGACCAGCTTGGCATCGCGCTCACCGACTGCATCACCATGGATGCCTTCCTGCGCGACTTCGGCCCGCAGTTCGCCGAGCGTTATCAGGGGCTTCGCCACGATTCGGGCGATCCCGTCGAGTGGGGTGAAAAGGCCATTGCCCACTATCAGAAACTGGGCATCGACCCACTGAGCAAAACGCTGGTGTTCTCGGACAATCTGGATCTGGAAAAAGCGCTGGCGCTCTATCGCCATTTCTATCAGCGCATTAATCTCGGCTTCGGCATCGGCACGCGCCTGACCTGCGATATTCCCGGCGTTAAGCCGTTAAATATCGTGATCAAGCTGGTCGAGTGCAAAGGCAAGCCGGTGGCCAAACTCTCCGACAGCCCCGGCAAGACCATCTGCCAGGACCAGGCGTTCGTCAGGGCTCTGCGCAAGGCCTTCGATCTGCCGCTGGTGAAGAAAGCCAGCTGAGCCTTCTTTATATAAAGAGAGAAAGCCGGCCCGGTTCACGCGCCGGCTTTTTTGTTTTTATCCCGAACGCCCTCTTTTCAGTCAGCCGCGATAAATGTTGCGCCAATCCGATGATTTCTGCTTGTGCTCTGCACCGCGGCAAGTAACATAGCCATTACCCCCATATTCTTGGGTTGTAAGCTATTTCTAAACCAAATTATTAAAGAGAGAAATCTATGAGCGTAGTGCCTGTAGTCGACGTACTGCAAGGTCGTGCTGCGGTTGACAGTGAAGTCACCGTACGCGGCTGGGTACGTACCCGGAGAGATTCAAAAGCTGGTATCTCCTTCCTGGCCGTCTATGACGGTTCCTGCTTTGATCCGTTACAGGCCGTCGTTAATAATTCTCTGCCGAATTATCAAGATGAAGTGCTGCACCTGACCACCGGCTGTTCGGTTGAAGTTACCGGCAAGGTCGTCGCCTCACCGGGCGAAGGCCAGAGCTTCGAGCTGCAGGCCACCGCGATCAAAGTGGTCGGCTGGGTCGACGATCCGGATACTTACCCGATGGCGGCCAAACGTCACAGCATCGAATACCTGCGCGAAGTGGCCCACCTGCGCCCGCGCACCAACCTGATCGGCGCCGTGGCGCGCGTGCGTCATACCCTGGCGCAGGCGATCCACCGCTTCTTCCATGAAAATGGCTATTTCTGGGTATCTACCCCGCTGATCACCGCCTCCGACACCGAAGGCGCCGGCGAGATGTTCCGCGTGTCCACGCTGGATCTGGAAAACCTGCCGCGCACCGACAAGGGCGCCGTCGATTTCAGCGAAGACTTCTTCGGTAAGGAAGCCTTCCTCACCGTTTCCGGCCAGCTGAACGGCGAAACCTACGCCTGTGCGCTGTCCAAGGTATACACCTTCGGCCCAACTTTCCGCGCTGAAAACTCCAACACCAGCCGCCATCTGGCTGAATTCTGGATGATCGAGCCGGAAGTGGCCTTCGCGACGCTGGACGATGTCGCCGGCCTGGCCGAAAGCATGCTGAAGTATGTGTTCCAGGCGGTGCTGGATGAACGTGCAGACGATCTGAAATTCTTCGCCGAGCGCGTGGATAAAGACGCTATCGCGCGTCTGGAGCGCTTCGTCTCTTCCGATTTCGCCCAGGTAGACTACACCGACGCCATTGAGATCCTGCTGGCCTCTGGCCAAACCTTCGAAAACCCGGTCTCCTGGGGTATCGATCTCTCTTCCGAACATGAGCGTTATCTGGCGGAGAAACACTTCCAGGCGCCGGTAGTGGTGAAAAACTACCCGAAAGACATCAAAGCGTTCTATATGCGCATGAACGAAGACGGCAAAACCGTCGCGGCCATGGACGTGCTGGCGCCGGGCATCGGTGAAATCATCGGGGGCTCTCAGCGTGAAGAACGTCTCGACGTGCTCGATCAGCGTCTGGAAGAGATGGGCCTGAATAAGGAAGACTACTGGTGGTATCGCGATCTGCGTCGTTACGGCACCGTGCCGCACTCCGGTTTCGGCCTGGGCTTTGAACGTTTAATCGCCTATGTCACCGGCGTGCAAAACGTGCGCGATGTGATCCCGTTCCCACGCACCCCACGTAACGCAAGCTTCTAATTTATACGATCACACGTTTTTTAAACGATTTCGTTACAAAACAAAGGCCAGCCTCGCTGGCCTTTCGCATTTTTTAATATTGACGCACGTCACAAAGTTCCCGAAAAATTACATTTAGTTACACATACTTTCCTTTTGCAACCTCATTGCGACATTGGTATCATTTTCGTCCTAGATTAACCCGCCTGTGAATGGAACACTGCGTTCAGACACAGGACGACACCAATCTATCAACAATAGTTCCCAAGGAATTATTGGCGGCAGTGGCAAAGGTGTCCGAATAACACCAATGAGGGTAATAATGATGAAGCGCAACATTCTTGCAGTGGTTATCCCGGCTCTGTTGGCTGCTGGTGCAGCAAACGCAGCTGAAATCTACAACAAAGACGGCAACAAGCTGGATCTGTACGGCAAAGTTGACGGTCTGCACTACTTCTCCGACGATAAAGGTAATGACGGCGATCAGACCTATGTTCGTTTCGGCTTCAAAGGTGAAACTCAGATTACTGACCAACTGACCGGTTACGGCCAGTGGGAATACAACGTCCAGGCTAACCACTCCGAATCTCAGGGCACCGAAGGCACCAAAACCCGTCTGGGCTTCGCGGGTCTGAAATTCGCTGACTACGGCTCCTTCGACTACGGCCGTAACTACGGCGTACTGTACGACGTGGAAGGCTGGACCGATATGCTGCCAGAGTTCGGTGGCGATACCTACACCTACTCCGACAACTTCATGACCGGCCGTACCAACGGCGTTGCGACCTATCGTAACAACAACTTCTTCGGTCTGGTTGACGGTCTGAACTTCGCCGTTCAGTACCAGGGCAAAAACCAGAACGACGGCCGTAACGTCAAGAAACAAAACGGCGACGGCTGGGGCATCTCCTCTACTTATGACATCGGCGAAGGCGTAAGCTTCGGTGCTGCATACGCGTCTTCTAACCGTACCGACGACCAAAAACTGCGTTCCAACGAGCGTGGCGACAAGGCTGACGCATGGACCGTGGGTGCGAAATACGACGCCAACAACGTTTACCTGGCGGCGATGTACGCAGAAACCCGTAACATGACTCCGTTCGGCGGCGGTAACTTCGGTGCAGGCTGTGCAGCTACCGATGACAAGTGCGGCGGCTTCGCGAGCAAAACTCAGAACTTCGAAGTGACTGCTCAGTACCAGTTCGACTTCGGTCTGCGTCCAGAAGTGTCTTACCTGCAATCTAAAGGTAAAAACCTGAACGTCCCAGGCGTGGGTTCTGACCAGGATCTGGTTAAATATGTTTCTGTTGGTACCACCTATTACTTCAACAAGAACATGTCCACCTACGTTGATTACAAAATCAACCTGCTGGATGACAACGAGTTCACCAAAGCAACCGGCACCGCTACCGACGATATCGTAGCTGTTGGTCTGGTATACCAGTTCTAAGTTGTCTCGCTTAACGGCGGTTCACCGTCGGCTAAGTTAAAAAAACAGGGCTTCGGCCCTGTTTTTATTTGTGTCTGCCGGTAACGTTTTATCCTGCAGATTTCCCCTTATCCCTCATTTTTTCTGTCGAATCCTTCCCGTTCACAAGATCGCGGTGTTTTTATCGCAAACGGTTGGCAAAGCCGATAACTGGCGCTACCCTGATGCTTCTGTCTGCTTAACTCCGAGATTTGGAAGCACCTGACATGTTTGAAAAAATCACCGCCGCACCCGCCGACCCGATCCTGGGCCTGACCGACATTTTCCGCGCCGACGCCCGCCCGAATAAAATCAATTTAGGCATTGGCGTTTATAAAGACGAAACCGGCAAAACCCCGGTGCTGACCAGCGTAAAAAAAGCTGAACAGTATCTGCTGGAAAACGAGACCACCAAAAACTATCTCGGCATTGAAGGCATCCCGGCGTTTGCCAGCTGCACGCAAGAGCTGCTGTTCGGTCAAGAGAGCCCGATCGTCACCGATCGTCGCGCGCGCACCGCACAGACGCCAGGCGGCACCGGCGGCCTGCGCGTGGCGGCAGACTTTATCGCCAACCAGACCAGCGCCAAACGCATCTGGATCAGCAACCCAAGCTGGCCGAACCACAAGAACGTCTTTAGCGCCGTTGGTCTGGAAGTGCTGGAGTACGCCTACTACGACGCAGCCAACCACGCGCTGGATTTTGACGGCCTGCTGAACAGCCTGAAACAGGCTCAGGCCGGTGATGTCGTGCTGTTCCACGGCTGCTGCCATAACCCGACCGGTATCGATCCAACGGCGGAACAGTGGGCACTGCTGGCTGAGCTTTCCGCCGCCAATGGCTGGCTGCCGCTGTTCGACTTCGCCTACCAGGGCTTCGCCAACGGTCTGGAAGAGGATGCGCAAGGCCTGCGTATTTTCGCCGCCAAACATCAAGAGCTGATCGTCGCCAGCTCCTACTCGAAAAACTTCGGCCTGTACAATGAGCGCGTCGGCGCTTGCACCCTTGTAGCTGCCGATGCCGAAACCGCCGATCGCGCCTTCAGCCAGGTGAAAGCGGCCATTCGTGCCAACTACTCTAACCCGCCGTCGCACGGCGCGGCCGTTGTCGCCACCATTCTGGGCAACGACGCCCTGCGCGCGATGTGGGAGCAGGAGCTGACCGACATGCGCCAGCGCATTCACCGCATGCGTCAGCTGTTCGTGAACACCCTGCAGGAGAAAGGCGCACAACAGGACTTCAGCTTTATCATCCAGCAGAACGGCATGTTCTCATTCAGCGGCCTGACCAAAGAACAGGTGCTGCGTCTGCGTGAAGAGTTCGGCGTATACGCCGTGAACTCGGGCCGGGTGAACGTGGCCGGCATGACGCCGGACAACATGGCACCGCTGTGTGAAGCCATCGTCGCCGTGCTCTAAAAGCATCGACGCAGGTCATAAGTCATAAAAAAAGGGCGCTCTATGCGCCCTTGATTATTTCGGCCGGGAAATAATCGTTACCACACCGCCGGCTCTTCGCGCAGGAACGGATTGGTCTGGCGCTCGTGGCCAAAGGTCGACATCGGGCCGTGGCCGGGAATAAAGCGCATATCGTCGCCCAATGGCAGCAGCTTGGTGCGAATAGAGGCGATCAGCGCCTGATGATCACCGCGCGGGAAGTCGCTGCGCCCCACGCCGCCGTTAAACAGCACGTCACCCACCAGCGCCAAACGCGCCTGCTCATTGATAAAGACGATGTGGCCCGGTGTGTGCCCAGGGCAATGCAACACCTTGAGCGTCATCTCGCCCACCTGCATCTCATCGCCTTCCGACAACCAACGGGTCGGGGTCAGCGGCGCACACTCTTCCAGCCCGAACATCCGGCTCTGCGCCGGCAAACCATCCAGCCAAAAAGCGTCCTCTTTATCCGGGCCGTAAATCGGCACCTGATAATGTTCCGCCAGCTCAGCCGCCGCGCCGACGTGATCCAAATGGCCGTGCGTCAGCAAAATCTGCGTGATTGTCACACCCTGTTTCGCCACTTCCGCTTTGATTTTTTCCGCTTCGCCGCCGGGATCGACCAACGCCGCCTGCTGCGTGTTTTCACACCAGATCAGGCTGCAATTCTGGCTAAAGGCGGTAACGGGAATAAGATGGTATTTCATAAGGCTCCAACGACAATAACACCGCCTCCGCAAGGAGCGGCGTTATTCACTGAGGGCACCGCGATTACCAGCTCCGAACCGGGCCGGTATCGATGTGCACGAAGTTGCTACGTGGGTAATATCCTACACCACCGGCGCGCATTTTTAACGCCGCTTTACGGATATTACTCAATTGGATACCTTCAATATGGAAATCCATCGCCTGGCCCTTGGTATGGTAGCTGTGCTTGGCCACACCACGGCTGTGCGCGCGCAATTCGTTATTGGTATCTACGGAACGGTAACCGGAGATCAGCTGCACCGGCTTGCTGGTACCCAGCAGCCCCTGCAGGCGATAGAGGTGATCAAACAAGCTGGGATCGATCGATTTAACCTTGTTGGCGCGATAATCGCGGAACAGATGATTTAGCCGAACCAGCTCTTCTTTATTGTAGCCTTTGCCGTCAAAGAACTCGGCTTTAATAGATTCACCGGTATTCAGGTTATTCAGCACTAAAATACGCGGTCGAGCGGTGGAAAGACTGGCAAATGCCTGCCCTGGAAGCAGCGCTATGCCCATAGCGACGCCACCTAGCGCCAGCCATTTACGGCGATGATGATCAATTTTGTCCATGACTCTGTTAAACCCGGCAAGAATGTCAAAATAAATGCACAAAGCAGCGCACTGTCCGAACCATAACCGCCTGCGTATGCTGAGTCAACCCGCGATACGCCTAGGTTTACAGGCCCCCGGCTACGAGGGCCTGCGGTATAGCCAAACATTCTGACCGTTATTTATTTATAATTACTGCATTTACTGCATTAATTTTTTGGCCTGAGCCAAAATTTGTGCGCCCGATCTCACCGTATTATCATAATTGTAAATATCTGTACGGAATTGCGGTTGGCCATCATCCGAAACCCAGGCGGTCAGATAATACAGTTTTACGGGAATACGCTGGCGAATATTCACATAAGTGGTATTGCCTTCTTTCAGCGTGGAGGAAACGCGGCTATTGTTCCAGCCGGCATCCTGCAGCAGCATATTCGCCAAATCGGAAGCCTTGTTCACCCGCACGCAGCCGGAGCTGAGCGCGCGGATGTCTTTCTGGAACAGGCTGTGGTTCGGGGTATCGTGCAGGTAGATAGCATCCGAGCTCGGCATATTGAACTTGAAACGCCCCAGCGAGTTGGTGGCCCCCGGCGCCTGACGGACGCGATACGGGAAGTTGCGCGCAGAAACCATGCTCCAGTCGATCATCGCCGGGTTGATCACTTCCGCATCGTTGCTCCAGCCTGACAGCACGGTATAGCCGTGTTTCTGGAAATAGTTACCGTCGCGCATCGCCTTCGGCACAATATCCTCACGCACCAGCGTAGTCGGCACGTTCCAAGGCGGGTTGACCACCACGTTGTTCAACGCGCTGCTCATCAACGGCGTCTTGCGGCTCGGCCGCCCGACGATAACGCGGGAGGACAACACTTCGTTGCCGTTCTGATAGTAGGTCAGCGAGTAGTTGGGAATGTTCACCATAATGCCGGTGCCGACATGCCCCGGCAAGATGCGCAAGCGCTGGATATTCAGCGCCAACAGCGCTGCGCGGGTTTTCGGTGACACGTTGAGCCACTCGCGGGTGCGCACGCCGATCACGCCGTCCGCTGTCAACCCCTGCCATTTCTGGAAACGCTTGACGCCCTCCACCAGCTCGTTGGTATAGAGGTTGTCGCTCACCACGCTGCCGATCTGCGGCGGCGTCTGTTCCGCGGTCAACTCCGTCACCGGCGCCGCCGATGGACTGACCGTCACACGGCTTTTCTCTTCGTCTACCGTCAGCCCGCCGTCGTCGGGTTCATTGCTCTTCGCCGAGACCACCGCCGGTTCCGGCTCCGCTTCCGGCGCCGAGGCGGCCAGCATGCCGGTGCGCGTCAGGATCTCACGCAGCGCCGGGATATCGTTGCTCATTTGGCCTGGGCGCAGGCTCGGGCCACTGCCCACCTGCGGCCAGGGGCGGTTGTCCGCCAGCATGTCACGCAGCGCCTGATGCATCTTGGCGTATTGCGGATGCTGCGGCGCAAGCGAATTCACGTAGCTCAGGGTTCGCGCCTGGCGCACCGCCAGCTGCCATTGATTGATCACCGCCGTGGGCGGCAAACCAAGCTTGTAAGGAATATTGCTGTACAGCCAGTTGTTGCCGTTGGCGCCGATGGCGGATACAAACTGCAAATAGCCCAGCATCGCATCGGACAACACCGCATCGCGGCCCGCTTCACTGAGCGCCGGATCGGTCAACATCTTCACCCACTGGGTGAACTGCGGCTGTACGCCGGACATCGCCAGTTCGGCCAGCTGCTGTTGAAATTGCTGAACGGCCTCGCGATCCTGCCACATCGGCTGCATATGATTCGCCGCATACAGCGGCGCCAGCGTGGAAAGGTAGTGCAGATCCATACCGCGCGGCAACGCGGCCAGCAGTTCAGAACGACTCTGCGCAACGGACATGCCTGCTGTTGCCACCGGTAACGCCGTTACGGTGGCCAAGGCGGAAAACGACGACACAAGACTACAGGCGATAGCGCCACTCAGCGCCAAACGTCGTAGAGAGTTTCCCTTTTTAAGCAACATCCCTTGCCCCCTGTATGCTCACAAAAAAAAACGTCAAAAACTGCATATAGTTTCAGTATACAAACAGAAAGGCCGTTTCGCCCTGCGGGCGTCGAATAACTGTTTATGTGATTAAACTAACCGCTTTTCAACGGATAAAAAAGCAGGACTATCATCCACGCGCACAAAAAAATAGCCACCCTGCGGCGGCTATTTTCGGATTTTTAGGGCGTTTTTCTGCGTTACGGCGTCTCAACCGGCGCAGTGCCCAGCGCCGGCGGCTCGCCGGCGAAACCGCGCAGCCCCACCACGTGCACATGCTCGTGGTTCTGGAACACCTTACGCACCAGTTTATAGGTGGTGCCCTTCTCCGGACTGATGTTTTCCGGCGCCGCGATGATCAGCTGCATCTCCAGACGATCGCACAGTTCGAACAGCGTGGCGATCGACTTGGCATCCAGACGCGCCGCTTCATCGAGGAACAGCAGGCGACACGGCGAGATATCTTTACCGCGCAGGCGGCGGGACTCTTCTTCCCAGCTCTGCACCACCATCACCAGGATTGACATCCCGGTACCGATGGCTTCACCGGTAGACAACGCGCCGCTTTCCGCACGCAGCCAGCCGTCGGAACCACGGTACACCTCAACTTCCATTTCCAGATAGTTGCGGTAGTCCAGCAACTCCTCGCCAATGGTCTGTGGCGTGCGCTGCCCCATGTCGATCTGCGGATTCAGGCGCTGATACAGCTTGGCCAGCGCTTCGGAGAAGGTCAGGCGGTTGCTGTTGAACAGATCCTGATGCTGTTCCTGCTGCTCGGAGAGCACGTCCAGCAGAGTGGCATGCGCTTCGCGCACGTTGACGTTCAGACGGACGCTCTTCACCTGGCCGAAAGCAACGGCCTGCAACCCCTGGTTCAGCATGCGAATGCGGTTCTGCTCGCGCTGAATGGTTTTGCGAATGATGTTGGCCACGCTTTTCGAACTGATCGCCAGCTT
This sequence comes from Serratia sp. CY81684, assembly GCF_052166595.1. NCBI lineage: Bacteria > Pseudomonadati > Pseudomonadota > Gammaproteobacteria > Enterobacterales > Yersiniaceae > Serratia > Serratia sp. CY81684. The sequence continues at coordinate 882,395 of NZ_JBJNOO010000001.1, read as the reverse complement.
CTGCTCGCGCGCGGTCAGTTCTTCGGTCAGACGGCCCAGCTCAATCTCCATCTGCTCGATGGCCTCGACCGGATCGTCGGTACGGATGATGTCCTGGCGGATACGCTCGCGCAGGTGTTGGTACACCGCGATATAGAACTGAATCTTACGCTCCGGCCGCTTCGGATCTTCCGACAGACGCAGCACGTCGCGCAGGTGTTCGTTGTCCGCCACCGCCAGACGCAGCGCGCCGAGCGCCTTATCCGACATCGAGCGCAGCTCGTCGCCATCCATGTACGCCAGCTCGCGGCGATGCAGGCGGCGTTCCACGCCGTTGTCTTTCACCAGACGCATCACCGCGCACCAGCCCGCCTTGGCGGTCACCACCTGCTCGCGCAGCTGATGGTAGTCGCGTTCCAGCTTGCGCAGTTTCTTCTGCAGGCCATCCATTTCGGCTTCGCAGAAGGTCAGCTGTTTCTCCAGCTGATTGCGGCGAGCGCGGTTGTTGCTCAGCGCCGCATGCAGCTCGTCGCGGCGCTGACGCGCGCGCGCTTCGGCGTTGGCGTCGGCCTGCACGCCGATATCCACCAGCTCCTGGCTCAGCTCTTTCAGCATGTCGCGCTTGGCGTCATACGAGCTTTTCAGCGAGGCCAGCACCTGGCTGTATTGGGTGAACTGGGTTTGATATTGACGCAGCTGCTCACGGGCGCGGGCGCGTTCGGCTTCCGCCTGTTCCAGACGCTGGCGCAGCTTGTCGTTGAGATCGTTGTTGGCATTCTGCATGCCGGCGGAGTCGGTATAGCTGAAGTGCGCGCGGCGCTGCACCACTTCTGTCAACGCGAACGCCTGCTGTTTGGCCTGACGCTGCACGCTTTGCGCCTGCGCGTAGTCCTGCTGCAGCTGTTCATGCTGCTGCGGATCGCTCTGCAGCACCGACAGCAGCGGCTCCAGTTTGGTCAGCGACACCCCGTGCTGTTGAATGTGGCGCGCGGCGTCCTGTGCTTCTTCCAGCTCTTCGCGGATCTCGTCGACGCGATCCTGCAGCGTTTCATCGTTCAGCAACGACACCAGCGGCATCAGGCGGTTGAGCGCGGAAATGCCCTCTTTGGCCTGATCGTACTGCTGACGCTGCTGCTGATTCTGCGCTTCGTGATTGTTCAGCGCACGCTCGATCTCGCCGCGACGGGCGTTCAGGCCGCGGATCTCCGCTTCCGGATCGGCGTCGAACGCCACCGCCAGATGGGTGCCGATAAAGCGGCTGAAGGCCTGATGCGAACGCTGGGTTTTCTGCACGTCGAACGACAGCGTGGCATAACGTTCCGCCAGCGTTTCACGCTCGGCATGCAGCACTTCCAGGCGGTTTTCGCGCGCCGCGCGGCCGAACAGCGGCACTTCCGGGTAGCGGGAATAACGCCACTGGCGATCGGCGATCTTCACCACCACCGCTTTGTCCTGTTCTTCGACGGCAAATACGCTGTCATCGAACGACTGCGGATCCCCTTCGATCAGGTAGAGATCTTCCGGGCAATCTTCCAGCCCTTCCAGCATCTCGCGCACCAGCGACAGATCCGGCACCACGATGGCGTGGCGCGAAGGGCCGTACAGCGCCGAGAAGTAAGGCGCGTCGTCGATGGTAACGTCATCGTAAATTTCCGACAGCAGCACGCCGCCGAAACGTTCGGCCAAGGTGACCAGGCGTTGATCTTCCGCGCCGCCCGGCTGGCTGAGACGTTCGATCTGCGCTTCTACTTCGCGCTTGCGGGCCGCCACCTCGTCGCGCTCGACGGTGGTTTCACGCTCGCGCTCCAGCAGCTGCTGCATGTATTCGGTCACCTGCTGGCTGTTTTCCAGCGGCTCTCCGCTCTGATCGCTGAGCTGGCTCAGGGCGTCCTGCGCCGCCAGCCACACCGGGGCGCGCGCCGTCAGCTCACGGATGCGCTGCTGGATCTGCTCCAGCTCCTGGCGCATCTCCATGCGGCGTTCGCCGGCTTCGCTGACGTTCTGCGACAGCGCTTCCAGGCGCTCTTCCAGCTCCTGCTGCAGCATGTCGAGATCGTCCGGCTGGTACTCCTGACCATGGCGTTTGCAAAATTCTTGCAGCAGGCGCTCGGCGTCCTGCTGCGAGCGCAGGCGCTGTTCCAGTTCGCTCAGGCGCAGGCGCAGCGGCTGAACGCGCTCGGCGAGGTGTTGCTGCGAAGGCCAGTCGCGCAGCAATTCGCGCGCGCACTGCCAGGCTTCGCTGCGGCTGACCTGACCGGCGATTTTACCCACCAGCTGATAGGCCTGCTCGAACTGGCCGTGCGCGGCGTCGGCCACGCTCAGCTTCTGTTCCAGCATCAGCAGCGCTTCGGTCGCCTCCTGCTCGCGGGCCTGGAAGGTATCCAGCCACTGTTCGGCATTATCGGCGGTCAGGTCCGGCAGTTGGCACAGCGCGCGTGCGCGCTCCAACGCCTGCAGCGCCTGCTGGTACTGAATGGCGCGGGTCTGCTGCACATCGAGCGCCTGCTGGTAGTCGGCCAACTGGCTCTTCAGCTCATCCACTTCCAGCTCGGCCGCTTCGGCGCGCGCTTCGTTTTCGGCCTGCTGCTCGCTCGCCTCGGCCACCACTTCGTTCTGCTCTTCCAGACGGTAGGTCAGCTCTTCCAGATCGGCTTCATAGCGTTCGATCTTCTCCTGCTGACGCATGGCCGTCTGCACCAGATTCAGGTGGTCGCTGGCGGCCTGGTAATCGGTTTCCAGATCGGATTCGGCACCGCTCTGTTCGCTCAGCTCGCGCGCCATTTCCACATGGCGATACTGTTCGGCGGCCAGCTGCTTGCGGCTGCCCAACAGATCGCTGCGCAGCGCCAGCGCGCCGTCCAGATGGATGCGGCGTTCGTTGGCGTGGCGCATATAGTCCGCCGCCACATAGGAGGTGGCCTCGGAGATCAGATGCTTGAACAGGTCGCGATCTGACTGGGTGACGCGGATCGCTTCCAGCGTCATGCGGTTTTCGCGCAGCGCCGCTTCCATGTCCTGGAACGCCTTGCGCACGCCGCTGTTTTCCGGCAGCAGGTAATCACGCAGCGAGCGGGTGATGGCGCTGGAGATACCGCCGTACAGCGACGCTTCGATCAGACGGTAGAACTTGCTGCGATCGGCGGACGAACGCAGGCGTTTCGGGATCACGCCCAGATCGAACATCAGCGAGTGGTAATCGGTGATGGAGTTGAACTGCTTGAACTGCACGCCCTCCATCTCTTCCACGCGCTCTTTCAACTCTTGCAGCGACAGCACGCGCGCCTGGCGCTCACCCACGGTCTGGGTCAGCAATTCAGTCGGCTGTACCGCGGTCGGCAACCCCTGAATGGTGAACGGTTTGATATCGACCTTGCGGTCGCGCCCTGCCACCTGCTGCAGACGCACGCCAACCACCACGCGCTGGTGGCGTGAATTGACGACGTCAAGGGTGGAGTAACATACGCCGGCGCGCAGCTTGCCGTGCAGGCCCTTGTCGCGCGAACCGCTGGTGGCGCCCGCTTCGGTGGTGTTACGGAAGTGCAACAGCGTCAGGTCGGGGATCAGTGCGGTGACGAAGGCCGCCATGGTGGTGGATTTCCCCGCCCCGTTACCGCCGGACAGCGTGGTCACCAGCTCATCCAGATCAAAGGTGCGGGCGAAGAAGCCGTTCCAGTTAACCAGCGTCAACGAGCGAAATTTACCGCGTTCAATCATTCCTGTTCATCCTCTGCACCGTCAGGAGCGTTATCAACCTGCTGATCCTCAGCGTCATTCTCATCGTTCAGCGACAGGCTGGTTTCAACCGGCATCGCCTCGCCGTCGCGAATCATGCGCAGCTGCGCTTCACGCGGATCGTCGCCGCTGCGCACGTCGGCGCCGAAGCGGAACACCGCCTCGGTAATGCGGAACTTGCTGCTGTCATTGCCCATGAAATAGACCATGCCGAGGCGGCGCAGACGGTTCAGCGAGGTGCGCACCTTTTCGTGCAGCTTCTGCCGATCGAGATCCGAACCGGTAGAGCGCTGGTTGACGAACTTCAGCAGCTTGTTCTCATCGGCCAGGCTCAGCAGCTCGTCGTACAGCTCCTGATGGCTGAAAATGCCCTCGTGCGCCAGGCGCTCGGGGCTGAGATACAGGTAGCACAAGATCTTACCCACCATCATATCCAGCTCGGACAGCACCGAACGCGGGATCAGCGTGGTGGAGCGCGGGCGCAAATAGAAGAAACCTTCCGGCGCCCGAATCAGCTCGACGCTGTAACGGTTGTAAAATTCTTCCAGCTCATCCTGGAAATCCATTAAAAAGGCGTGGTTGTCCAGCTCATCGATACCGATGTGACGACCCGCGCGCAGTTGGCTGTCCAATGCCGGGAACAGCGAGTTGGACAACGCTTTGGCCAGCTTGACTGGCATTACTTGTTCAATATTTGTCGATGACATGGGCCTGGACCTTGGCTCCGTAATCATTGATTGCCTGCCATTCCGCCGGCAACCCTGAGAAATCTGCTTCAGCCACACCGAGGCGCACTGCCTGGTCGACCACTAAACGTGCCACGTCGAAATGACGCGCACGCGGATATTGCGCCAGATAATCGCGCATCACCGCTGCAAGGTTGAGCGGCATCTGCTGTTCCTGGTACACCTTCAGCGCCTCTTCGATCATCGCCGCCAGCTGTTCGCGAATCTCGCTGAACTCTTCGAACTCCAGATCCGGCGGCAGTTCCCCGGTCACTTCATCGCTGCGCAGCGCCAGTTCTTCGTCGCGCATGTCCAGCAGACGATCGGCATTGGCATGGGTCAGCGCCCACGGGTGGTCGAAATAGGTTTGCACCGACTGGCGCAGGCGCTGGGCGAACACGCGGTTTTTGTCCATATCGATAGCGGTACGGATAAATTTATGCACGTGGCGATCGTAGCCGATCCACAGGTCGATCGCCTGCTGACCCCAGCTGATGATGCGATCCAGCTTGCTTTGCAGATCGAACACCAGCTTGTCAACGAAACCCAGCTCCACGTTGCCGAGGGTTGCGTCCTGGATGCGCAGCAGGTTGGCCTGCAGCTTATCGCCCGCCGCATCCAGCGTATCCTGCAGCTCGCGCAGGGTGCCCGAGGTTTCCGACAGCAGCATCTCGCAGCTGGAGATCGCCGCCCGCCAATCTTTGCTCAGCAGCGCCGCGATGTCGTTCTTCACGCTCTGCTGCTGCTCGTCCATCACGCGTTGGGTCATGTCGATGCTGTCGAAGATTTCCGCCACCGAATATTTCAACGGCGCGAACACGTTGCGGTGCCAATGGAAATCGTCGCCGCCCTCGTCGGCGGCATCGGCGGCGCGTTTGAGTTCCTGCGCCACGATCGACAGCTGCATCGACAGACGCAGCGTGGAGAATTCGCGTTGGCGAATATAGTAATCGGTAATGCCGATACCCAGCGGCGTCAGGCGGTAAATCGCGTTGCCGTCCGCCAACTCGCTGGTAAAACGGTTCAACAGGCGCTGGCGCACCATGTCGTTAATCGCATTGTTGGCGCGCATCGCCACCGTTTCATGCGTCTGTTCAAAACCCTTGCTGACATGGCGAAATGCATCAACCAGCTCACCTTCGCTCATCTCGCCGTCCAGTCGTTCGCCGTTCAGGGTGGCGATGGCGAGCAGAAATGCGAGACGCTCCGTAGGGAGCGAAATAGAGAAATCATTTTTCCGTGCCCAGGCGACCAGTTCGGGTACTGTCTGGGAAAATTCACTCATAGTTCGTCCTTCAGGTTTGGTTTATGCGCCATGACGTGAATATAGCGCCCCAAACTCACGTACGGCTCCTGCCGGCAATAGTGCTGTTCAAGCGCCAGTAACTCTTCAAATTTTTGTGTTTGCAGCTGTCTGCTCTGCAGATAGTCGTGGAACACCCGCACGCCGGTTTTGCCGCCGATGCGCATGCCCAGCTGTTCCAACCAACCGTAGACCAATAGCGGATCGTGCGGATATTGCGGCGACAGCGAACGCTTGCGGCGCCGTCTGACCTCGGGATCCACCAGTTGGAAATTACCCAACACCACGTTGCGCATCAAGAGGCCGTTGGCGTTGAAGAACATCAGCGACAGTGCGCCGCCCGGCGTCAGGCAGTCATACAACGCCTGCAGCGCCGCTTCGGGCTCGGCGATCCATTCAAGCACTGCATGAAACAATATCAGATCAACCGGCTGTTCCAAATGTTGAGCGATATCCTGCGCAGAACTTTGTACAAATTGCATGTTCTGGCTCACACCTTTCTGCTCCGCCAGCTGCGCGGCGCGCTGGATCATCTCACCAGAAAGATCGCACAACAACACCTGATGTCCTAATTCTGCCAGTTGGCAGGCCATATGGCCTTCACCGCCCCCGGCGTCGAGAATGCGCAGCGGCCGCTGCGGCAACTGCGCCAGCAGCCCGGTCAGATCCTGCCAAACCACCGCCTGGCGGATTTTTCCTTTCGTGGTGCCGTAAATATTACGCGCAAATTTTTCAGCAATATCGTCAAAATTGCGATCCTGCATGGACAACGGCTCCGCTGATCTCATTCTTGTCGGCGGCAAAGCGCACGCCCATTCAAACCTGCTATTTTGGCACAGACTGACTTAGAATGTATCTTCTTGCGGCCTGTTTATACCTGGATGCCGCTTTTTCACCCAAAAGGATCTGATTTTCGATGCTGTTCAACCTGAAAAAGTTCTTTGGCGCCCTGCTGATGCCACTGCCGCTGTTGATGCTGCTGATGGGGCTGGCGCTGCTGCTGCTGTGGTTCACCCGCTGGCAAAAAAGCGGTAAGACGATTTTCACGCTGAGCTGGCTGTTTTTACTGCTTTTCAGCCTGCAACCGGTGGCCGACCGGCTGCTGCGGCCAATCGAAGCCGAATACCAGACTTATCGCGGTAACGATCCGGTCAGCTACATCGTCGTGTTGGGTGGGGGCTATACCTACAATCCCGATTGGGCGCCCAGTTCAAACCTGCTCGGCAACAGTCTGCCGCGCGTGACGGAAGGCGTGCGGCTCTACCTAGCACATCCCGGCGCCAGGATGGTGTTCACCGGCGCGTCCGCCGGCCCCATGCAAAGCAACGCCGCCACTGCGGCGCTGGTGGCCGAAAGCCTGGGCGTGCCGCGCAGTGATATGGTGATCTTGGGGGAACCGCGCGATACCGAGCAAGAGGCCGCTCAGGTCGCCAAATTGGTCGGCGAGCAACCGTTCATTCTGGTGACCTCCGCCAACCATCTGCCGCGCGCCATGCGTTTCTTCAAGGCTAAGGGGCTGCACCCGATCCCGGCGCCGGCCAACCAGTTGGCGATCGACTCGCCGCTGAATATCTGGGATCGCGCCACACCGTCGTCAATGTTCCTCGGCCATACCGAGCGCGCCTGGTATGAAACGCTGGGTAGTCTGTGGCAATGGCTGAAGGGTGCAGATAGCGCCGGCGCAGAGTAAAGCTCGTTCAACCGGCCAGCCAGGGCAGCAGCTGTTGCGATGCATAGTCGAACGGCCGCCGCTCCAGCTTGCCGGTATGGATCAAACGCCCTACCGCTTCCCACACCACATATAGCCAGCGCCGCGCCAGGAAAGCATCGGCGACAGGCGCCCGCTGCAGATAGCTGAACAACAGCTGGCTGGGCATGCCCGCCTCGCAGAGGCGGAAAAGATCGTATTCGCGCGGCGCCCACAGCACTACGCCGGGATTGAGCATCGCCAGCAGTTGATCGCTTTTGGGATCTTTCAGCATGCTGCGCAGCGATAAGTTACCGTGCACCAGAACACAGGGATCATCGAAGCCGACGAAGAAATGGGTCAGCGCTTCGCGCGTGCGGTACAGCAAACGCCGATCCGCCATAGTCAACTGCGGGGTGGTGAGATTGACCACCGTCGCCCACAGCACTTCGACCCGCTGTTGATACCAGCAAAACCAGTCATTCTCCTGCGTGCTGTCAACGCTGCCGACGCTGCCGTGGCTGTCGATGCGGTGCCAGGCCAATATCCCGTCAACGATCTGCTCCATCAGCATATTCCAGCGATCCGGCGAGCGCGTCGGCGCCTCAGCCGACACGCCGCGCAGGCGCTCGATCAGCAGGATTTCCGTATACGGCGCCTGGTGGGTACGCACCACGCCATACACCGTAGGCAGGCGAATATCCCCGTCGCGCGCCAGCATCGACAGCTTGTACGCCTCCTGCTGGGCGATGCCCCGACAGATAAAGCTTTTCGCCATCAGCGGGATCGCGTTGCCCTGCCGATCGTACAGCGAATACATATGCGCATAAGGCTGTTCGCTCACCCGCTCCAGCCGGCTGATGGACTCACCCAGCACAATGCTCAGTTCGGCGCGTAACTGCTCCATAAGGCATTCACCTCAGGCTAATTAGGGGGGATGCGTAACATCATCGAACGGCGAGCGGAAAAATTCTTCAACGCAGATCAACAAAACGGGGATCAATAATGGGGGTATTGCATCGTCGGCGCGTTGCGCGGCGCGCCGACGAAATCAGGCTCAGGGTTGAATGCTGTCGCGCACGCGCTGGAGGTCTTCCGGCGTATCGACCCCCACGCTCGGGATCGCTTTCGCGACCGCCACGTGGATCTTTTCACCGTACCACAGCACGCGCAGCTGTTCCAACAGCTCGATCTGCTCCAGTTGGCTCGGCGCCCAGCTGACGTAGCGGCGCACGAAGCCCGCGCGGTATGCGTAGATGCCGATATGACGCAGCAGGCTGTCACCGATGCTCTCTTTCGACGCGGCGAAACGCTCGCGATCCCACGGAATGGTGGCGCGTGAGAAATAGAGCGCGTAGCCCTGCGCGTCCATCACCACCTTCACCGCATTGGGGTTGAAAGCCTCTTCGGCGCTCTCGATCGGCACCGCCAACGTCGCCATGCCGGCCTGGCTGCCCGCCAGGTTTTCCGCCACCTGCCGCACGATAACGGGTGGGATCAGCGGTTCGTCGCCCTGCACGTTAACGATGATCTGGTCGTCGGCAAAGCCGTAGTGCGCGATCACTTCCGCCAGACGCTCGGTGCCGGAATGGTGATCCGGGCTGGTCATACACACTTCGCCGCCGGCGGCTTCCACCGCTTTGGCGACTTCAGGATGATCGGTCGCCACAATGACGCGGCTGGCGCCGGACTCACGGGCGCGCTCCATCACATGCACCACCATCGGCTTGCCGTGAATATCGGCCAGCGGTTTGCCCGGCAAACGGGTTGAGGCGTAGCGGGCGGGAATAATAGCGATAAAACTCATGCGTGCTTCTCATCCAGCGACAGCGCACGCGCTTCATTTTCCAACAGCACCGGAATGCCGTCACGCAGCGGGTAAGCCAACCCATCCGCTTTGCACACCAGTTCCTGGTTTTCTTTATTGAAATAGAGTTTGCCGTTGCATACCGGGCAGGCAACGATTTCGAGTAAACGGTGGTCCATGCATCCTCCGCTAGGGGATAGGTCATCTGGGAAAGGCAGTGAGGATAGCATAACGCCCGGCCTCAGGTTAATCATCGGCGGCGCCAAGCCGCCGATATTTCCTCACTGCGTCGGCGCGACAGCTTGAACTGCGGCGCATCCCGGCGTAGAATTTTGTGACGCAAATCACAAAAGAAAGCCGTGATACATGATCAAACGTCTGCATAAAATCATCGCTCTGTTCGCTAACTTCAGCCACTGAGCCCCTTTGTAACGAGCGACGCTTCACTTCGTTTTACCCCACCGACGGCGTCGCTCGTTATCCCACTTCCCAGCCGGCACCCCATTCCGCGGCCAACGCGGCCGGAATGTCGCCCAGCGCGACGCGTTGCGCACCGTGCCATTTGGCCGTGCGCGCGATGGCCTGCCGGATATCCTGCGTTCGCTGTTTACCGAAGCGCACCTGCGGCTCCGCATGGAAACTGATGATCTCGAAGATGCCCTGGCGACGGTGCGCCTTGGCGTCAATCCGCCCCACCAGCTCGCCCCGATGCAGCACCGGCAACGTGAAGTAACCATAGCGACGTTTTTCTTTCGGCGTGTAACACTCCAGCCGATAGTCAAAGTTGAACAGTTCGAGCGCCCGGCGGCGATCCCACACTACCGGATCAAAAGGCGACAGCAGGCTGGTGACCGTCGATTTCAGTTTGCCCTGCTCCGCCAGCGGCAGCAGTTCCGCCAGTGATTCATGCACATAGAACTGCCCTTCCAGCTCCTCTACCTGCACCGGCGAAATTTCCCCCTGCGCCTGCAGCTCTGCCAGCAAGGCTTTTGGCGCCACGCGTTTCAGCCGATAATAATCCGCCAACCACTCGGCGCGGAAAATGCCCAGATAGCGGCAGGTGCGATGCAACATCTGCCGGCGCGCCCGCTCCGCAGGCAGCGCATGACGCGCATCGTCCCAGGCCGGCAGCAGCCTTTCGGTCAGATCGTAAACCCGGTGGAAGTTGCGACGCTCGGCCACCATCAGCTTGCCGGCGGTAAACAGGATCTCCAGGTGCCGTTTCTCCGGTTTCCAGTCCCACCACCCGCTGTTGCCTTTCTTCTCGGCGCTGAAATCGGCGGAACGCACCGGCCCCTGTTGTTCGATATGCCGCAGCAGGTTGTCCATCGCCGCCTGGTGCTGCTGCACCCAGTCGGCCGAGTATTTCCAGCCCATATCATGCGGCGCCAGCATGCGATGCCGCAACAGACCAAAATCCTCGATCGGCAGGAAACAGGCCTCGTGCGCCCAATACTCGAACAACTTGCGGCCGGCGAGCGCCTGCTCCAGCCACTCCGGCTGATAGGCCCCCAAACGGCTGAACAGCACCAGATACGGGCTGCGGGCGACGACGCTAATGGTATCGATTTGTAACAGCCCCATGCGCTGGATCGCGCTCACGACGTCATCGGGCCGAGCCTGGCGTTTAAGCGGAGAAAGCAGCCCCTGGGCGGCGAGGTGCAGCGCGCGAGCGGCGGTAAGGGAAATGGTCGGGGTGGTCATCCTGATATCCATGGCGAGTAGGCAATGGCCTGATAATAGTGGATATCGCGGGATTTATCTTCGCCAGTGCTTGCGGGTGGCGACACCGGCACTGGCGAGGAAGGAGGATGCGATCAGAACGCGATAACGTCTGCCGCGGACAGCCCATGCGAGCTGCGATAGATCGAGAACTCAACGTTCTGACCTTCGTTCAACGACTTATTTTTGGTGTTGGCGATAGCGTTGCGGTTGACATAGATTTCGTCGCTGCCATCTACCGGTGAAATAAAACCATAGCCTTCGGCCTGATTAAACCATTTCACACGACCCATTTTTAACACAGTATTTTTAAACATAACTTATATCCTTTTACTTGAGCATCCTTGACAACGTCATTTTTTATATTGTCTGGACGCTACCAGCCCATCCTAAAGTTTTTCGTAACAAACCTCTCGTGAGCAAAAAAATAAAAAACCCGCACTAAGGCGGGCTTGTTGAACTTAATATCTTCCGCATGACTCAGCGCTGAAGCGTCACCATGGTTGTATTAAGATCTCTTTATACGCGTTCCCTGTCTTCTTACAGAGCAACTACGTTGGCGGCAGCCGGCCCGCGCGGGCTGTCCTGGATGGTGTACTCGACGCGCTGGCCTTCAGCCAGGGTCTTGAAACCGTCGGTCATGATTGCGGAGAAGTGTACGAATACATCTTTGCCGCCGTCGTGCTGCTCAATGAAACCAAAACCTTTGCTTTCGTTGAACCACTTAACTTGACCAGTCTTCTTAGACATTACTTTTACCTTTAAATATATTTACAAAACCTGCCATAAGAGGCAATTGCGGCCATTTCAGAAACATTACTTATGGGAGGTACTTAGAAGGTTCGTCTTTGAAGCGGAATCGGATGATAACGTTTTTGGAGGAACTGCTTAACTCTAAACTCGAACATAAATAGGTCTGGATTACAGGCCGACTTGCATTTACTCATAAAAATGGTGAATGCACAAGAGGTTTATTGCAATAAATTCATCATTACGCCGAATTTATTTTTATCCCCATGAATATACATGACTTAATTTAACGCTCGCCGCAGCCGATCCAGCGCGTTCCTCTCCTCACCGGGGCATCATTTGCCCGTCTGAGCGCTGCAAATGAGAGCTAACGCATAAAACTCTAATATGCTTGACGCCGCTATAACAAATCCCAAATCAGATGGCTAAACTTGAGGGGAAAACAAGGCAGACGGCTTTTTCACCAGCACTTTTGCCGCTAAAAACACGATTTTTCAGATTATGCTGAATCAAGGAGCTATGCGCATGACCGCCCAGCAGTTCGTTTCACCTAATGAAATCCGCGCCAGATTCTCTCACACGATGTCGGACATGTATCAAAAAGAGGTACCGCTGTACGGCGATCTGCTGGAGCTGGTGGCGGAAACCAACCGGCAGGTTCTACGCGAAGATGCCGCACTGGCTCATCAACTGCAAATCACCGGCGAGATCGAACGCCTGGCCATGGAGCGCCACGGCGCGATCCGGGTCGGCACGGCGGACGAACTGGCCACCCTGCGCCGCCTGTTCCGGGTGATGGGCATGGCGCCGGTCGGTTACTATGACCTGTCGGTGGCGGGCGTTCCGGTGCACTCCACCGCTTTTCGCGCCATACACGAAGATGCGCTGCAGATCAGTCCTTTCCGCGTGTTCACCTCCCTGCTGCGCCTGGAACTGATAGAAGATCCCGCGCTGCGTGCGCTGGCCGAGCGCTTGCTGGCACGCCGCCGTATCTTTACCGATCGCGCGCTGGAGCTGATGGCGCTGCAGGAAGCGCAAGGCGGGCTGAATGAAGTGCAGGCGCAAGAATTTGTCGAACAAGCGCTGGAAACCTTCCGCTGGCATAACCAGGCGACGGTCAGCGCCGAAGAATACCGGCAGCTGCACGATCAGCATCGCCTGATCGCCGACGTGGTGGCGTTTAAAGGGCCGCATATCAACCATCTGACACCACGTACGCTGGATATCGATCGCGTTCAGCAAGCGATGCCCGGCCGCGGTATTACGCCCAAAGCGGTCATCGAGGGCCCGCCGCGCCGCCGCCGCGCGATCCTGCTGCGCCAAACCAGCTTCAAAGCGTTGGAAGAAAGCGTCGATTTCGTTGAGCACGATGGCCACGCCATCGCCGGTCACCATACCGCGCGCTTCGGCGAGATCGAACAACGCGGCGTGGCGCTAACGCCTAAAGGACGCGAACTTTATGACCGTTTGCTGCAGGCGACCAACGATGCGTTGCAGGCGCCGCCGAGCGAGAAGAATGCCGAGCGCTACTATCAACTGCTGGAGGAAAACTTCCGGGCGTTTCCGGATGATTACGCCACGCTGCGTGAGCAACAGCTGGCCTGGTTCCGCTATTTCCCGACCGAATGCGGCCTGGCGGCCAAAGAGTCGCTGGACAAGCACAGCACCCTGGAACAACTGATCGAGAAAGAACACGTTCGCTTCCAACCTCTGGTATATGAAGATTTTCTGCCGGTCAGCGCGGCGGGGATTTTCCAGTCGAATCTGGGTGATAGCCGCCACGCGCAGTACAATGCCGCTTCCAGCCGGGCAGCGTTTGAACAAGCGTTGGGCGGTGAGGTGATCGACGAGCTGGCGCTGTATCAGCAAACCCAGCAGCGTTCGCTGGAAGCCTGCGCGCAAGCCCTGGGGCTTGCCACGCTGGCATCCTGAGATTACTTAGTCAGCAGGGACTCGATATCCTGCAGCAGTTGCTCAGCCTGAGCGGACGGTAGCACCGCATCAACCGGTAGATACCACCAATTGGGCTGGGCAAAGGCGCGACACTTCACCGCGTCCTTCTCCGTCATCAACAGCGTTTGATCTGCATTAACCAACGCCGCCAGCGGTTCCTGCTGATATTCCTGATGATCGGCAAACGCCACTTCCTGTACGACTTCGACGTTCAACTTCTCCAACGTCGCGAAGAAACGCGGCGGATGGCCGATGCCCGCCATCGCCACCACGCGCGGCAGCTCAGCCGCCGGGCGACGTTCACCGCTCAGCAGGTTCACCGCATCACGCGCCTGCAGGCGCATGGCAATTTCCCCGGCCTGCGCCACGCCGCCATTGGCGACGCGCGCATCGACGCTGCCAAGCCGCGCGGCACGCTCGCGCATCGGCCCAGCCGGCAACCACCAGCCGTTGCCGAAACGACGCACGCCGTCGATGACTACCAGCTCGAAGTCACGCTGTAAAGCGTAGTGCTGCAAGCCGTCGTCGGTGATGATCACATCCAGCGGCTGTTGTTGCAGCAGGGCCTGCACCGCCTCGGCTCGCTTGGGCGCGATTGCCACAGGCGCACCGGTACGTTGATAAATCAGCACCGGCTCATCGCCCGCCTCGCGGGTCGACGTATTCTGACCGAGCACCAGCGGATAAACCGCCGACTTGCCGCCGTAACCGCGTGACACCACGCCAACGCGATAGCCCCGTTGTTGCAGGTGTTCCACCAGCCAAATCACCATCGGCGTTTTGCCGTTGCCGCCGGCGGTGAGGTTACCCACCACCACTACCGGCACCGGCGAACGCCAACTTTTACGCAGGCCGCAGCGGTAACTGAGACGGATCAGCCAACTGAACAAGCCATAAAGCCACGAGAGCGGCAATAGCGCCAGATAAAGCAACGAACCGCCGGACCAGATGCGCTCAATCATTATTGACCAAACTGCATGCGGTGCAGCTGCGCATAGGCGCCCTGGCGCTCAAGCAACTCGGCGTGTTCACCGCGTTCGACGATGCGGCCGTCCTCCACCACCAGGATCTCGTCCGCCTTCTCAATGGTCGACAGACGGTGTGCGATCACCAGCGAAGTGCGGTCTTTCTGCAGCTCGTCCAGCGCGGCCTGAATGGCACGCTCGGATTCGGTATCCAGCGCAGACGTCGCCTCATCCAGGATTAGGATCGGACAATCGCGCAGCAAAGCACGCGCGATGGCAATGCGCTGGCGTTGGCCGCCGGACAGCATCACGCCGTTTTCACCGATCACCGTATCCAGACCGTTTTCCATCTTGTTGATGAAGTCCATCGCGTACGCCATTTCCGCCGCTTTCTCAATCTGCTCGCGGCTGTATTCGCTCTCGCGCGCATAGGCGATGTTGTTGGCGATGGTGTCGTTGAACAGGTGCACGTTTTGCGAAACCAGGGCCACCTGATTGCGCAGCGAGGCCAGGGTATATTCACGCAGATCGTGGCCATCCATCAGGATTTCGCCTTCCTGAATATCGTAGAAGCGCGTCAACAGGTTGGCGATGGTCGATTTCCCCGAACCGGAACGGCCCACCAACGCGACGGTCTTGCCTTCGGCGATGTTCAGGTTGATATCACGCAGCGCCGGCGTTTCCTTGGACGGGTAGTAGAAGGTGACATTGCGGAATTCGATATCGCCTTTCGCGCGCTTCACTTCGCGGGTGCCGGTATCTTTTTCCTGTTCCATATCCAAAATGGAGAACAGCGTCTGGCACGCCGCCATCCCGCGTTGGAACTGGGCATTGACGTTGGTCAGCGACTTCAGCGGACGCATCAGCGCAATCATCGACGAGAACACCACGGTAATGGTGCCGGCGGTCAGGGTTTCCATCACGCTTGGGAAGCTGGCGGCAAACAGCACGAACGCCAGGGCCAGCGAAGCGATCAGCTGAATGATCGGATCGGAAATGGAAGACGCGGAGACCAGTTTCATGCCCTGTTGGCGCATGCGGTTGCTCACCGAGTTAAAACGCTCGGTTTCCACCTGCTGGCCGCCGAAGATCAGCACTTCTTTATGGCCTTTCAGCATCTGTTCGGCGCTGGTGGTCACCTGCCCCATGGTGTTCTGCATGTTCTTGCTGATGTTGCGGAAACGCTTGGACACCAGGCGAATGGCGATGGAGACGATCGGTGCCAGCACAATCAGGATCACCGACAGCTGCCAGCTGTAGTAGAACATCATGATGAACAGGCCAATGATCGAGGCTCCTTCACGCACCACGGTCACCAGCGCGCTGGAAGAGGAGGAAGCTACCTGCTCGGAATCATAGGTAATGCGCGACAGCAAAGTCCCGGTGGACTGCTGATCGAAGAAGGCCACCGGCATTCTCATCATGTGGCCAAACAGGCGGCGGCGCATTTGCATCACCACCATGCCGGAAACCCAGGAAATGCAGTAGCTTGAAACAAAACTGGTCACGCCGCGCATCAACATCAGCGCAATCACCGCCAACGGCATCCATACCAGCACGCTGCTGTCGGTTTTTCCAAACCCATCGTCCAATAGCGGTTTAAGCAGAGACAGCATCAGCGTGTCCCCCGCTGCGTTCATAATCAACGCAATGGCGGCCACAATCAGCCCGGTCTTAAAAGGAGTGATCATCGGCCAGAGTCGACGGAACGTCTGCCAGGTCGAGAGATCTTTATCATTCATCATGCAAATACCAGCATCGGAAGAAATAGCGGCCTATTTTACTCATTATCACCCTCTACGCCAAACCGCTGATGGTACCAACGGGGCATTAATTGTTCGCGAAAGCCTTTAATTTGCCAATCGTTGTCGAAAAAAAGTACCGATAACTGACCGGAGCGCGTCGTATCGCGCCATTGGATGCCATTTGCCCGGTATCTGGCGACCACTTTCCGCGCCGGCAATCGCCATTTGTTGTAACGCGATGCGGAGGCCAGCGCCACTTCGGGATTGACCGCGCGCAGAAACGGCGGCGTCGAGGACGTCTTGCTGCCGTGATGCCCCACCTGCAACACCGTAGCCGCCAAGCGATCGCGCCGCAACCGTAACAGCTGCGCCTCCGCCTGCTTTTCCGCATCGCCGGTGAGCAGCAAACTGAATTGCCCATCGTCGATGCGGATCACGCAGGAGTCGTCATTGACCGGCCTTTTGCGCGTTTTCGGTGGCCACAGCACCTCGAATTGCAGCGATTGCCAGCGCCAACGCTCCCCGGCGATGCAGGGCAAGTGCCCTTCCCCGCGTATCGGGCTGCGCACCGTCGCCTGCGGAAACGCCCGCCGCATCACCGGCAGCCCGCCGATATGATCGAGGTGAATATGGCTGATAATGATCTGCTCCAGTTCAATATTCCGCCAGTTCAACATCGGTAAGATATGCCGTTCGGCGGCGCTGCCCGTGGGCCAACGATCGCCGGTATCGTACAGTATCCCCTTGCCGTTTTGCTCGATAACCACCGCCAACCCGTGCCCGACATCAAGCATATCGACGCGCCAGCGATAGTCCGGCGCTTTGCCACGCCACAACACGCAGCATATCGCCACCGCCGCCAGCCCCGGCGCATAGCGCCACCACCAATGAAAGCGCCAGCAGATAACGATAAGCCATCCCGCTATGCTGGCCAGCAGCGAGGCGGCCCCCAAATCCACCCAACCGCGTTGCAGATAATGCAGCGGCACAAACACCCCTCTCAACGTGAAATCAGCCAACCACCAAAGCCCGTAACTTAGCGAGGGGAAGACGCCGCCGATCACCGCCAGCAAAATCAACGGCACCGTCACCAATGAGACGATGGGCACAGCCCAAAGATTGGCAGGCAGCGAGGTCAGCGTCAGACCTAAAAACAGCGCGACCTGCATCGGCACCAGCAACAACGTCATGCCCAGCTGAATATGCAGCCAGCGTACCGGCGCCCAATACCAGGCCGAGCGAAATCGCTCGCTGAGCGGTGCCCATTCAAACCAAAAAATCAAACACCCCACCGCCAGCACCGACAGCCAAAAACTGTCTGACAAAACCGCCAGCGGATCGCACAGCAAAATCAGCCCGATACACCACAGCCACACTTGCCAGGAAGAACAATGAACGCCGCGCAAGCGCAGCAGCATCCACAGCGTCATCGCCAACGCGGTACGCACCGCCGGCGGTTGGGCGCCCACCAACCAAACATAGATCAGCGTCGCCACCCAGCCTGCGACCAATGGAAAGCGATAGCCAACCAAATGGGCGGGCAGAAAAAACTGCAGCGCTCGCAACGCGGCCCAGAACAAAATGGCGACCATCGCCACATGCAACCCTGAAATGGCCATCAGGTGAGCGATGCCGGTTTTCAGCATCAGCGTGCGCAAAGCCTGCTCCAGCGCGGTTCGTTCCCCAAACGCCAGCGCCAGCAATACCGCCTTGTAACGCAATTCACCGATGTTGGTTTCCGCATGGCTGATGATGCGCTGGCGCAGCCCGCAATCGCCATCCAGCAAACGAGCCTGCCTGACCCGCCCCGTCAACGGCTGGCGCTGGGCGATCGCCCAACGTTGGCTGTCAAATCCGCCTTCATTGAGCTTGCCATGTACCGGCCGCAGGCGCAGTTTCAATTGCCAACGCTGCCCGGCGCACAGCCGCTGCCGTTCGGGAGCCCACGTCGTGGTAAACGCCAGCGCAGGCGCCAACCAATGACCGTCGACCCGCTCGATGCGCATCAGCGTCTGTTTACTGGCGGCGGGCTCCAGCGCGACACTGCTCACCAGCACCACCGCCGTCACTTCCGGCATGCGAGTTAAGCGCTCCATTTGCCCAAGCAGACTTCCGGCGTTGAAAACCGCCCATATGAATCCCAATCCCAGGCAGGCCAAATAGCGGCAGAACGGCCAACGCGCACGCAACAGCAAGCAGCCGACAAACAGCATCGGCCACAGCAGCCATAGTTCTGGCAACTGCGGTAAAATCAGCAGCGGCAGGATGCCGCAGATAACGGCGAATATCGCCAGATCCAGCGAAATTTTGATCGCTTTTCTCCCATCGGCTCCGCCATGAGCAAAAACGCGTCACGGCAAGCAAGCAGGATCATTCAGGCGACACGTCGCCGCCAGCGGGCTTTAACGAAGATGCGCTGAACATGGCAGGATAAGAGAGATCTATGCAGGAGCCACATCGTCAATGCGGCGCAGTACGCAACTCGCGAGCATATCGCGGAGAATTGCAGGCGAAAAAAAACGGCGCCTTACAGGCACCGTTTTATATTCTTTTCAAGCAACAACGCTATGATCAGTCAGCGACTAGCCATAGATATTGGCGCGGTCACGCAACTCTTTGCCTGGTTTGAAGTGAGGAACGTACTTGCCGTCCAGCTCAACTTTGTCACCGGTTTTCGGGTTGCGGCCTACACGCGGGGCACGGTAGTGAAGAGAAAAACTGCCGAATCCGCGGATCTCAATGCGTTCGCCCTCGGCCAGCGTAGCGGCCATGTGCTCAAGCATCTCTTTCACTGCATCCTCAACGGCCTTCGCCGGAATATGAGATTGCTGGCCAGCAAGTCTTTCAATAAGTTCAGACTTGGTCATAGTACCTCCAAGCTTTGCAGCTAAACTACCGTATTGGGGCGGTCAGCGACCGCCCCCCGTCATTACTCGCCTTTAGCCGCTTTGAAAGCTTCAGCCATTGCGTTAGAGAAGTTGCCTTCTTCCTGTTTGTTGTTAACAGTTGCGATGGCGTCTTTCTCGTCAGCTTCGTCCTTAGCACGTACGGACAGGCTTACAACGCGGTTCTTACGGTCAACGCCGGTGAATTTAGCTTCAACTTCGTCACCTACGTTCAGAACCAGAGTTGCATCTTCAATGCGGTCGCGAGAGGCTTCAGATGCACGCAGGTAACCTTCTACGCCGCCTGCCAATTCAACTGTAGCACCTTTGGCGTCAACTGCAGTGACTTTACCAGTAACAATAGCACCTTTCTTGTTCATAGACAGGTAGTTATTGAACGGGTCTTCAGCCAGTTGCTTCACGCCCAGGGAGATACGCTCGCGCTCTGCGTCAACTTGCAGAACAACCGCAGCGATTTCGTCGCCTTTCTTGTATTCACGTACTGCTTCTTCGCCTGCAACGTTCCAGGAGATGTCAGACAGGTGAACCAGGCCGTCGATGCCGCCGTCCAGGCCGATGAAGATACCGAAGTCAGTGATAGACTTGATTTTACCTTCAACGCGGTCGCCCTTGTTGTGGGTTTCTGCGAACTGCTGCCATGGGTTGGATTTGCACTGCTTCAGGCCCAGGGAGATACGACGACGTTCTTCATCGATGTCCAGAACCATCACTTCCACTACGTCGCCCACGTTAACAACTTTGGACGGATGGATGTTTTTGTTGGTCCAATCCATTTCAGAAACGTGTACCAAACCTTCAACGCCTTCTTCGATTTCTACGAAGCAGCCGTAATCAGTCAGGTTGGTTACACGGCCAGTCAGCTTGGTGCCTTCTGGGTAACGTTTCGCGATAGCAACCCATGGATCTTCGCCCAGCTGTTTCAGGCCCAGGGATACACGAGTACGCTCGCGGTCGAACTTCAGCACTTTAACAGTGATTTCATCGCCAACATTGACGATTTCGCTTGGGTGCTTAACGCGTTTCCAAGCCATGTCAGTGATGTGCAGCAGGCCGTCTACGCCGCCCAGATCAACGAATGCACCGTAGTCAGTGAGGTTCTTAACGATACCTTTAACTTCCATGCCTTCCTGCAGGTTTTCCAGCAGTTGATCGCGCTCAGCGCTGTTCTCGGATTCGATAACCGCACGGCGAGAAACGACAACGTTGTTGCGCTTCTGATCCAGCTTGATGACTTTGAACTCAAGCTCTTTGCCTTCCAGGTGCAGAGTGTCACGTACCGGACGCACGTCAACCAGGGAACCTGGCAGGAACGCGCGGATGCCGTTCAGCTCGACGGTGAAGCCACCCTTCACTTTGCCGTTGATAACACCGGTTACAGTCTCAGCTTCTTCGTAGGCTTTTTCCAGCGTGATCCAAGCTTCGTGACGCTTAGCTTTCTCACGGGACAGCAGGGTTTCACCGAAGCCGTCTTCAACAGCATCCAGAGCAACGTCAACTTCGTCACCAACCTGGATTTCCAGCTCGCCCTGGGCGTTTTTGAATTGCTCAGCCGGGATGGCAGACTCAGATTTCAGACCGGCGTCAACCAGTACGATATCTTTGTCGATAGCAACAACGACGCCACGAACGATGGAACCCGGGCGGGTTTCGATTTCTTTTAAGGATTCTTCAAAGAGTTGAGCGAAAGATTCAGTCATGTTGTTAATCTTCAGGGTTCTTTAGTTTAACGTCCATTTAGCGTCCCGCCGAATGGGGTTGTTTCACATACCCCGCCATTGGCTCCATGCCGACAGGGTTTAAGGTTACAGGGGTAAAATTTTACCCGATATATTGCGATACCGCTATGACAAATATGACAAAAAGCCAATAGCGCCGCCGCGCTTATTGCTGCGGCAACGCCAACACTTTCTGTGCATACGTCAACGCCTGCCGGATCACTTCTTCGATCGACATGCTGGTAGAATCCAGCACGAGGGCGTCAGAAGCGGGCACCAGAGGCGCGATAGGCCGATTACGGTCACGGTCGTCCCGTTCCTTTATCTCGGCTAAAAGACGTTCAAAGTTAACATTAAAGCCTTTCTCCTGCAACTGCAGCATGCGGCGGTGCGCGCGCTCCTCCGAGCTGGCGTCGAGGAAAATCTTGACCGGCGCGTCAGGGAACACCACCGTGCCCATGTCGCGGCCATCGGCAATCAGGCCGGGCGCCTCGCGGAATGCGCGCTGGCGGCGCAGCAACGCCTCGCGCACGCGCGGAAACGCAGCCGCTTGCGACGCGGTGTTGCCGACGGTTTCGGTGCGGATCTCATTACTGACGTCCTCACCTTCCAAAATCACCTGCAGCTTGCCGTCCTGGGCAACGAAGCGAACATCGAGATGTGCGGCCAGCGGAACCAGCGCTTCCTCAGAAGTGATATCCACCTGATGATGCAACGCCGCCAGCGCCAGCACGCGATAGATCGCGCCGGAGTCCAGCAAACGCCAACCAAGGGACTCGGCCAACGCTTTACACAGCGTGCCTTTGCCCGCGCCACTTGGTCCATCAACGGTTATCACCGGGGCTGTAGCCGTCATTTCTCTCTCCTTCAGGTAGAAAACCTCACAGAGACACGGCGTGCTTCGACTCGAAGCCCGTGAGCTCTGTCACCTGCCCAATCAGGGGCAAATACGGTGGCGTATTATACGCTGCCCTACGGCGATCTGTTACCCTGGAACTATCCGGTTGTTGAAAATAAGCGCATAACCGCGAAAAAGTATAGAAGAAACGCCGGTCGCCAAAGGTTAAAAACGATAAAGGCCCGCAAAGGGGCCTTAAAATAAACGATTTGACGGGTTACGCCGGCTGGCTGATGCGCGCCAGCTGTTCGAAATAATCCGGGAAGGTCTTCGCGGTGCATTTCGGATCGAGAATGGTGACCGGCGTATCCGACAGCGCCACCAGCGAGAAGCACATTGCCATGCGGTGATCGTTGTAGGTGCCGATCTCGGCGAACTGCAGTTTGGCCGGCGGCACGACGTGAATGTAGTCTTCGCCTTCGTCCACTTCCGCCCCCACTTTACGCAGCTCGGTGGCCATCGCCGCCAGACGGTCGGTCTCCTTCACCCGCCAGTTGTAGATATTGCGGATGGTGGTCGGCCCCTCGGCGAACAGCGCTGCGGTGGCGATGGTCATCGCCGCGTCGGGAATGTGGTTCATGTCCATGTCGATGCCGCGCAGTTCACCGCGGCTGCACTCGATGAAATCGTCGCCCCAGGTGATGCGCGCGCCCATTTTCTCCAGCACGTCGGCAAACTTGGTGTCGCCCTGCACGCTTTTGCGACCGATGCCGGTCACGCGCACGGTGCCGCCCTTGATCGCCGCCGCCGCCAGGAAGTAAGAGGCGGAAGAAGCGTCGCCCTCAACCAGGTAATCGCCCGGCGCGATATACGTCTGGCGCCCCTGGATATGGAATACCCGGTAGTTGTCGTGGCTCACCGATACGCCGAAGGTGCGCATCAGATGCAGCGTGATGTCGATGTACGGCTTGGAAACCAGCTCGCCCTTGATGTGGATCTGCGTATCCTGCGGCGCCAGGGGCGCGGTCATCAGCAACGCGGTCAGGAACTGGCTGGAGACGCTGCCGTCGACGGTGACGTCGCCGCCCTGGAAACCGCCGCGCAGGCGAATTGGCGGGTAATCGGTCTGTTCGAGGTAATCAATCTGCGCCCCGCCCTGGCGCAACGCGTCCACCAGATGGCCGATCGGGCGTTCTTTCATGCGGGGTTCCCCGGTCAGCACCACGTCGCCTTCACCAAGGCACAGCGCCGCCGCCAGTGGACGCATCGCGGTGCCGGCATTGCCGAGGAACAGTTCCAGCGGTTGGTTGGCCACCAACGGCCCGGCCACGCCGGTCACTTCACACACGGTGCGGTCGGCGGAAAGCCGGTAGTTCACACCCAACGCCTGCAGCGCATTCAGCATATGACGCACGTCGTCGCTGTCCAGCAGGTTGGTCAGCCGGGTCGTTCCCTCCGCCAGCGCCGCCAGCAGCAGAGCGCGGTTAGAAACGCTCTTCGAGCCGGGTAAGTTGACGGTGCCATTGACCAGGGCGACCGGTTGTAACGTCAGGGAATCCACCATGTGAACAAAACTCTCCAATTCTGATAAACGAAACGGCTCCGGAATAATGCCGGAGCCGCTTTAATGCAAAAGGACAACAGCCTGAGGCCGCCCGCGCCTGGCGGGCTGCCGGAATCAACCGTGACGACGTTCGAAGTCGGCCATGAAGTCGGTCAGCGCCTGCACGCCGGCCAGCGGCATGGCATTGTAAATAGAAGCGCGCATGCCGCCAACTACCCGGTGGCCTTTCAGCGCCTGCAGGCCGATAGCCTCGGCTTCGCTGAGGAACACCTTGTCCAGCGCCGCATCGGCCAGCTGGAACGGCACGTTCATCCAGGAACGGTTGGCGATCGCCACCTGGCTGCGGTAGAAGTCAGATTTATCGATGGTCGCGTACAGCAGCTCGGCCTTGGCCTGATTGCGTTTTTGCATCTCCACCAGGCCGCCCTGCTCTTTCAGCCATTTGAACACCAGCCCGGACAAGTACCAGGCGAAGGTCGGCGGGGTATTGAACATCGAGCCGTTCTCGGCCAGCACGGTGTAGTCAAGGATAGACGGCACTTCTTTGCGCGCCTTGCCCAGCAGATCGTCGCGCACGATCACCAGCGTCAGGCCGGCAGGGCCGATATTTTTCTGCGCGCCGGCGTAAATCACGCCGAAACGGCTGACGTCGAGCGGGCGGGACAGGATAGTCGAGGAGTAATCGCCGATCACCACTTTGTCGCCGAAGTCCGGCGTTTCATCGATGGCCACGCCGTCGATGGTCTCATTCGGGCAATAGTGCACGTAAGCCGCGTCGTTGCTCAGTTGCCACTCTTTCATCGGCGTGATGCCGCTCAGGCCGTCGATGCGGGTTTTCACGTCTATGACGTTCGGGGCGCAATACTTTTCCGCTTCCTTGATGGCACTGTGCGCCCAATAGCCGCCGTCGATATAGTCGGCGGTGGCCTTGTCGCCCAGCAGGTTCAGCGGCAGCGCGGCGAACTGCGCGCGGGCGCCGCCGTGGCAAAACAGCACTTTATAGTTGGAGGGGACTTTCAGCAGATCGCGCAGATCCTGTTCCGCCTGCTCGGCAACGGCGATGAATTCTTTGCTGCGGTGACTGATCTCCATCACAGACGTTCCCAGGCCGTGCCAGTTGCACAGTTCCTGTTCCGCACGACGCAACACTTCCACCGGCAGCATCGCCGGGCCAGAGCTAAAATTATAAACCTGAGTCATTTCCCCTCACCACATTCACTGTTCGCCGCAGAAAAGCGACCTGTCGAAAAGACGCCCGAAGTTAACGCTCGCGTTAACCAACCCATCGGTTTTATCACTCACGCCCCATGGCTGCAACGCTTATTCGCCCGTCGGCGGCAAACGGCCGTGCCGGGTGATGACAGGCTCTGCGGCCGTCGCGATTGTTTGGACGATAAAACCCTGTGACATGGGGAAATTCAGCGGGTTAACGCGGTGTTTTATGCTGTATTCAGCCAAGATGGCTGCGGGAGCCCGGATGGCCCCCGCAGGAGAGGAAACGATCAGTACTGATTAAACATCTGCTGGATCTGCTTCGCGTCTTTGGTTTGCGTCAGCGCCAGCTGCAGCAGAATGCGCGCCTTTTGCGGATTCAGCGTGCCGGCGGCCACGAAGCCGTACTTGGCGTCGTCCACTTCCGCATCCTCGGTGGTGGCGCCGGTCGGCACGCGCGAAGAACGCACCACCGCCACGCCGTTGTGCGCCGCCGTCGCCAGGGTGTCGAACACGGTTTTATACAGGTTGCCGTTGCCGACCCCGGCGCTGACGATGCCCTGATAGCCTTCGGCGATCAGCGCCTTGGCCGGCGCATCGGAGGCGTTGGCGTAGTTGTAGACGATGCCGACCTTCGGCAGCTCGTTCAGCTTGCTGACGTCGAACGGCGTCTCCCGGGTATGCTTACGCTGCGGCGAGCGCTGGTAATCGATCTTGCCGTTGTGGATATACCCCAGCGGGCCGTAGTTTGGCGACTGGAAGGTCTGCACGGCGGTGGTATTGGTCTTGGTGACGTCACGCGCGTCCAGCACAGTGTCGTTCATCGCCACCAGCACCCCGCGGTTGGCCGATTGCGGATCCGCCGCCGTCACCACCGCGTTATACAGGTTGAACGGGCCGTCGGCGCTCATCGCCGTCGCCGGCCGCATCGCCCCCACCAACACCACCGGCTTGTCGCATTTCACCGTCAAATCAAGGAAATAGGCCGTCTCTTCCAGCGTATCGGTGCCGTGGGTGATGACGAAGCCGTCGGTTTTGCCGCAGTCGGCGTCGATTTTCTTCGCCAGCGTCAGCCAGACCTGATCGTTCATGTCCTGCGAGCCGATGTTCACCACCTGTTCCCCCTGCACGTTGGCGATATCTTTCAGCGCCGGCACCGCCTCGACCAACGCCTCGACGCCCAGTTTGCCCGCGGTATAGTTGGATTTCGTCGCCGAATCGCCGCCGCCGGCGATAGTGCCGCCGGTCGCCAGCAGGGTGATGTTGGGCAGCGCCAGCGCCGAGGCGCTGACGCCGGTCAACAAGAGGGTTAACGCGCTGAGTTTCACTGATTTCATTAGATTTCTCCGTGACAGATAACTTGCTGAATTATGGCCTTTATCCTTAAAAAAACTGTGACTTTGCCACCGCTTTAGGAATACGTGGAGCTCCAGCGTAAAACCCCGTATCATTGCGCGTTTTTAGTACGCGCAAAAAGTGAAGACAATGACGCAAACTTTTATCCCCGGTAAAGACGCCGCCCTGGAAGACTCCATCTCCCGTTTCCAGCAGAAACTGAGCGATCTCGGTTTCAACATCGAAGAAGCCTCCTGGCTGAACCCGGTGCCGCACGTGTGGTCGGTGCACATCCGCGATCGCGATTGCCCGCTGTGCTTCACCAACGGCAAAGGCGCCAGCAAAAAAGCCGCGCTGGCCTCCGCGCTGGGTGAATATTTCGAGCGCCTGTCCACCAACTACTTCTTCGCCGATTTCTATCTGGGCAAGCAGATCGCCGAAGGCGACTTCGTGCACTATCCGAATGAGAAATGGTTCCCGATCCCTGAAGACGACGCGCTGCCGGCCGGCATCCTCGACGAACGTCTGCACGCCTTCTACGATCCGCAGCAAGAGCTGAGCGCCAGCGATCTGGTCGATCTGCAGTCCGGCAACGCCGATCGCGGCGTGTGTGCACTGCCGTTTACCCGTCAGTCCGACCAGCAAACCGTGTACATCCCGATGAATATCATCGGCAACCTGTATGTTTCCAACGGCATGTCCGCCGGCAACACCGCCAACGAAGCGCGCGTGCAGGGCCTGTCGGAAGTGTTCGAGCGCTATGTGAAAAACCGCATCATCGCCGAATCCATCAGCCTGCCGGCGATCCCGGACGAGGTGCTGAACCGCTACCCGGGCGTGGTGGAAGCTATCGCCAAGCTGGAAGAGGAAGGTTTCCCGATCCTCTCCTATGACGCCTCGCTGGGCGGCAACTACCCGGTGATCTGCGTGGTGCTGTTCAACCCGACCAACGGCACCTGTTTCGCTTCATTCGGCGCGCATCCGGACTTCGGCGTGGCGCTGGAGCGCACGGTAACCGAACTGCTGCAGGGCCGCAGCCTGAAAGATCTCGACGTGTTCACCGCGCCGACCTTCGATGACGAAGAAGTGGCGGAACACACCAACCTGGAAACGCACTTCATCGACTCCAGCGGCCTGATCTCCTGGGATCTGTTCAAGCAGGACGCGGACTATCCGTTCGTTGACTGGAACTTCAGCGGCAGCACGCAGGAAGAGTTCACCACCCTGATGAGCATCTTCGACAAGGAAGACGCGGAAGTGTACATCGCCGACTACGAGCACCTGGGCGTCTACGCTTGCCGCATCATCGTGCCGGGCATGTCCGATATCTACCCGGCGGAAGACCTGCTGCTGGCTAACAACAGCATGGGCGCGCACCTGCGCGATACGCTGCTGGCGCTGCCGGGCAGCGAGTGGGAGCCGGAAGAATACCTGGCGCTGATCGAGCAGTTGGACGACGAAGGGCTGGACGATTTCACCCGCGTACGCGAACTGCTGGGCATTGCCAGCGGCAAAGACAACGCCTGGTATACCCTGCGCGTGGGCGAGCTGAAATCGATGCTGGCGCTGGCGGGCGGCGATCTGGATCAGGCGCTGATCTGGACCGAATGGACGCAGGACTTCAACGCCTCGGTGCTGAGCCCGGCGCGCAGCAACTACTACCGCTGCCTGCAAACACTGCTGCTGCTGGCGCAGGAGCCTGAACGCGAAGCGGCGCAGTACTATACCGCGTTCGTGAAGATGTACGGCCAGGAAGCGGTCGACGCCGCCTCCGCCGCCATCAGCGGTGAAGAGCGCTTCAACGGGCTGTTCGCCGTCGATGCCGATCTGAAGGCGCTGCCGGCCCATCAGGCGCTGCTGGCGGCTTACGAGAAGCTGCAGGCGGCCAAACGCCGCCACTGGGCCAAGGCCTAAGCATCATCAGGGGATACTGACACTTTGGGAGTACCCCTGTTGCCAAACGCCGCACTCCGTTGCGGCGTTTTCAATTTTGCGGTTTATTTCAACGCATTCGGTTTTATTTTTTCGCCGGGAAATAGGTGGTTAAACGACCATAAAAATAAATAAACCGTCAATTGTTGCCGGACGGTGAAATAATAATTAACCGATAATTAAACTTTCAACGCCGCGCGGCGACAAAACGCCTAAAAATTTAACTTTACTCCACGCCGACCACTCGGTGGATTCAAAAAAATTTGCAAACATTAAAAAATTGTTTTTGATTAAAAATCAATAAATTAACCATAAAAACCACACAAAAAACACGCCATTTTACCGCTCTACTTCCCCGCCTTATGATCCAAATCAAATTTTCCCCTATACTGCTTTGCTAGTATCTCATTGCGTTGTTTTAACCCTTAAGAGCGAGAGTTAGTTTGAAAACTGACAGCCCCTTCGATCTGATTTTACCTGCGGCAACGGCGAAAATCGCTGAAGATGCCGGCGTGTATAAAGCCACCAAACATCCGCTGAAAACGTTTTATTTGGCGATCACCGCCGGTGTCTTCATTTCCATCGCCTTCGTCTTCTACATCACGGCGACCACCGGCACCGCCGGCGTGCCTTTCGGGCTGGCGAAACTGGTCGGCGGCATCTGCTTCTCTCTCGGGTTAATGCTGGTGGTGGTGTCGGGCGCCGACCTGTTCACCTCTACCGTGCTTATCGTCATCGCCAAGGCCAGCGGCCGCATCAGCTGGGGCCAGCTGGGCGCCAACTGGCTGAACGTTTATCTCGGCAACCTGGTCGGCGCGCTGTTCTTCGTGGCGCTGATCTGGTTCTCCGGCGAGTATATGGTCGCCAACGGCCAGTGGGGCCTGAATGTCCTGCAAACCGCAGACCACAAGCTGCATCACACCTTCATCGAAGCCGTCTGCCTCGGCATTCTGGCCAACCTGATGGTCTGCCTGGCGGTCTGGATGAGCTACTCCGGCCGTACCCTGACCGACAAGATGCTCGCCATGGTGCTGCCGGTCGGGATGTTTGTCGCCAGCGGCTTCGAGCACAGCATCGCCAACATGTTTATGATCCCTATGGGCATCGTGGTCAAACACTTCGCCACGCCGGAATTCTGGCAAGCCGTAGGGGCGGTACCTGAGCAATTCGCTCATCTGACAGTAAGCAACTTCATCATCGACAACCTGATTCCGGTCACCCTCGGTAACATCATCGGCGGTGGTCTGCTGGTTGGGTTGACTTACTGGGTAATTTATCTGCGCGGGGGCCGCGAGCAGCACTAAGCTGTGAGTAACCGCGCGCAGAGTTAGAAATCCACAATCAAAGGTAGGTGTACAATGACCGAACTTAACGAGAAATTAGCCAACGCTTGGGAAGGTTTCAGCAAGGGTGACTGGCAGAATGAAGTCAACGTTCGTGACTTCATCCAGAAAAACTACACGCCTTATGAGGGTGACGAATCCTTCCTGGCTGGCGCGACTCAAGCCACCACCACCTTGTGGGACAAGGTTATGGAAGGGATCAAACTGGAAAACCGCACTCATGCGCCGGTTGATTTCGACACCAACGTTGCTTCAACCATCGTTTCTCACGACGCGGGTTACATCGCCAAAGAGCTGGAAACCATCGTGGGTCTGCAGACCGACGCCCCTCTGAAACGCGCGCTGATCCCGTTCGGCGGCATCAAAATGGTCGAAGGTTCGTGCAAAGTGTACGGCCGCGAACTGGATCCGCAGCTGAAAAAAGTGTTCACCGAATACCGTAAAACCCACAACCAGGGCGTATTCGACGTTTACACCAAAGACATCCTGAACTGCCGTAAATCCGGCGTGCTGACCGGTCTGCCGGACGCTTACGGCCGTGGCCGCATCATCGGCGACTACCGCCGCGTGGCGCTGTACGGCATCGACTTCCTGATGGCCGACAAGCTGAACCAGTTCAAATCGCTGCAGGAAAAACTGGAAAACGGCGAAGATCTGGAAATGACCATCCAGCTGCGTGAAGAGATCGCTGAACAGCATCGCGCTCTGGCTCAGATCAAAGAGATGGCCGCCAAATACGGTTACGACATCTCCGGCCCAGCCACCAGCGCGCAAGAAGCGGTGCAGTGGACCTACTTCGGCTACCTGGCCGCGGTGAAATCCCAGAACGGCGCCGCCATGTCCTTCGGCCGCGTGTCCACCTTCCTCGACGTGTTCATCGAGCGCGACATCAAGGCGGGCAAACTGACCGAAGAGCAAGCGCAGGAACTGATCGACCACCTGGTGATGAAACTGCGTATGGTGCGCTTCCTGCGTACCCCTGAGTACGATGAACTGTTCTCCGGCGACCCAATCTGGGCGACTGAGTCCCTGGCCGGTATGGGCGTCGACGGCCGTACCCTGGTCACCAAAAACAGCTTCCGCTTCCTGAACACCCTGTACACCATGGGGCCGTCTCCGGAGCCGAACATGACCATCCTGTGGTCTGAGAAGCTGCCGCTGAACTTCAAGAAATTCGCGGCGAAAGTGTCCATCGACACCTCTTCCGTACAGTACGAAAACGACGACCTGATGCGTCCTGACTTCAACAACGATGACTACGCCATCGCCTGTTGCGTCAGCCCGATGATCGTCGGTAAGCAAATGCAGTTCTTCGGCGCCCGCGCCAACCTGGCGAAAACCATGCTGTACGCCATCAACGGCGGCGTTGACGAAAAACTGAAAATGCAGGTCGGCCCGAAAGAAGCGCCGATGATGGACGAAGTGCTGGACTATGACAAAGTCATGGCCCGCATGGACCACTTTATGGATTGGCTGGCCAAGCAGTACGTGACCGCGCTGAACATCATTCACTACATGCACGACAAGTACAGCTACGAAGCTGCGCTGATGGCGCTGCATGACCGTGACGTTTATCGCACCATGGCTTGCGGCATCGCCGGTCTGTCCGTGGCGGCCGACTCCCTGTCTGCCATCAAGTACGCGAAAGTCACCACCATTCGCGACGAAGACGGCCTGGCTATCGACTTCAAAGTGGAAGGCGAGTATCCGCAGTTCGGTAACAACGACGCCCGCGTCGATGACATCGCCTGCGACCTGGTTGAGCGTTTCATGAAGAAAATTCAGAAACTGCGCACCTACCGCAACGCGGTACCGACCCAGTCCGTACTGACCATCACCTCCAACGTGGTGTACGGTAAGAAAACCGGTAACACTCCGGATGGCCGCCGCGCCGGTGCACCATTCGGCCCAGGTGCCAACCCGATGCACGGCCGCGACCAGAAAGGCGCAGTAGCCTCCCTGACCTCGGTAGCCAAACTGCCGTTTGCCTACGCGAAAGACGGGATCTCCTACACCTTCTCCATCGTGCCTAACGCGCTGGGTAAAGACGACGACGTGCGTAAAGCCAACCTGGCGGGCCTGATGGATGGTTACTTCCACCATGAAGCCTCCATCGAAGGCGGCCAGCACCTGAACGTCAACGTAATGAACCGCGAAATGCTGCTGGACGCGATGGAAAACCCTGAGAAATACCCTCAGCTGACCATCCGCGTCTCCGGTTACGCCGTGCGCTTCAACTCGCTGACCAAAGAGCAACAGCAGGACGTCATTACTCGTACCTTCACTCAAACGATGTAATGCGCCAGCCGGGCGGGAAACCGCCCGGTAGCAACGTCAGGGCCGGTTCTGCCGGCCCTTTTCTCCCACCGCTCTCCCCTGACTCTGTACGAGTCTGTTTTGCCGGACATCTATACTGAATGGATAGCCGGCAAAACAGTTATCCGGCAACTGACCGGCCGACAGGCATCATTACCCCCGGTGGCGGGCTCACCCCGCCACTGCATCGCAGATACCTGGCCGGCGGCCACGCGCCTATTTTTAGACTGCGTTTGACAGTCAATATTGGAGAAAACCCCGCAATGTCAGTAACTGGTCGCATCCACTCCTTCGAATCCTGCGGCACCGTCGACGGGCCAGGGATCCGCTTTATCGTCTTCTTCCAGGGCTGCCTGATGCGCTGCCTCTATTGCCATAACCGCGACACCTGGGATACCCACGGCGGCAAAGAAGTGACCGTCGAAGAGCTGATGAAAGACGCGGTGGCCTACCGCCACTTCATGAATGCCTCTGGCGGCGGCGTGACCGCGTCCGGCGGCGAGGCGATCCTGCAGGCTGAATTCGTGCGCGACTGGTTCCGTGCCTGCCATGCCGAAGGCATCAATACCTGCCTGGATACCAACGGCTTCGTGCGCCGCTACGATCCGGTGATCGACGAGCTGCTGGACACCACCGATCTGGTGATGCTGGATCTGAAACAGATGAACGACGAGATCCATCAGAATCTGGTCGGCGTTTCCAACCACCGCACGCTGGAATTCGCCCGCTACCTGGCGAAACGCAACCAGCGCACCTGGATCCGCTACGTGGTGGTGCCGGGTTGGTCAGACGACGATAAGTCGGCACATCTGTTGGGCGAGTTTACCAAAGACATGAGCAACATCGAGAAAATCGAGCTGCTGCCCTACCACGAACTGGGCAAGCACAAATGGGTGGCGATGGGGGAAGAGTACAAGCTGGACGGCGTTCATCCGCCGAAGGCCAAGACCATGGATCGCGTCAAAGGCATCCTGGAAAGCTACGGCCACAAAGTGATTTACTGATTGGCGCAGCGCCAAAGAAAAACCGGCTCATAGCCGGTTTTTTTATGCTTAGGCGGCGGCGAACGGCGTGTGATGGTGATCCGGTTTCTGCTTCTTCAGCAGCATCAGCAGGTAAACCAGCGCCACGGCGGCGATCATCACGAACAGCACGCGATCGGAGTAGTTTTGCATCAGCAGCGCCGTCATCGACGGGCCCAGCAGGCTGCCGATTGTGTAACTCATCAGCAGCGCCTGGTTCATCGCCACCAGTTCGTGCGGCATTGCCTTCTCGCAGGCCCAGGACATCGCCACCGGATACAGGGTAAAGCCGGCGCAGCCGAGGATGAACAGCGAAGGCGCCATGGCGTAGTTGCCAAGCATCGCCACGCTGGCCAGAATCACCACGAACACCTGAATGCGCAGCACCAGCAGACGCCCGTAACGATCGGCCAGACGCCCGACCGGCCATTGGCCGACGATGCCGGAGCTGACCAGCAGCGCCATCCAGTAGCCGACGTTGGCGTCGCTCATGCCCTGATGAGAGAGGTACAGCGGCATCAGGCCGTACAGCGAACCGAGCACGATGCCGGAGATGATGCAGCCATTGATGCCGAGGCGCGCGCTGCGGCGTCTCAGCATCGACCACACCGCCGCCTGCTGCGGCTCGTCTTCATGGCGGTTGACCCGCGCGAACAGCATCGGCAGCATGGCGCTGATTACGATGGCGGTCACCCACGGCACCACGTGCAGCAATTCGGTCGAGGTCATGCTCAACAGCAATTGGCCGGTCACCGTACCGAGGTAATAGACAATCATATAGGCCGCCAGCAGTTGGCCGCGGTTGCTGAGATTACCGCTGCGCAGCAGCGCGCTTTCCACAATCACCCAGATCCAGGCGCAACCGACGCCGGCGAAGAAGCGCCAGCCCAGCCAGCTCCAGAAATCGATCGACAGCACCATGCCGGCGGTCGCGGCGGCGAACAGCAAACAGGAGAGATGGTAGCTGCGGGTGAAGCCAACGCGCTGGATCAGTTTGCCCGCTACCAACGTGCCCAACAGGTTGCCGCTGAAATAAGAGGAGCTGACCATACCCACTTGCCAGGTCGACAGCTGAGCATGGGTTAACCAAAGCGGCACTAACGTATTCAAAACGGCAATGGATACCGTGAGCAGCAAGAGGCCGCAGAGCAATAAGAGCACCGGGCGGGAGTAAGCGGACATAGTGAAATTGTGACCGAACGCGCAATGAGAGTGCGCGCATCATGCCACTGGCGATAAAAAAGTCAATTGCCTCTTATCATTCCAGCGCACGATTTGTTTCCGGCTAAGCGGCTGAAAAAGCGCTATGCTCAGCGCAGAGCGGATTTAACGACGGAGAAGCGAGATGAGTCAGGCAAATAATGCGGCGGTCGAGGCCTTGCTGGCGGACATCGGCAGCACGCACGGCGAGCTGCTGGAGATCGTACAACAGGTGCGCCGGGTCGCTGCGGCGAGCGGCAGTGGCATCACCGAATCGGTCAAATACGGCGGCATCATGTTCTCGCATACTCAATTTTTCTGCGGCGTTTTCGCCTACCGCAGCCACGTCACGGTAGAGTTCGGCCAGGGCTACCGCCTGGAAGATCGTTATCACCTGCTCGAGGGCAACGGCCAGTATCGGCGGCACATCAAGCTCCACTCGCCCGCCGAAGTGAAAAGCAAGCACCTGGCGGACTACATTAAACAAGCCTACGCGCTGGCGACAGACTGAATTTCCGACATAAAAAAAGCGCCCGCAGGCGCTTTTTTCTAGTGATTGGCTGTTCAGCCGATATATTCCAGGCCGCCCATGTAAGGACGCAGTACCTCAGGCACCTGAATGCGGCCGTCGGCCTGCTGGTAGTTTTCCAGCACCGCCACCAGCGTACGGCCGACCGCCAGGCCGGAGCCGTTCAGCGTGTGAACCAGACGCGGTTTCTTGTCGGCCTTGCTGCGGCAGCGCGCCTGCATGCGACGCGCCTGGAAGTCCCACATGTTGGAGCAGGACGAGATCTCGCGGTAGGTGTTCTGCGCCGGCAGCCACACTTCCAGATCGTAAGTCTTGCACGCGCCGAAGCCCATGTCGCCGGTGCACAGCAGCACCTTGCGGTAAGGCAGGTTCAGCAGCTGCAGCACTTTTTCCGCGTGGCCGGTCAGCTCTTCCAGGGCATCCATCGAATCTTCCGGACGAACGATCTGCACCATTTCAACCTTGTCGAACTGGTGCATGCGGATCAAACCACGGGTGTCGCGGCCGTAAGAACCGGCTTCCGCACGGAAGCATGGCGTGTGTGCGGTCATCTTCAGCGGCAGAGATTCCTCTTCCACGATCTCGTCGCGCACCAGGTTGGTCAGCGGCACTTCCGCCGTTGGGATCAGCGCGTAGTTGCTGCTGTCGGCTTCTTCTTCCAGCGGGCGGGTATGGAACAGATCTTCGCCGAACTTCGGCAGCTGGCCGGTACCGTACAGCGTGGCGTGGTTGACCAGGTAAGGCACGTAGGCCTCCAGGTAGCCGTGCTGCTCGGTGTGCAGATCCAGCATGAACTGGGACAGCGCGCGGTGCATGCGGGCGATTTGCCCTTTCATCACCACGAAACGCGAACCGGTCAGCTTAACCGCGGCGGCAAAATCCAGCCCGCCGGCCATTTCGCCCAGATCGACGTGATCGCGCACCGCGAAGTCGTACTGGCGCGGTTCGCCCCAGCGGGTGACTTCCAGGTTTTCGCTGTCGTCTTTACCATCCGGCACCGCGTCGTCCGGCAGGTTAGGCAGCGTCAGAGCGTAATCTCGGATCTCGCTCTGCAGCGCATCCAGCGCCGCCTTGGCGGCATCCAGCTTGTCACCCAGCTCGTTCACTTCGCGACGCAGCGGCTCGATGTCTTCCCCACGCGCTTTGGCCGCGCCGATGGATTTCGATCGGGAGTTGCGTTCCGCTTGCAGCGTTTCAGTTTCTACCTGCAGAACTTTGCGGCGTTCTTCCTGCGAACGCAGCAGATCCAGATCGAGTTTAAAGCCTCGGCGAGCCAGTTTGACGGCGACTGCGTCTAGCTCATTACGCAGCAGATTGGGATCGAGCATGCTAATCCTGTGCTTGTTGTTATTGAAAGAAGTGTTGTTGTTCTATGCGGCTGATTTATAGCCGCATAAAAGAAGAGTGATACCCGCTAACCTTACCGCAACGGCCACGCTAGCGGTAGCGTTTTGTCGGGCTATTTTGATCCTGCTCAGCCAGCCATGCCAACTTTTCGCCGATTTTCCCTTCCAGCCCGCGCGAGGTCGGTTGGTAGTAGCGCGTATGAGCCATTTCGGGCGGGAAGTAGTTCTCGCCGGCGGCGTAGGCGTTGGGTTCGTCGTGGGCGTAACGGTACTCCGCCCCCAGCCCCATCTCCTTCATCAGCTTGGTCGGCGCGTTGCGCAAGTGCTCAGGTACGTCATAATCGGCCTGCTCCCTGGCGTCGCGCATGGCGGCCTTGAACGCGGTGTAAACCGCGTTGCTCTTCGGCGCGCAGGCCAGATAGACGATCGCCTGCGCGATGGCGCGCTCGCCCTCCGCCGGCCCCACGCGGGTGAAGCAATCCCAGGCAGCGATCGCCACCTGCATGCCGCGCGGATCGGCGTTGCCCACGTCTTCAGAGGCGATCGCCAACAGACGGCGCGCCACATAGAGCGGATCGCCGCCGGCGGTAATGATGCGCGCATACCAATACAGCGCGGCGTCCGGCGCCGAACCGCGCACCGATTTATGCAGCGCGGAAATCAGGTCGTAATAACGGTCGCCCTTGTTGTCGAAGCGCGCGCTGCGCTCGCCCGACACCTCTTTCAGCAGCTGCGGCGTCAGCACCCGCACGCCTTTGGCGTCGATCTCCGCCATGTCCGCCATCATTTCCAGGCTGTTCAACGCCCGGCGCGCATCGCCGCCCACCAACTCCGACAGCAGGCGACGCGTTTCCGCGGGCAGCTCGACGTTCTGATCGCCAAAGCCGCGCGCCTTGTCGCTCATCGCCTGATCCAGCACCTGGCCGATATCTTCGGCGGTCAGTGCCTTAAGCAGATAAACGCGGGCGCGGGACAGCAGCGCCGAGTTCAGTTCGAACGACGGGTTTTCGGTGGTGGCGCCGATAAAGGTGATGGTGCCGTCTTCGATGTGCGGCAGGAAAGCGTCCTGCTGGCTTTTGTTAAAGCGGTGCACTTCGTCGACGAACAGGATGGTGCGGCGGCCGGCGTCGCGGTTTTGCCGCGCCCGCTCGATCGCTTCGCGGATCTCCTTGATGCCGGAGGTCACGGCGGAGATCCGTTCGACATCCGCCTGGCCATAACGGCCGATCAGCTCTGCCAACGTCGTCTTCCCGGTACCCGGCGGCCCCCATAAAATCATCGAGTGCAGTTGCCCGGCCTCAATGGCGCGCGGCAGCGGCTTGCCGGCGGCCAGCAGGTGTTGCTGGCCGATATACTGCGCCAGCGTGGTCGGCCGCATGCGCGCGGCCAACGGCTGGAACTCGTTCTGGGAAAAATCGAGCGACAGATTATTACTCACTTGCACCTCACTGGCGCTGGTCGTCCAGCGTCACCCCCTTCGGCGGGGTAAATTTGAATTTGGCCGGATCGGCGGCAACGTTCTGCTGGCTTTTCAGCGTATAAGAACTACGTTGGCCATCCTGTTCCACCGCGGCGAAGCTGCGGATGGTGCCGCTGTTGGTCACGCTGATGGCGAATTGCTTCAGGTTGCCGCTGGCGGATTTTGGCGTTAATTCGAAATCATCGCCCTTTTGCTTCACGTTGTACTGTTTCCAGTCGCTGGCATTATTGCGGGTGATCAGCATAAACGGCGTATTGCCGGTGGCGTTCTTCAACCAGGTCGCCGTCACCTGCTCGACGAACGGGTTGTAAAACCACAGGGTTTGGCCATCGGAGACCAGCACGCTCTCATCGGGTGAGGTCATGTGCCAATTGAACAGGTTCGGCCGCTTCACCCACAGCTCGCCTTCACCCTGTTGCACCGCGGCGCCTTCAGCGCTGGTCACGGTTTGCGAGAAGCTGGCGTGGAAACTGTTCACCTTCGCCAGGCGACTTTGCAGATCCTGTGCGGCATCGGCCAGCACGGAGGTAGAAGCGAATCCCGAAAGCAGACAGCAGGCAACTAACAGTTTTTTCATTATTCCAGATACCTTATGAAATGCGTTAACCGCAGGGCGACGCCGTGCGGGTCAATCAACCCTTTACTCCCGTTACTTTACCTGAAGCCGGCGATCGGCCGGTAGGCCAATGTTCCGAGAAGAAACGGGTTTACGCTTCTTTGCACAAGGGCCGCTTAAGCGGCCCTTTCTTATTGAATTGCAATGGCTAAACGACCATCAATCGTGCCGCGGCGGCGCCAGCACCTCGCGGTTACCGTTATGCCCCTGCTCACTGACGATGCCCTGCGCCTCCATCTGTTCGATGATGCGCGCCGCGCGGTTGTAGCCGATACGGAACTGGCGCTGTACGCCGGAGATGGAGGCGCGGCGTTTATCCACCACGAAATCCACCGCCTGGTCAAACAGCGGATCCAGCTCTTCGTCGCCGTCCATGCCGCCGCCGGCACCGCCCTCGCCGTCTTCACCGCCGCTGAGAATGCCCTCTTTATATTGGGGCCGCTCGCGCGCTTTCCAATCCTTGACCACCGCGTGCACTTCCTGATCGCGCACGAATGCGCCATGTACGCGCACCGGGATCGAGGAGTTCGGCGCCAGATAGAGCATATCACCCATGCCCAGCAAGGACTCGGCGCCCCCCTGATCGAGGATGGTACGAGAGTCGATCTTGCTCGACACGGTAAAGGCGATACGCGTCGGGATGTTGGCCTTGATCAGGCCGGTGATCACATCCACCGACGGACGCTGGGTCGCCAGCACCAGGTGGATACCCGCCGCACGCGCTTTCTGCGCCAGGCGAGCGATCAACTCTTCGACCTTCTTGCCCACCGTCATGATCAGATCGGCGAATTCGTCGACCATCACCACGATGTACGGCTCTTTCTCCAGCACCGGTGGCGTGATGTCCATGCTGTCGGTCGGCTTCCAGAATGGATCCGGGATCGGACGCCCCATCGCTTCGGCCTGATCGACGCGCTCGTTGTAGCCAGCCAGGTTACGCACGCCCAGAGCTGACATCAGCTTGTAGCGGCGTTCCATTTCACCCACGCACCAGCGCAGCGCGTTGGCGGCGTCTTTCATGTCGGTGACCACGTCGGTCAACAGGTGTGGAATGCCTTCGTAAACCGACAGCTCCAGCATTTTCGGGTCGATCATGATAAAGCGCACTTCTTTCGGCGTGGCCTTATACAAGATGCTCAGGATCATGGCGTTGACCCCGACCGACTTACCGGAACCTGTGGTACCGGCGACCAGCAAGTGCGGCATTTTGCCCAGATCGGCCACTACCGGTTCGCCGGAGATGTCTTTACCCAATACGATGGACAGCGGCGACGGATTGTCACGGAAAGCCGGGCAATCCAGCACTTCGCGCAGATACACCGTTTGCCGTTTGGCGTTCGGCAGCTCCAGACCGACATAAGGCTTGCCGGGGATCACTTCCACCACGCGCACCGCCGAAGTCGACAGCGAGCGCGCCAGATCGCGCGACAGGTTGGAAATGCGCGCCGCTTTAACGCCCGGCGCCAGATCCAGCTCGAAGCGGGTGATGACCGGCCCCGGCAGGATGTCCACCACGTCGGCTTTCACGCGGTAGTCGGCCAGGCTGGCCTCCACCAGGCGCGCCTTCTGTTCCAGCGCGAAGGAATCGACCGGCTCCACCTCTTTCGGCGCTTCGGTCAACAGATCCAGCGTCGGCAGCGGCGTGGTCGGCTTCTGCAGCGGCTGATCGTTGCGCATCAGGAACGGGTGAATCAGGCTGTCCATCGCCGGATGTTGCTCGGCCTGAGCTTGCTGAGGCTGCTGCTGCGCCGGTTGCTGCGGCTGCGACGGCTGTTGATACTGCTGTTGCTGCGGCTGCTGGTATTGCTGCGGCTGCGGCTGTTGGTATTGTTGAGGCGGCTGATGCGATTGCTGAGGTTGAGCCGCAGGCGCCACAGGCTCAAACTGACCGAACGGCACATCGTCCTCTTGCTCGCTTTGCTGTTCAATGCGCTCTTCAAGCTGCGGGGACAGCGTGAACATCGGCTCGCTCGGGCCATCGTCCACCAGATCCGCCATCGGCGAGAAGCTGAAAGCATTGCGGGTATCGATCGGGCTGGCGGCCGGTGCCTGCGGAGCAGGTGCTTGCTGGCCGTAGCGCGCCTGCTGCTGCTCAGCGAACGCCTGGCGCAGCGCGGCCTCTTGCTGCGCCTCTTCGTCGTCCTGTTGATAGCCTTCGCCGTAGCGTTGGTGCTGCTGCTCGGCAAACGCCTTGCTCAGCTCGGCTTCCTGCAATGCGCTCTCGTCATCTTGTTGCTCAGGCGCGTAGCTTTCGCCATAGCGCTGGCTTTGCTGCTCGGCAAACGCCTGACGCAGCGCGGCTTCCTGTAGCGCCTCTGCTTCCTGCGGGTTCACCGTCGCCGGCTGCTGAGGCTCCGCCTCTGTCTGGCGCTGTTCCTGTTCAGCCGCACGCTGCGAAGGCAGCTTGATGCCGTAGGAAGCCAGTTCGCGACGGGTCGGGATGCGCACCGGATTCGGCCGCGGCAGTTCAGGGCCGATGCCCTGCTTAACCTGCGGATTGTCGTCGCTGGTCGCCGTGAAGGCCGGCATAAAGGTCGCCGCCGCGGCACCTGCAGCAGCAGCGGCTGCCGCCGTATCCGGCTGCGGTTTGGCGCCGGTGGCGCTGAAACCGCTCGAACTGCCGATGTCGACGCTGTCACGCTGTGCGGCGGTAAAATCAAAGGGAGAACGCACCGGCGGCTGCGGCGCGGCCGGCTCTTGCCAGTTGCCGAGACGCGGCTCATCGTCATCCTGATAAGGATCGACAGGACGCGTCGCCTTAGGCGCGGGCGTTTCCTCCGGGATCTCGAAGGAATACAGCGGCGGCGTAGCGTCTTGCGCCGGGGCGCTCACCGGGTGCTGATTGACAGAGGCCGGCGCGGCCGGCGCCACCGTCACCGACGGCGCCTGTGTGGCGATCGGCGCGGCAACGGGCTCGTGGATCTCTGCCTTCACCGCCGGTGCAGGCGAAGCCGCCGGCGCGATGGATGCGGCTTCTGCTTCAAGCTCGCCATCGTCGGCGCGCAGGCCGCTGAGCAACGGATCGGCGGCGTATTCCGCCGCCGCTTTGGCGCTTTCGGTGACCGAAGGCGCGGAGAACAGCACGTCGTCATCGGCGGCCGCGGCTCCGGCGGCGGTCGCGGCAACCGCTGTGGCGGCGCCCTTCCCTGCCTGCTCAGGCTCGTCGTCGACGTAACGCTCGTCATCCTCAAAATAACGCTCTTCGCGACGTGAGCGATTGGTCATCACTGTCGCGACGCCCAGCACCGCCCCGCCGATCTTCTCGGCGATCACCAGCCAGGACCAGCCGGTAAACAGCGTCAACCCCGCCGCCCATACGCACAGCAGCGCCAGCGTAGCGCCGATGCCGTTGAACCACGGCAACATGGCGTTGCTCAGCAGGCTGCCGATCACGCCGCCGGAAGCGAAGTAATAGAGATCGTCGACGTTCAACGCCGCCAGCCCGCAGGAGGTGAGCACTAACGCCAGGGTGCCGATCAGGCGCAGGGAAAGCGCGAAATAGTCGATGTAGTCTCTGTTGCTGCGTTGGCGATAAGCCGCCCAGCACAGGACCAGCATGATCGGCGGTATCGCGTAGGCGAGCACCCCGAAGGTGAAGAACAGCGTATCGGCCAACCAGGCCCCGACACCGCCGCCCAGATTGTGAATCGGCTCATGCCACGCGGTCTGCGACCAGCTTGGGTCAGACGGATTGAAACTGACCAACGCAGCCATGAGGTAAACGGCAAAAATCGCTACCACGATAAGCACAGCTTCCAGCAAACGCCGGCCACTGCTGAGTCTTTTCAGGGTAACTTCTTTA
Source organism: Serratia sp. CY81684 (assembly GCF_052166595.1). Lineage (NCBI taxonomy): Bacteria > Pseudomonadati > Pseudomonadota > Gammaproteobacteria > Enterobacterales > Yersiniaceae > Serratia > Serratia sp. CY81684. The sequence goes on along the minus strand of NZ_JBJNOO010000001.1, from coordinate 840,871 downwards.
TCTTCTGTATATTCCTGGCTCAAGAAAGGCTCTCCAGGTTCCTGTTAGCTGACATAGCAACAGCGCCGAGAAACTGCCCCGGCGCCGAAACTGTATGAATAAACAGGAGTGTAACCAATTTAATCAGGTTTTGCACCTGCACCTTACCGTGTTTTGATAACCAGACGGTTACTCTGTTTCACTTCTTCCATCACTACGTAGGTACGGGTGTCGTTAACCCCCGGCAAACGCAGCAAGGTTTCGCCCAGCAATTTGCGGTAAGCCGACATGTCCGGTACGCGGGTTTTCAACAGGTAGTCGAAATCGCCGGAAACCAGATGACACTCCTGAATCTCTTCAAGCTTCTGCACTGCCGAGTTGAATTGCTCAAACACATCCGGCGCGCCGCGGTTCAGCGTGATCTCCACGAAAACCAGCAGGGACGCATCCAGATAATGCGGGTTAAGCAATGCGGTATAGCCATGAATGAAACCCTGGCGCTCGAGACGGCGCACGCGTTCCAAACATGGTGTTGGGGATAACCCCACGCGCTTCGAAAGCTCGACGTTCGAAATACGCCCATCCTTCTGCAGCTCATTCAGGATGTTGCGGTCGATACGGTCAAGATCTTTACCCGGGCGTTTCTTGTTGTCTGCCATTATTATTGTCTCTCTTATTTTCTTCCGTGCACTTGCCACACCCTAGCCAACGTCAATGTGTAAGGGTTCGTTCCAAGCGAAGACCCGATGCCTGTCATATGCTTCTTCACTACCATCATTCCACGCCGCGCAGCCTGTCTGTCCAACTCCGCGCGATGCAGGTAACGACGTTTAGGTCGAGAAAAAATCAGCAAACGCTTGCGCGCTCTGCTCCGCACACCCATCGCGCATTGCCGCCTCGCGGCGCAAATACGTACGATTTGCTGGTGTTACGGGGATAATTTCTTCTTCCTATGATGTTTTCGCAAATGCGCAGCGGATTGTCAAAGTAAAAGAAGCAAAATCAGAACAACGTACCGTCACGAAAAGTCTGCATCCCATTTTTGGTTATGAATCGCTGGCAGATAAACCCCGGCGGGGAGCGGCTGAAGTCGCAGAATGCGCCGTTTTTGCGCGGTTGGCGATTCAGCGGCCGAATGCGGCTTTGATAAGGTAAATTTCTGCGTTCGGCGTACGATTTGCCGACAGCGGGTGCATTAATAGGCGACAACTATCATACAAATCGTTAACAACGTCGCCCGGCGCTTTTTTTACTGCGCCATTTTCCCTACAATCGGCTTCATTGTCCGCCATTGTGGAATAAAGAGGTTATTCATGGGCACGGCTAAACATAGCAAATTACTGATTCTGGGCTCCGGCCCGGCCGGTTACACCGCCGCCGTCTACGCGGCGCGCGCCAACCTGAATCCGGTGCTGATCACCGGTCTGGAGCAAGGCGGCCAGCTGACCACCACCACCGAAGTGGAAAACTGGCCGGGCGACGCCGATGGCCTGACCGGCCCGGCGCTGATGGAGCGCATGCGCGAGCACGCGGAGAAGTTCCAGACTGAAATTGTCTTCGATCATATCAACAGCGTCGATCTGCAGCAGCGTCCGTTCCGCCTGTTCGGCGACAGTGGCGAATACAGCTGCGACGCGCTGATCATCGCGACCGGCGCCTCCGCCCGCTACCTTGGCCTGCCTTCCGAAGACGCCTTCAAGGGCAAAGGCGTTTCCGCCTGCGCGACCTGCGACGGTTTCTTCTACCGCAACCAGAAAGTCGCGGTGGTCGGCGGCGGCAACACCGCCGTTGAAGAAGCGCTGTACCTGTCCAACATCGCCGCCGAGGTTCACCTGATCCACCGTCGCGACAGCTTCCGCTCGGAGAAGATCCTGATCGACCGGCTGATGGAAAAAGTGAAAAGCGGCAACATCGTGTTGCACACCGACCATACGTTGGACGAAGTGCTGGGCGATGAAATGGGCGTGACCGGCGTGCGCATCCGCAGCACCAAAGCGGAAAACGAAACCCGTGAACTGGAACTGGCCGGCGTGTTCATCGCTATCGGCCACAGCCCGAACACCGGCATCTTCGGCGGCCAGCTGGAGCTGGAAAACGGCTACATCAAGGTACAGTCCGGCATTCACGGCAATGCGACCCAAACCACTATCCCCGGCGTCTTCGCCGCAGGCGACGTGATGGATCACGTCTACCGCCAGGCGATCACTTCCGCCGGCACCGGCTGTATGGCGGCGCTGGACGCAGAACGTTACCTGGACGGCATCGCCGGCGCAGAAGTCTGCTAAGACTTTCTCGTCATCAGCAAAAAGCGGCTCTCGGGCCGCTTTTTTTGTTTCCCCCCTCCGCACTCTCCTTCCCGCGTCTGTTATAGCCACATTTGGCCGCTTTATTATTTTCAGTCTGCCGGGTGACGAGGTAACATGGGACCTCGCTTGTTTGTCGCCGATTGCGCCAAACACTATTATTTAACAGTACGTTAACCCAGCCTGTAACAAACGGGCACCGGCGACGCAGACGCATATCTGATGAAAAAAACCAGACAGCAACAGTTAACCCGTTGGCTTAAAACCCAGAGTTCGTTGGCGCAGCGTTGGCTGCGCCTTTCCATGCTGTTGGGGCTGTTCAGCGGCCTGCTGATCGTGGCGCAGGCGTGGCTGCTGGCCAGCCTGCTGCACGCCCTGATCATCGAACATACCCCACGCGAACAGCTGCTCCCTTCGTTTATCTGGCTGGCCGCCGCGTTCGCATTGCGGGCGCTGTTGAGCTGGCTGCGGGAGCGGGTCGGTTTCCTGTGTGGCCAGGTGATCCGTCAGCGCATGCGCCAGCAGGTGTTGGATAAGCTACAGCAGCTCGGCCCGGCCTGGATCCAGGGCAAACCGGCGGGCAGTTGGGCCAGCATCATCGTCGAGCAGATCGAGGATATGCAGGACTATTACTCGCGCTATCTGCCGCAGATGTATCTGGCGGTCTTCATCCCGCTGCTGATCCTGCTCGCCGTTTTCCCGATCAATTGGGCCGCCGGTTTGATTCTGTTGGCGACCGCGCCGCTGATCCCGCTGTTCATGGCGCTGGTCGGTATGGGGGCCGCCGACGCCAACCGCCGCAACTTCGTGGCACTGGCGCGATTGAGCGGCAACTTCCTCGACCGCCTGCGCGGCCTGGACACCCTGCGGCTGTTCGACCGCGCGCAGGCCGAAACCGCACAGATCGCCAAATCCTCCGAAGACTTCCGCAGCCGCACCATGGAAGTGCTGCGCATGGCCTTCCTCTCCTCCGGCGTGCTGGAGTTCTTCGCCTCAATTTCCATCGCCGTAGTGGCGGTGTACTTCGGCTTTTCTTACCTCGGCGAACTCAACTTCGGCAGCTATGGCCTCGGCGTAACGCTGTTTTCCGGTTTTCTGGTGCTGATTCTGGCGCCGGAGTTCTTCCAACCGCTGCGCGATCTCGGCACCTTCTATCATGCCAAGGCGCAGGCGGTCGGCGCGGCGGAAGCGCTGGAAACCTTCCTCAGCGCCGAAGGCGAGCAGATGGGCAACGGCACGCGGCAGCTGCCCGCCGATCAACCGCTGACGCTACAGGCGAACGAGTTGGAAATCCTGTCGCCGAACGGCGTGCTGCTGGCCGGGCCGCTGAGTTTCACTCTGCAGCCGCGGCAGCGCGTGGCGCTGGTCGGGCTGAGCGGCGCCGGTAAAAGCTCGCTGCTCAATCTGCTGCTCGGCTTCCTGCCCTACCGTGGCTCGTTGACCGTCAACGGCATCGAGCTGCGTGAACTGTCCGCAGAAAACTGGCGTCAACAGCTCAGCTGGGTCGGGCAGAACCCGCACCTGCCGGCGCAAACCTTGCGCGCCAATATCCTGTTGGGCTGCCCGCAGGCCGACGAAGCGCAGCTGCAGCAGGCGGTGGAACACGCCTACGTCAGCGAACTGTTACCGTATCTGCCGCAGGGGCTCGACACCGAAGTGGGCGACAACGCCGCCCGCCTGTCGGTCGGCCAGGCGCAGCGCGTGGCGGTCGCCCGGGCGCTGATCGGCCCGCGCCGCCTGCTGCTGCTGGATGAACCGGCCGCCAGCCTCGATGCCCATAGCGAACAACGGGTGATGCAGGCGTTGAATGCCGCTTCGCATCAGCAAACCACCCTGCTGGTGACGCACCAGTTGGAAGATACCGAAGACTACGATCAGATTTGGGTGATGGATAACGGGCGCATCGTGCAGCAGGGCGATTACGCCACCCTCAGCGCCCAGCCGGGCCTGTTCGCCACTCTTATCGCCCACCGCCGCGGGGAGCTTTAATCATGCGCGTTTTGCTGCCGTTTTTGGCGTTGTATCGCCGCCATAGCCTGCTGATTAGCCTGGGCATCCTGTTGGCGATCGTCACCCTGCTGGCCAGCATCGGCCTGCTGGCGCTCTCCGGCTGGTTCCTGGCCGCCTCTTCGCTGGCCGGATTGGCGGGCCTGCTGACCTTCAACTATATGTTGCCGGCCGCCGGCGTGCGCGGCGCGGCGATCTTCCGCACCGCCGGGCGCTACGCCGAGCGCGTGGTCAGCCACGACGCCACCTTCCGCGTGCTGTCGCACCTGCGGGTGTTCACCTTCAGCAAGATCCTGCCGCTGACGCCGGGCGGCATCGCCCGTTTCCGCCAGGCCGACCTGCTCAACCGCCTGGTGGCGGACGTGGACACGCTGGATCACCTTTATCTGCGGGTGATCTCGCCGCTTATCAGCGCGGCGGTGGTGATCCTGGTGGTCACTTACGGCCTGAGCTGGCTGGATCCTGCGCTCGCCCTGACGCTGGGCGGCATACTGTTGCTGCTGTTGCTGCTGGTGCCGCCGGTGTTCTATCGCGCCGGCAAACCGATCGGCGGGCAACTCACCGCCCTGCGCGGCCAATACCGCACCGACCTGACCGCCTGGCTGCAGGGGCAGGCGGAGCTGGTGGTGTTCGGCGCCGTCAACGACTTCCGCCAGACGCTGACCGCCACCGAACAGCTGTGGCAACGCCGCCAGTGGCAGCAGACCTCGCTGAGCGGCAAGGCGCAGGCGCTGATGATCCTCGCCAGTGGGCTGACGGTGACGCTGCTGCTGTGGCTGACCGCCGCCGGCATCGGCGGCGATACCCAACCCGGCGCGCTGATCGTGCTGTTTGTCTTCGCCGCGCTGGCGTCGTTCGAAGCGCTGATGCCGGTGGCCGGCGCCTTCCAGCACCTCGGCCAGGTGATCGCCTCCGCCACGCGGGTCAAACAGATCATCGATCGCCAACCGGAAGTCTCCTTCCCGGCCGTCGGCCCGGCCGCCGCCGACCGGGCTCAGCTTAGCCTGCGGCAGTTAAGTTTCACCTACCCCGATCAGCCGCAGCCGGTGCTGCGCGACGTCACGCTCGAGGTCGCGGCCGGCGAACACATCGCCTTGCTCGGCCGCACCGGCTGCGGCAAGTCCACCCTGCTGCAGCTGCTGACCCGTGCCTGGCGCACCGACGGCGGAAAAATTCTGCTCAACGGCGAACCGCTGGAAGATTATGATGAAACCACGCTGCGTCGAATGACCACGGTCGTCAGCCAGCGAGTGCATATCTTCAGCGATACGCTGCGGGAAAACCTGCGGCTGGCCGCACCGGATGCCGACGACGCTCGCCTGAGCGAGGTGTTGCAGCAGGTGGGGCTGGGCAAACTGCTGGACAGTGACGGCGGGCTGAACGCCTGGCTGGGGGAAGGCGGCCGGCAGCTGTCCGGCGGCGAACAGCGCCGGCTGGGCATCGCCCGCGCGCTGCTGCACCCTGCCCCGCTGCTGTTGCTTGACGAACCGACCGAAGGGCTGGACGCCGAGACCGAGCAGCAGATCCTGGCGCTGCTGCGCCGGCATTGTCAGGGCAAGACGCTGATCCTGGTGACGCACCGCCTGTACGGCCTGGAGCATCTCGATCGCATTTGCGTAATGGATGACGGCCAAATTGTCGAACAGGGCGATCACGCCACCCTAATGCGCCAGCAGGGCCGCTATGCCCGCTTTCGCAACCGTATCAGCAACCTGGCGCCGTAATCGGCCCGTAGAGGACGCAGAAACCCTGTATGCGCATCGTTAAGCTTTCCCCTCAGTCGCTGGCGTTTCCCTCGCCTGAGGGCGCCCTGCGCGATCCCAACGGCCTGCTGGCGATCGGCGGCGACCTGACGGCGCCACGGCTGCTGGCAGCCTACGAGCGCGGCATCTTCCCCTGGTACTCGCCGGGGGAAGCGATTCTGTGGTGGTCACCCGATCCGCGTGCGGTGCTGTTCCCGGCCGAGTTTCATCTCAACCGCAGCCTGAAACGCTTTCTGCGCCACGATCCGTTTCGCATCACGCTTAATCACGACTTCGCCTCAGTGATCGCCGCCTGCGCCCACCGGCCGGATGAAGGCACCTGGATCGGCCCGGAGGTACAGCGCGCCTATCAACATCTTCATCGCCTCGGCTACGCGCACTCGGTGGAGGTATGGCAGGATGATCAACTGGTCGGCGGCATGTACGGCGTGGCGCAGGGCGCGTTGTTCTGCGGCGAATCGATGTTCAGCCGCGTCACCAACGCCTCAAAATGCGCATTGATGGCCTTTTGTCGCCATTTTGCCGCTTATGGCGGGGAATTGATTGACTGCCAGGTGCTGAACGCTCACACTGCCCGCCTTGGCGCGCGTGAAATTCCGCGCCGTCAATTTTTGCAGCAGCTCAGCACCCTTCAACGGCGGCCTTTGGCACCGGCGTGCTGGGCGCCGCAAGTCATATCCCCACAGACGGTTGAACCGCCCTGCCCAGCAAACTAATTGGTGGAAACGGTGCAATGTTCACCGACACATCTTTACATAATGGGGGTTTTTCGGCATTATCTTGCCGGTTAAAAACTAAGGTAGTTAGACCTAGAGGATTCGATGGCCAAAGAAGACAATATTGAAATGCAGGGCACCGTTCTTGATACGCTGCCGAACACCATGTTCCGCGTTGAATTGGAAAACGGGCACGTGGTAACCGCACACATCTCCGGTAAAATGCGTAAAAACTATATCCGCATCCTGACGGGCGACAAAGTCACTGTAGAGCTGACCCCGTACGACCTGAGCAAAGGCCGCATTGTCTTCCGTAGCCGTTAATCGGCTCACCGCGCGCCACACGCTGGCGGCATCGAGGATGTAATATCCCTCGGGAGCCCTTTCCGTTTACCCCCGCAGCGACGTTACACAACGGGTTGCAGGTGCGCAGGTAAACTGAGAGGGCTCACTCGTTTCTGTTGTACGGTGAATCTCACCCATAAAAAAAGCGATGCCGAAGCATCGCTTTTTCTTTGCCTGAAGGCGGCCTTAGTGCACCGCGCCCTCGTCCGCTTTGCGCTTGGCGGCGCTGAGGAAGTGGTAGGTCAGCTGCTTCTTGTCCTTGTCCAGCTCGACCTTCACGGAACCGCCGTCCACCAGTGAGCCGAACAGCAACTCGTTGGCCAGCGGTTTCTTCAGGTTTTCCTGCATGACGCGCGCCATCGGACGAGCGCCCATCGCACGGTCGTAGCCCTTCACCGACAGCCAATCGCGCGCTTCGTCGCTCACTTCCAGCGAGACGCCCTTCGCATCCAGCTGCGCCTGCAGTTCGACGATAAACTTGTCGACCACCTGCTGGATCACCTCGGTAGACAGATGGTTGAACCAGATGATGTTGTCCAGACGGTTGCGGAACTCCGGCGTAAACACCTTCTTGATCTCCTCCATCGCGTCGGTGCTGTTGTCCTGCTGCACCAGACCGATCGACTTGCGTTCTGTTTCCCGCACCCCGGCGTTGGTGGTCATCACCAGGATCACATTGCGGAAATCCGCCTTGCGGCCGTTGTTGTCGGTCAGCGTACCGTTGTCCATCACCTGCAGCAGCAGGTTGAACACGTCCGGATGCGCCTTCTCGATCTCATCGAGCAGCACCACCGCATGCGGATGCTTGATCACCGCATCGGTCAGCAGCCCGCCCTGATCGTAACCGACGTAGCCCGGAGGCGCGCCGATCAGGCGGCTGACGGTATGCCGCTCCATGTACTCGGACATGTCGAAACGCAGCAGCTCGATATCCATCGCCTTGGCCAACTGTACGGTGACCTCGGTTTTCCCGACCCCGGTCGGCCCGGCGAACAGGAAGGAACCGACCGGCTTGCGCTCGTGGCCCAGACCGGCGCGGCTCATCTTGATCGCTTCGGTCAGCGCCTCGATCGCCTGATCCTGGCCGAATACCAGCATCTTCAAGCGATCGCCCAGATTTCTCAGCACGTCGCGATCGCTGGCCGACACGGTTTTCTCCGGGATGCGCGCAATGCGCGCCACCACGGATTCGATATCGGCCACGTTGACGGTTTTCTTGCGCTTGCTGGCCGGCATCAACCGGCTGCGGGCGCCCGCCTCGTCGATCACGTCGATCGCCTTGTCCGGCAGATGACGATCGTTGATGTATTTCACCGACAGCTCCACCGCGGCGCGGATCGCTTTGGCGGTATAACGCACGTCGTGGTGCGCTTCATACTTGGCCTTCAGGCCGTTGATGATCTGAACGGTCTCTTCCGCCGTCGGTTCGGTGATATCGATCTTCTGGAAGCGGCGCGCCAAAGCGCGATCCTTTTCGAAGATGTTGCTGAACTCCTGGTAGGTGGTCGAGCCGATCACCCGGATCTTGCCGCTCGACAGCAGCGGTTTGATCAGGTTGGCGGCATCCACTTGCCCACCGGAAGCCGCACCGGCGCCGATGATGGTGTGAATTTCATCGATGAACAGGATGCTGTTCTGATCCTGTTCCAGCTGTTTGAGCAGCGCCTTGAAGCGCTTCTCGAAGTCGCCGCGGTATTTGGTGCCGGCCAGCAGTGAACCGATATCCAGCGAATACAGCGTGCAATCCGCCATCACTTCCGGCACGTCGCCCTGCACGATACGCCAGGCCAGGCCTTCGGCAATGGCGGTCTTGCCCACGCCGGATTCGCCGACCAGCAGCGGGTTGTTTTTACGACGGCGGCACAGCACCTGAATCGCGCGCTCCAGCTCACGATCGCGGCCGATCAGCGGATCGATGCCGCCCACACGGGCCAACTGATTGAGGTTGGTGGTGAAGTTTTCCATACGGTCTTCCCCTCCGGACTGCTCTTCGTTCACCGGGTTTTCCGCATTCGGCGCTTGGCCCGGCTCGTCTTTACGCGTGCCATGTGAAATAAAGTTCACCACGTCGAGACGGCTGACGTCGTGCTTGCGCAGCAGATAGGCCGCCTGCGACTCCTGCTCGCTGAAGATGGCCACCAACACGTTGGCGCCGGACACTTCGCTGCGGCCGGAAGATTGCACATGGAAGACCGCGCGCTGCAACACGCGCTGGAAGCTGAGCGTCGGCTGAGTGTCGCGCTCTTCTTCGCCGGCGGGCAGCGTCGGTGTGGTTTGTTCGATGAAGGCTTCCAGCTCCTGGCGCAACGCGGCCAGATCCACCGTACATGCCTCGAGCGCTTCTCGCGCGGCAGGGTTGCTCAGCAACGCCAGCAACAGGTGCTCCACGGTCATAAACTCGTGTCTGTGCTCACGCGCCCTGGCGAAAGCCATGTTGAGACTGAGTTCCAGTTCTTGATTGAGCATAAGCACCTCCCCAATAGATTGCCTTATTCAGGCTTTTTCCAGCGTACAAAGCAACGGATGCTCGTTCTCCCTTGCGTACCGGTTCACATGGACGACTTTGGTTTCCGCCACCTCGGCGGTGAAAACACCACAGATCGCCTTGCCTTGATAGTGGACCGTGAGCATCAGTTGCGTTGCGCGTTCAATATCATAAGAAAAGAACTTTTGCAGAACGTCAATCACAAATTCCATCGGTGTGTAATCGTCGTTGTTAAGTATAACTTTATACATAGACGGCGGTTTTACCGCATCGATTTGTTTTTCTTCGGCTAAGTGTTCAAAATTTAGCCAGTCGTTGTTATTGCCCATCGCTGCTCATCTTCTCTGCTCTGCCCTCTGATATGGGGACAGGTTTCGGTTATTCAAAGTGGGGATAGTTACTATTTTATCATCTTCGCCATCGTCCCGCCGCACTGTAACGTGCGCAAAAAAACGGGCCAATTGTGACTGAATCGTGGCAATAGCGTTACCTGCTTCAAACTTTGGTGAACTGCTCCCCGCCGACAAAAGCCGATCCCTTGACGCCCCGATCATTTGCTCTAGAGTGTAAATTCGTGGCTGGTGGTCTTTTAACCACCCCTTGTCCACCCTGCTACCCGCCCACGGCGGGTGCGAATTCAGTTATTCATCTCACTTAAAATAGCGTTGCGAGGGATGTAAAAGCATGGAGACGGGTACTGTTAAATGGTTTAACAACGCCAAAGGCTTTGGCTTCATCTGCCCAGCCGGCGGTGGCGAAGATATTTTCGCGCATTATTCCACCATCAAGATGGATGGTTACAGAACGTTGAAGGCAGGCCAGCAGGTCAGCTTCGACGTGCATCAAGGGCCAAAAGGGAACCATGCCAGTCTGATTGTGCCGGTGGAAAGCGAGGCGCTGTCCTGAACGCCTCCAGCAGCGTCGCGCTGCATTGACCCTGACTGCGATAAAAATGCCAGCCGCCGTGTGACTGGCATTTTTTATGCCTTTTACTTACTCGCGCGCCAGCGCATCGATCGGATTCAGCCGCGCGGCATTGCGCGCCGGCAGATAGCCGAACACCACGCCGATACCGGTGGAACAGAGGAACGCGCTCAGTAACGCCGCCGGCGGGAAGCTGATCTGCCAGCCCGGCAATACCAACTGCACCGCCAGGCCGATGGCGAACGACAGCGTAATCCCCAGCGCGCCCCCCACCAGGCAGACCAACACCGCCTCGATCAAGAACTGCTGCAACACGTCGCCGGAACGGGCGCCCACCGCCATGCGGATGCCGATCTCGCGCGTGCGCTCGGTCACCGACACCAGCATGATGTTCATCACGCCGATGCCGCCCACCACCAGCGAAATCACCGCCACCAGCGTCAGGAACAGCTGCAGCGTGCGGGTGGTTTTCTCCGCGGTTTGCACCAGGCTGTCCATGTTATAGGTGAAAAAGTCCTTCTTGCCGTGGCGCAGCGTCAACAGGCGCGACAGTTGCTGCTCCGCTTCCTTGCTGTCGTAACCGTCGCGGATGCGCACGGTGATCGAATCGAAATAGCTGTTGCCCATCAGACGGTTGGCCATGGTGCTGTACGGCACCCACACGTTCAGCGTCTTGCTGCTGCCGAACATCGACTGCTTCTCCTTGGCCACGCCGACCACCGTCGCCGGCATGTTGCCCACCAGGATCACTTCCCCCACCACGTTCTTCTGGTGCGGGAACAGCCGCCGTTGGGTATTGGCGTCAATCACCACCGTCTGCGCCTGCGACTGTACCTGCATCGGATCGATGCCGACGCCCTGGGTAAAGCTCATGCCGTACACGCGGAAGAACTGCTCGCTGACGCCGTTGACGTTGGCCGCCGCATCAACGTTGCCCAAGCGCAGCCGCATGCTGCTGCTGATGCTCGGCGACAGCGCACTGATGTAAGGCTGTTCGCGCAGCGCATCGAGATCGCCGTATTTCAACGATTGCCGGTAGGTCGGATCGTCGTCGCCGAAATCCTTGCCGGGATAGATATCGACAGTATTGGTGCCGATGGATTTGATGTCCGCCAGCACCATCTGCTTGGCGGCGTCGCCGATCACCAGGATCGACACCACCGAGGCGATGCCGATAATGATGCCGAGCATGGTCAGCGCGGTGCGCATCTTGTTGGCCGCCATCGCGCGCCAGGCCATGATCAGCGCCTCGCGGAAACGGCCGCCCATCTGCCGCCAGGAAGGCGCCGCGGCGGCCAGTGCCAGCGGCTTGGCCTGCGCATTCTCCTGCGGTGCCGGCCGCGAGTCGGCGATAATCTCGCCGTCGCGGATCTCGATGATCCGTTCAGCCTGACGCGCCACCGCCGGATCGTGAGTCACCAGGATCACCGTGTGCCCCTGGGCGCACAACTGTTTAAGGATCGCCATCACCTCTTCGCCGGAATGGCTGTCGAGCGCGCCGGTCGGCTCATCCGCCAGGATCACCTGCCCGCCGTTCATCAACGCGCGGGCGATACTGACGCGCTGCTGCTGGCCGCCGGAAAGCTGGCTCGGCCGATAGTTGACTCGCTCCCCCAGCCCCAACCGCCGCAACAGCGCCTCCGCCCGTTCGCGCCGCGCCGCTTTGCCCAGCCCGGCATACACCGCCGGCACCTCGACGTTGTGCGCCGCGCTCAGGTGCGGCAGCAGATGATAGCGTTGAAAGATAAAGCCGAAATGCTCGCGCCGCAGCTGCGCCAGCGCATCGTCGCTCAGCGTCGCCACATCTTGCCCGGCTACCCGATACACGCCGGCGCTCGGCTTGTCCAGGCAGCCAAGAATGTTCATCAGCGTCGATTTGCCGGAGCCGGAGGCCCCCATGATCGCCACCATTTCACCGGCATCGATGCTCAGGCTGATCCCCTTCAGCACCTCCACCGTCTGCTCGCCGGAACGGTAGCTGCGGCGAATGCCGTTCAGCTGCAACAGCGCCGCCATCAGCCGGCCTCCACGCCGCCGCGGCTGACGATCACCTCATCGCCCGCCTCAAGCCCGCTGAGGATCTGCACATCGATATTGTTGCGCAGGCCGATGGCCACCTCACGCTTCTCTTCCTTGCCCTGTTTCAGCACCGAGACGTGGTAGCGATTGTCGGCGATCTGATCGCCCAGCGCCGCCAGCGGGATCACCAGCGCCTGCTGAACGCCGGCCAGCTGAATATGCACCTGCGCCGTCATTTGCAAGCGCAGCAACCTTTCCGGGTTGGGCACTTCGAAACGCGCGTAATAGAAGATGGCGTTGTTGACTTTTTCCGGCGTCGGCTGGATGTCTTTCAGCACGCCGTCGAAGCGCCGGGTCGGATCGCCCAGCACCGTGAACCAGGCCTTCTGACCCGGCTTGAGGTTAATGACGTCGGCCTCCGAGACCTGCGCCTTCACCAGCATGGTGCCGAGATCCGCCAGCGTCAGAATGTTCGGCGCCTGCTGCGCCGCGATCACCGTCTGGCCCTGCAGCGTGGTGATCTGCACCACGTCGCCATCCATCGGCGCTTCGATGCGGGTGTAGGCCAGGTTGATCTTGGCAGTGTCCAGGCTGGCCTGATTCCGCGCGATCTGCGCATTGATGGTGCCCACCTGCGCCTTCTTCACCGCCAGCTGCGTCGCCGCCTGATCCAAATCCTGACGCGACACCGCCTGCAGCCTGGCCAGCGCCTGGTTGCGCTGCAGCGTGACCGCCGCCAGCTGCTGTTCCGCCTGCGCCTGCAACAGTTGCGCATGCAGCTCGCGCAGCGTCGCCTCGCCTTCGCGGATGCTGTTCTGCGCCTGTTGCGGATCGATAACCCCCAGCAACTGGCCTTTTTTCACCTTGTCGCCGATCTCGACATACAGTTTTTCCAACTGTCCGCTGACCTGCGCGCCGACGTCAACCTTGCGCACCGCGTCCAGCTGGCCGGTCGCCAACACGTTCTGCTGCAGATCGCGCTGGGTGACCTTCACCGTTTTGAAATCGGTTGGCGCCGGATGGCGAAAGTGCCAAACGGCCGCCGCGGCAAGCGCCGCAATCACCGCCAGAACGAGTATCCAGCGGCGTTTATGTTCTTTAAACCCTGTCAAAATGGACCTGCCTGTGCTTGTGAATATCCACCGCCCATTGCGGCGGCGGAGCTAAATTAGCATGCAACGTAGGGAATAACTAAACCTTAGCTCAACACAATGTGGAGACACGCCTGGTTACAGTTCAGCATTGAACTCCCGTTTAGTGAAACCTTGATGAAATACCGCCATTCAACACAGCCAAGGATTTCATCATGTCACAGCTCAGCTACCCACTCGCCTCCCCCCGGCCGCTTAACGGCTGGCAACTGATGACGGCGCTGATCAATGGCGAAAAGGCGCCAAGCAACGCCTGGAAAAAAACCTCGTTTCGCCTGAAGTTTCTCGGCCGTTCGCTGCTCAACTGGCGCACCACCAGCGGCCTGCTCAGCACCCTGGCCAGCAACCCGCTGCTGGAAGAGATCCTGAACGCGCAGCCGAACCTGCCGTGCAAGCTGCATCGCCCCTACCTGGCGGCCAACATGAGCAAGATCGAATGCTTGTTCGCCCTGCGCGATCATTACGATCTCATCGTGCAACGCATGCCGCTGAAGATGCGTCTCGGCCACCTCGGCCCACAGCCTTTCGTGCTGGCCCGCGCGATGGGCAAAAACGAAGCGCCGATCTCGCTGGAACTGGCGGCGATCGACAAACTGAATAAGGAAGGGGAAGCCACGCTGCTGCTGCGCAACGCCAACGGCGTGATGCTGGCGGAAATCACCTTTGCGCTGATGCATTATCAGCAGCAGCCGACGCTGTTCATCGGCGGCCTGCAGGGCGCGAACCATGAGGTGCCGCACGCCGAGATCCAGCACACCACCAAGGAGTGTCACGGTCTGTTCCCTAAACGTCTGGTGCTGGAAGGCGTTTGCACGCTGGCTCGGCATCTCGGCATCCGCCGGATCGTAGCCGTCGGCAACGCCACCCATATCTATCAAAACTGGCGTTACCAGAGTAAGAAGAAGGACCAACTGCACGCCGATTACGATCAGTTCTGGCTGTCGATGGGCGCCAAACCGCTCGACAGCGGCTATTTCCTGCTGCCCGAGCGCATCGCCCGCAAGCCGATCGAAGAGATTGCCAGCAAGAAGCGCGCCGAGTATCGCCGCCGCTATCAGTTGCTGGACGAACTGGAACAGGGATTGGCGGCGCATTTCTGCGCCCGATAACGCCCGGCGGGCCGTCAGTCCGCCCGGCCGCGCGCCAGCCAGATTACCCGTGAGAACATTTTCTTCAGCAGCGGCGGCACCGAGTCCGTGCCCCATTCGCCGGCCTGCATCGCGACCTCAATCGCCAGATCCGGCTTCGACGAGTGGTGAACCGCTTTCAGGATCACCTTGCGCACCGGCATCTGCGCGTTGAGCGGCACCGACGCCATTCGGTGATAGACCGGGCCAAACCCTTCGCGGAACATGAAGTGCTCCATGTCCGGCGCCGGCAGCGCGGTCAGCCGATCGCGCTCGTTGTCTTCATGATTGTCCAGCAGGCTGCGCACGGTATTGGCGTACTTTTTGCCCGCCTCGTCGCCGTCCACCAGCGCATGCCACTCGATACCCATACGGCGGGCGAAGCGCAGCAGCGGCTTCAGACCGCACTGGGCGAATTCGATGACCCTCACCCCTTCCGCCTCGAAATGGTAGCCGCACTGGCGCGCCAGCTCGTTCAGCAGCCACACTTCGGTCTCGCCTTCCACCAGCAGCCAGCAGCGGGCAAACAGCGACGACGGCCGGTTGAAACGGATGTGAAACGCGATGCGCCGCCCGTCTTCGGCGCTCAGCCCGCGCGGCCCGAGACGGTAGGTCGCAACCCGCCCCGACTCGCGCACCAGCCGGCAGACGTGCTCCACCGGCACCAGCGACACCAGTTCGCTGGAGTTGGTGGTGGTGATACGCTGCAACGGCAGCTGATTGAGCAGCCCCCAGGCCACCGACAGCATGATCGGATGCAGGCGAGTTTCCGGGTCCTCCACCAGCAGCAGCGGCCGGGCATGGGGATCCAGCTTGACGTCACCCTTGGCCTGCAGCAGGGTGGAAAACATCCCCAGCAGGATCAGGCGCATGCTGCGGCTGTTCGGCTCGGCCACCATGCGGTTGATGCCGTCCAGCGCGCGCCAGGCGTCCTGCTCCGGTTCACCGCCGCGGCGGCGCGGCCGCGTCACCTGTGAACTCTGCTCAGCGAAATAGTGCTCCAGCAGCTGCTGCATCGCCGCCAGCCCCTGACGCAGCTCACCGTTGGTCAACTTCTGCGGATTGCGCACCAGCTCGCGCGTCAGCTGATCCAACTGCTGCGCCAGCGCCTGGGTATCGGGTTTGCGTTCATCGCCGAGGCTGCTGGGGCGCAGGCGACGAATAAAGCGCGCGTCGCGCAGGCGCAATACCGGATGGATGCGGATAATGGCGTGGGCCAGTTGTTCGATATGGTGCAGTTGAAAGGCGTTGCCGTCGGCGTCGAGAAAACCACGCCAGGTGCACACCGTGCCGTCGTCGGCCAGCTCGCCCTCGCAGCGGTAATGAATGCGGCTCAGGCCATCTTCGCCCTTGACCCACAGCGGCGTCAGGTGGCGATAGCGCGGCAGGTGCGCATGGCCGATGTCTTTTTCGCAGAAGGTGAACACCACCTGCAGGTGGCGCTCTTTGGCCGCCTCCTCACCGGGAGGGAAATGGAAGTCGTGCGCTTCAAACCGATACAGTTTCTGCTCCGGCGCCAGCAGCAGCGTCAGCGCATCCAGCAGGCTGGATTTACCCCAGGCGTTTTCGCCGAGCAACAGCGTGTTGTCGTCCAGCATCAGCGACAGCCGGTTAATGCCGCGAAAACCTACAATTTCGATACGCTCCAAGAACATCCGCCGCCTCCCGTGCGCGCCGTCGCCTCTTCAATGAGGTGACCTTCACAGAGCATGGTCAAAAAACCCCTTGCAGGTCAAGCGGCCAACGTCAAATCTGCCGCTTTACTCCGGCCGGGCTTTTGGTTAGCGTGTGCTCCTCGTCGGCGTTCGGCGCGCTTCAAAACTCAAGGACACAAGCTGCACCATGTACTCAGGACTGTTGATTATTCTGTTACCGCTGATTGTCGGTTACCTCATTCCCTTACGCCATCGCCCGCTGCTGGTGCTGATCAACCGGCTGCTCAGCTGGATGGTGTACGTGATCCTGTTTTTCATGGGTATCAGCCTGGCATTCATGGAAGATCTCAGCAGCAACCTGGTGCTGATCTTCCAGTACAGTGCAGTGTTCTTCTTCTGCATTCTCTGCGCCAACCTGCTGTTGCTGGCGCTGCTGGAGCGGCGCATGCCGTGGCGCAGCAGCCATAAACAGGAAAAGCTGCCTTCGCGCGTGCACATGGCGCTGGAGTCGCTCAAGCTGTGCGGCGTGGTGCTCGGCGGCTTCCTGCTCGGCCTGACGCAGTGGCAATGGCTGCAGTTCGCCCATAAAGGCAGCGAATATGCGCTGATCTTCCTGCTGTTGCTGGTCGGCATTCAGCTGCGCAACAGCGGCATGACGCTGCGCCAGATCGTGCTCAACCGCCGCGGCACGCTGGTGGCATTGGTGGTGACCGTCGCGTCGCTGGCCGGCGGCGCGCTGGCGGCTCAGCTGCTGGGGTTGCCGGTCAAGGCCGGGCTGGCGATGGCCTCCGGCTTCGGCTGGTACTCGCTGTCCGGCATTCTGATCACCGACGCCTACGGCCCGGTGATGGGCAGCGCCGCGTTCTTCAACGATCTGGCGCGCGAGCTGGTGGCGATCATGCTGATCCCGACGCTGGTGCGCCGCAGCCGCTCCACCGCCCTCGGCCTGTGCGGCGCCACCTCGATGGACTTCACCCTGCCGGTGCTGCAGCGCAGCGGCGGGCTGGACATGGTGCCGCCCGCTATCGTGCACGGCTTCCTGCTGAGCCTGCTGGCGCCGGTGCTGATCGCCCTGTTCTCCTGATCCTTTCCCCCTGGGGGCCGCCTGGCCCCCAAAGCGTAATCATTCCCATCCGCACGGCAAAATTGCGCTAAATCAAACTTGCCCGCAGTAGTCGCACAAAAGCCTTTTGCAACCCCGATCGCCGATCTATGCTTTTAAACAAGCATTATAAATGCAACTTTAAAAATAAAAGGAAGCGACTATGTTCTGTGTGCAATGTGAACAAACCATTCGAACCCCGGCAGGCAACGGCTGCGCGTATGCTCAGGGCATGTGCGGCAAAACGGCGGAAACCTCCGATCTGCAGGATCTGCTGGTGGCGGCGCTGCAGGGCCTCTCCGCCTGGGCGCTGCAGGCGCGTTCGCTGGGCATCGTCGACCACGAAATCGACAGCTTCGCCCCGCGCGCCTTCTTCGCCACCCTGACCAACGTTAACTTCGATTCCCAGCGCATCATCGGCTACGCGCGCGAAACCCTGCTGCTGCGCGACTCGCTGGCCGCCCGTTGCCGGCTGCTGGACGCCGGTGTGCGCGTCGATCACCCGATGGCGGCGCTGCAGCTGGCCGGCGACGATATGCCTGCGCTGCTGCAACAGGCGGCGCAGTTTGCCCTCAACAGCGACAAGGCCGAGGTCGGCGACGACATACACGGTTTGCGCCTGCTGTGCCTGTACGGCCTGAAAGGCGCGGCGGCCTATATGGAACACGCGCACGTGCTCGGCCAGTTCGACGCGCAACTCTATGCCGACTACCACGCCTTTATGGCCTGGCTCGGCACCCGGCCGCGCGACGTCGACACCCTGCTGAACAACGCCATGGGCATCGGCAAGATGAACTTCAACGTGATGGCGATCCTCGATCGCGGCGAAACCCAGGCCTACGGCGATCCGCAGCCCAGCGCGGTCAACGTGCGCCCGGTGGCCGGGAAAGCCATTCTGATTTCTGGCCACGATCTGAAAGATCTGCGCATGCTGCTCGAACAAACCGAAGGGCAAAACGTCAACGTCTACACCCACGGCGAAATGCTGCCGGCGCACGGCTATCCGGAACTGAAAAAATTCAAGCACCTGGTGGGCAACTACGGCAGCGGCTGGCAGAACCAGCAGACGGAATTCGCCAAATTCCCCGGCCCGATCGTGATGACCTCCAACTGCATCATCGATCCTAACGTCGGCAACTACGGCGATCGTATCTGGACCCGCAGCATCGTCGGCTGGCCGGGCGTCAACCATCTGGAAGGCGACGACTTCGGCGCCGTGATCCGCCAGGCACAGGGCATGAACGGCTTCCCTTACACCGAGATCGAACACCTGATCACCGTCGGCTTCGGCCGCCAGACGTTGCTTAACGCCGCCGACACGGTCATCGACCTGGTGTCGCAGAAAAAACTGCGCCACGTCTTCCTGGTCGGCGGCTGCGACGGCAGCCGCGACGAGCGCAGCTACTTCACCGACTTCGCCCGCAGCGTGCCGCAAGACTGCCTGATCATGACGCTGGCCTGCGGCAAGTACCGTTTCAACAAGCTGGACTTCGGCACGCTGGAGGGGTTGCCGCGCCTGCTGGACGTCGGCCAGTGCAACGACGCCTACTCCGCCATCATGCTGGCGGTCAAGCTGGCGGACACGCTCGGCTGCAGCGTTAACGAGCTGCCGCTCAGTCTGGTGCTGTCGTGGTTTGAACAGAAGGCGATCGTCATTCTGCTGACGCTGCTGTCGCTGGGGGTGAAAAACATCGTCACCGGCCCGACCGCGCCGGGCTTCCTGACCGACAACCTGATGGCGATCCTCAACGAGAAATTCGGCCTGCGCCCGATCACTACCGTCGAGCAGGATATCACCGCGCTGCTCGCCTGATGCCGTTACGTTATGGGGCCGCCTGCGCCGGCCCCTTTGCTTTTTGAGGTGCCCCGATGACTCAACCCACTCCGCTTTGCCCGAACCGCATGCAGGTGCATTCCATCCAGCGTGAAACCGCCGACGTCTGGACGTTGAACCTGATCTGCGACGTTTTCTATCCTTACCAGGCCGGCCAGTTTGCGCTGGTCAGCATCCGCAACAGCGAGGAGACGCTGCGCGCCTATACGCTCTCCTCCTCGCCTGGCCAGAGCCGCTTTCTCAGCATCAGCGTGCGCTGCCTGCCGGACGGCGTCGGATCGCGCTGGCTGACGCAAGAGGTCAAGCCCGGCAACACGCTGTGGCTGTCCGACGCGCAGGGCGAATTCAGCTGCGAGCGCCACCCGGCCGATCGTTATCTGATGCTGGCGGCCGGCTGCGGCGTGACGCCGATCGTCTCGATGTGCCGCTGGCTGACCGCCAACCGCCCGGCCTGCGATATCGTCGCGATCGTTAACGTGCGCACGCCCGCCGACACGATTTTCGCCGATCAATGGCGCGCACTGTGCGCCGCTCATCCGCAGCTGCGCCTGACGCTGATGGCCGAGCAGGATCTGCAGCCCGGCTACCTCAGCGGCCGCATCGATGAACAGACGCTGCGGCAGGCGGCGCCGGATATCGCCGAACGCACGGTGATGACCTGCGGCCCTGCGCCCTACATGGATCAGGTGGAACAGCTGTGCCGCCGGCTCGGCGTGCCGGCCGAGCGTTTCCATAAAGAGCAATTCCACACGCCGGCGGCGCAGGCCGACGCCACCGAAGGGCTGACGCTGCGCGCCGCGCGCCCGCTGCGCGAATTCCGCGTACCGGTCGGCAGCACGCTGCTGGCGGCGATGGAGGCCCATGCCCTGCCGGTCAACGCCGCCTGCCGCGCCGGGGTGTGCGGCTCGTGCAAAACCCGCATCCTCGAGGGCGACTACACCACCACCAGCACAATGACGCTGAGCGCGGAAGAAATCGCGCAGGGCTATGTGCTGGCCTGCAGTTGCCAACTGCAGGGCGACGTCACGCTGGCGTAATCCCTGGCCCCATCGCCGCGATGGGGCATTTATCGGCAAGCTCCCCGCGGCCAGCCCGGTTACACTTTTCCCCGTCCTACGCTCTTTACCCTTCCTGACCGCATCTCGTCCACAGCCGGTAAGCTATGCTTGCAGTTGTTCTGCTGCCACTCACCGGATCGAGTCCACATCGTTTTTCAAACCTTGTTTGGGGGAACCATGAAGCAAACCGTAGCCACACTGATCGCCAAAACGCTGGATCAAGCCGGCGTAAAACGCATTTGGGGCGTGACCGGCGATTCGCTCAACGGCCTTAGCGACAGCCTGCACCGCATGGGCACCATCGAATGGCTGGGCACCCGCCATGAAGAGGTGGCCGCCTTCGCCGCCGGCGCCGAAGCCCAGCTTACCGGCCAGTTGGCGGTGTGCGCCGGTTCCTGCGGCCCCGGCAACCTGCACCTGATCAACGGCCTGTTCGACTGCCACCGCAACCATGTGCCGGTGCTGGCGATCGCCGCGCATATCCCTTCCAGCGAAATCGGCAGCGGCTACTTCCAGGAAACGCATCCGCAGGAGCTGTTCCGCGAATGCAGCCACTATTGCGAGCTGGTTTCCAACCCGGAACAGCTGCCGCGCGTGCTGGAGATCGCCATGCGCAAGGCGATCCTCAATCGCGGCGTCTCGGTGGTCGTCTTGCCGGGCGACGTGGCGCTGCGCATGGCGCCGGAAGACGCGCCCCTGACCTGGCATACCCCGGCGCTGCCGCTGGTGCAGCCGCCGATGAGCGAGCTGAACAAGCTGGCGGAAACGCTGAACAAAGCGAAGAACATCACCCTGATGTGCGGCAGCGGCTGCGCCGGCGCGCACGATGAAGTGGTCAAGCTGGCCGAACTGCTGCAGGCGCCGGTGGTGCACGCGCTGCGCGGCAAAGAACATATCGAATGGGATAACCCCTACAGCGTCGGCATGACCGGGCTAATCGGCTTCTCCTCCGGTTATCACGCGATGATGAACGCCGACACGCTGGTGCTGCTCGGCACCCAGTTCCCCTATCGCGCGTTCTACCCCACCAACGCCAACATCATTCAGATCGACATCAACCCCGGCAGCATCGGCGCGCACTGCCCGGTCAACATGGCGCTGGTGGGCGATATCCACACCACCCTCACCGCCCTGCTGCCGCAGCTGGAGCCGAAGCGCGACCGGGCGTTCCTCGACAAGGCGCTGGAGCATTACCGCAACGCGCGCAAGGATCTCGACGGGCTGGCGACCGCCAACGACGACCAGCCGATCCACCCGCAGTATCTGGCGCAGCAGCTCAGCCAGTACGCCAGCGACGACGCCATCTTCACCTGCGACGTCGGCACGCCGACGGTATGGGCCGCCCGCTACGTGAAAATGAACGGCAAGCGCCGCCTGCTCGGTTCGTTCAACCACGGTTCGATGGCCAACGCCATGCCGCAGGCGATCGGCGCTCAGGCCACCGCGCCGGATAAACAGGTGATCGCCATGTGCGGCGACGGCGGCTTCACCATGCTGATGGGGGATTTCCTGTCGCTGGCGCAGCTCAAGCTGCCGGTGAAAATCGTGGTGTTCAACAACAGCGTGCTGGGTTTCGTGGCGATGGAGATGAAGGCCGGCGGCTACCTGACCGACGGCACCGACCTGCATAATCCGGACTTCGCGGCGATCGCCAACGCCGCCGGCATCAAGGGCATCCGCGTGGAAAAAGCCTCCGATCTGGACGGCGCGCTGCAGGAGATGTTGGCGCATCCCGGCCCGGCGCTGCTGGACGTGGTCACCGCCAAGCAAGAGCTGGCGATGCCGCCGCAGATCAAGTTCGAACAGGCGAAAGGCTTCAGCCTGTACATGCTGCGCGCCATCATCAACGGCCGCGGCGACGAAGTGGTTGAACTGGCGAAAACCAACTGGCTGCGTTAAGCAAGCTGCCCCGATAAAATAAAGGGTATATGATGCCATGTACCCTTTTCCTCTCCCTTACATTCCAGGAACCCTATGCTTATCGATCTACGCAGCGACACCGTTACCCGCCCCAGCGCCGCCATGCGCCAGGCGATGGCTCAGGCAGAGGTCGGCGACGACGTCTACGGCGATGACCCGACGGTCAACGCGCTGGAGGCTGAGGCGGTGCGTCTGTCGGGCAAAGAAGCGGCGCTGTTTCTGCCCAGCGGCACCCAGGCCAACCTGGTGGCGCTGCTGAGCCACTGCCAGCGCGGCGATGAATACCTGGTCGGCCAGCAGGCGCACAACTACAAATACGAAGCCGGCGGCGCAGCGGTGCTGGGCAGCATTCAGCCGCAGCCAATCGAGGCCGACGCCGACGGCACGCTGCCGCTGGACAAGCTCGCCGCCGCCATCAAACCCGACGACATCCACTTCGCCCGCACCCGGCTGCTGAGCCTGGAAAACACCATCAGCGGCAGAGTCTTGCCGCAGGCCTACCTGCAGCAGGCGTGGCAGTTTACCCGCGAGCGCCAGCTGGCGCTGCATATCGACGGCGCACGCATCTTCAACGCCGCCGTGGCGCTGAACCTGCCGCTGAAAGAGATCGTGCAATACTGCGACACCTTCACCATTTGCCTGTCGAAAGGGTTGGGCGCGCCGGTCGGATCGCTGCTGTGCGGCAGCGAGGCCTTCATTCAGCGCGCGCTGCGCTGGCGTAAGATGACCGGCGGCGGGCTGCGTCAGGCCGGCATCCTGGCGGCGGCCGGCCTCTACGCGCTGGAGCATAACGTTGCGCGGCTGCGCGAAGACCATGACAACGCGGCCTGGCTGGAGCAACAGCTGCGGCAGATCGGCGTGGAGATCGCCGAACCCGGTGCACAGACCAACGTGCTGTACCTGCGCCAAACGCCGGCGCTGGCGGCCAAACTCGGTCCGTGGATGCGCGAACGCGGCGTGCTGATCAGCAGCGGCCCGCTGACGCGCATTCTGACCCACCTCGACGTCAGCCGTCAGGATCTGCAGCGGGTGGTCGAACTGTGGCGGGAGTTTCTTCAGCAGCACGCCTGATTTCCCCTCCCGGTGCGCCGGGAGTCTCTTATCGCCCGCCGA
Organism: Serratia sp. CY81684; assembly: GCF_052166595.1. Taxonomy (NCBI): domain Bacteria; kingdom Pseudomonadati; phylum Pseudomonadota; class Gammaproteobacteria; order Enterobacterales; family Yersiniaceae; genus Serratia; species Serratia sp. CY81684. The sequence continues at coordinate 817,370 of NZ_JBJNOO010000001.1, read as the reverse complement.
TGGCGTCGACAAAGCGGCGGGTGATCTGTTGCGGGCGGGTAATGGCGCCCCCCACCACCACCGCATGCGCCCCCAGCCTCAGGCAGCGCGCGGCCATCGCCGGCGTTTCGACATTGCCTTCAGCGATGACCGGCACCGATACCGCCGCCAGCACCGCACGCAGAAAGCCGAAATCGTTATCCGCCAGTCGGGCGCCCCGGCTTTCGGCGGTATAGCCGTACAGCGTGGTGCCCACACAGTCGAAGCCCAACCTGGCGGCCTCTTGCGCCTCCTCCAGGGTGGCGATATCCGCCATCAGCAACAGCCGGGGATACCTGGCGCGGATCGCGGCGACCAACGCCGCCAGCTGCAACTCCCCCGGCCGCGGGTGGCCGGTGGCGTCCAGCGCGATCATCTGCGGCGCCGCCGCCATCAACTCATCGATTTCGCGCAGGGTCGGCGTGATATACACGTCGCTGCCCGCATAATCGCGCTTTATGATGCCGATGACCGGCAGCGCCACCGTGCGCATAATAGCGTTGACGTCTTCGACGCCGTTGGCGCGGATCGCCGCCGCGCCGCCTTGCTCGGCCGCCAACGCCATGCGCGACATGATAAAATCGCTGTGCAGCGGCTCGTCGTCCAGCGCCTGGCAAGACACCACCAGGCGCCCCTCAATCTGCTGCAAAATGGAAAGCGTCATAAATCCAACAACTCCTCGACTTCGTTTTTAATGATGGTGACGTGCGGGCCGTAGATCACCTGAACACCGTTGCCGCGAACGATAACCGCCCGTGCGCCGCTGGCCTTCAGCCCGCTTTCGTCCAGTAACCGGCTCTGTTTCACCGTCACGCGCAACCGCGTGGCGCAACAATCCAGTTCGACGATATTCTCTTTGCCGCCCAGCGCCGCCAGCACCTGCTGCGAGCGTTCGGTGCCCGTCATCACCGCTTCCGGCGCGGTTTCCGCCTCGCGCCCCGGCGTTTTAAAGTTGAAGCGCAGGATCAGGAAACGGAACGTGAAGTAGTACAGGAAGAACCAAGGCACCCCCGCCAGCGGGACGTACATCCAGTGGGTTTTCGCTTCACCCTGCAGCACGCCGAACAGCATGAAATCGATAAAGCCGCCGGAGAACGTCTGGCCGATGGTGATATGCAGGATGTGAGCGATCATGAACGCCAGGCCGTCGAACAGCGCGTGCACCACGTACAGCGCCGGCGCGACAAACAGGAACGAGAATTCGATAGGTTCGGTGATGCCGGTCAGAAACGAAGTCAGCGCCGCCGACAGCAACAGTCCGCCGACGCGTTTGCGGTTCTCGGGACGCGCACTCTGGTACATCGCCAGGCAGGCACCGACCAGGCCGAACATCATGGTGATAAAACGGCCGGACATGAAACGCGCCGTGCCGATATAGAACTGCTGAGTATTCGGGTCGGCCAACTGGGCGAAGAAAATGCGCTGTGTGCCTTCCACCAGCTGTCCGTTGATCACTTCGCTGCCGCCGAGCGCGGTGGTCCAAAACGGTAGATAGAAGATGTGATGCAGGCCGAACGGCCCGAGCATGCGCAATACGAAACCGTAGATAAAGGTACCGAGATAGCCGCTGGCGTCTACCAGCCCGCCCATGCCGAAGATCAACTGTTGGAAATGCGGCCACACCACCGTCATCAGGGCACCGACCGCCATCGCCGCCAGCGAGCTGACGATCGGCACAAAGCGCGAGCCGCCGAAGAAACCCAGGAACGGCGGCAGCGCTATCTTGTTGTAGCGGCCATGCAGATACCAGGTCACCAAACCGATGACCACCCCGCCGAACACCCCGGTCTCCAGCGTCTGGATCCCGAGAATCGTTCCCTGCCCCACCGCGCCCGCGTTCTGCGTGGCCAGCGTGCCGTTGATTTTCAACAGCGCATTGATGGTAGCGTTCATTACCAGATAGGCGATCAGCGAAGCCAGCCCCGCCGTGCCCTTGTCGCTTTTGGCCAGCCCCACCGCCACGCCGACCGCGAACAAGACCGCCAGGTTGGCGAACACAATAGCACCGGCACTGGCCATCACGGTAAATATGCTTTGCAACCAGCCGACATCGAGGAAGGGATACGCCTCGACGGTATTGGGATTGGACAGCGCACCGCCGATCCCCAACAGCAGGCCGGCCGCCGGCAGCACGGCGATCGGCAGCATGAACGACTTGCCGAACAGCTGGGCTTTTTCGAACCAGCCGCCGGAGCGCGGCAATTCTGGTGTTGACATAAATTTTCCCCCGATATCATTTTTATGATGAAAATTTTTACCACATTAAAATAGTTTTAATGAAAAATTTATTCATAACGATGATCGGCTTCACAATCCGTCGATTTCACTGGCGAGCCGCGGCGTCTTTCCGCCACAATAGAAACGGGAATACTCAGAAAGGTAACGTGATGAATACAGGCAACTTGTTATTGCGGCTGCGGCAGGATTTGGCGGGGTACAGCCCCACGCTGCAAAAGCTCGGCAACTATCTTCTTGCGGAGCCCTCCCGCGCCGTTTACCTGACCATCACCGAACTGGCGCGTGAAAGCGCCACCAGCGAAGCCAGCGTCACGCGGCTGTGCCGCCATCTCGGCTGCAAAGGCTATACCGAATTTAAAATGGCGCTGGCCCTCAGCTTGCAACAAAGCCAGCCGGAAGCGGCGACGCGCCAAAGCGCGGCGGAAAATTTGGTGGAAGAGAGCGTACAGGCGCTGCGGGATACCGGCGCGCTGTTGGATCCGCAGGCGCTGCAACAGGCGGCGGACAGCTTGCAACGTTGCGCTTCGGTACAGATTTACGGCGTCGCCGCCAGCGCCATCATCGGCGACTTCCTGCACTACAAGCTGTTGCGCCTCGGCAAACCGGCGCAGCTGTTCAGCGACATGCACCGGGCGGCGATGAATGCAGCCTCGCTGAGTGAGCGGGATCTGCTGATCGTCATCTCCAGCTCCGGCTCAACCAAGGACGTGCTGCATGCGGTGACGTTGGCCAAAGGACGCGGTGCACGCGTGATCGCCGTCAGCAATACCCAACGCAGCCCGCTGGCCAAGATGGCGGATACGCTGCTGGTGGCGGCCAAACCGGAAGGGCCGCTGACCGCTGGCGCCCTGCCGGCCAAGGTCGGCGCCATGCTGCTGGTGGAGTTGATGATCGCCGAACTGACTCAGCGCGATCCCGCCTACGCTCAGGCGATGCAGACCACCGCCAGCGCGACTCTGCCGCTGCTGCTGTAATCAGAAGATCCAGCGGCCGTAAACCCAGTACCACAGCCCCAGCACCGCCGCCAGGTTGAGCGCGACGCTGAGGATGAACCAGGTTTTAAACGGCTGCTTCTGGGTCTTGTGGCGAAACAGCTGCTGCGCCAGCAGCGCGCCCAACCAGCCGCCCAGCACGCCGAACAGCAACAGCGTCGTCTCCGGCACCCGTCGCCATCCCTTGCGCGCCGCCAGCTTATCGCCGCCGTAGATCAGAAACGTCAGCAGGTTCGCCAGCAGCAACCCCATCCACACCGGATGCGGCGAGAACAAACTGGCGATCAGCGCCAGGCCCAGCAGGGCATAACAAATCACATTGAGCTTCATGACATCCGGTCTTCGTTCGATAAGGGGCGCGTAGTGTGAACCTGCGCCGCGGCGGATGCAACCGGCTTATACCCATACAAAAAGTGCATTTAAACCCTGAATTTGGCATCCTGTCGTTCTGCGACTCTTTCACCGCACAAGGCGGCTCGATGACACCCCAACGCGTACTGGTTCTTGGAGCCAGTGGCTATATAGGCCAGAACCTGATCCCGCACCTGATCGAACAAGGGCACCAGATTACCGCCGCCGCGCGGCGCATCGAGTGGCTGCAGGAGCAGAACTGGCCACAGGTCAACTGCCTGTATGCCGATCTGTACCGCCCGGACACCCTGAGCGCGGCGCTGTGGGAGATAGATACGCTGTACTATCTGGTGCACGCGATGGGCGACGGCGACGACTTTATCGAAAAGGAACGCCAGGCGGCGGAAAATCTGCGCGACGCACTGCGCAATGCCGGCGTCAAGCAGGTGATCTTCCTTGGCGCGCTGCAGCCGAACGACGACAGTTCGCCGCACCTGGCGGCCCGCCGCCTGACCGGCGAGATCTTGCGCCAGAGCGGCGTGCCGGTCACCGAGCTGCGCGCCGGCATCATCGTCGGCCCCGGCTCGGCGGCGTTCGAAGTGATGCGCGATATGGTCTATAACCTGCCGGTGCTGACGCCGCCGCGCTGGGTGCGCTCGAAGTCGTCGCCGGTGGCGCTGGAGAACCTGCTGGTTTATCTGGCCGATCTGCTGGCGCACCCGGCGCAGGAACACCGCATCTTCGATGTCGCCGGGCCGGAATACCTCAGCTATCAGGATATGTTCAAACGCTTTATCGCCATCAGCGGTAAACGGCGCTGGCTGATCCCGATCCCCTTGCCGACGCGGCTGATTTCAGTGTGGTTCATCAGCCTGATCACCTCGGTGCCGACGCCGATCGCGCGCGCGCTGATCCAGGGCCTGAAGCACGATCTGCCCGCCGACGGCAAACCGTTGCAGGCCCTGATCCCGCAACGTCTGCACACCTTCGATCAGGCGGTCACCGTCACGCTGCAGCGCGAACTGGAGGTGGTCGATTCCGCCGACTGGGGCTACGATCCGGCGGCGCGGGCTCGCTGGCGCCCCGGCTACGGCTATTACCCGAAACAGGCCGGTTGCGCGCTGGACACCGCCGCCTCCAGCCAGGCCCTGTGGCAAACGGTGCAGCAGCTGGGAGGCGAAGAAGGCTATTTCTACGCCAATATCCTGTGGCGGATCCGCGCCCGCATGGACGACATGATCGGCAACGGCGTGGTCTATGGCCGCCCGGCGCGCGTGGCCCTGGCGCTAGGTGACGAAATCGACGGCTGGAAAGTGATTACCCTGAAGCCGCTGCGGCAGCTGGCGCTGCTGTTCGGCATGAAGGCGCCCGGCCTGGGGCGGCTGAGCTTCACCATCACCGATCACGGCGATCGCCGCACGCTGGACGTGCGCGCCTGGTGGCACCCGGCCGGCTTCAGCGGGCTACTGTATTGGTTCGCCATGATGCCCGCGCATCTGTTTATTTTTCGCGGCATGGCGAAGCGCATCGCCGAGCTTGCCGAGAACCTGGACCGCCAACAGCGCTGAACGGCGCTCATTTGTCGATCAACCGCACAGTTTGCCGCTGTGCTTCGGGGCTTTCCGATTGCATAGCGCACGAAATCACGGAAGAATGGCATCTTATTTGCTGGGAGCGCCGCAAGCGCCCGCCGGTATTCCGATTTTGGGTGAGAATAGAGTCCGTTATGAAGGTATTGGTCACCGGTGCCACCAGTGGGTTAGGCCGTAACGCCGTTGAATATCTGCGCCGCCAGGGCATCAAAGTGCGCGCCACCGGTCGCAACCAGGCGATGGGCGGCCTGCTGGAAAAAATGGGCGCGGAGTTCATTCATGCCGATCTCACCAACCTGATCTCTTCGCAGGCCAAGGCGATGCTGGCGGACGTCGACGTGCTGTGGCACTGCTCCAGCTTTACCTCGCCCTGGGGCACCGAAGAAGCCTTCGAACTGGCCAACGTCCGCGCCACTCGCCGCCTTGGTGAATGGGCGGCAGCCTACGGCGTAGCGCAGTTCATTCACATCTCTTCCCCGGCGATCTATTTCGATTACCACCATCACCGCAACGTGACCGAAGATTTCCGCCCGCAGCGCTACGCCAATGAGTTCGCGCGCAGCAAGGCCGCCGGCGAGCAGGTGATCCAGCAACTGGCGCTGTCCAATCCGCAGACCCATTTCACCATTCTGCGCCCGCAGGGATTGTTCGGGCCGCACGACAAGGTGATGCTGCCGCGGCTGCTGCAGATGATCAAACGCTACGGCAACCTGCTGCTGCCGCGCGGCGGCGCGGCGATGGTGGACATGACTTACCTGGAGAATGCGGTGCACGCCATGTGGCTGGCGACGCTAAAAGAAGACACGCCGTCCGGCCGCGCCTACAACATCACCAACCAGCAGCCGCGCCCGCTGCGCACCGTGGTGCAGCAGCTGATCGACGATCTGGGCATGAAGTGCCGCATCCGCTCCGTCCCCTATCCGATGCTCGACATGATGGCGCGCGGCATGGAGCGCCTGGGCAGCAAAAGCGAAAAGGAGCCGGTGTTGACCCACTACGGCGTCGCCAAACTCCACTTCGACCTCACGCTCGATACCACCCGCGCGCAGCAAGAGCTGGGCTATCAGCCGATCGTCTCGCTGGAAGAAGGCATCGCGCGCACCGCCCGCTGGCTGAAAGATCACGGCAAACTGCACGGCCTGTAATCAACGCCACGCGCCGTACTTCACCAGCAGCGCATCGATAATCGCCTCACTCTCTGCATCCGGCTCGCCGCGAACATCGTCGGGCCGGAAATGCATCTGAAACGCCGCCAGCACATTGCGCTGCTGCCGCGCATCCCACGACGGGTCGATCGCGTAGCCGTAACGCGCCAGTTTATTGAGCAGCGATGCCATCGGCACCGGCGCCTGCCTGTCGCGCCCCGCCAGCAAACGCTGCACGTCTCGTTCATCCGGCCAGGCGCCGATGCCGGCCTGCGCCAGTTGCCGCCAGGGGAACAGCGGGCCGGGATCCTGCTTGCGCTGCGGCGCGATGTCGCTGTGCCCCACCACGTCCTGCGGCTGGATGCCATAGCGTTGGATAATGTCGCGGCTCAGCGGGATCAGCACGGCGATCTGCTCCGCCGTATAAGGCTGCCAGTGGGTGAACAGCATGCTGCGGGTGAAACCCTTGTTGACGATTTCGATGCCGATCGAGGTGTCGTTGAGGTTGCTGCGGCCGCGCCAGGCGCTGGCGCCGGCATGCCAGGCGCGCATCGCCTCCGGCACCAACCGGTACACCGTCGGTTTGCCGTGTTCGCGCTGCGGGTGCGCCGGCAACAGGTAGTGCGCGCTGACGTGTTCGTCGGTCAGCGTTTTCAGCGATGAATGGAAATCTTCCGCCGTATAGTGCATCACCAGAAAGCGAATGCGCTGATCGGCGCCCTGCGCCTGGTGCAGCGTCTCGAGCTGGTAAGCGCCGCGATCGACGAGCGTGTCCTGCTGCGGATTTTGGCACCCCGCCAACAGCGCGGCGGCGATGATCCCTGGCCAAATTTTCACTTATCCTCCTGATTGACGTCCGTGAAAGATGTAACGCGACGCGATTGACCTGTATCCAATCATCACGCTCATCGAGAAATAATGACAGATAGCGCCGATGTGCAAGCGAGTGTTGCTCCCGGCTGGCGGCCTTTCCCGCCCATGATAGTCTCAAAGTATCATCTGCGCTGAAAGAGCGGAGTCGAACATGTTCACGCCACGCTATCTGTCCTGGTTGCTCTGTGCCGCCATGCTGCCGCTCAGCGGCTGCGATCGGCAAAAAGTCGCTGACGCGATGGGCGGGAGCGCCCCGCCCTCGGTCGCGCCCGCCGCGAGTATCAGTGCGCCGGCCTATGCGCCGCTGAGCGCCGATCAGCTGTACCAGTTGGTCAGCCCGGTGGCGCTGTTCCCCGACAAGCTGCTGGCGCAGGTGTTGGCCGGCGCGGGCTATCCCGACCAAATCAGCGCTGCGGATGCCTGGCTGGCGCAAAACCGCGGGCTGCAACCGGCGGCGCTCAGCTCGGCGGTGGATGCGCAACCCTGGGATCCCAGCGTGCGCGGCCTGGTGCAATTCCCCGACGTGCTCGATCAGATGGCGAAAAACATCCCCTGGACCACCGCTCTGGGCAGCGCCTACCTCAACGATCCCACCGACGTGATGAACGCCATTCAGGTGATGCGTCAACGGGCGGCCAGCCAGGGCACGCTGAAAAACACCCCGCAGCAGCGCATCGTCGTAGCGCCGACGACACGTTATGTTGAGCAGCAGTCCTATCGTCAGAGCGTAGTGGCGGCACCGGGCGAAACCATCGTCATCGAGCCCAGCCAGCCGGATACGATTTACGTTCCGCATTACGATCCCTGGGAGGCCTACGGCACGCCGATCCAGGCTTATCCAAGCTATCAATATCAGCCTTCCGGCTACAGCGGCGGCGACATGCTGGCGGCCGGCGTGATCAGCTTCGGCGTCGGCATCGCGGTGGCCTCTTTACTCAACCAGCACAACAGCGGCTGGCACAACTGGGATATGCGCTGGGACGATCGGCGCCAGCCGGTGGTCTACCGCAATGCGCCCTACGTGTCGCATTCCACCACCGTGGTGAATCGCGTCACCAACATCAACCAATATAACAACGTGAACAATGTGAATCGCAGCACCACCAGCACGGTGAACAACTACAATACCGCCGCCGCACCAACGCCGCGTTTCAGCCAACCGGTGCCTAACGCTGCGCTGCAACAGCCGCGCGTCGCGCCTGCGGCCCACGCGCCGATGACCATGCCGCACTTTGCGCATACTCAGCCGGTGGCGCCTCACGTACAGCAGCCGGTAGCGGCCGTCCCGCACGTGCAACAACCGGTCAACGCGCCCCATGTGCAGCAACCGATGAGCATGCCGACGTTCACGCATGCCGCGCCGGCAGCGCCTCACGCGCAGCAACCGATGGCCGTGCATTCAGCGCCGCTACAGACACATTTGCTGCAGACCGCCGCACCAGTGCATCAATCCACCGTGCGGCCACAGGTTCAGGCGGCACCGCACGTCGTACAGCCGGCAGTGCATGAGCCGGCCGCAACGCTGCATTCGGCGGTGGTTCGCCCAGCGGCTGTGCCGCAAGAGCGTATCATGCCGCATGCGGCCCCGGCGCCGCAGCTCCATCAGACGTCCGTTCAGCCTGTGCCGCATCGCCAGGAGCCGGCGCCCACGAAGCCGCAGGAACACCGCCCAATCGTCGAGCAGCACAAGGTGGGATAAATCAAGAGGATGTCGCCCCGGCGGAATGGCCGGGGCGAAAAGAAAGCATGGCGTTAACGGCTGACTTTCACCGCGGTGCCGCTGACGGTCACCATCAGCATGCTGCCGTCTTTGCCAACGGTTTCATAATCGATATCAATACCCACCACCGCGTTGGCGCCCAGCTCTTTCGCCTGGTCTTCCAGCTCTTCGAACGCGATCAGGCGCGCCTTGCGCAGCTCTTTCTCGTAAGCGCCCGAACGGCCGCCGACGATATCGCGCACGCCGGCGAAGAAATCACGAAAAATGTTGGCGCCGAGGATCGCTTCGCCGGTGACGACGCCGCAGTATTCGGTGATGGTAAACCCTTCCAGGGTCGGGGTAGTTGAAAGCTGCATCAGAACTCCTTGTTTGATTAATTCAACGTATCTATGACCAGAAGATTGGCATTATGTTCGCTTAATCAATGGCACGCAGTACGAATGCAAGGCCAAAAAACGCATTTATACTGTAAGCTATCGGTCTTCATGGTAGAGACTTTCACATAAGGTAATAAGATGAAAACAAAAACGATTGCGGCTGTTTTACCCTTAGCGCTGTTGCTGAGTGCCTGTACCACGGTGGAACCGGCATACAAGGATATCGGCACCCGCAGCGGCAGCTGTGTGGAAGGCGGCCCGGATACGGTAGCGCAAAAGTTCTATGACCTGCGCATCCAGCAGGGCGCCGGCCTGCCGGACAGCAACCGCCTGGCGCAGCTGCAGCCTTATCTGAGCAAAGTGCTGTATCAGGATCTGGTCAGCACCGCTCAAAACCCGGGCAAGCATCAGATTACCGGCGATCTGTTCTCCGGCAATGCGCAGGGGCCAAGCAGCGCATCCGTCGCCAGCGCCTCGACCATTCCTAACACCGATGCGAAGAACATCCCGCTGCGCGTTGACCTGAGCTACCAGAAAGACGCCAACAGCACCGTGAACTGGCAGGACGAAGTGCTGATGGTGCGCGAAGGCACCTGCTGGGTGGTTGATGATATTCGCTACCTGAATGTTCCAGCGCACGCCACCAACGGCAGCGTACGCCAGGTGCTGGAAAACCAGTAACCCGCTTCCCCCGACCGACGCGGGCTTGCCGCGTCGGTCATCCCGCCGCCCGTCTACCGCTCGAATTTCGTCCAATAGAAAAAATTTCGCTACCGATCTCACAGCCTGCGCCACAAATCCCCTCCCTCGGCTTGAGTCGCGGTATCTTGTGCTAATCTTTTACTGTCCCGCCGCACACTCATAAATTTTAACGCACAAAGATTGCATAAGTATTCTGCGGAAGTTAACATTTGCGGCATCAATGTCTATTCAATTCTGGCGCATGAGTATTCAACTTAACGGTATCAATTGCTATTACGGCGCTCACCAGGCGCTGTTTGACATCACGCTGGAATGTCCAGCCGGGGAAACCCTGGTGCTGCTTGGCCCAAGCGGCGCCGGGAAAAGTTCATTGCTGCGGGTGCTGAACCTGCTGGAAATGCCGCGTTCGGGCCAACTGCAGATCGCCGGCAACCAATTCGACTTCAGGCAGGCGCCGGGCGAGAAAGCCATTCGCGAACTGCGCCAAAACGTCGGCATGGTGTTCCAGCAATACAACCTGTGGCCTCACCTCACCGTGGTTCAGAACCTGATCGAGGCACCTTGCCGCGTGCTGGGTCTGACCAAGGCTCAGGCGATGGAGCGCGCCGACAAGCTGCTCAAGCGTCTGCGCCTGACCGACTTCGCCGATCGCTTCCCGCTGCACCTTTCCGGTGGCCAGCAGCAGCGCGTGGCGATCGCCCGCGCCCTGATGATGGAGCCGCAGGTGTTGCTGTTCGATGAACCGACCGCAGCGCTGGATCCGGAAATTACCGCCCAGATCGTCAGCATCATTCGCGAACTGGCCGGCACCGGCATCACGCAGGTGATCGTCACCCACGAAGTGGAAGTGGCGCGCAAAACCGCCAGCCGCGTGGTGTACATGGAAAACGGCCACGTAGTGGAGCAAGGCGACAGCAGCCACTTCACGCAGCCGCGGACCACCGAGTTTGCCAATTACTTATCACACTAACAATTAACTTGCTGTAATTTGGGGAGTTTGCGATGAAAAAACTAATAATCGCCGCCGTTCTGGCCGGCATCAGCGTTTCCGCCTCCGCAGCCGAAACCATCCGTTTCGCTACCGAAGCCTCCTATCCTCCGTTTGAATTTATTGACGCCGGCAACAAGATTCAGGGTTTTGATGTCGATCTGGCCAACGCGCTGTGCAAAGAAATGCAGGCCGAATGTACCTTCACCAACCAGGCGTTCGACAGCCTGATCCCGAGCCTGAAGTTCAAGCGTTTCGATGCGGTGATGGCGGGTATGGACATTACGCCGGAGCGTGAGAAGCAGGTGCTGTTCACCAAGCCTTACTACGATAACTCGGCGCTGTTCATCGCGCAGAAAGGCAAAATCGCCGACGTGGCGGCGCTGAAAGGCAAGAAAGTCGGCGTGCAAAACGGCACCACCCACCAGAAATACCTGACCGACAAGCACCCGGAAATCACCACCGTGCCTTACGACAGCTACCAGAACGCCATTTTGGATCTGAAGAACGGCCGCGTTGATGCCGTGTTCGGCGATACCGCGGTGGTCAACGAGTGGCTGAAGCAGAATAACGCGCTGGCGGCAGTGGGCGCCAAAGTGACCGACAAAGACTACTTCGGCACCGGCCTTGGCATCGCGGTGCGCCAGAAGAACACCGATCTGCAGGGCAAGTTCAACGCCGCTCTGGACAAGATCAAGCAGGATGGGACCTATGAAACCATCTACAAAAAATGGTTCCAGCAGTAATACGCCCAAATGAATGAATTACAACCTTTAGCAAGCGCCGCCGGCATGACCGTCGGCCTTGCCGTTTGCGCTCTGATCCTCGGGCTGATTCTGGCGATGCTGTTCGCCGTATGGGAATCGTCCCGCTGGAAAGCGGTCAGCTGGCTCGGCACCGCCTGGGTGACCGTGTTGCGCGGCCTGCCGGAAATCCTGGTGGTGCTGTTTATCTATTTCGGCTCGTCGCAGCTGCTGCTGATGCTCTCCGACGGCTTTACCCTCAACCTCGGTCTGTTCCAGCTGCCGATTCAGTTGGCGATCGACAATTTCGAAGTCAGCCCGTTCCTGTGCGGGGTGATCGCTCTGGCCCTGCTTTATTCCGCCTACGCCTCGCAGACGCTGCGCGGCGCGCTCAAAGCGGTGCCGCAGGGGCAGTGGGAATCCGGTCAGGCGCTTGGACTGAGTAAGGCGGCGATCTTCTTTCGCCTGATCATGCCGCAGATGTGGCGCCACGCCCTGCCCGGCCTCGGCAATCAGTGGCTGGTGCTGTTGAAAGACACCGCGCTGGTGTCGCTGATCAGCGTGAACGATCTGATGCTGCAAACCAAGAGCATCGCTACCCGCACCCAGGAGCCTTTTACCTGGTATGTGATCGCCGCGGCCATCTACCTGCTGGTGACGCTGTTCAGCCAATACGTCATCAAACGCATTGAGCTGCGCGCCACGCGCTTTGAGCGGGGGCCGGCCTGATGATTGAATATTTGCCGGAGATCCTCAAAGGGTTGCACACCAGCCTGACGCTGACCGTCGCCGCGCTGATCGTCGCGCTGGTGCTGTCGCTGCTGCTGACGGTGATCCTGACGCTGAAAACGCCGATCCTGACGCCGCTGGTCAAGGCCTATGTGACGCTGTTCACCGGCACGCCGCTGCTGGTGCAGATCTTCCTGATCTACTACGGCCCCGGCCAGTTCCCGGCGATCCGCGACTACCCTTGGCTGTGGAACCTGCTGTCGCAGCCCTGGCTGTGTGCGATGATAGCGCTGGCTCTGAACAGCGCGGCCTACACCACGCAGTTGTTCTACGGCGCGGTGCGCGCCATTCCCGCCGGGCAGTGGCAATCGTGCGAAGCGCTTGGCATGTCGCGCCGGCAGACGCTGCGCATTCTGCTGCCGTTCGCCTTCAAGCGCGCGCTGTCGTCTTACTCCAACGAAGTGGTGCTGGTGTTCAAAAGCACCTCGCTGGCCTATACCATCACGCTGATGGAAGTGATGGGCTACAGCCAGCTGATGTACGGCCGCACCTACGACGTGATGGTGTTCGGTGCCGCCGGCCTGGTGTACCTGTGCGTCAACGGCCTGCTGACGCTGCTGATGCGCCTGGTGGAGCGCCGCGCGCTGGCGTTTGAGCGTCGCAACTGAGGCCGCCGCCCCCATGAGCCCCGCCATTGTGCGGGGCTTTTTTTATCCTCAAGGCAATACTTAATCATTTATATTGCATTTTAATTCACTCAATGGCAGGGTTAACAACAGGCATTCGCGCAAAAACCTCTGGCGATTACCAGTAAAAACAAACGATAGCGAATAATCACTTTCAGGATCCAGACAGGAGCTCTACGCATGAAAAAACTGCTGCTTGCCGCGACGATGTTAGCCGGGATGACCTTTAACGCCACCGCGGCCGAAACCATCCGCTTCGCCGCCTCCGCCACCTACCCACCGTTCGAATCGCTCGACGCCAACAACCAGATCGTCGGCTTCGATATCGATCTGGCCAACGCGCTGTGCAAACAAATGCAGGCGCAGTGCACCTTCACCAACCAGGCGTTCGACAGCCTGATCGCCGCGCTGAAATTCAAGAAATACGATGCGGTGATTTCCGGTATGGATATCACGCCGGAGCGCAGCAAACAGGTCGCTTTCACCCAGCCTTACTACGCCAACTCGGCGATCGTGATCGCGCAAAAAGGCAAGTTCAGCTCGCTGGCGGATCTGAAAGGCAAAAAGCTCGGCATGGAAAACGGCACCACCCACCAGAAATACATGCAGGACAAGCATCCGGAGATTAACACTGTTTCTTACGACAGCTACCAGAACGCCATTCTGGAGCTGAAAAACGGCCGCATCGACGGCGTGTTCGGCGACACCGCCGTGGTGAACGAATGGCTGAAAACCAACCCGCAGCTGGCGCCGGTGGGCGAGCACATCACCGATGCGCAATACTTCGGCACCGGTCTCGGCATCGCGGTGCGCCCAGACAACCAGGCGCTGCTGGCCAAGCTGAACGCCGCGCTGGACGCCATCAAGGCCGACGGCACCTACAAAGCCATCAACGACAAGTGGTTCCCGCAGTAAGCAATAAGGCCCGGATAACCGGGCCTTATGTTTTATAAACGCCGCACCAGCAGCGTCAGCACTTCGTAGTGCGAGGTATGCGGGAACATGTCGAACAGCTGCACCCGTTCGATGCGATACCCCGGCAACATCTCGATATCTTTCGCCATGCTCTCGGCGTTGCAGCTCGAATAAAGAATATAGTCCGGCGCCATCCGGCTCAAATAGTCGCACAGCGCCTGACCGATACCGCGCCGCGGCGGATTGACCAGCACCAGCTGCGGCACCTGGCCTTCGGCGGTGGCGAAGCGGGTGGAATCGAGCGCCTGAAAATCTACCTGCAACAACCCTAACCGCTGCGCCGACTGGCGCGCGCAGGCGATCGCCTCCGCGCTGATTTCGATGCCGGTCAACCGCGTCTGCGGCTGCGCGCAGTGCAAGCCGAAACCGCCGACGCCGCAGAACAGATCCCACATGCTGTCGATACCCAGCGCGCGCACCCAGTCGCGGGCGGTGGCATACAGATCGGCGGCCACCTGCGGGTTGGTCTGAAAGAAGCTTTGCGGGCGGATGAACAGCGGCACCTGATTGAACTGTTCCTCCAGCGCCTGCTGTTCGGTCAGCGCGATCTCGCGCTCCCCTTCCATGATCGCCATATGCACCGGTTGAATATTGGCGGAGATCACCCTGAGCTGCGGCAGCTGCTGCTGCAGCCATGGCAGCGCGGCGCGCAGCTGTGCCAGTTTGGTTTCCGAGCGCAGCACGAAACGCAGCATCACGCCGCCGTCGAGCGTGCTTTCGGTCAGCAGCAGGTATTTCAGCTCGCCGCGTTTGCGCGCCACGTTATACGGCGTCAGGCCGGCGCGGGCGATAAAGCTTTTCAGCACAGCAAACATCGGCGCAAAGCCGGCGGGGTACAGCGGGCAGTCGCTCAGATCGACCGGCGTGCCGTCGCGGTGCAGCATGCCGAGCAGCGGTCGCTCCACGCTGCCGCTGACCACCATCTTGGCTTTATTGCGAAATGCGCTCAGTTCCCCCGCCACCGGCTGCAGCCACTGCGCGACGTCGCGCCCGGCCAGCAGCGATTGCAGGTGATGCTGTTTGTCGGCCAGTTGCTGCGGATAGGGCTTTTCCAGCCACTGACAGGAACGGCAGGTGCCCGCCGTATACAAAGCGCAATGCATGAAGATTACCGTGAAGTTCAGGATGACGAATTAAGGGCGCAGAGTTTACCACTCCGCGCGCCTAAAATCTCACTTGCGCGCGGTGAAGAAGCGGCGGCTGGCGGCAGGAACGAACAGCAACGCCAGGATCACCACGTCGGGGATCTTTTGCAGGATCAGAACGTGCAGGATTTGGCCGCTGGTTTCCCCCTCCACGGTGAACACCTCGGGGAAGACGCTGCCGATGGTGGCCAGCAGCAGGTAAAGCACCACGATGCACTGGCAGACCACATAGCCCCAGCGCCCCCAATTGCGGCCGCGCATCACCGCAAAGCCGCAGCTGATTTGCAGGCACAGCAGCATCAGGCCGGCCAGAAAGATAAAGGTGGAATCCCACGCCTGCGCGCTGGTGTTGACGAACTCCTGCGCGCCGTCGACGCCCAGCTCACCCAGCAGCAGCACCACGCTGATACACTTGATCGCCACCATGGCGGTGCCCGCCACCATCACCGGCACCGGCGCATCCGAAGTCGATCCCATTCCCTGCCCGCTTTTCAGCATGTCTGACATATCCGTGTTCCGCTACGACGCGCCACCTATACAGGTGGCACATGTAAAGTCAGGTAGTTAGTTGCAATACTTATTGATTGCAAAAATAGCAGGTTTGTTACGATTCAGCTACGGGCCGCCCGCTGCAATTCACGCGATCGTTGTTTTTCCGAGCGCGCCATAAACCACCAGGCGATCAGGCCGAGGATGCCCACCACCAGCAGGATCAGGCTGGCCAACGCGTTAATTTCCGGGTTCACCCCCATGCGCACGCTGGAGAACACCAGCATCGGCAGCGTGGTGGCGCCCGGGCCGGAGACGAAGCTGGCGATCACCAGGTCATCCAGCGACAGGGTGAACGCCAGCATCCAGCCGGAGATCAGCGCCGGCGCAATCATCGGCAAGGTGATGACGAAGAACACCTTCAGCGGCGGCGCCCCCAGATCCATTGCCGCCTCTTCAATCGAGCGATCCACCTCGCGCAGACGCGAGCTGATGACCACCGCCACATAAGCGGTACAGAAGGTGACATGCGCCAGCCAGATGGTGAACATGCCACGTTCCGACGGCCAGCCGAAGGCATGCCCCATCGCCACGAACAGCAGCAGCAGCGACAGGCCGGTGATCACGTCCGGCATCACCAGCGGCGCGGTCAGCATAAACGCGAAGCCGGTTGAACCGCGAAAGCGGCCGAATCGCACCATCACCACGGCGGCGATGGCTCCCAGTACCACCGCGGCGGTGGCGGAGGCGGCGGCGATGGTCAGGCTGAGCCCCACCGCGCTGATCATCGCCGAATCGTGGAACAGTTCGCTATACCAGCGCGTGGACCAGCCGGCCCACACCGTCACCAGCTTGGAGCTATTGAAGGAGTAGATCACCAGCATCAGCATCGGCGCATACAGGAAGGTAAAACCGATCGTCAGGATAGCGATGCGCCACGGTGAACGCACTACCGGCAAGTTGTTCATTCCTGCCCCCCTATTTCCTTGTTCTGGTGTTTGTGGAACCACAAAATTGGCACGATCAGCAACAGCAGCATGATGGTGGCGACCGCCGAGGCCACCGGCCAGTCGCGGTTATTGAAGAACTCCTGCCACAGCACGCGGCCGATCATGATGCTGTCCGGCCCGCCGAGCAGTTCCGGGATCACGAACTCCCCCACTGCCGGAATGAACACCAGCATCGAACCGGCGATGATGCCGCCGCGCGTCAGCGGCACGATCACGCTGAAGAAGGTTTTCAGCGGCCGGGCGCCCAGATCCAGCGACGCCTCCACCAGCGAGTAATCCAGCCGGATCAGCGCCGTGTAAATCGGCAGCACCATAAACGGCAGATAGGAATAAACGATGCCGATATACACCGCCAGGTTGGTGTGCAGGATCACCAGCGGTTGATCGATCACCCCTAGCCACATCAGAAAGTTATTCAGCGTGCCGTTGTTTTTCAGGATCCCCATCCAGGCGTAGACGCGGATCAGGAACGAAGTCCAGGAAGGCAGGATCACCAGCAACAGCAGAATGTTGCGGGTCGACGCCTTGCTGTGCGCCACCGCCCAGGCCAGCGGATAGCCGATGATCAGGCAACACAGCGTCGAGACCGCCGCCACGCGCAGCGACTGCAGATAGGCGTCGATATACAGCGGATCGTCGGTGAGCTGCAGGTAGTTGGCGAAGTTGAGCGCGATGTTCAGTTTGCCGTCCACCCAGCTCATCAGCTCGGTGTAGGGCGGCACCGCCATCGCCAACTCCGCCAGGCTGATCTTGAACACGATCAGGAAAGGCAGCATAAACAGCAGCGTCAGCCATAAATACGGCAGCGCGATCACCAGCTTGCGGCCATGGGCCATCAGCAGGCGATGGAACAGCGCCCTGAGGGCGCCGGGCGCTTTGGCCGGCGGTTCCGGCGCGCGTTCAGAAAGCAGGGTCATACGGGTTACTCCTCACCGGCTCCACTACACCGTCAACACGACGCAGCTGTCGGTTTCCCAGCACAGACGCACTTCATCGCCCCAGGTGGGCATCCCCTTGCGGAAACGATGGCCGTTTTGCAGCTGGGCGCTGATAATCTGCCCGCTGTGCAGCTTCACGTGGTAGATAGACAGATCGCCCAGGTAGGAAATGTGCGCCACTTCCCCCACCGCAAAGTTGCAGCCGTCTTCCGGCACCCGTTCGCACAGCAGGATCTTTTCCGGCCGCAGCGCCACCTGGATCGGCACACCGTCCACCACCGAGGCGTCCGGATCCACCTTGATCGCATGGCGCAACCCGGGGCTTTGCAGGATCAGCGCATCGTCGTGGCGCTCTTGCAGCACGCAGTCGAAGACGTTGACCGAACCGATAAACTCGGCGCTGAAGCGGCTGTTCGGATGCTCGTAGATCTCTTCCGGCTCGCCGATCTGCACGAACTTGCCGCGGTTCATGATGGCGATACGCCCCGCCATGGTCATCGCCTCCTCCTGATCGTGCGTCACCATCACGCAGGTCACGCCGACGCGCTCGAGAATGTCGGTCACTTCCAGCTGCATGCGATCGCGCAGCTTCTTGTCCAGCGCGCCCATCGGTTCATCCAGCAGCAGCAACTTCGGCCGCTTGGCCAGGCTGCGTGCCAATGCCACCCGCTGCCGCTGGCCGCCGGAAAGCTGGTGCGGTTTGCGTTTGGCGTACTCCTGCATGTGCACCAGCGCCAGCATTTCCGCCACCCGTTCGGCGATCTCCGCCCGCGGCATTTTGTCCTGCTTCAGGCCGAACGCGATATTCTGCTCTACCGTCATGTGCGGGAACAGCGCGTACGACTGAAACATCATGTTGATCGGCCGCTGGTACGGCGGCACATGCGACATATCCTGCCCATCGAGCACGATCTGCCCTTCCGTCGGCTGTTCAAAGCCGGCCAGCATGCGCAGCAAGGTGGACTTGCCGCAGCCGGACGGGCCAAGCAACGCAAAGATCTCGCCCTTGTAGATGGTGAGGCTGACGTCTTCGACCGCATTCTGCCCGTCGAAGGTTTTGGTGAGGTTACGGATTTCCAGCAGAGGGGTGAAGACCTTCTGCGACTTGGCTTGAGGACGAGGGATGGCGTCGTTCAATCGGGGTGCTCTCCGGCGTAAAGCGGCACAAAACCACGGCGAGCGCCGTGGCCCAAAACGGCAATGCAGGCGGGGAGCGCCCGCCTGCCGGTTTACCGACGATGGGGGGATCCCCCCCATCATCACTTCCCGCTTTTAACTTTAGTCCATGCGCGGGTAATGACACGGTCCAGCTTCGGCGACTGCACGTTGAGCGTGAACAGCTTGGCGCGCAGATCGGCCGGCGGATAGACGTTCGGGTTCTCGCGCACTTCGGCGTTCACCAGCGGCGTGGAGTCTTTCACCGCATTGGCGTAATAGACATAGTTGCTGATGCCCGCCATCACGTCAGGTTTCATCAGGAAGTTCAGGAACTGGTACGCGGCGTCTTTGTTCTTGGCGTCCGCCGGCATGGCGAACATGTCAAAGTAGGTCAGCGCTCCCTCTTTCGGGATCGCGTAGGCCACGTTCACGCCGTTCTTCGCCTCTTTGGCGCGGTTGGCCGCCTGCATCACGTCACCGGACCAGCCGATCGCCACGCAGATATCACCGTTAGCCAGATCGTTGATGTACTGAGAAGAGTGGAAATAACGAATGTTCGGCCGCAGTTTCAGCAGCAGATCGTTGGCCGCGCCGGTGTAGTCCGCCGCATTGGTGCTGTTGGGATCCTTGCCCAGGTAGTGCAGCACGGTGGCGTAAACCTCGCTCGGCGCATCGAGGAAGGAGACGCCGCAGCTTTTCAGCTTCTCGAGGTTTTCCGGCTTGAGGATCAGATCCCAACTGTCGACAGGCGCGTCTTTGCCCAATGCCGCCTTCACCTTATCGACGTTATAGCCGATGCCGGTGGTCACCATCAGGTATGGGATGCCGTATTTGTTGTCTTTGTCGTTGTGTGCAACCAGCTTCAGCATCTCGGGATCGAGATTCTTGTAGTTGGGCATTTTGCTCTTGTCGAGCGGTTCGAAGATGCCGGCCTGCGACTGGCGTTCGAGGAAGTTGGATGAAGGAACCACCAGATCATAACCGGTGCTGCCCGCCATCAGTTTGCCTTCCAACACTTCGTTGGAGTCAAAGACGTCGTACACCACTTTGATGCCGGTTTCTTTCTGGAAATTAGCCAAAGTGTCCGGCGCGATATAATCGGACCAGTTATACACGTGCAGCGTTTTCTCTTCGGCTGACGCATTGACGGACGCGGCCATCAACAGGCCGGCAACCACACCCGATAACCACTTTTTACGTTGGGTGACCATCCGTAACTTCCTCCAAAACAGGGTAAATCATAGAATTGAACTTGTATCTGCAGCGATACAAAACCTTTCCTGATTGAGCGCAATCGTTGCAACCGCGAACTGAATGGCTATGCATATGATTGCATGCGCCTTTTTCACTGCCCTGCTCGCGTGGTCACAAGGGAAATCGCAAGCCCTTTGCAGAATCAGCAGCATAGCCGCTGCCATCGCAACCCGCCAGCCCCCAGGGTAAAAAACGCCTTTTATCGATTTTTTATGCAGTTTTCTCTATGTGATACGGCATTAACGGCGTAAAAGCCGAGAAAGATCGGGCGGCAAAGGCCAAAGTGCAGAATATTTTATTGCGGAGGGGAATCACGGCAGCATGCCGCCGGAGCGACGGCATGCTTAAGGTATGGCGAGGATCAGTGCAGCATCGGCTGACGCACGGCGCCAGCGGGGATCTCTTCTTCGTCCCCCATAAACAGCAGATCGTTCGCCCGCGCCTCGAGGATCACCATCGAGACCTGCTCTTCACCCTGCTGCATGAAGTGGGTGAACTGCTCGTAGGTGATGCCGACCGCCACGCTCAGCGACTGGCAGACGATCAGCTTCGGCAGGTTGTCGTCCTGAATGTCGACAAACGCCTTGATGGTCAGCGAGCTGGCGTTGATCTGGCTCAGGTCCGCCACCAGCGGTATCAGCGCGGTCGGTTTCACCTCGGCCAGCGCGGAGAACAGAATGACGTTGTCCACCAGATCGATCTTGGCGTCGAACACGCCGTCGAAGTTCTGCATGTGCGGCAGGTGCAGCGCCTGGCAGGAATCGCACTCAAAGAAAGAAATGCCCGACTGATCCAGCCAGCGCCGCAACAGCGCCAAATCGGGGACAATGAGTGAATCCATAATAACCAGCCTCACAATATTCAATACGCGAAAAGGCGCATAGCTTACGGAATATTCACCCGATACGCCACGATCAATGCGGCTTAATTCACTAATTAAGATATTGCTCGGCGGGAAAAGCGCAACGCGCGTACCGTCAGCCGCCGGATTTCAGGCGGAACCCCGGCCGGCCGCGCTGCTCGATGTATTCGATCATCATGCCGGCGATGTCCAGCCCGGTAGTGGTTTCCACCCCTTCCAGCCCCGGTGAGGCGTTGACCTCCATCACCAGCGGGCCGCGCTCGGCGCGCAGGATATCCACCCCGGCGACGTCCAGCCCCAGCGTGTTCGCCGCTTTGACCGCAACCGCCCGCTCCCTGGCGGTGATGGTCACTTTGCGGGCGGTGCCGCCGCGGTGCAGGTTGGAACGAAACTCGCCGGGCTTCGCCTGCCGCTCGATGGCGGCCACCACCCGGCCGCCCACCACCAGGCAGCGCACGTCGCGGCCCTGCGCTTCGCGCACGTACTCCTGCACCAGAATATGGGCGTTCAGGCCGCGAAAGGCGTCGATCACGCTTTCCGCCGCCTGGCGAGTTTCCGCCAGCACCACCCCGATGCCCTGCGTGCCTTCCACCAGCTTGACCACCAGCGGCGCGCCGCCGACCAGTTCGATCAGATCGCCGGTATCGTCTGGTGAATGGGCGAAACCGGTGATCGGCAGATCGATACCCTGTCGGGCCAGCAGTTGTAGCGAACGCAGCTTGTCGCGGGCGCGGGTAATGGCCACGGATTCGTTGAGGG
Organism: Serratia sp. CY81684; assembly: GCF_052166595.1. Lineage (NCBI taxonomy): Bacteria > Pseudomonadati > Pseudomonadota > Gammaproteobacteria > Enterobacterales > Yersiniaceae > Serratia > Serratia sp. CY81684. The sequence continues at coordinate 795,626 of NZ_JBJNOO010000001.1, read as the reverse complement.
GGTAGCTGCCAAGCAGCTCGAATTGGCGCAGCACCGCGGTGCCGTAAAAGGTGATGGCAGAGCCGATGCGCGGGATCACCGCATCGTAACGTTCCAGCTGACGGCCGCGATAGTGAATGGTCGGCGCCGCCGGATTGATGTTCATATAGCAGGAGAGCGGATCGATGATATCGATACTGTGCCCGCGATCTTCCGCCGCTTCACGCAGCCGCTTACATGAATAGAGCGATCCGTCGCGAGAAAGAATGGCAATTTTCACTCGTCACCCCAAAAGCCAACGCCTGCCCGGCAGGCGGGTTAGCGGCCGCGGCGCTCAGGCGCGCGGATCGCGATCCTGATTATCTTTCGATGCGTCTGCATCTTGCGGTTTGCGGCGATCGTTTTCCGGCGGCAAGCCGCCGCGCATCAGCGGCCCGAAGCCCTGCACCACGCGCCATACCAGAAACGCCGCCGCCGGCACCATCAGCGCCACGCCGAGGAAAATCATGCCGACCGCCGCCTGCTGCGACGCCAGCCAACCCGGCAGTTGCAGGTGGCCGTGAATGCTGAGGTAGGCCAGCACCAGCATCACGATGCCCAGCCCTTCCAACACCAGCACCGGGCGCGGTAAGTCACCGAATGAACGCATATTTTTCCTCTCCAGAAGGTCTGCCCCCAGTGTAGTGAATTCCCGCCGATGGCGACAGCCCCGGCAGACTAATTGGTTACATGAATCAGATTAACAGGTAATTCCTGCTTTTTTTTCACCGCCTCAACGGGCATAGTAGGCGCCATCTGACGCAGGTAATGACTTTTTCGGTGACGGGATGTCGTTGCAATCGCGAATAATTTATCGAAAATCCAATTAAGGAGCGTTGCATGTTTGCAGTAATCTTCGGGCGTCCTGGCTGTCCTTATTGTGTCCGCGCTAAAGAACTGGCGGAAAAACTGACTGAAGAACGCGACGATTTCAACTTCCGTTACGTTGACATCCACGCGGAAGGCATCACCAAGGCCGATCTGGAAAAAACCGTCGGCAAACCGGTTGAAACCGTGCCGCAGATCTTCCTGGATGAGAAGCACATCGGCGGCTGCACCGATTTCGAAGCTTACGCTAAAGAACACCTGAACCTGTTCCAGTAAGTTTTTGAACGACAAAAAGGCGCTTAATGCGCCTTTTTTTATTGCCGCTGCCGCCGATGCAGCTGCTGCAGCGTGTGCAACAAACCGAGGGCGAACAGCATCAGCATCGCGCCGAACACGCACCAGAACACCGCGCTGGTGGCGTAAGCCAGCTCCTGCCAGAACGAATAGGACGGCGTCAACCAGAAGTGACGGATCAGCAGGCACAGCGGCAAGGCATAAAGCGCCCCCAGCAGCGGACACAGCAGCCGCTTGCGGCTCGACAGATAGCTGGCGATCGCGCCGGGGATCACAAACAGCAGCAGGCCGGTTTCACCGTGGTGCTCATGATCCGTGCTGCCGAACAGGCCGGTTTGCTGGCCGAGAAACACCAGGCTGAACAACAGAAAACAGCTGAGAATGCCCAGCCAATATCTATAACTCGTCATGCGAATTCTCCCCCGCCCAATTACCGCATCAATAGAAATCGGCCCGGTCACCCGTGCGGTGACGCTGAACCGAATTTTTTCCTTGGTCAAAAGAGAGTTAAATGCGCACGGCGGCGCAGGAAATCAGCTTTCTGTGCTGGCTGTCATCGGTCATAGCGTCTAGAATGAACGCCGCCGAACGATGGTTCGCTTCGCCTTACGCTGGTGGTGATTTATGATGTCGTTTTAAGGCTGAATTTATCTCTTATAGTTATCTATATCAAGCACTTACTGGTAAACAATAAGTTATCCTCCGTGAACATAAACGTCGCTAGTTTGTTAAACGGTAACTACATTCTGTTACTGTTCGTGGTACTCGCACTGGGGCTGTGCCTCGGTAAACTCCGTCTGGGCTCCGTCCAACTCGGTAATTCCATTGGCGTTTTGGTGGTTTCTCTGCTGCTCGGCCAGCAACACTTCGCCATTAACACCGAGGCGCTGAATCTCGGCTTCATGCTGTTTATTTTCTGCGTCGGGGTGGAAGCCGGGCCTAACTTTTTCTCGATTTTCTTCCGCGACGGCAAGAATTACCTGATGCTGGCGTTGGTGATGGTCGGTTCGGCCATGGTGATCGCCATCGGCCTCGGCAAGCTGTTCCATTGGGACATCGGCCTGACCGCCGGCATGCTGGCCGGTTCGATGACCTCGACGCCGGTGCTGGTGGGCGCCGGCGATACGCTGCGCAACACCATCGTCAACGGCCCGGCGCTGCTGGCGGCGCAGGATCATCTGAGCCTCGGCTATGCCCTCACCTACCTGATCGGTCTGGTCAGCCTGATTTTCGGCGCGCGCTACCTGCCAAAACTGCAGCACCAGGATCTGTCCACCTCCGCCCAGCAAATCGCTCGCGAACGCGGCCTGGACACCGACAGCCAGCGCAAGGTCTACCTGCCGGTGATCCGCGCCTACCGCGTCGGCCCCGAGCTGGTGGCCTGGGCCGATGGCAAGAACCTGCGCGAACTGGGCATCTACCGCCAGACCGGCTGCTACATTGAACGCATCCGCCGCAACGGCATTCTGGCCAACCCGGACGGTGACGCGGTGCTGCAGGTGGGCGACGAGATCTCGCTGGTCGGTTATCCGGACGCCCACGCGCGGCTGGATCCGAGTTTCCGCAACGGTAAGGAAGTGTTCGACCGCGATCTGCTCGACATGCGCATCGTGACCGAAGAGATCGTAGTGAAGAACAGCAACGCGGTGAACAAACGCCTGAGCCAGCTGAAGCTGACCGACCACGGCTGCTTCCTCAACCGCGTGATCCGCAGCCAGATCGAAATGCCGATCGACGACAGCATCGTGCTCAACAAAGGCGACGTGCTGCAGGTGAGCGGCGACGCGCGCCGGGTGAAGAGCGTGGCGGAGAAAATTGGCTTTATCTCGATTCACAGCCAGGTGACCGATCTGCTGGCGTTCTGCGCCTTCTTCATCATCGGCCTGCTGATCGGCCAGATCACCATTCAGTTCAGCAACTTCTCGTTCGGCATCGGCAACGCCGCCGGCCTGCTGATGTCCGGCATCATGCTCGGCTTCCTGCGCGCCAACCACCCGACCTTCGGCTACATTCCGCAGGGCGCTCTGAACATGGTGAAAGAGTTCGGCCTGATGGTGTTTATGGCGGGCGTGGGCCTGAGCGCCGGCGCCGGCATCGGCCACAGCCTGGGCGCGGTCGGCGGCCAGATGTTGATCGCTGGGCTTATCGTCAGCCTGGTGCCGGTGATTATCTGCTTCCTGTTCGGCGCCTACGTGCTGCGCATGAACCGCGCCCTGCTGTTTGGCGCCATCATGGGCGCCCGCACCTGCGCGCCGGCGATGGAGATCATCAGCGACACCGCACGCAGCAACATCCCGGCGCTGGGCTACGCCGGCACCTACGCCATCGCTAACGTGCTGTTAACGCTGGCGGGTTCACTCATCGTAGTGCTATGGCCGGGCATACTCGGCTGATCGATTAGCGGGAGAGATGGATCGGCGATAAAAATATTTTGATTTTTTTGTCGCCGGCCAGAACTTTCGTTGGGGGCCGCAGTCTGAATTAGTGCCACTGCTTTTCTTTGATGTCCCCATTTTGTGGAGCCCGATAATCCCGCCTTTTAGGTTCAAGATTATCGGGTTTTTTGTTGCCTTGAAAAAATATCCTTATAAAACAATACCCCGACAAACACATAACTACCCTGTGGCGACAAAGTGGCGACAGCCATTTTACGGGCATAAAAAAAACCTGCTTTCGCAGGCTTCTTGTTAAATCCAAAGTGTTCCCTGATTGCTTCGGGTTGGGTGTGGCGGAGCGATATCAACTTTGCCCGGTGATACGATCTGCCGCTGAATAGATTCCAACGTCACAAAAGTACAACTGCAATTTATGTTTTGGCATTGATGATAACGTTCTTTAGTGTTCTCACTTAGATAGCGGCTTGTGCGGGCATGGGCGGCAGTTCGGCAAAGCGGGCAATGCATCATGTTGATATTCCCTTCTCAATCTCTCATTTGTCGCGATAATACTCCGCCCGATCGAGAACAAAACTGCCTTTAAGTGAATTTACAAAACATTAATTCACATTACGAGACTTCATAAATCACATCCGACAGCAAAACCTCAAACTCCAGCGCCGTCGTAAAGCCGCTATTGCTGAGATTGTGCGTGACTTTGCTCACTATCCAGTCTTGCGCATCGATCGCCGCTTTAAACCCGCTGACGCGTACCGGCGTCTCTGGGGTGATGCTGGCCCGCTCCATGGCGAGCGACAGTGAGAACTCAGCCACACCGCGCTGAAGCTTTTCCCACTTTGCCTGTGCTGCCCGCATCGCGGCGGCCTTTGTGGCGTAAATTTTGGTGATCGCAAACACGTTATCGTCAGCCCCCACCAAATAATCGCCTTTCGCCGCCTCCGCCGGTTTCCCCGATTTCTTGCTGCTGCCCGGTTTCGCCTTCGGGTGTTGCAGCGCGCGCAAATGCTGCTCTTTTGGCTTGCGCTGCAGCTTCACTTTCTTCGGCTTCGGCTGTTTTGTGTTGAGCCAGCTCGCCGTCACGCCGGTGTAGGCATCCCGATCGGCAATGTTGAAACTGTGCTGATCGCCATCCTGCCGGGTGATGGTATACACCGGCAACGGCTTCCCGCCTACCGTGGCGCCGTTCCCCGGTCGCAACAACAGCAGAGCGCCATTTTTCACCGCCGCCACCGCGCCGTTGAGCGTTGCCAGCCGGGTAATAAATGCCGCGTCCGTCTCCTGCGTCTGGTCAATATGGCTGATTTTGATGGTGCCCAGACCGGCGGCCAGCGAGGCTTTAAGCTTATTGCGCGCAGCCACCTTCTGCGCAATGTCGCCCAGAGTGGTGTCGTGGTAGGACTCATCGCGCCGGGTGTTCAGCGAGCCGCGAAAATCCGCACTACGCGCGCGAATAGTCAGCGTGTCCGGCGCGCCCCGGTGTTCGACCTCATCGACCGTAAACTGGCCTTTTGGCGTCAATGGCGAGCCTTGCCAGCCGAGTGCCAGCGACAGCACCGCATTGCGTTGAGGCATCGCCATCAGTCCGTCGCTGTCGTCCAGCTCGATGTCGAGCTGGTCGGCCTCAAAGCCCCGGTTATCCGTCAGCGACAGAGAAATCAGCCGCTTGCGGATGTTCTGCGTGATGTCGTTATCCTGCAGCAACAGCGAAAAATCCGGGGCAACTCGCGCCCCGGCTGGCAAGCTTACACCGCTTTTCATGATAACAACCCTCCCATAGCATCGGCGGCCTTCCCGGACATCTCTCCGGCTTTATCGTACAGCTCCCCGGCCTGCTGGCGCAGATCGCCAAACATCGCCGACAGGGATTCATCGACCCGCTTCAGGTTGAGCGTGAACTCTGTGCGGCGCGGGCTGCCGTCGGCAAAAAACTCGGAGTGCGTTTCAGAAATCGACTCGATCACAAACATGCCGTAAATCGTGCCGGTGCCTTCAATCAGCGGCCACGCCCGGCCCTGCTCGGCCATCAGTTGCAGCGTCAGCAGTGACCAGCGGCCGCCGGTGATCTCCGGCAGCAGCACCCCGGACAGCGTGATTTTTTCCTCATCCATCCCCAGAAATTGCGCCGCCGGGCGCAGGCCAACGCGGGCGTTGCTCGGCCAGCGATATTCCGCGTTGCGGCTCATGGACTGATACGGCAGCGTCTGCAGCATAAAAACAAACAGGCCCAGCGTTAACATCATGGTTTTACCCTTCGTAGTTCATGCGGCTGCGCGCGGCGGCCGCGTGTTTGCGTCGTTCGGCCTCAAGCTGGCGCGAGACTTCGCGCGCAATAGATGCCGCGTCTTGGCCGGGGGCGCCGTACACCTGAATGGTGATCGGGGCAGGCGCCGTAGTGGGTGCGGCAGCCGGGGCCGACGCCATCACCGGCGTTGACAGCGATAACATCGCCGCCGACAGCGCCGCCGTTTTCCGGCGACCGGTGACATTGGCCGGGCCGTTGACAATCTCCGGGCCACGCTCGCCGACGATGCCGAACTGGCCGCGCGGGATGATGCCGCCCTTGTCGAATGCCCCCGCATAGCCCGGCCCCGGCATCAGCTCAGGCGCCGGGCGGTTGTATGAAATCGCCGGGTTAACCTCCGCCTCCTCGTCGCCAAACTTCATCCAGTCCGGCAGCATATCCGTGAGGCCGGAAAACTTGTCTTTCAGCACCTGCCAACGCTCGCTAATGCCGTCAATGACCCCGTTAATCATGTTCATCCCGGCTTCTTTGAACTGCCCCGGCAGCGCTTTAGCCCCGTTTACCAGCCCCTCCCATTTGCCATTAAGCCAGCCGGTCAGCCGATCCCATGCCTGAACCGTGGCGGCGCTCAGCGCCAGCCATGCCGCGTTAACACACTCGCCGATGGTGTCCCAGACGGCGGCGGCACGCTCCGCAATGCCGCTCGCAACGCCCCAGATGCCGGTCAGCAGGCCGGGCAATCCGCCCAACAGCTGCAGCGGCAGGCTCAATCCGGCCGCGATCCACTCACCGAACATGCGCCCATAGCGCGCGGCCGTCTGGAGTTCGGCCTGTGAAGATTTCACCGGCTCGATCAGCTTGCCGAACCACTGCCAGACGTTGCGCACCATGCTCAGCAGCGGCGTAAATGCGCCGGACAGCGGGACAAGCGCGGCGCGCATCGGCGCGAAAGCGGCGCTGAAGCCTTCGCCGATACCCGTTAAAAAGGCGCTGATAGGCTCCCAATATTTACGGATAGTCAATGCCACACCGGCAATCACCGCCGCCGCCGCGACCACCGGCAGGGTGATCACACTGAATGCGGCCGCAATCCCGGCGCCAACGGTGGTAAAGACCGTTCCCAGCAGCCCGGCCCCGGCGGTCAACATGTTGACCCCGGCCATCACCGGCCATGCGATAAGGCCCAGCGCGGCGAGGCCGCCGATCAGGGCCGTGACACCCGCCGTGACCTTCACCAGCGTGCCGACCAGCTCAGGATTGGCCTTCACCCATGCCCCCGCCTTGGTGAGCCATTCGGTGGCGGAAACCGTGAGTTTGCGCAGCGCTGAATTCTGGCCGTCGAACACCTCAATGCGAACATCTTCCCACGCCGAAAACAGGTTTTTCAGGTCGCCGTCGAGGTTCTCCACCTTCACTCGGGCAATCTGGGCCGTAGCCCCTCTTGACTGGGTGACGGTGCTGTGTTTTTCGCTCAGCTTGCCGTTACCGGCGGCGTCAATCAGCTTGATAGCGCCTTTCATCGCCTCTTCGCCGAAAATGACTTTCAGGTATTCGGCTTGCTGCGCGGTGCCGAGCTTGTTGGTTTTAAACGAGCCGTTAATTTTCTTGAGGATGTTCGCGATCGGCAGCATGTTCCCTTTGCCGTCCTTTGTTTTTACGCCCAATTCTGACAACGCATCAGTCGCCTGCCCGACGGGCGCCTGTAACCGCGTAAACATCGCACTGGTCGCCGTACCGGCCATAGACCCCTTGATGCCGTTATCGGCCAACACGCCCAGCAAGGCGGTGGTATCCTCGATACTGGCCCCGGCCGCCTCGGCGATCGGCGCGACGTACTTCATCGCCTCGCCAAAATCCATCAGGTTGCTGTTCGAGCTGGTGAAACCTTTAGTCATCACGTCCGCGACGCGCTGGATCTCGTCTATCGGCATGTTAAACGCCGATTGCATGTTGGTGATGATGTCGGCCGCGTCGGCGATGTCCAGATCTGAGGCCAGCGCCAGATTTACCGTCGATTCGGTCGATTTCAGAATGGCATCGCCGTTAAAGCCGGATTTCGCCAAGACGGATTGCGTGCGCGCGACATCCGTCGGCGAAAACGCAGTGGTGGCGCCAATATCCCGCGCCTGCTGGCGAATAGAGGCCAGTTGCTGGTCATTTTTCGCCAGCCCTAACGTGGCTTGCGTGTCTGACATCTGCCTGTCGAACTGCACCCCCGGCGCAATAAACGCCCCTTCAGCGACCAGCCCGGCGGTAGCGATACCCAGCCCGGCCGCGCTGGTATTACGGACAGCGGCAGTTGCCGATTGCCCGGCCCGGTAACGCGCGCCGACGCGGTTAACCTGCTCTTGTTTCTTGCTCAGGCGTTCCAGCTCGCCGCGCTGGCGGCCCAGCGCTGTCGTGGCTTCACTGGCGCTGGCCTTCAACCGGCGCTGTTCAGCGCTCAGGTTCCGGGTAGCGATGCCGTCAGCGTTGAGCGCGTCACGCTGGCGCTGCACCGACTGGCGCAGGCCGTTGTATTTCGTCTGCAGCTCGGCGGCGGCGCGCTTCGACGCCTCCAGCAAGCGCGCTTGCTGCGCCGTGGGCTTTTCTGTCGCCTTGAACTGGACGGCCAACGCGGCCGCCTCTTCCTTGGCTTTCTTCAGTGCCTTGCCGGTGACAGCGAGCTGGCCCTGCCCCTTGCGAAATCCCTCAATCCGGGCGCTTTGTGCGTCCAGAGCCTTGAGGGTTTGCTGCGTGGTTTTGATGTCACCGGCCAGTGATTTACTGGCCTGTTGGATACTCTTTAGCGGGCGGGTGGCTTGGTCTACGGCTTTCAGCAGCACCTGTAGCTGCAGGCTTTTACTCATCGTGATTAACTCCGCTGCGTTGCAGTGCCAAATGGCGCCAGTTCAACAGCTCCGTGAGCGTCATTCCGGCCATTTCAGACGGCGGCCAGTGGAAGATCACCGCGATGTCCGCCATCAGGTCATCAACGCCCAGCCGGGCGTCGGGGACTACGCCGCCGAGTTCGGCGACAAAAAACCGACCACTTTCCCGGCCAGCGCCACCAAATCCGGCAGCTCAAGGCGCGCGCATTCTTCTTTGGTCAGGTTCGGCACGGTCACACGCGGCAGCACAACCAGCAGCGCGTCAACATCGGCATTGGCGATCGCCGCCAGCCCGACGCCGCGCAGCGCGCTCGCGTTCGGTTTAATCACCTGCACATCGGTGATGGTGGTTTCACCGCGCTGGATCGGGGTGTCGAGGGTAACGGTATTTTCTTTTGCGTCTTTCATCATGTTCTCTCAAATCAGGGGAAAAAGGGCCAGCCCGGCGGGCTGGCGCAAAAATTACAGGCCGATCGCCTTGCGATGCTCGGCCAGCCGGTCAACGCCGTTGACCTTTTCGACCATGTTCACGGTATCGACCTCGATCAGCTCTTTGCCGTCAACGGTCAGCTTGAAGTAAGTACACTCGGTGGATACCTTGGTTTCGGTATCCTCGCCCTGCTTGTACTCGCCAAAATCGATTTCCTTGTGGCGGCCACGCATCACCACTTCCACAGCGGACACCTCGCCGGTGTCGTCACGCTGGAAGGAACCGGCAAAGCGCAGCGGCACGGCATCAACGGCGCCCCACTGTTTCAGCACCAGCTCATCAATGCCGCCCATCGACCACTCAACGGCCAGCGCGTCATCGTCCAGCCCCATATCGATGGAGGCCGCACCGTTCATGCCGCCGCCCCGGTATTTCTCCAGCTTGCGGGTGAGCTTCGGCAGCGTCAGCGAGGACACCACGCCCATGTAGCTGTAGCCGTCGTTAAACAGGTTCAGGTATTTCAGTTTTCTCGGCAGTGCCATGTTCTAACGTCTCCTTTAGCGGTTCACGGATGCCGCAAACGTCGCCAGATAGCGATCGGTGATGCGCTGGCGCAGGGTTAAATCTTCCAGCGGTGGCACCGGCGTGTAGTCGTAATCGATAAACAGCTTTCCCGCCTTCAGGGTTGCGACAGTGTTGGCGCTTTCGTCGTACCAGCAATTACCGTCGATAATCAGCCCGGCGGATTTCAGCTCGCGGAATTTCGCGTTGATGCCGTCAATCATGTCGCGCACCAGCGTAGGCGTCACCGGGCGGTCAACGGCCCATAAATGCGCCTCGGCCATGGTGTCGGCCAGCACCTGCGCGGTGCGGGTGTAGTTCTCGAACATGAACAACGGATCATCGGAACAGGTACGGGAACCCCAGAATTTAAAGCCATCTTTACGAATAAGGGTGGTGACGCACGCTTGGTTTAGCAGGTCGGCATCGGTGCCGGGCGCCTGCAAATCCCAGAACACGCTGGCGGTGATGCCGGTCACGCCGTTAACGCCGACGTTTGAAAGCGTCTTATGCCAGCCCGTTTCCGTGTCGATTTTGGCACGCAGCCCCAACGCGCGGGCGGTGGCGTAGGCGATGTCGCTCTGGTTGGCGGCGGTGTTCCAGCTGACAAAATCCGGCCAGATCAGCATCAGCTCACGCTGGCTGAAATTGTCGCGATACTTGGTAGCCTCCTGCACGGTTTTGCAGCCGTAGGCGCTGATATAGCCGAACGCGCGCAACTGTTGGCAAATACCGGCCAGCGCCGTCGCGACCTCCTGATTATCCAGCCCCGGTACGCCGAGGATGCGCGGCTTAACCCCCAGCTCAGCCTGTGCAGATAACAGTGCTTTCATGCCGGTGTAACGGCCTTCCGCGTTCGCCCCGCCGATGATGTTGGAGGTGGTTTCCGCCGCGTCTTTGCCGGTGGCAACGCGGACAACTACCGTGACCGGCTTCGCCTGTTCAGCGATCGCCCGCAGCGACGCCGCCAGCGTGCCTTTTTTACCGGCCTTGCCGGAGGCGGCCAGCACGTCGGTGATAAGTACCGGGGTATCAAGCGGGAAAACCGACGCGTCGGCATCCTCCGCCGTGCAGACCATGCCGACGATTGCCGTCGATACGGTAGAGATGACGCGGGTGCCGTCGTTGATTTCGACGACGCGCACGCCGTGATGATAATCGCCCATTAATTTGCTCCGGGTGGTGAGTAGGTGCAGGCATGATGACGCCCGGCGCGCCGGGCCGCACGCGGTGGGTGCTGGAAGGCCGACCAGACAACAGGCCGGGAGATTTTGGGGGGAAACGATCGTTAGAGCCGATCAATAACGTTGCATTGATCTACGCAATCAATTGGACGCCGGAGAGCCCGGCGGGGTAAGGTCTGAAGGTCAATGGCGGCAACATCAGGGAACGCCGCAAACACAAAGCCCGCATCACTGCGGGCTTTTTCATAGTGCTAACGACTCAGTTCGAAAGCACAAGCTTTCGAATGGCACTTTTCCTAAGATTACTCACTTCAGCATTTTTTGCTTGTTCATACTGCCAAACTGCATTAGTGTCGCCAATAGACGACACATGCCTCTAGTCGTCGCATGCAGTAGTTCATGTAGCTATCATCACCAAATTTCGCCCCGCCGTGGGGCATTTTTTTAAGTATTTGTCCTAAATTCGTTCCTTACCGTTCGTAATCACTTGCCATGATTTCAGAACATTCCTAACCTAAAAGCGTTATTCAGGGTTCGCAATCCCTTATAACAACCTTTGTAACGCTTGATACACCAGAGACAAATTTTTGCCCGCTTCGGTGGGCTCTTTCAACCAAACTAAGGATGGGAATGCCTGCTCTAAAGACGACATCTGGATTAACGGCCACATCCGAAAAATCATTGATTGGAGGCCTTATGAGTATTCATTACCTTACCGATAGTGAAACACAGAACTTAGAAAAGGTGAGCACGGTTCTGGGCAGATGTGTCATTGATCTTCTTGTTCGCAAAAGAATAGTCAACACCGATAATATTCTTTCTCAAATAGTCGCAGAAATGGAAAAAGCATCCGATAACGATGAATTCCAGTTATACCGCGATACATTGGAGTTTGTAGGCACGCTTTCAAAATAACAGGGGAAATGCCACTATGAAGAATGAACTCGCAACAGCAATTACGATAGGAAGCATACTACTGTTCGTCATCCTAATTGGTGCGCCGAATTTTGTAACAACCATGGTGCCATGACCATTTTCCGTTAACTACTGCAATAAAAGCCCCGCATCGCCGCGGGGTTTATCTTAGGCGCCGGGCGCCACCGGCCAGTCAATTTCCGGGGCCGACGTCATATCAAGACGATTTAGCATCACACGGTATTTTTTCCAGTCCGCCAACAGCGCTTTTTCTTCCTCGGTCGCCATGTCCAAATCAACCGCATCCTGTAATGGCGCGATATGCCGCGCCACCGCCGCAATGCGGGCAACCTGTTCCTTTTTCGCTTGTTCCTGATATTCGTCAGGCGAATAACTGCGTTTGACAATGGCTTTCCCATCAAATACCCAACCGCCTGAAATATCTGCCCGGCGATTGGCGCTTGTATTTGTCACTTCCGCGACGCTTAACCCGACAGGCCACAACGTAGAAATATCGTTGTTGGCGGCAATGCTGCGGATAATCCCTTTTTCATCGTAGACAACTTTTATCGTATCTTCCGCAAAATCTTTCTGGCAGTGATACCACTCCTGACCATCGTCAGAGAAAAGGAACATGGCATTATGCTGATTGCGTAATTTTAATTGCTCCGGTGTTTTTGGCTCGCCGAGCTGAAAGTTTTTAATATTCTTCATGTTATCGTCCCACTGTGATCCACTGACCATTTTTATAAATTTGGATGTAGCTCCAAAACAGCTCCTCAGCAGAGTAATCACCGTCTTTGTTATTGAAACCGGTTAGTACGGTATTATCGTGATAGGTATAAATCCCGGTCGCGCCGACATGCATTTCCGCGCTGTATCTGACATTTTGAATAAAGTTCTGATTAACCCAGTCAATTGTCGCTCTGGCGCCCACATGCTGATTAAAGGAGGGCCAGTCAACCCGACCATTCAACCCATTGTTAACCCATGCCTGACTCGCGAACTCGCCCATTTTCCCACTAATAATGCCGCCAGTTTGGGTATTAAACTGCCAAATACTTTCCACTCCATCACCAAGCGCATGAATAACGGGATGAGCATGCATATTCTCGCCCGGCATCAAATAGCCGTAGCTAACTGCGGTCGGCCAGCCCTTGCCCTTACGCGTCGATTTACCTTTCACCAGTGGCACATAAATCGCGCCGCTGTTTGCTTCCCACTGAAAATCAGTCTGGTAAAAAGGCGCGCGCGTGCCAAGCTGATTGCTGTACGCTCCGGCGCCTTCCGGGGCTTTATTCGTGTTATCGCCGGTGCCGTGATAATCCGATGTCAACGCCGCAGCAGATACCCAGGAGTTTGACGATATCCCGCCCGTAATATTGCCGCCGGTTTTAGCCAAATATCGGCCATCTGCTTCTGTCTTATTCCACGCGTTAACGTCACCGGCCAACAAATTCACATCGGCGGACAGTGGCTTACCATTCACCTTGATAGAGCGCAGCGCGTATTTCTGCGCGGCTTGCGCATCCGTCAGCGCGCCAACGTCAGCCGCCGTCGGTTTGTAGTCCGTCGTATAAACTCGCGCCCAGCGGAGCGAAGCCGAGTTGTCTTTTCGCATCGAGCGCAAATAAAACGCCATATCGCCGGAGCCTACGGCAAATTGCACATTGCGGAACTCGTTCACTTTCCCGGTAAACAACACCCCCATGCCGCCCGGTACGGGATAGCCCTTATTGGTAGTGGCAACCAATGACTCAACGGTAAAGCCATTTTCGCGATTTAAGTCATCATCAGCATTGGCGGTATTTTCGTTCGGGAATACGATACGCGGCAGAGTTAATGCCCCTTTCATCGTGTCGCCGCTCTGTTTTACATAGCGGCCATCCGCTTCGGTTTTGTTCCATGCGTTGACATCCCCCGCCAACAGATTGACATCCCCGCTCAACGGCTTACCGTTGACTTTGATAGAGCGCAGCGCGTATTTCTGTACGGCCTGCGCATCCGTCAACGCCCCGGTTTCTTGTGCTGTAGGCGGCTTAGCCGTCGTATAAATGCGCGGATTCGACGCCTGATTAGCTTCTGTCCCCCAATGCAATTCGTCATCAACCCCAAAACCAAGGCGCATTAACGCCTTTCCAGCGACTTGAAATCCGATAGAAAGATTGCCCTGAGCAGAAAGACGGCTCATCACTAAGGGCGTATGCTGATTTCCCTCAATATTGAGTGTGCTACCCTCTGTTTCCGCGTTGCCGGGCTTAATAGCCAGTTTTTTTACTGTGCCGCCGGAAAGCATCAGAAAACGGCCATCGGCTTCTGTTTTGCTCCATGCCCCGACGTCTGCCGCAGTCGGCTTAAATTTGGTGGTGTAAGCCTGAAACCAAGTCACACCGTTTTCCGCGATATTTGAACGGCCAAAGAATGCGTTTCCGTTGTTTTGTACCGCCATATACGCACCCGACGGGCCGCCGTCACAAGGTAAACTCAGCACGCCATAAACATCGCCGCCCGGTGCATTCTTTGATGAGCCATTAACCCGATAGATTTCCCCCTGATTGCAATAAGCATCCTCTCGATGACGTGAGCCGCTTCCCAATCCAAAGGCGCCGACCTCCATCAACTGCCCGCCATCCACCCCGACGTTTTTCGTCGCGGCCGTACCCAGTGCTAAATTGCCACGCGCGGCGGCCTTGTCGGCCACGTCGGACAGATTGGCGGCCTTTTTCATGCTGGCATCGCTGACAGTTTTAAGCGCCTTCGGGGTGCTGGCTTTCGTTTCGTCTGTGCTGGTCGTCGCGCTACTCAGCTGCACCAGCCCTTTCGCCGTGGTGCTGGCGTCCGGGTGGTTTCGGGTTTTCTCATGCGCGGCGATCGCGTCGGCCACAAAATCCTTGGTCGCCAGCACGGTGTCGCCCCCGGCGATCACCTGAACCGCCTCGGTGCTGCTGACAATCAGGATCATGCGCAGCGTCTGCGTGCGGCCGCTGCCCTCTTCCAGCTTCGGCTTGTAGCTCTCCGCCATATTGCTGACGGCAATCAGCGTCCCGGCCTCGTCATAGAGGCCCATTTCACGCAGCCAGAAGCCGCCGACGTTTGCCGGAATAATCATCTCGGCCAGAATGTGATTTTTCAGCGTTTTGTCGATAGTCAGCCCGTTGAGCGCCGCGCGGTATTTCTCGTTGACCAGCTTAGTCTGGGCCGGGTTAGGTGTCGGCAGCGTGCCGTTCCCGTCGCCGACGGCCATACGGACAATTTTCAACTGCGTTCCGCCCGCACTGGCGGCGGCAATCTTGGCCGCCCCGGCGGTGGTAACAATCGCTTTGTATTTGCTCATGATTTTCTCTTATCCGGGGTAAACGGTAATGACATCGCCATCAATGGCGGCCGCGCCGGTGTAAATCCGGCCGGGGATGTCTTGCAAAATGTTGAGGCCGATCAGGTGGCGGCTCAGGGGCTTGGCGTCGGCGATCAGGCGTTCCATTTCCTGATACATTTCCTCGGTAATGCCGGTTTCCAGCACGCCAATATCCAGCCGGAAGGTGCCGGGCGGATCGGCGCCGTCGGTGTGGAACCATTCGATAACGTTAATCAGGTAGCCGAGCGGCTCCACAACGCGGCGCACGGCACCTATAGTGCCCTTGTGCCGATGGATGTAGAACGCGGCGGATACCACGCCCCGCTTGACGTCCTCCGGCCAAGCCTCATCCCATCTATCAACGGAGAACGCCCACGCCAGATAGGGCAATAGATGCACCGGGCAGGTTTTCGGGTTCCACAGGTCACGCAGGGGAACCGGCACGCACTCCAGCTCGGCGCACGCGGCAGCGGCGGCAACTTCCAGCGGTGAGGAGCCGACAGGCAATAAGCGGTTAGTCATCGGCGCGCCCTGGGGTGATGTTCACGCCGGTGCAGTAACCCGCCTGCGTTTTATCCAGCACGATGTCGGCGACCGGTTGAGCAACTTCGACACGCTCAACACCTTCCACAGTCAGCGCGGCGATGATGCCGGAGCGCCGGATACTGCGGCCTAAGCGGCGCATGGTCAGTACATAATTTTGCAAACGTTGTTTCGCCTCCGTGAGGATCGGCGCAACCTCCGGGCCGGGATAGAGAAACAGCGTGGCATCAATGCCATAGCGGGTTATTTTGGCCGCTTGCACGATGACGCGATCGGCGACCGGGCGCACGTCCTCATCATTCAGCGCGTCGCGGACAACCTGCAGCAGCTCGGGGCTGGCGGTGCCGTCGCCGTCCCGCGACAACACGGTGACGGTCACGTTAGCCGGTGATGGGCTGATTGCCGTCACATCAGCCACCCTGCCATCGGCCGAGCGGGCGTGAAAACGATAGGAACCGGCCGATCCCGCCGTGCTCATCCCTTCGAAAGCATCCTGCAGACGCAGGCGGTAATCTTCATCCGCTTCCATGATTGCCGGTGTCGGCGGGATAGTACTTTCATCCGCCGGGGCGATCACCAGTCGCGGCGTATTGAAGTTGGCGCCGAGCTGGTCGAGGTCTTCGCCGGTGGAATACGCCAGCATCACCGCTTTCGCGGCATCGTTGACGCGCTGGCGTAGAATCACCTCGCGGTAGGCGTTTTCCTGCAACAGCTTAACGATCGGCTCCGACTCCAGCGCCAGCGTGCGCGCGACGGCCTCCCGCTGTTCCTCCGGGTAAAGCGAAATCAGCGTCGCCTTACGCTCTGCCAAAATGTCTTCATAATCCAGCACCTCAACGACGATCGGCGCGGGCAGCTGTGAAAGGTCAATCGTTGCCATGGTTTCAGCTCACAGGAACAGACAGCGACAGCGCGCCGGGGGCATCGGCGCGGGTGCCGGTGATGTCGATCACCATCTTGCCGTCATAGGTAGTATTAAAAGCGATGCCGGTCAGCTTAACGCGCGGCTCCCACGCCAAAATCGCGCTGTAACAGGCGGCCATGATCTGCAGGCGCAGCGCGTCGTTCTGCGGCTGGTCGAGCAGCTCAGAGAGCAACGAGCCATAAGCCCGGCGCATCGTGCGCGAACCCTGCGGCGTGACCAGGATGTCCGCCACGGACTGGCGAATATGCTCGATGTCCGTCAGCGTGCGACCGGTGCCTCGGTTCATGCCGATATATTTGGCGCTGTTCATGTTGGTTTCCCCGTTTGGCCGCCGCCGGTCTGGACGCCGCCGTGGGTGTGCGAATCAACAACGACGCCATTCGACGAGAATGAGCCGCCGCTGTGCTCGATGTTCCCGCGCATCGCCCCGCCTTTTTCCACTTCCAGCGTGCCGGTGGTGAGTTTGTTGGTGCAAACCACCTCCGGCGCATCGAGCGTGATTTTGTCAGCCGTAACGATCACCACTTTGGTGCTGGCGGTGATGGACTCCGACGCCTGCACGTCGGCGGTTTTAATCCCTGACACGCTCAGCGCGCCGGTTTCCGGTTCGTACTCGATAACCGCGCCATCAGGGAATGCGATATGCAGCGCATCCGCCGACGCAGACGGGGCCGGGAAGTCGTCAGAGAAAATGCCGCACAGCACAAACGCGGTATCGAGTTCGCCACCCAGCGCAAAGATCAGCACCTGCTCACCGACGGAAGGCGCCGACCAGCTGCGAGTACGCCCGGCGCGACAGGTTATCCAGTTGAGCCAGTAGGTATGATTGCCGCCAGTTTCGACACGGCACAGGCCGTTATCGAGGTCAACGGCGCTCACTGTGCCGATGCGGATCAGGTTGCGCAGTAGGCGCAAAATGTCATGTTGATTGTTCATGCTGGAAGGATGCCGCCCGGCGCGGGCGGCGACAATAAGGAGAGGTTGGAAGGCTAAAGACACAACAAGCTAAAAATTTGCTAATATCGTTTCGGATTTTTTAAGGAGAGAATAATGTTTGGAATAGAGCAGACGTTCCCAGAAACATTCAGATTTTTCTTTTCATTAATTTGCGCTGCAATTATCATTTGGCGCTGCGGTGGGATTTCCGCACTATTCCGAATTCTATTGAGAATTGCCGGATTGAACTTCAAAAAAGGAGTCTTAGGCAGGGCTGACGATGAGATATTCTACACTCAGAAGTTCATGTTATTAAATGGCGTTAAAGTTGCAAACACCAAGGATGCAAAATTATTATCTAATGGATTACTTACAGGCGAGATTTCAAAAAAGAATTTTTACTTCACCTCTTTCTTCGGAACCGTAGGAAAAAGCAAGTCATCTCCTCATGATACCGCCCTCTTAGTTGCCATAATCATCATCATAATAGCATTCTCTATATCACTATTAAGTAGCTTCCCAAAATCGGGTTATACAAACTTCAACTATAAAGACACATCACTTTTAGTTTCCCCAAATGATGTAATCATCCCTGCAGGGATATTCAAGGAAAACAAAACATTAAACATTAGTGCTTGCACGAGAATCATTAAAACACATCCATATGATGCATATCGCGCAGCATGCGAATACATTGCATTAAAGGATGAGAAAAAAAACCAAGAGTTAATTGATGCAATAAACTCTTGGGATGACATGAGAAAAATATCATTTGTTATATTCATGTCCATATTGATTTTTTCCGCATGCTTAATCTGGGGAATAACCAACCATAAAAAACTAAATGAACACATATTTAAATGTAGAGAACAAGAACATAGGTTTGGTATCAATTCAAATCAAGAAAGTGGTAAATAATTATTTCCTCTATAGCTTTAATGTCGCTGATTGAATACCCAAGTAACGGACGGGCCTCATATTTTACCGCCTCACTGTGCGGCGTCGGCCGATCGCGCAGGCCGTAATGGTGAACGTTTACCATGCGTTTCACACGCCCGACAAACTCAACCACGGCCGCATCGCTGTTGCCCAGGGCTTTCAGATAGCGGGCCGTGCGCAGCTTGGAGAACATCGCCCGATCGCGCAGGCGCTTTTTGCTGCGAAGCCGCATTTTGCGCGGCGCGTAAGGTGTACCGTCCGGCGCCTGCTGGCGTTTGATGTGTTGCTGTTGACCGGCGCGCAGTCGCTTTGACACGGCAACGGCCAGCGACTTACGCGACTGCGGCGACAGCTTGGCAATCAGCCCGGCCAGCCGGGTGTCAAAGGGGTTAAGCTCGCTCATGCCATTCACTCACTAATTCGCCGTGAACAAAGAGCTGCATCGGCCGCGTCACGTCCTCCGGTAACGGCGGCTCCGGCAGGTGCTTAACGTGTAGTGCGCCGTTCTGTTCGCTGACCACTACACGTTCGGTCAGCTGCAGTGACACGCTGAAATCGTAAGAGCCGTTGTTGTTAAAGTCGCTCGCAAAGGTGATCCCGGTGCGGCGCTTTTCCTCCGTTGCCATGATGTCCGGCTGGTTTTCCCGTAGCCATGCCTGAACCGGCACCATGATTAAATCCAGATCGCCGGTATAGTCCAAAAACAGCAGGTTCAGCGTATAGCGGTACTCATGGGACAGCGAGTCGGCAAGCGTGGCGGCCACATTGCCGCGCTCTACCCGAACTTGCAGGTTTTCAGGGTTGCGCTGTAGCCACGGCAGGCAGCGTGTCAGCTCAGCGCGGAGCTGTTGCGGTTTTAACATCGTGTTGTTCCTGACAGTGTTTTATCGTTTCGACCTGCACCGCGCAGGCCGCCAAGGCGTTTTCAAGCTGGCGAATATCGGCGCTCAGATCGCCGTTAGTCGCCGGGCGGCTGGCCGGGATTTGGCACGGACTCACTTTCGGACAGCCAACGTAGATAATCCGCGGCGCCGGTGAAGCCGGGGCGCTGGTGCAGCCGGGCAACGTCAGCAGGCAAAGCAGTGTTAAACCAATCGCGTAATTGCTGATTTTCATTGAGTAGCCTCTGTATTTTCTGCTCGCGCGTCAGTGCCAGCCGGTGCGCGGCGGTGAGATCGCCCCTTAACTTTTCCTCTTCTAGCGCCAGCACACCTGCCGCCGCCTGCAGCGTGTCGATCGCCGCGCGGGTATCGGTCAGCGCCGCCGCTATCCGGCCGTTCTCCTGCCGGGCGCTTTCCAGCCGTTCACCCAACGTGACAACCTGCCATTTCATCCAACCGGCGACGACCAGCGCCAGCACCAGAAACCAGCCGATCGCGCGGCTCATGGCGCGGCCCCGATCAGGCAGTGGGCCAGCTCCGCCGCCCGACGCCGTTCCAGCCCCGGCGATTTGACGCCGTTGACGAACACCCAGCGCGGCAACTGGTGGCAGGCGTTGCGCCAGTCCTGCCGCTTGATGAAACCGGCCAGCGTAGAGCCACAGGCGGCCGTGACGCCAACATTAAAGGCAAAGCTGACTACAGCGTCATAAACCGGCAGCGGCATCGTGACAGGCATACATCGGCTTATGCCGCGCTCCACACGATACACGTCGGCCACGAGGTTAACGGCGGCTTGGCGCTCGCTGATAACCGCACCGGGCTTAACCCCGGCCGTGTGGCCGATGCCGTTTGTCCAGACGCCCGCTTGGCATTGGTACGGCGATAAACGACAGCCCTCGAAATCAGCCAGCAGGCGCAACCCGGCCTCAGAGATCTGCAGCGCGCTGAATTGCGGCAACAGCACCGCCAACGCCAGCACGGCGGCCACACTGCAGCGTTTAGCGATTGAGTTCATCGTAAACCCTCCGGCTGACGCCCAACTTGTTCAACAGCTGGTAGCTTTTGCGGCGGTAGTACCAGTTGACGAGGAACGTCCCAACGCCAACGGCGGCGCCGACCATAAAGGCGATGTCCTGTGGACTGTATCGGCCAATCCAAGCGAGAAAGGCCGCTACGGTATAGGCCACCCACGACGTAATTTTCTCCATTGCTAATCCCATAAATTGACGGTTTCACGCTGCGGCGCGGCGGTCACGTCCGGCAGCTCGACCGGGTGGCCGTGGGGCAAAATCGCCCCGGCAGCGGCCAGCCCTTCATTTAGCGAATAGACCTGCTCAACCACGCCCTGCGTGCGCCCGTAGTAGCGCCAGCAAATCGCGTCAACGGTGTCGCCCTGCAGGGCGTAGACTCTCATCAGAGCAACCCGATGATGCAGTGGCTACGCTCGGCCACGTTACTGATCGCGTTGCGGGCATTGCGCCACAGCTCGCCGATCGAGGCTTCGACCACATCAGCCTTGCGGCCGCCGGTGGCGGTGGTGTCGAAACTGCGGTATTGCTCCGAGAGCGTCGCCATGGTCATCGCGCTAACGGCATTGCGGTATTCGCTCACCCGCACGCTTTCGCCGTCGAGCTGTTCGCCCGGCACATCCTCAAGCCGCTGATAGCCGTCGGCCATCTGGTCGCGGCGGAAAGTGAACAGCTCGGCGTTCACCTCCGCGATCGCGCTTTTAATTGCCAGCCGCAGGCGCGGGGCGGTGATGGTGCCTTCAATGCGCATCACGTCGCGCACGTCCGCCGGGTCAATGTCCGGCCAGAAAAAGACGTTTTTAACGATCGGCTCATCCTCCGGGCGCGGTGCTGGCGCGTCCGGGCGTGGCCGTTGGATCACAACGGTGCTCATATGACCTCAGAAAGTTAGGGGGCGGTGGACGACAGCGTTGACGAGGTGAAACCTGTCGCGGCCGTCGTGCCGCCCGGCGCGGGGCGCGTTCTGTCAGCGGCTGGCGGCGGTGCGTATTGCCCGCTCCAGCCGTTCAATGTCCTTTTTCACGCCGCAGCCGTTATGCAACTGCAGCGCACGCTTAAGGTGGTTCAATGCCAGTTCAGCCCTGCCCGCCGCGCGCAAGACGTACCCGGTGATTTTGTGCAACTTGGCTCGCACTTGGTCGGGCATGTCTTCTGCGTCGGTGAGTTCCATCGTCTGCGTGAGGTGGTCAATGTTGACCGGCTCCCCGGCCTCAAAGGCGCGGGTGGCAGACTCGGCGACGTCTTCTGCGATGAGGTATGGCGTGGAACGCGCGAAATTGCCCGGCGGCGCCAGCTGGTAGCGCAGCGCATAGCGGGCGATGTCCAGCGCACCGGGAATATCCCCGGCATCCAGACGCCAGATCATGACCGTCATCAGAATGGCGTCCTGCGCGCCGCGACCTTCGGCCAGCACACCGGCAACCCAGGGGGCATAGTCCGGCAGCAGTTGGCGCTTGAGTTCGGCCTTACGCTGTTGTGAGCGCACCTGTTTGAGCTTTCGCTTATCTTCATTGAGTTTAAGCATCATCCGTTCATAGCCGTTGGCGTGGCGCAGCGGGTCATTCTCCCGCTGCGCGGCCTCGACCGCTGACTGGCGCATAAGGTGACGGCGGGCAGGGCTGGTCATGGTTATTTACCGCCTTTCGCTTTGTCGTCTGCCGGTGCTTCCTCCGGGGCTTTCACCTCGGCATCAGCGGTAGGCTCCGTTGGTGCGGCGGCTACTTTGACAGCCTTAACAATGGCCTCGGCCAGCTCAGCGATTTCATCTTTTTTTGGTTCCGTCGGTAACAGCTTAATGTTCTCCACCAGACAGCCGCAGGCGTAATCCTCCACCACATAATCCTCATTGATGGATTCATAGTTTTCGATGCGGTCACGCTTCGAGTTTTCCACCATATGGCGGCGGTGCGTGTCCTCCTGCCAGTAGATTGACAGATTATCCACGCGGGTGATCAACAGCGCATCCGCCGGGAAGTACGGCACACGCACGGCGGGCAGATTGCCGATGCGCTTCTGGCTGATAATCAGATCGGCGGCCATCGCTTCGGTGTTGGGCTGTTCCTGATTGACGAGCGGGAAATACTTGTCGGCCAGCAGCTGGCGACCGCAGATCACCACCAGTTCCGGGTCTTCCTGATACCACGGTGCAATCAGGGTATTGGTGGCATCCATCACCAGCGCGTCGAGGTTGGCGTAATCGCCACCGGCGCCCACGCGGACTTTTTCAGACACCACGCTGCCGTCCTCCGCCACGACTTTATTCATCACGCTGCCCGGCGCATTCTCGCGGTACTTCTGCAACCAGCCCGGCCCGATGTCTTGCAACAGCGGGAATTTAACGCGGTTGGAGGTTTTGGCGCGGTGCGTACCGTTAAAGCCGATCATGATGCGGTCAAGCGCCTGACGTTCAACAATTGCATCGCGTAAACGGGTCTGGAAATCCTGATAACGGGCCCACAGGTCAAGGGTGTTGTAGCGGATGTGGAAATCGTAATTCACCTGCTGGCAGAAATAGCCTTCTGCATCCAGCGAGGCAAAGTCGGCCGTTTCGCGTTCATCGCCGCCGGCGGTGTCGGTGGTGCTGGCGATGGAGCCGCTCACACCTAAACCGACTTTCTCTCCCTTCATTTCCTTAACCGGCACGATATTGATGCGGGTCAGGAACGTTGAGGAATCCTGTACGCGGGTCATGATGGTTTGCGTGACGGACGGCTCAACGCTGAATTTTTTATCCAGATCGCCGGTTGCTACGCCATTCAGTTCGGCGAGGCGAGACAGAAAAGCATTAAATTTAAAACGAGTTTGCTTGCGCATTTTTCTTCCTGTTTTTGTTCAGTTTTATCGGGTGTGACTGCCTTAGCAGTCGGTCAGCACGTCTTGCGCGCTGTTGCCGCCGGTGGCCTCTGGGCGGGCCTGCTGGCTGAAATCTTCCGAGGTGGAAAGCTGGGCTTTCAGCGCGCTGAACGCGTTGCTGCCGGTTTCAACCTGCTGTTTAAGGTCGGCAACCTGCTCGCTCAGTGCAGCGATTGTCTCGGTAAAGCGGGTGTCCGCTTCCTGCAACTGCTCGGCTACGGTCATCACCGCGCCTTCCATCTCGCCAAAGCGCACATCGTCGGTGGCCTGCTTGCGGCTAAACATCGCTTTGATGCGGGCAGAGAATGAGGTTTCCGGGTCAGCGACCGGCTCAAAATCGAAATGGACTTCCAGCGGCGCGGAGAACTCGACGTTCTCGTGGCGGCGGCTGAACTCCAGCATGTCAGTGCCGAGGCTGGCCGGATCATCGGTGACGGCCAGCCCGACAAGATACGACTTGCCGGTCTTGGCGAAATCGCGGCGGATCTCCATCGAGGTAAACACTTTTTGGCCAGCGCCGACCATCGACACCAGATCGGCGGTCGGGGCCAGACTGGCATACAGCGCCCACTTGCCGTGCAACAGCGGTTCGTCCGGCTCGTCGATTTTCTCGGCCTTCAGCTCAACCACGCCGCCGTAACGACGAAAATAGCCATCCGGCAAAATCCCCTTGATGTGCTCCATGTTGATGCGGGCGCCATACACCTTCGGGCTGTAGGTCGCGGCCATCTGCTGAATATCCGCAGCGCCGATCTCGCGGCCGTCAACGGTGTCGCCTTCAACGCCGATGCGGAAAAACTTAGTAACTTTCTTTGCCATGTAAACGGCTCCGGTTGTGGTGATTGGGTTCGGGGCTAGTTTCGGGGGAATAGCGGCGCGTCTCAACGCGTTGCGGTTGGAAGATCTGAGGCACAACAAGGGCTTAATGCGAGCTGCCCGGCGCTTTCGTAGCCTTGGCGGCATGAATACGACACCGGCAACAACCATCATCAGCGATCCGCGCCGCCAAGCTGCCTTGCTCTACTGGCAGGGCTTCTCTGTGCGCCAAATTGCGGAAACGCTGAACCTCAAGGGGCCGACCGTGCAGAGCTGGAAGCTGCGCGATAAATGGGACGACATCGCGCCCATTTCCCGCGTTGAGCAAAGCATGGAAGCACGGTTGATTCAGCTCATCATGAAAGACGTCAAGGAGGGAAAAGACTTCAAAGAAATCGACCTGTTAGGCCGTCAGATTGAACGGCTGGCGCGGGTCAATCGCTATTCGGCGACCGGCAACGAGGCGGACTTAAACCCGAACGTCGCCAACCGCAACAAAGGCGAGCGCAAGCCCGCCGAGCGCAACGTGTTCAGCGAGGCCGCCGTGGAGAAGCTGCAAAGCATCTTCACAGAAACCACCTTCGAGTATCAGATGGGATGGTATCGCGCCGGGCTGCAACACCGTATCCGCAACATCCTGAAATCGCGCCAGATCGGCGCCACGTTCTTCTTTGCCCGCGAGGCGTTGCTCGATGCGCTGACCACCGGCCGCAATCAGATTTTCCTGTCAGCCAGTAAGGCGCAGGCGCACGTATTCCGCAATTACATCATTGATTTTGCGCGGCTGGTCGAGGTTGACCTGAAAGGCGATCCGATGGTGCTGCCGAACGGCGCCCGCCTGATGTTCCTCGGCACCAACGTGCGCACCGCGCAGAGCTACACCGGCAATCTGTATCTGGATGAGTATTTCTGGATACCGAAGTTTCAGGAGCTGCGCAAAGTCGCCAGCGGGATGTCGCTGCACAAGCGGTGGCGCACTACCTACTTTTCCACGCCGTCAAGTCTGGCGCACTCCGCTTATCCGTTCTGGTCGGGGGAACTGTTCAACAAGGGGCGCCGCAGCAAAGCCGATCACGTTCAGCTCGACCTCAGCCACAGCCACCTGTCAAAAGGCTTGCTGTGCGGCGATGGGCAATGGCGCCAGATTGTCACGGTTGAGGATGCGCTGACCGGCGGCTGTAACCTGTTCGACCTTGATCAGCTATCGCTCGAATACAGCCCGGCAGAGTATCAGAACCTGCTGATGTGTGAATTCGTGGACGATACCGCGTCGGTATTCCCATTCGCCGAGCTGCAAGGCTGCATGGTCGATACGCTGGAAGAATGGGAGGACTTCAACCCTTACGCCGTGCGGCCGTTCGGCTATCGCCCGGTGTGGATCGGCTACGATCCATCGGAAGCCAACGGCGGCGACAGCGCCGGGTGCGCGGTGATCGCGCCGCCAATGGTGGCCGGGGGCAAGTTCCGCGTGCTTGAGCGCCACCAGTGGCAGGGCATGAACTTTGCCGCTCAGGCCCAGAAGATTAAAGACCTTACCGAAAAATATTGCGTGGAGTACATCGGCATCGATGCGACCACCGTCGGCCAAGGTGTTTTCCAGCTGGTGCGCGAGTTCTTCCCGGCCGCGCGAGAAATCAAATACACGCCGGAAATCAAAACCGCCATGGTGTTGAAGGCAAAAGACACCATCGGGCGCGGCTGTCTGGAATACGACACCAGCCACACCGACATCACCGCCGCCTTTATGGCGATCCGCAAAACCATGACCGCCAGCGGCGCGCGCTCCACCTACACCGCCAGCCGCAGCGAAGAAGCCAGCCACGCCGATGTCGCGTGGGCAATCATGCACGCCCTCTTAAACGAACCGCTGACCGCAGGCAGCGGCCACAGCAGCCCGAACATTTTGGAGTTTTACTGATGAGCAAGCGCAAAGGCCGTAAGGCATTTATCCCCCCGGCACCAGCCCCGGCAACAGAGCAGAAGCAGGATTTTGAGGCGTTTACCTTTGGCGAGCCGTCTGCTGTGCTGGATAAGCGGGAAATTCTGGATTACATCGAGTGCACGACCAATGGCAAGTGGTACGAGCCGCCGATCTCATTCGATGGGCTGGCACGCAGTGTGCGCGCCGCCGTGCATCACAGCTCGCCGATGTACGTTAAGCGCAACATTTTGGCGTCTACGTTCATCCCGCACCGGCTGTTAAGTCAGCAGGAGTTTAGCCGCTATGCGCTGGATTATCTGGTGTTCGGCAACGCCTATTTAGAAGAGCGCCAAAACCGGCTCGGCGCACCGCTGCAGCTGAAATCCTCCCCGGCCAAGTACACGCGGCGCGGCGTGGATCGCGGCACTTACTGGTTCGTGCAAGACTGGAAAGAGGCGCACCGTTTCAGGACCGACAGCGTTTTTCACCTGGTTGAGCCGGATATTAACCAAGAACTTTATGGGCTGCCTGAATACCTCAGCGCGCTTAACTCCGCTTGGCTGAACGAGGCGGCGACGCTGTTCCGCCGTAAGTATTACCAGAACGGGGCGCACGCCGGTTACATCCTGTATATGACCGACGCGGCGCAGAGTACCAGCGACGTTGACAGAATGCGCCAAGCCATGCGTGATACAAAGGGCTTAGGGAACTTCCGCAATCTGTTCATGTACGCCCCGAACGGCAAGCCGGACGGCATTAAGATCTTGCCGCTATCCGAGGTCGCCACCAAGGACGACTTTTTTAACATCAAGAATGCCAGCCGCGACGATCTGCTAAGCGCACACCGCGTACCGCCGCAGATGATGGGAATTATCCCGAACAATACCGGCGGTTTCGGGGACGTGAAAAAGGCCGCTCAGGTGTTTGTGCGCAACGAGTTAACGCCGCTGCAAGAGCGCATGAAGGAGGTTAATGAGTGGATAGGTGAAGAAGTTATCCGTTTTGCATCGTATGAGTTGCCCAACGAGTAAAAAAGCCGCCAGTACTGGCGGCCGATATAAATCAGATCGTTAACTTTAACTAGTTGATTATTAATACCATCCCTCTACTAACGTCCCATCTCTAAGGTAATACTTTCGTCCATCAAGAATACTATTAAGTGTGGCTTGAATATGGATAGGATAGCTTGAAATCTCTATGTCTTTGACTCTTCTCCTAAGATCATCTAAATCAATCACACTGCCAAAAGTATCTTCATCAACTTGAACAAAAGGACCATTTGTAGAGTCACGCCCCGTATTCCCAATGATTTCCGCCACTCTAATTATGCCATCTTCACCACCACACAAAATAGAGTTAACAAAGTAAGTCGCTCTCTCTCTTGAGGATCTTTTTAACTCAAAAAATATGTGCGCCTCAAGATGATTATCAATATATTTTTTATCAAATATGGCTTTTTCAGCCATTTCTTGATAGACCTTCTCAAATTCAGCTAACTGCTCTTCAGTAGCCCAAGGACTGTCATAGTTGTCGCCATGCAGTTGACTTCGAACTTTAAATAAAACATCAGCAGCCAAGGGAGCACTTTCCTCCCTACCGATCAACCCCCTCAACAATGTATATTTTTCATCACAATCTGATATTATTTTATTTGTAAGCCAATTCATTTTTCTGTATAAATCTTTAGATATAAACCCATAATTAGCCTCCAGTGAAGAAATCAGTTTTTCAGAAAAAAGATATTCATCATAAATACAAGTCAATATATCAAAACTTTTATCCCTGCATATACGTGAATAATTTGTCATCATTTCAAAGAACCGATCATCAGCATCCTCAGAATTCACCCACATAAGAAATTCCCTCCTATCAACATCTCCATTTATAAAATCAATTATATCTTGATCAGACACGTATCCAGTGGGGGTTTTATAATGAAATGCAACATGCAACCTTTGTGGTACTGATACCCTCCCTGCAGAGTCAGCATCAGAAACACCATAATGCGAATAGCCGCCAGAGGCCAGAAGAGGAAATATATCCCCAAGAAGCTCCTCAATTAACTTCCTGTCTTTTTCACTTAAGCCACTTAGCTTTTCACTCCGCTCTTGCCTATATGAATCTACTACTTCTTGTAGCTTATCCATCATAAGCCCGTCATTTGAAATCCTCTTGCCTATATATGCCTCTGGCGTGCTCTTAATATGTTCATATACTAAATTAAACTTAGTGGCAATTATTGATAATGCAAAAAGGTCAGAGAAGCATACCTGCCCCTCTACCTGCCCTAACACAAACCTTAAGTGGTTAAAAAATCTTTTCAGCTCCCTTGGGTTCTTGATTAAATGCTTACTGTAATTGTGATAAATCCAACTTAGTCTTTCTTGATCATATTCAAATCTATCTGTTAAATTCTTTTCACTCAGACTCTCCAATTCCAAATTAGCAAGCTCGTTCATACTTCTTTCTGAAATTACAGGAAGGGGTACTCGTAGTTGGACTATCTTATTAAGATATTCCGACGTATTAACAATACCATTCTTATCCAATACAGATACAAGATAATTTGAATCAAATGCCAAAAGAAATGAAGTTCCGGGAAAATCAGCCACAGCTTTTACAAGGCGCAAAACCTGGAATGTCTCAGATGGGGTCAATCTATCGATATCATCGATAATTACCACTATCGGGTTTTTAATTTTCTTTATAGATGCCTCAACCTTTTTCTTTCTGCCCAAAAGATCAATGTTTTCTAATTCAGCAAGCTTCTTAGTAGTACTCCCAATTTTAGAGAGAGACTTTCCTATTATAGATGCCCATGGTTCTGCTCCTGGAACAAGCTTTGCAACATTGAACAAGCTCGAGTATTTTATTATTTCCTTAGCAGCATTTAAAGCCACTGCAGAGCCATTTATAAGATTAAGTCGTGAAGAGAATTGAAGTAAGAAATCCTGAATTAAAGACTCAGGCTTACCAGCTAACCAAGGGTTATATTCAATTATGATTGGGAACGAATCTTTTTCATTCAAAGCCCCCTTAATAAGATTTATAACTGACGTTTTTCCATATCCCCACTCTCCCTCCAAAGATACGGTAAGACAATCATCATCGTAGTTTAACAATAGTATATTTGCTAAATTATTTGCAAAGTCAAGTCTGTTTAGTAAGTCAGGATCATTTATCCCACCGTGTATCGGTTGATCGTTGTGATATTTACCCATACAAAGCCCCATTGTTTTTAGATACTGCTAACATTAGTTACTCCGATTAAATTGAATTTAAACACAAGGCAATCACTATAACAAGCAAGAGCGAAACTTAGCACGATATTTATAACATTGATTTATTGTTTTAATTTAAATGTTATCAATTTCTGGCACAAACTAACTTCCAGATAAGAGTTAAATGTGGAGCCTGAGAGCACACATGCTACTTCAGCCTCAAAAATAAACAACAACATCCGGAGCAATGATAAATAACAGTAGCTGTACGCTGGCGGCGATTTCGAAAGATCTTAAACACTGCCTGCGCGCAATGCTATCCCCGCCTCGCCTGCCCGCTTCGTGTGTCGCTTTTCATGCAGATGCATGATCCAACACGATCCGCGCCAGAGCTTGCGCTTCGGGGGTAAAACTCAGACCGGATCATCATGCAAATTCATGCACATAATGCATGCATAGGGCATTTAGCTGTATTAGCTTAGACTTGAGCTGGCAACATTCCCTAGCAGCGCACAATCAAATCTGACAGTCCGCTCTGAGCGTAAGCGGATACTAACGCTGGCAGCAGGTGCGGCTTCATAATGGAGGTGCAGCCGCAATGTTAAAATCCGCCGTTGTGCTTGCGATTGTTAGTTCATTTGCCCAACTTCAGCTCTGAACGCATTTGATTAATGATTTCATCTTTGAGGCTCTTGGCCTTTTGTCCCTTTTCTTTCATTTTCTTCGCAATTGGCGCCTCGAAGTCTGGAGTCGTAAGTGCATGCTGCATCTCACCTATCCACACAGAAGACATTTCTAGAATTTCTTGATTAAGCAGTTCAAATTGAGAGGTCAATTTAAATAGGTTATCGGATCCAAGTATTTTTAGTGATGTAGTCTCTTCAGTGGCCTTTCTATGAGAATCCTGGATCTGATACGGAAACTTACTTACTTCATCTTGGAATTTAATTATTGCATCAGGAGAACTCTCTGATTCAAGCAGGTTACGGAACGCATTACGCAATGTCACCTTCGAAAATTCCTCATAATCAACGCCAACGTTAGCAGCCGCTTCTTCATATTTCTTGAAGTACTCGGTATATACCTGCGTCCTTATTTCTAGGATTTTATACTCTCGTTCTCTTCTTGCTTTTAAATAATGCAACAAGATAGGAACTATTACGGACGCGAGAACCACACCTATAGCAGGTACAACTATCTTTGGGTCTAGCCAAGTAGCTAGGCAGATTATTTTAATAATTCCTTCTTCCACCGAGTCTCCTTACGAACCAATGCCATATTCTCCGGCTTGTCCGGCGCAATATTTATTTAGCTTTTTTATTAACTTTTCAGCTATTTCGACACCCAATTCTATACGCTTTTTATCGATATTCTCCGCTGTAGAATGTACTTGGGAGTTTCTAATCATGCGTAATTCGACAAGCTGCTCGATATCTTTCATTTCCAACACCCCCTTATGCATTGCCATTTCCCATTTGAACGTATGGCCAACGTCTACACCAGCACTCTCGAATTTTTTTCGAACTAATGTCTCCACTTCGTTGAATAATAATATAAGGTTTTCTAGCGTGGCCTCTGTGCTTTTGGGATCAGCTTTCACACCAAATAAATTATTTAGTAGAACGGCGGCTATTTGCCGATAAGCATCCAAGTATCGGCGATCAACGCCTAAGCCAGTTCCATCATGATATAGCTGATTTCTGATACGATGATAATGCTCGATATCACCATCATCTAAACCAGCCAGTTTTGGACGAGCTTTGTTAAAAAGAAGATCAACCATTTTTGGAAAACTATTACCAGCCTCGTCAATTTCTTTTCGTGTAATTTTCAGGCCAGATATTTTTCCTGGAAGAGATAAAAAAGTTCTGATGGAAATCTCAACTGAGTTATCAATGCTAATGAAAGCAATTCTGCTATCAAAAGCGGTCTCTAGCTTAATGTGCGAATCAGCATGCCTTAACAACTCTAATGAACCGGACGCCCAAGTTTCTTCCATAATCGATCTCTTATTTTTTGGCTAACACTTATTCAGCGGAAATATCTGAAATTAAGCACTGACCTTTTTACGATTTGAGTTTAATATATATAACACTACATTCTTTTTCCACAATTTACAATACATTATAGGTATAGCTTAAATTTACTGAAGCAACAAATACAGGTTACTCCATCTAACAAGCAATACGTGCATATAGATACAAACTTGATATAGTTACAGCACTTATAATTTGACAGGAAATTAGGAATGTCCGCTTTTGGCACAGAGCTGCCCTGTTGGGTTAAGCTCTGTGCTGTGACAATGCCAGCTCAAGTTTGAGCTAATACAATTTTTAGCCCAGATAAAGGTATGTATTGTGCTGATAACGCCCCTCGTCAATCTGCCTGAAAACGTGGCCGGACTGGTGCTTGATGTAGTAATTCGCCTCTTCAGGCGTTAGGTGTGTGCCGAGCCGGTTTGCGGCGTGAATGAAATCAACGGTCTTTATGCGGCGGCCCTTACCGTTCTCGTTGAAGTTCAGTGCCTCCATAAACGCCCCGGCTAAGTTTAAATCTCGTCTCATACGTCACCTATGGATTAAGAGATCGCGGCAAGCTGCCTGATCACTTCTGCTTTTTCAGGGGCAATGCTGGTTTTCATCTCACCCGCCAGTTCTGAAATCCATATCAGTGCAATGTCTTTGTCTTTCGCTTGGCTCTCATAACAAACCCCCAGACGGGCGATGAGTTCAATTCTTTCTAAAACAACCACTTCATCCACTGCTTGCACCCTTTCCCTCCGATGCTTAATTACTGTATGCATATACAGTATATGCCTATCAGATTTAATTGCGCAAGAAATTATTGGAAGCCCGCCCAATCGCTAACCACCGGATAGTGCATTGAAATATCACCAAATTTGACTTTAGCGCCGCGCGCCAGTGCCTCAAGTTCCCAGCGCGTCGGCTCGATGCCGTGTAGTGCCAGCTCTGAGTAAATTTTGGATACGCGATCGCGCTCGGCAGTGGTCAATCTGGCCGATGCAGCAGGCTCTATACGCTTATATGGGTCAATTCCTCTTTGCTGCCTGTTTATCTGCGGGGCATTTGCCCGTAAACGCGTCATAACAGACCGTGCAACGGTCATGTCATCCCAGTCAATCTGGGTTTCCGGTGCATGTTCCATCACCGCCACGGCCTCTACAGGCACCCCATCCTGCGCATTTTCGGCGCCACCGCTGCCGACCAACCCACAGTTATTGACAGGACTCCGAGGCGCGCCGGAGGCGCTTTTCAAAGTCAAAGGCTCAACGGCAACGGCTTTAGCGACGATGCGCCATTGCGTGGTGCGGGTTTCATAAACGCGATCGGCGCCGATATGCGGGGCAAAAACCCCCGCGATTTTCTGCACTTCTTCGTCATAGGCGTTGCGTTCGTCGGCAACCCGGCGAGCTACACGCACGGTCTGATCGTCGCGG
The DNA here is from genome assembly GCF_052166595.1 of Serratia sp. CY81684. NCBI lineage: Bacteria > Pseudomonadati > Pseudomonadota > Gammaproteobacteria > Enterobacterales > Yersiniaceae > Serratia > Serratia sp. CY81684. Next base: position 763,013 of record NZ_JBJNOO010000001.1, on the reverse strand, counting down.
GCAACGTTAGGGCCACCCTGCGCCAGAATATAAGCGGCAAAATCACCTGCATCAGCAGCAGCGCGCACAGCCTCAACGGTTTCGTCAAACTCATCGGCCAGACTGACAGAGCGGATCTTGCGGCACTCGCGCCATGCGCCGCGCGACGGCAGGCCGATAAAGTGGAATTGAGGGATACGCCACGTTGACGCCCACGCGGTGACGGCAGCGGCCGTATCAGTCAACAGCTCGCCGGTTTCATGATCGCGCTCACCGTCCAGCGCGTAGCCGTCGATGTTTTTTGCAATATATTTAGCGATATAGCCCGCCGCACCGCCTTTGTTCAGGTGCTTACAGTCAAAGCGGTTTTTAGCTGCGCCGCGCTCGTCGCCATCTTCAGCCATGGCATAACGGCGCATGATGTCGATCACCTGCTGGCGCTGTTCTTTGGAGGTAAACAGCATCATATGCCAGTGCGGTGTCGCATCATGGTGCGGTTCGACAACGCGCACGCCGTAGACCTGCAGGCCCGCATCTTTAAACGCCGTGCGGATCTTGCTAAACAGCTTCACAAGATAGCGCTGGCCGTCTTTTGGCGTGTACGCCTCTTCATCCCATTTGTGATTAAAGTGCACTTTCGGACTGTTCTTGCCGACGGCGCGCGTCGGGTGATATTTGGATGGGGTGGTGAGGGTGATAAACATCCCTTTATCGCCACGGATAGCGGCGGCCTGCTCAACACCGGCAATCATCGTCATTAACTCCTTGCGACGGATTTCCGGGTTAGAGATGCTTGCCATCACCTTGTCGATGAGGCTGAAGCGTTCGCCGGTTTCGACGTTCTCAAGCTCGCGGCTGTTCAGATAATCAAAATTGGACTGTCGGCGCGCTTTCACATCGCGGATTGCCTGCCGACTGGCGTAGGACGACGCCCCACGGTTCACATTGCCAACGGCGATCAACAACGCCTCGCGCCATTGCGTGCGCTGGGCTTTCAACTGGTGCTCCCACCACTCGGAATTAACCAACCGTGACAGACTGGCAATAGCTGACCGGGCATCCAGCTTGCCTTTGCGGTATTTGCGCCAGTGCATCGGGGTGATGTTGAAGGCGCGCGCCATACCGGCAATGCGGCCATAAAATTCTGATTGGGTGGCATCTTCGAAAAGCCCGGTATTGTCGCCGCCGTTCTCCGCCACAAACTCATCGCAGTAATCTTCGTAATTCTGCAGAAGTTGACCGACCACCCGGTCGGCAAGGCGGCGTAACTCTTTGTCATCCATGCCGGGCAGAGCTGCGTAGTTATCGACTTCAGCAGAAAACCGCATTGACGCGGCGAGGTTCATCGCGTTCTTGGCGCTCACCGTTTGCAGGCGCGGCCAGATGCGGCGATCGAACTGGAATACCAGCCATTTGTTGGCGTCGTGCAGCCCTTTGCTCTTGAGCAAGTTGGTGTAACGCGTCAGGAACATGGCGCTGAGGAAGCGCGGCAGGCGGCGGATATTGGTTAAAACAGCTTGCCCCTGAGCGAGTTCCTCACGGGTAAGCGGTCTCACCGGCCCGGCAACTGCCGGGCGCGGTTCGTTCCATGGGTAAACGTAGGCGGTTAGTGTTTGATTCACTCGCATACACCGGCGTAAATACTGCTGCAGGCTGTGCGATCATTCATCGCGGCCACAAGGTCAAACTGGCGGCCACCGCGTGTAGTCATAGCCCAATCGCGGTAGGTTTCAATTCCGTGAGACTCCACTGTAATGCATGCAATCCGGCGTTCTGCCTTTGCAGGATCTTGCGTCGATGGAAAGAACGTTGAATTGCCACGGCGCGAACATGCGGCCACCAGTTTTTCCCATTCCGCTACACGGGCAACTTCCTCCGGCCAGCGGCTGAATATCTCGGCCAGCTCAGATTTACGAGCGTGAATACACGGCATACACCCAACCCGGCTACACCCTTGTTCGTACAATGGATTTGGTTTGATGCCATGCCGTTTCGCCATAGCAAAAACATCAGCGTGTTTCCATTCAAGAATCGGGCGGTAAATGTTCAGGCCACGGGTATTGTCCGCATCCGCTTCCCAAACAGGTAATGCAGCACGCGCAGAAGATTCTTCTGCACGAACACCTTGCCAACTAATAACTTCGTCGTATTCGTCCAGTAGTGGAACGACAATCTGATCACGTATAGGGTTATGCTTTAACTCGAAAGTGCAAAAGCGAGCTTTAGTGGAAGGGAAGCGCCCTTTCCACATGCAGAGGTCAAGAAATGGAATACCGGTTGGGTGAAGTGTTTTTAGCGCCAGTTCGATAATTGTGGCGGCTTGTGCCTCAGTATACCCGCACTCAGTTACCAGCGTCACAGGCCAACGCTCAGCTATGAATTCTCTCTTGCCCTTTATGCGATCAGAGAAATCGGCCTTAACACGGCGAATCGGCCCTAACTTGCTTTCGAGATAATCCAGATATTCCATAGTTTGCGGGTGTTCGTGACCAGTATCAGCGAATACCACCAGAACTTCAGCGCCAGCCTCACGAGCTAATAACCACTGAGCAAGGCTATCTTTACCACCAGAAACAGACACCAGATTAATGGTGCCATCTTCTAAGCAACGCTTATCAATTTGCATTGCGAGCCTCACATACCGCAAAAGCCTCTTGGCACAGGTTGCCAATGCGACCTATTTCCGCGCCCAATGATGCAATGCTATTAACACTGGAATTACGGACGCTGTGATGAATAAGGCCGTTCACAAGCTGGTTAATCGTTGGGTAATAGCCGATAGCCTCGTAACGCTCTTGACCTTCGCTTTTTCCTGTTTTCCCTACCTTCACCGTATTAAGAATGAATTGCAGGTTATCGCTGGTGATAACAAACTCAGAGCCGATTTTAATTTCCATGTTATTTCCTTAATCGTAATTTTGGTTTTCTGGTCTGCGTGCAAATTCTGAATCGCTCAAATCAGCCGCAATAAAATGACCTGCCAGCAACGCCAGCAGGCCGAACAAAATAGAGAACTCCGTCATGCCTTCCCCGCGTAAAGGTGACTTTGCGTCTCGCGGATCTGCTGACAGCTTACGCAGGTATCAACGCCGGGAACGGCTGCGCGGCGCGCGGCAGGAATCGGAGCGTCACATTCTTCGCAAACAAAGGCAGAAGGCAGCGCAGAGGATTTACGGGCATTGATAATCTGCGCCTCCAATACCAGCGCCTGCCGCTCCTGTTCGTAGTCCATCAAGTCGGCCATTAGTGCAGCTCCTGTGCTTGATGCTCGATGGCTTCAGCCTCTTGGCGGAGCAGCTCAACAGCTTCAATAGCCGTTAAACCGTTCTTAGAGATATGTGCAGCCAAACGCACCAGACGAGCAGCGGCGAGATCGGCTTGATTCTTACGCTCATCAAGGCGGGCGTGGTCAAGCAACACAGCCACCTGTGAAATATCGCTACCTTGCTTTGCCGGGTCTAAACCCATAAAAATCACATTCGACATATTTAATCCTTATTTCAGACAAAGCGATGCCCGGCGGGTTAACGCCAGAATTACGCAATGCGGTTAATTAACGTTTAATTCGCAATCATCATCACTGATAAATCGCGGTAAGGTTTTTGATAAATCAATCAGGTCATTCAGCGCCCACACGATTTGTTTACGCTCTGAATAACTCATTTCTGCAAACTTCATTTTTATATGCCGCTCTTTCAGCCCGGCATGAAAACAAACAGTTCTGCGGATATGTTCCGGCGACTTATCAAAAGCCTCTTGCGCCTGATTCTGCTTATGAGGGAACAGCTCACGCTTAATCTGTGAAATGCGCTTAATGCCGATCGCTTTTTGTGTTTCAGTAGCCAACAACATGACAGCCTCAATCAACGGCAAAACAAACGGCGCAGCGGTGAAACAGGCTTAGCCGTTGACAGGCCACGCAGTAAGGCCGCCTGATCGTGACGTGGGCGCCAGCGCTTGCCGCCCGGCAGTTCAATAAAACCGTGTTCAAAATGCCGCGATGGGCTTTGTTGTTTCAGCAGCGGAGCGATAGAAATAACCACGGTGATCACCTCAGCTTAAACCAGCAACAGCGCTCAGCCCGCTGATCACGTCAACGGTGGAGGCCAGAGCCGGGGTGGATTGGATGCGGTTCTGAACGGTCAAGCCGATCAGCGACAAATGGCGGATCGCCGTGTTGACGCTTTCAAGCAGTGCGCTTTTGCGTACCGGCGTTTTGTGGTCGCCCTGCACGGCGGCGGCGGCAACGTTGCCGATTGCGGCAGTAGCGTGCAGCGCGTAGGCAGAGATGTTCCCGGTGCTGGCTTCGTTGACCGGTACAGACGGCATGCAGTTGATTTGTGCCAGCAAGGCATCGAGCAAGCCAGCGTCTTCAGTAGCATCAGTAAGCGCCAATAACTCCGCACAAGTGAGCTGGTGCGGCTGCTCCGGGTTCAGTTTGTTGCGTAATACCTGCGGCCTCATACCAATGCTATCGCCAAGCGTAACCAAGTTATGACGCACAGAGAACTGGCGGCAGGCCATATCAAAATGTGGATGTTTTGAAACCTCGTAATCAAACATTCCTCTCCCCTTTTGATGGTGGCAGTATCTCAAACCGAAACCGAAAATTCACATTTCGAGAGTGCATCTAGTGTTAGCTTCACCATATTGATGAGTACTTTTTCACGTTTTCCATCCTTAGACAGACGGTGACGGTAGGATGACAAACGCCCATCATCAAGCATGTCAGATACAGTTTCTTTAGATAACCCAGTGAGTTCACAGTACTTTTCTACTGTTACGTGCGGCGTAGGAACCGCAATTGAAATACTCGGACGCATAGTGCAAGATCCTCCGTTGACCTGTGGTGGGTCGTGGTAAAGGGTGGTAAGCAGTGATAAGGCTGCTAACTTCCAAATTGGAAGTGAATTTAATGCCACAAAATGACAATGTCAAAACAAATATTGGCAAAATGGGATTTTATGGAATTCAATCAAGATGCAAAGTCTGCGATCGAACGGATGGTAATGGCCTACGGAGTCAAGACTAAGCTGGCATTATGTGAAGCCCTAGGCATCACAGCTAGCGCCCTTGCGAACAGACAAAACCGTAATGCTTTTCCTGCGGAGTACGTTTTGAAATGCGCCTTAGATACGGGAGCATCTGTACGCTGGTTAACATATGGTCATGGTGAAATGTTTGATCAAGCTGTTGTCACAGCCCCAAATGCTGTTGCAGTTCCCAGCAAAGAACTCACAGACAGAAAGCTGCAAGATGGCGAGACTTTGCTATTAGATAAATCCTTTCTTCCCGCAGACATCACAAAGCCAGTCTTGATTATTGATGGTGACACTCAGTACATCGCTTCGCACGGTTTTACAGAAATTTATGATGGTACGTGGCTTATTGATATTGACGACAATATAAGCATCCGTGAACTGGTTCGCATCCCCGGAAACAAGGTCAATATCTCTGATAAAAAACACTCGTTTGATTGCGCTATTGACGAACTAAAGTTCATAGCTAAGATATTGATTAAATGTGAAAAGATATAAATAGCTTTATAGCGCCACCCCATCTACTGGTTGGGAATGTTTAAGATAGCTATAACAAACATTGACCACTGTATTTTTATACAGTTAAATGCACCTCATTTTTATGAGGGGGGGTCATAGTGGCAGTTCGTAAACAATCATCCGGTAAGTGGTTATGTGAGTGCTATCCCGCTGGCCGCAGCGGTCGTAGGGTGCGTAAGCAGTTTGCAACTAAAGGTGAAGCTATCGCCTTTGAGCGCTTTACCATGGAACAGGTGGATAACAAGCCGTGGTTAGGCGAAGCAATAGATCGCCGTAAGTTGAGCGAGATCGCCAAACTTTGGTACAACCTGCACGGTCAATCCCTCACAGCTGGTGAAAATACCTACAAGAAACTATGCCTTGTGATTGAAGCACTGGGCGATCCTCCTGCTACTACCTTTACAGCAAAAGACTTCGCGCACTACCGTGATAAGCGTCTGTCCGGTGAAGTCTACTTTTCCGAGAAGTGGAAGAACGGCGCAGAACCAGTCACCGTAAATCTTGAACAAAGCTACCTAAGCGGTATGTTCAGCGAGCTTGTCCGGCTTGGCGAATGGAACCAACCCAATCCGCTAGAGAACATGCGCAAGTTCACTGTCGCAGAAAAGGAAATGGCGTGGCTTACCCACGCACAAATTACAGAGCTGTTAACAGCATGCAGCAGAGGTGATTCTGATCTGCCGCTTGTGGTAGAGGTATGTCTTAGCACCGGCGCACGGTGGCGAGAAGCGGAAAACCTTACCCGGTCACAGATAACACCGCATAAGATCACCTTCATCCGTACCAAAGGTAAAAAGAACCGCAGCGTTCCGATCAGTAAAGCGCTGTACAAGAAGTTGATAACGCGGGGCGATGATCGCTTATTCAGCGAATGCTATTTTCGCTTTATGGCCGCGCTCGAAAACACCAGCATTCAATTGCCCAAAGGCCAACTAACTCATGTGCTACGCCATACCTTTGCGGCACACTTTATGATGTCGGGAGGTAACATTCTTGTGTTACAACGTATCCTCGGCCACCACGACATTAAGATGACAATGCGTTATGCGCACCTTGCCCCGGAACACCTCGAAACTGCATTGCAATTCAACCCGCTGGCAACCATGCCAAGTGGCGACAAAATGGCGGCACAGGTTGGCACTCACCACCCTTCACCCCCCCTTATCACTATATCAACCTCTTGATAAACATATAACTTATTGATTTTATTATTGTCATGAGAAAATCGGGTTTTTTGTTGCCTGAAACAGCCCACATACCTGCTGTCGCTGCCTCGTCGTCAGACATAAAGCATCCTGCCTCGGGGTGTCGCTTACGCCAGCATCCCCATCAATGTGCAGGTTTCAACATAGAAACGCTGCTTGTGGGTTCGCCACTGTTCAAAGAGATGGCGTCACAAACGACACTTAACAACAGCTCTCTCGTCGCTGTCGGCTGGGTGCTCTTTGGTGGCTCATCCCATCATCTTCCTGTATGCCATCACGTCATGTTACTGCACCGGGAGAAGACCAGCATTGTCCCCCATGAGAGCCGAGGCGAACTAATTCACCTGTTTTATTTTTTCTTTAATTTTAATTAGCTTTTTTATATACGCATTGCTCTTATCCCCTTTATCTATCTCCGCAGAAATCAAAGAAAGGAAGCTATCATTAAAATCATCTTTGGCTAATGGGTTAGCTCCATGAGCCAAAAGAACCTCAATGTGTTCTGGGCAACTATTATACAACGCATTAATTAATGGCGTTCTGTTCATAGCCCCTTTGATATTAACATCAGCTTTGTAGGCAATAAGTACCTTTAATGTTTCGGTATTCTTCGCTTCAAAACTTTCAAATATGATAGGTTGATTATGAACCCTATCTCTAGCGTTTGGAGAAAGGCCACCTTCCAACATAGCCTGTATCCAGACGCCTTTGTCCGCTTTCATAACAAATTCAGCTGGGCTACCTGGCGTGTTGGGTTGAGGCTGTAAAGGATCTGCGCCAGCCTTTACCAAATCAGTGATAATTTTCAACCTTTCAGGTGTGGTTTTGTCATAGATAGCATTGTTTATTGCCCAGAACAATAAGGTCATTTCCTCCTTAGCTGGACGATTTAAGATCTCTTTGTTTACTGATGGCAACAGTTTATCCAACTGTGGCCTATCACCATCATAAATGGCTTTGGCAATGACCAATTGCTGACCGTCAAAATAATCCTGTGGTTGTAAATCCATACCTCGTTTGCACCCCTGCATGATGAGCGTAGACACTACCATCGTGATAATGAGTATGATTTTTTTCATATTCTTCCCTTGATTGTGGCAATGTCATCGTCTTTTTCATTTTCAATGCACTGTATCGCCTGGTCTATACCATGCTTGTCCAGCAGTGAGCCTGTTCCACCGGGAAGCGTGTGCTTTACTCCCACTGCGTCAGGCGCCAACATGGACAGCCGTTCTTTCGCCATCACCGCAGGCGGATAAAATTTGAGGTCTTTGGCATCCTCCCACAAATCAACCTCCTGCAGCTTGGTCAACAGTTCCCCTTTTACGCGATATGCCTGAATATTATCGGCGCTGCCTATTATCGAACCGCCGTATTTTTCTACGGTTCCCGCATTCAGGCCTGCAGCATTAAACGTCCAAGCCGGTTTGCCGCTGGCCATAGAAGCCGCAGACGCCATGCCCCCGCCCAGCGAATGGCCAGATATCCCAACATCGCCTTTAATTGCTTTACCGATATTGACCGCTTTTTTGTAGTATTCAGAATTAAGCCCTATTCCCTGAGCACCATTATTTGTCCAATCGCTCAGGTTTTTAATTCCTGACAAATCGCCGTTCAATAACGCTTTCTGGGCAGCCTTGCTTATTCCCTCCGGAAACTCGGGCGCACGCGATCCGCGGAACACTACCGTCGGACTCATCGCTTTACCAAAGATACTCTCGTCTGGCTGATAAACACGGGCTAAAAAATCAGGATTCATTGGTTTGTCATAAAGCATTTTACTGTCCAGACCAAGCCTATTTAAAGCTCGTTCGTTATTACTGATATCTTTCCAGCCCTCTGGTACCCCTGGTAGTTCGCCTAGTGAATCGGCGGTCTTGTAAACATTCTCAGCCAGTTTCGCCTTTTCGACGGCAACGTTGTTCTCCGCCAGGCGCTGTGCCGCCATGCGCGCATCCGGATAAATGCTGCGGTTGCCTCGCCCTATCAGATACTGGCGTTCTTGCCAGCGTTCTGCCTTGGTCATCGGACGGATAGCCTGCACCGTGGCGGCAACGGTTGCCACTGCGGTCGCGATGGCTTGTTGCAGAGGGGGATTGCGGGTCGTATTCTGCCTCGCCGGCAGGACCGTCGGTTTTGCCCGGTGGCCATAGCGGCTGACCATTTCTTCATAGCGGGCTATCACGCGCCCGGTAGGATAAAAGGCGGGAAGAGAGCTGCCTGGATAGCGCTGTAACCGGCCTTCCGCATCGACGTAAAAGGCATATTTCGTCGGCGTCCAGGCGCCCATTCCCTCATCAATCGCCAGCAAGCCGCCCCGGTTGATATCATCCAGCACGCTGCGCTTCACCGCCGCGTCCTCACGATAACCGGTGACGCCAATACCGGATTGAGTATTGCGGGTGATCGGATACCGGCTGCTTATCGATATGCCAGCCGCGCCGCCGAACAGATAATGCCGTTCCAGCTCATGCCGCGCTGCTGTCGGGTTGAGTATCCGGCAAAAGCTTTCCGGCGCCGTGTGTTCAGAGGAGAAATGAATCAGTTTCATACGGTGCCTGCCCACTCGCAGGGTTCCGTAGCCGGCACCGGCGCCCCCTCATTGCGCAACTCGGCAGGTGTGCAGTTGTTACGGTGCTCGTCGAGCGTTAGCGAACGATAACGCATTGGATATCCTTATCTTCTGTGTCACTCCGGAATAGGGTATGGGCAAAATTATCACAATTCAGTAAAGATTTCTTTGCTCTATTTCTATACGCACGCATCCTCTCCCATCCGTGCAGCGGCGTGCTTCCAGCGCCCTTGTGAAGAGGTATTCACTTGCGTATTTCGTTGTCAGGTCGCGGCTAAAAGCCACGTCCGAAAGCAATCAGTCGAGTGTCAACGATGCGGGAATGATAAGGAGACAGGAAGGAGAAAGGCTCCGCCAACCGGGGATGGTTAGCGGAGCGGCGTCAGGCGGCGGTTATTTCTGCTCAGCCTGGCTTACGGTATCTTCCGCTTTCCAGATGCGGTATTTCACTTCCGCGTCTTTCGGCGCATACACCACGATCGGCAGGCGGCTGTTGTAACGCTGCATCGCGGCGTCGCCCAGGTTGGCGGCGATGAATTTCTTGGTCTTGGTGTTATCCGGGCAAGCCATCATGGTCGAGGCAGGTTCGGACAGCTTCTCCAGCACCAGGTAGTCGTAGCCCCAGCCAGACAACGTTTTGGTCTCCAGGGTGCCGCCAATCATATGGCGGTTGCAGTCCACTTCCAGCGTCTTGCCGATCAGCAGCTCTACCTTATAGTTCTCTTCGTGCTCTTGCTTCGGCAGGTAGATCACCTGGCGGTTCATGCCCTTCTCGGCTTTCGGGTAAGGCGCGACCTTTTCCAGCGGCTGTTTGCTGATATCCGCGTCATCGCCAGAGGTAGCCGCCATGGCGCTGGCGGAAACGGCCATCAGCAGGCCGGAAAATACAACGGATGCCTTGTTCATGTTTATCCCTACACTTTTTGTTAAATAATCCGCCTATAAACTAATACACTACCGCCAAGCTCGCCACAGGTTTAATCTTCTTTACAATAGGCGATAAATAGTGACAATCGCCTGGTATCGTCGATTATCTGGAGCAATGGCTCAGTGTGTCTTCAGTTGGGCGATATAGGCCTTCACCACCTGATAGACGTAATCCTGGCACGCCAGCCCGGTTTGCGGATCGTATTTGCCCTGATTGGTGATGTTGTTGGACAACACGCGAATGCCGACGAACGGCACCTTGAACTCGGCGGCAATCTGCGCAGCGGAGGCGGTCTCCATCTCTTCGACCGACGTCCGGTAGCTGTCGTGGAAATAGCGAATGCGATCCAGCTCGCTGTTCCACACGTCGGCCGAACCGATCACCCCATCCACTACTTTGCCCTGTCGGTAATCGCTCTTAACGCTTTGCGCAATCGCCAGCAGTTTGGGGTCGGCGGGAAACTGACGCAGGCTGTGCGCCTTTTGGTCCTCACCGGCGCTGCCCTTGGAAGCCAACAGATCCATCGGCTGCCACTGCCGCGAGTCGCTGCCTTCCCCCAACGCCTTGACCGGCGTTTTGAACGCCCCAAGATTGACCGAATATTTGCCCAGCACGATGTCATACACCTTAAGGGCCGGATCGTGACCGCCGGCAGTGCCCTGGTTGATGATCGCCACCGGATGGAACTGCGTGGCGGCGATCGCCGTGGCCGCCGCCGCATTGGACATGCCCTTCAGAGTCTCCGACACCACCACCGGGTAGCCGTCTACGGTGCCGTGCCAAAAGCGCCAGCCGCCGATCTGCTCCTCACGCGGGTTCTCCAGCCGCTGGGCGAAACGTTCCGCTTCCACCGGCATTGCGCCCTGCACCACGATCGGCCCAGTGGCCGCAGGTTGGCCAAAGCTCAGCGGAGAAAAGACCGCACCGGCGGCCGCCAACAGTAAGACACGCGCTTTATTCTTCATCACCACACTCTCATTCCGAAAAAAAGCAAACGATTACCTTAGCCGAAGGCGGTAGCGTCGGATAGGGTTTTCTTGCCGGCGGACTAAGGTTTTCTTAAGACAGAATTATTACAGTGGCGCTATTCAATACTGTCACCGAGCCTGCGCGTGAATCCAGAATCGTCATTAAATCAATCCTCAACGGCACAGCAAATTAAGACAACCGCCCTTTACTCCCTGCCGACATCCTTTTACCGTTGGCAAGTTTTTGGCCTGCTGATCAGCGGTTTGGTGTTCCTGTGGCTCTCCCGCAACGAACAGCTGGACTGGGCGATCAGCAACTATTGGTACGATGCCGCCAGCGGGCATTTCCCGTGGCAAAACAATTACTGGCTGGATCTGATCAATCACCGTCTGTTGAAGCAGATAGTGATCGTGGGCGCGGTGCTGACGCTGTTTTGGGGCATCTATCGCCGCAGCGCGCGCCTGATTGTCAGCATGCTGCTTCTCGGCATCGGCCCGCTGGTGGTGGGCATTCTCAAGGCCACCAGCGCGCACTCCTGTCCGTGGGATCTGATCGAGTACGGTGGCAAGGCGATGTCCTTCCCGTTGTTCGGCGCGGTACCGGCGCTGCCGGGCCCCGGTCGCTGTTTCCCCGGCGGGCACGCCTCGAGCGGTTTCGCGGTCATGGCGTTGTTTTTCCTGTTTTATCCGCAGCGCCCGCGCCTGGCCTGGTGCTGCTGGTGCGGCGGTATTGCGCTCGGCATGTTGATGGGCTTTGGTCAGATCATGCGCGGCGCACATTTTCTTACCCATAACCTGTGGGCAGGTTGGTGGGTTTGGTTAAGCCAGTTGGCAATTTATTGGATAGTTAGCGGCTATTGGCGCCGCAAGATGAGGTAACGGTTATGGAGCAGTTAAACCATGTTCTTTTCGCCTGGATCAATGCGACCCCGGCATCTCCCGAATGGATGATCGATTTCGCCACCTTTCTGGCGCGCGATCTTATCATTATCGTGCCGCTGCTGATCGTCGGCCTGTGGCTGTGGGGGCCGCGCAGCCAGCTGGTTTCGCAGCGCGAAGTGGTGGCGAAAACCACGATCGCGCTGCTGTTCGCCATGCTTGCCGCCTCCGCTATCGGCGCGCTGCTGCCGCATGAGCGCCCGTTCGTCGCCGGCGTGGGTTATACCTTCCTGGCGCACGTGCCGGACAGTTCGTTCCCCAGCGATCACGGCACCGCCATCTTTACCTTTGCGCTGGCGTTCCTGTTCTGGCACCGGGTCTGGTCCGGCGCGCTGCTGATGATTGTCGCCGTCGGCATCGCCTGGTCACGCGTTTACCTCGGCGTGCACTGGCCGTTGGATATGGTCGGCGGTTTCCTGCTCGGCCTGGTCGGCTGCCTGTTCGCTCAGCTGGTATGGAATCTGTTCGGCGATGTCATCGCCGACAGGCTGTCGCGCCTGTATCGCTTCCTGTTTGCCTTCGCCATTCGCCGCGGCTGGGTGAAAGAATAACCGCATAACATGACAGGGGCGTTACCGCCCCTGCTTTCACACCACGCCGGTGGTCACGCAAAATGCCCGCGTTTTTCCCGCTCCCAGCATCACTCCCGCCTCCCCTTCCGGCGCGTTCGGCCGACAGTTTGCCGGCTGGATAAAAGCAAGCAGCCGCCTGTTGCCCTGGACAGCGATGCGCCGCAGGCCATAGTTGAATTGCCCGGTGGCAAAACGCGTCACATAGCGGCGGCCTTGCGGCGCCAGCATAAAGAACTCGGCCTGATCCACGTAGCGCGTCAGATCGTCGGAGCACAGCAGTTCCTGCCCGAGCGCCTCTCCCAACAGCGCCGGCGTCGGCAGGTTCTGGCGGAACACCGCGTCGGGAATGCAATCGTAGTTGAGGCGGCACACATAGCGCAGCGGCTGCGGCCGATCGGCCAGGTTGGTAACCTTCATCTCTATAGCGAACTGCGCGCTCTGGGCCGCCAGACGCAGCGCCGGGCCGATGCGCCAACGCCCGCCCAACCGCTCGCCTTCACCGTGCAACGTCAGCTCATCGCCCGCCAGCTGCAGCCACACGCGTTGCATCTGGAGCGGCGCGCCGTCGTGACTCGGCCAGGCGGGACAGAACGCGGCGTCGTCAGCGCGCTTTCTTCCGGCGCCCCGCACGCTGCGGCGGCCCGATTTCAGCGAATGTCCGTCAAACTCGGCGTCCCAGATCGCGAGGCCCTGATACGGCAAAACCGTCAGCGCGCCACGGCAGTTTGCCAGCGTCAGCATCGGCCCGCGTTCTGCGCAGCGATGCGCGCTCACCGCGAAATCCGCGTTGCGGAACAGTTCCTGCCGATACGTCCCGAAAGCTTCAGGAGCCAGGTCGATGTTGATCTTCATCTTTTTTCCCTCGACGTTTCGCCCGCGCAGGCCGCGAGCGGCCACTGAAAATGTTATTTAAATAACAAACAAACCTCCCCCAAGTTATACATATAACAGTGAAGTAACTATGATCTCGTCGACATTTTTCAAATCCCGCTAGGTTTATCGACATTGAAATGTTATTATTTTCACATTACCTATCCATGCTCTTTTCTCAACTTCACTAAGGAACCGCGATGACCACCGAAAACATCGATTACGCCAGCTATGTTGACCACACCCTGCTGGCCATGGACGCCACCGAAATGCAGATCGCCAAACTGTGCGAAGAAGCGCAGCAGCACAACTTCTATGCGGTATGCGTCAACTCCGGCTACGTGCCGCTGGCGGCCCAGCTGCTGCAGGAAAGCACGGTGAAAGTCTGCTCGGTGATCGGTTTCCCGCTGGGCGCCGGCCTGACCGTCGCCAAAGCCTTTGAAGCCAAAGCGGCGATCGCCGCCGGCGCGCAAGAGATCGACATGGTGATCAACGTCGGCTGGCTGAAGAGCGGCCTGCTGGACGAAGTGAAAGCCGACATCGCCGCCGTGCGCGAGGTTTGCGCGGCGATCCCGTTGAAGGTAATATTGGAAACCTGCCTGCTCAGCGATGCGCAGATCGTCCAGGTTTGTGAAATGTGTCGCGAACTCGATGTCGCCTTCGTGAAAACCTCCACCGGCTTCAGCACCGGCGGCGCTCGGGAAGAGCACGTCAAACTGATGCGCGAGACCGTGGGCAGCGAAATGGGCGTGAAAGCTTCCGGCGCCGTGCGCGATCGCGCCACCGCCGAGAAGATGATCAACGCCGGCGCCACGCGTATCGGCACCAGCTCCGGCGTCGCCATCGTCTCCGGCGCTCAGGCGGCAGCGGGCAGCTACTGATCGTCGGTATGCCCTGAGGGGCATAGCCAATACACTCCGATGCGGGACAATACGGGCGGTTGATGCGGCCCGATATTGCCCCGCATCGTTCTGTTTAGCGCCGGAAATGCCGGCTCGCCTTTTATCTCTACTACCTGTGGGAAGACGGATCTATGGAAACGCGGCGCGAAGAACGTATCAACCGGTTAGTTCAGGCGTTAAAACGCGCTGACAAGATCCACCTGAAAGAAGCCGCCGTGCTGCTGGGGGTCTCGGAGATGACCATTCGCCGCGATCTGAGCGCCGAACCGGCGGCCGTGGTGTTACTCGGCGGCTATGTGGTGACCGATCCGCGCAGCAACGGCGTGACCAACTACTTCGTTTCCGATCAAAAAGCCAAACAGGTCACGGAGAAACGGCGCATCGGCCTGCTGGCGGCGCCGCTGATCAATGAAAACGACACGGTGTTTTTCGACTGCGGCACCACCACGCCGGCGATCATCGACGCCATCGCCGACGAGCTGGCTTTCACCGCCGTGTGTCATTCGCTGAACACCTTCCTGGCGCTGCAGGACAAACCGAACTGCAAGGTGGTGCTGTGCGGCGGCGAGTTCAAGCCGAACAACTACATCTTTTCCAGCGTCGGCGGCCGTAACGAGCTCGATCACATCTGCCCGAACATCGCCTTTATCTCCGCCGCCGGCCTCAGCCTGCAGCACGGCGCCACCTGCTTCAACTTCGACGAGCTGGAGATGAAGCATCGCGCCATGGCGATGGCGCAGCAAAAGATCCTGGTGGCAGACCACAGCAAGTTCGGCAAAACCAAACCGGCCTGCATCGGCCCGCTGACGCAGTTCGATCGGGTGATCACCGATCGCCAGCCGGACGCCGACTTCATGGCGTTCTTCAACGATAACGCCATCGCTATCCGCTATTAGTCCGCCTTCAGCGCCGTCATAACCGACGGCGCACCGCTTCGATATCCCTCTTTCCCCGCCGAAAAATGAACAAATAATGCGCAATCAATTCGCGTTTTTCGCTTATCCGCACGCAACATCAGGTTAATAAAATGCAACAGCTCACCCGCGTGATTATTTTTTCGCAGGCTAACCACGCGGTCGGTTGGGTGAATTAACGGCTATTTATGGCTTTTATATGATAAATCGAGCCAAAGGCCAGGAAGTTTAAATAAACGGCGGTTTACGCGATTGCAGCAAATCTCGCCAATACCTGTTAGGTATCTGTTATTTATATGATGAATGGTTACGCATTTTTATCCGCTAACCACGTAAGTAATTTCCCTTCGTTACTAGCGGTGCTTTTCAACAAAAACAAAATAAAAACAAAAAGATAAACGTTATTTGCCTTAAAAACATAATGTGATCTACATCACTAAAACTGCTTAATCCGGGTTTTTCGCTAGATCCAAAACCACGCATAAAATATATTGCTCGGCTTGCTGCTGAGCACAGCGCTTTATCCGGCTAATTATTGTACAAGCCGCATAATCGCAGAAACTTTCATGAGAGCGTTCTCAGCACAAAATCTTACACAAATGTGCAACAAATGCGCGAAAAATCGATAAAAAAGCCTAGAACTGCACATATTGCGCATTTGAGAGCAGGATCACGGTTGTTTCTACTGTAAATCGTTATCTTGCCGCCAACAAAAATCGACAGGCAAAGACCTGTCGGCAGCGGTAACGACTTTTATCGTCCGCGACGGTGAAAAGTCTTTAGTGAATTACCCGGCGCTGTGCCTTGGTAATGAACGCAATAAACAACCAGGGGGACGCCAAAACATCCCCGCAAGCAACACCTGATTCTTACCGCAAGCGTTGCCTGAATAGGACGTTTGACGGTTTAACCTTAAGTTTTGCCTTTTAATTTTAAATTCGTGTTCACTTCGGAGATATTTATGGACACTACACAGACCGGCACAATTGCCTCTGCGGCCTCGGGCTCCAGCAGTACCTGGCGTAAAACGGATACCATGTGGATGTTGGGCCTGTACGGCACCGCCATCGGCGCAGGCGTCCTGTTCTTGCCCATCAACGCCGGCATCGGCGGTTTGATTCCTCTGATCATCATGGCCATCATCGCTTTCCCGATGACCTTCTTTGCCCACCGCGGTCTGTGCCGTTTCGTTCTGTCCGGCAAAAATCCCGGTGAAGACATCACCGCCGTGGTGGAGGAGCACTTCGGCATCACCGCCGGTAAGCTGATTACCCTGCTGTACTTCTTCGCCATCTACCCGATTCTGTTGGTTTACAGCGTGGCGATCACCAACACCGTCGACAGCTTCATTACCCACCAGTTGGGCATGACGTCGCCGCCGCGCGCCATCCTGTCGCTGATCCTGATCGTCGGCCTGATGACCATCGTGCGCTTCGGTGAGCAGGCCATCGTGAAAACCATGAGTATCCTGGTCTTCCCGTTCGTCGCAGTGCTGATGCTGCTGGCGGTGTATCTGATCCCTAACTGGACCGGCGCCATCTTCGAAAACGTGTCGCTGTCCGGCAGCGGTACCGGCATGGGTCACGGCCTGATCATGACCCTGTGGCTGGCGATCCCGGTGATGGTGTTCTCCTTCAACCACTCGCCGATCATCTCCGCCTTCGCCGTCGCCAAACGCGAAGAGTACGGCGCAGACGCCGAGAAGAAATGCTCCCGCATTCTGGCTTACGCACACATCATGATGGTGCTGACCGTGATGTTCTTCGTGTTCAGCTGCGTGCTGAGCCTGACGCCGGAAAACCTGGCGGAAGCCAAGGCGCAGAACATCTCGATTCTGTCTTACCTGGCTAACCACTTTAACAACCCAATGATCGAGTACATCGCGCCGGTTATCGCCTTCGTCGCCATCACCAAATCGTTCCTGGGCCACTACCTGGGCGCCCGTGAAGGCTTCAACGGCCTGGTCGCCAAGTCGATGAAGAGCCGCGGCAAAACCGTCAGCACCGCCAAGCTGAACCGCATGACCGCTATCTTCATGCTGGTGACCACCTGGATCGTCGCCACCCTGAACCCGAGCATCCTGGGCATGATCGAAACCCTGGGTGGCCCAATCATCGCCATGCTGCTGTTCCTGATGCCGATGTACGCCATCCGTAAAGTGCCTGCCATGCGCAAGTACAGCGGCCACATCAGCAACGTGTTTGTGGTTGTGATGGGTCTGATCGCCATCTCTGCTATCGTGTTCAGCCTGCTCGGCTAATCACGTCCGGCCGGCGCCGCTGCGCGCCGGCCCTCCCGCACTGCCCCCATTTCCCGTATTCACCGCCTGAAACCTGAAGAAGGAGGCGAGACCATGGTCAGCGTTTTCGATATTTTCAAAATTGGCATCGGACCATCCAGCTCCCACACCGTTGGCCCGATGAAGGCCGGCAAACAGTTCGTCGACGATCTGATCGCCCACCAGCAGCTGCAGGACACTACCCGCGTGGTGGTCGACGTGTACGGTTCGCTGTCGTTGACCGGTAAAGGCCACCACACCGACATCGCCATCATCATGGGCCTGGCCGGCAACCTGCCGCACGACGTGGACATCGACAGCATTCCGGGCTTTATCCGCGACGTCGAACAGCGCGGCCGCCTGCCGCTGGCCAACGGCCATCACGAGGTGGATTTCCCGCTGCACGGCGGCATGAACTTCCACAGCGACAACCTACCGCTGCACGAAAACGGCATGCGCATCCGTGCCTTCGCCGGTGAACGCTTGCTGCACAGCAAAACCTATTACTCGATCGGCGGCGGTTTCATCGTCGACGAAGAGCACTTCGGCCAGTCCGCCGAGGGCGCAACGCCGGTGCCCTACCCGTTCAAATCGGCGCACGATCTGCAGCAGCATTGCAAAGAGACCGGGCTGTCGTTGTCCGGCCTGGTGATGCAGAACGAGCTGGCGCTGCGCAGCAAGGCGGATATCGACGCGCACTTCGCCGACGTCTGGCAGGTGATGAGCGCCGGTATCGAACGCGGCATCAACACCGAAGGTTTGCTGCCCGGCCCGATGAAAGTGCCGCGCCGCGCCGCCGCGCTGCGCCGCATTCTGGTGACCGGCGACAAGAACAATATCGACCCGATGAACGTGGTCGATTGGATCAACATGTTCGCGCTGGCGGTTAACGAAGAGAACGCCGCCGGTGGCCGCGTGGTCACCGCGCCGACCAACGGCGCCTGCGGCATCATCCCTGCGGTACTGGCTTACTACGACAAGTTCATCCGCCCGGTGAACGCCAATTCCTACACCCGCTACTTCCTGGCGTCCGGCGTGATTGGCGCGCTGTACAAGATGAACGCCTCGATCTCCGGCGCCGAAGTGGGCTGTCAGGGAGAAGTGGGCGTCGCCTGTTCGATGGCGGCGGCCGGGTTGACCGAGCTGCTGGGCGGCAGCCCGGCGCAGGTATGCATCGCGGCAGAGATCGCCATGGAGCACCATTTGGGGCTGACCTGCGATCCGCTCGCCGGCCAGGTACAGGTGCCCTGCATCGAACGCAACGCCATTTCCGCCGTCAAGGCAGTCAATGCCGCGCGCATGGCGATGCGCCGCACCAGCGAGCCGCGGGTTTGTCTGGATAAGGTGATCGAAACCATGTACGAAACCGGCAAAGACATGAACGCCAAATACCGCGAAACCTCACAGGGCGGGCTGGCGATCAAGGTCGTGGCCTGTAACTGATCGCCACGGCGAGGCACTAAAGGCGCCGGCCGGTCTGACTTGGCCGGCGCCGTTTCAATAGCGATCCTTTCCTGCCGCAACGCCCACCTGAATGCCCGCGCGAGGCCCCACAGCCCCGGGACGGGCGCTGTGCCGCAGCCAACCGTAAAGTTCGGCATTACGCCGGAATCCCATTTTGCGCATCACGCTCATCTTGTGGTTGCTGACGGTTTTCACGCTGATGTCCAGCATTCGGGCGATTTGCGTCACCCCCATCTCGCGCGTCATACAGCGCATGATCTCCTGTTCGCGCAGCGTCAGGCCACGGTGCTGGCATATGCAGTTCCTGCCACAACCCGGCCGGTTCGGCCATTTGCTGCGCCGCTCCAGTTCGGCGCTCACCTGATACAATGCCGATACCAGCGGCGTATCGTGGTAAATGACGCCGGCCTCCAGCGAGCAGCGGATGCCGACGGTGCGTTTATGCCGCCCCTCCGGCGTCCGCAACGAGAAATACAGCGTTTTGCGCCCTGCGGTCTGCGCCTCAAAGAAGTGACAAAAGCAGCTTTGCACGCCGGGAGGAAAATAGCAGAACACCAGATCGGCTTCGTGAACCTGCTGCGCGTCCAGTAACAGCGTACGCTTGCCGTAAGTGCTGAAATGCAGCGCCAGGGCCTCCTGCCAACCGGCGCTGAAGTAACGGTTTTCATCAAATAGCGCGATTTTTATCATCGTGTTCATCCCTGCCTCCCCGCCGTTCCGGTTTCCCATTTAACCGCCTGAGCACCCTTTGCCGGCGCCTGACTGTTGTCGATGCGTAATTCATAAATCATGGTGGCGTTGGGTGGCACTTTCGGCGGATAGCCGGTTTCGCCGTAGGCCAGCGCCGGCGGCACGACCATCGTCAGCGATCCGTGGTTGTGCAGGTGGCTTATCGCCTCCCGAAACAGCGGCGGATACTCGGACAACGGTTGCGACAGCACCTTGCCGCTCAGTTCCATATCCTGGATCACCGTGCCGTCGGTCAATTTCTCCTTCACGACCACATCGACCACCGCCGTTGGCGCCAGCGCGCCCTCTCCGGCGTAATCCACCCGATACCAAAAGCCCATCGCCGATTGTTTTACGCCCTTTTGTTGACTGAACTGCGCCAGATAATCTTCATCACGCCGCCGCTGTTCGTTAACGCGTTTCTCACGCGCGGCTACGGCGTTGGCATCCGCCTGCGCCGTCAGCGCATTCAGTTCATCCGGCGGCAGCCGCAAACGCCCCGAGACGCTATCGATGACACCCGCCAACAGGCTGTCGCGATCCACCGGTACGCCCCAACTTTGACGCTCCGCCACTACCCCCTGAATGTCCCGCCCCAGCGCACTGCCCGCCGCATAGGACAGACGCTTGCGATCATCCTTCAACTGCTCCGGCGTCATCTCCCATTGCAGCCGCTTACGCAACGCCAGCAGGTCTTCGCGCGCCTGCTGAGTCGCCTTCTGCTCACCGGCCCGCTTCTGCTCGCTTTCTTCCAACGCGGCGCGCAGAGCGTGCAACGCCTCCTGGTGCTCGCGTTGGCGTTGTGCAAGCGTCTGTGCCGATGCCTGCGCGGCAGACTCAAGTTCGGTGACGCGCCGTTCGGCCTGCGCCGCCGTCGCTCTGCTTTGGGCGGTTTCCTGCGTCGCCTGACGCAGCAGCGCTTCGGCGCGCTGCGCATCGGGCGAACCGCGCCAGGCGGCGCCCAACCCGGCGATCCACTTTTGCAGCGTTGACGAATCGGGCAAAGTCGCGACGGATGACGTCACTTTCTCCGCCCGTAGCGCGGCGAGTTCCTGGCGCAACATCGTCAGTTCCATTCGCTGGCGCGCCAGCTGTTGGTCACGCGCCAATAATTCCTGGGTCAGCGTAAAAGCTTTGGCCGGTGAGGCTGGCTTATTGTTGTCCGACGGGCGCTTCGCGGGTTCACGCTTTTTTTGCCCCGACTCGCGTTCGGCCGGCGCCGCTTTTTCGTTCGTCGGCACGATGTTTTGCCGTTGATACTGCTCGGCAAACTGCAGCAGCGCCGGCACGCCGTCGTCCGCCAGCGCGACGCCGGTGAACAGCAGAGCAACGCAGCCCAGCAGGCGCAGCCTCATTTAATCTGCTCCCCACGATCCGCCAAGCCGGTCAACACCGCCTGATTCACCCCGGCGCACAGATAGTTGACCTTGTAGCGATACAGCGCATCCACCGTCTCCTGCGTGTCGCCGTTTACCCGGGCGCGCAGGCTGGCGTACTGCGAGGCGCCGCTCATCAGGCTGTCGAAGGCCTGCTTATAGCGCTGATACTGTTTCTCGTCGATCGCGCGCAATGCGCCCAGTTGCTGCTGGCACTGCTGCAGCTGTTCGGCCTCACGCTGCTTGCGCAAAGCCTCTTCTGACGGAGGTTGCACAACCTGATTTTTAGTGTTCACGGCGGGCTTGCCCGACTTTTGGCTTTGGCAAGCGGCGGCGCTCAACGCCAACAGGCACAGCAGCCCCATGCGCAGGGCGTGATTGACGTGCTTTCTCATCATTGCGTTTCTTGTCCTTGTAGACGCTTATTCGTATTCCAACGTAAAAGTGGCCACCGCGATGAAGGTGCCGCGGCCGATGGACTTCGTCTGGATAGCCTCCGGTTCCCCTTGCACATAGGCCTGCAGCGTAAGCGTGGTGTTGCCGGCACTCAGGCGGAATTTATCGCTGGCGCGATTGAGCGGCAGCGCCTTGCCGCTGCTATCTTCCAGCCCGATGCCGATCCCCGACGCCAGGCTGCCGGCATCCAATGCCAACAGGCCGGGCAGTTTGGCGTTCTCGGTGCCGGTAAACGTGATAGCCACCGTATTGCCCAGGCTGAGATCGCACTCGGTCAGGTGCAACGCAAAGGTTTGACTGTGGGAGCGGGTGTTCAGATACAGGTATTTGTCGACGATGGTGCCGAAATCCAGCGGAATGTCCTCATCCCCTGGCTGAATGACGCACGGCTCGGCCACCAGCGTGCCGTGAAAGCGCATGTTTTCCGCCGCAGTCGCCGACTGCGCCATTATGCCGGCCGCCATGACCATGCCAGCCCCCAACAGCGCGCTCCGGCGCCGGTTCGTCTCTGTCGCGCGCATGACGCCACTCCCTTTGGTTGTGCTTGCGCCGACCGGGCGCAAGCGGCGTATTAGTCGTAGTAAAGCCGGAAATCGATCGCCGCACGGTAAGCGCCGGCGCTCAGCGTCGCCGGGGTGCGCACCGGCGTCACCGTATACGTCAGGGTGTTTTGTCCCGGCGTCAGCAATACCGGTTTGTTACGCGCGCCGAGGCGCACAGGCTGGCCGCTGGCATCCGCCAGCTGCAACCCCAACCCGGTGACGCCGGCAACCCTGACCAACCCCGGCGCGTCGTCATCCGTCGGCGCGGCAAACGCCACGGACACCGCAGGCTGGCTGCCGCTCCAGGCCAGCACACCGGTCCAGGCGTCGCGGTTGCTCGCCGGCGCCCGCAGACAGTCTTTCAGCGTCAGCTCGAACGCCACCGGCGTGCCGCGATCGCCCGGGCGCTGGAAGTGCGCCGTTCCCGTCTCACCCAACCACACTTCCTGACGAGCGGTGGTCATTTCCAGGCTGCAGGCGCTTTCCGTCAACGCGCCGTAGACGTGGAGCGTGCCGTTCGCCCCCTCCACGTCCCAGTTGTCCACCGCGCGGGCCGGCGGCATCAGCATCAGCATCGTGCCCGCCGTCAGCGGCACCATCAGCGCGGCCAACACCGTCAGGCCGATAGTGCGTCGCTGATGACGTTCATAGGCCTTTCCCAACAGCATGGGGATCTTTCGTTGCATGATTCGTTCACTCCGCTGTGTTCATGACTCGGTCTTCCCTGCTTGCGCGCGGCTCGTCATTTGGCGACCGGCACGACCAGGCAGGCACTGCCGGCGCAGCGGAAGTTCAACTGCGGCCGCCCGCCGTAATCGTTGATGTACGCCAGCGACGGCGCGTTGCCGAGGCTCGCGGCGGGCACGTTCAGCGGGGCGCTGGCCTTCGGCGCCACCATCAACGGTTCAAAGCCGGCCGCCCCTTTGCCGCCCTTGCCGGCACTCGCCTCAACGATCGTCACGTAATAAGGGGTCGGGTTGTTCACCACATACTTGTCACCCTGCCGGGTCAGCGTCAGTTGCTCCTGCCACGGCGCCGCGTTCTTCTTCGGGGCGAGCGCCGCCGGGCGATAAAACATTTTGATGCGGGTCTGCAACGCTATCTGCAGCGTGTTCGGCTTATTGCTGCGCGGCGGGATTTCCCGCAGGTTGAAGTAATACAGCGTCTCCCGGTCCTGCGGCAGCTGACGCGCCGCCGGCAGCGACTGGATCTTCACCTGGCTCGGTTTGCCCGGCTCCACCCGCTGCACCGGCGGCAGCACGGTGAAGGGGCTTTGGATCTTGTTGCCGCGATCGTCTTCGATCCATCCCTGCGCCAAATACGGCAACTGTTTGTTCTGGTTACTGATGTTGAGACTGACCGTTTTCAGGTCGCCGTCGAAAATCACGCGCGTGCGATCCAGCGCGATAGCCGCCTGAGCGGGCAGGCCGACCGCGCCGAGCGTCAATGCGGCGGCGAGCGGGCCCACAAGGGAAACGGTCTTTCTGGTCATAGTCAGATTCATCATGTCTTCACGGTTCCAGTCGGCCGAAGGCGGGCAATCCCGCCCCGGCGGTTTAGCGGCGGAGCGCACTCCGCCGGGTGTAAGTCAGTTGGCGTCAGCCGCCGGCTTGTTGCCGGCAAGAGGACGGCAAGGCAGCAGCAGCGTGTTCATCAGCATTTCGGCCGGCAGCGGCGCCGGCAGCTGGATTTCACACTGCGCCGCGCCGTTCCAATGCACGCGCATGCGCTCGCCGGGGTTGAGGCCGGACAGGTAAACGCTGCCGCCGTCATTGATGATGCCGGTCTCCTGTTTGCGGGCATTCAGCACCGTGGCGCCGAACGGCGGCTCACTGCCGTCCGCCAGTTTGACGATCGCCATCGCCTTCTCTCCGGCAATCACCTCGAACTTGCGGTAGCCGATGGCCCCCTCGGTCAACGTGGCCTGCACCACGGAACGCGTCGCCTCGACGTTGTCGCTCAGGCTATTGAGATCGATGCTGGCCTTATTGCGGTAGTAGCTGTTTACATCCGCCACCACCGCTTTGCCGTAACGGTTGGTCAGCACCGTACTGCCGTAGCCGCGCACCGGCACGCCGGCGACGCCTTCGGTATCCAGCAGCAAGCGCGTGCCGCCCGGCGTATTGACCCGGTGCAGCACCGCCCCTTCCGCCGCCATCGTCAGGCCGCCCTGCGCGCCGATGCCGACAGCGCTGTAACGGCCGGCCTGGTAGCTGGCGTTGGCGTTGATCTGCGCCATATCGCCCTGATGGCTGTAATAGCCGCTGGCCGTCGCCCCGCTGCGCGCTGCGCCGGCGCTGATCTGATAGTTGTTGTGTTCATCGACCCGGTTGTAGTAACCGACCCGATGGGCGTTCTCTTCGCGATCGAGCGTCATGTTGTAACTGAGCGTCCCGGCGCTGCCCCAGGGCAGCGACAGCGACAGGTACATCCCGTCGTCATTGCGCTCGTTGTAACGGTTGCGATAGGCCGACAGCGATACGCTGACGTTCTTGAAATCGCCGATATCGAAGTAGCGCGATACCATCAGGTTGTAACGATCGTTCGGCGCCCGATCCCAGTAGGTTTGGTGGCTGTAGTTGAGATAGGTGCTGAGCCCCAGATCGCGGAACTGTTTGTTGAAGGTGATGGTGTACATCTCCTTGCTCTTGCCGCTGCGTCCCCCTTCGTAACGCGCATCGAGGTAGTCCCCCATGCTCATGAAGTCCTCCTGGGAGAAGCGGTAGCCGGCGAAGGTGATCTGGCTGTCGTACTGGTCGAAGTTCTTCGAATAGCTCAACCGGTACGAACCACCGGTCAGAGCGCCCTCCTGCGGCAAGCGCGCACGCGACTGCGTGGCATCGAACGACAACGCCCCCAGCGCCATCAGATCGCGCCCGATCCCCAGCGACAGCGCGTTGTAATCGCCGCCGGCGATGCCCCCGCCGTACAGCGACCAGCCGTTGCTGATGCCCCAGGAGAACTCACCGGTGCCGAACATCGGCCCGCGCAGGTGATGCCCCCACTCCGACGGCTTGCCCGTCGCCAGCTTGTAACGCACCGTACCCGGTCGCGTCAGATAAGGGATGTTGGCGGTATTCATCTTGAACGCCTGCACGCTGCCGTCTTGCTCTTCGACGCGTACGTCCAGCTCGCCGGAAACCGCGTCGTTGATGTCCTGAATGCGGAATGGCCCCGCCGCCACCTGCGTCTCATACAGCACGCGCCCCTGTTGGCTGACCACCACCTTGGCGTTGGTTTTCGCCACGCCCGTCACTTCCGGCGCATAGCCGCGCAGGTTGGGCGGCAACATGCTGTCGTCGGATCGCAGACTGACGCCGGTAAAGCGCAGGCTGTCGAAAATGTCGGAGTTCAGATAATCCTCCCCCATCGTCAGCCGCGAGCGCAGCGCCGGAATAGCCCGGTAGGCGTAATAGCGGCTCCAGTCGAACTGTTTGTCGGTCGACTGAGAAGAACCGGTCTGATGGCTGAGATTAGCCTGCCAGTCGGCGCGTAGACGCCAGGCGCCCAGATTGGCGCCGCCGGTGCCGTTGCCGCTCAGGCTGTAACTGCTGCCGCCTTTCTGATGTTTTTGTGTTTGAGCATTGACGTTATAGTCAAACAGCAGCCCGGGAATACCGTCATCCCAGCGCGAAGGCGGGTCCCAGTTTTCCGAGCTGTATTCCAGATAGGCCTGAGGAATGTTGAGGTACAGCGAGGAGCTGGCAAGATCGCCGCGGGCTTCCATCCCTGCCAGGCTGGAGGCGTCAAGGCAACGGCCGCCGTGCGTCCAGTTCAGCGTACTTAACAGTTTTTCTTTCAGCCCCAGTTGGTTGACCAACTCCGGCGAAAGACAGGCTTCGCTGCCTTTAGGATCGTTCTCGGGCGCCATAAACGTCACCGGCTGTTCCGGCAGATCGTTCTTATTGACGTGCACCACCATGGTATAAACGCCCGGCATGATGTAGCCGCTGCGCGTAAATTGGCTCAGATCGATATTTTTACGATCGTTGATGTCCAAGACGTCAGTATTGAATTGAATAACGTCGGCGGCATAAACCAACGCGATCGGATTTCCCAGAGAAAGGGCGACACAGAGCCCCAAGG
The DNA here is from genome assembly GCF_052166595.1 of Serratia sp. CY81684. Taxonomy (NCBI): domain Bacteria; kingdom Pseudomonadati; phylum Pseudomonadota; class Gammaproteobacteria; order Enterobacterales; family Yersiniaceae; genus Serratia; species Serratia sp. CY81684. The sequence goes on along the minus strand of NZ_JBJNOO010000001.1, from coordinate 736,675 downwards.
CCTGAAGACGAAATAACTTCCCTGCCGGTGAAAGCATAATAAAGTCCTTTCAATAACGAATTAACCGTCAGTACGAAAAAAAATCAAAAATAATCCAGCTTAAAACGCACTGTGGAAAAATACGCTCCCACCTTCAACGGCTGGTGATTCGGCATTAACGTCATGGAATAATTCAGCACTCGGTTGCCCGGTATTATTCCCTCCATCGGCAACGGCTCCCCTGGAATAACCGGCCTGCCGCGGCTGTCTTTTATCTTCAATGCGATGCCGCGCGCATCGCCCTGTACGCCAAACAAAGCGCCTTCCGCCAAACCATCAAACGTGACCTGAAAGAATTTCCAATCAGGCTTGTTTTCCGGACGTTCCAAAATGCAATTAACCAATTCAATACTGAAAGGTTTAGTCATTCCCTGGCCGTCACGAATGATCTGTCCGATAGGAAGCGTGTCCATATCGATTGTCTGATCGCGGCTGCCGGCGGCAATGGCGCAGGCCGTGTCGATAATGGCGCCGTGCATGCTGACTTTGCCCCACCCCTGTGCGGCGGAAATTGCACTGCCGGGCGCAAACGCCAACGACGCCAAAAGAACGGCACCCGCCCGATTCCTTGAAAAAAACATCGCGACATTCCTTTGACACAGAGAGTCACCAGGCATGCGGCGTGCCCCATGCCTGGTTGATTAAGCCTGCGGTCTCACTTACTGATAAGCCAGAGTGAAGTCGGCTACGGCGGTGAAATCGCCCGGAACGATGGCTGCGGAAGCGCCTTCACCCTGCAGGTAAGCGGCGAAGTTCAGGCTGTTGTTGCCAGTATTCAGCGTCTGTGCCGCAGTCGCCTGACCCAGTTTGATCGGCTGGCCGCCATAAGTGATTGCTACGCCAGCGCCGCTGGCGGTCCCCGCGATACCCAACAGATCTTTGTTGGTTGACGACGCAATGCCGCTGAAGGTGGTTTTAACGGTTTTCAGCGTAGTGGTATCACACTGCTCCAGCTTGATTTCAAACGGACGCGGGTTGGATTTGCCGCCGTTTTTCAACGCCACGTTAGAAACCTGGCCCAGATCTACGGTCTGATCGATCGACTCGGGTGCAATAGAGCATGGCGCATCAATAATAGAACCCGTGAAGGTCACTTTACCGTGTCCCTGATCGGCTGCCTGTGCAAAAGAACTTGCGCCAAATGCAATCACTGCAGCCATCATGATTTTGTTAAGTTTCATAGAACCTATATTCCTTATAAGAAAAAATGCATATTCCAATCAAGAAAAAGAGCAACAGGAAATCTGCTCGCGCTTATATATGCGCAGCCCTGATTCTTTAGCATCTTGCTGGTTGGTTAACTGCCAAAACCAAAGAAACCGACAATGGATACGTCGATAACGGCAAGTCTGCAGCGGTCTACCCATTAATGAATTCGTCATATAAAAATAAACGAAATCACAACAAGCAGAGACCAATACTTTCTAATCCGCCCTTCTTGTCTGGCGGTGAATATTCTGGCAAATGCCCACCAGCAAAAAAAGTCTTTTTTTGATCAAGACGAACATTCGCAATTTATTTCCTAATTAAAGTTAATTTAGTGTTATTTTTAGGCTCATAGATCGTAAAAAATACTTTTATAGTGCAATATCCTGTTTTTCTCTGTTTCACAATTAATCAGATCGCAAAGCCGCTCTTTGTGAATATAATAAACCAAAACTTTAGGTTTCTGCGTGACACTCTCCCAGCCTGCAAACAGGTAGAAACGGAGTGGGAAACCCCTTTTTTTCAATCCTGATAAATAGATAGGATTTTTCTTGATTCGCGATTTACCTCGTTATTGGTAGGCAGTGAAACTTTGTTTTTTCTTAGGAATACAGCAATCGAAATACAGAGGAAGTGCTATGGAAGCGTTATCTCCAAAACAAAAGGAAATACGGCAATTGCAGCACGATCTGCTGCAAACATTATTCGCGCAGTCGCCCCGTCAATGTCCCGACACCGGACTGCCACCTCAGCATCTGTGGTTGTCTACCCGGCAACTGGCCAACGCCGTCAACGTCGGCGTTTACCGCGCCCGGCTACTGCTGTTGGAACTCGTCGCCAAACAAGAAGTGCTCGTAACGGACGGTTCCATCAACAACTCGTTGAGGTGGTACCCCACCGCCCTACTGCCAACCGACAACAAGGAAATACCAGGAATAGATGCGCCTTATTCTCATTTAACGGAATAACGCCGGCACAGCCAGCCTAATTAGCCCTATTTCGTGGCGGCACCCAGCCAAATGACACTATATAATCGGGATATTATTGTGAGAAAAACAACCATCCTATTTTTACAACACTGCCTGGCATTATCTTTTTTCGTCCTCATTGGTAACGCCAATGCATTTACCTGTAAAACCTCCGACGGCGGGAACATTGGTCAGGGTGGTTCAATGACGCCGGTCGACGTCAGGGTAAAGATAGGCCCTGAATTGTCCATCGGGAAAAATGAAATCGTCAACGTCAGCCAGGTGACCTGTAAAAACGACGTCGCCAACTGGAAAGATATTTTACTCACCGGCAGCCCGGCGTTGACGATGAACACTGCCATTTTCGGTACGCTTGCCAACGGTATGACAATCAACGGCACCGACTACTTATCCCCGATCCAATCAGGTATCCAGGTGATGACGATTACCGGCCTAAACAGTGCCAGCATTTCCATCAGGGTTTACATCGTGCTCAACCGTTCGCCGACGCAGGATATCAAGGTGAACAAGGGCGACGTCATCGGCCAAATCAACTTTGAACAAAAAAATGACCAGTCAGGTTGCCCAAAATGTGGGCCTTACCGGTGGCGCCTGATCGCCGACAACGACGCCTACTTCGTCACCACCAGTTGCACTATCAACAACGGCCAGCAGATTAACGTCGACTTCGGTCAGATCCGCCAGGACTTTCTCACGCAGAGCGCCAGCGACGCCCAAATCAAACAGGACAAGGCGCTCAGCTACCGGTGTGACGATCAGAGCGCGACACAAGACATTTTGGTTCGCATGGTCAGCGATGCCAGCGGCTTCTCCAGCGATTTCATCAAGACCTCCAATCCTAATGTCGGCGTAGCCATGGTGCACAATGGCGCGGTGGTGAAACCCAACAATACGTTCAGAACGCGCATCGTCAACGGGCTGGGCAACGACACCGTCACCTTTGTGCCAGTGAAGAACAATGTGCCTTACACCGGCATCGCCACCGGTCCGATGTCAGGCTCGGCCACGCTGATCTTCAGCGCACCTTGAGACGGGAGCCAGAATGAACATGACGAGGAAAATGCGTTGCGCTCTGCTGTTTACGCTGGGTGTGATCAGCGCCGCCCCCCAGGCCGCCGACCAGGGCACCAAGGTCAGTATCACCGCCACCGTGGTGGCGCCTCCGCCTTGCGTGATCAACGACGGGCGCACTATCGATATCGACTTTGGCAAAGTCGGCATCAAACGTATCGACGGTAATCGCTATATGCAACGCATCGATTACAGCATCAAGTGTGAGTTTCTGGATAACAGCCGCCAGCTGAAAATGAAGATCATGGGCAGCGCGGCGGCCTTTGACAGCAGCGTGTTGAACAGCAGCGTCAATGGGCTGGGCATCAAACTGCTGGCCAACGGCAAGGCTTTCGCCATCAATACGCCGCTGAACATCGATTACGCCAATCCGCCGACGCTTGATGCGGTGCCGGTGAAAAACAGCGCCGTCACCCTGGCGGAAGGTGACTTCTCCAGCGGCGCCACCATGCTGGTGGACTATTTCTGAAACGCCACGGATGCTGAAAATGAAAAAGCCGCAACGGAAGGTTGCGGCTTTTTCAGGAACCGCATGCGACGATGCGGCAGCGGTGTCAGGGCATTCAGCCGAAGATCCCGCCGAACCACTGGCTCAGCTTCATCATCACCATATCCCAGATGCGGCTGAAGAAGTTGCCCTCTTTCACCTCTTGCATCGCCACCAGCGGGTGCTGCTCGATGGTTTTGCCGTCCAGCTGGAAATCGATGGTGCCGACCACCTGGTTTTTCGCCAGCGGCGCTTCCAGCGTCGGTTGGGTCAGCTTGTAGCTGGCCTTCAGGTTTTTCATCTGCCCTTTCGGAATGGTGACCGAGGCGTCTTTCGCCACGCCGAGCGGCACTTCGCTGACGTCGCCGAACCACACTTTCTGGGTGACGAACGGCTTATCGGCCTTGATCGGCGTCGCGGTTTCATAGAAGCGGAAGCCCCAGGTCAGCAGCTTTTCGCTTTCGCTAAAGCGCACGCGATCGCTCGGCGCGCCTAAGACCACCGAGATCAGACGCATCGAGCCGTCGGTGGCGGACGCCACCAGGTTGTGGCCGGCGCCGCTGGTGTAACCGGTCTTGATGCCGTCGACGTTCAGGTTGCTGCTCCACAGCAGACGGTTGCGGTTAATCTGGCGGATCTTGTTAAAGGTGAACTCTTTCTCTTTATGCAGCGCGTATTCGTCCGGCACGTCGCGGATCAACGCCTGGCTCAGCAGCGCCATGTCGCGCGCGGTGCTGTACTGCCCTTCCGCATCCAGACCGTGCACCGTCAGGAAGTGGGTATTCTGCAGCCCCAGAGATTTTGCGTAGTTGTTCATCAGGCCGACGAACGAATCCTGGCTGCCCGCCACGTAGTCCGCCAGCGCGATGCTGGCGTCGTTGCCGGACTGGATCACGATGCCTTTATTCAGTTCCAGCACCGGCACCTGATCGCCCGGCTTGATGAACATCAGCGAAGAGCCGCGCAGCGCCGGGTTACCGGGCGCCCAGGCGTCTTTGCCGACGGTGACCATGTCTTCCGGCTTGATTTTGCCGGCCTTGATCGCCTGGCCGATCACGTAGCTGGACATGATCTTGGTCAGGCTGGCGGGATCGAGACGCGTATCGGCATTGCCTTCGGTCAGCACCTTACCGCTGTTGTAATCCATCAGAATGAAGGCCTTGGCGTCTACCTGCGGCGGCGCCGGCGGCTCGGCCGCGTGCACGGCCGGGGCGGCCAGCAACAGGATGCCTACGCTGAAGGTCAGTTTTTTCAGGGAAGTGGATAAGTTTTTTTTCATCATGACGTCGCCAGAGTGTCCATTCAAAACCATTGAAATAGCGTTAACTTTCAAACATGTTCACGTTTTAAGCCAACCAGCGAGAGTGGCCCGGTGCGCGCGTGCCGGCCGCAACCCCCTGCGGCGCCCGTAATGGGTAACGCAACGCACCGAAAATGCCCTTGCTGTGAGTTTATGTGATTTATCTTATTTTTGCAGGGTTTAGCGTGAATTTTCAGCATTTTTACATAACTGTACGCAGGCACGCACTTATCGTTCAAAAAAGCATCGTGACGCGCATTTTCGCATCTACCCACGGCTACACGGCCAAGCATCTGCACCGCTAAACATCTGCGCATCCATACGTCCAAAAAAGATTAATATATTCCATAATGGCATATAGAACCGCTATTTGTTCTTTTTAAAGCGCTTATCCTCAGCGCTATCATCCGCACAACGACTTTTATACCGAATAATCCTGGAGATGAGTCATGGCGATCCCCCATTCCGTCATCGAGATGATTGGCAATACCCCGATGCTGGAACTGACCCAGTTCGATACCGGCCCATGCCGGCTGTTCGTCAAGCTGGAGAACCAAAATCCCGGCGGTTCGATCAAAGACCGCGTGGCGCTGTCGATGATCGAGCAGGCCGAGCGCGATGGCAAACTGCAGCCGGGCGGCACCATCATCGAAGCCACTGCCGGCAATACCGGCCTGGGGTTGGCGCTGGTGGCGGCATTGAAAGGCTATAAGCTGCTGCTGGTAGTGCCGGACAAGATGAGCCGCGAGAAGATCTTCCACCTGCGCGCGCTGGGGGTGGAAGTGCTGCTGACCCGTTCGGACGTCGGCAAAGGGCATCCGGCTTACTACCAGGATTACGCCAAACGCCTGGCGGAAGAGATCCCCGGCGCTTTTTATATCGACCAGTTCAATAATCCGGCCAACCCGGCGGCCCATACCACCACCACGGCGCCCGAACTGTGGCGGCAGATGGAGCATGACGTGGACGCCATCGTGGTCGGCGTCGGTTCCGGCGGCACGCTGGGCGGGCTGAGCCGCTATTTCGCCGAGGTTTCGCCGCAGACGGAATTCGTGCTGGCTGACCCTGCCGGCTCTATTCTGGCGGACTATCTCGACCACGGCCATATCGGCGAAGCCGGCAGTTGGCTGGTGGAAGGTATCGGCGAAGACTTCGTCCCGCCGCTCAGCGACTTTGACCAGGTGCGCAATGCTTACCGCATCGGCGACGCCGAAGCCTTCACCACCGCGCGCGAGCTGCTGCGCAAGGAAGGCGTACTGGCGGGATCGTCCACCGGCACCCTGCTGGCCGCCGCATTGCGTTACTGCCGCGCACAGACCGAACCCAAGCGGGTAGTGACCTTCGTCTGCGACAGCGGCAACAAATACCTGTCTAAAATGTATAACGACCACTGGATGCTGGAGCAGGGTCTGCTGAGCAAGCCACAGCACGGCGATCTGCGCGATCTGATCGCCTACCGCCACGACGAGGGCGCCGCCGTTTCCGCCGCGCCGGACGACACGTTGGCGATCGTGCACGCCCGCATGCGGCTGTACGACATCTCGCAGCTACCGGTGCTGGAAGGCGATCGGGTGGTCGGTTTGATCGATGAGTGGGATCTGCTGAACGCCGTCCAGGCCGACGCCGCCCACTTCAGCCTGCCGGCCGGCAGCGCGATGACCAAACAGGTTCATACGCTGCAAAAGGAAGCCGGCTACGAGGAATTACAGGCCACCTTCAACCATGGCCACGTCGCGGTGGTGCTCGACGGCGAGCGCTTCCTCGGCCTGATTACCCGCACAGACGTGCTTAACGCCTGGCGCCAAAAATTACGTTAATAAGGACCCATTATGGCCAAGTTTGATACGTTGACCGTTCACGCCGGTTACACCCCGGACGCGACCGGCGCAGTAATGCCGGCGATTTACGCCACCTCCACCTACGCCCAACCGGCGCCGGGCGAACATACCGGCTATGAATACTCCCGCAGCGCCAACCCGACGCGCACCGCGCTGGAAAGCGCCATCGCCGAACTGGAAGGCGGCAGCCGCGGTTACGCCTTCGCCTCCGGCCTGGCGGCCTGCTCCACGGTGCTGGAGCTGCTCGATAAAGACAGCCACCTGATCGCGGTGGACGACCTGTACGGTGGCACCTATCGCCTGCTGGAAAAAGTGCGCAGCCGCACCGCCGGCCTGCGCGTCACCTACGTGGCGCCGGCGGATCTCGCCGGATTGGAACAGGCGATCGAGCCGGACACCAAAATGATCTGGGTGGAAACGCCGACCAACCCGCTGCTTAAGCTGGCGGATCTGAGCGCCATCGCCGCGATCGCCAAAAAGCACCGGCTCATCAGCGTGGCGGACAACACCTTCGCCTCGCCGTATCTGCAACGCCCGCTGGATCTGGGCTTTGACGTAGTGGTGCACTCCGCCACCAAATACCTCAACGGCCACTCCGACGTAGTGGCCGGCGTCGCGGCGGTGGGCGATAACCCGGCGCTGGCGGAACAGCTCGGTTTCCTGCAAAACGCGGTCGGCGGTATTCTCGATCCGTTCAGCAGCTTCCTGACGCTGCGCGGCATCCGCACCCTGGCGCTGCGCATGCAGCGCCACAGCGACAGCGCGCTGCGCATCGCCCAGTGGCTGGAGAGCCAGCCGCAGGTGGAAAACGTCTACTATCCCGGTCTGCCGAGCCACCCGCAGCACGAGCTGGCGGCGCGCCAGATGACGCGCTTCGGCGGCATGATCTCGGTACGGCTGAAAGGCGACGACGCCTATGCGCGCCGGGTCATCCAGCGTTCGCGCCTGTTCACCCTGGCGGAAAGCCTGGGCGGCGTGGAAAGCCTGATCAGCCAGCCGTTCAGCATGACGCACGCCTCCATTCCGCTGGAACAGCGCCTGGCAACCGGCATCACGCCGCAGCTGGTGCGCCTGTCGGTGGGGATTGAGGATGTGGAAGATCTGATCGCCGATCTGCAGCAGGCGCTGGCGGAATAATCGCCGCATCAGCGCACGATCAGCCCGGCCGACGCGCCGGGCTTTTTTACGCCCGGCGTTCAGAGGCCGATGACGTCCTGATAAAAACGGTGTGCCACATCGGGGTGAGAGCGGATGCGGCCTTTCAGGTAGTTGTAACCGACATCGCGCAGCAGCGGGTTGAGCGGATCGCTGGCCGGGCCGCGCGCCTGCGCCGCCAGCTGCGGCGGCAGTTGATACAGCGGCACCACCGCGTCCAGACGCGCGCCGAGGAAGAACGCGATCGATAATCTGTCACTCCCCGCCGGCGGCGTTTCCACCCGGTGCACCGTGGCACGCAGATAGCCGTTGGTCGCCAGCTCCAGCAGCTCGCCGATGTTCACTACGAAGGTATCTTCACGCGGCTGCGCGTCTATCCATTGCCCCTCGCTGACCTCCACCTGCAGCCCTTTTTGCGCGTCCTGCAGCAGGAAGCTGAGAAAACCGGAGTCCTTGTGCGCGCCGACGCCCTGTGCGCTAGCGGTGGCGTCCCGCCCCGGGTAGCGGATCAGTTTGATGTGCTCGTTGGGCTTCTCGCCGTATAAGCGATCGAAAGCCTGCTCCGGCAGCGAAAGTGCCAACGCGAAAGCGCGCAGCAGCCGCAGCGACATGGCGGTCATCGCCTGTTGCCACTCCAGCAGCAGCGGTTTCAGCACCGGCAGCGCCGCCGGCCACTGGTTTGGCCCCTGCAGACGCGCCCAGCGCGGCGTGTCGTCAGCCAGCGTCAGCGCCGGGCGTTCGGCGCCGATATCGAACTGCTCGCGCCAGTCAGGCTGCCCGCGCGTGAGTTCCGCCGCCGCCCGGTTGTAACCGCGAAAGTGCGGCGAATGCACCATCTGCACCGCCAGCTTGTCGGCTTCCGGCAGGGCGAAAAATTGTCGCGCGGCGTGCTGCAACCGCGCATTCAACGCGCCATCCACGCCGTGACCGCGCAGATAGAAGAAACCGACGTCGCGCGCCGCCGCGCGCAAATCGTCAAGAAAAGCGCGCCGCCGGCGCGCATCGCCGTCAAGCTGCGAAAGATCCAGCAGCGGCAACGTCTTCAGCGTCGTCAGGTGCGTCATCATGCGGTTCCTCTTCTTCCCCGATTACGATCGGGCTGCCGTACAGGCGAATAATCAACATTGACCCTCCCCAGCGGGTGGCTGCATTTGCCCCATAGTTACCACCGCGCTTGCCGGGACGGCCAATATTGTTGCGTTCTAAGTTATGCAAACGTTCAACAAACTGTCGCAAAACCGTCATCAATGTTTCTTATGCTCTGCGCAATTTCGCCGACGCCGCTGGCTGGCGACGTGCGCAATCCGCTATCCTGTAAACGACCTCATACCCTGCCTGCCGGAGAAATACTGATGGATTTAGCCTTATTCGACCTGGATGAAACCCTGATTGACGATGACAGCGCCAGCCTGTGGATCCGCTGGCTGGTCGGCCAGGGGTTCGCGCCGGCGGAGCTGGAACTGCAGGAGCAGCAGCTGATGCAGCTCTATTATCAGGGCAAGCTGTCGATGGAGGACTACATGCAGGCCACGCTGGCGCCGCTAACCGGCCTGAGCGTGCAAACCGTGGCCGGCTGGGTGCAGCGTTACATCCGGCGCGACATCCTGCCGCGCGTCTATCCCGCCGCCCGTGAACGCCTGCAGTGGCACCGCGAACGCGGCGACTGCATTCTGGTGATCTCCGCCACCGGCGAACACCTGGTGGCGCCGATCGCCGAACAGCTCGGCGCCGACGATGCGCTGGCGATCGGCGTGGAAATCAGCGACGGCCGCTTCACCGGCAACACCTACGGCACCATGACCTATCAACAGGGCAAGGTGATCCGCCTGCAGCACTGGCTGGCGCAGCACCCGCACCTGAAGTTCGAGCACAGCCACGGCTACAGCGACTCTCTCAACGACAAGGCGATGCTGCAATTCGTCGACAGCGCCACGGTGATCAATCCCGACAGCGAACTGAGCGCGCTGGCGGCGGAGCACGGCTGGGAAGTGTGCCGCTGGGAGCGTTGAGCGGCAGACAAAAAATGCCCTGCGGTGTGACAAAAAGCGCATTGTGGCGTAGGTATTAAGGGTCTTTAATCCGCTAACGGAGTTATCCCATGCTGACCATTTGGGGTCGTGAGAATTCGAACAACGTCAGGAAGGTGCTGTGGTGCGCCGCCGAACTGGGGCTGAGCTATACCCACATCAACGCCGGCGGGGCGTTTGGCAAGGTCAACGAAGAGAGTTACCGCGCGCTGAACCCGAACGGCCTGGTGCCGCTGCTGCAGGACGATGACTTCGTGCTGTGGGAGTCCAACACCATCGTGCGCTACCTGGCGGCGAAATTCGGCGACGCGACGTTCTATCCGCAAGATCTGCAGGCGCGCGCCGCCGCCGAGAAATGGATGGACTGGACCACTTCGACCATCGTTCCGGCCTTCACCATCGTCTTTTGGGGCCTGATCCGCACCGCGCCAGAGTTGCGCGACATGGCGAAAATCGAAGCGGCGATCGCCACGCTGGAAAAACACTTCGACGTCATTGAACAGACGCTGGCGCACCAGCCTTACCTCTCCGGCGACGCGTTCGGCTTCGGCGATATCCCGCTCGGCAGCTTCGCCTACGCCTGGTTCGAAATGCCGATCGCCCGCCGCCCGCGACCGAACATGGAGCGCTGGTATCAGCAACTGCGCGCTCGCCCGGCCTACCAGCGCGGCGTAATGAGCGCGCTCACCTAATCGATGCGGGGCGCTACGACGCCCCGACCTTCAGCAGCTTGCCGTCCCGTTCGTCCGTCAGCAGATACAGGTAGCCGTCCGGCCCGCTGCGCACCTCGCGAATGCGTTCGCCGCGATCGCCCAGCAGCCGCTCTTCCGCCACCACTTTGTCCCCCTCCAGCGTCAGGCGAATCAGTGCCTTTTGCGCCAGTGCGCCGATGAACAGCGAGTGCCGCCAGGCGGGGAAACGCTGCCCGTCATAAAACGCCATGCCGCTGAGGCCGGGCGAAACCCGCCAATAGTGCAGCGGCTGTTCGGTGCCGGGCACCCGTTCTCCTTTGGCCTCCGGGATCGGCTGGCCGGAATAGTTGATGCCATAGGTGGCCAGCGGCCAGCCGTAGTTTTTACCCGGCAGCGGGATATTGAGCTCATCGCCGCCGCGCGGACCGTGTTCATGTTCCCAGATCGCGCCGCTCCACGGGTTCAGCGCCAACCCTTGCGGATTGCGGTGGCCATAAGACCAAACCTCCGGGCGTTTACCTGCCTGGCCGACCCAGGGGTTGTCCGGCGGTACCGCGCCCTCGGCGGTCAGCCGCACCAGCTTGCCCTGCAGTTTGTCAGTCTCCTGCGCCGTCGGCCGCTGGTTGTTTTCGCCCAGCGCGATAAACAGGTAGCCCTGCAGATCGAACGCCAGCTTGCCGCCAAAGTGATTGCCGACCGACAGCTTGGGTTGCTGACGGAAGATCACCTTAAAGTTTTCCAGCCGCGCGCCGTCGTCGCTCAGGCGGCCATAGCCGACCGCCGTGCCGGCTTTGCCGCCCTCGCCCGGTTCGGCGAAGCTGAGATATACCCGGCGACTGGCGCTGAAGTCGGGGGCCGGCAACACCTCCAGCAGGCCGCCCTGCCCCTCGGCGTAGACCTGCGGCACGCCGGCGATCGGCGGCGACAGGCCCTTGCCCTGCAGCCACAGCCGCAGCCGGCCGGGCCGTTCGGTGATAAGCAGGCCTTGTTCCGCCGGCAAGAAGGCCAGCGACCATGGGTGTTCCAGGCCGTCCTGCAATTGGCTGACCGTCGGCGCGGCGTGCAGCAGGCCGCTGCACAGCAGCAAACCGGCCAGCAGAGTCAATCGGGGCATGGCGTCCTCCTGAAGATGAAATGACCCGTTTAGTGTAGCCCAGCCCGTCGTAATGGGTGTTTACATTACATTTCAACGGGTTGCCTTTTAGCCGCAGTGTGCTTAAGTTAATCCATAACCCAGGAGGAAAAATGGACATTACCGTTACCGACGCGATTGACGAACATACCCTCGATGCGATCAGGCAAGGCCTGCGCGCTTACAACCTGCCGCATATCGACGCCAGCCACCGCAAGCCGCTCAGCGTCTATGCGCGCGACGAGGCCGGCACGGTGATCGGCGGGCTGACCGCCGAAACCTGGGGCAACTGGCTGAGCGTCGAGTGGCTGTGGGTGGCGGATACCCAGCGCGGCAGCGGCCTCGGCTGCCGGCTGATGCGCGCCGCCGAGCACGAGGCGCAGGCGCGCGGCTGCCGCTACGCCCGTCTCGACACCTTCAGCTTCCAGGCGCGACCGTTCTACGAAAAGCTCGGCTATCAGCTGCAAATGACGCTGAAAGAGTATCCGGTGGAACATGAGTGCTATTTTCTTACCAAAACCCTGACTGATTGATGGATGGACAGATGGACAGCAAAAGCATGGTGGTGAACTGTGTGGCGTACAAAGCCGGCCAACGGCTGGGCGAAGTGACCATCGACGATATCAGCGAGGTGGTCAAACAACCGGACACCTTCGTCTGGCTGGGGTTGCGGCAGCCGGAACCGGCGTTTATGCGCAAGGTGCAGGAGGAGTTCGGCCTGCACGATTTGGCGATCGAAGACGCGCTGTGTGCGCACCAGCGGCCGAAGCTGGAGACCTACGGCGACTCGCTGTTCATCGTGGTGAAAACCGCGCAGTGGGGCGAGCACGACGAAATCGAATACGGCGAAACCCACTTCTTCGTCGGCAAAAACTTTCTGGTGACGGTGCGCCACGGCGCCTCACCCAGCTACGCGCCGATCCGCGCCAAGGCGGAAGAGAACCACAAGCAGATGTGCCGCGGGCCGGGCTTCGCCCTCTATTCGGTGTTGGACTTCGTGGTGGATAACTACCGCAGCGTGGTAACGCGCTTCGAGAGCACCATCGAGAACATCGAAGCCAACATGTTTCAGTCGGAGTTCGATCAGGCGGCGATCGAGAACGTCTATACTCTGCGCCGCCACCTGCTGGCGCTGCGCAACGCCGCGCTGCCGATGGATGAAATCTGCAACCAGCTGATCCGTCTGCACGAAGAGGTGATCCCGAAAGAGCTGCGCGCCTACGTGCGCGACGTGCAGGATCACGCGCATCAGGTGGTCAGCAACATCGACGACATGCGCGAAATGCTGACCAACGCCATGCACGTCAATCTGGCGCTGGTGACGGTCAAACAGAACGAAGTGGTGAAACGGCTGGCGGGTTGGGGGGCGATTTTGGCTATCCCGACGGTGATCTTCAGCCTGTACGGGATGAACTTCGCCGACATGCCGGAGTTGAAATTCCCGTGGGCCTATCACGCCACGCTGGGGGCGACCGCCGTCGGCTGTATTTTCCTGTATCAGAAGCTGAAGAAATCAGGCTGGCTGTAAGCGCCAAAACGGCGGATTTTCCCGCCGGAGAAACGATCGGCGGGGCAGCCGGATCCGCCGACTGCCCCGCCGCTTCAATACAGCAGCGGCCGCCGATCGCGATGCACATGATTGTAGCGGCCGATGCGCTTGTCATCGGCCGCGCCGATATCCATCGATGCCAGCACCATGCCTTCGCCTGTCAGGCTCTGCGTCAACGGGTAGCCATCGGCGTCAATGATCACCGATCCGCCGATCCACGCAACGCCGCGCTCCGTTTCATAGCGATCGCACACCGCGATGAACAGCCGATTGACGGCGGCGTTGGCCTGCGCCTTCACCATCTCCGCCGGTCGTTCGCCCTGCGGACGCGGCGCCTGCGGCCAGTTGACCGGCGCGCACAGCAGCTGAGCGCCGGCCAACGCCGGCAGCCGCACCCATTCGGGGAATTCAAGATCGTAGCAGATCATCACCGCCAACCGGCCAAAGCGGGTCTCGACGACCGGCGGCGGCCGATCGCCTGGGGTAAAGATCGTGCTCTCCTCATGCCACAGGTGGGCCTTGCGATAAATCGCCCTCACGCCCTGCGCATCGATCAATGCCGCGCTGTTGGCCACCCCGCCATCGGGCAGCCGCTCGCAGAAACCGGCGACGATCGCCACATCCAACTCACGCGCCAGGGCCCCCCACAGGCTGAGGCTAGGCCCGTCTTCGGTCTCGGCCAACGCCCACGCCTCCGCCTTATCGCGCAACACATAGCCGCTGTTCACCAACTCCGGCAACACGATGACGTTGGCGCCGCGCTGCGCCGCATGACGGATCGCCTGAGCGGACAGCGCCCGATTATGCTCTGCTTCCCCTACCCGCAGCGCTAACTGGCAGCATGCGACGCTGATTTTTTCCTTCACTCCTGTTCTCCTTCCAATAACCCCTCGCAGCGCAACGCCACCCGCCGTTCGGCTTCGAGATCGAGCTTCCGGCACATTACGACATAAACGCTCCCGGCCACCAGCAGGCCGATCAGAAAAGCGATATCCGCGCCGCCCAGTAAAACAGCAAAGGGACCGGTGTAAAAGCCCAACGTCATGAACGGCACCATCGCCAGCAGGCCGATCGAGTAGGCCGTCAGACCGGGGCCGCCCCAGCGGCCGTAGATCCCCGCCGGGTTGAAGATTTCACCTATCGCGTAATGCCCGCCGCGCACCACGTAAAAGTCCATCAGGTTCACCGCAGTCCAGGGCACCAGGAAATACAGCATCAGCAGCACGAAGGTATTGAAGCTGGCGAGATAGCTCGCTGGGATGGCCAACGCCACCGCAAACACCGTCATAGCGACGACGCCAATGCCGGTCATGCGTAATTTTAACGTTGGCGTCACTTTACGGAACGCGTCAATCGCGCTGAGGCTGGTCAGCATCGCGCCATAACAGTTGACCGCCATGATACCAACCAGCGAGGGCACGGCGATCAGCACGGCCAACGTGCCAAACCCAGGATAGACGGCATTACCCACCGCCTGTACGCTGCCGATCGCATCGGGGGCCGGTAAGGCTGAAGCCAGAAACGCGCCCAGCGACATCAGCCAAAGCGCCGATCCGGCCGCCCCCAGATAAGTCCAAAAGATCACGTTGGCAGACGGCGTTTCATGCGGCAAATAGCGCGAATAGTCGGAGACGTACACCGCGTAGCTGATTTGATAGCCGGCGGCGGCCGACAGCTGAATCAAAAAGGCCGCCCACGAAAAATGCCCGGCGCCGACAACGGCGTCCATCCGCAGCGACAACACCGCGCTGACCGTCAGCACGCCGAACACCGCCATCATCACATAGGTCAGCCAGCGCTGCACCGCATGCAGCATATCGTGGCCGACGATCGCCAACAGTACGGCCACCGCGATCAGCAACGCATACCAGGGCAGACGGTGCCCCGGCAACACCGTGTTGATCGCATCGGTCGCGAGAATAACGTTGAACACGTTGAAACCGATGTAAACAAACACCACGGCGGCAAAGGGAACGACGGCGCCACGCAGGCCGAATTGGGCCCGCGACTGGATCATCTGCGGTAGCCCCATGCGCGGCCCCTGATTGGCATGACACGCCATGAAAAACGTGCCGAACCCCACGCCGACGGCAATGGCCAGCATCGAATAAAGCGCGCCCAAACCCAACGCCGGGCCGGTGAAACCGACCACCATCGTCGTCAAAACGAAATTACCGGTAAACCAAAACGGTGCCTGATGCCAAACCTTGCCATGCCGCTCGTGACGGGGCACATAGTCTATCGAGCGCACTTCAATTTTTGGACGTGGCGCCACATTGCGATTGTTCATATCCCACCTCGTCGCAGTCATTAGCCTCGTCGTCTCAACGCTCGGTTTGAGCCTGCAGCTGCGGCGCCGGGCGGCTCAGCAGGCTGCCCAGCACGAAGGCGACGCCGCCGCCCAGCAGACCGCCGTAGATCGGGCTGTTAGCGTCGATGCCGTGCCAGATCATCAGCCCCACCACACACAGGCTGCCGGTCAGCATGCTGGCGATGGCCCCAACGCTGGTGGCGCGCGGCCAGAAGATCGCCCCCACCAGCGGGATCAGCATGCCGCCCACCAGCAGGTTGTAAGCCAGCGTCAGCGCCGCCAGCACGTCGCGCACCACAAACGCCAGCCCCAGCATGACCGCGCCCATGAAAAGCGTGGTGAAGCGCCCGGCGGCCAGCCCGCCGGAAGGTTTACGGCGGATGGCCGGCAGCACGTCCTCCAGCACGATGGTTGAAGACGCCAACAGGCAGGCGCTGGCGGTGGACATCAGCGCCGCCAGCGCCGCGGCGGCCACCAGCCCGCTGACGCCGACCGGCAACACCGCCTGCGCGATGGCGGCGAAGGCGCCGTCGGTGTTGCTGAGCGACGGCAGCACGATCTTGCCGGCCATGCCGATCAGTGCGCCGGTCACGCCGTACAGCACGCAATAGACGCCCGCCCCCAGCCCGGCGAAGCGCGCCACGTTGGCGCTGCGGGCGGTGAACACCCGCTGCCAAATGTCCTGGCCGATCAGAATGCCGAAGAAGTAGATCAGGAAGAACACCAGAATGGTGTCCAGCCCGATCGACGACAGCTGGTAGTAACCGGCGGGCAGCAGGCTGGTGAACGCCTCCCAGCCGCCGGCCTTGACGATGCTCATCGGCATCAGCACCAGCATCATGCCGACGGTCATGATGATGAACTGAATGATGTCGGTCAGCGTCAGCGACCACATGCCCCCCAGCGTCGAATACAGCACCACCAGCCCGCCGCCGAGCAGGATAGACGCGCTGAACGACAGACCGAACATCACCTGCATCACGCTGCCGATGGCGATGATCGAGGTCACCGCTACCATCAGGTCATACGCCAGCATGATCGCGCCGCTGGTGACCCGCGCCGCCGGGTGATAGCGCCGCGACAGCACCTGGCTGACGGTATACAGCTTCAGTTTGAGCAGCGGTTTGGCCAGCACCAGACTCAGCACCACAATGCCCAGCCCCAGCGCGCCGCACAGCCAGACGCCGGAGATGCCGTAGGTGTAGCCGAGCTTGACGCTGCCGATGGTCGACGCGCCGCCGAGCACCACCGCCGACAGCGTGCCCAGATACAGCCCCGGCCCCAGGTTGCGCCCGGCCACCAGATACGCCTCTTTGGAATTGGCGCGGCGAATGCCCATCCACCCCACCGCGCCTATCACCAGAAAGTAAAACACCACGACCAGCAGATCGAGATTCATGGGTACCTCCACTCCGTAGTTATTGTTATCAGGGGCCCCGACGCAACCGCTCCGCCGGTAGAGTCAGTGCGCCGGCCTCAGCGGGCCGGCAGCACGCACAACATTTCAAACAGCAGGTTGGCCGCCAGCAGCGCGGTGTTACCGGAGCGATCGTAAGGCGGCGACACCTCCACCACGTCGCCGCCGACCAGGTTCAGCCCATGACAGCCGCGCACGATCTCCAGCCCTTGCCAAACCGACAGCCCGCCGACCTCCGGCGTGCCGGTGCCCGGTGCGAAGGCCGGATCCAGCCCGTCGATATCAAAGCTGAGATAAACCGGCGCTTCGCCCATCTGTTCGCGGATCTCCGCCATCAGCGGCGTCAGCGACCGGTGCCAGCAGGCCTCGGCCGGCACCACACGAAAGCCCTGGCG
The DNA here is from genome assembly GCF_052166595.1 of Serratia sp. CY81684. Taxonomy (NCBI): domain Bacteria; kingdom Pseudomonadati; phylum Pseudomonadota; class Gammaproteobacteria; order Enterobacterales; family Yersiniaceae; genus Serratia; species Serratia sp. CY81684. The sequence goes on along the minus strand of NZ_JBJNOO010000001.1, from coordinate 719,067 downwards.
GCGTGACCAGTCGAAGTCGTCCGCCGCATAGCCACTGCCGCGCAGGCCAATCTGCACCACCTTTTCCGGCGCCAGCAGCCCCTCCTCAAACGCGCGGCGGAAGGTGGTGCCGTGCGCCAGCTGTTCGCCGAACATCTCCTCGTTGGTATCGGAATGCGCATCGACGTGGATCAGCCCGACCGGGCCATGGCGGCGGGCGACGGCGCGCAGCACCGGCAGCGTCAGGGTGTGATCGCCGCCGAGCGTCAACGGCGTGCAGCCGTGCGCTAGGATCTCGTGGTAAGCCGCCTCGATGCGCTGCACGCTGTCCGCCAGGCTGTAGGGGTTGATGGCGACATCCCCCAGATCGGCCACCTGCAGCCGTTCAAACGGCGCAGAGCCGCTGCCCATGTTGTAAGGACGGATCATCACCGATTCCTGGCGGATCTGGCGCGGGCCATAGCGAGTGCCGCTGCGGTTGGAGGTGCCGATATCGAGCGGAATGCCGACAAAGGCGGCGTCCAGACCGCGCGCCTGTTCTGCCGCGGGCAGGCGCATCATGGTGGGGAGGCCGGCAAAGCGCGGCATATCGTTACCGCTTTGGGGTTGGTTCAGCATGGCGTTTCCTTGTCGTTATCTGCGATGGATTGAAACATTTGAGCAACATTCGCAGGCTACCCCGTTGGCCACCTCGGCTACCATTCCCGCTTTTGCATGTAAACATCGGAAAACGCGATGCAACTAACTTATTGAAGTATTGATTTTTATTTCAACTTCATGCCATAAGGAAGGCCATATCTTCAGCGCCGCACCTATTTCTTCGATGTTAAAAATGGGTTAACCGGCCGACGTTCTGCGGAGGGGGAATGCTCACCAACCTAAGCGATATCGATCTGAAACTGCTGCGGGTGTTCGTCGCGGTAGCGGAAGCCCAGGGCGTCAGCGCCGCGCAGGAAGCGCTGCTGATGAACCAATCCACCATCAGCACCCATCTGGCCTCGTTGGAAACCCGACTGGGTTTTCGCCTGTGCCAACGCGGGCGCTCCGGCTTCCGGCTGACGCCCAAGGGCGAACGCATGCTGATCGCCTGCCGTTCGCTGTTCAACGCCGCCCGCGACTTCACCCGGGTCAGCCAGTCGCTGAACGGCCTGCTGACCGGCGATCTGCAAATCGGTCTGGTGGACAATCTGGTTTCGCTGCCGGGCAATCCGTTCAGCCAGGCCATCAAGCACTTTCAGCGGCGCCATCAGGACGTGCAATTGCAGTGCCGCATCTGTTCGCCGAACGAGATTGAGCAAGGGCTGCTGCACCAGCAGCTCGATCTGGGCATCGGCTACTTCGGCCAACAGCTGGAGGAGTTACGTTATCAGCCGTGGCTGGAGGAAATACAGGCGATCTACTGCAGCACGGATCACCCGCTGTTCGCGGTGGAAGAACCCGAGCGCGAGCAGATTGAAAACGCGCGCTGGGTCAAGCGCGGCTACCTGCTGGCGCAGCAGCTGTGCCCGATCGCGCCGCCTCACTTGGCGGCGGTGGCTCACCATATGGAAAGCGTCGCCCATCTGGTGCTGAGCGGTACCTGTCTTGGCTATCTGCCCACCCACTACGCGGCGCGCTGGGTGGAACAGGGGCTGCTGCGGCAGTTGGGCGGCACGGCGCTCTCTTATCGCGCCACGCTTAGCCTGGTCAGCCGCCCCGTCCAGCCCGACGAGGCGTTGAACGCGCTGCTGGAGGATTTGGCGCGCGCCGCACGCCAATCACCTCATCGCTGAGAGGCCAGCGCCCGATTCATGGCAAACAGCGTGCCGGTTAAAGACAGGACGAGGAACCCGATGATGGCCCAGGCAAAAGAGGCCGCTCCGCCCTTGTCGAGCAATATGCCGCCGACCGCGCCACCGGCCGCCACGGCGATATTCCAGCCCGTCGTATACATGGACTGCGCAACGTCGGCCGCACGGCCGGAAAGCCGTGACAATGCCGTCTGCGTGAGGGTGGCGAAACCGCCGAAAGCCACGCCCCACAATGCAACGGAGAGATAGACGATCGGGGCCGTCCGTCCCCCACTCCCCAGCAGCACGGCGGCGAAGGAAAAGATAACGATACTCGTCACCGTAAGAGATTGGACTCGCCGATCGACCAGCATCCCGGCAATGCCTAATCCGGCAATCGCGCCCAGCCCGAAGATAAACAGAACGATATCGACCCGCTCGGATAACCCCGACGGCTTGAGGAAGGGCTCCAGGTAGATATACAGAATGTTGTGGGCAACGATGAAGGTGAACACCACGAACAGCACGGCGCGGATCCCGCACTGCAAGAATACGCCGCTCAGAGACGGGCGATGCGCCTTAGCCTGGCCGGGGAAATCCGGCACGATGGCGACGATCCACGCCACGAGCGCCAGCGCCATCAACGTCATCAGGCCAAAGGCGCCTTGCCAACCGATGGCTCGACCAAGCAACGTGCCGAGCGGCACGCCGAGCACCAACGCCAGGGTGGCGCCGGCGCCGGAGATCGCAATAGCGCGGCCGCCAAGATGAGCCGGTGACATGCGCACGGCGTAACCGGCCAGCAAAGACCAAACGATGCCGCCGAAAACGCCGGCGAAGAAGCGCGTCGCCAATGAGACATGGTAATCATGCGACAGCGCCGTGACGAGGTTGACGATGGCAAAACCGCAGATCGCGCTCAACAGCAAGGGGCGGCGCCGCATGCCTTGCGTCAATGCGGTCAGCGGAATGGCGGCGACCAACGCGCCCACCGCATAGGCGGTGATGAATTGCCCCGCCAGGCTTTCAGACACGTTCAAATCGCCCGCGATCGAAGAAAGCACGCCCGCCGGCATGATCTCGGTCAGCAGCGTGATGAAAGCGGCCATTGCCAATGCCAGCAGGCCCCCCAGCGGCAACCGCTCGATGCTCCCGGCAGGCGCAGATATCGTCGTTTGATTCATCAATCACTCCCCATTCAAAGATGTTTCCGCTCATTGCGGATGACGGTTGCATCATGCTGCCCACTCGCTGATAAAAGAAAAATAGGCTAAAGTGAATAACACTCATGACACAAATGTCATTAATAGAATGGAAGCCTATGGAAAGTCTGGGTTCTCTCGACGTTTTCGTCCGGGTCAGTGAAAGCCGCAGTTTCACGGTGGCCGGGCAGCAGCTGGGGATCTCCGCGTCGGCGGTCAGCAAAACCATCGCCCGGCTGGAGGAGCGGCTCAGCGTGCGTTTGTTCCACCGTTCCACCCGCACGGTCAACCTGACGCCGGAAGGGGCCCTGTTCCTGGAAAGATGCCGACGCATTTTGAGTGAGGTGAAAGAGGCGGAAGCCGAGCTGTTGCAAACGCGGGGAACGCCTCAGGGCAAGCTGCGCATCAGCCTCCCGTCGCTGGGCACGCTCTTCATGCCAAAACTGGGGGACTTCAAGCGCCGCTATCCTGAGATCGAGCTGGATATTGATTATTCGGATCGGCTGGTTGACGTGATTGAGGAAGGTTTCGATGCCGTTATCCGCAGCGGAACCCCGAGTGACTCACGGCTGGTTGCCCGCCGGCTGGGTACCTGCCGCAAGGTTTTCGTTGGCGCGCCGGGTTATTTCAGCCAAGCGGGTATGCCGCGCAAGCCCGAGGATCTGACAAGCCATGCCCGTTTGCATTATCGCTTTCCCAGCACCGGCAAACTGGATATCTGGCCGCTGGGGGACAAGACGGATATGCTCCCCGAACGGCCGGCCAGCATGGTGACAAATACCCTCGATCCGCAGGTGTGCTTTGCGGAACAAGGGTTAGGCATCGCTTATTTGCCGGAAATCGCCGTGCGCAGACAGCTGGAACAGGGCAGCCTGGTGACGGTTCTGGATGAATACGACCGCGAGAACATGGTTTTTCATGTCCTCTGGCCGTCGGGCCGCCACCTGTCAGTCAAAATCAGGCTGTTCGTCGACTTTGTGACGAGCCACCTTTTCCCGCTTTAAACGACGTATGCTGCCTTAACTGACCGGCATACGCGTCGGATCGGGATACTGATACTCAAAACCCAGCTCGTTGCAGATGCGGTTGCCGTCCACCAGCCGCTCATCCTGCTCCGCCTCGTCGGCGAACTGAGGCGGCTCCAGATGCAGCTGCTCGGCCAGCGCCGGATAAAATTCGCGCTTGGCCGGATGACGCGGCGCGCACAGGTTGTACACGTGGCCGCCCTTCGGCAGCTTCAGCAACAGCTGGATGGCGGCGATGACGTCGTCCTGGTGCACCAGATTCACCCCCTGCGAACCGCCCTTCACGTCGAGCTTGCCCGCCAGGAAGCGGCCGGGGTGACGATCGGCGCCCACCAGCCCCGCCAGGCGCAGAATGTCCACCGAGGTGTTCGGCAATTCATGCAGCCAACGTTCCAGCTCGGCCAACACCCGCCCTGACGGCGAGACAGGCCGCAACGGTGACTCTTCGCGCAGCGTGCCTGCGGTTTCGCCGTACACCGAGGTGGAACTGGTGAAGATCACCCGCGGCACGCCAAAGGCCATCGCGCTGTCCACCAGCATGCGCACCGCATTGAAATAGTTTTCGCTGCCTTCGACGGTGCGGCGAGCGGGCAGCGTGACCACCAACGCATCCACGCGCAGCAGCGATTCCAGATCGTCCGGATCGCACACCAGCTCCGGCGTCAGTTCCAGTTGGTAGCATTCGATGCCGCTCATGCGCGCGGCCTCGACGCCGTCCGGCGTGGTTTTGCTACCGACCACGTCATACCCGCGCCCCATCAGCGACAGCGCCAACGGCATGCCCAGCCAACCCAAACCAATAATGGCTACCTTTTTCATCCTCTTCCTCTCCTGAAGATCGCAGCGCCCTACCCCTAAGGCTACGCCACTGCGCACGGCGATACAATCTGCCCGGCTTAAGGTCAGGTAAAGCTGTCTGTGGCTAATAACCTAACCTGTTTCAATAAATTAAATTTATGACGTTAAAAAAGGGTTGCGCGGTGGACAGCGGATAGTTTAGCTTAATTGGCATACGGTTTTTACCGGCTTTTGATTAGAGAAAAACACCATGACACGCGTTCAGTTCAACCACCATCATCACCATCACCCTGACTAGTCTTTCAGGCGATGAGTGCTGGAAGACGGTTTGTTAATCTTCCAGTGGCGCGCAGAACGCAAGAGAGAGCCCTCGGAAGATTTCTTCCGAGGGTTTTTTTTTGGCTCCGGACAGACAGAAAGAATAGTTTTTACAATAAATTCATAAAATTACAGATTAAACAGAGGTTACCATGCTGGACAAGACACGTTTACGGATCGCAATGCAGAAGTCGGGCCGCCTGAGCGATGAATCCCAGGAACTGCTGGCGCGCTGCGGCATCAAGATCAACCTGCAGCAGCAGCGTCTGATCGCCTTCGCGGAAAATATGCCGATCGATATCCTGCGCGTGCGCGACGACGACATTCCGGGCCTGGTGATGGACGGCGTGGTCGATCTCGGCATCATCGGCGAAAACGTGCTGGAAGAAGAGCTGCTTAGCCGCCGCGCCCAGGGCGAAGACCCGCGTTACTTCACGCTGCGCCGCCTCGATTTCGGCGGCTGCCGCCTGTCGCTGGCCACCCCGCTCGACGCCGAATACACCGGCCCGCAAAGCCTGCAGGACGCCCGCATCGCCACCTCTTACCCGCACCTGCTGAAGCAATACCTCGACAAGCAGGGCGTGCGCTTCAAATCTTGCCTGCTGAACGGCTCGGTGGAAGTGGCGCCGCGCGCCGGTCTGGCCGACGCCATCTGCGATCTGGTCTCTACCGGCGCAACGCTGGAGGCCAACGGCCTGCGCGAAGTGGAAGTGATCTACCGCTCCAAGGCTTGCCTGATCCAGCGCGACGGCGAAATGCCGGAAGCCAAACAGCAGCTGATCGATCGCCTGATGACCCGCATTCAGGGCGTGATCCAGGCGCGTGAATCCAAATACATCATGCTGCACGCGCCGAGCGAGAAACTGGACGAGATCGTCGCGCTGTTGCCGGGCGCCGAGCGCCCGACCATTCTGCCGCTGGCCGGTGCGCAGAACCGCGTGGCGATGCACATGGTGAGCAGCGAAACCCTGTTCTGGGAAACCATGGAAAAACTGAAAGCGCTCGGCGCCAGCTCGATTCTGGTGCTGCCGATTGAAAAGATGATGGAGTAACGCCATGTCGACCTTCAACACGCCGATCGATTGGGCGACCAGCAGCGCCGAACGCCAGGCCGAGCTGCTGATGCGCCCGGCCATCGCCGCCTCCGACAGCATCACCCGCACGGTGAGCGAGATCCTCGACAACGTGAAGGCCAACGGCGATCGGGCGCTGCGCGACTACAGCGCCCGTTTCGACAAGGCGGAAGTCTCGGCGCTGCGCGTCAGCGCCGAGCAGATCGCCGCCGCCGCCGCGCGGTTGGGCGACGACATCAAACAGGCGATGGCGGTGGCCGTCGCCAACGTGGAAACCTTCCACAACGCGCAGCGGCTGCCGCCGGTGGACGTCGAAACGCAGCCGGGCGTGCGCTGCCAACAGGTGACCCGCCCCATCGACTCGGTCGGCCTGTATATTCCCGGCGGATCGGCGCCGCTGTTCTCCACCGTGCTGATGCTGGCGACGCCGGCTCGCATCGCCGGCTGCCGCCGGGTGGTGCTGTGCTCGCCGCCGCCGATCGCCGATGAGATCCTGTATGCGGCGCAGCTGTGCGGCGTGCAGGAAGTGTTTCAGGTCGGGGGCGCGCAGGCGATCGCCGCCCTGGCGTTCGGCACCGAGAGCGTGCCGCGCGTGGCGAAGATCTTCGGGCCGGGCAACGCCTTTGTGACCGAAGCCAAGCGGCAGGTCAGTCAGCGCCTCGACGGTGCGGCCATCGACATGCCGGCCGGCCCTTCGGAGGTGCTGGTGATCGCCGACGCCGGCGCCACTCCGGCGTTCGTCGCTTCCGATCTGCTGTCGCAGGCCGAACACGGCCCGGATTCGCAGGTGATCCTGCTGACGCCGGACGCGGCAATGGCGCAGGCGGTGGCCGAAGCGGTGGAAAGCCAGCTGGCCGAGCTGCCGCGCGCCGAGACCGCCCGTCAGGCGCTGGCGAGCAGCCGCCTGATCGTAGCGCGCGATCTGGCTGAGTGCGTGGCGATCAGCAACCGCTACGGCCCGGAGCACCTGATTATTCAGACCCGCAATGCGCGCGAACTGGTGGACGGCATCACCAGCGCCGGTTCGGTGTTCCTCGGCGACTGGTCGCCGGAATCCGCCGGCGATTACGCCTCCGGCACCAACCACGTGCTGCCGACCTACGGCTACACCGCCACCTGCTCCAGCCTGGGCCTGGCCGACTTTCAAAAACGCATGACGGTGCAGGAGCTGACGCCGCAGGGCTTCAGCAACCTGGCCGCCACCATCGAAACGCTGGCTGCCGCCGAGCAGCTGATCGCCCACAAGAACGCCGTGACCCTGCGCGTCGCCGCCCTGAAGGAGCAAGCATGAGCATCGAAAAACTGGCGCGCGCCAACGTTCGCGAGCTGACCCCTTATCAATCGGCGCGCCGCCTCGGCGGCAAGGGCGACGTATGGCTGAACGCCAACGAATACCCGATCGCCCCGGAATTCCAGCTGACCGCGCAAACCTTCAACCGCTATCCGGAGTGCCAGCCGGCGCAGGTGATCGAACGCTACGCCGCCTACGCCGGGGTGAAGAAAGAGCAGGTGCTGGTCAGCCGCGGTGCCGATGAAGGCATCGAGCTGCTGATCCGCGCCTTCTGCGAGCCGGGCAAAGACGCCATTCTGTTCTGCCCGCCGACCTACGGCATGTACGCCGTCAGCGCCGAAACCTTTGGCGTGGAGCGCCGCACCGTGGCCGCCAAAGAGGACTGGCAGCTGGATCTGCCGGCCATCGCGGACAGCCTGGACAACGTGAAGTTGATCTACGTCTGCAGCCCGAACAACCCGACCGGCAACCTGATCGACCCGGACTCTCTGCGCAGTCTGCTGGAGCTGGCCAAAGGTAAGGCGATCGTCGCGGTGGACGAAGCCTATATCGAGTTTTGCCCGCAGGCCTCGGTGGCCGGTTGGCTGAGCGACTACCCGCACCTGGCTATTCTGCGTACGCTGTCGAAGGCCTTTGCGCTGGCCGGACTGCGCTGCGGCTTTACGCTCGCCAATGAAGATCTGATTGCTCTGCTGCTGAAGGTGATCGCCCCTTACCCGCTCTCGACGCCGGTGGCGGATATCGCCGCGCAGGCGCTGAGCGAAGAAGGTATCCGCACCATGCGCCAGCGCGTCACCGACATCGCAGCCACCCGCAGCTGGCTGCAGCAACAGCTGGAGAAATGCGCCTGCGTCGAGCAGGTTTTCGCCAGCGACAGCAATTACCTGCTGGCCCGCTTCACCGCCTCAAGTAATGTGTTTAAAAGCTTGTGGGATCAGGGCATTATCTTACGAGACCAAAACAAACAGCCCGGGTTGTCCGGCTGCCTGCGCATCACCATAGGCACCCGCGACGAATGTCAACGCGTGGTGGACGCCTTGTCCGCCCTGCCCGGCGCCAACCAGACTCGCCAGGAGCCAATGTGAGCCAAAAAATCCTCTTTATCGATCGTGACGGCACGCTGATCGCCGAGCCACCGGAAGATTTCCAGGTTGACCGCCTGGACAAGCTGGCGCTCGAGCCAGACGTGATCCCTTCCCTGCTGGCGCTGCAACAGGCGGGATATCAGCTGGTGATGATCACCAATCAGGATGGGCTCGGCACCGCCAGTTTCCCGCAGGAGACCTTCGATCCGCCGCACAACCTGATGATGCAGATCCTCAGCTCCCAGGGGATTCAGTTCGCCGACGTGCTGATTTGCCCGCACCTGCCGGCGGACAACTGCGACTGCCGCAAGCCGAAAACCGCACTGGTGAAAGGCTACCTTGAACCCGGCGTGCTCGATACCGCGCACAGCTACGTGATCGGCGATCGGCCGACCGATGTGCAGCTGGCGGAAAACATGGGCATCCAGGGGCTGCGTTACCAGCGCGGCGTGCTGGGCTGGAAAGAGATCGTGCGCCAGCTGACCCTGCGTGACCGTCACGCGCGGGTTAATCGCGTGACCAAAGAGACGCAGATCGACGTCAACGTCTGGCTGGATCGCGAAGGCGGCAGCAAGATCAAAACCGGCGTCGGCTTCTTCGATCACATGCTGGATCAGATCGCCACCCACGGCGGCTTCCGCATGGAGATCGACGTCAAAGGCGACCTGTATATCGACGATCACCACACGGTAGAGGACACCGGCCTGGCGTTGGGTGAAGCGCTGAACAAGGCGCTCGGCGACAAGCGCGGCATCGCCCGCTTCGGCTTCGTGCTGCCGATGGACGAATGCCTGGCGCGCTGCGCGCTGGATATCTCCGGCCGCCCGCACCTGGAGTACAAGGCCGAGTTCAACTATCAGCGCGTCGGCGATCTCAGCACCGAAATGGTCGAGCACTTCTTCCGTTCGCTCTCTTACACCATGGGCTGCACGCTGCACCTGAAGACCAAGGGCAAAAACGACCACCACCGGGTCGAGAGCCTGTTCAAAGTGTTTGGCCGCACGCTGCGCCAGGCGATCCGCGTCGAGGGCAATACCCTGCCGAGTTCGAAAGGAGTGCTGTGATGAACGTGGTGATTTTGGATACCGGCTGCGCCAACCTGGCCTCCGTCACCTACGCGGTGCGGCGCCTGGGTTATCAGCCGGAGGTGAGCCGCGATCCGGAGATCGTGCTGCGCGCCGACAAGCTGTTCCTGCCGGGCGTCGGCACTGCGCAGGCGGCGATGGATCAGCTGCGCGAGCGCGATTTGATCGAACTGATCAGGGCCTGCACGCAGCCGGTGCTGGGCATTTGCCTCGGCATGCAGCTGCTGGCAGCCAGCAGCGAAGAGAACGGCGGCGTGACCACGCTCGGCCTCATCGATACGCCGGTGAAGCAGATGACCGACTTCGGCCTGCCGCTGCCGCACATGGGCTGGAACCAGGTGTCCGCGCAGGCGGGCCACCATCTGTTCCGCGGCATCGATGACGGCGCCTACTTCTATTTCGTTCACAGCTATGCGATGCCGATATGCCCCAGTACCATCGCCCAGGCGAACTACGGCGAGCCCTTCACCGCCGCCGTGCAAAAAGACAACTTCTTCGGCGTGCAGTTTCATCCAGAACGTTCTGGAGCGGCCGGCGCGCAACTGTTGAAAAACTTTCTGGAGATGTAGGCAGCATGATTATTCCGGCTTTGGATTTGATCGACGGCAACGTGGTGCGTTTGCATCAGGGCGATTACGGCCAGCAGCGCGACTACGGCAACGATCCGCTGCTTCGCCTGCAGGACTATCAACAACAGGGCGCCCAGGTGCTGCATCTGGTCGATTTGACCGGCGCCAAGGATCCGGCGGCGCGCCAGATCCCGCTGCTGCGCAAGCTGCTGGCGGGGGTTGACGTGCCGGTGCAGGTCGGCGGCGGCATCCGCAACGAACAAGACGTCAGCGCCCTGCTGGAAGCCGGCGCCACGCGCGTGGTGATCGGCTCCACCGCGGTGAAACAGCCGCAGTTGGTGCAAAGCTGGTTCGAGCGCTACGGCGCCGACGCGCTGGTGCTGGCGCTGGACGTGCGCATCGACGCGCAGAGCGTGAAGCGCGTGGCCATCAGCGGCTGGCAAGAAGACTCCGACGCCACGCTGGAACAGGTGGTGGAACAGTTCCTGCCCTACGGGCTCAAGCACGTGCTGTGCACCGACATTTCGCGCGACGGCACGCTGGCCGGTTCCAACGTGGCGCTGTATCAGGAGATCAGCCGCCGTTATCCGCAGGTGGCCTTCCAGGCCTCGGGCGGCATAGGCAATCTGGACGACATCGCCCAGCTGCGCGGCAGCGGCGTTGCCGGCGTGATCGTGGGGCGCGCCCTGCTGGAAGGTAAATTTAGCGTTGAGGAGGCGATCGCATGCTGGCAAAACGGATAATCCCGTGCCTGGATGTTAAAGACGGGCAAGTGGTGAAAGGCGTGCAGTTCCGCAACCACGAAATCATCGGCGACATCGTGCCGCTGGCGCAGCGCTATGCGCAAGAAGGTGCGGACGAGCTGGTATTTTACGATATCACCGCCTCGAGCGATGGCCGGGTGGTGGACAAAAGCTGGGTGTCGCGCGTGGCGGAGGTGATTGATATTCCGTTCTGCGTCGCCGGCGGCATTAAAAGCGCCGAGGACGCCAGCCAGATCCTGTCTTTCGGCGCCGACAAGATTTCGATCAACTCGCCGGCGCTGGCCGATCCTGAGCTGATTAGCCGCCTGGCTGAACGCTTTGGCGTGCAGTGCATCGTGGTGGGCATCGACACCTGGTTCGACAGTGAAACCGGCAAGTATCACGTCAACCAATATACCGGCGACGAGAGCCGCACCCGCATCACCCAGTGGGAAACCCTCGACTGGGTGCAGGAAGTGCAGCGCCGCGGCGCCGGTGAGATCGTGCTGAACATGATGAACCAGGACGGCGTGCGCAACGGTTACGATCTGCAGCAACTGCGCCGAGTGCGCGAGGTCTGCAAGGTGCCGCTGATCGCCTCCGGCGGCGCGGGCACCATGGAACACTTCCTGGAAGCGTTCCGCGATGCGGACGTCGACGGCGCGCTGGCGGCGTCGGTGTTCCACAAACAAATCATCAATATCGGCGAACTGAAAAGGTTCCTGGTCGAACAAGGCGTGGAGATTCGCGTGTGCTGACAGAACAACAGAGAAACCAGCTGGACTGGGAGAAAACCGACGGTCTGATGCCGGCCATCGTGCAGCACGCCGTTTCCGGCGAAGTGCTGATGCTGGGTTACATGACGCCGGAAGCGCTGGCCACCACCGAGCAAAGCGGCAATGTCACCTTCTTCTCGCGCACCAAGCAGCGCCTGTGGACCAAGGGTGAAAGCTCCGGCCACTTCCTCAAAGTGCTTAGCATCACGCCGGACTGCGATAACGACACGCTGCTGGTATTGGCCAACCCGATCGGCCCAACCTGCCACCTCGGCAACAGCAGCTGCTTCCACCCGGCCGCCAGCGACTGGACGTTCCTCTATCAGCTGGAGCAGCTGTTGGCGGAGCGCAAGCACGCCAGCCCGGACAGCTCGTACACCGCCAGCCTGTATGCCAGCGGCACCAAGCGCATCGCGCAGAAGGTCGGGGAGGAAGGCGTGGAAACCGCGCTGGCCGCCACGGTCAACGATCGCGAAGAGCTGACCAACGAAGCTTCGGACCTGATCTATCACCTGCTGGTGCTGCTGCAGGACCAGGATCTGGATCTGAGCGCGGTGATCGGCCGGCTGCGCGAGCGGCATCAGAAAAAAGCATGACGTTAACTCGCACGCAATAAAAAAGCCGCCGGGCGTTAACCTCGGCGGCTTTTTTTATCGCTCAACGAGCGGGCTTATTCCATCCATTCGGTATGGAACACGCCTTCCTTGTCGATGCGTTTATAGGTGTGCGCACCGAAGTAGTCGCGCTGCGCCTGGATCAGGTTCGCCGGCAGCACCGCGGAACGGTAGCTGTCGTAGTAAGCGATCGCAGCGGAGAAGGTTGGCGTAGGGATACCGTTCTGCACGGCGTAGGCCACCACGTCACGCAGCGCCTGCTGGTATTCGTCGGCGATTTGCTTGAAGTATGGCGCCAGCAGCAGGTTGGCGATATCGGCATCCGCCGCGTAAGCGTCGGTGATCTTCTGCAGGAACTGAGCGCGGATGATGCAACCGGCGCGGAAGATCTTGGCGATTTCGCCGTAGTGCAGATCCCAGTTGTTTTCTTTAGACGCGGCTTTCAGCTGAGAGAAGCCCTGCGCGTAGGACACGATTTTGCCCAGATACAGCGCGCGGCGCACTTTCTCGATGAATTCAGCTTTGTCGCCGGCGAACGGCGCCACTTTCGGGCCGGTCAGCACTTTAGAGGCAGCAACGCGCTGATCTTTCAGCGAGGACAGGTAGCGTGCGAATACCGATTCGGTGATCAGCGACAGCGGTTCGCCCAGATCCAGCGAGCTCTGGCTGGTCCATTTGCCGGTGCCTTTGTTGGCGGCTTCGTCCAGGATCACATCGACCAGGTATTTACCCTCTTCGTCTTTCTTGGTGAAGATGTCTTTGGTGATGTCGATCAGGTAGCTGTTCAGTTCGCCCTTGTTCCACTCGGCGAAGGTTTCGGCCAGTTGCTCGTTGCTCAGATTCAGCGCCTGTTTCAGCAGAGAATAGGCTTCGGCAATCAGCTGCATGTCGCCGTATTCGATGCCGTTGTGCACCATCTTCACATAGTGGCCGGCACCGTCTGCGCCAATGTAGGTCACGCAAGGCTCGCCTTCCGCAACCGCAGCGATTTTCTCCAGGATTGGCGCCACCAGCTCGTAAGCTTCTTTCTGGCCACCAGGCATGATGGAAGGCCCTTTCAACGCGCCCTCTTCACCGCCGGAAACGCCGGTGCCGATGAAGTTGAAGCCCTGGTCGGACAGTTCGCGGTTACGACGGATGGTGTCCTGATAGTAGGTGTTGCCGCCGTCGATCAAGATGTCGCCCTTGTCCAGGTGCGGAGTCAGCGAGGCAATGGTTTTATCCGTTGCTTCACCCGCTTTCACCATCAGCAGGATGCGGCGCGGTTTTTCCAGTGATTCGACAAACTCTTCAACGGTGTAATACGGCGCCAGATTCTTGCCCGGGTTCTCAGCGATCACTTCGTCAGTTTTGTCGCCAGAACGGTTGAAAATGGAAACGGTGTAACCACGGCTCTCGATGTTCAGCGCGAGGTTGCGGCCCATTACCGCCATGCCGACAACGCCGATTTGTTGCTTGGACATTTAGGAACTCCTGTCTGAGGATGACCCTGCCGGCAACGTCGGCCAGCAGGTTTTGTGATGTGGCACACATGTTAACTCAGGATTGAGCCGGGTGGGTAGTGATTGGTGCGATAGGTCACATAATTGTCTTCTAGTCAGACGGTTAAATGTTCTACCACGGTGCAATGCCGAAACTTACTTCTTGATGAAATGTTTTTCAAAGAAGTGCCACGATAATGATGCCATTAGCAACGTTAACACCAATACAAGTGCAAGTGATTGGCCATGGGTTAACCAATCCAATTTCTTGATGGAAAGCAAGACCGGTAGATGCCATAGATAGATGCCATAAGAGATCGTTCCGCAATAGTAAAGCGGATACAATATTCTTTTTAGGAATGGTGTAATCTTAAGTGAGCATAGTGTCAACACAATCATGCCGAACGCCGTCGCCAGTAATGTCCGGAAGAATATAACCATCAAAGGATAGTTCCAGAAAGATGCATACTTCAGGTATATATACATTACACCTGTCGTGAGTGCGACTGCCGCACACATTAAAGAAACTGTAGAGTACGTTCTGTTGGAAACCAATCTATGGCCAAATTCAGACGTGAGCAACCTGGCAAGTAAAATACCCACAGCGAATTCATCTAACATACCTGGAAGCTGAGTTGCGCTGACAAATAATTTGAAAATGCCAAGTGGTTGCTGTATATCCACAAGATACACTGCAGCCAAACGCCATGCATAGGAAATGCCCAACGAGCAGAGTAACAGCACCCACCATTTAACATGTTTTAACCAATGTGCGGTGAGCGCAATAAGTATATAAAATTGCATCTCAACACCGAGCGACCAGTTGCTCCCATTAATCGCGCCGTGCAAGTCATAACTAAGGTTATGTATAAATAGTAAATGAGAGGTCAGGTTTATTGCAAAATGATTAAAGAGAAGATAAGGAGAGATAAAAATAACAAAAACAGCCAGCGTCAAATAATGAAGAGGTATGATTCTATTGATACGACGCTTCATAAAAGGGAAAAAGAATTTATCTTTTCCGCTTCTATCCAGTTGATTAAAGGCTGACATAGCGATAACAAAACCGGAAATAACGAAGAACATATCAACCCCCATCCAACCAAAGCGAAACCACAGCCACGGCCAATTGCTAGGGAAAGAGGTCCAGTTAAAATGCTCTATGACATGATAAACAACGACAGATATCGCGGCAAAGCCTCGGAGGATATCAATTGAATCAAAGTGATACTTAACGTTCTGAATTTTTGTTTTTTGCTGTATTGGTTGCATCGCTATCTTGCCCTTAATAAGACAAATCATTTAGATACAAGCTCAAAAGTCATTCACGACTTGATCTTGAAAATTCCATAGTTAAATTGTAATTAATTTTATTCTTACTTACTGATTAACCTGTTTTCTTGGCAACTGACTCAGGCAGCTCTGATTAAGGAATTCTTTATCTCTGTCGAAGAACCATCCCCATTTATTAAAGTACTTTATTGCAGAAACGATATGGTATACAAGAAAACGCTTATCTTGATAAGAGCGACGCTGAGATTCGTGAACAACCAAGGACTCAGGAAAATAACGTGTCTTATGCTTTAAACAAATTCTACGCGAAAGATCGACATCCTCAAGATACAGAAAAAAACGAGTATCAAAACATCCGACATCCTGAATTGCCTGATTGCTCACCAACATAAAACAACCGGAAAGAGACGGCGCGAAGAAAGGCTTAGTATAATCTGCGCAATGCAATTCATACCGCTGATTTAAAGAACGTGAGAAACGGGAAACAAATCGACGAGCAAAAAGTTGATAAGGCGAAGGTAACAATTTACAACCATGCTGCAGCCGTCCATCTGGATAGACGATTTTAGGAATGGCCAACCCAAGGTCCTCCAATTGACTGAATCGGTAGAGTTTATCTACCTCTCCCTTCTCAAAGGCGATATCTGGATTGCAAATCAAAAAATAATCAGCGAGATTCTTAAATTTTTCAAAAACAGCATTATGGCCAGCACCAAACCCCGCATTATCTTTCATTCGAATAATCTCGAGCTTTGGCTCATTAAAATTTATAAGCCAATCACAATAACTGCCATTGTCAACGATGACCAGTTTAGAAATACTTTCCTCTGCCAGAAGAGAATCCAATGTCTTCTGAACAGATTGATATTCATGTCGGTACAATACAAGAGATGCAATTATTTTCACTTAACATACCAAGGTTTAAAGTACAGTCAGGGGAAAAATAAACTTCCTGAAGAGTTCTAGATGAATCATTGACACAGCTAAATCTGCCAACACATTTTTCATCATAAGCAGTACGCTTTAACACTAGGCCAAACGCTGGAAATATTATTTCATCGTTCACCACTAACCTAGGCGCTAAAGATATTCACCGTTCTAAATTTCATCTCTAAAACCTCAAGGCTAATTTTAGAGATGAACTACGTTAAAAAGCCCCGTACATAACTATGGCTATGTACAGGGCCTACAGCGAGCAACAGGGCGAATTTAGTTCAGAAAGCGGCGTTTAATACCTTTGATGCCTTCATTCTTTAATACTTCCCATCCTTTCTTGCCCATTGTGACGCCAGTGCGGGGGTTGGAAAGCGAACGTTTAACAATGCCAATAAAACGATCTTTATCAAATTCTGCATTGCCGCCGCGGAATCCAGGAGTAAGCACCGTGCTGAACTGACGCAATGCATCATCTTTACTGCCATTATCGAACAGCTCAGGGTATTCTTTTGGACCTTGCTGCAGCCACCACTGGTTATAGGTATTCGCATCAAACGGCGTAGGGAAAGCTTTTTGCAAATCAATACGCTCACGGTAAACCAGACGCTGCGCCTTTGAAATGGCAGAGCCATCGGAATGCAGGCCATAAGCCCAGACCACTTTGGCCAAAGGATCCTGCGCAAGATTCTTCGTCTGATCGTCATACCAATCAATCAGTTTGTGCACATCAGAATTATCCCCGGCATTTTTAGAAGCCATGATTCGATGAGCGCCGCTGTCGAAGCCTGTGAAGTGATAGAAGCCTAACGGTTCACCATCAACAAAATAATTTCCTTTTTCGTCAACGGTAAAATCACGGGTTGTTAAATTCCAGGTGGCCACGTTGTGGCGACTGGAACGCATGATCGCCACGTCGTTGAAGAAGGCGGGAACCAGATCGATCCAACGTTGGTCGGTGAACAGGCCGTTTGGAATATCTGCACGGCAGAAATGATAAATGCGCTCTCCCCACCATTTTGCAAAAGAGAGGCCAACATCGGTTGCTGCTACCGCGCAGAAACCCAGATTATAAACGCCATGCTTCAGACTGCAGATCTCATTATCCATCACGGCGGATAGAGACGTTTCAGGTTTTGTCTGGTGCGGTGTCAGCACGACATTCGCAGAGTCCAATGCCTCCAAAATGTCATCGAGACGAGAAAAGATCACCGTATCAGGATCAAGATAGATCACCTTTTTGCAGCCTGGCAGTTGCAGCAAACGAGCAAGCATAAAAGGTTTAATCGCCGTCGCGAGTTCCACGATGGTGTGGCAATATGCCCAACCTTTCCAGTCCGGGATGTCTAATTCAGAAACTGAGACGACTTCGTCAAATGGTTCATTGCTGAGATCAATTTCGGGCCTTTTCTCATCGGCCAAGGCGAGGTGAATTGTCCATTCAGGGTGATATTTACGAATAGACTGAAACAGCATTCTCACTTTCGGAATATAGTTAAACGCTGCACTAGTAAAAACATGAATCTCAGACATACCTGCCTCACTGGATTGTATAAATTTTTCGGTGGAATTTTATCAACTCTTGCAAGACGTTGCCAGCAGACATTGAGGACAAAATCAAACCGTTTGGATAATTCTTAAGTCGTTCAGCAGGTGCTCCCAGATTAAAGCAAGCGACGGGATAACCAAGTTCAACCATTTCCTGTACGACGTAGGAAAACGTCTCAGGCCAGATAGAAGGGAATAAAATAACATTCACCCCTTTATCCTCAAGTAAATCTGGCAATTCACTCTGCTTATAAGGACCTGTCTGAGTCACAATATCTGATGGACATGAGGCTTCAATAGCACCGATAATCACAATGTCCACCGGACAACCCGCTTTTTTTATTTCGAGGGCTAACTCTTTAACGAACTCAGCCCCTTTGTGGTACCCAATTTGCCCTACGACTCCAATGCGTAATCTCTCTTTCTGTTGAACTTCTGCCTTTCGAGGCAGATAGCTCACAACATGTGGAGCGACCACCGTTTTTTCTGGCTGTATTTGATGATAAACACGTCGGTAAATATCCAACGTATTTTGAGAAAAAGTAATAAACTTATCTGAAGCGATAATCAACCCGCCCCACTGATCGCGCCACTCATTGATATCACCGGACTCAAATAATGTTGTAAACCCGTATGTGTTATTTTTTAAGCATGAGCGACAAACTTGAGGATCAGGTATATCACAATATTTTCCTTTGTCATTAATTAGAAAATGCGAAGGGCAAATAGGGAAAAGATCGTGAGCCAATGTCGTCAATGTAGCATTAGTTTTAAGCTTTAAATCGAGCAAGAAACTCGGAATGGTTTCAGGATTTACAAATGAGACACCGGTATTATAGACGATCTCCTGAACTTTCAGATAATTCAGGAGGTCGAAAACAAACCCTTCATCCGGAATTTTATAATTTTTATCGACCGACTCGCTTTTGACAATCAATTTGTAAGACAATGTTCTGATATTGAAGGCAAGAACCAATGCAGAAAACCCATCACTGATCTTGTCTTGTATCAGTCGATTTCTATAATGATTAGCACCTCCGCCCAGATCATGATCAAGGAAAAAGATAACTTTCTCACGCTCTTTCTGACTTAAAACTTTGGAAATATCACTCGCGACATTTAACCCTGTCGTTGGTTCGTGACGCTTATATCGCTTTATTTTATTATAAAGCAGGGAGATATTCCCGCCCTTAAGCAACATCAAAGCACGTTTAACGAGCACAAGCATTTGCTTTAAAACAACTTTTTTATGTATGGTCGTTTCGTTATTTTCATTGCCTGCGTGGATATAATGGCTTTCTGGAACATCAATGCTTTCCGTCGTACCGTCTCCGTAGGTGCAAAGCAGTTTTAAACCATGTTGTGCGACAGCAGCACTGAATGAACCATAAACAATATATCCCGAATGAGCAGCTTGCTCGAATTCGGAAAAATAGGAGCCTACATCCTCCCGACTTTTCCCATAATCCACGTTAATGCTAGATAATAAACCATTTTTATCAACCTGGAGTAATGCAAGCTGCTTAATACTCTTAGTTTCACTAAATATCCAGCCGTAGCTGAATACCGTCGTGCCTCTTTTGACCATAGAGTCAATTGACCAATGAAGCGTCTCACTGCTCATATCAATTCCTTTTGCCTCTGAATAGTCTGGATATCCGCCAAAGGGTACTAGACTTAATATTGCTTAACTCCAGCTTGAGTTTATCAATCTCATCCATTCGTTCAAATGCTAATTTCTCAGCATAATCTTTAGACTTCAACAGTTCATTATAAGCATGTTTTTTATCTTTTAATGCCGACTCTGTTTCAAGACGCTCAGCTTCCCTGCTCTCAACTTCATCCAATGCATGTAAGCCAGGCAACACATGCTCAGGATACCAGGTATCAAGTTTATTCTTATCGGATCCTGATGAGAAAACCTGCAGTTCTGATTCAAGAACCAAGTATTGCTCGAAGAGCGAACTATCTGCAGAGAATGCCAAAGCTTCGAAGAGTTGCTTAATAAACTCTCCTCGAGTTAATGAACGTCCATTGGCAGGCGGTGCGAAAGAGGATATTTTCCCAAGCAACGATAACGCCGCTCTGAATGTCAGGTTACCCACCGTAATCCCTTTTTTCGCCAACCACTCGCGTTCAAAATAGCGCGGCTGCCTATCGGCGTCTATCAATATATTTGAAGGAATTGCATCTAAATAGGTGGACGGGAGCATCGTGTGTTGGGTAAATTCATCATAGTGTATTCCTTCTCCTTTTAAGCATATCTCCAGGCACTCGATGTAATAACGAAAATAACCAGCAACTTGCTCAATATCCCACCCAGGTGTCGTCACGATTTTGATGAACTCTGTGGGTAGAGGAATGCCTTTTATATATTTTTCAAAACCATCTAATTTAAAATCAACAAAATCATTCTCAATCGCTCCACCAGGACTCAGCAAATGACGTTTGACTTTAATTTCCCCGTTCTCGTCTTTGTTGAATACCGTTTCCTTATAGAACGGCGAGTAACGCTCGCTACCATAATGAATAGCAAGTAAGTCCTTATCAATAAACTCACTCGACTCGTCACTTGCCACCAGCAAGAAAGAGTTGCTGAGTTCGCAAGCTAAATTGTTTTTAAAAACAATTGGCCAAGCCAGCTCGAGCACAAAATTTAACTTCTCCGGCAATTGCATATCAGCACGCACAGATTGCGCAGCAAAAACAGAAGCATCAAAGTTTGGATCGCTAGCGCCGCTAGATGTCACAATGGAAACGGGGAGTTTATAATCAGGGAACGGCAACAACGTTTCGACCGTCTGCAAACCAACACTTACGAGTTTCTGCTTCAGAACGTGGTGTCCGAAAGTTTCTGCCTGTTCTTTCGTATAACGCCCTTCAATACCATACATCACCTGGCCCAAGTGATCTTCTCGTGCACCGGAGAAATATTTCAAGCCAAGCTGGTTTTCTATCGCAATGATCAACTTTCCGCCGGGTTTAAGACGCTTTTTGATTTTTTCAAGCATGCTTACTGCGCTGTCTTCACCTTGACTGAACAGGTTGGAATACTCGAGCACGCCAATCAAAGTGATCACATCAAAGAGCACATTACTCTCGAAATCATCAAATCGCTCGCTGACTACGGTAACATTGTCCAAGCCAGCCGTCCTGGTTCTGGCAATCGCGGCACGTCGCAAGCTTCCCTCTAATGCGACCACCTCGCACCCCATTTCGCCTAAAAACCGCGTGATGGCCCCGCAGCCTGCACCGACTTCCAAAACCTTAGCACCTGGCTGAAGGATGGATTTTAGCGGCCGTAACAGATTCGAACGCAAACTAGAAAAATGGTAAGTCGTTACCCAATCTGTGCATTGAGCTTTGAGCTCCGCAGAAGATACACTGCGATCTTGGGTATTTTGTATAATGCTCAATAACAAATTTTCCTGAGTATCCCCATCACTGTAGGGGATACCCGCATAATCTGGCTTTGCCCAAATGCCCGTGTTTTCACGGAAAGCATAAATATTTTTATCTAAAAGCATAGTTATCTACCGGAAGGTGGGTTAATGTCAAAACTCAACTCTAAATCTGCAATACCCGAAAAAGAATCAACGGAGGGCACCAAAAAGTGAATGACATCATATCTTCGATCATGTGGAATGACTTCGTTACTCATCATTGAGGCAATGCCGAGAGAAATGAAATAATCTCCTGCACCTAACTTATTTGAGAATTCGAACTCTACAACGGAATAGCTCCCAGCAGCCCCATGCTTCAAGGTGTTTTCATTACTCAAAAGATGGGAGTTTGTATTATAAACAGTTTGACCCTCTTTCGTCTTAATGGCAAAACCAATAATAGGGTTATGGACATCTCGCTCAAAACGCATTGAGCATCTGATCTTTACTTTTTCAGCGGAATAAATTGTCGTCGGATTCAATCGTTCTCCAACACAAACTTGGTAATCAAGCCAAACCGCTGCGCCATCCCCCCAACGATATTCATTCTTATTATAATTGCTTTTATCGCTGAACTTGTCACATTCGAAATTAAGCGTTTCTTCCGTAGCCGGCGGAGTTTCAACAGAGTTTCCAACCGAGGAGGTTACTACTTCATTCTGCACATTTGGCTGGCTCTTGCCAAAAAGAATATCCATGTATTTATTGACTGCAATCTTCGGCGTTCCCTGATACAGTTTCTCACCAGAGTTCAATAACACAGCGCGATCGCAATGAGTGACAATTTGTTCTCCAGAGTGCGTCACCAACAGAATGCTGGTTCCGTTGTCTTTTAACTGGCGTAGACGATCAAAACATTTTGCCTGAAACTTGGCATCCCCCACAGCCAACGCCTCATCGACAATCAAGATATCTGGATCCACCTGTGCCTGAACTGCAAAGGCCAATCGCACCACCATTCCGCTGGAGTAGGTTTTCACCGGCTGATGGATAAATTCACCGATATCAGCAAATGCAGCGATTGCATCTAACTTACTCTCGGTTTCTTCCTTGCCAAGCCCCAAAATCGCCGCATTGAGATAAATATTCTCTAGCCCGGTAAACTCCGGGTTAAAGCCTGAGCCGAGTTCCAATAGAGCGGCAATACGCCCTTTTGTACTTATTGCTCCGCTGGTCGGTGTCAAGGTACCGCAAATGATTTGTAATAATGTCGATTTTCCGCTGCCATTTTTACCAATCAAACCAACAGTTTCCCCTTTATTAACCTCAAAGGAGACACCTTTTAATGCCCAAAATTCTTTGTAATAATTATTTTTTTCACGCCCGAATATATTATTTATTCTTGGCAAAATGAACTGCTTCAGTCTATCATGTGGGTTATTGTAAACATAAAAACATTTTTTTATGTCCTGAATGCTTATGGCAACGTTATCAGAGGACATCAGCAAATCCCTTTCTTGTTTTTTGGAAAACAACGAACCCAAACCATGCGAATACAGCACATCCTATAAGATAGCTAACGTACACGCTCAATGAAGGAGTTGTACCCCAATAAAAGATCTCTCTAAACTGCGAAATCGCTGGAGCCAGTGGATTAACATTCAATAACGGCCTATATTTCTCTGGAATTGCTGTTATGGGATAAAATATAGGAGATAAAAACATCAAAGCAGTTACAAAAATAGAGATCATTTGCCCGACATCTCGCAAAAAAACGCCTAATGCAGACAATAACCAACCGACCCCGAGCACAAAGGCGAATAAGGGGAGAATAAATATTGGAAATAACAACACCGTCGGGTGTGGTAAACCAACCTCTATAAGATAAAAAATCAGCCATACAATGATGCTGATACAAGCATGAAATAATGCAGAGGCTGCATTGACGATCGGTAATATCTCTAAAGGAAATATTACCTTCTTAACATAGTTGACGTTAGACAGTATCGTTCCAGGTGCCTTAATCGCACATTCACTGAAAAAATTGAACACAATAAGTCCAGCGAACAACACTAGAGCAAACTCAGCCTTTGAAGTGCTTTCAACACTCCAGCGTGCATTAAATATAAAACTAAAAACGAATGTATAGACAATGAGCATGAAGATAGGGTTGAAGAAAGACCATAAGATGCCAAATAGAGACCCCTTATAGCGCCCAGTAATTTCTCGTTTCGTCAGGTTAAATATCAGCTTGCGGTGTCGAAAGAAAGTCGCTGCAATCTCCCGCGGTGATGAGCTAAACGAATTTTGCATCAAAAAACCTATTTAATTTTCTTATCTATAACGCTTCGCTACCCAAGCGTTGTCTCATTCCTTCGCAGCATAACTGACAATGTCATTTAATGCTGCCTGCCAATCACTTGGCACGATGCCAAAGATTTCGTGGATTTTCTCGCAGTTGAGCATAGAATTAGCTGGTCTTTTGGCCGGCGTTGGGTAATCACTGCTGGGGATCGGATTGATTTTAGTCAGATGAGAGGTGATACCGCACGCATATGCCCGTTGCATTATTTGGTCAGCAAATCCCGCCCAATTGATATAGGGGGCGCCAGTAAAGTGATAGACCCCCCAGGCAGAGAAATTCTTATCGCAAACTTTCTCCGCGATGAGTAATAAAGCCTCCGCAATATCACCCGCATAGGTTGGCCCACCAAATTGGTCGCCAACAACGTTGAGCTCCGTTCTATCCTGTGCGAGACGAATCATCGTCTTCACGAAATTGCCCCCATGTGTACCAAATACCCAGGCAGTTCGCAAAATGATATGTTTCGGGCAGGCCTCTGCAGCCGCCATTTCGCCGGCAAGCTTACTGGCACCGTAAACGCCCGTAGGTCCTGTTTCATCCCGTTCGCAATAGGCAGCTTCCTGCTCCCCTTGGAAAACATAATCCGTTGATATATGTAAAAATTTTGAATTAAATATCTGAGCAGCACGGGCTAGATTCGCAACACCGTCACGATTTATCTTGTAGGCCTGATCGCTATCCATCTCTGCACGATCAACTGCAGTGTAGGCAGCGGCATTGATAATCACATGAGGAATAAATGAATTAACGACTTTTTCTACCTGCTCCATGCAAGTGATATCAAGCGCTTGACGATCCAGAGCTAAAACTTCCCACGTTTTCGGTGCTCGCAGAACCAGTTCTTTACCAACCTGCCCCGCACTACCCACTATCAAAATTCTCATCATGATGACCTGATAAATTTGCTCACTGTGACATTTATATGGCCGCAAATCACGGCGCAATAAAATATTATTTGCTTTGCTGAAGATCCATTAGGTATTTTCCTAGTTTATCTTTCTCAGAGAGCAGAGGTGCCTCAATCGGCCATTCGATTCCGACAGTCGGATCATTCCAAATCAGACAACCTTCTGAAGACGGATCGTAATAGTCCGTACACTTATATTCAAAGTCGGCGATATCTGACAGAACGACAAAACCGTGCGCCAAACCAGGCGGCACCCAAAACTGGGTTTTGTTTTCTTCAGACAAAATGACACCTTCCCACTGACCAAATGTCGGCGAGCCGGGACGAATGTCGACAGCGACGTCAAAAACCTCGCCGCGCACAACACGGACCAGTTTCCCCTGAGGGTTCTGCGTCTGGAAGTGTAAGCCTCGTAACACACCTTTCGAAGACCGTGAATGATTATCCTGAACAAAATCCAGGTCAATATCGAGCATCTCCTGGTAACGTTTTTTCTCGAATGTTTCTAAAAAGAATCCCCGTGCATCACCGAACACTTTTGGGAGGATTGTTTTGACACCTGCAATTTTACTAGAAATAACATTCATTTTTACTAATCCAATAGCTTAATAGATATTAATATATCTTAACATTTTTCCATTATCTGCGTGAGTAACTATCCTACCCCGCATATCGCTGATAACATCATTGCGAATCAGACCTGCCGCCTATGACTGGCATACGTTGTTATCCGAGAAAGCAAGCTGTCAGGAATGCCAAAAGAAGACAGGCAGCCAATGTATTTTCATTTAAAATCAATAAGATACACAAATAGCCTTCACCAAGACACGCTACCGCCCTTGGCTCACAGCAACCAATAGCTGAATCGCACTACTCGCAATATCCCCTCAAGCTTAAGCCGGGCTGCCTTAACAGAGGCTAAACCACACTTTTTGTCCAGGTGTAATGCACGGCACCCAAAGCACATTCGGCAAAAAAACTCGGCCCATATGGTATCATCATCTGTCCGAAAAGGCCCTCAGATTATCTGCCTTCTTAGCATGACATTAAAGTGATTGCTTAATAAATATTCATATAATACATATAGTTGATGATTATAATAAAATGTGAGTCGGTAAACGTTTAAGCATGTAGAGCTCGGAAAGTAGCCCACATCTTACAGAAATACTGAATCAGCTCATTGAACACACTAACGGGCACACCATCAGGCAGGATGAATGTCTTTGCAATCATCTCGTACCAGGCATCGCAGTAGCAGCCCACTCTGCCTTTACTGCCTCGCCTCGCCCCCTCAACATAACCGTCTCTAAAGGCTTCGAACTCACCAATGTTCTCATGGTCTTTGTTCTGTAAAGGCAAACGGGTACGTTTCCGACTTTTGAATATCACTTATTTCAATTCACCGAAACGTTTACCATGCTTATCTTTTTCAGGTAATGCTGGGTCATCAAGCGCTATTCAATCCCCACCTCAGGCTCGTTTCACAGCAAGCCCCCTCCATGATCATGATTATAATATCTCATGCACTTATATGCGAAATCAGCAAAATCTGAGAGCTCAATGAGGCTATGCGCCAAACCGGGAGGAGCCAGAGTTTACTTCGGAAAACCTGCTCTCATGCAACATAGATAGGTAGGTGAATCTTCACGAAGACCCGCTACAACAGCAAATGCCTCACCTCGAATGATACAGACCCACTTTCCCTGGGAATTTTCTTTTGAAAATGCAAACCACGCAGCACGCCTTTTGAAGAGCGCAAGTGATTATCCTGAGCAAAATCAAAATCAATACCCAATGCGTCTTGGTAGCATTTCTTTTCGTACGCCCCCCGTGAAAAAAATACGGCATCGCAAAATACCTGCGGATGGACAATCCTTATGCCATGTTTACCAGTTAGAACATTCAAATACCTTCTCTATCTTTTCGTCATTTTTCTTTACAGACTAATGATCTTTGGCCCATCATTCTGTGAATAACTATTTTTCCGGTATAAACTTCATGCTCAACACGTGTATTGAGAGTTGCTGAGTCCTCATTTTTATTGTAGGCAGCGACAACTATTGCACTATCACATCACATTATATAACCTGCCAAACGCACGAGTCTGTAATTAAACTCAGATAGTAACATTTCGATAAAAATAGTTCTCAGGCAACAAGATGTTAATAAAAAAGACTCATGTCACATTCATTGCTTGTCATTCAAACAACAAGATAGTGAAACAGCGAAAAATACTTCACGTGAATAACAATAAAGCTCTCGGTAAAAAATGAGAGCCATGTCCAGGCCTTTTAAAAATGGGGATAGGGGCTGCAAATTCTACATCCCCCATCGCTTTTAATTAGCGTTTCATAACTTTTTATCACTACCAAGACATATCACTCAAGGTTAGCGATAGCCATGTGGATTTTTCTTCTGCCAGTTCCAAGTATCACGCATCATATCATCAAGGCCCCGACGAACTTTCCACCCCAGCTCCTGATGAGCCAGATCGGCGTTCGCCCAGAAGGCAGGCAGATCGCCTTCGCGACGCGGTAATATTTGGTAAGGGATCGTGACCCCCGAGGCTTTTTCGAATGCCTGAACCATCGCCAGTACCGAGTGCCCTACACCCGCCCCAAGGTTATAGGCCTTAAATCCGCTGAGCGTCGGCAGATGATCCATCGCTTTCAGGTGGCCTTCGGCCAGATCCATGACATGGATGTAGTCGCGCTCTCCCGTCCCATCGGTCGTCGGATAATCCCCGCCGAAAATACCCAGCTTTTCCAGTTTGCCGATGGCCACCTGCGAGATGTAGGGCAACAGGTTATTGGGAATACCGTTAGGATCTTCACCGATCAACCCCGACTCATGGGCACCTACCGGATTAAAGTAGCGCAAGGCAATAATCGAAAATTGCGGCTCAGCCTTGGCGACATCTTGCAGGATCTGCTCCACCATCAGCTTAGACGTGCCATAAGGGCTTGTCGTGCCGCCGATCGGTGTCGTCTCGACATAAGGCACCGGTGAATGGGCACCATAAACGGTAGCGGACGAACTAAAGATAAACGCATACACGCCGGCGCGGCGCATAGCGTCCAGTAACACCAACGTTCCGGTGACATTATTCTGATAGTATTCCAGCGGTTTACGCGTAGATTCCCCTACAGCCTTAAGACCGGCGAAGTGGATCACACCGGTAATCGAGTGCGCTTCAAAGATGCGATGCAGGCATTCAGCATCCTGAACATCGCCTTGGTAAAACACGGCGGCTTTTCCCGTCAGTTTCTCTACGCGGTGTAAAGACTCCGCTGACGAGTTCGACAGATTGTCCAACACCACCACCTCTTCACCGCGCTCCAACAGCATCAAAACGGTATGTGAACCGATGTAACCGGCTCCGCCAGTAACTAAAACCGCCATACAAACCCCTCATTCGCGCCCAACGCGCTCAAGAAAAACAGCCGCCTAAAGCCATAGGCCTATTTTAAATAAAACGTAGAATCACGCATCCTTTTCGGTCATCAAGAGCTTACGGCTCATCGACCGTAAAGCACCATAAACGGCAACGGTTCGTTCTCTCTCGCCGCGCTCTCTGCGTTATCACGCAGCTTAACTGCGCCGGAGGCAGCGATTTAATACAACCGGTTGATACAGCGGCCCCTCTGGCAAACGAACGAAAATCAGGCACGCGGCCACCGACCGATAACATAGCGCAACAAAACAAAAAGAGCAGCTTAACGCTGCTCCCTTTCAGATAAATACTTGCCTCGTCGCAAAACCGGATTAGCGACTGCGGGAAAAATACTGCGCGACCCGCATAACGTCTTTTTCATCCAACGTACCGGAATCGCTCAGCAAGGTGATCCATGATTTGATGTAGGCGTACTTGGCGGAGGCCAGATCGCGTTGGGCGCTATAGAGCTGCTGTTCGGCGTTGAGCACATCGACGTTGACACGTTGCCCGGCCAGCACGCTCTGCCGAGTCGCCGTCACCTGTGTAGTAGCTGATTGCACCGCCAACTCATAGGCCGCCACCTTGGCGCGGCTGCTGATGCACAAATTGTATTGCTTGCGCAGATCGTTGAGCGTGGTGCCCGTCTGTGCATCCATTTCATACATCGCCTGGCCATAGCGCGCCGCCGCCTGCCGGGTCGACGCCGAAACGCCGCCGCCGGAATAAATAGGCATACTGACCTGCACGCCGATGCTGTCGGTACGGTATTTCTGGTTAACCGTATTATCGCTGCTGGAGTCGTTTTCCGAATGCGAAGCATACAGCTGCACCTGCGGCATAAAGCCCGCACGATTCCTTTCGACATCATACTTGGCGGCATCCACGCCATGACGCGACGCGGCCAGCACCGGGTTGTTCTCCAGCGCGATCTTCTGCCAATCTTCGAACTTGGACGGGATCAGCGGTGCCACCTTGAACTTGCCCGGCCGCAAGACCTGCAATTCATCCAGTTGGTTCAGCGGCATGCCGATAATCACTTCCAGCTCGCGCTGTGCGGCGTCCAGCGCGTCGCGCGCTTCAATTACCTGCGCTTCGGCCAGGCTGTAGCGCGCCTGGGTTTCCGATACGTCGGTAATGGTACCTTCACCAGCGCTCATCAAGCGATCGTTCAAGGTCAGCTGTTCCTTGTAAGCCGCCTTTTGCGCTTCGGCCAACGCGATTTGATCCTTGGAATAGGCGACTTCAACATAGGCGTTAATCACCCTAACAGCGAGATCCAGCAACTTGCCGCGATAGCGCTCGTCCGACATCATCGTCTGTGCCACGCCGGCTTTGTAGCGGGCGTACGCTTCATAGTCGAATAGCGGCTGCGTCAGCGTGATCGAACTGGAATGGCTGCGATACTGTTGTCGCTTGGTTGCCTCTCCAAGGCTATTTCCAAAAATGTCACTCGCCGGGTACTTCTGCGTTTGCCAGTTGCGCGGCGAATTCTGGTAGTTCAGCGATACCTTCGGCAGCAGCCCCGCCCTGCCGATGTTTTCGTTCTCATCTCCCGCTTCTTTCTCTTTTATAGCCGCCCGGTAGGTCGGGTCCTTTTCTAATGCCAGCGAATATGCGTCTAAAATCCCTATCGAATAAACCGGCGCAGATATCGCAAACAAAAGGGTGCCGATAACCAGACCGGCAGCCTGTCGTTTTGATTGAATCAAAATTATTCCTCGGTTAATGAAGTATGAGCGCGATCCAAAATAGGTTTAAACAGATAACTCAGCAGCGAGCGTGAGCCCGTTTTCACGAACACCTCGACCGGCATCCCCGGCTTGATGTCCTCGCCACTGAGCATCTTCATGCCCTCCGGCGAGACCGTGACCTGCATCTGGTAGTAAGGTTCTCCATTGGCTTTGTCGACCAGGCGGTCGGCGGAAACCAACGTGACCGTCCCCGGAATTTTCGGGGTTTTGTTTTGGTTGAAGGCGGTAAACATCAGATCCACCGGCAACCCGTTGTACACCTTGTCGATCAAATCGACTTTCAGGCGAGAATCCACCACCAGCGTCGCCTGGCTGGGTACAACGTCCATCAGGTGGTCACCCGCTCCCACGACGCCCCCCTGAGTGAAAATATTCAATCCGACCACGGTGCCATCCACCGGTGAGGTGATGGCGGTGTTGCCCAGATCGAAGTCGGCCATTTGCAGCTTGTTGCGGAACTCGCTGGCGTCCATTTGGGTTTGCGCCAGTTGCGTCCTGACCTCGCGCTGATAGTCGGCGAAGCGCTGATCGATACGCTGCTGAGATTCCTGCAGCTGCTTTTGCAATTGACCAATCCGCCCGATGGTTTCATCGATGCTGCTGTTCACCTCAGCGAACTGGCGCTGGACTTCCAGATAACGGTTGCGCGGCAAATAACCGTCCGCCGCCAGTTGCTTCATGCTGTTCATCTGCTCACGCAGGCTGGAAAGTTGGATCTGCTTGTTGGCGCGCGAATCCTGCAGGCCTTTCAACTGGAAGCGGATCCCATCCATCGACTGCTTATAACCGTCAATTTCACTTTGCAGCCCCTGGCGGCGAGAGGCGAACAGCTGCGTTTGCAACGCGATGATTTCGGCCACGCGCGGCTGATCCTTAACCTGGGTGAAAACAGGGGAAAAAGTGACCTTGCTCAGACCATCGCGTTCAGCCAGTAAACGCCCTTCGGTGGCCAGCGTGGTGTAGTACTGATCGCGCAGCGAATCAACCTGAGCCTGTGCCTGCACCTGGCTCAATTGCACCAGAACCTCACCGGCTTTCACCTTGTCGCCGTCTTTCACCGCGATATTCTTGATGATGCCGCTGGCCGGGGCCTGCACCGTTTTGCGGTTGCCGGAAACGGTTACCGATCCCGGTGATGCCACCCCTTTATCCAGAGGCGCGAACGCTGCCCAGAGCAAAAATCCGAACAGACCAATTCCCACTACCAGCCAGCCCATCCGGGTAAACCGCCGTTCATCCTGCGGGATCTCTTCAATATACGAGTCTTGCGGCTCGCCAATATGCGTCGACATACCAACTCCTTTAAACTGCAGACGGCAATAAAGCCATCAGGCAATTCACGGCTTAATTAATTTGCGTTTTTGGGATATTGCCTTCATCCGGCTCAGAATTTACCGCCCTTACCGCTTGCTGGGGCTGTTGCGTCTGCGCTTTTTGCGCATTGGCCAACGCCTGAAGCACTTGTTGAGTCGGGCCGAACGCGTTGACGTTGCCATTCACCAACAGCAACAACTTGCTGGTCATCGACAGCAAATTGGTGCGATGGGTAATCAGAACCACCGTTTTATTACGTTGCTTGAGGAACATAATGGCCTGGTTCAACGCTTTCTCGCCCGCATCATCCAAATTGGAGTTAGGCTCATCCAATACCACCAGCGAAGGGTCGCCGTACAAGGCGCGCGCCAGGCCGATACGCTGTTTCTGTCCACCGGACAACCCGGCGCCACCGTTGCCGAGCACCGAATCGTAGCCGTTAGGGAAACGCAGGATCAGTTCGTGCACACCGGCCAGTTTAGCAGCTTCAATGACTTTCTCTGAGTCGATATCGTTAAAGCGAGCGATATTCTCGGCGATAGTCCCGGCAAACAGCTCAATGTCCTGCGGCAGATAGCCGATATACGGCCCCAATTCATCCTTGTTCCACTGATAGATGTCGGCATTATCCAACCGAACAATCCCTTCACTGACCGGCCAAATGCCGACCAGCAAACGCGCCAGCGTCGATTTCCCCGACGCACTCGGGCCAATGATCCCCAGCACGTCACCGGGCTGGATGGCAAAACTCACGTTATGCAATACCGCATCGCCTTTGGAGCCCGGCGGCGTGGCGGTGACGCCTTCTACTGCGAGTACCCCTTCCGGACGCGGCAAGGACATACCGGTACCACGTTGCGGGTGCGTTTCCAGCAGCTTGACCAACCGGCCATAAGAAAGCTTCGCCGCGCTGTAGCTCTTCCAGACGTTAATAACCTGCTCAATCGGCGCCAGCGTTCGCCCCATCAGAATGGAGCCGGCGATCATCATACCGGGCGTAATGTGCCCATCGATCGCCAGCCAGCCCCCCAGCCCCAGCACCAGCGATTGCAGCGACATGCGCACAAACTTGGTGATCGATGTGACCCGCGATGCGCGTTCGCTGGCGATGCGCTGACTGTTCAAAAACCGCTGGTGCAGACCGAACCACCGGCGTTTCAGGTTAGGCAACATCCCCAAAGCCTCGATCACCTCGGCATTTCGCAGATTGGTGCTGGCCAGCGTACCGGACATAATCGACAGCTTGCTGGCCTCCGCCAGCGGCTTTTTCGACACCATTTCGTTGATCACCGCCAATGCGATCAGCAACAGCGCACCGACCAAGGCGAAAAGCCCCAACCAAGGGTTAAAGAGGAATATCACCAACAGATAGATCGGAAACCACGGCGCATCAAAGAAAGCGAACAGCGCGCTGCCGGTAAGGAATTGGCGCAGATTGGTCAAGTCGCTCAGCATCTGGCCGGCGTCAGACGAACCGTTTTTCAGATTCGCCTCGTAGGCCGCAGTGTAGACTCGCGTGTTGAGACGCATATCCAGCTGACTGCCGATACGGATCACCACCATGCTGCGCACGTATTCCAACAGCGACATCATGCCGAACATGCCCAGCATGATCAGCGTCAGCATCAACAGCGTGATTTCATTACGAGAAGGAAGCACCCGGTCGTAAACCTGGAGCATATAGATAGAAGGAACTAGCATTAATAAATTAATAAATGCGGTAAATATGCCAACGGTCCAAAAAACCTTACTGCGAGTCCGTATAACATCCGCAATTTCATTGCGCGGTATAAATTGATTCACTTTCTGCCCTTACATCATGTGCACTGTCAGTCCAATCCGCATTGATATTTATGAGATTAACCTCACAAAAAAAGCCCCAAACATGCTCAAGACTGCAGATGCTTTTTCATTAACTATAGATACATATATGTAATTCCAGCAAGGCTGGCAGATGAAAAAAACATGTGCCAAAAAGAACAAAAAAAAACAATACAAAGCAAAAAGTTAGCAAAGGCTAAACGAATATGGCATCACATCGCATTCGCCGTGCATCAATGTAGCCATTCCCGATGCCACGCCAGTTAAATCATTAGAAATCTAATAATCCCCAGCGTTAAAAATACAAAGGTGATTACCTTCGACATAAGAACATTAATTCCACACAGCAAACCTGCAGGATTAATTGAGATCACAATTGGTTATAGAAAAGAAAAAATCAAAAAAATAAAAAAAATCCTATAACCTTGACAAAAATCTCATCAGCTCCTTTGATTAAATCGTGAAAGCAACAATTGGCATTAGTATGTCATTTTTATATGCCGTTGTTTTTACAAGATTTAATACTAAAAAATCTGACCAAACCTCTTCCTGGCACGGCTATGGGGGGCCGGTCACATCTTTCTTATGTCCGTAGAAAATGGGTACATCCAAAGGGGTAACGTATGGCCACATTAGTAGCACAGCAAAAAGCGGCTGCTTTTTTCCTTGCAATCTCTGGAAAGAATATTGACACCGCGGCGTTAGATTACTACTCGCAGAAAATTGAAACTTCTGCACTTTCTCTGGAACAAGTTGCGCAAAAATTCATTGCAGGCACCGCAAGCCTGAACGGTCTGACGGCTTCTCAGATCGTAACCAAAATATACACCGCAGTGAACGGCAGCGCCCCTAGCAGCAGCGTGCTCGCCGATCTTTTAGCGGGTAACCCCACCACGGCGTCCGTCGTCGCCAAGGTGATTAACGACGTACTCAGCTACAGCGGTTTTGATTCAACGCTGCTGACTGCACAGAGCAATTTCGAAGCCCAAGTCGAAAAAACCCTGTTCCCAGTTGCAACCGCCGCATCGTCGGCCGGCGCAGCTGACGTCCAGGGTGTTTTCCATGTCGTGGGCCTAACGCAAACTCAGGACGGCATTACCTACTGGGGAACCGTATTGGCGCAGGGCGGCAAAACGCTGGCAGCAGTCGCACAAACCTTCGTGAACAACAGCCCGCTGAAAACGTTAAGCGATAGCGATTTCATCAATGCCATCTTCCAAAATAGCTATGAACGCGCACCGACCTCGGCCGAAAGCAGCAGCTATCTTGCCTTGCTGAGTGGCGGTTCGACTCGCGGCGATGTCGTCGCTCAAGTGATCGCAGCACTGAAGGGCACCGTTGCCGCCGGCGATACCACGGCCCAACAACACTTCCAAGCGGCGACGCACGTGTGGCAACCGGGTGAACTGCCGGCCCTGAACTATCAAGAACAAGTCGCAGCCGCCTTCCTGGCAATACCGGGCCGTGGCGTCGATGCCAGCGGGCTGGACACCTGGAGCAAAGAACTGTTTGCCGGTAAGACTTATGCACAAGTCATCACTACCCTGATCAATTCCGCAGAGTCGCAAAAGAAAGGCGCTCAATTGACTGGCGATGACTTTGTTCAGCATATCTTTACCCTGGTGCATGGCACCGCCGCCACCGCTGCGCAATTAGCCAGCTATGGTGCGCTGGGGAGCAAAACGACCATCACCCAGGCCATTATCAACGACCTGCGCAACTCCGTCGCCACTGACAGTGCCACCGTCACTCAGCAGCATGGCTTCGAATACGATATCGGTACCAGCCTGCTGTACAAAACCGCTGCGTCTCTGACGGCAACGGCCGCCGGCGGCAACGCGACGGGCACCGTCAACACCGGCGCATCTCACCAAATTAGCAATGCCGAAACGGCAGTGTTGACGGATGTGCAACTGAACGCCAATGCCGC
Source organism: Serratia sp. CY81684 (assembly GCF_052166595.1). NCBI lineage: Bacteria > Pseudomonadati > Pseudomonadota > Gammaproteobacteria > Enterobacterales > Yersiniaceae > Serratia > Serratia sp. CY81684. The sequence goes on along the minus strand of NZ_JBJNOO010000001.1, from coordinate 684,578 downwards.
CAGCACCGTGAACCTGAAGTTCGCCGACCATCTGGCGAATCTGACCATTAACGGCACCAGCGCAGCAACGGTCAACCTGTCTGACAACGGCGTTAATCCAGGCGTAGATATCACCGTCAATAACGGCAACGTCATCCTGAATGCCAGTTCGGGTGCGGATGACGTAGTCGTCACATCGACGGCAAACATTGCGGCCGGCACGGCGCAGTTTAACCTTGGCGCCGGCAACGACAGCCTGCACTGGGCAGGAAACGGGGTTTCGGGCGGTGCGAACAGCGTCGCGAACACGGTTAAGGCTGATGGTGGCGCGGGTACGGACTCCATCTCCGCCAACTTCATCACCAAAACTGTAGTAACCAATCAAAACGCCCTGGGCGTTCGCACCAGTACTGTGACCAGCAACGCCAATAACTTCTCGAATTTCGAGAAGATCGACCTGACCGGCTATATCGGCAAGTCTGTTGGTACGCTGATTACGACTCCGCTGATCGGTTCACCGACCACCACCAGCGTCACAACACCGACCCACACCTTTGACTTTGGCCTGACCAACGGTACATCCACGGTTGAAGGCACCACGGGCGGCACGGTTACGCAGAACGCAGCTGCCACCAATCTGGGCACGCAAGGATTTGTGATCTCCGGTTTGGCTAACGTCAACGTCATCAACGCCGCCGGCGGCAACGCCGCGCAGCTGGAAGTGAAAGGGGACGCGACCTCCGCCAGTACGCTGAACTTCACCTTCGTGCAGAACGCTACCGATCACTTCAATATCAATTTCGATGCGGTGAGTTCCGCCAATGTGAATGCCGGTGCCATCACCCTGAACAGCAGCAGCAGCGCCCTGTTGGGTACCGCGCTGAGCACGGTGAACGTGGCCTCAGGCGGTACTGGCAGCTTTGATAACATTCTGTCATTGGCTGGCACCAATGCGCAGGTTCAGACCATCAACGTGACCGGTGATCACGCGCTGGATCTGACCCTGGGCAGCGGTTTCAGCAACGTGCGTGATATCAATGCGTCCACCAATACCGCTGGTCTGAATCTCGACTCCAGCCATGGCGGTACCGGTGACGGTATCATCGTTCAGTTGCTGAACATTCTGCCGCTGAGCGTCATTACCACCAACCTGTTGGCGCCAGTGTTGACGGCGTTGGGCCTGAACGGTTACCAAATGACCTTGGAAGGTTCCAGTGCTGCCGATACCCTGGGCGTGATTGGCAACACCACGCTGACCGGTGGCGCAGGTGCCAACACCTATGACATCAAGGCGAGTAACACGCAGGCGGGTGTGACCATCAAGGACTTTAGCAGCCTCAAAGACAAGATTGTCGATGTTAACCATGGCGGCCTGACTATCTCCAATGACGCCAGCGGCACGGCGGTTGCGGACTACGGCACACGTTCCGCAGACACATTGGATGCGCTGTTGGGGACTCTGGTGGGCGGTTTGACCAACGGCGTTATCGGCCTGCTGGGCGGCATTCTCGGTCTGGACAGCAGCAACTCGCTGACGTCGAAAGTGGGTGTGGCATCCGTAGTATTCAGCGGTGGCGGTAATACTGCCAGCTCTTATGTGATTATCGACAACAACGATAACCATGCGCTGGATCTCAACGATACCGTGGTATACCTGACCGGACAGAATCACCAGCAATTGGTGGATACTTTGCACTACGCATAAGCGTAGCGCCATCACCGAGCGAGCTGATTTTTATTCAGCGCCGCGAGGGGAAATGCAATACGTGTACTGATGCCAGCCGGCTATGCCGGCTGGCTTTTTATTGGCGTCAATGTCGGCGAGTGATGAAGAAGCGCGTCGCTTAATCCTGGATAAAAAAAAACCGCAAGCTTATTAAGCTTGCGGTTTTTTATTCACGGCGCGTACGGCGCTCTCGATAGCCTACCAAGGCGATGCTATAGGGGCACTGGAGCGCATCATTACCGGTACATCACCATCGGGCGCGGCCGTATTCCCCTGAACCTCTTTGAGCGGTGTGGCACTTTGGTTTTGCGGAGCTTCAGCAGACATAAAACTGCGCAGGCTTGAAGAAATGCCGCTTGCAGGTTGGCTCACCGGTTTTTCCTGCCAGAAAAGCATCGCATGCTGATTATTGCCTTTCAGGGCTATGGAGATTTTCCCGCCCGGCAGCACTTGATATTTTTCGACGGAATAGGATCGCGCAACATCTGCCACCTGACTTAAAGCCAGCATCGACGGCTTTGGTTGGCCGTTCCGCGTCAGCAACCCAAATCGATGTTCGTTGATTTTCGGGTTGTCGCCATCATCGAGCAAATCGTACCACCATACCCCCTTAATAAAGGGACGCGATTTGGCCAGGAAGGTATATTTCACCACATATTGCGCGGCCACATCTTTTGATAACCCGCCTTTACCGTCATAGGTTGGCACGCCAATTTCCGTGATATAAATCGGCACCGTCTTACCTGCTGCCTTTGCAAGCCGGGCCTCAAATTTATCCACGACGCCGAGGTTCCCCTCAGGGGCCCGTATAGCGTAATTATCGTTGCCATACGAGTAAGGGTGGATAGAGAAGCCATCAACGTAATTCAACACGCCGAGTTTAACGATGTTATCAACCCAGGAAGGATCGCGAGTGCCTGTTGGGTTAGCCGTTCCCGTAATGACAATTGCGTTGGGATCGGCTTTTCTCACCGCAGCCGCCGTTGCTTTCACCAGCGCGACGAAAACTTCCGGCGGCGGAGGCGTCCGCGGCTTTGGCTTAATTGCAGTGGCATTCGTCCATTCGTTCCAGATCTCGTAATACTTGATCTTGCCCTTGTATTTAGACGCTGTCCAATACGCATAATTGGCGAAAGCCTGAATGGCCTCAGGGGTGGTTGGATAACCCGATGGATCGTAAAGCTTGTTACCGTACGCCAATACTAATAACCCATTCAGACCGAATTTCGCCTGAGCATCGTTAAACGCTTGGTCAGCCTTTTGCATATTGCCGGTTATGACATACTGCCCTTTTTGCTGTTCCAACCCGCTCCAGGGAAAATCCGCACGATACGACGTGAAACCGTATCGCTTGATCAGCTCCAAATATTTATCCGGATCGTTGGGATACCAGCGAAAATGCGCATGCACCCCGACTTCGAAAGCCAACGCATTCGCACTGATGAACATCAGCGGCAATGCGAGAGCCAGCGATGCGGCAGGTCCCTGGCGACGCATCCGTTTACGGCTTGATTTAGTCAACATCTGACCTCCAGTTTTAAAAGAAAAATGAATCGTCTCAATACCCCAGAGATCAGGAAATCCGCATTTCCCGGGCGCGACGCTCGGAGAAAACCTCAGTACGCCGCTTTATTAATGAATCCTTTGAAAATGGTCAGGAAGACGATTTTAATGTCCAACCAAACGCTCCAGTTACGGATATAGTCCAAATCGAACTCAACGCGCTTTTGCATTTTTTCCAACGTATCCGTCTCGCCACGCCAACCGTTGATTTGGGCCCATCCCGTAATGCCTGGCTTCATTTTATGGCGCAGCATATAGCCGTTGATCAACTTTCTATACTGCTCATTATGTGCCACGGCATGCGGCCTTGGACCTACGATCGACATGTCGCCTTTCAATACATTGACAAACTGCGGCAGTTCATCCAGCGAGGTGCGCCGCAAGAAGGCGCCGACCGGTGTTAAACGCGAGTCCCCTTTTTTCGCTTGAACGACTTTATCGCCATCTTCCATCACGGTCATCGAACGGAACTTCCATACCTCGATAGCCTTACCATCCATGCCATAACGCCTTTGTTTGAAGATGATCGGACCGGTAGAGGTAAACTTAACCATACCGGCGATCAGCAGTAGAACCGGAGATATGAACAGCAGAATAAATATTGACAGAATGATGTCTTCAATACGCTTAATCACCTGATTAATCCCGCTCATCGGGGTATCAAACAATGAAACGACAGGGACGCCATTAATTTCTTCAGAACGCGACTGTAATATATTGAACGTAAAGATATCAGGAATCAGCATCACTGAGCAGGTCGTATCAGAAAGATCCGCAATCGTATCTTTGATCAATTTTTCCTGCTCCATCGACATTGCGATATATACCCGATCAATACGCCCACATTTTGCATCGCTGACGAGTTGAGACAAGTCGCCACAGCGCTCAATCTTGCTATTCAATGGAGAATTATCATTGTCGTAAATGCCCAACACTTTAAATCCCATCCAGTGAGCATCACGCAAAGACTCTGCCAGGCGAATGCCGACGGGCATCGCCCCCATGATGGCCACATTACGGGTATTGAAACCAATATTGCGCATGTATCCCAAGAGCAGCCGGATCACGCTGCGCGTAATGATCAAACCGCAGCACACCAACAGATACCATTGGATATAAATGGAATATTCGTTGTTGAACACATTTATCAACGCCACCGTGCCCGACGTCAACAGCAGGCTCAACGACCAGTTTTGCAAAATGAGCTGGATTTCCAGCCCCGCACGCACACCACGCCATGATCGATAAAAATCAGTGATACCACCAATCATTTGGAAGATGACGATCGAAATTAATACCATAATCCAGTGCTGCATGCTGAATGCGGCACCGGAGATTAAGCAGGATAAGTACAATCCGCTAAAGATAACGAAAATATCAGAGAAGCGCTGAAGCATTGAAGTAAGAGACGCATTAGTATGCAACACACCCCGACGGAAACCGTTCATAGATAACTGCCTATTAACTATCATAGTATAGATGCCTTTTGTTAGTTTTCTCTGGTACCTATATCACTCCGCAATGCTGGGCCGTATACCGCCCACCCAGCATTAGAATATAGCTTTAAAACCAGAGATCAGCTTCGAAGCAAGGCCAGTATTTCCTCTGTTTTCTTCTGCATCAGTGCAGGATTGGCTCGCGACTCGACGTTCAAACGCACCACCGGCTCAGTATTCGAGCTGCGTAAATTAAATCGCCAATCTGCAAATTCCAGACTAATGCCATCGGTCGTGTCAAATTCCAGCGCCGTAGGCCGATAGCGATTTAATACTCTTTCGATCGCGGCTTTTGGATTTTGCAGTTTGCTATTAATTTCACCCGATGCTGGATACGCGATCATACGATCCCCGACCAACTCCCCGAGCGTCTTGTTTTTAATGCACAGCAACTCAGCAACCAACAGCCATGGGATCATGCCGCTATCGCAATATGAAAAGTCGCGGAAGTAATGGTGGGCACTCATCTCGCCGCCGTATACGGCGTCTTCCAGGCGCATACGTTCTTTAATGAATGCATGGCCAGTTTTCGACATCACCGGCACTCCGCCCGCCTGCTTGACCACATCAATGGTGTTCCAGCTCAAGCGTGGGTCATGGATGATTTTCGCCCCGCCGTCTTTCTCCAGAAACGCCTCGGCCAGCAGGCCAACGATATAGTAACCTTCAATGAATCCACCGTTCTCATCGAACAAGAAGCAGCGATCGAAATCACCGTCAAACGCGATCCCCATATCCGCCTTATACTGGCGCACGGCTTGCGCCGTATCTTCCCGACATTCCGGCAGCAACGGGTTAGGGATCCCGTTGGGGAAATTGCCGTCAGGCTGGTGATGAACCTTGATAAACTCAACCGGCACCTGAAGCTGCTTGAAACGCGATTCGATAGCATCGATGACGTGACCGGCCGCGCCGTTACCGGAGTTGACCACCAGCTTCAACTGTTTGAAGTTAGCCGTATTCACATAGCCCAGCAGATGATCCACATACTCTTTTTCAATCGATATTTTTTCGTAGCTACCGCGCTTGGCCGGATCAACCGCAGCGAAGCTGTTATTTTCCGCCAGGCGCTGAATATCGCGCAAACCGGTATCACCGCTGATCGGCTTGGCTTGGCTGCGCACCAGCTTCATTCCATTGTAATTCATAGGATTATGGCTGGCCGTCACTTCGATGCCACCATCGAGACCTAAGTGGAAAGTGGCAAAATAGATTTCTTCAGTCCCACTGACGCCAATATCCAGAACATTAACCCCAGCATCGCGTAGCCCCTCAGCCAACGCGAGTTTTAGTTCCTCGCTGGTCAAACGAATGTCTCCCCCGACGACAACGCTTTGAGGTTGCAAAAACTCTCCATAGGCACGGCCGACACGATAGGCGATATCGCTGTTCAGTTCTTCACCTAGTTGCCCGCGAATGTCGTATGCTTTGAAACAAGTCAATGATTGAGACATATTGAGATCCTTACCAAATGTAAATACAGCGATGCGGCTCAAATATCCGCCGCACCAAAATTCTTAATTATGCTGAGCGGAATCGCCGATTCGCACGATATCGTCCTCGCCCAAATAGGCACCCGATTGAATCTCAATCAAATCCAACGGGATTTTTCCCGGGTTTTCGAGAGAATGTTCAACCCCAAGAGGGATATAAATGGATTCGTTTTCACTGATGAGTTGCATTTTTCCATTGGTATGCACTTTGGCGGTGCCTGACACCACTACCCAGTGTTCCGAGCGATGATGATGCATCTGCAAGGACAATTTCTCACCAGGCTTCACGGTAATGCGGCGAACCTGGAAGCGATCGCCTTGCGCAATCGCATCATGTTTGCCCCATGGACGATAAACCTCACGGTGCTGTTTGCTTTCGGAGCGCTTTTGCCGTTTCAGCTGATTGACGATTTCCTTCACGTCTTGCACTTTATCTTTATCGGCAATCAACACGGCGTCTTTGGTTTCAACCACAACCAGATTGTTCACCCCAACAGCGGCCACCAATTTATGCTCCGCGCGAATGTAGTTATTTGAACAGTTATGCTCAAGAACATCACCGAAAGTAGAGTTCCCTTTTGTGTCTTTTTCGCTGATTTCCCACAACGCAGACCATGATCCGACGTCATTCCACCCCGCGTCCAGAGGCACGACGACAGCATCTGCAGTCTGTTCCATCACGGCATAATCGACAGACTCATCCGGGCATGCGATGAAAGCGTTTCGATCAACGCGGATAAAGTCCATATCGGGGGTCAGATGCGCGAGCGACAGCTTACACGCGTCCAAAATATCTGGGCGGAAGCGACCCAATTCTTCCAGGTAACGGCTGGCTTTGAACAAGAACATACCGCTATTCCAGAGATATTCACCGCTGGTCAGATACTGCTGCGCAGTATCAAGATCAGGTTTTTCAACGAACCGTGAAACGCCGCAAATACTGGAACCGTCGATACTGGTACCTTTTTGAATATACCCATAGCCCGTTTCCGGGCCCGTCGGTACTATGCCGAAAGTAGCCAGTTTACCCGCTTCAGCATAAGGAATAGCCTGATTCACCGCGTCGCGGAAAATCTCTTCGTCCTGAATGACGTGATCCGCGGCCAATACCAACATCAGCGGATCGTCACCGCTGGAAACGGCCTGCAAAGCGGCGAGCGCAATCGCCGGCGCGGTATTACGCCCTACCGGCTCCAGAATAATATTATGTGACAAACGCGTTATTTGTCGTAGCTGTTCAGCCACGATAAAACGATGCTCTTCGTTACATATAACAAGAGGATCAATAATGTCTAACCCTTTAAGCCGCATGACCGTTGTTTGCAACATGGAAAACTCGTTGCACAGTGCTAAAAACTGTTTGGGAAATAACTCACGAGAAAGCGGCCACAGGCGACTTCCTGTTCCCCCAGCCATAATAACAGGATAAAGGTTACTCATTTTTACTCTCACCGATTAAATATAATAGGAAAAAAAAGTTATTTTCATTCCAAAAAACGTGGATGTATCGATTATCTGTAAAGACGGTAGGTATTGGATACCATTTTTTCTGAAGTGAAATTAGCATTGTAGAAATCGACACAGTCTGCTTTCATTGCACCCCAATCGCGCTTGTCGCGAGTACTCAGTATTTCAGCGGCCTCATCAGCTGCATTGGTCGTAAACAGATAGCCCGTAACACCTTCATTCACCACCTCCGGCAATGAACTGCAGCGGCTGGCGACCACAGGCAACCCATAGCTCTCTGCCTCAACGGCGACAAGGCCGAACGATTCCCAGCGGCTTGGCATCAACAACACATCCGCATAAGTGAAATAAGGAGCCATCGCTGAAGGCGTCAACCAGCCTTTAAAGTCCATTCGGACATGAGGCGCGGGTTGTTCTTTCGCATGCACATTGCCGCCGACGATCGTGATTAAAAATCTGTCATCCAGTTTATCGGCAATCTGCTGAACCAAATCAAATCCTTTTTGGTAATCAAAGCGGCCAACAAACAATATATTGATTTTATCTTGATAATAAGGGTTAGTCTCATCGGGCAACGCGACAGGAGGCTCTACGCCGTTATAAACCACGGTCAAATTACCCGGATCCATTCCGGCCATCAGTGCCGTTCTTTTCTCATATTCGCTGGTACAGATGATCACATCGGTATTCTTTTGCAGTACTTTCTCTATCTTGGCATAGACCTTTTTTCTCTTTTCTGATGTGTCCATCAGGAAAGAAAAAGCGTGTGGGCAATAAATAATTTTGGGTTTGCACGTCATTCTTACCAATGGCGTTAACAACCGGCAAACAACCCCTGCAAAAGTACTGTGGACGTGAATGACATCCGGTTTTTCTTTACGCACTAACTGGATATAGTTAATAGCCAAAGAGATAAATGAAGGGATATTTCTCCCGGAGCGCGAAAACACCTTCATTTTTTCATCAGGGAAAGCCCCGATCTCGCGGTATTGGCTATCGGGCAACACACAGTAAAAATCAAATTCATCATTTTGCTGTACAAGTTGTCTAATTACCGTAGCGACGCCACCTTTCACTGTTTCGGCAACATGCAGCACTTTTTTTTTCATTGCATAGCTCTCGTCATTATCTCGCTCAACGCTGAAGCCGAACGCATCCAATCGAAACGTTTGACATTCTCAAAACCCTCAGCGATTAAAGTTTGGCGCAACGCTTCATCCTGTATAATCCGCTCCAGTGCCTGTTGCATTTCCGGGATATTCTCCGGCTCAAAGTACAATGCACTCTGCAACAACACCTCGGGCAAAGAAGCGCGATTGGACGATACTACCGCGCAGCCACAGGCCTGTGCTTCTAACGGAGGAATGCCAAACCCTTCATATAAAGAAGGAAACACAAAGGCACGAGCATGAGAATAGAGTTCGACAAGCTGTTGATCGCTCACTCGCCCCAAAAACTGTATGTTATCGTTCGCCGCAGCTTCTTTTGTCGAAAACCCCACATCCGCGAAGTTCTTATTGGCGGCTCCAATAATTTTCAGTGTTACATCCTGGCTGTTTGCCATTTTAGAGAAAGCGGCAATCAGACCATGAAAGTTTTTGTGATAATTTGGAGACGAAACAGCCAATAAATAGGGGCGCTCTGTATCGGATACTGGCGCAGCGGGTTTAAACTGCTCAGAGACCGCATTATAGATTACGTAAATATTGTTTAATGGGTAGTCAAACGCCTGGCTAATTTCTTTTTTAGAAAACTCACTAACCGTGATCAACGCCTTACTGTGACGTAGCATCAGAGGGACTAGATTATTATAAACGAAACGAAATTTTGCAGAGTAACTTTGCGGATAGCGTTTATATATAATGTCGTGATGAGTAACAATTTTATTACAATAAAAGATCGGTGCCGTGTTACAAAGGTTAATGAGAAGCGGACTTTTATTTTTCCTTAAAAAAGCAGGAAGCTCCAACTGCTCCCAAAAGTGGCCACTTTTCTTACCCACTACCTGAACATTCAATTGCGACGCGATATCGTGATGAATAATATTAGGTGGCGATACAAAAATGACATCATGCCTAATTTTACTCAGCGCAAGACATATTTCTTGAGCAAACCGCTGAACACCTGTCAAATCCTGCGTTAAAAATCGCGCATTGACATAGATCATTAATTACCTCGTAACTTTAAATAATATCGCGTCAATGTAGCGATTGAATATAGTCTGCATTCTTCTTTGACCGACTCACGGCCCCCGTCTCGGGCGTTCTAATCGACAATAACAAGATTGAGATAATGATTGGGAATATGTAGCCTGGATAGTTTGTCAACGGATTATTATAAACAAAGTTCATCGATAGCGAGATCATCCAGTATAGGTAAATACTGGGGTTAAGGCCAAGACGAGTACGTTGATAAAGAATGCCAAGAATAACCGACGCAACGATAACAAGAATAATAATGCCGACATTCCCGTAATTCGACAACATGTAGATATACATACTGTCAAGCGGGATTGAGTTCGTATTATCATCACCAATCACTGCGTTGCCATTCACAGCATACCCAGCACCGATAAATGGCGAATATTCACTGTCAGCTCGCACGGCCTCTATATTGACTGTACGAAGTAAAATGCTGTTCTCCGCGTAAGCATTCTCCTTCGGAAATATCATCTCATAAATACTGTAATTGGTTGTTGTAATATAAAAGAACAGTGACAAGACCATCGTTACCATGGTAACTGAGTTCAAGCTAAAACGTTGAGAGAAAAAGCGTCTCAACATCAGGAACATGATATAAAGCAGCGCCATAATGATCGCCGTTTTCGATGTTGAAAATGCGATCCCTACCATAGTGAGAAGAATATACTTTTTGCGATGTTTTACGCTTACATAAGGCGATAACACCAGTGCAAAGAACAGATATTCACTGAGGCTGAATGGCCCGGTGAGCAAACCAAAAGCACGTAATTGACCTTGGATAGTGCGCAGCAGAAGACCATATTCTTTACCAAACTGTGTCAACTGTGGGCCTGGGTCAAAACCGATTAGCGCATAAAGCAGGCCTGCCAAGCTGGACTCGGCGACTGCAAAAAGCGCATTCAATACGGCAAAGAAAATATAGTACTTGATGATTTTATTAACAATTTCGACACGTTCATTATATTCGAAAAGAAGTAAAACAGCCGCGAAGAAAAAAGAACCGAATGTAAGCAACTCTAAGCGAAACTGAACTATAGAACGGAAGAAATCAAATCTTCCGGCAATCATACTAAAAAGAATATAAACTAACGAGAAGACTACCATTGACAAGAAAAAGACCAATACGCTTCTACACTGTTTTGATACGGTAGGATTACGCGCAAAAAGTAGTATTAGTACGAAAACTGGAACTGCCATGGCAAAAAAGTCTTTATATAACAAAAGTGCCCTGGTCGACATATACGCAGCGACGGTCACGACGCCGTTCAATGAGAGCAATGCCATGTACGTCAGCAAAAGAAAAACAACCAGCGACTTTGTCGATACTCTCATTATGATCCTCTATACATACTCTCATAGGCATCGGTTATTTTTTCCAGTTCAAAAAACGAACGACGCGATTTATTGTTATTTTCTCTAACGACGCTTACCACACTAGCGACAGAAAAATCTTTTAGCTCGAAAATGTTATCGTAAAAAGCGGCGATTTCAGCCACTCCACCATTGAAAGACGTATACACAACCTTACCAGAGATGGCTGATTCCGCAACTGTCCGCCCAAAGGGTTCATTCCACCGCGTCGGTAAAACAACGGCGTCAATCTGCGTCATAAACTCTTCAATCTTGATAAAGCCAAGCAAATGAATGCCTGCTTCCAACGCCAACCCCTTCAACTTCTCGCCAGAAGCGTCACCGTTGAATCTGCCGGCGGCGTAGAATGCAACCTGAGGATCGCCGCTGGCCTGTTTTGCCAGAGCACAAAACTCATCAAACCCTTTGTCTTCGGTGAGACGACCGACAAAACCGATCCTGACCTTTTCGCTGACGGTCGGTACGTAGTCTATCGCCGCGACAGGATTGTAGATATGCGTATGCACCGCGTTGCGAGCAAATCCATTTCCCTGATGCAAGGCGGAAATATATTTACTTATACCAACAAAAGCATCCACGCGCTGACTGGCTTTTTTCTTTAAATAAGAGGTGATGCGCACTGCAGGCGACTGTACATCCATATTTTGGCCATGTTTAAACAACGTGCCATTGGGGTGGAATAGATAATAATCGCGAGTCGTATGCACCACGCGCGCCCCCAGCTTCTTGGCCACTCGCCACGCAGCAACGGAAAACCCGCTGAGGTTGTTGGTATGCACCACATCCGGAGAAAACTTGCGTAGTTCGTTGCGCATGGCTCGGGCCATAAATGGATTATAAGAATCGAGTAGGTGCCACACCGCTTTTTTTAATTTGCTTGCAGCTGATGCCTTGAACGGCCAGTACACATTCTTGAGAGGTAAATAGGTAATATGCACACCATTAAGTGTGTCATACTTTACCTCATCAAGTTCATGAAGACAAAATACACCAACCTCATGCCCGGCCCGTTGCAAACTTTCAGCCAATAGTTGGACTGATACCTCAGCACCACCTATTTTATAAGGAGCATAAAGCGTGTTAATTAAAGCAATCCTCATTCCCATCACCAAAATATAATTTATAAGGTTAAAGCTTGTTTTTAATCAGCGTAATGTCCGCGTTTTCATAACTCTCATAGTTTTTATAAATTGCGCCGACGAATCCGATCCACTCTGGCGACAAAACTTTCTCATCGAGAACATAAGCGGTTATTTTTATTTTTTCATCGTATATCTTCACAAGATTATCATACAATGATGAATAAAAACCGGCTATAGACCTGACGTTCTCCCCAGCCACAATCGGATAAACCTCAAAGGGAAAATCCAAGCGACGAACCTCTACATGCTTTCTGATTTCCTCTATTTTCTCTTCACGTTCGCGGCGATGAGGAATATAAACCAGTTCGGCATCAGTCTGGTTTGACTTTAAATCGCTTATCATTTTAAGCGTCAAATCAATATCATCAACAGACGTTACCCCCGCCTCAAAAAGCGGCGTGCCTATGATGAAGACTCTGTTCTTGCCATCAGGAAGGCTGGCCAGTTTAGCCTTAAAGTTTTGGTAACTGTGTTTAATGACCACATCGCGTTTTGAAACATTGCCTTCAATGTCATACACAGAGAAAAAGGTTATTTTTTCGCGCTCATTATTGATCATGCCAAGTGACTTAAGGAAAACCGACTTTACGATGCTCCGAGTAGTGACATTATTGTAACGTTTAATTCTGAGCGTTGCCGTACCGTCATCCAGTAGAACTACATCCCTTTTTGGGTACTTATGCGCCAAAGTCCAAAAAACCCTGGCGCGGTACTCACCGGCAATCAAAGTGACAGTTTCCTTCGCACTCACTACTGAAGTCGCGCTCTTCAATTGCCGCTTAATGTAAAAAGCATTGCCCAAATTCCCCTCAGCATCAATGGTTTTCAAGGAGCGATGCTTAATCATCTTCAGCAGATACACGATCTGACCATGATTCAACGCGGAATTGGCCGAGCGTTTATTGACAATCAGCAGATCGAGCATGATGCCATTCGCATCAAGATATTCAATGAGATTAAAAGCCTGAAGCGGTGACTCGATATACGCAATGTACTTACTCATATTTCTAATATCCGATTAAGCTACGGGCATGAATGTTTAGTTGCCGTTCAATGGAATTTGCCTTCAGCTTTAAGCTGCAGATAATGAGCAACATCACGTTGCGAAAAGGGTTTGGCAGGATGGCCACCGGCTATAGCGTAAGGCTCTATATTTTTAACCACCACGCTGCCGGCTTGGATAATCGCCCCCTCACCAATGCTGACGCCAGGAAGAACAATGACATTGATTCCTAACCACACATTATCTCCTATGTGCGTGTCCTTCAGCACATAAGTATTATCGTAGGGAATAGCGTTTCCATGATGATTATGATTTTCTGTAATTAGCACACAGCCGAAACCACAATGGAAATTATCACCAATAACAACCCTGCCCTTGCCGACCACCGTCAAGCCATTAGAGTTGAAGTTGTTGCCAAGCCGGGTTTTGTTATTAACCACAGTTAAAAAATTGACTTTCGGATCGCGGCCGCAGCTTTCAGCCACTCTGATAACTTTTGAGCGATAACGCTGCTTACGTAAGTTTCGCAACCATCGTTTAAGACTTGCTAGCATCTTTTCCTCTCAATGCTGATCTGTCGCTTGCCACAATAAAAAGTCACTGCACATGCATAAAAACTGGAAATTGCATAAACCAGGCAGAAATACTCAACTTTTATTTCCGTCATGGTGATGACAAAGATACCAATCAAATGCGTAATCATCGAGCCCATAGTAATAATCGATATTAATTTATTTTTACGATAGTAAAACAGTGAGTGCGTAAAAATATAATAAATCGATAAAAATGCAGTCCCAGGCAAAAGTATGTTGAAGTAATAAATTGCGCTATTGAATTCAGCATTAAATAAATATGGAAAAGCAAACGGCAGAATAAAGAAATAAATAACACATGAGACAATAACCAGAGCCGTGTATCCATATTGAATAAGCTCCACGCCTCGAAAATCGTTCGCTTTAAGTTTGCGGTAAATAAATGGCTGGAACGCCTGATTGATTACACCAAAAAAAAGCATAACGATGGAGGTTAGCTGGAATGCCAAGCCATAAACCCCCACAACAGCAGTGCTCATGTAATGAGCGATAAAGAAACGATCTACCGATGACTTAATCCAATAACTACCGTGATGCGGTAATAAGGATACTCCATAGCTAATGATTTCCTTATAACGTTTACGCGACGGCTCGAGCTCGCTGCGTTTAACCGCTCTCTTCCGGTAGACAAAGAACTCATAGGCTAACTGAATGCTGAAAAATGATGCCGCGATCGCTATCAAACGTTGTCCTGGCGTCGCCGCTATCATTTCAAAAAGGGCGATCGTGAACAAAACATTGAATGCGGAAAGCAAAAATTGACCGATAGCCGCAACTTTATAGGTCTGACTAATGCGCAAATGCGATAAATTGATAAAGTTCAGCGCTTGTGCCAGAGAAGCTAAAACAACCAGAAAACCATCACTGAAAGAAACTGAGATCTTGGTGACCAGTGTGACTATGTAGAATATAGCCACCAATAGCACGCTCGACGCGACAGCCAAGGTGATGTTATCTCTGCGGAACACCAGGGAGCTCCCTTCCCCCTCCTGCATATATTTGACCGGCAACAAACCTTGACCACTGAACGAAATGAAAATGATCAAGATCTGAATAACGGACAAATACAGAGTCAGCGCGCCGTACCCCGACGCGCCAAGGTGTGCTGTCAAATAAGGCAATATGATGAAGCCGATGACTTTGCCGAGAATATCCCCTATCGACAAAGCCGCAGCCCCCATAATGGCTTTACTCATTTACAGATACTTTTCCAGGAAGTTAAGCGCATGCCAGAACCCTTCCCCTTGGTTTTTGTGCCCCTGCCACACTTCCGGAATAAATTGCGCGCCCGGCGCATAGCGGCGCAGATCATCCGCCAACTCGTCAAAGTTCACATCACCTTTACCGATCTGAACCCCTTCACCATCCACACCCAATGCATCAACAATATGCATGTGCGCGGTATAAGGGCCGACTTTCTGGGTGAAGTCATGAAGATCCCATTGGTAATAATTGCAAGCCATCATGGAGTGCGACGTGTCATAGCAAATACGATAGCCGTATTTTTCACAGAACGCTTTAATCTCTTCCGGATCGACAAAGAGGTTGTGGTAGCTCTGGCCACCAAAGTGCCATGGGAATGGAGGCATCGTTTGGATGATAATTTCAACGCCTTCTTGATTGATCTCCCCCAAAGCGGCACCAATACGTTCGTACATCGCCTGACGCGACTCTTTCGGCAAGAAACCAGTGGTATTGAAACCACCCGCATTCACCACGATGACCGGACGCTCAGTTTTCGGGAAATACTGCTTTAATGCGCGAGTCACATCACAGACACGCTGCAACTGTTTGATCGAATGGGCAAGATAAGCAGGATCATCGGTTGCCAGGTCCAAAATATGATCGTTGGCGAACAACTCTGGGCTATGTACCGCAAAACCGATATCTTCAGCGCCGGAGAAAAATTCGGTCAAATCCAGCTCCATGTCCTGATAGCTCAGGTGGAATTCGACGAAATCCAGGTTGGATTTATTCTTCAGCTTGCCGTAATCATGATAGCGCACAGGAATGCCGAACGGACGATTGAAGTCATAGTCCTTAGCCTCTATCGCTACATCATTCAGATCTGACTCGTAGAAGTAACCGCCTTTTTCGTGGTCACGATTGGCTTTCTTGCCGACCAATTGCTCCAGATACAGAGGCTGCAGACCCTGGCCCGGGCTCTTCACCTCTACCATCTCGCGGGTAATGATTTCACCTTTTTTCAGATCGCGATTGATAATCAAACTCTTCGCCAGAGTTTCGCGATTGATCATTTCCCCTTGGGTGATAGTTCGCTCGCCGGCATTGCCCATGGACTCTTCAACTTCGCGGATGCGCACAACCATCTCTTTGAACTCAGGTGGTAAAAGAGACACTTTATGGTCATTGCCTTCCATAGATTTGTCGATGGTGAAGTGTTTCTCGATCACGCGTGCGCCCAAGGCAGTAACGGCGATCGGCACGGAAATACCGCGCTCATGGCCGGAATAGCCCACCAGGCAACCCGTTACCTGCTGCAGACGCTTGATATAGGCCAGGTTGACGTCTTTAAACGGCGTCGGATACGTTGAGTTGCAATGCAGAATCACAAACTCGGCGCCTTTGGATTTCAAAAAATCAACCGAGCTTTTGATTTCCGCTTCGCTGCACATGCCGGTAGAACAAATCAGCGGTTTGCCTGTAGCAGCCAGCGCGGCCAACATTTCGTGGTTGGTGAAGTCGGCGGAAGCGACCTTATAACCTTCCATACCGTAGTTTTCCAGTACTTCAAGGCTCTTCAGATCCCAAGGGGTACATAGCGGGGTCAACCCCTTCTCCTTGCAGTAATCGAACACTTCGATCAGTTCTTCATTGCTCAACTGGAATTTTCTTAGCAAATCCAGCGTGTACTGCGCGCCCAGATCGGCTGATTTGTCTTTATCGTTGCCGCCCTTATATAGCGAGCTCAGGTCACGCATTTGGAATTTAACGCAATCGGCCCCCGCGTCAACCGCCAGGTCAACCAGATGCTTAGCCAACTTGATATCGCCATTATGGTTGTTGCCAATTTCAGCAATAATGTAAGTCGGCGAAGTTTCAGTGATGGTATGCTTGCCGATCGTCAGGCCTTTTTCGCTTTGCAGCGCCACAGCGACCAGACGCCGATAGTCATCAACCAGCGGCAATACGTCAACGCCATTCGTAAACAGTGAGTCAATCTCGTTACGTGGCGCGTCCACTTTTTTATAGCGGACGTTCTGGTTCATGACTTCTGACATTTCGCGACTCAGATCGAAATCACCATTAGTGATCCAGCGGCGGAAATCACCGTCAGAAAAAGAGCCGCACAGCTTGCCGTCTTCAGTGACAACAAAAATGATTCGCTTTTTGTTCGAGTTGATTTTTTCTAATGCTTTAATGATTGATTCTGTTTCAAACACTAAAAAATCAGATATCTTTTTCTGGATTAACATGAATTATCTCCCACTCCAATTTTTCAAAATTACTTCAACAACCGCCCAATCCAGCAGGGTGTCAATTTCAAAGCTTTCCTCTTCAGACATCTTATGCGCAATGACTTTACCGCCAAGACGATTACCGGTGCTGAGGAGAATGTCACTTCTCGTAACGTAAATAGAACCGTTTTCTTTGAGTTTGATATTTTCAGGCTTAATATCTTGCCGACGCGGACGGTTTAAATAATCGTAATAAGCTTTCGGATTGTCTTCGTTTTCCCACAGGAAATGCCAAAACTCACATACACTCAGTAATGAATCGGCTTTTTTATCGATAATCTTTTTGATTGCAGAATCAATCGCATCATCTTTACGTACGGGAGAGGTTGCCTGCAGCAAGACGGTATAGTCTGGATGGTAATTCTCGTGTTCAGCCAACCATTCCAGGGTATGCAAAAGTGCAGGTTCCGTCGCGGCGGTATCGTTCGCGAGATGAGCAGGGCGCATGAACGGCACTTCTGCGCCATATTCCCTGGCTACAGCAGCAATATCCTCACAATCTGTTGAAACAATAACGCGCTCAATACTCGAAGAATTTAGTGCCTGCTCTATGCTCCAGGCAATTAATGGCTTACCTGCAATTTCTTTAATATTTTTCTTGGGAATACCCTTAGACCCACCCCTTGCCGGAATAATTGCAAGATTACTCATTTATTCTCTCCGAAATTGGATTTTACTAATTACTTTGAATGAATCAGAAAGCTCCTCATTACGAGGAGCTTTTACTTAGAAGGGGATTTATTTATACTCGTAAGCGTAGTAGCCGTAGGCGCTACCCGATTTATTTTCTACGGCGTTAAGGATAATACCTTTAATTTCCATACCGTTTTGCTCGAAGCGACGAATACTCACTTCGATCTCTTTCAGCGAGTTCACGCCATAACGCGCGACCAACAAGGTAGTGCCTACATTGCGTGCGACAATCGCGGCATCCGTCACCGCCAGGATCGGCGGGGTATCGACCAGAACGATGTCATACTCTTTGCCCGCCCATTCCAGGAATTCCGTCAGGCGGTTGTGCATCAACAGCTCTGACGGGTTCGGTGGGATCTTGCCACGCGAGATAAAGCTAAGATTCTCAATCGAGGTCTTTTTGACCGCTTGCTGCGCTGTCGCCTGTCCTGACAATACATCGGACAGCCCTACGCCCAATTCACAGTTTAACAATGAGTGGGCGTAGCCTTTACGCATATCGGCGTCCACGACCAGAATACGTTGCCCCGCCTGAGCGATAACGGCTGCCAAGTTGATACTGACAAATGTTTTACCGATGCTTGGGCTGGCGCCCGAAATCATTAGAACGTTATTTTTGGCCTCCAAGGAGGCAAAATGCAGGCTGGTACGCAGGCTTCTGACGGCTTCGATCGCCAGATCGGCCGGATTGCCCACGGCAAGCAGGGTGTAACTCCTGTTGCTGTTGCGCTTGCCGGACAGCATGGTTTCACGGTCGCTTTTTTGCTGCCATTCAGACAGCGGAATACTGGCGTAAACGTTGATCCCTTGCTGTTCCAGCTGTTCCGGGCTTTCGATGCCACGATGCAGCATGGTTTTAAGCAGCACAAAACCCGTCGAGAACAAGCCACCAAGCAACGTGACTATCAGTACGATAATGGTTTTTTGCGGTTTAACCGGACGAGGCTGCGTAACGGCAGGATCCACGATTCGCACGTTACCAACCGTGCTCGCTTTAGTAATCCCCAGCTCTTGCTGTTTATTCAGCAACTGCATGTAAATCTCTTGCCCGGCCTGCACATCACGGGTCAAGCGCAAAATTTCCTGCTGGGTTTTCGGCATGACGCTGACACGCTTGTTCAGCTTGTCTTTTTCTTGCTGCAGCGTAGCGCGTTTTTCCATCAGTGCGCGATAAGCGGGGTGTTCTTTGGTATAAAGTTTGGAGATTTCCGCTTCTTTAAACGTTAGCTCATTCAGTTGAGCCTCAACCCCCACAATCGTATCAAGAACAGACTTCGCTTCAAGTGACAGATCGACAGAGTCATTCGCCTGACGGAAACGGTTGAGCTTATCTTCGGCGCTATCCAGCGAACTGCGAACTTCCGGCAGTTGTTCTTTCAGGAAATCTAGGCTTCTAGCGGCCTCTTCCGATTTACGTTCAACGTTCTGCAACAGATAATTTTTGCTGATGCTGTCAAGAATGTTTCGCACTAATATCGGATCGTCACCGGTCAAGCTCAACGCCAAAACGCCGGTATCTTTGCCTTTGTCTTCAACGGTCAATGCATCCAACAGATTATTGGTCGCAACCAGTCGCGCCAACTTGGCGACTTCAAATACGGTACCTGGCTCCGCTGAAATATCGCTTACCAGCAAGGAAACTCCATGGCCACTTTCCAGCGCACCGACTTTCCCTTTGATAATCTCGGTGCCGTTATTGCTCAACACATAATTCTTTGCGTCGATCACCGTCAATTCCAGCTCAAGATCGTCTGAGTTGGCTGGCACATTGAGGCGGGACAACGCAATTTTGGCAGGTTCGGTTCCCGTCAAGCGGGCCCAGCCGCGACCAAATATCGGGAAGTATTTTTGCTGCACCACCGTTTCAAGATTCAGATCATCGACAGTCTTGCCCGTCACCATGCGTGACTTTATCAGCTCGATCTCCGTGGAAGAGCCCGGTTGACTGTTCGGCAGCATTTGGGATAGGTCGTTGACCAACGAGTTACCGACGTTTTGTTCAACTTGAACCATCGCGTCAGCTTGATATATCGGAGTCGCGAACAGTGAATAAATGATACCGGCAACAGAGAATAACGCAGTAATCCCGATGATTAGCCAACGGTGATCAATTAAAGTTCCCAACAAACGACTTAGATCAATCTCATCATGATTATTGGCTGTTGATAAGCCTGGTTTCGTATTATCAGTCATTGTAATCTCTGGTTAACGATTTAATGCCTGGGCCCATTTTTGGGCTGCATCATCAAGAAGGCGGTAAACAAACTCAAACGCTTCAGCGCTCTTTCTGTAGGGATCGGGAATTTCTTTCTGTCCCAACCAATGGGCGAAAAGCATGGTTTTGCCTCTGACCTCCGGAGCCAAACGGCAAACGGCATCGATATGCCCTTTCTCCATAACCAGAATCAATGAATATTCCCGGCACATTTCTTTCGTCAACTGTCTGGCTTCATGGCCCTCTAACGACAGCTGATGTTTTTCCGCAATGGAAATAGCGCTCTTGTCCGCAGTTTTGCCAACCAAGGCGCCGATGCCTGCGGAAGCGATCTCTTTTTCCGGCAGATGCCGCTTCAAGAGACGCTCCCCCGTGGGGGAGCGGCAAATATTACCTACGCAGACAACCAAGATAGAATCAAACATGGCTACCCCCCTACTACGGCCAGTTGCGGATACGCAGTGAGCCTTCCGTGAGATTGTTGAAGCTATCGATGGTTGGTGCCAACTGAACGATCAGACGGTTCCAACGCGCGATTGGCGCTGCCGTCACGTAAACAATGTCATACGGTTGCAGATGGAATTCAGCCCCCATCACCAATGCTGTCGCATCAGACATATTGAGCTGATAAATATTAGCCAACTTGTCGCCCTGCGTTCCGTGCAATGGCCGGATAACGAACACGCCGGTCGCATCAGCCGCAGCCTGGCTTATCCCTTGAGAATTCCCCAACGCTTCCGTCAACGTCATGCCGCTACGATCCATTTTAAGCGTCGCAGGGGTCTTAACTTCACCCATAACAAACACTTTAAGATCGTCGTTGCGCGGAATATACAGAATATCCCCCGGATAGAGCAGGCGGTTTTGGGTCAGATCGCCATTCTGCATCAGTTTTTGCAGCGACAGACTCTGCTCTTTTCCGTTGTGCGTAAGAACGATGTTGCGCCAGTCGGCATTTTCAGTCAGACCGCCCGCGGCGTTAATCGCATCCATCACAGTTAAAGGTACGTTGGTGATAGGCTGCTGTCCGGATTTGGTAACTTCACCCGTCACGTAAGCTTTTTGCGAGCGGAAAGCGGCAATATTGACGTCAACCTGCGGGCTTTCGATGTACTGAGCCAAACGGGAGGCGATTTGATCGCGGATTTGGGTAACGGTTTTACCTACCACGTTTACCTTACCGATATAAGGATAGAAGATCGTGCCGTCGGAGTGTACCCAGTTGCCTGTGTCGCTGGCGCTGCGGTATTGCCCCGCAGGCGTGGTCAGCTCAGGGTGATCCCAGACGGTAACGTTAAGGACGTCGCCGATCCCGATCCGGTACTCATACGTACGCAACGAGGCATCCAGCTGCGCATTCGACTGAGCAACCACCTGTGTCGGACGCATCGAGTCCAACAGTTTCGGTGTCATAGGGTAAATGTTGACCAGTTTATCGATATCGAAGTCAGCATCTTCTTGTTTTACGACGTCTTTTCCGCTGGTCGATAAATGGGTTCCAGGAAACACAGTGCATCCACTGATTACGCTAATCGATATCAATAGTGATATCACTTTCAATTGTCGTTTTGCCATCAAATTATCATCACTTTCAAGTAAATGTATCTGCAAAGCTACTATGCGCGCCAACCGTGGCAGCGTCTCTGTAACCTTATCAAACCGTCTGTCGCTTGCTGCGCCGTCTTAAAACATGGGCTCTGTTTGCAATTATCGAGAACGTTTATCTGCCGTTGATAAGAGCAAAGCTATTATGAGCAGGATAAATAAACTGGGATGCCCGGCACCGGTAAAAATCAGTGCGGAGGCGAGTTTAAGCTTTAATTTTTATTGATAACAGCGACTTGTCATAAGCACACGGCTATACCGCATAAAACTCTCTCGCCATAGCAACTCGGATAATCGCAGTAAAATGTATACTAATATAAAAAATGGGACAGTGAAATTCCCCAAAATTCAACAACTATTCTAGCTTCTCCCGCCATGATGGCAACGGCCCTCATCGAGAGAAGCGAGAAGTTTTACTCAAAGCGACAGCTGTTCAGCCCATTCACGGAAAGCTTTGCCTTGGGTTGGGTGACGCAACCCATAAGTGACAAAAGCGCGAAGGTAACCCAGTTTTTCACCGCAGTTGAACGATTCACCCACCAGCTCTGTCGCCTCAACCGGTTTGCGTTTCAACAATTCTGCAATCGCATCGGTCAGTTGAATACGCCCCCAGGCTCCCGGTTCCGTGGTCTCCAGCAGCGGCCAAATATCGGCGGACAAGACATAGCGCCCTACCGCAGAGTAGTTGGATTCCAACTTGGTTTCCGGTGCCGGTTTTTCAATAATCGATGTGATACGGGCACTTTCGCCAGGTTTCAGATTGCTGGCCTCACACTCAACCACGGAATAATCATGCAGCACGTGTTCGTCTGCCTTTTGCACCAAAACCTGGCTAAGACCGGTCTGCTCAAAGCGCGCAATCATGTGTGACAGGTTGTCTTTCTTCAAATCGGCCTTTGCGTCATCCAGCAAGATGTCCGGCAACAGAACGACAAATGGAGAATCACCGACCAACGGTTTAGCGCAGAGAACGGCATGTCCCAGTCCTTTTGGCTGCCCTTGGCGAATGTGCATCAGCGTCACGCCTTTTGGCGTTATCGACTGTACCTCATCCAGCAGTTGCCGTTTCACGCGTGCCTCCAGCATCGCCTCCAGCTCGAATGAGGTATCGAAATGGTTTTCAATGGCATTCTTGGACGAATGCGTCACCAGGATGATCTCTTTAATCCCCGCCGCGACGCATTCGTTGACAATATATTGAATCAACGGTTTATCAACGATTGGCAACATCTCTTTCGGAATCGCTTTGGTCGCCGGCAGCATACGCATGCCCAATCCGGCAACGGGAATAACCGCTTTCAACTTCGTCATGGTAGACCTCATTCAATCTCGTGATCGCTTTCAGCCGCAGTGGCGACAGCCTGTTACTTTCCCAACGTCTGCTTCAACCAGCGGGTGAAGTTTTCGCCTTCGGAACCGTGACGCACCCCATACTGCACAAACGCCTTCATATAGCCAAGCTTGTCACCGCAATCATGGGACTTACCGCTCATATGGAACGCTTCCACCGTTTGTTCATCCATCAGCATCGCAATCGCATCGGTCAGTTGAATCTCATCACCCGCGCCGGGAGGGGTTTTCTCAAGTAGCGGCCAAATATCGGCGGCAAGCACATACCGGCCGACGACGGCCAGGTTGGAAGGGGCATCCTCGCGAGCCGGCTTCTCAACCACCGCCGTCATCGGTGCGCTTTCTCCCGCTGCGATCGTCGCGCCTGCGCAATCTACCACACCGTATTTGGACACATCTTGTTCCGGAACAGGTTCAACCATGATTTGGCTGTAACCCGTATCGCCAAAACGTTGGATCATTTTAGCCAGATTTTCTTTGCGCAGATCCGCCGTAGAATCATCCAGCAAAACATCCGGAAGCAGCACCACGAAAGGAGAATCACCTACCATAGGTTTGGCACACAGCACCGCATGCCCCAACCCTTTCGCCTGTCCCTGACGCACCTGCATCACGGTAACGTCCGGCGGACAAATGCTTTGCACTTCAGCCAGGAGCTGGCGCTTCACACGCGCTTCAAGCATCGCCTCCAGCTCAAACGAAGTGTCAAAATGGTTTTCAATCGCATTCTTTGATGAATGCGTGACCAATACGATATCTTTAATCCCCGCCGCCACGCATTCAGCAACAATGTACTGGATTAAGGGCTTATCGACCACGGGCAACATTTCTTTAGGGATAGCCTTGGTCGCCGGCAACATACGGGTTCCCAAGCCCGCAACAGGGATCACTGCCTTAAGTCTTGTTTGCATTTTCATTCCAATTCATCGTAGCGCTGCATTCATCTGTGCAGCGTGAACAAGAGGATTCAATCGGGCACGCTACCGCCCTTGGCTTGCAGCTACCAACGTACTGTTAATGACGCATCCCCCCACGTCATTGCATGAGCCAGGCAATTTTTATGCAAAGCGGCACTCATTCTTCGTTTGAACTGTCATGCTGTTCACAAAAAAATAAAAAAACCGGTGCCTTTATAACCAAACAATGTTAGTTACTGCCGTTATATGACTAAGATTCTTATACTAATGTCTAAGTGATACAAGCCTTAGATCCCCCCAGTCAGCCGTTTTCAGAATAAGACTACTCGTGCCACATACCGATAAGAATCATAGCCAAAGAAAATTGTTTTAATGTTTTGATTTAAATAAATTTAATAAGGCGTTTCTTTTCTGAGCGTATGGCATCCCGGTAGATATTTGCTCCCCAGGCCCTTGATTCCTTTGGCCGCTCGGCGCCGATCGATGTTTACGGCAATCCTCCTGTTCTGAACCACATCCTCCCGATTAAAGTTGAATTTTGCCGCCTCAACGCCCATCATTCCCGTGCGGCATAAGCCGTAGAACTTACAGGTGAAATTGGGCGTATGGAATGGATCGCTGATCCAACAATTTGGGCCGGCCTGGCCACTTTGGTCGTGCTGGAAATCGTGCTGGGTATAGACAACCTTGTCTTCATCGCCATTCTGGCGGACAAATTACCAAAACAACAAAGAGATAAGGCCCGTGTCGTCGGTTTGTTGCTGGCGCTGGTCATGCGTCTGGCGCTGCTCGCCTCCATCTCGTGGCTGGCGACGCTGACCAAACCGATGTTCATCGTCGCGGAGCACCCCTTCAGCGGCCGCGATCTGATCATGCTGGTCGGCGGGATATTCCTGCTGTTCAAAGCCACCATGGAGCTCAATGAGCGGCTGGAAGGCAAGGACGAAGAGCAGCACGGCGCGCGCAAAGGCGCACGTTTCTGGCCGGTCGTGGCGCAGATCGTGGTGCTGGACGCCGTTTTCTCGCTCGACTCGGTGATCACCGCGGTGGGGATGGTCGATCACCTGGCGGTGATGATGATCGCGGTCTGTATCGCCATCGGTCTGATGCTGCTGGCCAGCAAACCGCTGACGCGCTTCGTCAACGCGCACCCGACTATCGTTATCCTGTGCCTGAGCTTCTTGCTGATGATTGGCTTTAGCCTGGTGGCGGAGGGCTTCGGCTATCACATTCCTAAAGGCTACCTCTACGCGGCGATCGGCTTCTCGGTCATGATCGAGGCGCTGAACCAGCTGGCGCAGTTCAACCGCCGTCGCTTCCTGTCGAAGGTGCGGCCACTACGTGAACGCACCGCCGAAGCGGTGCTGCGCATGCTGAGCGGCAAACATGAAGAAGCGGAGGTCGACAGCCATTCCGCCAACCTGCTGGCGGACAGCGACAGCGAAAACGGCGAGATCTTCAATCAGCAAGAGCGGCACATGATCGAACGCGTACTCGGCATGGCGCAGCGCACGGTCAGTAGCATCATGACCTCGCGTCACGACGTCGAATACCTTGAGCTGAACGATCCGCAGGAAAAGCTGACGCAGTTGCTGGAACGTAATCAGCACACGCGCATCGTGGTGGTGGAAAGCAGCGCCAGCGACGAACCGCTGGGCGTGATCCACACCATCGACGTCCTCAAACAGCAACTGGCGCAGGCGCCGCTGGATCTGCGTGCGCTGATACGCCAACCGTTGATCTTCCCGGAGCAGCTCACGCTGTTAAGCGCCCTGGAGCAATTCCGCCAGGCGCAGACGCACTTCGCCTTTGTGGTCGATGAGTTCGGCTCGGTCGAAGGCGTCGTCACCCTGACGGACGTGATGGAAACCATCGCCGGCAACCTGCCGGAGGCCGGCGAAGAGGTGGACGCACGCCACGACATTCAGCAAAACGAAGACGGCAGCTGGATCGCCAACGGCTATATGCCGCTGGAAGATCTGGTGTTGTACCTGCCGATGCCGCTGGAAGACAAGCGCGAATACCACACGCTGGCGGGGCTGTTGATGGAACACAGTCAGCGTGTGCCGCAAGAAGGCGAACAGATCAAGATCGGTGACTACCTGTTCGAACCATTGGAGGTCAACAGCCACCGCATCCTGAAAGTGAAGATCACCCCGCCTCCTCCACCGGAGGAGTACGAGGTTTAACATCGAGGCCGGGCATCGCCCGGCCTTCCTTTTACTGGGGAACCAGCAGCTCCGTCGCCACGATCACCACCACCAACCCGACAATTACCGGCACTGAAGTACGTTTCACCACATCAAACGGCGAGATTTTCGCCATGCCGGAAACCGCCACCACCACGCCGGAGACCGGCGACAGTGTGCGGCCGAGATTCGAGGCCTGCAGCATCGGGATCACCAGATAGGCAGGATTCACGCCCATCTGTGCCGCCAGTTTCGGGATCAGTTCGACAAACGCATAGAACGGCGCATTGCCGGAGCCGGTGGTCATGGCCGCCAGCATGGTGATCACCACCAACACCAGCATCATGATCAAACCGCCGGTACCGAACGACTGCGCCAACCCGATCAAGCCGCTGATAAAGCCGACGGTGCTCAACCCTTGCGCGAAGACACCCGCGGCCACCAACAGCATCACCACGCTGGCGAAAGCGTCCGCCATACCGCGATACGCCACTTCCAGACCGCTGAATACCTGTTTGGCGCTGAAGCTGCGCACAAACTCGATCGCTGCCGCCAACAGTATGCACCCTACCAGCACGGTAATAATGTGCAGCTCCGGCCCCCATTTGCCGTCGAAGATCAGCACGCCGAGGATCGGCGTAAACGGCAAAATCGCGTAGAACCCCGGCGCATGCGTTTTTATTTCACTGACGTCCATGATGTGGTGCTGTTCATCACTCTTCTTATCGAGATAACGCTGCCAGAAAAAGTGCGCCACGGCCATGCAGACGATGGCGGCAATCGAGATAGGCAGCGTGGTTTTGAACGCGAAGTCCACCAGCGGCATTTCCGCCGCCTTGGCTGCCAGTACCACGTCGCCGGAAGTCGGCGCCAGGATAATCGCCGCCGGCGAAGCGCAAATGGCCGCCGCGGCGCCGCGGCTAATGCCAACGTTCACCATCAATGGGAACAGCGTCGCCATCAGCAATACGCCGAGCCCGGTAGCGGAAGAGACCGCCAATGACATCAGGCAAGCGACAAAATAGGCCGCCACCATCAGCAGATAAGGCGAATTGATCATCTGCAATGGGCGCGAGGCCAGCTTGACTACCACGTCGTTGGCGCCGATATGCGTCATATAGGCGGCGAAACCGCACAGCATCATGATCATCATGCCCAGATCGCCGCCGCGGCTCATCAGCAAAATCTTGACGTACTCGATCATATCGGTCGCGCGCCAGCCGGTAGATGCGGCGCCGGACGGCAGCAGCGTTTTCCCCATCAGGGCGCTGATGCCAAGCAACAGCAGCCCTCCCACCATCAAGACGCCCGTGGCGGAATACCCTTTGATGATATAACGGCCCACACCCGCCGCCACCGCCGCGCCAATAAGAAGCTCTATCATGTTTCCTCAACTCGTCATTTTTTTCGCGCTCAGGCGCATAGTCATAGCAGAATGCGCCCTTACTCTGCACAAATTGAGCGCGAGTCTTCATGACCTTCATCAAGGTAACGGAGGGAAATTATCGCGGGAAACGTCGATACTGACGCGGGCCGCAAGACGGCCCGCGTCAGGAGGGATTACAGCTTGTCGAGCAGCTTTTTCAGATCCTGACCCTCGCGTGAATCCTTGTTCTTTTCAGCCCATTTGTTCAGCGCATCTTTGGCCCGATCGTGCAGCGTTTTACGCAGCACCTGATCGACCTGCAGTTGGTAATTCAGCTGTTGCCAGGGCCCATAGACCCGCAGCGGGATCGGCGTTTTTTGCAGTTGCTCGATCAGTTCGCCGCGCCCTTGCCAACCGCCAGTGACGCGCACATTAAGCGCCATATCGCACTGTTTTCCCGGCATATCGATACTGCCGGCGCCGGTCAGCGCCAGCAACGGCGAATCCGCCGTCAGGCTGCTGAGCTTGACAGTGCCTTGGCTCAGGCTGGCCCGCGCCGAGACGCTTTTGACTTCGGTATAGCGCTGATAGCTGTCTTGCCCGCGCACGCTGTTATCGTTGCGCGCCACCGCCTGTTGGATCAATTGCTGAATGTTCAGGCCGTGCAGCTGCGCATCCTGCATCGCCAGCTGCGCCGTACCGCTCCAACGGTGCTCAAATGACTCTGAAGAAAGACGATCGCCGGTCAAATCCCCTTTCATGCTGAATTTTCCGGTCAGCATCTGCGGCATCTCGAAGGCTTTGAGCACCGCGCCGAGCTCAACCTGGTTCAGGGTCGGCTGCACGTTTATCACCGGTTTATTGCCGCGTGCGTCGAGCGATCCCGGCAAGGAGAAATCACCGCCGGCCAATTGCCCGGCAAGTTTATGCAGCGTCAGCAGGCCGCGTTGATTATCTGCCGCGACGGCTAATTGGGTAACGTTCATACCGCGGTAGGTCAACTGCGCCGCCTGCAGATTCAACTGTGCATTGAAATCGCGCAGCGCTTCCAGGTTCTGCTGCCGATCGTCGACCTGGCTGGCGATCACCGGCGCGGCGGTCACGGCGGGCTGTTCGGCGGTATTGGTGCTGGATTGCCAACCGGAAAGCGCGTCGAGATCGAGATTAGCCGAATTCAGGTTCACCACATAGCCGGGCACCGCTCCCAGGCTGGCGCTGATATCGCCAGTCAACTGGCTGTTGTTGGCGCTGACGTTCAGCTGGGTGACGGCAATGTGCGCCGGCGTCTGTTGATAGACCACCTGAGCATTCCCCTCGCCTTGAATACCGCCGTTCGGAATATCTGCTCCCACCAATTGGTAATTGAACTGGGTCACCTTGGCGCCGATCTGGTGCGGGAACTGCTGCAGATCGATATCGGCCGCCATGCTGAAGGCCAGGTCGCGCTGATCGCGGTTGACCCGGCTGGAAATGTCCAGCTGAGCCTGCCGTTTCTCCGTTTGCTGCAGGGTAAGATTGATGTCCCGGACATTGATTTGCGCGTTGTCGGCGCGCTGCCAAATCAGCAGGCTGTCCACGACGCGCAAGTTATCGATGTCGAACTTCCAGGCCGTGTCTGCCGCATCAGCGCCGCTGCCGGCCGGCGCAATCGGGGCGTCCACTTGCGAGTGCTCTTCACTGTCGGGCGTGAGGCGAATGACGGCATTTTTCAACATCACCTGTTTCACAAACAGCTGATGCGACAGCAGCGGCAACAGTTTGACGTCAAGGCGCATGTTTTCCGCGCTCACCACCGGCGCCTTGGCGCCCGGCGCGGTCAGCGTCATGCGCCCGGCCAAAATACTGAGCTGTGGCCAGATATGCCAACGCAGGTCGCCTTCAAGCGTTAGCTGGTAGCCGCTCTTCTGCTCGACCTTTTTGACCATGTAACCGCGAAAATCATTCGGATTGACCAGCAGTACCAGCGCGGACATTCCCGCCACCACGACCACCAGTAAAATCGCCAATGTCGTCAGTAATCTTCTCATGCCACCCTCTTGTCAGCGCCACACCGACGGTGCATCTCGCGCCGTTAGTCCTTGTCGATTCGACTGGCTACTGCGCCCTGCTGATCGCGATATTTTGCGTCCTGCCGGCTGTTATATGGCCGGGCCGCCGGGCCGGACAACGGCTCAAAGCTCAAGGCGCCAATCAGCATCCCCGGCCGCAACGCCAGCGGCAGCTTGCCGGAGTTGTAAAACTCCAGCACGATGCGCCCGTGCCAGCCCGGATCGATCCGGTGCGCGGTCACGTGCACCATCAGCCCCAGACGCGCCAGAGAAGAACGGCCGTCGAGCCAACCCACGAGATCGTTCGGCAGCGTCACGGATTCGAACGTCACCGCCAGGGCCAGTTCGCCGGGATGAAGGAAGAACGCCTCGCCTTCCGGCAGGACAATCTCGTCGCTCATCACGCGATCCAGCGCGGCGCTGACTTCATCTTTCGGCCCGCTGAGATCGATAAACGGCGCGGTATGGCCGCGGAACACGCGGAACTGATTGCCCAAACGGACATCTACTGTGGCCCCGTTGATGCGTTCGAGCGGCGGGCGCGGCGAAATCACCAGTTTCTCGCTATCCAGCCAGGCTTCTATATCGCGGTCGCACAGTCTCATGTGTTTCTTCTCCATCAAAACGCGTAACTAAACAAAAATTGCCACACAACGGGCGAAAGGTCTACGCCGGGGTGCAAATAGTTGGCCGTCGGCCGGAAATGCGCATTTCCGGCCATTAAGCGGCATTATTCAAAGAATTGGCTGATTTTGGCTTTCAGAATATCGATCGCGATGCGGTTTTTGCCGCCGCGCGGAACGATGATATCGGCGTATTGTTTGGAAGGTTCGATAAACTGCAGGAACATCGGGCGCACGGTCTTCTGGTATTGCGCCATCACCGAATCCATCGAGCGGCCGCGCTCGTTGACGTCGCGCTTCATGCGGCGCATCAGGCAGATATCCAGCGGCGTGTCGACGAAGATCGAGAAGTTCATCTCCTGGCGCAAACGGATATCCGTCAGCAGCAAGATCCCTTCCAGAATGATCACTTTTTTAGGTTCCAGGTGGACGGTTTCTTTCTTGCGCGTATGTTCGGTGTAACTGTACAGCGGCAGCTCGATCGCCTTACCGGCCTTCAGCATCTGCAGATGCTGGAACAGCAGGTTGTGATCCATGGCGCTCGGGTGGTCATAGTTGGTTTTGACCCGTTCTTCCATGGTCAGGTGAGTCTGGTCTTTATAGTAACTGTCTTCTGGAATAACGCCGATGTGCTCATCGCCGACTTGCTCGCGGAGTTCGCGGTACAACGTGCTGGCGATAAGGCTTTTTCCGGAGGCAGATGCGCCAGCTATACCAATAATGACGCACTGATGCGGATTGTCAGTCATAAAATTAAAGACCTGATTTCATAGTGTGAAGGGGGGAACTAAAACGCGACAATTATAGGGAGTCGCCGGGGATTGCGCCACTGTATATTGCGCGGCGGCGGGCGAATTCGGGCTGCCACGCCACGGGCACGCGGCATTTTAAGAATCTCGCGGCTAGGGCAACGCACCGTAACGGGTTACACTCCCCGGCGCTGACTTTTGCTCCCCGCCCCCCTTTCATCGGAGATTGATGTGCTGGATTGGTATTTTCTGACTTTTTTCGGCGACAGCATGTTGCTGCTGCCCTGCGCGCTAATTCTGTTTTTATTGCTGCTCATGTCTCCCGCCACCCGCGCGGCGGGTTGGCAGTGGGCGCTGATCTTCGGGTTCACCGGCGGGGTGGTCTGCCTGTCCAAACTGGCCTTTATGGGCTGGGGCATCGGCAGCGAGCGCTATGATTTCACCGGATTCAGCGGTCATTCCGCCCTCGCGGCCAGCATCTGGCCGCCACTGCTCTGGACGTTGACCGGCCGATTTTCCCACCCGGTACGTAGCATCGCTTTGCTGACCGGGTGGATATTGCCTTTCGCCATCGGCGTTTCGCGGCTGGAAATTCGCGTGCACTCGGTATCCGAGGTGATCAGCGGGCTGATTCTAGGCTACCTGGCCAGCGCCCTGTTCCTGCGGTTGCAGCGGAGCAAAACGCGCCCGCATCTCTCCTGGCCACACTTCGCCATCGCGCTGGCCTTGCCGTTGGCGCTGATGGGGCAGCGGCAGCCGGCCCCCACTCAGGGATTGCTGGAGCATATCGCCAAAACGCTGGCGCAGATCGAACGCCCTTATACCCGTGCCGACCTGCACAAGCCTACCCCTATCCGATAAAAAAACCCGGCGCTTAAGCCGGGTTCTTTCACTGCCGCAGGCTGATTACAGCGCGCGGAAGGCAATCTCCGTCGGGATCGCCTCGCCCTGCCAATACATCTGCGCCGCCACACGGCCGGCCAGTTGACGATACATGTCGGCGAATTCGCTCTCCGGACGGCTGATCACCGTCGGCGTACCGCGATCCAGATCTTCGCGCAGCGAGATATGCAGCGGCATCTGCCCCAGCAGACGGCTGTTATATTTCTGCACCAGCTTCTCGGCGCCGCCGGTGCCAAAGATCGGCTCATGGTGGCCGCAGTTACTGCAGATGTGCACGCTCATGTTTTCCACGATGCCCAGCACCGGCACATGCACTTTCTCGAACATCACGATGCCCTTGGCGGCATCCAGCAGGGCGATATCCTGCGGCGTGGTGACCACCAGCGCGCCGGTCACCGGAATGTTCTGCGACAGCGTCAGCTGGATGTCGCCGGTGCCCGGCGGCATGTCCAGCACCAGGTAATCCAGATCCGGCCACAGCGTATCCTGCAGCAGCTGCATCAGCGCCTTGCTGGCCATCGGGCCGCGCCACACCATGGCGTTGTCGTCGGTCACCAGATAACCGATGGAGTTGGTCGCCAGGTCGTGCGCCATAATCGGCGCCATGTGCTGCCCGTCCGGCGAAGTCGGCCGCTCATGTTCGGTGCCCAGCATATTGGGGATCGACGGTCCGTAAATGTCGGCGTCCAGAATGCCGACCTTGGCGCCTTCGGCGGCCAGCGCCAGCGCCAGATTGACGGCGGTGCTGGATTTCCCCACCCCGCCTTTGCCGGAGCTGACGGCGATGATGTTGCGCACGCCTTTGATCCCGGCTTGACCGTTGGCGCGTTTCAGCGTCGTGATATCGTGTTTCAGCTTCCAGTCGATGGCGGCGGCGCCGGTCACGCGCAACAGCTCAGGGCCGACGCTCGCCTGCAGCGCTTCAAAACCGCTCTGCCAGGCAAACGGCATCGTCAGTTCGATATGCAGTACGTCGTCCAATAATGCGCAGTGATGAATAGCCTTCAGCGCAGTCAGGTTGTTTTTCAACGTCGGGTGTTCAAAGGCGGCCAGTACACCGGTCACCAGGGCGCGCAGAACTTCGGGGTTGGTCTGCTCAGGGGATTTTGCGTTCATCCCGGCTCCTTGATTTTGAATGAGTCGCTTCCGGCTAAGCATATCAGAACTGCCCGGTAGCTGGCGCGTATAACCTGTAAGAAACCGCCCTAGCAGCGAAGGGCGCGATCGGTTAACATCGAAGGCCCTTTTATTCATTACAGAAAGCAAGTTCTCACTATGGCTCAAGTCGCGAAAAAATTATTGGTGACGTGCGCGCTACCGTACGCAAATGGTTCCATCCATCTCGGCCACATGCTCGAGCACATCCAGGCGGATATCTGGGTGCGTTACCAACGAA
Organism: Serratia sp. CY81684; assembly: GCF_052166595.1. Taxonomy (NCBI): domain Bacteria; kingdom Pseudomonadati; phylum Pseudomonadota; class Gammaproteobacteria; order Enterobacterales; family Yersiniaceae; genus Serratia; species Serratia sp. CY81684. The sequence continues at coordinate 651,011 of NZ_JBJNOO010000001.1, read as the reverse complement.
TGCGCGGCCACGAAGTGCATTTCATCTGCGCGGACGACGCGCACGGCACGCCGATCATGCTGAAAGCGCAGCAACTGGGCGTCAAACCGGAAGAAATGATCGCGGAGATGAGCCAGGAGCACCAACAGGATTTCGCCGGCTTTGGCATCAGCTATGACAACTACCATTCGACCCATAGCGATGAAAACCGTGAGCTGTCCACCCTGATTTACAGCCGCCTGCAAGAAAACGGTTTTATCAAGAACCGCACCATTTCTCAGCTGTACGATCCGGAGAAAGGCATGTTCCTGCCGGACCGTTTCGTGAAAGGCACCTGCCCGAAATGCAAATCACCGGATCAGTACGGCGACAACTGCGAAGTGTGCGGCGCCACCTACAGCCCGACGGAACTGATCGATCCGAAGTCCGTGGTTTCCGGCGCGACGCCGGTGATGCGCGACTCCGAACACTTCTTCTTCGATCTGCCGGCCTTCAGCGAAATGCTGCAGGCGTGGACGCGCTCCGGCGCGCTGCAAGAGCAGGTGGCAAACAAGATGCAGGAGTGGTTCGAATCCGGTCTGCAGCAGTGGGACATCTCCCGCGATGCGCCTTACTTCGGCTTCGAAATCCCGGATGCGCCGGGCAAATACTTCTACGTCTGGCTGGACGCGCCGATCGGCTACATGGGTTCCTTCAAGAACCTGTGCGACAAGCGCGGCGATCTGGACTTCGACGAGTTCTGGCGCAAAGACTCCACCACCGAGCTGTATCACTTTATCGGCAAGGACATCGTCTACTTCCACAGCCTGTTCTGGCCGGCGATGCTGGAAGGCAGCAACTTCCGCAAACCGACCAACCTGTTCGTGCACGGCTACGTGACGGTGAACGGCGCCAAGATGTCAAAATCGCGCGGCACCTTCATCAAGGCCGGCACCTACCTGCAGCATCTGGACGCCGACTGCCTGCGTTATTACTACGCCGCCAAGCTCTCTTCACGCATTGATGACATCGATCTCAATCTGGAAGACTTCGTGCAGCGCGTGAACGCCGACATCGTCAACAAGGTGGTGAACCTGGCGTCACGCAACGCCGGCTTTATCAACAAGCGCTTCGGCGGCAAGCTGGCCGACAGCCTGGCCGATCCGGCGCTGTACCAGACCTTCGTCGACGCGGCGCAGAGCATCGCCGAAGCCTACGCCGGCCGCGAGTTCAGCCGCGCGATCCGCGAGATCATGGCGCTGGCCGATCTGGCCAACCGTTATGTGGATGAGCAGGCACCGTGGGTAGTGGCGAAGGAAGAAGGCCGCGACGCCGATCTGCAGGCCATCTGCTCGATGGGCATCAACCTGTTCCGCGTGCTGATGACTTACCTGAAGCCGGTGCTGCCTTCGCTGACCGAGCGCGCCGAAGCGTTCCTCAACGCCGAGCTTAGCTGGGACGCGATCCCGCAGCCGCTGCTGGGCCATCAGGTGAACGCGTTCAAAGCGCTGTTCAACCGCATCGATCTGGACAAGGTCAACGAGATGGTCAACGCCTCGAAGGAAGACATGGCCGCCGCCAAGCCGGTGACCGGCCCGCTGGCTGACGATCCGATCCAGGAAACCATCACCTTCGACGACTTCGCCAAGGTCGACATGCGTATCGCCCTGATCAAGAGCGCCGACTTTGTCGAGGGCTCCGACAAGCTGCTGAAGCTGCAGCTGGATCTGGGCGGCGAATCGCGCCAAATCTTCTCCGGCATTCGCTCCGCTTACCCGGACCCGAAAGCGCTGGAAGGCCGTCTGACCATCATGGTCGCCAACCTGGCGCCGCGTAAAATGCGCTTCGGCGTGTCAGAAGGCATGGTGATGGCGGCGGGCCCAGGCGGGAAAGAGATCTTCCTGCTGAGCCCGGACAGCGGCGCGCAGCCTGGCATGCAGGTCAAGTAACCGCGCCAGCGCGTAACATCGAGGGTCGAGCTTGCTCGGCCCTTTTTTTATGCCCCAATCCCCACGTTATAAGCATGAAGAAAAAGTCATAACCGCCCTGATTCCCCTGCCCGCCGCATCCGGCTATGATGCTCCGAAACCCAAAATAGACGTCCAGACAGAAAGACTGCTATAACAGACCTTCACCGGGATCGTTTCCCTGCTTTTTTGGAGCCTATAATAATGAAAAACCTCAAGACTTCGCTGCTCGCCCTCAGTCTGCTGGCTGCCCTGCCGCTGCAGGCGGCGGAAAACGCCGCCGTGCCGGCCGCCATCGCTCAACATCAGGGGCCGGTGCGCATCGCGGTGATCCGCAACCTCGGATCCGACGACAACACCACGCAATTTTTGGCGGGCGCCATTCAGGAAGGGCGCAAGCTGGGCTTCAAGGTGGACACCTTCCTCAGCAACGGCGACGACGCGCGTTTTCAGGACTTCGTCAACCAGGCTATCAGCCAGAAATATGACGGCATCATTCTCTCGCAGGGGCGGGCTCCCTATTTCACCGACCTGGTCAAGCGCATCGCGGCGGCCGGCATCGCCGTCGCGGCTTTCGATACCGACGTCAGCGGCCGCGTTCCCGGCGTCACCGTCTCGCAGCAGGACGACGCTTCGCTGGCTAACGCCTCGTTCGGCCAGTTGGTGAAGGATTTCAACGGCCAGGCCAACATCATCAAACTCTGGGTGGCAGGCTTCCCGCCGATGGAGCGCCGCCAGGCCGCTTACCAGCAGTTGCTGAAACAGCATCCGGGCATTCACGAGCTGGAATCGATTGGCGCGGTTTCATCCGACGTGCAGGGAGATACCGCTAATAAAGTGGGTGCGGTGCTGGCGAAATACCCGAAAGGCAAGATTGACGCCATCTGGGGCACCTGGGACGCTTTCACCCAGGGCGCTTACAAGGCGCTGAAAGAGAACGGACGCACCGAAATCAAACTGTACAGCATCGATATCTCCAACCAGGATCTGCAGCTGATGCGCGAGGCCGGCAGCCCATGGCAGGTCAGCGTGGCGGTGGATCCGAAGCTGATCGGCGCGGTCAACCTGCGCCTGGTGGCCAACAAGATCGCCGGGGAAAGCACGCCGGACAGCTATCAGTTCAAAGCGGCGGTCATTCCGCAGGCGCTGCTGCTGGCGCAGCCGGGGCCGGTTAACGTCGCCGGGCTGGCGAAGATCATCCCCGGCTGGGGCACCAGCAGCGATTTCGTTCAGCCGTGGTTCGCCACGCTGCAGGCCGAACACGGTAAATAATGCTGTTTTTGACGAGGCTGCCGACGCAGCCTCTGTTTTTAAACTAATTATCGGCTTTCCCCTTCCGTCCCCGCCAAAATGCGCTATGTTATCTGCATCGCCCAATAACTGTATGCATAAACAGGCCTCAAATGAAGGGATTCCCCTCGCTGATCAACGTACTGCTGGCCAGTTCGCTGGTGTTGACCATCGGCCGCGGCGTTACGCTGCCGTTCATCACCATCTACCTCACCGAACATTTCCATCTGCTGCCGAAGAGCGTGGGCGTGATCCTGGGCGTCAGCCTGACCCTCGGCATCCTTGCCAGCCTGTACGGCGGCTATCTGGTGGACAAATTCAGCAAAAACCGCCTGATCCTGCTGTCGATTTTATTGTTCGCGCTGAGTTTCTTCGCCATTCCCTGGATCCCGCGCCCCGGCGGTGTGATCATGGTGCTGGCGATCCTGCATACCTGTTATTCGGTGTTAAGCATCACCATAAAGGCCTGCTTCGCCGACTGGCTGCCGGTCGAGCAGCGCATCAAGGCTTTCTCAATCAACTACACGCTGGTCAACGTCGGCTGGGCGATCGGCTCTGCGCTCGGCGTTCTGGTGGCCGGGCTGAGTCCGCTGCTGCCGTTCTACCTGTCAGGCGGCCTGGCGCTGGCGACGGTGACGGCGCTAAGCCTGCGCTTGCGCGGCCGGGAACAGCGCCCGACAACAACCGCCGCCGCACCGGCGGCACTCCCCAACTTCCGTCAGACACTGACCATCTTGCGAAACGATCGGCGGCTTATCTACTTCACCCTCGGCAGCACCCTGGGCGCCGTGGTGTTCGGTCAGTTCACCGGCTATCTGTCGCAGTACCTGATCACCGTCTCCAGCGCCGAGTTCGCCTACAAAATCATTGGGTTGGTGATGATCGTCAACGCCGGCATCGTCATCGCCCTGCAATACCTGCTCAGCCGCGGCATGCGCCAGGAAAACATGCTGCGCTGGCTGGTGCTGGGCACGCTGTTTTTCATCGTCGGGCTGCTCGGTTTCATGGCGGCCGGCCAGGCGGTCTGGCTGTGGCTGGCGGCGATGGCGGTGTTTACCCTCGGTGAAATCATCGTTATCCCGGTGGAATACATGTTCATCGACTTTATTGCGCCGCCGCACCTGAAAGGCAGCTACTATGGAGTACAAAACCTCAGCGCGCTGGGCGGCGCCATCAACCCGGTGCTGTGCGGGGTGCTGCTCAGCTATGCCGCGCCGCCGTTGATGTTCGTGATGCTGATCGCCGCCGCCCTGCTCAGCCTGCTGTTTTTCTTCCTCGGCCACCGGCTGGCAGAACACACGGCGGCAGCCGCCGAAGACGTACGCTGATCCCGCAGGCAGCGGCCTATACGGGCTGTCAACCCGCCGCTCGGGCATAGCACCCATAGCGAGAATTCATGGTGCGATCTGTGGCATGGCTCACAGTTTAATTGTATGATGAATACATCAGTTAAACGGGAAAAGACAATGGCCAACGTGCTCACACTGTGCTGGAAATACCTGAGGGCCCTGCTCCTTATCTACCTGTGTCTGTTCGTCGGCAACGCGGTGGCGGCGCTGCTGCCGTTCGCCATTCCCGGCAGCATCATTGGCATGCTGCTGCTGTTCGCCCTGCTCTCTACCCAGATTATGCCGGCCAAATGGGTCAAACCCGGCTGCCATTTGCTGATCCGCTATATGGTGCTGCTGTTCGTGCCGATCGGCGTCGGGGTGATGAAATACTACGACCAGATCGTCGCGCATCTGGGCCCGCTGGTTATCTCTTGCCTCATCAGCACGCTGATGGTGTTGGTGGTGGTCGGCTATACCTCACACTATTTTCATCGCGAGCGCCGCATTGCCGGCAAGCCCGACGACACGGAGGGCAATTCATGATCCATGAAATCTGGTGGTCGTTGCCGCTGACGCTGGCGGTCTATTTCGCCGCGCGCTGGCTGGCGCGCAAACTGAATATGCCGCTGCTCAACCCGCTGCTGGTGTCCATGGCGGTGATCATCCCGCTGCTGCTGCTCACCGGTATTCCCTATGAACGCTACTTTCAGGGCAGCAAAATCCTCAACGATCTGCTGCAGCCGGCGGTCGTCGCGCTGGCTTTCCCGCTCTATGAGCAGCTGCACCAGATCCGCGCGCGCTGGAAGTCGATTATCGCGGTGTGCTTCATCGGCAGCCTGACCGCCATGATCAGCGGCGGCGCCATCGCCCTGTGGCTGGGCGCCACGCCGGAAATCGCCGCCTCTATCCTGCCGAAATCGGTCACTACGCCGATCGCCATGGCCGTCGCGGACTCGCTCGGCGGCATTCCGGCGATCAGCGCAGTCTGCGTCATTTTCGTCGGTATCCTCGGCGCCGTGTTCGGCCATACGCTGTTCAACCTGTTGAAAATCACCACCCACTCGGCGCGCGGCCTGGCGATGGGCACGGCATCCCACGCGTTGGGCACCGCACGCTGCGCCGAGATGGACTATCAGGAAGGCGCTTTCGGCTCGCTGGCGTTGGTGATCTGCGGCATCATCACCTCGCTGCTGGCACCGTTCCTGTTCCCGGTGCTGCTGCGCCTGTTCGGCTGAACAGGGTGAAACTTGCGATACATCTCGCATTTATGTATTTCATTGCATTAATTTCATCAATTAAGAGACATTAATCACACTTTAATGTCTCTGGCCTGCCTAGAATGTTATCCCGTTAACCCGTAGAGAGACTTTCTATGCATCCGCGTTTTCACACCGCTTTCAGCGCACTGCCCGCGACACTGCAATCCGCCCTGCGGCCCTATCTGGACGCGCCAGCCTTTCCGGCGATGTTCAAGGCCGAGCAAGCGGCGGCGATCCGCACAGGCTGCGGGCTGGACGATGATGCGCTGGCATTCGCGCTGCTGCCGCTGGCGGCGGCCTGCTCGTTAACCCCGATATCGCACTTTCACGTCGGCGCCATCGCGCGCGGGCAAAGCGGCAACCTCTATTTCGGCGCCAATATGGAGTTCAGCGGCACGCCGCTGCAGCAAACCGTGCATGCAGAGCAGTGCGCGGTTACCCATGCCTGGCTGCGCGGCGAGCCGGCGCTGGCCTCGGTCACCGTCAACTACACGCCGTGCGGCCATTGCCGCCAGTTTATGAATGAACTGAACAGCGGTGGCGAGCTGCAGATCCGTCTGCCGGGCCGCGCGCCGGCCACGCTGGCGGACTATCTGCCGGACGCCTTCGGCCCGAAAGATCTGGATATCGCTTCGCTGCTGATGGACAAGGTCGATCACGGCCACCGGTTGGCGCTGGACGATGCGCTGGCGCAGGCGGCGCTGGCGGCGGCCAATCAGAGCCATGCTCCGTACAGCAACGCCCACAGCGGCGTGGCGCTGGAAACGGCAGACGGCAACATCTACGCCGGCCGCTATGCGGAAAACGCCGCCTTCAATCCTAGCCTGCCGCCGCTGCAGGCCGCGCTGATCCTGCTGAACCTCTCCGGCGGCGACTGCCTGAACATCCGCCGCGCCGTGTTGGCCGAGCCGCAGAAGGCGATCCTCAGCCAGTGGGACGCCACCCGCGCCACGCTGGCGGCACTGGGCTGCCAGAACGTCAGCCGCACCGCGTTCTAAGCGCGCCACGGCGGAGCCATCCGGTTCCGCCGTTAACAGCCCCGCCCGCCAAATACAATGCCCCGACGCCGCCAGAGACACTTTCTTTAGTTAAAAAATCATTTGATTGTCGATAATTACGCCAACCTGGTTCATCATCTGGCAACAAATGCTGTACATCTTCTCTTTATCTCTTAGGATCGTCGGCAATAAAGTTATCTGATACGTGAAGAGTAAAACTGATGGAACTAGAATACGAAAGCAAACGCCCGCTCTATATCCCTTACGCCGGCCCGATTCTGCTGGAATTTCCGCTGCTGAACAAAGGCAGCGCTTTCACCGAGGAAGAACGTAGCCACTTCAACCTGCACGGCCTGCTGCCGGAAGCGGTGGAGACCATCGAAGAACAGGTGGAACGCGCCTACCGTCAGTATCAGGATTTCAAGAACGATAACGATAAGCACATCTACCTGCGCAACATCCAGGACACCAACGAAACCCTGTTCTACCGCCTGCTGGACTCGCACCTGAGCGAGATGATGCCGATCATCTACACCCCGACCGTCGGCGAGGCCTGTGAGCACTTCTCCGATATCTACCGCCGCGCACGCGGGCTGTTCATCTCCTACCCGAACCGCGATCGCATCGATGACATGCTGCAAAACGCCACCAAGCAGAACGTCAAGGTGATCGTGGTCACCGACGGCGAACGCATTCTCGGCCTGGGCGATCAGGGCATCGGCGGCATGGGGATTCCAATTGGCAAGCTGTCGCTGTACACCGCCTGCGGCGGCATCAGCCCGGCCTACACCCTACCGGTGGTGCTGGACGTCGGCACCAACAACCCGCAGCGCCTCAACGATCCGCTGTACATGGGCTGGCGCCATCCACGCATCTCCGGCGAGGAGTACCACGCCTTCGTCGAAGAGTTTATTCAGGCGGTCAAACGCCGCTGGCCGAACGTCCTGCTGCAGTTCGAAGACTTCGCGCAGAACAACGCCACCCCGCTGCTGAACCGCTACCGCGACGAGATCTGCTGCTTTAACGACGACATCCAGGGCACCGCCGCGGTCACCCTCGGCAGCCTGATCGCCGCCAGCCGCGCCGCCGGCAGCCAGCTGCGCGATCAAACCGTCACCTTCCTCGGCGCCGGTTCCGCGGGCTGCGGCATCGCCGAGCAGATCATCGCGCAGATGAAGTCCGAAGGGTTGAGCGAAGACGAAGCGCGTGCCCGCGTGTTCATGGTCGACCGTTTCGGCCTGCTGACCGACAAACTGCCGAACCTGCTCGATTTCCAGAGCAAGCTGGTGCAGAAGAGCGACAACCTGGCCGGCTGGGAAACCGCCAGCGACGCCATCTCGCTGCTGGACGTGGTGCGCAACGCCAAGCCGACCATTCTGATCGGCGTGTCCGGCCAGCCGGGGCTGTTTACCGAAGAGCTGATCCGCGAGATGCACAAGCACTGCGAACGCCCTATCGTGATGCCGCTGTCCAACCCGACCTCGCGCGTGGAAGCCCGTCCGGAAGACATCATCAACTGGACCGACGGCGCCGCCCTGGTGGCGACCGGCAGCCCGTTCGCGCCGGTAAGCTACAAAGAGCAGCTGTACCCGATCGCCCAGTGCAATAACTCCTACATCTTCCCGGGGATCGGTCTGGGCGTGCTGGCCTCCGGCGCCACTCGCGTCACCGACGCCATGCTGATGGCCGCCAGCCGCGCACTGGCGGACTGTTCGCCGCTGGCTACCGACGGCCACGGCGCGCTGCTGCCGAATATCGACGATATTCAGGGCGTGTCGAAGTGCATCGCCATGGAAGTGGGTAAAGCCGCCCAGCTGCAGGGCGTGGCGATCGTCACCTCCGAAGATGCGCTGTCGAAAGCCATCGAGCACAACTTCTGGCGGCCGCAGTACCGCAGCTACAAGCGCACCTCGTTCTGAATGGTGAGCTGAAATGACCCAGCCCGGCTCCGCCGGGCTTTTTTGTGCGGCAAAACCGCCGAAAAATGCGGCGGCGCGCGTGCTTCAGGCGGTTCGCGTCTTGCGTCGGTCGGTCAGGTAAAGTAGCCTTGATCCATCTTTTTCAGCCCGGCGCGCGTAAGGCAACAACATGTGGAAACGCCTGATCATCAGCCTGTTCATCATCATTGCGGTGTTGATGGGTTCGGCTATTGCGCTCGATCGCTGGATCAGTTGGAAAACCGCGCCTTACGTCTACGACGAACTGCAGGAATTGCCGCATCGCCAGGTCGGCGTGGTGCTCGGCACCGCCAAGTATTACCGCACCGGCGTGATCAACCAGTATTACCGTTACCGCATTCAGGGAGCGATCAACGCCTATAACAGCGGCAAGGTGAAATACCTGCTGCTGAGCGGCGACAACGCCCAGCAAAGCTATAACGAACCGATGACCATGCGGCGCGATCTGATCGCCGCCGGCGTGGCGCCGAGCGATATCGTGCTGGACTACGCCGGCTTCCGCACCCTGGATTCCATCGTGCGCACCCGCAAGGTGTTCGACACCAACGATTTCATCATCATCACCCAGCGCTTCCACTGCGAGCGCGCACTGTTCATCGCCCTGCACATGGGCATTCAGGCGCAGTGTTACGCGGTGCCGTCGCCGAAGGACATGATGACGGTGCGCGCCCGCGAGATCTTCGCCCGCCTGGGCGCGCTGACCGATCTGTACATCCTCAAGCGTGAACCGCGCTTCCTCGGCCCGCTGATCCCGATCTCCGCCATGCACACCGTGCCGGAAGACGCCCAGGGCTATCCCGCCGTCTCGCCGGAACAGTTGGTTGAGCTGGAGCACAAGCTGAAAGAAGAGAAGCAGAAAGCCAAACAGCCCTGACGGGTAATGCCCCAAAAAGAAAGGCCGGCATATTTTGCCGGCCTTGTCGTCTGTGCTGCGGTAGCTCTACTTCTTCTTGGCGTATTTCAACGAGTCCAGCGCCACGGCGAAGATGATGATGCTGCCCTTGATGATGTACTGCCAGTACGGGTTGATGCCGATATAGGTCAGGCCGTAGTTGATGACGGTAAAGATGATCACCCCGGTCACCACGCCCCACACCGTACCCACGCCGCCGGCGAAGGAGACGCCCCCCACCACGCAGGCGGCGATGGCGTCCAGCTCATACATAAAGCCGAGGTTATTGGTGGCGCTGCCGATACGCCCCGCTTCCAGCAGGCCGCCGAAGGCGTAGAACACGCCGGACAGCGCATAGATCATGATCAGGTTCAGCGGCACGTTGACGCCGGAGACCTTGGCCGCTTCCGGGTTGCCGCCGATGGCGAAGATGTTCTTGCCGAAGCGGGTCTTGGTCCACAGGATCCAGACGAAAATGATGGCAATCAGCGCGTAGAAGGTAATATACGACAGCTTAAAATCGCCGAAGCGCAAGAAGCCTTGGGCAAAGGTGGAAAACTTCGGATCAAAGCCCGCGACCGGCGACGCGCCGACCGAATCGTAATACAGCGAGTTGATGCCGTAGACGATGATCATGGTGCCCAAGGTGGTGATGAACGGCGTCACGTTGAGATAGGCGATAATCAGGCCGTTAACCAGGCCGATCACCGCGCCGACCGCACATACCAGTAGGATGACCAGGGGAATCGACCAGGTTTCCATGTGCGGGAACACTTTGTTGACGTTATCCATCGATTGCAGCAGCGTGGCCGCCACCACAGCCGCCAACCCCACCTGCCGCCCGGCGGACAGGTCGGTGCCCTGGGTGACGATCAGCCCCGCCACGCCCAGCGCGATGATGATGCGCACCGAAGACTGCGTCAGGATGTTGCTCAGGTTCATCAGGCTAAGGAAAGTCGGGTCCTGAATGATGATGATGGCCAACAGCACCAGCAACACCACGTAAATGCCGCCTTCCTTGAAATAGGTAAATAAGGTTTTTTTATTTAGCGCGTTCATAATTCCGATCCTTAAAGGTGCAGGGAGGCGAGACGTAAGATTTCATTCTGCGAGGTCTGCTTGGTATTAACGATGCCCGCAACCTGACCATTGCTCATCACCAAAATACGGTCGGTGATCCCCAACAGCTCCGGCATTTCAGACGAGACGATAATGATCCCCTTGCCCTTCTTCGCCAGCTCGGTCATCAGCTGATAGATCTCGAACTTGGCGCCCACGTCGATGCCGCGCGTCGGTTCATCCAGCATCAGGATCTCCGGCTGCGTCAGCAGCCAGCGGCCGATGATCACCTTCTGCTGATTGCCGCCGGACAGCGAGCCGATATGGGTGTGATGCCCCGGCGTTTTCACCCGCATGGCGTCGATCACCCACTGGGTGTCGCTCTTCATCCGCGCGTTATCCAGCAGGCCGAGCTTGTTTTTATAATTGCGGATATTGGAGATCAGCGAGTTGAAACCCACGTCGAGGTAGGCGTAAATCCCGGTGGATCGCCGCTCTTCGGTCACCAGCGCAAAGCCGTGGTTGATCGCTTCGTTGGCGCTGTGGTTGTCGATCGCCTTGCCGTGCAGCTTGATGGTGCCCGCCACCTTCTCGCGAATGCCGAACAGCGTCTCGACGATATCGGTGCGTTTGGCGCCCACCAGCCCGGCGATGCCGAGGATCTCGCCCTGGTGCAGATCGAAGGACACATCGCGGATCGAAGGCTGGCGCAGCGACGTCAGGTTCTTCACCTCGAGGATCACCTCACCCGGCGTGTTCTGCCTGTCGGGGAAACGCTGGCTCAGCGAGCGGCCGACCATCATGGCGATGATCTTGTCCATATCCAGCCCTTCCAGCGGCTGGGTGGCGATCCACTGGCCGTCGCGCAACACCGTTATCTCATCGCACAGCTGGAAGATCTCTTCCATCTTGTGCGAGATATAGACGATGCCGCAGCCGCGCTCTTTCAACTTGCGGATGATGGTGAACAGGTGATTGACCTCTTTTTCCGTCAACGAAGAGGTCGGTTCATCCATGATGACGATCTTGGCGTCATAGGAAAACGCCTTGGCGATCTCGATCATCTGCATCTGCGACACCGACAGGTTGCCCACCTTTTCGCGCGGGTTGATGTCAATATCCAGCTCGTCGAAGATCGCCTGAGTGTCTTTGAACATCTTGTCCTGATCGACGAACAGGCCTTTGGTCGGGTAGCGCCCCAGCCACATGTTGTCCATCACGGTGCGTTGCAGCACCAGGTTCAGCTCCTGATGCACCATCGAAACGCCGTGTTCCAGCGCTTCCTTCGAGCTCTTGAAATCGATTTCCCGGCCCTGAAATACAATGCTGCCGCTGTCTTTTTTGTAAATGCCGAACAGGCATTTCAACAACGTCGATTTCCCCGCGCCGTTCTCCCCCATCAGGGCGTGAATCGAGTGCGGACGGACGCGTAAATTGACATTGTCCAAGGCTTTGACGCCGGGAAATGACTTACAGATATCCGTCATTTCCAGCAAAAATTCGCGTGAGCTATCGGCCATAAATACACCTGGCTTAACGATCTTGCAGTCGTAAACATCCCCGCCGGCGGTATCCCTGGTGTTGGCGCCGCAGGCGGGGTCTTAGCGGGATCTCAATTCTTATTTAACAAACTGAGACAGGTTGTCTTTATCTACGCCGACGTAAGGAATACGCACGACTTTATTTTCGATTTTATATTGGGTGCCTTCGGTGGCCGGCTTGCCCGCCGCCAGGTTTTTCGCCAGCTCGAAGGTGGCCTTCGCCTGGTTGTCGGCATCGTTCAGCACCGTGCCCGCCATCGCGCCGGATTTCACCAGCGCCAGCGCTTCAGGCAGCGCATCGACGCCGAACACCGGAATACTGGTCTTGTTGTGCGCTTTCAGCGCTTCCACCGCGCCCATCGCCATGGCGTCGTTGTTGGCGATCACCACTTCGATCTTGTTGGCGTTCGGGCCGGAGAGCCAGGCATCCATCTTGTCTTTCGCCTGCGCGGTATCCCACATCGCGGTATCCATCTGCAGCTGCTGGGTCTTGATGCCTTTTTCGTTCAGCGTTTTCACCACGTAGGTGGTGCGCGCTTCGGCGTCCGGGTGGCCCGGCTCGCCCTTCAGCAGCACGAACTGGATCTGGCCGTCTTTATTCAGATCCCAGGCCGGGTTGGCTTGCCAGTGTTTGGCGATCAGTTCGCCCTGGATCACGCCGGATTCTTTGGAGTCGGTGCCGACGTAATATGCCTTGTCATAGCTGTCCAGCGCCTTGCGGGAAGGTTCTTTGTTGTAGAACACCACCGGGATATCGTTTGCGCGCGCCTTATCGATAACCACCGGCGCCGCGGCCGGGTCGACCAGGTTGATCGCCAGCGCTTTCACGCCCTTGGCCAGCAGCACGTCGATCTGATCGTTCTGCTTGGACTGGTCGTTCTGCGAGTCATTCATCAACAGGGTAACGTCCGGTGAAGCCTTGGCGTCTTTCTCGATCGCCTTGCGCACCACCGACATGAAGTTGTCGTCGTATTTGTAAATCGTGACGCCAATACGGGTATCAGCATGGGCTGCGGCGCCAAACATCATGGCAGCGGCCATGGCGGCCAGGGTGAAAACCTTCTTATTCATTGTCAGTCTCCGGTTCTGTGTAGGGTATTACTCGTCTTTGAGCCAATGGTCACCGGCAGTGCGTACACCCCAGGCCTGGCGATTTCCACTCAACACCTGTCGTCCGTGGATCTTGTTATTTCCGAGAAATGCTGTGTCAGCGCGAGATAAAGGTTGCAGCGGCAAGGGCCTTTGCGCCGGAAAACGCCTAGAGCATAGACGGCGCGATGTTAATATTCTGTGAATTTTCTCACAGATTGAAAACGGTTACACAAGATTAAATCGTCAGAGAGTGACCGTCGCCTCACTTTGCCAGGGAGCGACAGAATGGCGCCGCACCAGCGTCGGCATGAACAGATGAGCGGCCTGCGGCTCCGCCAGGCCTGCTGCGCCCTGCAATGCCAGCTCGGTCGCCAGCGTGGCCATCGAGACGATCGGGTAGCGCACCGTGGTGAGTTTGGGGCTGGTGTAACGCGCGATGGGGATGTCGTCGAAGCCGATCAGCGAGAAATGCTGCGGCACCGTGATACCGTTTTCTTTCAGCACCGCCATAGCGCCGGCGGCCATGGCGTCGTTGTAGGCGAACACCGCGCTCAGCTGTAAGTTGCGCCCCAGCAGTTCGACCATCGCCGCCTCGCCGCCCTGCAGATCCGGCGAACCGTAGGCACGCCAGTTGTCGGGCGTGGCCAGCCCGGCGGCGGCCATCGCCTGCGCATAGCCCTGCTGGCGCAGCGGCCCGTCTTCGATCGGGTGATTGGAGCCCAGATAGCCGATGCGCCGGTGGCCCTGCGACAGCAAAAGACGCATCGCCATTTCTGCGCCGCAGACGTTATCCAGCCCGACGCAGCGCGGCTCATAGCCGGGGATAATCCGGTTGATCAGCACCATGCCCGGCACCTGCTCCAGAAAACCGATCAGCTCGGCGTCGCTCAGGGCTTTGGCGTGAACAATCAGGGCGTTACAGCGCTGGCGGATCAGCACTTCGATCGCGTGGCGCTCTTTGTCCGCCTGATGATAGCTGTTGCCGATCAGCAGATACTTGTGGTGTTTCTGCGCCACCGTGTCTACCGCTTTCACCAGCGCGCCGAAGAACGGATCGGAGACGTCCATCACCACCACGCCCAACGTATCGCTGCTTTGGGTCGCCAACGCCTGCGCGTTGGCATTGGGGCGATAGCCCAGATCCGCCACCGCCTGCAGCACCTGCTCGCGTGTCTCTTTGCTGGTCAGCGCGCTGTGGTTCAGCACGCGGGAGACGGTCGCCACGGAGACCCCGGCGCGTTTCGCCACGTCGCGAATGGTGATCGGATGAACTGGAGGCATGCGGGATCCTGAAATCGGGGTAGTGGCCGGTGGCGCTATCCTACCCCGATTGGCCCGCTGCTCTGCGTGAATTACGTCACAGGAAAGAAAACGTTTACATACATTTTTTTAACCTGCCGACGGGCGCTCACTTCAGCGCTTTGGATTCCGCTTCGCCGGCGGCCATCTGCGTCAATTTGCGCCACAGCCATTCCATCGGCCCCTGTTCGAAGTAACGCAGCCACAGTGCGGAAAAGACCAGGTTGACCAACCAGACCAGCGGCACAAACGCCAACAGCTGCAGCCGGTCAAACTGCTCATAGAGGCCAAAGCGATAAAACAGCGTGGTGCAGATCAGCGTTTGCAGCAGGTAGTTGCTTAACGCCATACGCCCCACCTGGCTCAGCCAGCGGGCGATGGGCAGGCGCGACAGCGCGGGCCAGAAACCGTAACACAGCGCCAGATAGCCCATCGCCTGCAGCGGCGCGCCCAGCTCGCGCGGCACCTGCAGCAGGAAACCGCTCCAGCGATAGTCCCAGTGCACCTGCCATTGCAGCGCCACCGCCGGCAGTTGGATCAGCACCGAAAGCGGCAACAGCCACGCCGCCTGCCGCAGGTAATAGCCGGAGGAATAACTGCCGCGCAGCCAGCCGCTGCGCATCAGCCCGGCGCCGAACAGCATCAGCCCCGCCAACTCCCAGCCATACTGCGCGCCGATGGCCAGCAGGCTGGACGAGAGCAGATCGGCGCGGCTGCGCCAGGCTTCGAAACCGCCCTGCAGCTTCCAAAACTTCTCGTACTGCAACTCCGCCACGCCCGGCTGCCAGAAGCTGCCCGGCTCACCGTGCGAGACAAAACCGAGCAGCAGCAGCACCGCCACACCGATCAGGTACAGCACCACGCCGGTTTTCAGCAGTTGGAAGGTTTCTTTGGCCTCGCGGATCATGCGCCAGCACACCAGGCCGATCAGCCCGTAGGCCAGCAGAATGTCGCCGTCCCACAGGAAGATGGCGTGCGCGAGGCCGAACAGCACCAGCCACGACAGCCGCGCGCGGATCCAGCTTTTGCCGCGCCGCAGCAGCATTTGCAGCCCGGCGCCGAACAGCAGCGCGAACATCGCCAGGAACTTGGCCTGGGCGAAGAGATCCAGCAGCGCCCAGGTCCAGGCATCGCGCGATGACGGCATCCCCAGATAGGCCGGATTGAGGTAGGCGGCCTTCGGCAAGCCGAAGGCGCTGATGTTCAGCAATAAAATGCCGAGGATGGCGATGCCGCGCACGCAGTCCAGCGTGGCAATGCGCGGCAGAGGATGACTGTTCATTTTTTATCGCTGTCTTCCGCTCATGAAAAAGGCGCCCGCAGGCGCCTGTTGTCGTCTTGCGGGTCGCCCCGCAACGCCATCACCCCTGGTGATGACGCACCGCACGCAGGAACTCCTGGCGGGTATTCTGGCTGGACTTGAACAGCCCCCCCAGCGAGGTAGTGGTGGTGGCGCTGGTCGCGTCGCGGATACCGCGCGCCTTGACACAATAATGGACCGCATCGATCGATACCGCCACGTTATTGGTACCGAGCAGGGTCTGCAGCGCCACCAAGATCTGCTGGGTCAGGCGCTCTTGCACCTGCGGACGCTGGGAGAAGAACTGCACGATGCGGTTGATCTTCGACAGGCCGATCACCGAGTCTTTCGGGATATAGGCCACGGTAGCCTTGCCGTCGATGGTCACGAAGTGGTGTTCACAGGTGCTGGTCAGCGTGATATCGCGCACCGTCACCATCTCATCCACCTTCATCTTGTTCTCGATGACGGTGATTTTCGGGAAGTTGGCGTAGTCCAGCCCGGAGAAGATCTCGTCGACATACATTTTGGCGATGCGATGCGGCGTTTCCGCCAGGCTGTCATCGGACAGATCGAGATTCAGCAGCTGCATGATTTCGGTCATGTGCTCTTTGATGCGACGCTTGCGCGTTTCGCGATCCAGCACTTCCCCGCGCAGCGGTGTCTCCAGACCACGCTCTTCCAGTGCCGCATGCACCAGCGCGGCTTCTTTACTTAATGATGTCATGTATTTGTTCTCCTGCGGACGGAACCCGCCGGCGGCCCGATAGGGCGTGCGGCCGGCGAATTGCTTGCTCTCGTGACGGCAGAGTTTTCGTGGTGGATAACGTGAACCCGGTCAAGATTTTGCCCCCACTGTAGATGAGAGCGCGGCGATTATCCAGCGATAGTGCTTCATCCGCAGGTGAAATATTCGCATTTAGCACAATCAGGCCGGCTGCGGGTTTCCATGCGTTTTGTATGGATTTTAATCACCGAGTCGCCGTTTTTTGCGCCAACCGCCGCGCCGGGGTATTCACCACCAGCCCTCCGGCCGCCAACAGCGCCGCCACCGCCACATACAGCGCCGGCTCCAGCCGATGGGTCAAGGCGGTCGACAGCGCCGACAGCATCGGCCCGACCAGTTGGCCGATCGCATAACCGGTGGTCAGCAATCCGGCCATGTAACGCGCATGACGCGGCGCCAGCTCACGCCCGTGCTGAAGAGCAAGCTGCACCACGCAGAGGAAACCGCCGCCGGTCAGCAACGCCCCGAGCGCCAGGCCGGCCACGCCCGGCACCACTTCGGCGCTCAGTACGCCGAGCGCCTGTATCCACAGCGTGATCGCCAGCCGGGTCTGGGTGGTCAGCCGATGGCGGGTCAGAATGCCGATGACAATCCCCAGCACCGCCGCACCGCCGAACACCGGCCAGACGAACTGTGCGAACAGGCTGTCGGGAAAACGCGCCGCCGCCATCTGCGACAAAAAGGTCGCCGGCAGGATATAGCCGAAGCCGGCCAGGCTGTAGCTCCACACCAGGCGTTTGAGCGCCGGCGTCAGCAGCAGCGGCTCCGGAGCCACGTCCGGGCGATGCAGCTCGCCGCTGCGCGGCAGAAAGGCGCTAATCCCCCCGACCAGCACCAGCGCCAGCCCGCCATACACCAGCCAGGCCTGCGCCGCCGTCAGCCCCAGCGCGTTGATGCCCACCGCCAGCATGCCGCTGAGGAAGATGCCGGCGCCCGGCCCGGCGAACACCGCCGCGCTCAGCGCCGACCGGCCGTAGTGCGCCAACCGCTCGTTGGTCCAGGCCGCCACCAGCACCATCGCCCAGCCGCTGGCCCAGCCGATGACGAAGCGCAGCGCGCCGTGGGTCCATTCATCCTGCGCCAACGCCGACAGCAGCGTCAGCGCCATCGCGCCCCATACGCCCAGCCACAGGCGCCGCTCGACGTGGCGCGTAGCGCGCATCGCGTCGTAGGCGCCGCACAGGTAGCCCAAATAGTTGATCGCCGCCACCAGCCCGGCACCGGTCAGGCTGAACTGATGTTCCGCGATCATCAGCGGCACCTGAGGGGTGAAAGCGAAGCGGCCGATGCCCATCGCCACGATCAGCGCGGCAAACCCGCTCAAGGCAATACGTAAAGCCATATCGGCATCCAAAAGGTTAAAAGAAAGTTGCCAGTATCATGCCGCAGTATTAAACTCACAAAAACTGAATAATACTAATCAAGTTCATCACGAAACGAGAACATTATGGATCTGACCCAGCTTCGCATGTTCTGCTGCGTAGCGGAAACCGGCTCGGTCGCCCGCGCCGCCGAGCAGCTGCACCGCGTGCCGTCGAATCTGACCACCCGGCTGCGCCAGCTCGAGCAGGAGCTGGGCGCCGATCTGTTTATCCGCGAAAAACAGCGCCTGCGCCTGTCGCCGATGGGCCATAACTTTCTGTGCTACGCCAATCGCATCCTGGCGCTGAGCGACGAGGCGATGAGCATCACCCATGCCGGCGAACCGGCGGGCAACTTCGCTCTCGGCTCGATGGAGAGCACTGCCGCCACCCGCCTGCCCTCGCTGCTGGCGGCTTATCACCAGCGCTTCTCGCAGGTTTCACTGTCGCTGACCACCGGCACCTCCGGCGAAATCGCCGATCGGGTGCGCGCCGGCACGCTGGCGGCGGCGCTGGTCGACGGCCCGGTGCCCTATGACGAGCTGAACGGCTGCATCGCCTATCCTGAACATATGGTGGTGATCTCCTGTCTCGATCACGCGCCGATCCACAGCGCCAAAGACGCCAACGGCGAGACGCTGTTCGCCTTTCGCGCCAGCTGCTCCTACCGCCTGCGGCTGGAGGCCTGGTTCAAGCGCGAAGGCGCGCGGCCGGGGCAGATCATGGAGATCCAGTCCTATCACGCCATGCTGGCCTGCGTCGCCAGCGGCGCCGGGCTGGCGATGATCCCACATTCGGTGCTCAGCCTGCTGCCGGGCCATGAGCGGGTCCGGGTTCACACCCTGCCGCCGGACGTGGCCGACACCGCCACCTGGCTGCTGTGGCGCCGCGACGCGTTCGGGCCGAACGTGCGCGCGCTGAAAGAATTGATTATTGAACAGACGGAAACCGCCGCTGTTGATGAAAGCACCCCCAACGATTTATCAGACGTTAGCGATATCGCCTGATTTAAAAGAAAACCACTGAGGAGACTATGATGGAGATGATCAAAACCCGCGCCGCCGTTGCCTGGGGCCCGAACCAGCCGCTGAAGATTGAGGAAGTCGATCTGATGCCACCACAAAAAGGCGAAGTGCTGGTGCGGATCGTCGCCACCGGCGTTTGTCACACCGACGCCTACACCCTGTCCGGCAAAGATCCGGAAGGTGTGTTCCCGGCGATCCTCGGCCATGAGGGCGGCGGCGTGGTGGAAGCGGTCGGTGAAGGCGTCACCAGCGTGGCGGTCGGCGACCACGTGATCCCGCTCTACACCCCGGAGTGCGGCGAGTGCAAATTCTGTAAATCCGGCAAGACCAACCTGTGCCAGGCGATCCGCGCCACTCAGGGTAAAGGGCTGATGCCGGACGGCACCACCCGCTTCTTCAAGGACGGCAAGCCGATCTTCCACTACATGGGCACGTCCACCTTCTCCGAATACACCGTGGTGCCGGAGATTTCACTGGCGAAAATCAACAAGGAAGCGCCGCTGGAAGAGGTGTGCCTGCTGGGCTGCGGCGTCACCACCGGCATGGGCGCGGTGATCAACACCGCCAAGGTGCAGCCGGGCGATACCGTGGCGATCTTCGGCCTGGGCGGCATCGGCCTGTCGGCGATCATCGGCGCGCAGATGGCCGGCGCGGGCCGCATCATCGGCATCGACATCAACACCAGCAAGTTCGATCTGGCGCGCAAGCTGGGGGCCACCGATCTGATCAACCCGAAAGACTATGACAAACCGATTCAGGAGGTGATCGTCGAGCTGACCGACGGCGGCGTCGATTTCTCCTTCGAGTGCATCGGCAACGTCAACGTGATGCGCTCCGCGCTGGAATGCTGCCACAAGGGCTGGGGCGAGTCGGTGATCATCGGCGTCGCGGGCGCCGGTGAAGAGATCTCCACCCGTCCGTTCCAGCTGGTCACCGGCCGCGTCTGGCGCGGTTCGGCGTTCGGCGGCGTCAAGGGCCGTTCACAGCTGCCGGGCATCGTCGAGCGTTATCTGAACGGCGAGTTCGCGCTGAACGACTTTATCACCCACACCATGGGGCTGGAGCAGATCAACGAAGCGTTCGATTTGATGCACGAAGGCAAATCGATCCGCACCGTTATCCACTTCGACCAATAAGCCAGGAGGCAGAGATGACGTTGTCATTGGAACTTCTCGAAGAGCACCGCATGTTCGGCGGCTGGCAACAGCGTTATCGCCACGCGGCGCAGAGCCTGAATTGCAACATGACATTCAGCATCTACCTGCCGCCGCCGCGCGATGATAACCCGCCGCCGGTGCTGTACTGGCTGTCGGGGCTGACCTGCAACGACGAGAACTTCACGTTGAAAGCCGGCGCGCAGCGCATCGCCGCCGAGCTGGGCCTGGTGCTGGTGATGCCGGACACCAGCCCGCGCGGCGACGAGGTGCCGAACGATGAAGGCTACGATCTGGGCCAGGGCGCCGGGTTCTACCTGAACGCCACCCAGGCGCCGTGGGATCGTCACTTCCGCATGTACGACTACATCAGCGCCGAACTGCCGGCGCTGATCGAACAGCACTTCAGCGTCAGCGATCGTCAGTCGATCTTCGGCCACTCGATGGGCGGCCACGGCGCGCTGATGATGGCGTTTCGCAATCCGCAGCGCTTCCGTTCGGTATCGGCCTTCGCGCCGATCGTCAACCCGTGCCAGGTGCCGTGGGGCCGCAAGGCCTTCACCGCCTATCTGGGCAGCGACGAGAGCCAGTGGCTGCAGTACGACAGCTGCCATCTGCTGGCCAGCGGCGCGGAGAAAATGCCGGTCCTTATCGATCAGGGCGACGACGACCAGTTCCTGGCCGATCAGCTGCAGCCGGCGCGGCTGGCCGAACTGGCGCGCCAGCGCGACTGGCCGCTGACGCTGCGCATTCAGCCGGGGTACGATCACAGCTACTTCACCATCGCCACCTTCGTGGAAGATCACCTGCGCTTCCACGCCGAGCACCTGTTCCGCTGATAAAAAAATCCGGGCGGTTAAACCGCCCGGATTTCTTCAAAAGCCATCAATCAAAAAATCGATGGCAGCTTTAATTTGATTCCTGTGCTCATTGGCATTACCAACGGCCTTCCCGAGCTGTGAAATACGTACGGCAGCCATCTCATGCGTCATAACGAGAAACTTTTCGCCGTTTACCTCAATCTCCGGGCATAAACGTGCAGAAATTTTAACCCTGACGTTATCCAAAGCATAAAGCATAAAGAGGGATCATTAACCGGGTCGAGAGGACATCAATAAGATCGCTTTGAACGTCCAGTAAGTAGGGATAGGCTGATGCCGGATACGTATTGTCATATACGGTAAACTGCATATTCAAAATGTCCGATATTCATCAGACAACAAACCATTTTCTTCAGTGATACGATTAAGTTCTTCTAACGCCGCGCGATTTTGCTCGCGCCACTGTTGAATCTCAATGTCCCTGACACGAACGCTCAATGCGTCTGTCAATACGGATGACTCATTGACGCCCAGGGATTTTGCGCGCTGGAAAAGATCGCGATCGATGGTTACGTTGACTGTCTTTTTCGTCACATTGTTATTTGCCATATCCATTCCTCATCCCTGTAATATACACGGCTCAAATTTTCATCAATTGTACTCGTGAAACAGGGGTATGCCAATTCAGCGATACCCTCACCCCTTCAGCTTCGGATCGAGCGCGTCGCGCAATCCGTCGCCCAACAGGTTGAACGCCAGCACGGTGATGAATATCGCCAGGCTGGGGAAAATCGCCACGTGCGGCGCGATCACCATATCGGCGCGCGCCTCGTTGAGCATCGCCCCCCACTCCGGCGTCGGCGGCTGGGCGCCCAGGCCCAGAAACGACAGGCTGGCGGCGGTGATGATCGAGGTGCCGATGCGCAGGGTGAAATAGACTACGATCGACGACAACGTACCCGGCAGAATGTGCCGCAGGATGATGGTCCAGTCCGAGGCGCCGATGCTGCGCGCCGACTCGATATAGGTCAGGTGCTTCAGCACCAGCGTGTTGCCGCGCACCAGGCGAGCAAAGGCCGGAATGCTGAAGATCGCCACCGCGACGATCACGTTGGCCATGCCGCTGCCCATGATCGCCACCACGCCGATCGCCAGCAGAATGCCGGGAAACGCGAACAGCACGTCGCAGACGCGCATGGTAAGGCGATCCCACCAGCCCTCATAGTAGCCGGCCAGCAGCCCCAGCAAGGTGCCGATCGCCCCGCCCGCCAGCACTGAGAACACCCCGGCCGCCAGCGAAATGCGCGTGCCCATGAGGATGCGGCTGAAGATATCGCGCCCGAGGGAATCGACACCCAGCCAGTGCATCAGCGAAGGCCCTTCGTTCAGCCGGTCGTAATCGAAATAGTTTTCCGCATCGAACGGTGCCAGATAAGGCGCCAGCAGCGCCGCCGCGATCAGCAGCAGCACCAACAGACCGGCGACCAGCGCCGCCCGCTGGCGGCGAAAACGCCGCCAAAACTCGCCCCACGGCGTGCGTACCGCGTCAGGGTCGATAAGCGGCATCGCCTTCAGTGCAGCGTTACGCCGCCAATGCTTAATCATGCCGCATCCTCATTGGTAACGAATCGCCGGGTTGATCGCCGCGTACAGCATATCCACCAGCAGGTTGATCAGGATGAACTCCAGCGAGAACAGCAGCACCTCGGCCTGGATCACCGGGTAATCGCGCATCTCCACCGAGTCCACCAGCAAGCGCCCCAGCCCCGGCCAGTTGAACACCTTCTCCACCACGATCGAACCGCCGAGCAGGAAGCCGAACTGCAGCCCCATCATGGTCACCACCGGGATCATCGCGTTGCGCAGGCCGTGTTTCATCACCACCACGCTTTCCCGCACGCCCTTGGCGCGGGCGGTGCGCATGTAGTCCTCCTGCAGCACCTCGACGAACGAAGCGCGGGTGAAGCGCGCCATCACCGCCGCCACCGCCGCCCCCAGGGTTACCGAAGGCAGAATGTAGTGCCGCCAGCTGTCGGCGCCCACCGTCGGCAGCCACCCCAGCTCGACCGAGAACACCTGCATCAGCAGCATGCCGAGCGCAAAGGCCGGGAACGAGATCCCCGATACCGCCAGCGTCATGCCGAGATGATCCGGCCAACGGTTACGCCACACCGCCGACACCACGCCGATCGCCAGACCGAACGCCACCGCCCACAGCATGCTGGTGACGGTCAGCCAGAAGGTCGGCAGAAAGCGCGAGGCGATCTCTTCGCTCACCGGGCGCTTGGACACCATCGAGATGCCGAAGTCGCCCCGCAGCGCGTTGACGAAAAAGTGCGCGAACTGCTGCGGCAGCGGCTTATCCAGCCCCAAATCCTTGCGCACCAGCTGCACCACCGCCTCGTCGGCCTCCGGCCCCGCCGCCAGCCGCGCCGGATCGCCCGGCAGCAGGTGGACGAACAGGAACACCAGCACCGCCACGATCAGCAGCGTCGGGATCAGGCCCAGCAGTCGTTTCAGAAAATAATTGAGCATCTCATTCCTTCCCCCGCCCGCAGCCGCGTGGCCACGGGCGGGGATGGGCGCCTTATTTCAGATCGGCGTTATCAAAGTTGAACGAGGTATCCGGCATCACGTAGAAGCCGCTCAGCTGTTTGCTGTTGGCCGACAACAGACGTTCGGTCGCCAGGAAGATCCAGGGCGCGTCGGCCCAGATGCGATCCTGCGCGTCCTGATACAATTTCTGCTTCTCGGCGCGATCGGTGGTCGCCAGCGCGTCGGTCAGATCCTTGTCCACCTGCGGGTTGCTGTAGAACGCGGTGTTGAACTGCTTCGGCGGCGCCGCCTGGGTGGAGAACAGCGGCGACAGCGCCCAGTCGGCTTCCCCGGTCGAGGCCGACCAGCCGGTGTAGAACAGCCGCACGCCGGTGTCTTTCACCCCGACGCTCTCCACCTGCGCCGCGCGCTGCCCGGCATCCATCGCCGTCACCGTCACTTTCACCCCCACCTGCGCCAGCTGCTGTTGGGTGAACTGCAGCACTTTCTGCGCGGTGCTGTGGTTGTGGGACGACCACAGCGTGGTGGTGAAGCCGTTCGGGTAGCCGGCCTCTTTCAGCAGCTCGCGCGCCTTGGCCGGATCGTACGGCCACGGCTTATAGCGGGCGGCGAAGTCGATCGCCGGCGGCACCGGCCCTTCCGCCGGCACCGCGTAGCCGGCGAACGCTACCTTGATCAGCGCGTCCTTGTTGATGGCGTAGTTCAGCGCCTGACGCACCTTCGGGTTATCGAACGGCTTTTGGGTGACGTTCATGCTGATGTAACGCTGCAGGATCGACGGCGCGGCCACCACGTCCAGCTTGGCGTTGCCTTCCAGCACCTTGGCCTGCTCGTAAGGGATCGGGAAGGCGAAGGTCGCCTCGCCGGTCTGCAACATCGCCGCGCGGGTGTTGTTATCCACCACCGGGCGCCAGGTGATGCTGTCGAGCTTCGGCAGCCCCGGTTGCCAGTAGCCATCGAACTTCTTCACCTTGACGAAATCAGTCTGGTTCCAGGTCACGAACTGATACGGCCCGGTGCCGACCGGATGGAAACCGATCTCCTTGCCGTATTGCTTCAGCGCCGCCGGCGAGATGATCGCCGCAGCCGGGTGCGCCAGATTGTTGACGAACGCCGAGAACGGCGCCTTCAGCACGATTTTCACCGTATTGGCGTCCACCGCCTCGGTTTTGTCGATCATCTTGAACAGGTTGTAGCGCTTGAGGTGGCTGTCCGGGTTGCTGGCGCGATCGAGGTTGACCTTCACCGCCTCGGCGTTGAACGCGGTGCCGTCGTGGAATTTAATGCCCTGGCGCAGTTTGACGGTATAGGTCAGGCCGTCTTTGCTGACCTCATAGCTGTCCGCCAGTACGTTCACCAGCTTCATGTCCTTATCAAAGCCGAACAGCCCCTGATAGAAAGACTTGGCCACCGCCTGCGACAGCGTGTCGTTGGCGTCGTAAGGATCGAGGGTGGTGAAGTTGGAGGCCACGGCGATCACCGCGTCCTTCGCCGCCCAGACCGGGCCGGTTCCCGCCGCCAGCAGTACGGCGGCCAACAGCGCATTGCGTTTGAATGTGTGCTTCATGTCGCTTGTCTCTCCTGAGGTCTTTAAAAAGCACCGGCGATCGGGTGGCGGGCGACAAAGTGCCCGGCGCCAACCTGCACCAGCGGTGCGGTAACGGGTTCATCGCCCAGCGCGCGCACCGGGCTGGGGATCTCATCGGCCGGCAGCGGCTGCCGTTTGTGGGCATGAGCGGGATCGGCCACCGGCACCGCCGCCATCAGCTTGCGGGTGTAGGGATGCTGCGGATTGTCGAACACCGCCTGCCGCGGGCCGATCTCGACGATCTGCCCGAGATACATCACCGCCACCCGGTGGCTGATGCGCTCCACCACCGCCATGTCGTGCGAAATGAACAAAAAAGCGATGCCGAATTCGCGCTGCAGATCGAGCAACAGATTGACGATCTGCGCCTGAATCGACACGTCCAGCGCCGAGACCGCCTCGTCGGCGATCACCACTTTCGGGTTCAGCGCCAGCGCGCGCGCGATACAGATGCGCTGGCGCTGGCCGCCGGAAAATTCGTGCGGGTAGCAGCGCGCATGTTCCGGCAACAGGCCGACGCGTTCCAGCAGCCAGGCCACCCGCCGTTCCGCCTCGCGGCCGCGCATCACGTTGTGCACCAGCAGCGGCTCCATGATGGAGAAACCGACCGTCAGGCGCGGATCGAGCGAGGCGTAAGGATCTTGAAAAATGAACTGAATATCGCGCCGCAGGTGCTGCAGCGCCGATCCCTTCAACCGATCGATTCGCCGCCCGGCGAAGGTAATGGTGCCGCTTTGGCTGTCCACCAGCTTCAGCAAAGAGCGCCCGGTGGTGGACTTGCCGCAGCCGGACTCGCCCACCAGCCCCAGCGTCTCGCCGGGGTAAAGATCGAAACTGACGTTTTCCACCGCGTGCACCCGGCGAGTGACCCGATTGAACAGCCCGCCGCGCAGATCAAAACGCGTGACCAGATGCTCCACCCGCAGGATCGGCGCGGCGCCTGGCGGCACGGTATCCTGCGGCGCTTCATCGCCCTCGTCACCCGGCAGTGGAAACTTTGCCGGCAGCGGCCGATCGGCCATCGCCCCCAGCTTCGGCACCGCCGCCAACAGCGCCCGGGTATAGGCCTGCTGCGGCGTGGCAAACAGCTCTCGCACCCGATTTTGTTCCACCTGCTCACCGCGGCGCATCACCAGCACCCGGTCAGCGATCTCCGCCACCACGCCCATGTCGTGAGTGATGAAGATCACCCCCATCTGCATCTCCTGTTGCAGCACGCGGATCAGCTGCAGGATCTGCGCCTGAATGGTGACGTCGAGGGCGGTGGTGGGCTCATCGGCGATCAACAGCGCCGGCTTGCAGGAGAGCGCCATGGCGATCATCACCCGCTGGCGCATGCCGCCGGAAAGCTGGTGCGGGTAGCGCCCCAACACCTCTTTAGCCTCCGGAATACGCACCAGATCGAGCATGCGCAGCGCCTCCTGGCGCGCGCTGCGGTGATCCATGCCCTGATGCAAACGCAGCGATTCGGCGATCTGCTCGCCGACCGGAAACACCGGGTTGAGCGAGGTCATCGGCTCCTGGAAGATCATCGCCATGTCGGCGCCGCGCACCGTGCGCAGCGTGCTCTGCGAGGCGCGCGCCAGATCGAGCAGCGCGCCGTCGCGCCGGCGCAGCGTCATGGCGCCGCCGACGATGCGCCCGCCGCCCTGCTCCACCAGCCGCATCAGCCCTAGTGAAGTCACCGATTTGCCGGAGCCGGACTCACCGACGATCGCCAGCGTCTCGCCGCGATCGAGCTCGAACGACAGGTTGCGCACCGCTTCCACGGCACCTTCCGATTGAGGAAAACTGATGCTCAGATCGCGCACCGACAGCACACGCTGCGGCGGCAATGACAACCCGTCGCCGGCGGGCCGGAATGAAACGTCGGTCATACACCCTCCCGGTGAACGCTTAGCGATAAATCCCGACGGACGGCGCATCGCCGACATAGCCAAAACCGCGGTACATCCCCTCGCTGTTGAACGGCAGCGCGATATTGCCGTGGCGATCGACGGCGATCATGCCGCCGCTGCCGCCCAGCGCCGGCAGCTTCTCCATCACCACCCGATCGCTGGCCTCTTGCAGGCTGAGGCCGCCGTATTCGATCAGGGCGGAGACGTCATAGGCCGCCACGCCGCGCATGAAGATTTCGCCGGTGCCGGTGCTGGAGACCGCCACCGTGGCGTTGTTGGCATAGCAACCGGCGCCGATGATCGGCGTGTCGCCTACCCGCCCGGCCTGCTTGTTGGTCATGCCACCGGTGGAAGTGGCGGCGGCAAGGTTGCCCAGCGCATCCAGTGCCACCGCGCCGACGGTGCCGAATTTGCGATCGGGATCGAGCGGTTCGCCGGCCTGCGCCGCGCCGTCGTGATCGAGCAAGACCCGCCCCTGCTCCGCCTGGGCACGGTGCAACTGATCAAAGCGTTCCTGGGTAAAGAAGAAGTCGGGAGTAACCATTTCCAGGCCGTGGGCGGCGGCAAACTTCTCGGCGCCTTCGGCGGCAAACAGCACGTGCTCACTGTTTTCCAGCACCGCGCGCGCCGCCAGCACCGGGTTGCGGATATGGCTGACGCCGGCGACAGCGCCGGCGTCGCAGGTGCGGCCGTCCATCACGCAGGCGTCCAGTTCGTGGGTGCCCTGATGGGTAAACACCGAGCCTTTGCCGGCGTTGAACAGCGGGCATTCCTCCAGCAGCCGCACCGCTTCGGTCACCGCGTCCAGCGCGCTGCCGCCCTGCGCCAGTACCGCCTGCCCGGCGGCCACGATCTCGGACAGCGCCTGGATATACTGCCGTTCTTTTTCCGCACTCAGCGCCGCCCGGGTAATTGCGCCCGCGCCGCCATGAATGGCAATCACTGGTTTGCTCATTTGCCTGACACCCTGTGTTAATCCCGCCGTTGCGCAGCGAATAAGCTGAGCGCGGTATCATTATTATTCAGTCTTTTTCGACTCTATTTAGTCCTACAGTGGAAGTACAGCATAACGTCCACGTCCCGCTTTTAGCGTAGCGCGCTTAGACCATTTCGCACCTTGAAATAGCTTATTGGAATAAAAACAGCAGGTTATAAAAAGCGGCAAACCGCTGACAGTGCGGCTGGGATTATTGGTAATTTCGCGAGAGGAAATAGCGGCATGGCGTAATGAAATAAACGTTCGCGCTGAGTCACGCTTATTGTGGCGCCCGGCCTGCTGTTTTTTCCCCGGCCGGGCGCAGATGATCCGACGATTAAAAACCCGAGCCGGGCTGCCGTAAAAAGGCCTCTTCTTCCGGCGTGCTGATGCGCCCCAATATTGCGTTGCGATGCGGGTAGCGGCCGAAACGATCGATGATCGCCTTATGCCGTAGCTCGAACTCCAGCTGGTCGCCGTTATTAAGCTCGGTATATAACACCAGCGCCTGCTGGTGGATCAGCGGCGATTCCGAATGCATGAACGGCAGATAAAGGAAGCCGCGCTGCTCACGGCTCAGCCGTTCGCACTCGCCGCTGCGGATCGCCTCCTGCGCCAGGACCAGCGCCATGCCGTCGCAGGCGAACGACTGCGGCGTGCCGCGAAACAGGTTGCGGCTGAACTGATCGAGCACGATCACCTCCGCCAGGCGCCCTTCGATGGTGTCGCGCCAGTGCGCCAGTTCCCCCGCCGCCGCCGCCCGCCAGATTTCGCCGAAGCGGCTATGCAGCAGACGATCGAAATCATCGTCCTTTTTGAACCACATCACCGGTTCGATCTCGTCGAACCAGAACTCGATAACCTGTTTATGCATCATGATCCTCCTGTGTTTTAGGCAGTTTATACCCGTTCGCGCTTCCGGCGCAGTGCGAAAGATGGCGGGCATAACCCGTTCTCCCCCCCGGCGTTCTCTGCCATAATAGCCGCACTTTGTCGCTATCATTGCGCACCCTGATTACGGAGTTCCCCTTATGGATCATTGCCATACTTCCGATCTCATCTCCCTGGAGCAAGCGCTGGAAAAAATGCTCGGGCAGATCGCACCGCTGCAACAAACCGAATCCGTCGCGCTGACCGCCGCCGCCGGCCGCATCACCGCCGCGCCGGTGGTCTCACCGCTCGACGTGCCGCCGTTCGCCAACTCGGCGATGGACGGCTATGCGGTACGCCTCGCCGATCTGGCGGCCAAGGCGCCATTGCCGGTCGCCGGGAAAGCCTTCGCCGGCGCGCCGTTCGACGGCCAATGGCCGGCCAACAGCTGCGTGCGCATCATGACCGGCGCGCCGATCCCGGCCGGGGCGGAAGCGGTTGTTATGCAGGAGCAGGCCGAAGTGAGCGACCAGGGCGTGCGTTTTACCGCCCCGGTAGAAGCCGGCCAGAATATCCGTCTGGCGGGTGAAGACATTCGCCAAGGCGCCAGCGTGTTGCCGGCCGGCGTGAGGCTGGGCGCCGCGCAGCTGCCGCTGCTGGCTTCGCTCGGGGTCGCCGAAGTGCAGGTGATGCGTAAGCTGAAGGTGGCGGTGTTCTCCACCGGCGACGAACTGCAGCCGGTCGGCCAGCCGCTGCAGGCAGGCCAGATCTACGACACCAATCGTTTCGCAGTGCGCCTGATGCTGGAGCAGCTGGGCTGTGAAGTGCTCGATCTCGGCATTATCCGCGACGATCGCAATGCGCTGCGCGCCGCCTTCGAACAAGCGGACAGCCAGGCCGACGTGGTGATCAGCAGCGGCGGCGTCTCGGTCGGCGAAGCCGACTACACCAAACAGATGCTCGACGAACTGGGGCAGGTCAGCTTCTGGAAGCTGGCGATCAAACCCGGCAAACCGTTCGCCTTCGGCAAACTGGGCCACGCCTGGTTCTGCGGCCTGCCGGGCAACCCGGTTTCCGCCGCCCTGACCTTCTACCAGCTGGTGCAACCGCTGCTGGCGAAGCTGGCCGGCCACAGCGACTGGCGCCTGCCGCCGCGCCTGCGCGCGCGGGCGCTGACGCCGCTGAAGAAATCGCCGGGCCGCCTCGATTTTCAGCGCGGCGTGTTCAGCAGCAACGCAGCGGGCGAACTGGAAGTCAGCACCACCGGCCACCAGGGCTCGCACGTCTTCAGCTCCTACAGCCAGGGCAACTGTTTCATCGTGCTGGAGCGCGAACGCGGTTCGGTGGCGGTAGGCGAAACGGTGGAGATCGAGCCGTTCAACGCCCTGCTGAGGAGCTGAGCATGCTGCCGGAATTGACCGACGCCGAAGCGCTGCGCTACAACCGTCAGATCGTGCTGCGCGGCTTTGACTTCGACGGCCAGGAGAAGCTGAAGGCCGCCCGCGTGCTGATCGCCGGGCTGGGCGGGCTGGGCTGCGCCGCCGCGCCTTATCTGGCGGCGGCCGGCGTCGGCCATCTGGTGCTGGTGGATTTCGACACCGTCTCGCTCTCCAATCTGCAGCGCCAGATCCTGCACCGCGACGATCGCATCGGCCAGAGCAAAGTCAGCTCCGCCAGGCAGGAGCTGAGCGCCATCAATCCGCATATCCGCATCGATGCCATCGACGGCCGTCTGGAAGATGACGCGGTCGCGGCAGAGATCGCCGCCTGCGATCTGGTGCTGGACTGCACCGACAACGTGGCGGCGCGCGACGCGCTGAACCGCCTGTGCCACGCGCAGCGCAAACCGCTGGTTTCCGGCGCGGCGATCCGCATGGAAGGCCAGCTCAGCGTGTTCACCTATCAGCCGGGCGAGCCCTGCTACCGCTGCCTGAGCCGGCTGTTCGGCGACAGCGCCCTCACCTGCGTCGAAGCGGGCGTGATGGCGCCGCTGGTCGGCACCATCGGCACTCTGCAGGCGATGGAAGCCATCAAGCTGCTGGCCGACTACGGTCAGCCGCTGCGCGGCAAGCTGTTGATGTTCGATGCAATGAGCATGCAGTTCCGCGAGATGAAGCTGCCGAAGGATCCGCACTGCGAGGTGTGCGGAGGGGAATGACGGATAAAAAAAGGGCGGGATAATTCCCGCCCTGATGCGTTGCCGCGAGGGTTACACGATACCCTGGCTGCGCAGATAGTCTTCGTAGTTGCCGGTAAAGTCGATCACCTTGTTCGGGGTGATTTCCAGAATGCGCGTCGCCAGCGAGCTGACGAACTCACGGTCGTGGGAGACGAAGATCAGCGTGCCTTCGTACATCTCCAGCGCCATGTTCAGCGATTCGATGGATTCCATATCCAGGTGGTTGGTCGGTTCGTCCATCACCAGAATATTCGGGCGCTGCATCATCAGCTTGCCGAACAGCATGCGGCCCTTCTCACCACCGGACAGCACCTTCACTTTCTTCTTGATGTCGTCCTGGCTGAACAGCAGACGGCCCAGCACGCTGCGCACCGCCTGCTCGTCGTCTTTTTCCTGCTTCCACTGGCTCATCCAGTCGAACACGCTCAGGGTGTCGTCGAACTCGTATTCGTGATCCTGCGCGTAGTAACCGATACGGGCGTTTTCTGACCACTTGACGGTGCCGCTGTCCGGCTGCGCGTCGCCCACCAGCGTTTTCAGCAGGGTGGTTTTACCGATGCCGTTGGCGCCCAGCACCGCGACCTTCTCGCCCACTTCCACCATCAGGTTCAGCTTGCTGAACAGCGGGCCTTCGTCGAAGCCCTTGGTGAGCGCTTCCACTTCCAGCGCGTTACGGAACAGCTTCTTGTCCTGCTCGAAGCGGATGAACGGGTTCTGGCGGCTGGAGGCTTTCACCTCTTCCAGTTGGATCTTGTCGATCTGGCGGGCGCGGGAAGTGGCCTGCTTGGATTTGGAGGCGTTGGCGCTGAAGCGGCTGACGAACGATTGCAGCTCGCTGATCTGCGCCTTCTTCTTGGCGTTGTCCGCCAGCAGACGCTCGCGCGCCTGGGTGGCGGCGGTCATGTATTCGTCGTAGTTGCCCGGATAAACGCGCAGTTCGCCGTAGTCCAGATCCGCCATGTGGGTGCAGACCATGTTCAGGAAGTGACGGTCGTGCGAAATGATGATCATGGTGCTGTTGCGCTCGTTGAGCACGTTTTCCAGCCAGCGAATGGTGTCGATGTCCAGGTTGTTGGTCGGTTCGTCGAGCAGCAGGATTTCCGGATCGGAGAACAGCGCCTGCGCCAGCAACACGCGCAGCTTCCAGCCCGGCGCGATTTCGCTCATCGGGCCGTAGTGCTGCTCCACCGGAATACCCACGCCGAGCAACAGTTCGCCGGCGCGCGCTTCGGCGCTGTAGCCGTCCATTTCGCCGTAGGCCACTTCCAGATCGGCCACTTTATAGCCGTCTTCTTCGCTCATCTCCGCCATGGCGTAGATGCGGTCGCGCTCTTCCTTCACCGCCCACAGTTCGGTGTGGCCCATGATCACGGTGTCCAGCACGCTGTACTGCTCGAAGGCGAACTGATCCTGACGCAGTTTACCCAGGCGCTCGTTCGGATCGAGGAACACGTTGCCGCCGCTCGGCGCCAGATCGCCGCCGAGGATTTTCATAAAGGTGGACTTGCCGCAGCCGTTAGCGCCGATCAGGCCGTAACGGTTGCCGCCGCCGAATTTGACAGAGATGTTTTCAAACAACGGCTTGCTGCCGAACTGCATGGTGATGTTGTTAGTGCTTAACACAGCGCTCGCTCTTTATACATAGGGAATGTGATTTGGCGCGCATTATGCCACAACGGGGTACAGAGATCGCGGGAAGTTTCGGTGACATTTTGAGCGCCTGCGGCATCCTATCCTTTTCGCAGGCGGCATAGTTGAATTAACGCGGCGGGAACTTCGCGGCAATCATCGCCGCCGTCGGCTGCACACCGCCCAGGCTCCATTGTTCGGGCGCATGTTCATCGATTCTGACCCAAACCGACTGTCTGAACGCCGGATCGCCTCGCCCTTCTATCTCCACCAACAGATCGGTAATGCGGGACAGCAATTCGCTTTTTTGCCGTTCATCCAGCATGCCTTTCACCGTTTGCACATTAACAAATGGCATTATACTCTCCTTGAATATAGATAGGTCTAAAAACAAGACTTAGACTAGCGAAGGAAAATGCCCATGTCAAAATCTCCCGATCTCCCTACCGTTTCTCTTGCCCTGTGCGGGCTGGCGCAGGCCGCGGACCTGCTTGGCGATCGCTGGACGTTGCTGATCCTGCGCGAATCATTCTACGGCGTTCGCCGTTTTGAAGAGCTGCGCGAGAATATCGGCGCTTCGCGCCAGGCGTTGAGCAACCGTCTGAATGCCATGGTAGAACAAGAACTGTTGGCCAAACGCGCTTACCGGGAGCCGGGCGAGCGTGAGCGACATGAATATGTCTTGACGGACAAGGGACGCAGCCTGGGGCCCATCCTGGTTGCGCTGATGGCATGGGGCCACCGGCATATTCTGCATGACACCCCCCACGTTCAACTGGTGGATAAACACAGCGGGCTGCCGGTGCAGCTGGCATTTATCGATGCGCAGGCCCGCGTGGTGCCTGAAGACACGCTGCAAATGTCGGCCGTTGAGCTCCCCCGGGCCTGACTTACCCATTCTGGTCTAAGCTTGATGCCAGACTGATTTAGGACAAGGATGCTGAACCATGCCACACCTCTATAACCCCGCGCTGCTGATCGGCGCTGCGCTGAGCGCCATCGCCGCCCTGCTGCATATTTGGGTGATCGCCGCCGGGCCGCGCGGCTATCGGCTGTGCGGCGCCGGCGATCGCTTCATTAAGGCGGCGGAAGCGGGTAAAAAGTTCCCTGCCGTCGTCACCGCCGGTATCGCGCTGGTGCTGTTTATTTGGGCGCTGTACGCACTGTCCGGCGCCGGGCTGATCGCGCCGCTGCCGCTGCTGCGGCCCGCGCTGTTTATCATCACCTTTATCTACCTGCTGCGCGGCGTCGCCGGCCCTTTCGCCCTGCGCGACACCGGTCGCAGCCAACGCTTTATCATCGTCAGCTCGCTGATTTGCCTCGGCTTCGGGCTGGTGCATCTGCTGGGGATGACGCAGCGCTGGGGGGCGTTGGCGTAACGCCCTGTTGCTGCAATACGGCGATAAACGCCTGCGCGGCGGCGCTGCGGTAAGCGCCTTGGCGCTGCAGCAACACCGCCTGCCGGGCCGGCATGGCGTTGGCCAGCGCCACTTTTTTCAACTGCCGGTTCTCGCGCGCAATGGCGGCCGGCAACAGCGTGGCGAGCTGCCCCCGCCGCACGATCTCGACGATAGCGCCCAGCGCATTGGCCTCCACCGCCACCAGCGGCCGAAACCCCAACTGTGTGCAGTAGCGATCGATAAACTGACGCGTGGCGAAGTCGCCGCTCAGCAAGGCCAGCGGCAGATGTCGCCACTCCGCCAGCGTCAGCGGCCGACGCCGCGCCACCAGGGGATGATCGGCGCCGACCATCAGCTCCAGCGTCTCACTGAACAACGGCGTCGCTTCCACCTCCGCCGACTGCGCCATCTCAAAGGCGATGCCCAGATCCAGCCGATCCTGCGCCAACAGCGCCTCGATCCGCTCTTGCGCCATCTCCTCAATGCTCAGCGTAATCCCCGGATAGCGGCGGTAGAACGCATCGATCGTCGGCCCCACCAGATAGGCGGTGAACGTCGGCGTCATCGCCAGCCGCAAATGGCCGCGCGCCAGCGTCGCCACGTCATGGATCGCCCGCGCGCCGGCGTCCAGATCCTGCAGCGCCAGGCGCGCATAGCGCATCCAGGCCTCACCGGCGTCGGTCAGCTGCACCCTTCTGCCGCTGCGATCGAACAGCGGCGCTCCCAGCGCATCCTCCAGCTGTTTGATCTGCTGCGACAAGGTCGGTTGCGAGACGTGCAGCGCTTCGGCGGCACGGGTGAAATTGCCCTGTTCGGCCACGGCCAGAAAATAACGGATATGTCGCAGCAGCATAGCGCCCCAACTATTAGTAATACCTATAGCCATCATTATAAATGGGTCTTAGATCCTATAGCCAGAAGCGTTCATCATGCCGTCATCGCTTACCCCCCAGGGAGAAAAACAATGAAAGAGGTGATTGAGGGCTTCCTGAAGTTCCAGCGCGAAGCCTTTGTTGAACGCACGGCGCTGTTTCAGCGGCTGGCGACCCGCCAAAATCCGCGTACGCTGTTTATCTCGTGTTCCGACAGCCGCCTGGTGCCCGAGCTGGTCACCCAGCGTGAGCCGGGCGATCTGTTCGTGATCCGCAATGCCGGTAACATCGTGCCTTCTTTCGGCCCCGAACCCGGCGGGGTGACCGCCTCGGTCGAGTACGCGGTCGCCGCGCTGGGCGTGGAAGATATCGTGATCTGCGGCCATTCCGACTGCGGCGCGATGACCGCCATCGCCACCTGTCAGTGTCTGGATCACCTGCCGACGGTCGCCGGCTGGCTGCGTTACGCCGATTCCGCCAAGGCGGTCAATCAGGCTTATCCGCATGCCTCCGACGAAGCGCGGGTCGCGTCGATGGTGCGCGAGAACGTCATCGCCCAACTCAACAACATCAAAACGCACCCTTCCGTCGCCCTGGCGCTGGATCAGGGCCGCCTGACGCTGCACGGCTGGGTCTATGACATCGCCAGCGGCGCTATCGAGGCGCTGGACGGCGAAACCCGCCGCTTCGTGCCGCTCGCCACCCATCCCGAGGTGACCGCCACGCCGGCGATCGCCCGTTTTTAAGCCAACAAAAGGAGCCAATATGACACACTCTCTGCATAACGCCGCCCCGCGCGAAGCGCTCACCGACACCATCATGGCCGCCAAGATCCGCCATAACCTGACGTTCGAAGCGCTGGCCGAGGGCACCGGCCTCAGCCTGGCGTTTGTCACCGCCGCCCTGCTGGGGCAGCATGCGCTGCCGGAACCGGCAGCGCGCACCGTGGCGGCCAAACTGGGGCTGGATGAAGAAGCGGTGCAACTGCTGCAAACCATCCCGCTGCGCGGCAGCATTCCCGGCGGCGTGCCGACCGACCCGACCATTTATCGTTTCTATGAAATGCTGCAGGTCTACGGCTCCACGCTGAAAGCGCTGGTGCACGAGCAGTTTGGCGACGGCATCATCAGCGCCATCAACTTCAAGCTGGATATCAAGAAGGTCGCCGATCCGGACGGTGGCGAACGCGCGGTGATCACCATGGACGGCAAATACCTGCCGACCAAGCCTTTCTGATTGGCCTTTCGCCGGCGGCCCGCGTCGCCGGCAAATTGACAGCCAACCGGCCATTGGCTACATTAACTGCGCTTAAACGCCGCCCTGGCGTTTTTCACTGCCCGAGGCCTGTATGTTGGAGATTGTAACCACCCGATAGTCGCTTCCTTGCCGCATGGCGAGGGACTCTGACGTATCCGACGCGTGTTTGCGCGGGGATGCGCGTATCTGGGGTTATTACAGGATCTCCCAACATGAACATTTCCAAAGCGGAACAACGCGTGCTGCACGTGTTGGCCAAAGGTGGCTATATCGCCTTCACCCGCAACGACGCCGGTCGCGTCACCCACGTTGAATGCTACACCCGCGAAGGGCTCGGCCTGGCCGACTGCTCGCTGGCCGTTTTCACCAAGCTCAAAACCAAACGCCTGATCCTCTCTCGCCAGGGGCGCCCTTATCGCGTCACCTTCGCCGGGCTCAAGGCCGTGCGGGCGCAGCTGGATAACCGTTAATCATCGATACCGGCCGGGCAGGCAGCCCGGTCGGCTCAGCCTTATTGAATCAGGATACAACCATGAACATCACGTTACGCCACGAAACGCCGGCCGACGTCGGCACCATCGCCACCCTGACCGCCGCCGCATTCCTGCACGCCGAACACAGCAGCCACACCGAGCAGTTTATCGTCAATGCGCTGCGCGCAGCAGGAGCACTCACCCTGTCGCTGGTCGCCGAACGCAATGGCACACCGATCGGGCACGCGTCCGTCTCACCGGTCGTGCTCAGCAACGGCGCCGTTGGTTGGTACGGGCTGGCGCCGGTATCGGTGCTACCGGCCTGTCAGAACCAGGGGATCGGCAGCCGGCTTATTCGCCGGCTGCTGGCCGAGCTGCAGGAACGCGGCGCCGCAGGCTGCGTGGTGCTGGGCGAGCCGAACTATTACGGCCGTTTCGGCTTCCAGGCGCAAGACGCGCTGACCCTGCCGGGCGTGCCGCAAGACTACTTCCGCGCCATCGCCTTCCAGGGCACGCTGCCGTGCGCGGAAGTCGCATTCCACGCCGCGTTTAACGCCAAAGCGTAACCCTGTTGCCGGCGCCGTCATGGCGCCGGTTTTCAGTCCCGTTCGCCATAACGCAAGATAGTCATCCCTTCCTCTTCCGCCGGGGGAACAAAATACTGCGCCAGGTGCTCAAACTCCACCTCGCTGAGTGTAAACGGGTGTTCGCCGCGCGCATTTCTCAGCGTTATCCGGTTCAGGCATTGCGCATGGCTGACGTCGAGAAAGTGCAGGCAGTGCGCGACGCCGGCCTCCTCCGCCAAGGCTTTGGCCCAGCGCCGCCTGTCCGGCGTATTCATCGGGAAATCGAGCGCCACAGACCAACCGCCGCGCAGCAGCTGAACAAGGTGCCCGCCCAGCGCCCGCCGCAACCGGTCGGAGCAGCGCGCGTAGTCTTGCAGGCTGGCCATCTCCTGTTCATACAGCGTCGCCAGCCATGCATCTTCGCTCAGCAACAGCGTTTGCGGCTGCTGGGCCAAACGCTGCGCCAACGTCGATTTGCCTGCGCCGGCCTTGCCGCACATCAGGTGTAAAACTGCAGGGTAGGTTTTCATGACGTTCTCCGGTCGTTGCCGGAAGGGGATAAAAAAACCCGCCTGCCGGCGGGTTTTTATTGGCGACACACGCGCTACCCCACCCTCTGGAGAAGGGTGATAATAATTAGCGCGAATGAGCGGTAGGATTTTTTCATAGCTAATGAATATGACAACCGTACGCCGTTGTCAATTCGCCGTCATCAACCCCTGTTCTCGCACAAACTCGGTGAATAAACTCACTTTCTGCTGCACATGCCGGCGCGTCGGGTAAACCGCGAAGACCTGATGCACGTCGGCAATCTGTTCAGGGAACAGCCGCACCAGCCTGCCGGCGGCGATCTCGGGATCCGCCACGAACGACGGCAGCGAACCGATGCCCAATCCCGCCACCAACATATCCCGCAGCATCAGGCTGTTGTTGGCGGTCAACCGGGGAGTGAACGCCACGCTCAGGCTCTCCTCGCCGGCGGTGAACTGCCACTGCCCCGGCCTTTCCGCCAGGGAATAGGCCAGACAGCTGTGTCGCTGTAATTCATTCGGCGTTTGCGGCATGCCGTGCTGCGCCAAATAGCCGGGCGCGGCGCAAATTCGCTGGTGCACTTCACCCAGCGCCCGGGCGCTGAGGGAAGAGTCCGGCAGCCGTCGGCGAATGCGCAAGGAAATATCGAAACCAGCCGCCACTACGTCCAATACCCTGTCGTCCAGCGTCAGTTCCACCTGCAACTGCGGGTAACGTTGCATAAACAGCGGCAACAGCGGCGACAGCACCGTCAGGCCGAATGAGAGCGGCGCATTGACCCGCAGCGTGCCGGAAACCTGCTGCGCGCTGGCGGCAACCGTCTGTTCCAGCGCGTCGAACTCGCCGAGCAACCGACAGGCTTCCTGGTAATAGATCTGCCCGGCTTCGGTCAGGCTCATGCTGCGGGTGGTGCGCACGAGCAACAGCGTCCCCAGCCGGCTTTCCAACTGCTTAATCTGCTTGCTCAACGCCGCCGGCGTGATCGCCAGATCCTCCGCCGCCTTATAGAAACTGTTGCGCTCAACCACGCGGCGAAAGGCGCGCATCGTCAGTAGCACGTCCATATTATGTCCTGATAGTTAATTATAAATTCAATAAAACACAGATTATTAACCACAACAACCTAAGTAGACTTTATCCAACCGCTTCCCTGAGTGGTAAGTGAATTTAATCTACTGATAATGATGGAGTTAATAATGAAAAAGACCCTGTTCGCCCTGATGCTCGGCCTGAGCGCCGCCACCGCCCCCGTCGCCGCGCTGGCGCAATCCCCCGCCGCCGATAGCCGCCAGGCGGGTTATGTGCAGCCGCTGACCGCCGACAACAGCCTGTTGCTGTTGGTCGATCTGCAGGACATGTTCGGCATGACCATTTCCTCTATCGATCAAACCAATCTGGTGAATAACGCCGCCGGCATCGCCAAGGCCGCCAAGGTGTTCAACGTGCCGACCATTCTGGCCTCGGCCAACGCCAAAAGCTTCGCCGGGCCGGTATTCCAGCAGGTGACGCAGGCGCGCCCGGACCTGCAGGTGTACGACCGCACCGCCATCAACGTCTGGCAGGATCGGCGCGTGGTGGATCTGATCAAACAATCCGGCCGCAAGAAAATCATCATCGGCGGGCTGTGGACCGCCAGTTGCGTGATGTTGCCGGCGCTGTCCGCCCTGGGCGAGGGGTATGAGGTTTATATCCTGTCGGACGTCACCGGCGACATTACACCAGACAGCCAAAACAACGCCATGCAGCGTCTGGTTCAGGCGGGCGCCACGCCCATCAACTGGGTAGCGTTGATGCTGGAATGGCAGCAGGACTGGAGCCGTAAAGCCACGGCGGGGGGCGTATTGCAGATCGCTCGCGACCACGGCGCCGCCTGGGGGATGGGCGCCAGCTACGCCGGGGCGATGAAGGTGGGCAGCGAGGCGAAATAGCGGGTGAAAGCCCGCCGCCGGCGGGCTTTTTCTCAGGTACGGTGATAACAACGGCTATCCTGCGGCGCCTGGTCGCGACTTTCCAGCCCGTAGTCCCGCACCACCTCCGCCACCCGCAGGCGATACTGCGCCAGCACCTCGCCACGGCCGCGCGCCTGCGCCGCCCGGTGCTGTTCGAGATTGCGCCACTGCTGCACCGCCGTTTCGTCGCGCCAGAAGGAGAGCGACAGCAGGCGTGCAGGATCGGCCAGGCTTTGAAAGCGCTCGATGGAAATGAATCCGTCGATCTGCGCCAGCAGCGGCTTCAGCTCCGCCGCCAACGTCAGGTAGGTATCGCGCTGCCCGTCGGCAGCCTGCAGTTCAAACATCACGGCAATCATCCTCGTCTCCTCTCAACGGTAAAATTCCGGCACGCGCGCATTGAGCGAACGGCGCCACTGCACCGATTTCAGCGCCCGCTCATCAATATCCAGCGGACACGGGCGCACAGCACCAGAATGCGATAGCCACAGGCTAGCGATGGACGCGCCGTCATACTTCGTCTAACCTCGAAGTATGCATAACATCGAGATAGAAGATCGTTTAGCGGCGCTCAGCGCCGCCATCGCCGACCGCACCCGGGCGCGCATGCTGTGCCTGTTGATGGACGGGCGCGCCTACACCGCCACCGAGCTCAGCGCGGCGGTCGAGGTCGCCCCGTCTACCGCCAGCGCACATCTGGCGAAGCTGCTGGAGCAGCGGCTGATTGCCTGCCTCAAACAGGGGCGCTATCGCTATTTTCGGCTGGCCGGGCAACCGGTGGCCGCAGCGCTGGAGGGTCTGATGGCGCTGGCGGGCGTGCCGCGCCCGTCGGTGAAAAGCAGCACGCCCACCTCGCTGCAATATGCTCGCACCTGTTACGACCATATGGCGGGCGAGGTGGCGGTGAAGCTGCACGATCGGCTGCATGCGCTGAACTGGCTGACCGGCGAAGAAGACTACCGGTTAAGCGACGTCGGTCAGGCCGCGCTGGCGCGGCTGGGCGTCGATTGCTCCCCCGCTCCCACCCGCCGCCGCTTCGCCTGCGGCTGCCTGGACTGGAGCGAACGCCGCTCTCACCTCGGTGGCGCGCTGGGCGCCGCGCTGTTAGCCGCCTTTATCCAACGCGGCTGGATCGTCCGCCGGTTCGACAGCCGCGAACTACAGCTGCCCCCTGCCGGTAAAAAAGCGCTGGCCGCACATTTTGACCTCACGGTGTAACCCGGCGGCGGGGTAGTTTTACTGCAATACTCAAGGGGTACGCTTAAACGACCCCGCCAACCCGAGGAGTTTCCATGCTCGATTCCACCCAATTCCCGATCGTCAAACGCTGGCCGGCTCAGCACCCGGAACGGCTGCAGCTCTACTCTCTGCCGACGCCGAACGGCGTCAAAGTGTCCATCATGCTGGAAGAGATCGGCCTGCCTTATGAAGCGCACCTGATCGACATCGGCAACAACGAGACCTGGACGCCGGAATTCCTGGCGCTGAACCCGAACGGCAAGATCCCGGCGATCATCGATCCCGACGGCCCCGGCGGCCGGCCGCTGCCGCTGTTCGAATCCGGCGCCATTCTGCTCTACCTGGCGGAAAAGAGCGGCCGTTTCCTGCCGCAGGATCCGGCGCAGCGTTATGAGACCATTCAGTGGGTGTTCTTCCAGATGGCCGCCGTCGGCCCAATGTTCGGCCAGCTCGGTTTCTTCCACAAGTTTGCCGGACGCGAATATGAAGACAAGCGGCCGCTGGAGCGTTACAAAAACGAATCGAAACGTCTGCTCGGCGTATTGGAAACGCGCCTTGAAGGCCGCGACTGGATCATGGGTGCGGACTACACCATCGCCGATATTTCGCTGCTGGGCTGGGTGCGTAACCTGATCGGCTTCTATGAGGCGCGCGAACTGGTGGCGTTCGACAGTTTCCCGCGCGTCGCGCAGTGGCTGGAGCGCGGTCTGGCGCGGCCGGCGGTGCAGCGCGGGCTGGCTATTCCGGCGCGCGCGGCCTGATTGTCAAACGGGGTGGCCGCCGGGCCATCCCGTCTTTCATTGTCATAAAATTGTCATCCCTCTGCTCTACTCTCCTTTCGTAACAATTTGATGTTATTTACATTGTTGTATTACGACAAGGAGCTTACCCCATGCAACCTGCTGTATCCCTGATCGCCGGCGCCGTGCTGTCCGCCCTGCTCTGTTCCTCCGCCATCGCGGCGGAAACCTCGGCCAATGCCGATGGCCTGACCGAACGCGCCGCGCACGGCAACCTCGCCGAACCGGGCGGCGCCCGTCGTCTGGCCGGCGATCAGACCGCCGCGCTGAAGGCGTCGCTGTCGGACAAAACAGCGAAAAACGTGATTCTGCTGATCGGCGACGGCATGGGGGATTCCGAGATCACCGCCGCGCGCAATTACGCTGAAGGCGCAGGCGGTTACTTCAAGGGCATCGACGCCCTGCCGCTGACCGGGCAATACACCCACTACTCGCTGGACAAGAAAACCCACAAGCCGGATTACGTGACCGATTCCGCCGCCTCCGCCACCGCCTGGACCACCGGGGTGAAAACCTATAACGGCGCGCTCGGCGTGGACGTGAACGGCAAAGATCAGCCGACGCTGCTGGAGATCGCCAAGGCGGCCGGCAAGGCCACCGGCAACGTCTCCACCGCCGAGTTGCAAGACGCTACGCCGGCGGCGCT
The DNA here is from genome assembly GCF_052166595.1 of Serratia sp. CY81684. Lineage (NCBI taxonomy): Bacteria > Pseudomonadati > Pseudomonadota > Gammaproteobacteria > Enterobacterales > Yersiniaceae > Serratia > Serratia sp. CY81684. The sequence continues at coordinate 608,490 of NZ_JBJNOO010000001.1, read as the reverse complement.
GGTGTCGCACGTCACCTCGCGCAAATGCTACGGCCCGGAGGAAACCAGCGAGAAATGCGCCGCTAACGCGCTGGAAAACGGCGGCCGCGGCTCCATCACCGAGCAGTTGCTGAAAACCCGCGCCGACGTCACGCTGGGCGGCGGCGCGAAGTCCTTCAACCAGCTGGCGAAAAGCGGCGAATGGCAAGGAAAATCGCTGAAAGATCAGGCGGCAGCCCAGGGTTACCAGTGGGTGAGCAACGCGGATGAGCTGCAGGCCGTTACGTTGGCCAACCAGCAAAAACCGCTGCTGGGTCTGTTCGCCGACGGCAACATGCCGGTGCGCTGGCTGGGGCCGAAAGCCAGCTACCACGGCAACCTCGACAAGCCGGCGGTAACCTGCGAAAACAACCCGGCGCGCACCGCGGCCACGCCAACGCTGGCGGCGATGACCGAAAAAGCGATCGCACTGTTGAAAGATAACCCGAACGGCTTCTTCCTGCAGGTAGAGGGCGCGTCGATCGATAAGCAGGATCACGCCGCTAACCCGTGCGGGCAGATTGGTGAAACCGTCGATCTGGACGAAGCGGTGCAAAAAGCGCTGGCCTTCGCCCGCGCCGACGGCAACACGCTGGTGATCGTCACCGCCGACCATGCGCACTCCAGCCAGATCGTCGCCGCCGACGCCAAAGCGCCGGGCCTGACCCAGATGCTGACCACCAAAGACGGCGCGCCGATGACCCTCAGCTACGGCAACTCGGAAGAAGAGTCGCAGGGGCACACCGGCACCCAATTGCGCGTCGCGGCCTACGGCCCGCACGCCGCCAACGTGGTGGGATTGACCGATCAGACCGATCTGTTCTTCACCATGCGCGATGCGATGGGTATCAAGTAACCGCCTTCTGCACGATGGCCGCCCGCAACGGTGGCCATTTATTATTGGTTACCGATAGGCATTTGCAATTTAACCGCAATTATTGTGTGATAACAAAATAACGTTTAATTACGCGACAATTAACCCCCGGAAATAACGCGGTTATACGACCTTTCTTCCCTCTTTGTTTATTACTGCGACAGCAACCGGCCTATTTTTGCTTATATTCATTTTTTTTAGTTACAAAAGTAGTTTTTAACATTCTCGCAAACAATAATACCCCGCCAGTAACGTGAACCGATCAATTTGCATCCGGACGGCCTGCAATAGTTCACTTTTCGTTAAAAACCCTATTAACAAAAAGGCATTATTGCTGCCTATCGGCTCACGCCGGGCGGTCGGCTTCATTATTTCCAGGGTAACTCCCGCTAAATTCTTTCACCTGCAATGAGTAGAATTTACACACAAGAGATTTAATTCAATGAGAAAATTACTCGTCCTGATTTTCAGTCTCAGCCTGTTTGGCGTTACGCAACAGGCGACGGCTGAAGAGAAGAATAAAACCGTCGACGTGGTGTTGATCGGCGGCGGCATCATGAGCGCCACCTTGGGTACCTATCTGCATGAGCTGGAGCCGACCTGGACCATCGACATGTACGAGCGCATGAACGGCGTGGCGGAAGAGAGCTCCAACGGCTGGAACAACGCCGGTACCGGCCACTCCGCCTTCAGCGAAATGAACTACACGCCGGAAAAAGCCGATGGCACCATCGACATCAGCAAGGCGGTGAAGGTTAACGAGTCTTTCGAAATCTCCCGTCAGTTCTGGTCTTATCAGGTGAAAAACAATGTCCTGAAAGATCCGAAATCCTTCATTAACAGCGTGCCGCACATGAGCTTCGTGTGGGGCGACGACAACGTCAACTTCCTGCGTAAACGCTACGCGGCGCTGCAGCACAGCACCCTGTTCCGCGGTATGGAATACTCCGAAGACCCTGCGCAAATCAAACAGTGGGCGCCGCTGGTGATGAACGGCCGCGATCCGGCGCAGAAAATCGCCGCCACCCGCATGCCGTTGGGTACCGACGTTAACTTCGGCGTGATCACCCACCAGCTGGTTGACGCACTGAGCGCCAGCGACAAGTTCAAGCTGAACCTGAGCCACGAAGTGCGCGACATCAAGCGCAACGCCGACCAGACCTGGAGCGTAACCGTTGCCGATCTGAACCGCGACGGTAAAGAAACCACCGTTAACGCCAAGTTCGTGTTCATCGGTGCAGGCGGCGCGTCCCTGACCCTGCTGCAGAAATCCGGCATCCCTGAGGCCGACGGTTACGGCGGCTTCCCGGTCGGCGGCCAGTTCCTGGTCACGACCAACCCGGAGATCGCCAACCAGCACCTGGCCAAAGTGTATGGCCTGGCCAGCGTAGGTTCGCCGCCGATGTCCGTGCCGCACCTGGATACCCGCATGCTGGACGGCAAGCGCGTGCTGCTGTTCGGGCCGTTCGCCACCTTCTCCAGCAAGTTCCTGAAGAACGGTTCGCTGTTTGATCTGCTGCACTCGCTGAGCACCTCGAACCTGATGCCGATGACCCACGTCGGTCTGGATAACTTCGATCTGGTGAAATACCTGGTCGGCCAGCTGATGATGAACGACGACGATCGCTTCGCCGCATTGAAAGAGTACTTCCCGGACGCCAAGCAGGAAGACTGGAAGCTGTGGACCGCAGGCCAGCGCGTACAGATCATCAAGAAAGACGCGGATAAAGGCGGCGTGCTGCAGTTCGGCACCGAAGTCGTCAGCTCTGAAGACGGCAGCATCGCCGCTCTGCTGGGCGCTTCGCCGGGCGCTTCCACCGCTGCGCCAATCATGCTGCACCTGATGGAAACCGTGTTCAAAGACAAAGTGGCGACGCCGGAATGGCAGAGCAAGCTGAAAGAGATCATCCCGTCCTACGGCCACAAGCTGAACGGCGATATCGAGATGACCAACAAGATCCGCGGTTACACCAGCAGCGTGCTGGGTCTGAACTACATTGAAGTGAAACCGGAAACTAACTGATTTTCCGTCACTTCCTACTGAAAAGGCCGCTTTATGCGGCCTTTTTTTTATTCCCCTGCCGTTCAAAGAGCATTTTTGGCCACCTTTTTATCCCCGGCTTACCCTTGCGTAACGGCGTAGTCACGCCTATTATCAAAGCATATTCTTGGATAATTAAGCTAAGTCACTGTGACCTGAATGTCGTTTTTGCGGGAGAACTAAAACCATGGATCGCGTCAATATCATTCACGATTTACTAGACTGGATTGAAACTCATCTGGATCAGCCGCTGCTGCTGGACAACGTCGCCGCCAAGTCAGGCTACTCCAAATGGCACCTGCAGCGCATGTTCCGCAGCACCACCGGCCACGCGCTCGGCAGCTATATCCGCGAGCGGCGCCTGTCGCAGGCGGCGCAGGCGCTGCGCTCCACTCCACGACCGATCCTGGATATCGCCCTGCAATACCATTTTGACTCTCAGCCTTCGTTCTCGCGTGCCTTCAAGAAACAGTTCGGCAAAACCCCGGCGGTGTATCGCCGCACCACCCGCTGGGACGTCGCAGAATGGCCGGCGCAGCCGATAGAAATGCAGGCCGAACCGCGCCATGATGCCCCCGTGTTACCCCGTTGGTACGCCGGCAAACCGCCGGAAGGCGTTTGCACCAGCTGGATGGGGCTGCGTTAATCAGCGCGGTATAAGGCACAAAAAAGGGTTCAGTTCGCGAGAACTGAACCCTTTCTCTATTGACGAGACACCGAATTATTTGAAGGTGACGTCAATATTCGCCGATGCGCTGAACGGCCCCACTTTCGGGTTGGTGCTCAACCATTTCAGGCTGGCCATAAAGTTCTTTTCAACGATGGTGCCGTTGACCAGGCCCAGATCGACCGGGCTGTTCATCATGATCGGCGTATTTGGCGTCGCCGCCTGCGAGATCAAAATACCGAAGCCGCTGTCGCTGGTCGGCAGGATCACGCTGTTATCCTGCAGCGGATAAGTGCTGCTGAAGCTGGCCTGCAGCGTCTCCCCCTGGCAGTCCTGTCCGGTCGTCGGATCGGACATATTGGCGGCAACCGAGAATGGCACCTGTTTCTCGATTTTGCCCACCACCGCATTCTGACGCGGGATAGTGCCGAAATTCACCGTCGAACCGTTGTTGGCCACCACGGTGATTTTCGGGTTGCAGGAAATAAACTGAATATTGCCCAGCCCGGAAATGTAGGCGTTAAAGTTGCTGTTCGGACGGCTGTTCAAGCCGCCGACGCCATCAACCTGGAATACCGAGTACGAGTTGTTATCGTTGATCTTGCCACCGGCCGGCGGCGCCTTGCCGGTCGCTTTGATATAGACAGCATACGACACGGTAACCGTCAGCGGTCTGGCCGGAGACAGGCAGCGGCTGCCCGAACGACGGCATTCCGTGCCGGGCCCCACGTCCTGGCGTGCGCCCTTAGTCGGTTTAACATCGATCCCCTGATAAGTGACACCCACTTCGATCGAGTTATGGATCTGACTCATGCGAGCCTGAGGATCCCAATATAAGTAGGCGTTTTCACCTTGCGGCATACCATCCGTATCCGAGCACTGAAAAACGGAAGTAAAGGTCTGCGAACGCCACAGCAACGCGCCCGGCGCGGTATTGGCGGTCGACACCTTGATGGCTTTATCCAGCACGATATCCTGGCGAATGCTGCCGTTCTGCTTACACGACAGCGCATAGCTGCTCTGCGAAAACGCGCCCAGCGTGACCAGCAGCCCAGCCGCCAACCCGAGATTCTTATGCTTTAACAAAGAAGACATATCCTTTCCTTTTACGGTTTTCCGCAGGTCAGCGAAAGTTCCTGATAACCCATCAACTGTTCGGTCGCCGCTTTCAATTCCGGCACCACCAGTGAGCAGCTTTCGCCCGCGTCGTTGCCCCATTTCACCAGCAGACGATCCCCTGCGGAGGCACCTGAGATATAAATATCGCCGTTGGTACCGACAGTACCGTTGTTCTTGCCGTCCGCACTGAAGACGTTGGCGCCAATCGGCGGTACGCTGCCGTCGGTCATCTTGCTGTGTACCAACAGGCTTTGGCCCGTGTGCGTTTCAAACTTCACGCGGGTGATTGCGCCGTAAGTCGGCACCACGTCTCTTGCCGCCATCGGGATATCCAGGCCGTTGCCGATATCCTCGGTGCGCAGCGCCACACGGTTATGGCGGTATGGCGACGCAGAGGTCATCACCGCGTAACCGAAGCGGTCGATGGCGACGCCCGGTTGGTTTTCGATACGAACGCCCTTGGCGTCTTTGGCTTCCACCAGCACAAACGTATTCTGCAGCGGCTGGGTCAACGTCACGCCGCCGGAGTGTGCAACGATACCGCCCGCCACGCCCAACGAAGACTGCTGATAATCTTTGCTGTAGCTATAACCGGCATTGATGGTCCCCATGCTGCCCTGATAACCGACGTTGGCCGAGCTGGTTTGGCCCGAATAACGATCATGGCCGCTTTGCACCGCATAGTTCAAGCGGTTGTCATCCAGCGCGGTGCCGCTCAGGCCAGCGCTGTAGGTGTTGCCGCTCTGCTTGCTGTGGCCGGCGTTGAAGCTGGCGGTCATGTCCGACGAATCCTTGCTGAAGAAGCTGAACGGAATCGATACGGTCAGGTTGACGCTGCGGTCTTTATAGCCGTAGTTGCTGCGGCTGTCCTGATAAAAGACGCCATAGCTGATATTTTTATAGCTGCTGTTAAAACCGGTTTGTACGGTGCGGTCTTCACCGGACCCGCCCCAGTAAGACTGGTTGCTGAGGTTGGCGTACAGCGTCGAATTACCGGCGATGCGCTGGTTGACAGACAGCTCAACGCGCTGGCGTTTGTTGTTGAAACGGCTGGTGTAATAGCTGCGGCGGCGAGATTCCGCCCAGTCCGGCACGCCCAGGTTGCGATCGTTTTGATCGTAGTAATCGTTACGGTAATAACCGTTCTCATAGCGTTCGCGCTCGGCAACCGCATCGGAGAAATCATAATAGCCGGAGGTCGAGTAACGGTAACCGGCAATGCGGAATTCCGTCCCCCAATCGTTGAGCGACTTGGAATACAGGAAACGGAAGCTCTCCCCCTGCTTGTCATCGCCGTTCACCAGGTTGGTGTCGGAATAGGACATATCAAAAGAGACAGCCCCCCAGTTCCCCAGGTTTTTACCGAGGCCCACGACCGCTGAACGGTAGTTTTCCGCCACCAGCACGCCACCGTAAGGCGTGATGTCATACGCCATACCGTGCGACAAGGTGCCTTGGACAAACTTGGGCTGATAGCGGCTGGTGCCGTCGTGGTATTTACCGGCGGTCAGCTGATAGTTCCAAATCCCTTCGCGCAGCATGTTCGGCACCGAGGAGAACGGCACGACGAAAGAGGTTCTCGAACCGTTGGCTTCGATCACCGTCACGTCCAGGTTACCGCTCAGGGTGCTTGGGAAAATGTCCGTCAGTGCAAACGGCCCAGGCGGCACGTTGGTGCTGTAAATGGTATAGCCGTTCTGACGCACTTCAACGCGCGCGTTGGTCGTCGCCACACCGCGCACCACCGGCGCATAGCCGCGCTGGCTTTCCGGCAGCATGTCGTCGGCGCTGGACATCTGCACACCGCGGAACTGAATGCTGTCGAAAACATTGTTATTGGTGTTGGTCTGGCCGATCACCAGACGGCTGCGCAGAGAAACGATGTCCGTTTCCGCCCAGCTGGAAATGTTCTTCCAATGCGTACCGGCGCCCGACTGTTGGTTCAACGTCGAGTTGTTGCGCAGGCGCCAATCGCCAATATTGAGGCCATTGTTAAGGCTCAGGAAGTAATAGTCGGAAGTCTTGTCGTTCTGATTGTTGCCGTAGCGGTTATGAGTGCCGCTAAAGTTATAGTTAACAAAGCCGGCATTGATGCCGCGATCGTAAACTTTCGGCGAAATGGCACCTTGCGGGCGCGGGATCAGAAACACCTGCGGCACTTCCAGATCCATACGCTGTACGGCGGCGTCATAGCTCAGCTTGGCGCCGGAGATCTGTTGTGGCAATGCGTAGCATTGCGCGGCACCGGCGGTGGTCAGATCGCCGGGCAGCTTTACGCCGTAATCCTGATAGTCCGCGGCCGTCAGGCACGGCGCTACCGGAGAGTCTTTGGATTCTTTCTTGAATTCGATTTCGCGGTGATCGATACGCTGCCCGTTGAGATAAATATCAAACGGATATTTACCCGGCAGAATGTCATCCCCGCTGGCCAACGACGCCACCTGGGCGATATTGTCATCGCCATGGATGAAGGAGGTGTTGAACTGCTCCTCCGCCATGGCCATATGTGAGAATGAAAAAGGCACAGCAGAAAAATAAATTACACCATTAATCAGCTTCACCAAACGTTTTGGCGCGAGGGTTGTTATTCTTTTGTGTGCCATTTCTTTCATTCCTTGAAGTGCTTCAAATCAATTCAGTGCGACGTTTTTAATCTCGGTGTGACCGCCATAGTCGTTGATATAGGTAAACGACATATTGTTGGCTGATTGCGCCCCCTGAGGCAGGGAAATACGCAGGCTGTCGTGTGGCTTGACCATGTCGGCGTTCACTTTCCAGCTCTTGCCGCCGCTCTTCAGGTTCAACACGCCCAGCGTGACGAACAGCGGGCCATCGTTAGTCACGACTAAATTGCCGCCCTGGCGCTTCCACTTCAGCGCTTCTGCCTGCTGCTGCAGGTTGGTTTTCAACGAATCCGGGCGATAGAACAGTTTGATACGAGTACGGATCGCCACCTGCAGCACGTTATCTTGCTTAGGCGTTGGCGGAATTTCCTGTACGTTGACCCAGAGCAGAGATTCTCTGTCCTGCGGCAAACCGCTGCCGGAATAGATAAAACGCAAAATGGCGTCTTTCTTGGCAGCCAGCTTCAAAATGGGTGGCGTCACCACGATCGGCAAATTCTTAGGCATCTGGCTTGCATCGCCAGTATCCAGCCAGGTTTGCACCATGTAGGTATCGTCGCTGTCATTGCTGATTGAGAGCGATGCGGATTTACTTGCGCTGTTATAGATGACACGCGTCGCATCAACCTGAATGCCGGCAAAGGCATTAACAGAGAATGCGAATAAAATACCAGTCAGAATTTTTTTCATCGGAATGTCTCAACTCTCAAAATTTAGCCATCCTTGGCCAATAACTCTATCTATCCTGCCAGCGAATTATTTGTATTCGATGGTGAAGGTAGCGTTAGAGTTTGCCTGACCGGCAGTTACCAGATCCTGGAAGGATTTGTAACGAGCGCGCAGGTTGAAAGTCGCAGCGCCTGGGTTATCGCCATCAGCAGCAACAGTTACGGTAGCTGGGGTAGCCACTTCCTGAGAGATTGGCAGAGTAGAACCGTTGTTATCCAGAATTTCAACGCCAACGCCAGTCGCGCCGCCAGTTACAGCCAACAGCTCTGGGTGGCCAGCTGGGGTGTTACCGTCGAAACGCAGGGTGTAGTTACCCGCTTCACATTTCTCCAGGCTGATATCGAAAGCTTTAGCACCGCTGGTAGAACCGGCAGTTGGGAAAGCGGTGGTAGGATATTTACCCAGGTAAACTTCTTTATTCTGGTCTTTATCAACAACTTTACAGGTGGACTGTACAATTTCACCGGTGAATTTAACGTTGCCGTTTGCTGCCATTGCGTTGGAAGCAGTTGCAGACAATACCAGGGCAGCCAAAGGCAATAATACTTTTTTCATTTCCAGCTCCATAGAACAATAAAATAATCGATTCAGTGGCGGGCTTATATATATATTGCCGCCACTGAGCATACACTCAGCGATAGCACTCCCTTGCTGAAAAGGAGCGTTGCCTCGATGAACTCATTGCCGGACGAAATATAGACTAAGCATATTCTTAATGTTAAATCGTTTAAAACATTCATAAGCCCCCTCTTGATAGGAATAAACTATCGGCGGATACCTATCGATCGATGTTGACGATTCATATGAATAGGAATAATCTGTGTTTGGGAAAGCTACAGAGTTCAAGATTTTGCGTTAAGGCCTGAAAATCAGAATATTATCCCGAATATTTACATTTAGTAACAGATTGCGACGTTTGGACTTTGGCACGAATTACGCGTTTAATGGTCTGTCGACACGTTTCGGCCATCCTGACGCTTTAAATAAGAAATTTACCAATAAACCTGGAGTAACTTTCTTTTTAACCATTTAAAATCAACAAGTTAAATATCAATCCAAGGATTGGGAAATGAGCAGTTCTTTCAGAGAGAAAAATAACGGCATTAATTATGTTTTTCAGCCAATGTTCGCGAAATCGGGACAATTGCTGGCCGTTGAATGTCTGTCTCGCTTTACGTTTAATAGCGAATATGCCCATTTTTCTCCTGAACAGTTCTTTCGTCACGCCGACAGCGCCACCCGGATTGAGATTTTGATGGATCAGATCAATCTGATCGATAAATACAAACACTGGTTTCATGAAAACCAAGTGATAGCCACTTTGAATGTTGACGATTATTCCCTGCAATCGCTGGCGAATAGTCACTTTGCCGAGAGAATTAATGCCCTGCGCTGTATTCATTTTGAGATCAGCGAGAATTCAACCCGGCTGGTGAAAGATCGCGTGCACGGCGATCCGTCATTGAATAGTTATTCATTTTGGCTCGATGATTTTGGTTCTGGCTATGCGGGTTTTTCCGCGTTGTACAACAGCCAGTTCCGCTTCGTTAAGCTCGATCGTTTTCTGCTCTGGGACTTTATGAAAAAGTCCGGCGGCGAGGGCTTGATGCGCGCGTTACTGCGCTTCTTTTACCTTAATCATTACAAGGTAATTATCGAAGGAGTTGAAACTCCCGAACACAAGAAATGGCTGGATGAAATGCCATATTACGCACTGCAGGGAAAGCTGTGGAAGGAATCCAGCATCAAGGATTTGAACTCGCTTCTTACAGCTGAATACTTTTAACTCGGTATTGGTGTTTGCCCTATGTCTAAAAACAACGTTCTTGTGATTAGTGAGTGTAAGTACAGCTATGTTGGCCTGTCGGTGCTGCTGAAGAAACATTACGGCGCGTACGATATCCGCCTGTTTTCCGATTTCATGCACGGCGGCGCTAAAGCAGAGAAGATCACCAAGCACGATATCGCGCTGATTTTCACCTCGCAAAACCTGGAACAAAGCGTCAACGTGATCGAAAGCCTGGTGTCCCTGCACCAGCAATACAACAGCAAGACGCGCCTGCTGGTGTTCTATGACGACGAGCGCGTAGTGAAGCTGCTGTCGATCCTGGGGATTTCCGTTGAATTGGTCTCTACCCGCATTCCGCTTTATTCGCTGCAGGAAAAAATCCAGCGGCTGCTGGAAAGCAAAGAACCGGGCGGCATCAGAGTGCAGAAAACCCGCGAGCTTAGCCCGGCGGAAAGCGATGTGATCTTCAACCTGCTGCGCGGCGACAGCCTGCTGCACATTGCGGAAAAGCGCGGCACGCACCCGAAAACCATCTTCTCGCAAAAATACAGCGCGATGAAAAAGCTGCGGCTGCGCAGCATGAGCACCATCTTCGTCGCCGGCAAATAAACATCTTGGCTTGTTGCGCGGCACGCCGCGCGGCAACCCCTCCCTTCCGCCAGGTTAAATTAATGTAACAACCGGCGACAAAGCAGCAACAGACACACAACATCCTCTCCTGTTGGTTACGATTTGCACACGGATTATCCGTGAGTCATGTCGTGTGGATTAAAATAAACATCAGGAGATGTTATGAAGTCGTCCTTATTCAGCCGCTATACCTGCTTTGTGCTGAGCATCTTGCTCACCCTGGTTTTCTTGATCATGATGCACAACCATCCCTGGTTCTGGCTGCCGGCCCTGGCCTGCGGTTGCCTGATGGTACTGGGTATCTACGATCTCACGCAGCAGCGCCACGCCATCTGCCGCAACTACCCGATCATCGGCCGCCTGCGCTTCTTCTTCGAGTTCATCCGTCCGGAACTGCGCCAGTATTTCCTCGAGCAGGATAATGAAGAGATCCCGTTTTCGCGCACCCAGCGCACGCTGGTGTATCGCCGGGCGAAAAACGAGATGGGTGACAAACCGTTCGGCACCCTGCTGGACGTCTACCAAACCGGCTATGAGTGCATCGGCCACTCCATGCGGCCGGTGGAAGCCGCCGACCCAACCAGTTTCCGCATCACCATCGGCGGCGCCGACTGCCGCCAGCCCTACTCCGCGTCGATCTTCAACATTTCGGCCATGAGCTTCGGCGCACTCTCCGCCAACGCCATCCGCGCGCTCAACCTCGGCGCGGCCAAGGGTAACTTCTACCACGACACCGGTGAGGGCAGCATCAGCCGCTATCACCGCGAAAACAACGGCGACCTGGTGTGGGAACTGGGCAGCGGCTATTTCGGCTGCCGCACCGCCGACGGCCATTTCGATCCGCGCCGCTTTGCCGAACAGGCGCAAAGCCCGCAGGTGAAAATGATTGAAATCAAGCTCAGCCAGGGCGCCAAGCCGGGCCACGGCGGCATTCTGCCGGCGAAAAAGGTAGATGCGGAAATCGCCGCCACCCGCGGCGTGCCGGAAGGCGTGGATTGCATCTCGCCGGCCTCGCACAGCGCCTTCACCACCCCGCTGGAAATGATGCAATTTATCCAACAGCTGCGCGAGCTGTCAGGCGGCAAACCGGTCGGTTTCAAGCTGTGCATCGGCCACCCGTGGGAGTTCGTCGCCATCGTAAAGGCGATGCTGCACACCCGCATCCTGCCGGATTTCATCGTGGTGGACGGCAAGGAGGGCGGCACCGGTGCCGCGCCGCTCGAACTCTCCAACTATATGGGCATGCCGCTGCGCGAAGGGCTGCTGTTCGTGCATAACACGCTGGTGGGCTGCGGCCTGCGCGACCAAATCAAGATTGGCGCCAGCGGCAAGATCATCAGCGCCTTTGACATCGCCAGCGTGCTGGTGCTCGGCGCCGACTGGGTGAATTCGGCGCGCGGCTTTATGTTCGCCGTCGGCTGCATCCAGTCGCAAAGCTGCCACACCAACCACTGCCCGACCGGCGTAGCGACGCAAGATCCGCTGCGGCAAAAGGCGCTGGTGGTGCCGAACAAGGCGGAACGCGTCTACCACTTCCATCAGAATACGGTGAAAGCGCTGGCAGACATGCTGGCGGCGGCCGGCGTCAGCCGCCCGGAGCAGCTGACCTCGCACCATATGCTGCGCCGCATCACGCCGACCGAGATCAAGGTGTACGCCGATATCTATTACTATCTGGAGCCGGGCGCGCTGCTGCAGCCGGAAATCAAAAGCGAGTTCTACGCCCGCATGTGGCGCATGGCGACGCCCACCAGTTTCGATCAGGCGATCTCGCTGCCGGCGGCATGATGGGATAAGGGATAAAAGAGAGTTGCCCCCTCGCCTTGGGGAAGAGCATATGGAGAGGGGTTGCTTGCTACGGCGGCCCTCCCCCTCAACGGCGAGAGGGCGTGTCGGTTACTGCTTGCGCACCGGCGCATCGCCGGCGACGTAGTAGTCGGCGGTGCTGCGCGGCAGCGGCGCGCGCTGGCGAATGCGGTCGGCGATCTTTTCGGCGATCATGATGGTGGTGGCGTTCAGGTTGCCGGTAATGATCAGCGGCATGATTGACGCATCCACCACCCGCAATCCTTCCATGCCGTGCACCCGGCCCTGGCCGTCGACCACCGCCATCTCGTCTTCGCCCATCTTGCACGAGCAGGACGGGTGGAAGGCGGTTTCGGCGTGCTCGCGCACGAAGGCGTCCAGCTGCTCGTCGGTCTGCACCTCCGGCCCTGGGCTGATCTCGCGGCCGCGGTATTCGTCCAGGGCAGGCTGCGCCATGATTTCGCGCGTGATGCGGATAGCGTCGCGGAACTCCTGCCAATCCTGTTCGGTCGACATGTAGTTGAACAGAATGCTCGGATGCTGGCGCGGATCCTTCGACTTCACCTGCACCCGGCCGCGGCTCGGCGAACGCATCGAGCCGACGTGGGCCTGGAAGCCATGCTCTTTCACCGCGTTGCTGCCGTTATAGTTAATCGCCACCGGCAGGAAGTGATACTGAATGTTCGGCCAGGCAAACTCTGCGCGGCTGCGGATGAAACCGCCGGCCTCGAACTGGTTGCTGGCGCCGACGCCGGTGCCGTTGAACAGCCATTCCGCGCCGATCTTCGGCTGATTGAACCATTGCAACGCCGGGTACAGCGACACCGGTTTCTTGCAGGCGTACTGCAGGTACATCTCCAGGTGGTCCTGCAGGTTTTCCCCTACCCCCGGCAGATCGTGCACCACGTTGATGTCCAGACTTTTCAGCAGCGCCGCCGGGCCGACGCCCGAACGCTGCAGAATTTGCGGCGAGGCGATGGCGCCGGCGCACAGCAGCACTTCGCGGCGCGCTTTGGCATGGATCAGCTGATTGCTGTCGCCCTGCAGATAGTTGACGCCCACTGCGCGCTTGCCGTCGAACACGATATGGTCGGTCAGCGCATGGGTGACGATCTTCAGGTTCGGCCGAGAACGCGCCTGATCCAGATAACCGCGGGCGGTGCTGGCGCGGCGCCCCTTCGGCGTCACGGTGCGATCCATCGGGCCGAAGCCTTCTTGTTGGTAACCGTTCAGATCGTCGGTGCGCGGATAGCCCGCCTGCACGCCGGCTTCCACCATGGCGTGGAACAGTTCGTTGTTACCGGCCTTCGGCGTGGTGACGCTCACCGGGCCCTCACCGCCGTGGTAATCGTTCGGGCCGATATCGCGCGTTTCCGCCTTACGGAAATACGGCAGGCAGTCCAGATAGGTCCAGTCTTCCAGACCCGGCGCCTTGGCCCAGTTGTCGAAATCCATCGCGTTGCCGCGAATGTAACACATGCCGTTGATCAGGGATGAACCGCCCAGCCCTTTGCCGCGGCCGCATTCCATCCGGCGGTTGTTCATGTGCGGCTCAGGATCGGTTTCATACGCCCAGTTATAGCGGCGGCCCTGCAGCGGAAACGCCAGCGCGGCCGGCATCTGGGTACGGAAATCCATCCGGTAATCCGGGCCGCCGGCTTCCAGCAGCAGGACGCTGACGTCGGCGTCTTCGGTCAATCGGGTGGCTAACACGTTGCCGGCGGAACCGGCACCGATAATGATGTAGTCAAATTCCATTCATTATCTCCTTACTTTATTGGCCTGCATGAGACGAAAACGCGAAACGCGGATCCGCAACAGGCGGTGTATTTGGCTCTCGGGGAGTGTCGGCCGCAGCCAACCCGGCTGCGGCTCGAAAGACGACGGGGATAGTTAAAATACCGAGGCGTAATCGCCCAGCTCAACCTGCACCGATTTGATCTGGGTGTAGTGCTCCAGCGTGGTCAGGCCGTTTTCGCGGCCGACGCCGGACTGCTTGTAGCCACCGACCGGCATTTCCGCCGCCGACTCGCCCCAGGTGTTGATCCAGCAAATGCCGGCTTCCAGCTGGTGGATCACGCGGTGCGCGCGGGCCAGATCGTGGGTCACCACGCCCGCGGCCAGGCCGAAGGTGGTGTCGTTGGCACGGCGCACCACTTCCTCTTCGCTCTGGTAGCTGAGAATGCTCATCACCGGCCCGAAGATCTCTTCGCGCACGATTTCCATGTCGTCGCGGCAGTCGCTGAATACCGTCGGCGCCACGTAAGCGCCCTTGCCGAACTCACCGTGGGTGACGCGTTCGCCGCCGCACAGCAGGCGCGCGCCGCTGTTCTTGCCGCTCTCGATAAAGCGCAGCACCGACTCCATGTGCGCAAAGCTGACCAGCGGCCCGAAGTTGGTTTGCGGATCGGTCGGGTCACCGAGGCGAATGCGCTTCACGCGCTCGAGGATTTTCGCCTCAAACTGCGCCTGCAGCGCCGCCGGCACAAAGACGCGGGTGCCGTTGGTGCACACCTGGCCGGAACTGTAGAAGTTGGCCATCATGGCGATATCGGCGGCGCGATCCAGATCGGCGTCGTCGAAGATAATCAGCGGCGACTTGCCGCCCAGTTCCATGGTGACTTCTTTCAGCGTCGAACCCGACGCGTTGGCCATCACCTTCTTGCCGGTTTTCACCCCGCCGGTGAAAGAGACTTTGGCAATGCCCGGATGGTCGGTCAGGTATTGCCCCACTTCCGCCCCGCTGCCGGTCACCACGTTGAACACGCCGTCCGGCAGGCCGGCTTCGGTGTAGATTTCCGCCAGCTTCAGCGCCGTCAATGACGTGACTTCGCTTGGCTTGAAGATCATCGCATTGCCCGCCGCCAGCGCCGGCGCGGACTTCCACAGCGCGATCTGAATCGGGTAGTTCCAGGCGCCGATGCCGGCCACCACGCCCAGCGGTTCGCGGCGGGTATAGACGAACGAGGTATCGCGCAGCGGGATCTGTTCGCCTTCAATGGCCGGGATCAGGCCGGCGTAATACTCCAGCACGTCGGCGCCGGTGACGATGTCCACCGCGGTGGTTTCCGACATCGCTTTGCCGGTATCCAGCGTTTCCAGCGCCGCCAGCTCATTGTTGCGCTCGCGCAGAATATCCACCGCGCGACGCAGGATGCGCGAACGCGCCATCGCCGTCATCGCCGCCCACACCTTCTGCCCGCTGGCCGCGCTGGCCACCGCACGATCGACGTCTTCAGCGCCGGCGGACTGGACTTCAGCCAGAACTTCGCCGTTCGCCGGGTTAATGGCGTTGAAGGTTTTTCCAGCAGTGCTGTCTACATAGGCGCCATGAATATAGAGCTTCTGCAAGCCAAAACGGGACATAGGATCTCCTTGAGTTATCCTCCGGGCGGCGTCTGCCCCCGGAGTTGGAACGTGATGTATTCGGTCGTGAGCGCCAGCGCCTGCGCCTGATTGAACGCAGAGCCGCGCAGCGCGCTGCGCAGCCACAGCCCATCGATCAGCGCCGCCAGCCCCTTGGCCGCCAACCGCGCCTGCGCCTGCGGCATGACGCGGCGAAACTCGGCGCACAGGTTGGAATAAAGCCGGCGGCCGTTCACCTGTTGCAGCCGGTTGAGCTGCGGCTGGTGCAGGCTGCTGGCCCAAAAGGCCAGCCAGGTCTTCATCGCCGCGCTGTTGATCTGGCTGTCGTCGAAGTTGCCGGCGACGATCGCCTGCAGCCGCGCCGCCGGGCTGTTATCGGTCAGCGCCTGCAACCGCAGCTTCACCGCCTCGCCCAGGTGGCTGATCAGATAGCGCATCGTGGCTTCCAGCAGGCCGTTCTTGTCCTTGAAATAATGGCTGATGATGCCGTTGGAAACGCCGGCCCGCCGCGCGATCTGCGCGATGGTGGCGTCATGCATTCCCACTTCGTTTACCGCGGCGAGCGTGGCATCAATCAACTGCTGCCTTCTGATTGGCTGCATTCCTACCTTTGGCATATTTCGACTCTCACAAAACCGACTTCGGCCTTATCTCAGCGGGCAAATTTCACTGCCGTTTCGCCCGTGATTCAGGTCATCATGCGGACTATTAAACTTTTTTTTGATTGAACGTTCAATAAAAATTGCATATATTTTATTGCCGCCTGGTTAAAAATTTGTACTATCTGGTTGTGGAACTGGCTGATTTTTGTGAGGTAATTAACGAATCTGACCAAAATCAGTGGCTGTAAGCGGTTCCCACCGCGAAGCGCTCCGGTGCTTCGGCAACAGGCGAAAGCGGCGTTACTCAGGCCATTCCCATGGGGATGGTCGCAGCCTTCATTCGCCCGTTTTCCGGCGGCGCCAACGCGCCCCGAAATGCGGAGCGGCACGATTTTACTCAGTTCAGAGGATGACGATGACAACACGCGAAACCTCCTCCAAACCGCAGCAGGACCGCCTCAACCCTGTGGTTTTCTTCACCTCGGCGGGGCTGATCCTGGCCTTCTCGCTGATGACCATCTTTTTCACCGACTTCTCCGGGCAGTGGATCACCCGCACGCTGAATTGGGTGTCGACCACCTTCGGTTGGTACTACCTGCTGGCGGCGACGCTGTACATCGTGTTCGTGGTGTTTATCGCCGCCTCGCGCTTCGGTTCCATCAAGCTCGGGCCGGAGCAGTCCAAGCCGGAGTTCAGCCTGATGAGCTGGGCGGCGATGCTGTTCGCCGCCGGCATCGGCATCGATTTGATGTTCTTCTCGGTCGCCGAGCCGGTGACCCAGTACATGATGCCGCCGGAAGGCGACGCGCAAACGCTGGAGGCCGCGCGCCAGGCAATGGTCTGGACGCTGTTCCACTACGGCCTGACCGGCTGGTCGATGTATGCGCTGATGGGCATCGCCCTCGGCTACTTCAGCTATCGCTACAATCTGCCGCTGACCATCCGCTCGGCGCTGTACCCAATCTTCGGTAAGCGCATCAATGGCCCGATCGGCCACAGCGTGGACATCGCCGCGGTGCTAGGCACCATCTTCGGCATCGCCACCACGCTGGGCATCGGCGTGGTGCAGCTCAACTACGGCCTCAAGGTGTTGTTCGAGATCCCGGAAAACCTGACGGTGCAGGGCTCGCTGATCCTGCTGTCGGTGATCATGGCCACCATCTCGGTGACTTCGGGCGTCAACAAGGGCATCCGCATCCTGTCCGAGCTGAACGTGCTGCTGGCGCTGGGCCTGATCCTGTTCGTGCTGTTCTTCGGCGACACCGAGTTCCTGCTCAACGCGCTGGTGCTTAACGTCGGCGATTACGTCAACCGCTTTATGGGCATGACGCTCAACAGCTTCGCCTTCGATCGGCCGGTGGAGTGGATGAACAACTGGACGCTGTTCTTCTGGGCCTGGTGGGTGGCGTGGTCGCCGTTCGTCGGCCTGTTCCTGGCGCGCATCTCGCGCGGGCGCACCATTCGTCAGTTCGTGGTCGGCACGCTGATCATACCGTTCGTGTTCACCCTGCTGTGGCTGTCTATCTTCGGCAACAGCGCGCTGTACCAGATCATCCACGGCAACGCCGAGTTTGCTCAGGAAGTGATGCAGTTCCCGGAGCGCGGCTTCTACAGCCTGCTGGCGCAATACCCCGGCTTCACCTTCAGCGCCTCGGTCGCCACCATCACCGGCCTGCTGTTCTACGTCACCTCGGCGGACTCCGGCTCGCTGGTGCTGGGTAACTTCACCTCGCGCCTGGCCGACATCAATAATGATGCGCCGAACTGGCTGCGGATTTTCTGGTCGGTGGCCATCGGCCTGCTGACCATCGGCATGCTGATGACCGACGGTGTGCCGGCGCTGCAGAAAACCACGGTGATCATGGGTCTGCCGTTCAGCTTCGTGATCTTCTTCGTGATGGCCGGGCTGTACAAATCGCTGCGGGTGGAGGACTACCGCAAGGCCAGCGCGCTCAGCACCCTGGCGCCGGTGCCGGTCTCCAGCCACGACGTGCTCAACTGGAAACAGCGCCTGTCGCGGGTGATGAACTACCCGGGCACGCAGTACACGCAGAAAATGTTGGATAAGGTTTGCCGCCCGGCGATGCAGGACGTGGCGCGCGAGCTGGAGTTGCGCGGCGCGAAAGTGGAGTTCAGCGAAGTGCCGCCGACCGAAGACGAACGCCTGAACCACCTGGAGCTGCTGGTACACCTGGGCGAGGAACAGAACTTCATCTATCAGATCTGGCCGATGCGCTACTCGGTGCCGGGCTTCACCTACCGCGCCCGCTCCGGCAAGTCGCACTACTACCGGCTGGAAACCTTCCTGATGGAAGGCACCCAGGGCAACGACCTGATGGACTACAGCAAAGAACAGGTGATTGGCGATATCCTCGACCAGTACGAGAAGCACCTGAACTTCCTGCACATTCATCGCGAAGCGCCGGGGGGCACCCTGACCTTCCCGGATATGTGACGGTCAATCAATAACCAGAGGGCGTAGCCAGGCTACGCCCTTTTTTATGCCTGCTCGGCCGGCAAGTCGGCTTTCAGCAGCACCAGGGAGCCGGCCAACAACACCAGATCCTTGATTAAAAAGCTGGTGGCGCCGGCCATGGCGGGAAAACCGCCGGCGGAGGGCTCCCAGGCGCCCGGCGTAGAAAAGATCAGCGTCAACGTGGTCAGGTAGGTCACCGTCGATCCGATCGCCCCCAGCAACCCCAACCGCCGCGACCAGAATCCCGCCAGCAGCAGCAAACCGAAGCTCCATTCGGCGACGCCCAGCGCATAACTGGCGCCGCGAATGCCAAACGCCTGGTGCATCCAGCTCAGCAGCGGGCTGTTGCCGATCAGAGGCACCAGCCCCTGCGCCTCGTAATCAAACCACTTGGCGTAACCGAAGGCGGCGAAAATCACCACCAACGCCGCGCGCACAAAGATAACGTCCCCGTTCGAGCGCTGAAAGCGCCGTAACCAACTCGCCAGCATCATCCTCTCTCCTTATGTTGCCCGCAGCCGCAGCGGATCTGCCGCTTGCGGCCGCGGGGTGCGGCGGCTTAGTGCCCCATCGCATCCTTCTTCATCTCATCTTTCTTCATGCCGTCTTTGGCCATACCGTCTTTCGCCATGCCATCCTTTTTCATGGCGTCTTGGCCCATCTTGTCTTTCTTCATGCAGTCCTTGCCCATACACTCTTTCTTCATGCCGTCTTTCGCCATGCCATCGTGCGACATCTGGCTCATGCCGTCCTTTTTCATCGCGTCTTTGCTCATGCCATCGGCGGCGTTGGCGCCGGCCACACCCAGTATCAGCGCGCTGCACATCATCATTGCGAATAACTTTTTCATGGTATTTCCTTCCGTCATGTCAAAGGCACCGGAGTGCCGGAGAATGGCCGGCGGCCGCCTCAGCTGCCGCCAAACCAGTTGTAGCCCTGGTCTTCCCAGTAACCGCCTGGGAAGCGGTTGGTGACCTCGATCACCTGAATGTGTTTCGGATTCTTGTAGCCCAGCTTGGTCGGCATGCGCAGCTTCATCGGGTAGCCGTACTTGCGCGGCAAGATCTGGCCGTCGTAGGTCAGCGCGATAATCGTCTGCGGATGCAGCGCGGTGGCCATATCGATGCTGGTGTAGTAGTCGTCGGCGCATTTGAAGCTGACGTAGCGGGCGCTCAGATCCGCGCCGATTACCTTAAGAAAGGTGGCGAACGGCACGCCGCCCCACTTGCCGATTGCGCTCCAACCCTCGACGCAAATATGACGCGTCACCTGGCTGACCTGCGCCATCCGATGCAGCTGCGGCAGGCTCCAGGCGCGCTTATCCTGCACCAGCCCCGCCACCTCCAGCCGATAGTCGTCGCCGTTGATGTCGGGCGCGTCCTCCTCGGCGTAAAAGGCGTTGAACGGGAATGGCCGGGTGATCATCGATTCCGGGTAGACCGGCGCCAGGCGATCGCCGTTGAACAGCCAGCCCTGTACCCGATCGTTGAGGCGCGAAATGCGGCTCAGCGCCTGCTCGACGTTAGCGTTGCCGCTGAGATCGCAGCCGGTGAGCATGGCGATGCCGCCCAGCGTCAGACCGTTGCGCAGAAAGCGGCGGCGGGACGACGCGGTCAACAAGCGCTGCGCTTCTTTAACGATCGCCTGCCCTTCAACGATCGTCATGGTCTGTTTATCCTTTTTCATCGTGAACTCCTTAACGTCCGCGCAGCATGGCCAGCAGCGTACGGGGCACCAGTGCCACCATCACCAGATGGATCGCGACGAAGGCCACCAGCGCCGACATGGCGAAAAAGTGGATATAGCGCGCCGCTTCATAGCCGCCGAGCAGCGTGCGCAGCAGTGGAAACTGCACCGATTTCCACAGCACCAGTCCGGACAACGCGCTCAGCACGCCCAGGAGCATCACCGACAGATAGGCCACGCGCTGCACCATGTTGTAGTGACGCAGATCGGCGTGCTGCAGCCGGCCGCGCAGCGCCGCGCCGACATCGGCGAGAAACTGCTTCGGGCTGAGCGGCCAATATTTGCGTTTGAAACGCCCGCTGGCGAGGTTAAGCAGCAGGTAGCACAGCCCGTTGACGCCAAACAGCCACATGCCGGCGAAGTGCCACTGCAGCGCGCCGCCCAGCCAGCCGCCAAGCGTCAGCTCGTTGAGAAAACTGAAATTGAACAGCGGCGAGGCGTTATAGATGCGCCAGCCGCTGGTCACCATGATCAGCATCGCCAGCGCATTCAGCCAATGCGTCAACCGCAGCCAGAGAGGATGTACCGTCTGTCGTTGTTCCGGGGTGAGGGTGAAGCTCATAGCGATTCCTGCCAGCTAACGATGCGATGAGCCCAGTATTCCCCGGATTTGTTCCCCAAGACCTCACGCAAAGTTAAATAAAATGTGATAACTCCGCCGGTGGCGGTTGTGTAGACTTCAGAGAGAATCGGGCAATCAGCGGTAATGAGAATGGACAAGCCAAAACGAATTTTGATCGTCGAGGACGACGGCGACATCGCCGAGCTGCTGCAGCTGCATCTGCGTGACGAGGGTTACGCCATCAGCCACGCCGCCGACGGCAATCAGGGCATGGCGATGCTGGAACAGGGCGGCTGGGACGCCTTGATCCTCGATCTGATGTTGCCGGGCGTCGATGGATTGGAGATTTGCCGCCGGGCGCGCACCATGACGCGCTACACGCCGATCATCATCACCAGCGCGCGCTCCAGCGAGGTGCACCGCGTGCTGGGGCTGGAACTGGGCGCCGACGACTATCTGGCCAAACCTTTTTCCATGCTGGAGCTGGTGGCGCGGGTCAAGGCGCTGTTTCGCCGTCAGGAGGCGATGAGCCGCAACCTGCGCCTGGACGCCGGCGCGCTCAGCTTCAACGATCTGACCATCGATCCTATCGCCCGCGAGGTGCGCCTGCACCAACAGCCGATCGAGCTGACGCCGCGCGAATTCGACCTGCTGTACTTTTTCGCCCGCCACCCGGGCCAGGTATTCTCGCGCCTCAGCCTGTTGAATCAGGTCTGGGGCTATCAGCACGAAGGGTATGAGCACACCGTCAACACCCATATCAACCGGCTGCGCATCAAGATTGAGCGCAATCCGGCGGAACCCGAGCGCATCCTCACGGTGTGGGGCATGGGCTATAAATTCGCGGCTGCGCCGCAAGAGTGAGCCATGAAAAACCTTACGTTAGCGCAACGCCTCACGATTATCTTCGCGCTGCTGATCGTCATCGGCTGCGCCTTTTCCGGCTGGATGCAGGTGCGCAGCAATACCCAGTACAGCCAGGCGGTGATCCAGCGCCTGTCCGGCAACCTGGCGCAGCATATCGCCGACAGCAATCCGCTGCTGGGGGTGAACGGGCCGGAGCCGCAGGCGGTGCATATCCTGTTCGATCAGCTGATGGCGGTGAACCCCAGCGTTGAGGTTTATCTGCTCGACAAACAGGGCACGATTATCGGCAACGCCGCGCCGGCCGGGCATCTGAAGCGGCAGCGGGTCGCGCTGGCGCCGCTGCAGGCGCTGCTCGATGGCGCGCAGATGCCGGTGTATGGCGACGATCCGCGCAGCGCGGACGGGCGCAAAGTGTTCAGCGTTGCGCCGCTGAAGGTCGACGGCCGGATCGAAGGTTACCTGTATGTGGTCTTGCTCGGTGAAGAGTACACGGCGCTGGCCAGCAACGCCCAGTTCAACTCAGCGGCCAGGATGGCGCTGTGGACCTCCGGGGTGATGGTGCTGTTCAGCCTGCTGGCCGGCGGTTTCGCGTTCTACTGGGTCACTCGCCCCATCCGGCGCCTGACCCGTCAGGTCAATGCGCTGGATAGCGGCGGCATCGAGGCGGTGCAGGCCTACGCGGCGCTGCCGGCGGCGCCGGCCGGGCGCGACGAGGTCAGCCAGCTGCAACAGGCCTTTCACCGCATGGCGCAGCGTCTCGCCGAACAGTGGCAAACGCTGGCGCAGCAGGATCGGCTGCGGCGCGAATTCATCGCCAACGTCTCGCACGATCTGCGCACCCCGCTCACCTCGCTGCACGGCTATCTGGAAACGCTGTCGGTCAAGGCCGCTACCCTGAGCGACGCCGATCGGCGCCGCTATCTGGAGATCGCCCTGGCGCAGAGCCGCAAAGTGGGCAAGCTGGCGCAGGAGCTGTTCGAGCTGGCGCGGCTGGAGTACGGCGTGGTGAAACCGCAGAAAGAGCCCTTCTCCCTCAGCGAGCTGTTGCAGGACGTGTTCCAAAAGTTCGAGCTGGCGGCGGAGGCGCGTAATCAGCGGCTGCATGCCGATATTGCTCCCGGCATTCCGCTGGTGTTCGCCGATCTCAGCATGATTGAGCGGGTGCTGACCAACCTGCTGGACAACGCCATTCGCCATACGCCGCCCGGCGGCGACATCGGCGTGCGGCTGTGGCGGCAGGAAGATCGGGTGATGGTGCAGGTCAGCGACAGCGGCCCCGGCATTCCGCAGACGCTGCGCGCCGATCTGTTCGTGCGGCCGTCTGTCCTGAGCGGCGCCCGGCGCCCTGCGGGCGGGCTGGGGTTAATGATCGTGCGGCGCATTCTGCAGCTGCACGACAGCGATATTCAGCTGATCGAACAACCGCAAAGCGGTGCCTGCTTCCGCTTTGCCATTCCGCCGCGTTAATCGAGGCAGCTGCGATCGACGCTGATAAATTTGTTGTTATAAATAATGAATTTCTGCCCCTTCTGCCGAATACCGGCATGGGTCAGCGTATCGCCGGGGCGCAGGTATTCGGTGACGCCCTCTTCATCCGTGCTGTTGCAGCCCGGCTTGAGCAGGAACTTGAAGTAGGTGTTGCCGGTGTTGGTGAGCGTACCGCGCTGCGCATCGAGCCGATAGGCAAAGTTTACCTGACGCGGGCGCACCACCAGAATGGTGTCCATCACCACGATCGGCTCCAGGTTGACGCCGGCGCCCCGACGCGGCCCCGGCTCGAACAATCGGGTCGGCACTTCGCGAAATGATACCCGGTAATAACGCTCGCGATTATCCTGCGGCCCGCGGTAGAAAAACTTGTAGTACTCCGCCTGCCCGGCCTGCAGCGTCAGCTGGCGCGGCGCGAACAGCAGCTCGCCGTCCGCCGGCCGGCTGCGCACCTCGCGCTCTCCCGGCCGATCGATGGCGCGAATGCTCACCTGATACAGGCGCGCGCTGCGGTTGTTATTCAACACCCGCTTGGCGGTGAATGAGCGATCCTGATCCATGGCAAACGTCAGGGTACCGACATTGATCGCGGCGGCGGTAAAGGGAAAGGACAAACACAGCAACCCTATCAGCACAAGTTTCACGCCCTGCCCTCAATTGATGTTGCGCCAGGTGGCTTCGACATGAATTTCACCGGCGGCGCTGACGTCGCCATACCAACCGTTGCCGTCGACGGTTCTCAGCGAGATCGGATTGTTCATCGGAATGCTAAAGGTCACGCGGGTCTTGTTCAGCACACCCACTTCACCGGAGATATCATTCCACGGCGTGCTGCTCCAGAGCGCATTGGTCATGTCGTGCCACTGGCCATCGCAGCCGGCGGCGAAGCTCTGCTGGCCGTTGGTGCTGGTGGTGATGCCGAGGGTGGCGGGGAACGGCACCTGGGTACTGTTATCCGCCGAAGAAAAGAGGCAATAGTTCACCCCGTTGATCGCCTGAGTCGGCCCGGTCGCCATCACCCTCACCTGATCGGCGGCGGTTTTGCCGCTGGTGGTCACGAAGTAGCCGAACTCCAGCGCCGGCTCCGCCGGGCCGACATAACCTTCACGGTGTGGGCTGTTGTCGTAATCATCGGAAATAATGCTGATGCTGAAATCGCGCGGCTTGATAATCAGCTGGTTTGAAGTGGAAAACTCATACCATCCCGACTCCGGCGAGGTGGTGTTCTGAAAACGGAAATTGATCAGATCACGAGTGCCGCTGTCGGAAATCCCCAGCGCGACCATCTGTTTGAAGAAGTTACTGGAGAAGAACACATAGACGGCGTTGCTGCTCTTCAGCTCGTTAAACGTATAGTAGCTGCCGGTGCCCGACGTGTTTTTCCAGGTGTTGCCGTTCAGACTGAACTGCAGATCGGCGGCGTTCACCGCTGAGGACAGCGCCGCATGGTTAATCGCAGGGAAAATATGAATCGAGGTATTGCTCACGCTGCCGTCTGTCTGCAAATCGTAGCTGACCATCTTGCACATGATGCCTGAGCGGGCGCCGATGGTCTGGTTCTTGCAATCGGCATTGCCCTCGCCGATGATCGGCACCCCATCGCTGTTGACGAACACCTCCGATACGGCATTGGTATTGATAAAGCGCAGGTGGGCCGCCTTGCTGTGCGTGACGGTGCGCTTGTACCAGCTGCCGCTGGCCTGATCCCGACAGCGGCCGCCGGCCGCGGCGTCGTAAGCCACCGACGTTTGGCAGCCGTTGATCTGCATGCTGAAAGCTTCACCCGCCGCCATCTGCTTCAGATACTGATAGAAGCTCGGCGACATCATGCCGTGCATCCATTTTGCGCCGCCGGGCGTGACCACGGCGCCGTAAAATCCCTTTTCGTCGGTGGTCTGCGGCAGAATCAAGCTGGTATCCATATTGCAACCGGCATACCAGTTGATGCAGCGCAGGCCGAGGAACGGATTCTTTATCGGCGCATTTTCCAGCCACATGTCATAGCGCCAGTTGGCATTCAGCCCCGTGTTGTAACCATTATCCACGTATCCCAAGCTCTGCTGATAGACAGTGCCGGAACCGCCGTATTTCAGCCCGGTCCACTTATTGGCGCCGGTCATGCGCGGATCCAGCCCGCCGGCCGGCGTGACGAAAAAGTTGTCGTCGGCGTTGTTCTCCACGAAGACAAATTTCATGACCGCCGCATCCGGCCAGCTGGTCTGGCTGACCGCCGCCTGCAGCGCGGGGGCGACCAGCGCCAACAACAACAGCGCAACGTTAGCTCTCATGGTCAGACTCCCCGGATGACATATTGCCTGCATAGGTTTTCAGCCCGGTGCAGATCACGTCGCCGACCCACACGGCGCCTTGCGCCTTGCTGAGATCCAAATCCACTTCGCATGTCTGATTGCCGCCGTGGGTAAAATCGATAACCGGGAATTTCTTGTCGACGTCCATGATAAATTCGCCTTTCTCATCGGTGCGGGTGCGGCCGATATGGTTCTTGATATAGGCGTTGGCCAGCAGCGTGCCGTCCTCCGCTTTGATGCGGCCAAACACCGTCACCATCTGTTTTATCTCCGGCGAGATCACCGCCACGTTGCCCGGATACAGGGTGAGCTTGCTCTTGCGCCTGGTGACGATGTCAAAGCTCTCCGCCGAGTTTTTGTTGTTCATCAGCTCTACGTCGTACTGACCGTAAGGCGACAAAGGCAGGTAATTCTTATTGCCGCTCAGCTTCACCATCCGGCCGTCAACCCGTGCGGTCAGCAGGCCGTCGTTTTCAATGCCGGTATTGAAGATAATCCCGGCGTTGCCTTCGTTGCGGCCGCTGATGGCAATATTACGCCCTTGCCAGCCCATGCTGCCGCTCGCGGTCAGGCTGCTGTTAACGTAGCCGTCGGCGGAACTGCTGACGTTGAGCGTGCCAGCCGAATACTTGGTGTCGAAGCGCGCATAGCCACCACCGTTGAAGCGGTTGTCGCCGCGAGTATCACCGGAAATCGCCCGCGACAGGTTGGCGCCCAGGGTGCGGATCGGCCCGTCCTTGATGTCCTTGCGCGCCGCCAGGTTGGCGGTGGTGTAACCGTTTTGATTGGAAACGCCGGCGCTGAGCCAGTTACCCATCGGCAGTGAAAAATCGAGCGCGATGTACTTGCCGGTATTGGCGTTGCTGCTGCCGTTGTTGTAGCGTTGCACGCCCGCCCGGACGCCCAGCGTGCCGAAGCGGCCGGTAAAGATGTTCTGGTAATAGTCGGCGTTGTAATAGTGACTGTCGTTCTTCTTATCGTCGTTGTAGCTAGCGCTCAGGGTGCCCAACGGAGACCACAGGGCCCCCAGATTAAGGCTGCCGCCAACTGCGCGGTTATAGGCGTCATTTTGCAACAGACGATCGCCAATCTGCGTTTTCTCCTGATTGATCCATACGCTGCTGAAGCCGCCGGGCAACGCGGCGCTGACGCTGTTGACCAAACTCCAGGAGCGATCGGATGCCGCCATATTTTGCAGGTTGATCTGAATCGACTCGGTCACCGGC
Organism: Serratia sp. CY81684; assembly: GCF_052166595.1. Classification (NCBI taxonomy): domain Bacteria; kingdom Pseudomonadati; phylum Pseudomonadota; class Gammaproteobacteria; order Enterobacterales; family Yersiniaceae; genus Serratia; species Serratia sp. CY81684. The sequence continues at coordinate 581,551 of NZ_JBJNOO010000001.1, read as the reverse complement.
AGGCTGACGCGGCTCTCGCCGACGGCGTTGCCGTCAAACGAATACCCCGACAGCGCCCAATTAAGCGTTTGCAGATTGCCGGTAGCCGAAGCTCCAAGCAAATAAGAGTCCTTTGCCGGGCGGTGGCGCTCCCGTTCGCCGCGCCAGTCGTCCATGCGCAGCATCCCACCCCAGAATTGCCAGGCCAGCGGCGCATTCGCCCCGCGATTGGGGCTGAACAGTTTATTCACTCGCTGCATGCGTTTATCGACCACTTTGCCGTTGACCACGACCTCCACCTCCACGTCATAGATACCGTAGGGCAAACTGCCGGTGTCCACTTCATGATTGCCCATCGTGAAGTTTTGTACGCTGAGCAGCCGCCCGTCGCGCGACAGATGCACCTCGCCGGCCGAGGGGAAAAAAACCACGATCGGCGTCAGCGATTGGGAATTATCGAATACCGTCGAGTTGGCGCGGTTGCCGTAGGACAGGCCATAAATCTTGCTCGAGTTGATGGTCGTGACCGGCCCCAGCGACTGCAGATTCCAGCTGTCCAGCATGCCGGCGGCGAAACGGCGGCCGGCGAAATCACGCTCGAACATCGCTTTGTACAGCGTGGCGTTTTCATCGCCGCTGCCGATACCGTAGATGGAACCGTTCAACTCCACGTGGTGTTCACGCAACGCCGTGACGCTGTTGAGCGATAAATAACTGGAGGTGTTGCCTTCGCTGGCGCGGGCCCGGTTATCGTAGACCCCGAGGTTATAATCCAGCGTGCTGCTTACGGCATCCACGCTGGACGCGCCGATGTCGCTGGAACGAGCGCGCAGCACCGTCCCCAACGCGGATTCTTTCACCACCAGCTGCAGGTTGAGCTGCCGGAAATCCAGCGCCAGCCAGGCGTCGTCCGCGATCCGGATATGCTGCTGCCGATCGAATGGCGCATCCTGCAAAGCCTGCAGCTGGCCGGCAATCGCCGCCGTCAGCCGGGCGCCGTCGTCGTTATCCTCCAGCGTCACCCGACGAATCTTTAGCCGGTCCTGATCCAGGTAGAGAAAGGCATGGCCGATGCGGCTGTCGTCTTTGACGCCATCGCTCTTTTCATAATGCAACAACAGCGGAATACTCATCCCCTCGCGCAACGCCAGGCTGAAAGTGTGCGGGATCAGCACGCCGTTAATCTGCGTCAAACCGGCCGCCATCGCCATACGGCCAGGCAACAGCGTCGGGAGCGCCAGCGCACCGGCGGCCAAAAGCGTTCTCAACAGCACAGCGTTCACATGCCACTCCTTGCGTGATTGTTTTGCATCCATCGTGGATAACGCGCGCATTACTTCACCGGGATAAACTGTTCGCCGTGCCACAGCGCGACGCGTCCTTTTTTATCGTTGACGTCAACCTTGCTGAAGGCGCGATCCTTCCCCGGCATCACGAAATAGTTTTCCTTGCAGTCGCTGCCGTCTTGCTTGTTCCTGCAATTGCCGTAGGCCACCACTTTGAACGTGGCGTTGCCGGTGTTTTTGATCCGTCCGTTAGCGAACTGATAGGCGAAGCGATCCTGCCGAGGCGCCACCACCAAAATGGTGCCGATGTGCGCCGACGTGGTGGCCACGGCATTACGCCAAGCGGAGTTTTGCCCCGCCTCGCTCAACGCCTGATCGAACCAAACGATGCGGTAGTAACGCTCCTGGGCATCATTCGGCCCCTTGTAGTAAAAGCGGATCACATCGCTGGCGTTGGCCGGCAAGATCAGGCTGGCGGGCGACAGCAGCATTTCATCCCGGCTGCTCATCGGGATCACCGTACCGGAGGCCAGGGGACTGGAAATGCGTTCGATCTTGATGGTCACCAGCCGGCCGCTGTCGGTGGTGTTTTTGATTTCCTTGCTCAGGCGCGCGCTGTCGCCAGGCATGAAGGTGCTGATCTCACCCACATCGAGCGCCAAAGCCGGCCGCAGCAGCATTAACATCAGGGTGACGGCGAGAGAAAAGCGTGTCATTGCGGTATTCCACTGGCGTTGATGAGCGATAAATAGCAGGAGGTCTCCCCCCTGCCAGATGCAGAATCGTTCGGGGGATTAGGAAGTCCAGGTCGCGTTGAACTCGACGCTGACGTCGCCGCTCCAGATACCTTCCGGCAGCGTGCTGAAATCCGTCACGGCGGTGGTGCCGTTTGACGTCGCGCCGATGATGCTGAAGGTGAACTGATCCTGCGCGCTGGTGCGGCCGGCCTGGTTGTAGGCATTGGACAGGGCGCTCAGATTGCCGCCCAAAATGCCGGCGGTGGTGTCGATCATGGTGGTTTCAGCCGTTTTCCCGACCACCGCTCCGTTATAGTTCACCCCGACTTCCAGCGTAGAACCGGAAGTGTCCAGCTGAGTCAGCGTATTGGAGACCAATTTTGAGGTCAGTTTGAAAGCGGTGGCCGTGGTATCGCCTTCCACGGTGACGTCAAACAGGCCTTTCTGGCTGTTGAAACCCTTAATGCCTTCTGCATAGTTGAAGGCCAGGCTGCCAATCGGCGTCACAACCAGTTTGCTGGTGGTGTCTTTCTTGGCAGTTGCAGACCAGGTTGCCAGCGCCTGAGCGGTAACGTCGGCGGCTTGAGCAGTGCTGACCGCTGCAAAGGCGGAAACGATCGCCAGAGCCAGTGTCATTTTCTTCATGGTATAACTCCCTTCAATGTTGAATATGTTTTCTTTCTTTCGTCCATTCTCAGCCAGCCGTTTGCATCACTGCGTTTAGCCAGTCTGCTTGACGCCACAAGAATATCCCCGACCGATCAAAAAAGAATCATTAACTGTTAAAGTTCAAATATTTAGATTTAAATTCCAACATTAATGTTTTAACCCCCATCAATCACATTAAAAAACGGGTTAAGCCTTTGATGAAAGCACAATCAAATTGTGGTTTAACCCCTGCAGGGCGGTTATTGTTTAACCACAAATACGCTCTGTTCGCCCTTCCCATGGCCGTGTGAAATTTCAGCGCCGGCGTTGTTCGGTGAGGGAAAAGATTGATTGGATTTACGCAGGGGGCAGCAGCCAATCCAGATCGGCCGCTGTAGAGAAAAAGGGGGCTTCTCGCCCTGTGTCAGGAAGGGTACCGGGTTCTCAGGGAAAGAATAAGCCGCATAAAGCCGGCCTGATTGAGACCCAGTTTTCGCATAATATTCAGTTTATGGGAGCTTATGGTTTTGTAACTTCTCCGGGTCACGTTGGCGATGCTTCGTGGGGATGCGCCAGCAACCATCATGGCCAAAACTCGCCATTCACTGTCAGATAATGCGGCTGCCGAATACACCAAGCCAGCGCGAATATGCGGGGAACGATAGCCGGAGAACATGCCCGCAGCCGCAATGGCGTCACTCAGGCAGTGCAATGGCTCCCCCTTTGCCACTATCGCTATGCGGGCATCTGCCGCCAACAACGCTAATATACCGGGGTGTTCTACCGCGGTGAAAATCACCAAGGGAATTTCCGGCCAAACATTTTTTGCCGTCAGAACGAACCGTAATACATCATACAAATATTCTCTCTGATGATATAACTCCATTATAAGCGCGCGAGGCTTTCCCTCTTTCAATACTCCTTCCAGCTCCCTCAAGGTGTCGATAAAATAGCTGTCACTTGATTGGGTAACGAGAAATGCTTCCATTCCTCTTCTCACTAAATAGCTGGGTTCGAAAAATAGCAGCGCATCACCGAAATCGGCTTTAACCATACATAATCACCATAATGAGGTAGAAAGCGGTAGAGAAAGGGAAATACCTCTCGTAAGCGCCACACGGCAACCCGCCAAATGAAAGTCGAACGTTCTATTTCAACACTGTAATATTTTTGTCATATCCACCATCCTTCAATCGCGTTGGGTGGCGGCTATCAATGGTCAATTAATAAACTCGGCATTGTCGCTTTCCAATCCTGAACAGATCTCCATTTTATGTTCACGCAAGATCTTGCAGCGCAGCAGGAATAAGCGGGAAATACCGGAAATGTAAGCCCTGACCTGATTGCTGCGCACCACCAGCAAAAACTCATCGCCGTTGCATTCTCCCGTTTGGTGCGCGGCGTAAGCCAGAATATCCCGATTCAGGCTGGCGTTGACCGTCGCCGAGGCATCAGGCAACGACATGAAAACCTTACAGTTACCTGACTTTCCCAGGTAGCTCTCCTGCCGGGCCCCCGAGCCGCTGAAATAGGCCGTGACAGCAATAGCCATGAGGATCCCCCCCAGAACCATCGCGCTGAACATCAGCCACCCACGGCGGGAATAACCAAGATGAGAAGAGACCCCGTCGATGACGGTGTCGGACGCCGGATTGACCGCCGCTGCGGGCGCAGATCCCGGCACAGTCGCGGCAGGCTCCGCGTCGTGAATATCTTCCGCGTCCTCATAAGACTCGATGGTAATCTCATCACGCAACATAAAGCCCACTTTAGGAACCGTAACAATGACCTCATCCTCGACGCCAAGGTTTTTAATCACCCGACGCAATTTGCTGACGCACTGATTAAGATTATTATTGCTGGACACCATGCCGTAATCGTCCCAGACCTTCTTGAATATCAGTTCACGCCCTACGGCCTCGCCATGGTGGGCAATCAACAGCAGCAACAACCGTTTGGAAGGACTGGATATGGATATGGGATCGTCAGAAAAATCTGTTGGGCTAAGGGTTCTGGTGTCTGCGTCAAAGAGAATATGGTCATTAAATCTATATTTCATTTTATTCACATGTTTTCACTATAGCGATAATTTATAGTTTGGCGTCAAATGTTAATGAAATATTAAATAAATATTTAATCAGGTAATTCGCGAAAATACCCAAGCACAGGCAAGAAAAACCACTCAATTAACGCCACGAAATACGCTTTGTCACCTCACCACCGTTTATATAGGATTTTTCTTGCAAACCATAACCAAAGGTTAACCAATCACCACATTCATTGATATATTGACGCGACAAAAACCACAAAGTTAGTTTTTTGTGTCGCAAATTATCAATTTTAAGGAAAATCATCTCAAAAAAAGACCGCAGAACTAAATTTTAATAAAAAAATAATAACACGTGAATGTTGAGCGTAATCACAGACCGCAGTCCATCCGCATTAGCCTGATGAATTAACGCGTTTGCCGCGACGCAAATGTTAAATTTTAGGTTCAGCCAAGGCGATGGGAAACAATAATGAAAGGAAAAACTTACGAATGACGCCTGTCGCGTTTTCCACAACAGGCGAAAACATTCGCGGTAGCTCATTGAACTGATGAGGGGAATATCAGGCTAAAGGTCAAGCAAGCAGAACCTCGGCCATCGGAACACTGCGCGCGCACCTCACCGCCGTGCAGCGTCATGATGGCGCGTACGATAGACAGCCCGAGGCCGCTGGCATGGCTGCCGGCGCTGCGCGCGGGATCGGCACGGTAGAAACGATCGAACAGTTTTTCCAGCTGTGCCGCCGCGATCGGCGGCCCCTGATTGATGACCTGCACCCACCAGGCATCGGCGCGCCGTTCAGCCCGCAATACGATCAGGCTGTTTTCATCGGCATAGCGCACCGCGTTGGCCACCAGATTGCTCAGCGCCCGCTGGAACAACATCGCGTCCGCCTTCAGCTCGCCTTCCCCTTCGCAGTTCAGCGCGATGCCGCGTTCTTCCGCCAGCCCTTCGAAGTAATCCGCCACCCGCCGCAGCTCGACCGCCACATCCAGACGACTGTAGTTCAGCGCGGACTGCGCCTCACCGGCGCGCGCCAGAAACAGGATGTTTTCCACCATGCGCGAAATACGCTCCAGCTCATCCATATTGTTCGACAATAGGGTTTCGTACTCCTCCACGCTGCGGGGTTGATACAGCGCCACCTGACACTGGCCCATCAACGCGCCCACCGGGGTGCGGATCTCATGGGCCAGATCGGCGGAAAACTGCGTCAGCCGCTGATAGCCTTCATTCAACCGATCGAGCATCGCATTAAACGCCCGGGTCAATTGCTGTAACTCCTTCGGCGCCCCCTGTTCACTGAGGCGCGTCGACAATGTATTGGGCGCGATTTCCGACGCCTGCGCCGCCATGCGCCATAGCGGCCGCAATCCGCGGCGCATGACCCCATAGCCCAGCAGCGCAATCAGCAGGAAAGCCACAACGACCGCCGCGACAATGCGCCACAGGTAGCGCGCCAGCATTTTCTGTTCGTTGACCATCACGTGCGCGGCGGAAATCTGCAGCAAACTGCCGTCTTCCAGGCGCACCATTGCCGACGCCGCGCGCAGCGGCACCCCCTGCGCCGTTTCCCCGCCGCGCACGGCGGCCAGCGTCTGCGCCTGTTCGGGCGGCGTCGGCGCGATCGGCGGCAGGGCCACCCTGGCCGGATTCACATTGATGAGCGGTTTTTGCCCCGGAATTTGGAAAATCAACACATCCTGTTCATTGCCCAGCATATTTTCGAACAGGCCGTTATTAGCCGTCAGGCGCGCCAAAGGAAAGCGCTGCCCCAGTAAATGGCGGAAATACTCTACGCGCCCGGTCACCTGCAGATCGCTGCGGAGCGTCATTTCCTGACGCATGGCGCCGAACAGATACCAGCCCGCCCCGCTCACCACGCAGGCGGCCACCAGCGCGAACAGCATGGCGGTGCGCAGCGTCAGCGACACCGGCCGACGTGAAGCGCGGGCGTTCACGAGCGCGGCTCGCAAACATAGCCGATGCCGCGCACGCTGTGGATCAGCTTGACGTCGAACGGCCGGTCGATTTTGGCGCGCAGGCGTTTGATCGCCACATCAACCACATTAGTGTCGCTGTCGAAATTCATGTCCCACACCTGGGAGGCGATCTGCGTGCGCGACAGCACTTCACCTTCGCGCCGTACCAGCAGATGCAGCAACATGAATTCTTTATTGGTCAACGGGATCACCAGATCCTGGCGCACCGCCCGGCGGCGCAACACGTCCAACTGCAGATCGGCGATGGCGTAATGATCGGCTTCGCGCGCCGGCCCGCGGCGCAGCAAGGTGCGCAAACGCAGCACCAGCTCGGTAAAGGAAAAGGGTTTGATAAGATAGTCGTCCGCGCCCAGCTCCAGACCGTGGATGCGATCCTGTACGCCGTCGCGGGCGGTGAGAAACAGGATCGGCACGTCGCTTTTCTTGCGCAACACCTCGATGATCTGCCAGCCGTCCAGCCCCGGCAGCATCACGTCGAGCACGATCGCATCATAATCCTGCTCCAACGCGCGAAACAGCCCATCGGTGCCGGTGCGCGCCAAATCGACGCCGTAGCCCGCTTCCCCCAGCCCTTTCTTCAGGTAATCCCCTGTGCCGATATCGTCTTCAACTACCAGTATTCGCATGCTCGCCACCTCGTTACGTCTGCAAAAATACTAGCAGCTTCGGCGGACAAACTTGATGACATTAATGTCATTAAACGGCCATGGCGCTGACCCAGTAGGTCAACCATGCTTAACCGGCAAACTCATTTCAGGAGAACGTTATGATTACCCGTCATCGTATAGCCGGTTTACTGTTATCCACCTTGCTGCTGTCCAGCGGCTTGGCCGCCGCCGCCCAACCGCCGGGCAAGGTGATTGCGCCGCTGCGCGGCACCATCAGCCAGGTTGCCGACGGCAATTTGCAGCTGACCGATCGCAAGGGCGAGACCCTCAGCGTCAAGCTGAACGATCAGACCAAAGTGCTCAGCGTCTCCAAAGCAACGCTGGACGACATCAAACCGGACAGCTTTATCGGCACCGCCGCCGTGCCGCAGCCGGACGGCACGCTCAAAGCGCTGGAGGTACACGTGTTCGCCGCCAGCCTGCGCGGCACCGGCGAAGGGCACTCTGCCTGGGAATCCGCCGACGGCAAAGTGGACACCATGACTAACGGCACCGTCGGCAAACTGGTGAAATCCAACGGCCGTACCCTGACCGTCACCTACGGCAACCAGCAGAAAACCGTTGTCGTGCCGGAAGACGTGCCGATCGTGACGCTGGATCCGGGCGATCTGAACCTGCTGAAACCGGGCGTGCACATCGTGCTGTTCTCCGCCGCCAACGAAAAGGGCGAGCGCGTCGCCACCCGCATTTCCGCCGGCAAAGACGGCACCGTGCCGCCGATGTAACCGGAGGAATGCCATGAAGACCAACGCGTCGCCGCCGGTGCATCGCTGGCCGGTTCGCATCACTCATTGGATCAACCTGTTCGCCATGGTGTGCATGTTCATGAGCGGTTGGGAAATCTACAACGCCTCGCCGCTGTTCGATTTCCGCTTTCCGCCGCAGATGACGCTGGGCGGTTGGCTGGGCGGCGCGATTGGTTGGCATTTGGCGGTGATGTGGCTATTGGCGCTCAACGCCGTCTGCTATCTGCTGTGGAGCCTGTTCAGCGGTCATTTTCGCCGCGATCTGTTGCCGCTTCGTATCGGCGCGCTGCGGCAGGATATCTGGCTGGCGTTGACGCTGCGCCTGCGCCACCGGCATGGCCACTATAACGCCATTCAGAAACTGATGTACCTCGGCGTACTGGCGCTGGGCCTATTGCTGGTGCTGTCCGGCCTGGCGATTTGGAAGCCGGTTCAGCTGCAGGGATTGGTCGCCCTGTTTGGCGGCTTCGATTTCGCGCGCTACGTGCATTTCTTCGCCATGGCCGGCATCGGTCTGTTCGTGGCGATCCACGTCTTCATGGTGATCGTCGTGCCCAAAACGCTGTGGGCGATGATAACGGGTGGCAAACATGAATGAGAAAAAACCGCGGGCAACCGCGCCAAAACTGGAACCGGACCAAAAAAAGCAGTTGGTCAATCTGCAGCGCCGCCTGATGTTGCGTTCCGGCCTGACGCTGGGCGGTATCGCCATGCTCACCGGTTGCAACCTGCAAGACGGAGATCGGGTGGATAAGGTGCTGTGGGCCATGTCGCGCTGGAACGACCGGGTGCAGGCCTGGCTGTTCAGCGGCCAGCGGCTGGCGCAAACTTATCGGCCCGATCAAATTACCCACCCTTTCCCCTTCAACGCGTTTTACCCGGAATATAACGTCCCCGAGATCGATCTCGCCGGCTATCGGCTTGAGGTCGCGGGGAAAGTGGAGAAAAAAGCGCCCTGGACGCTGGAACAGCTGCAGCGGCTGCCGCAGCAAAGCCAAATCACGCGCCTGATCTGCATTGAGGGGTGGAGCGCCATTGGCCAATGGGGCGGCGTGCCGCTGCGTACCTTTCTGCAGCATGTCGGCGCGGATCTGAATGCCGGTTATGTCGGCTTCAAATGCGCCGATCGTTACTACTCCAGCCTCGACATGGCCACCGCGCTGCACCCGCAGACCATCCTGGCGCTGGATTTCGGCGGCAAGGCGCTGCCGGCGGACTATGGCTACCCGCTGCGGCTGCGCGTGCCAACCAAGTTGGGGTTCAAAAACGCCAAACATATCGCCGCGATCTTCGTCAGCGACGTCAATCCGGGCGGCTACTGGGAAGATCAGGGCTACAACTGGTTCAGCGGCATTTAGTTTTGCGCGGCGCTGCGCATAAGCCTCATCGGCGGCTGGAGGAGCCTCTCCGTCGCGGTTAATAATCTGTTCGTCACAAAGGGGATAACTATAGGAAAAATAATAGTAAAAAGGATTTTATCATGGAGATTGATGTGAGGGAGATCAATGCACGACCTGTCACGGAGTATAGGTACCGAATAACGGTTTATAAAAAAGCCAGCAGCGTGGCTGCGTATTACCTTGATTTTAAAAAAGCGACGTTAAGGATGCGTCAATGGCTTATTGGGGCTTATCCTGCCTCGGAAGTATTGGACCATGCTTACGTCATGGAACTGTACGATGTAAGAGCATTGGAAAACCGCGCCGAAGTAACCAGATCCTTATTTGATACCTATACCAGGATGGCATACACCCGATGTGAACGAGAACAACTCTTCATTAATGGCATCGGCCTGGCGATCGTCACTTTTGTGGCGCAATACCAAGCGAGATTGGTTTTCAGTGTACCGCTCAGGCCAGCGCTAGCCAGAATTTATGACTCGCTCTTGAAAAAACACGCGCATCACGTACATTATTTGTACAACCAAGCGCTTATTGAGGACGGATTATATGTCATCGAAATCCCGCCTGTTAACGGCAGAATCCCACCCAAACCCTATGAGCATAAAGGAACGGCATCAAAAAGAGATGCAAGCCTTCCACGAAGAATGGGCTGAACAAAGGCGCCGCGAATGGCGTGAACGCGGCGGCGTTGAAGCCAGTGAAGCGCCCGCACGTGGCATCGATACCGAACTTTCATCCTGATTCCGCTTCGTTCTTATTCCTCTTCTCCCGCCGTCAGCAAAGCAATCCCCGCTTGCTCAATGGCCTCCCGCGCGGCGGCGGGCAACCCCTCGTCGGTAATGACGGCGTCAAAGGCGGCGATCGGCAGCGCCAGGTAGGTCGCGACCTTGCCGTATTTGGACGTATCGCTGAGCAGAATGCGGCGGCGGCTGGCCTCGACGATGGCCTTCTTCACCATCACCTTGTCTTCGTTCGGCGTCGACAGGCCGCGCATGCTCCACGAAGAGGCGGAGATGAACGCCAGATCGATAAACAGACCGCGCAGCGCCTGCGCCGCCGCTTCGCCGACGCAGGAGCGGTTTTCCCGGCACACGGTGCCGCCGGTGTGGATGATTCGGCACTGGCTGTGTTCGATCAGGAAGCCGGCGATGACAAAGTCGTTGGTCACCACCGTCAAATCGTCACGTTCACCGATCTGTTTCGCCAGCGCCAGCGTGGTGGTGCCGGCATCCAGATAGATACAGCTGTTGGCGGGAATTTGCCGCGCCGCCAGCCGGCCAATGGCGAGTTTCTGCCGGCCGAACATCCCCTCTTTGGCCTGGTGCGAAGGTTCGCTCGCCACCCGCTCGGGCGCCTGCACGCCGCCCGAGACCGACTGCACCGCGCCCTGTTCCTCCAGTTTTTGCAAATCACGGCGGATTGTCATGTGCGACACCCCCAGCCGTTCGGTCAGCTCGGCAATGCTGACGACGCCGCGTTCGGATACCAGCGCAAGAATTTGTTGATGGCGTTCTACAGGTATCACGGTTCCCTCTCGTTGCTGCGGTGATAATAATTGTGATTTTACGTCAATTTTCGTTCGCCGGTAGCCCTAATTTTTCGCAGCGTGACGGCGCACGCAGTTAGGCTAGGTAAACATAAACTTATTTAAAAACATGACAGTAATGTTGATTCAGGCCAGAAATCAGACGAAAAATCCGTTTCACATATTGTTAATTATTGTGATATCGATCGCGGATAAACCGTCGCCAAGCGCTTACATTTAACACAACAAAACAAATTATCACTAAAATTAACAGGAGTGCAGTATGACACACCCAGGGAATTATGCCGTCTGCATCATCGGACTGGGCGCGATGGGCATGGGCGCGGCGCGTTCGTGCCTTCGCGCCGGATTGACCACCTACGGGGCGGACCTGAATCCGCAGGCGCTGGCGACGCTGCAACAGGCCGGCGCGCAACAAGCGTCTACCAGCGCGTGCGACTTCGCGGCCGAGTTGGACGCCGTGCTGCTGCTGGTGGTGAACGCCGCCCAAGTGAAGCAGATCTTGTTCGGCGAACAAGGCCTGGCGCCAAAGCTCAAGCCAGGCACTGCGGTGATGGTCTCTTCGACCATTTCCGCCGATGACGCCAAACAGATCGAGCAACGGCTGCTGGACTACGGGCTACCAATGTTGGACGCGCCGGTTTCCGGCGGAGCGGCCAAGGCGGAGGAAGGCCAGATGACGGTGATGGCCGCCGGCGCCGACGCTACCTTCGAGCGTCTGCAACCCGTGCTGAACGCCATCGCCGGCAAGGTTTACCGCATCGGCGAGACCATCGGTCTGGGCGCGACGGTAAAAATCATCCACCAGCTGTTGGCCGGCGTGCACATCGCCGCCGGAGCCGAAGCCATGGCGCTGGCCGCCCGCGCCGGCATCCCGCTGGACGTGATGTACGACGTGGTCACCCACGCCGCCGGCAACTCCTGGATGTTCGAAAATCGCATGCGCCACGTGGTCGACGGCGACTATACGCCCAAATCGGCGGTGGATATCTTCGTCAAGGATCTCGGGCTGGTGGCGGATACCGCCAGGGCGCTGCACTTCCCGCTGCCGCTGGCCTCCACCGCTTTCACCATGTTTACCGCCGCCAGCAACGCCGGCTACGGTAAAGAAGACGACAGTGCGGTGATCAAAATCTTTGCCGGCATCGATCTGCCGCAGAAAAAGGAGACGCTCTGATGCTGCTTGGCGTAATCGCGGATGACTTTACCGGCGCGACCGATATCGCCAGTTTTCTGGTGCAAAACGGCCTGCCGACGGTGCAGCTGAACGGCGTGCCGCAGGACGAAACGCAGGTAAACGCACAGGCGGCGGTCATCAGCCTGAAATCGCGTTCCTGCCCGGCAGAACAGGCGGTCGAACTGTCGTTGCAGGCGCTGGCCTGGTTGCAAAAACAGGGCTGCCGCCAGTTCTACTTCAAATACTGCTCCACTTTCGACAGCACCGCACAGGGCAATATCGGCCCGGTGACCGACGCCCTGCTCACCGCGCTGGGGGAAAATTTCACGGTTGTCTCACCGGCGTTGCCGGTAAACGGCCGCACGGTCTATCAGGGCCACCTGTTCGTCGGGGAACAGCTGTTGTCTGAATCCGGCATGCGTCATCACCCGGTCACGCCGATGACCGACAGCAACCTGCTGCGCCTGATGGAATCCCAGGCCGCCGGGCGCTGCGGGCTGGTGACGGCGGCGGAAATGGATCGCGGCGCCGAGGCGGTCAGCGAGAAGCTGCGCCAACTGGCGCAGGAAGGCGTGCGCTACGCGGTGCTGGATACGCTCAACGAGCGGCATCTGCTCATCCAGGGTGAAGCGTTGAAAACGATGAAGCTGGTGACCGGCGGTTCGGGCCTGGCGATCGGCCTGGCGCGGCAATGGGCGCAAAGCGGCGATCGTGCGGCAGAGGCAGCCGGCGCGCCGCAGGGGGAAAAGGCAGCAGTGCTGTCGGGCTCGTGTTCTGTGATGACTAACCGGCAGGTGGCGCACTACCGCGAGCGCGCTTCGGCGCAGGCCATCGATATCGGCCGTTGCCTCGAACCACAGGCACGCGCCGCCTACGCCGCCGAGTTGGCGCACTGGGCGCAGCATCACGCCGGGGAGGCGCTTGCCCCGCTGATCTACGCCACTGCGCCGCCGGAAACGCTGCAGCAAACGCAACGGCAGCACGGCGCCGCCGCCAGTGAAGCGGTGGAAGCGCTGTTCGCCGAATTGGTGGTGCAACTGCACCGGTTGGGATTCAGCCGCTTTATCGTCGCCGGCGGCGAAACCTCCGGCGTGGTCACGCAGGCGCTGGGCATTCGCGGCTTCCATATTGGCCCCGGTATTTCTCCCGGCGTTCCCTGGGTGCGCGCCAGCGATCGGGCGATTTCCCTGGCGCTGAAATCGGGCAATTTTGGCGATGAAGCCTTCTTCTCACGCGCGCAAACGGAGTTCCCGGTATGACCATGACGATTGAACAGCAGGCGCGCGAAGAGATGGTGCGTCTCGGCGCCTCGTTTTTCCAACGCGGCTACGCCACCGGTTCCGCCGGCAACCTCTCGCTGTTGCTGCCGGACGGCGCGCTGCTGGCGACGCCGACCGGCTCTTGCCTGGGCGAGCTGCAGGCCGATCGCCTGTCTAAAGTGAGCCTGAACGGCGATTGGCTGTCCGGCGACAAGCCGTCGAAAGAGATCAGCTTTCACCGAGCGCTGTATCTGAACAATCCGGAATGCAAAGCGGTGGTGCACCTGCATTGCACCTACCTCACGGCGCTCTCTTGCCTGCAAGGGCTGGACGTCGACAACGCCATCAAACCGTTCACCCCCTATGTGGTGATGCGCGTCGGCAAGGTGCCGGTGGTGCCCTACTATCGCCCTGGCGACGAAAGGCTGGCGCAGGATCTGGCGCGCCTGGCGCCGGCCCACCGCGCCTTTTTACTGGCCAACCACGGGCCGGTGGTGACCGGTAAAGACCTGCGAGCGGCGGCGGACAATACCGAAGAGATGGAAGATGCGGCGCGGCTGATCTTCACCCTCGGCGATCGTCCTATCCGCTATTTGACCGATGATGAAATTGCCGAATTACGGAGCTGACCCATGCCTAAATTTGCCGCCAATTTATCGATGATGTTTAACGAAGTGCCGTTCCTAGAGCGCTTCGCTGCCGCTGCCGAACAAGGCTTCAGCGCGGTGGAATTCCTGTTCCCTTACGAGCATCCCGCCGAGCTGTTGGCCGAAAAGCTGCGCGAACACGGCCTGCAACAGGTGCTGTTCAATACCGCGCCCGGCGATGTCGCCGCCGGCGAATGGGGGCTGGCAGCGCTGCCGGGCCGCGAGCAAGATGCGCGCGCTGATATCGATCGCGCGCTGGCCTACGCCATCGCCCTTTCCTGTCCCTGCGTGCACCTGATGGCCGGCGTGGTGCCCGCGGGCGCGGATCGGCAACGTTATCTCGACACCTTTATCGCCAATGCGCGCTATGCCGCCGACGCCTTCGCCCCGCACGGCGTCAAGGTGCTGATCGAAGCGCTCAGCCCACCGGTCAAGCCCGACTACCTGTTCGCCAGTCAACATCAGGCGGCGGAGGTGGTGACGGCGATCGAGAGACCGAACGTGTTCATTCAGTTCGACTTTTTCCACGCGCAGTTAGTGGACGGCAATATCAGCGGGCTGCTGGAGACGCTGGCCGGGCGCTACGCGCATATCCAGATAGCCTCAGTGCCGGATCGTCACGAACCGGACGAGGGTGAACTGAATTACCCGTGGCTGTTCGACAGGCTGGATGCGCTCGGCTATCAGGGCTGGATCGGTTGCGAATACCGGCCGCGCGGCGACACCGCCGCCGGGCTCGGCTGGCTGAAGCCTTACCGCTAACGTCGCACGCCGACACCAGGAAAACGATTTTATAACAATGAAACGCACCCGTATCGCCACGCGGCGATCGCGGTGCCCAACGCTTACCCAACGAAAGGCTTTTTTCATGTCTACCTCTCTGCTGTTGCTGATTGCCGTACTCGGCGTGGTGCTGCTGTTATTGATGGTGATTAAGGCGAAGGTGCAACCCTTTGTCGCGCTGTTGGTGGTCAGTCTGCTGGTGGCGCTGGCCAGCGGCATTCCGACCGGTGAAGTGATGAAAGTGATGACCGCCGGGATGGGCGGCGTGCTCGGCTCGGTGACCATCATCATCGGTCTGGGGGCGATGCTCGGGCGCATGATCGAACACTCGGGCGGCGCCGAGTCGCTGGCGCAACGTTTCAGCCAGGGGCTGGGGCCGAAACATACCGTCGCCGCACTGACCCTCGCCGCATTTATCCTCGGCATTCCGGTATTCTTCGACGTCGGCTTTATCATTCTGGCGCCGATTATTTACGGCTTCGCCAAGGTCGCCAAAGTGTCGCCGCTGAAGTTCGGCCTGCCGATGGCCGGCGTGATGTTGACGGTACACGTCGCGCTGCCGCCGCACCCCGGCCCGGTCGCCGCCGCCGGCTTGCTCAACGCCGACATCGGTTGGCTGACCATCATCGGCCTCGCGATCTGTATTCCGGTCGGCGCGATCGGCTATTTCGCCGCCAACTACCTCAATCGCAAAACCTATCCGTTATCGATAGAGGTGCTGGAACAGCTGCAGCTGGCGGCGCCGGAGCCGCGGCCGGAAGGGCGAGCGCCGCTCAGCGATCGCATCAACCCACCCGGCGCCGGCCTGGTGGCGGCACTGATCGTCATCCCAATCGCCATCATCATGCTCGGCACCGTCTCCGCCACGCTGTTGCCGGCAGGCTCGGCGCTGCGCGATGCGCTGTCGCTGCTGGGGTCGCCGGCGGTGGCGCTGATGATAGCCCTGCTGCTGGCCTTCTATTTCCTGGCGCTGCGCCGCGGCTGGAGCCTGCAACACGCCGGTGACGTGATGGGCGCCGCGCTGCCGACCGCCGCGGTGGTGATCCTGGTGACCGGCGCGGGCGGCGTGTTCGGCAAGGTGCTGGTGGAGTCCGGCGTCGGCAAGGCGCTGGCCGAAGTGCTGACGGCCATCGGCCTGCCGCTGGTGCCCGCCGCGTTTATCATTTCGCTGGCGCTGCGCGCTTCGCAGGGTTCCGCCACCGTGGCGATCCTGACCACCGGCGGCCTGTTGTCGGAAGCGGTCAGCGGGTTGAATCAGCTGCAGCTGGTGCTGGTGACGCTGGCGACCTGTTTTGGCGGGCTGGGGCTTTCCCACGTCAACGACTCCGGTTTTTGGATCGTCACGCGCTATCTGGGGCTGTCGGTGGCCGATGGCCTGAAGACCTGGACGGTGCTGACCACCCTGCTCGGCCTGAGCGGCTTTCTGTTCACCTGGCTGTTGTGGCTGGCGGTGTGATTTCTCTGGCATACTGAACGCCGTTGTTTTTCATCGCCTTTCACCCTGTGCAGGAGCAGCAACATGACCGTAATCAACACCGCGCCAACGCTTATCACCGAACGCCTGCGGCTGGACGCGCACACGCTGGACGACTTCGACTCGCTGGCCGCGCTGTGGGCCGATCCGCTGGTGGTGCGCTATATCGGCGGCACGCCGCGCGACCGGGAAGACTCCTGGGGGCGCCTGATGCGCTACGTCGGCCACTGGGCGCTGTTGGGATACGGGTATTGGGCGGTGCGTGACAAACAGAACGGCGAGTATCTCGGCAGCATCGGCTTCTCCAACTTCCTGCGTGACATCACCCCGGCGCTCGACGCGCCGGAAATGGGCTGGACGCTGGTGAGCTCGGCGCACGGCAAAGGCTACGCCACCGAGGCGCTGCGGGCGGCGCTGGCCTGGGGTAAAACGCACCTGCCCGGCAAGCAAACCGTCTGCATCATCTCACCGGAAAACCAGGCTTCGCTGGCGCTGGCGAAAAAAGTCGGCTTTAGCGAAAGCCACCGCAGCGAGTATCACCAGAGCCCGATCGTCGTGATGCATTGCCCGCTTTGAATGCCTAAGCGCGTTGCGCCGCCAACGCCGTCTGAATGAAGTTGTCCCGCAGCGCATCGGCGCGCTGCGGATCCCAGGCGATACCGACCTGCCACTCCGTCTCCTCGCCGCTCAGCGGTAAAATGTCGATGCCGGCCGGCGCGATATGCGTGATGCTGTGCGGCAGCAGCGCGACACCGACGCCGGCGGCAACCAGCGCCAGCAACGTCTGGATATCGCCGGCCTGCTGCACCACGTTCGGCGTCAACCGGTGGGCGGCGATAAACCGCAGCGACTGATCGCTCAGCCCGCGCCCGCGTTTGGGAGTCAACTGCAACAGCGGCAGCTGATTGAAACGCGCCATCAGATCGTCGGCGCGCAGCGCCAGCGCGCCCGGCGCGGCCAGCACCAACCGATCGCTCAGCAATGCCACGCCGCACAGCGGCGTATTGACCGGCAAGCGCACGAACCCCGCCTGCAACTCTCCCTGCAGCAACAGCTGATACTGGCGTTCCGACGGCAAGTCCTCCAGGCCGATCGCCACTTCGGGAAACCGTTGGCGAAAGGCCGCCACCAGCTGCGGCGCCAGATGAAAGCTGGAAAGGCCAAATCCCAGCGCCAGCCGCCCCGCTTCCCCGAGCGCCACCCGCCGCGCGCGCCGCTGAAACTGCTGGTACTGCTCCACCAGCGCCTGCGCTTCCGGGTAGAGCCGCTGCCCGCCGGCGGTGAGCACCGCCCCCTGTCGGCCACGCTCGAACACTCGAACGCCGAGCTGGGTTTCCAGCGCCTGAATTTGCTTGCTCAGCGCCGGTTGGCTGATGCATAGCCGGCTCGCCGCCTGCCGATAGTTGCCCTGTTCAGCCAGCGCCACCAGGGCGCGCAGTTGTTTTATATCCATTCCATTAGGTTATCGAATAGGGAATTTAATTGATTATACAGTAATCAAACCACCTGCTGTAATCAACGCAGACCCTAATCGGAGAGACACCATGACCATCTCATTACGCGCCGCCACGGTACAATTCCAGCATCGCGCCAACGATAAGAATTACAACCTGTCGACTATCGAGCGCTTTATCGCTCAGGCGGCCGAGCAGCAGGTACAGCTGCTGGCCTTCCCGGAAATGTGTATCACCGGCTATTGGCACGTGCGCCATCTGTCCGACGCCGAAGTGCGGGCGCTGGCGGAACCGATCGCGTCCAGCCCTTCGCTGGCGCGCATTCGCCCGCTGGCTGAGCGTTACAATATGGCGATCGGCGTCGGGCTGATCGAACTGGGCGACGACGGCCGTTGCTACAACGCCTACGCCGTATGCCTGCCGGACGGCGCGCTGCATGTGCACCGTAAACTGCACGCCTTCGAACACCCGGCTATCGCCAGCGGCGATCGCTATACGGTGTTCGACACTCCCTGGGGCGTGCGCGTGGGCGTATTGATCTGTTGGGACAACAATCTGGTGGAGAATGTGCGCGCGACGGCGCTGCTTGGCGCGGAGGTATTGATGGCCCCACACCAGACCGGCGGCACCCATTCGCGCAGCCCGCACGGCATGAAGCCGATCCCACAGGCGCTGTGGCAGCGGCGAGCGGAAGATCCGCAGGCGATAGAAGCCGCCTTTCGCGGCGAACACGGCCGCGGCTGGCTGATGCGCTGGCTGCCCTCGCGCGCTCATGACAACGGGCTATTTTTGTTATTCAGCAACGGCGTGGGCCGCGATGACGATGAGGTACGCACCGGCAATGCGATGATCCTCGATCCCTACGGCCGCATCGTAGCGGAGACCTGGGCGGCGGAAGACCGGCTGGTCAGTGCCGATCTCGATCTGACGCTGATCCCGCTCAGTACCGGACGCCGCTGGATTTACGGACGCCGCCCCGAGCTGTACGGTTTACTGACCGAACCGCAAGGCTATGAGCGCGATGCCCGCAGCGCGCGCTTTTCGACGCAGCCGACGGGGCACAGCGGCTAATGACAGATAAAAAAAATCCGCCCGAAGGCGGATTTTTTATCCGCGCGGCAACCTGTGCCGCGCATTCACGCCCGCAGGCATGAAGAAATCTTAGAAGCGGTAGCCTACGCCAACGTTCCAGCTGCCAACGTCCACGCTGCGGATGCGGCTCTGCTCGTAGCCAACGTCCAGGGCAACGTTTTCGATTGGGTTGAACTGCAGACCTGCACCGTAGGTGAAGCCGTAGTCGCTGTTGCCACCTTTGTTACCGCCAGCCTGGGCGTTGTCGATGTTTTTGCCGTAGCCAACACCGATCACACCGTAGATGCTCGCCCAGTCGTTGAAGCGGTAAGCTGGACCTGCGGTGATGGAATCGTACTGAGATTTCTTGTAGAAACCGCTTTCAGAACGATTTTTTTCCAGGTGGGTGAAGGAGCCGATCACACCCAGTGGGTTGTTGTCGAACTCGTAACGGTATTTCAGGTTGAAACCGTTGGCCTTGTTAGCAACGCCTTGGAGATCACCCTGCGCATAGCCAGCGGATACGGTGCTCTGACCAGCGAATGCGGTACCTGCGCTAACTGCTAATACGCAAGCTGCTACTGCGGAAAGACATGCAATTTTTTTCATAACCACCTCAAACGCGTTTTATTATTAAGTACATCCATTTGTTCATGCTTTGAAAATATAACAAAAATTAGCGTGAAACTCTGCCTTGAAATGAGTGTCTAATGCTTTATATCGTGTAACAGAAGATTTCAAGAACAGTGTATCTGCTTCTTTTCGCTCTATTTTCGGCCGTATTCTACGGCTTTCTGTGACAAAAATCACCAATTTAATATCCAGATAATTCTTAAGAAAAAGCGCACTTTTTGACCAAATCCGCCACATCTCATCCGAGGATCGGCGGATTTCACCGCGATGCGCGCTTTTCTCAGACAGATTTTCGCCATTTCATTTACACTGCTCGCATCCCCGTTTCGACCGTTTTCTCAAGGCTGAGGAACGGCGCAAAAAAGGCCCGTTAAGGATGTCGTTATCTACTTCCGGCAGAGCGCCCTCCGCGCTGCTGCCCATCTGTCTGTTAATCATCGCCATGGTGTCTATCCAAAGCGGTGCCTCGTTGGCCAAAAGCCTGTTCCCGATCGTGGGCGCGGAAGGCATTACTACGCTGCGTCTTTTCATCGGCACCCTGATTCTGTTCATTATCTTCCGCCCGTGGCGTATGCGCATCGTCGCCGGCAGCCGCTTGCCGCTGCTGATTTACGGCCTGTCGCTCGGCGCGATGAACTACCTGTTCTACCTTTCGCTGCGCACCGTGCCGCTCGGCATCGCCGTGGCGCTGGAGTTTACCGGCCCGTTGGCGGTGGCCATGTTCTCGTCGCGGCGGCCGATCGACTTTCTCTGGGTGGCGCTGGCGATCGCCGGGTTGTGGTTCCTGTTGCCGCTCGGCCACGGCGTAGGCGGGATCGATCCGTTCGGCGCCGCCTGTGCGCTCGGCGCCGGCGCCTGCTGGGCGGTCTATATCATTTTCGGCCAAAAGGCCGGCGGCGATCACGGCCCCGGTACGGTGGCGCTCGGTTCGTTGATCGCTGCGCTGGTGTTCTGCCCGATCGGCGCCTGGCAAACCGGCAGCGTGCTGTTCAACCTCGATATTCTGCCGGTCGCGCTGGCGGTGGCGATCCTCTCCACCGCGCTGCCTTATTCGCTGGAGATCATCGCGCTGCCCAAAATTCCGGCGCGCACTTTCGGCACCTTAATGAGCCTGGAGCCGGCGATGGCGGCGCTGTCCGGCATGCTGTTCCTCGGCGAACACCTGAGCGGCGTACAATGGTTGGCGCTGGCGGCGATTATCGCCGCCTCCATGGGTTCCGCCCTGACCATTCGCCCCAAACCGCGCCTCGAAAGCCTTTCCTGATCGCCTGACTCGCCTGCCGTCCGCAACGCCGGAATGCAGGCGGGTTAACTGTTTTCCTCGTGACAAATCGGCATACTTCCCCTTAGCCTGTATCGCAGGTTCTTTGGACTTTCGCTCACATGGAGAATAACAGTGATTCACAACAGCCTGTTCAACCCACGCTTCGGCCGCGGACTCGCGCCGGCGCTGGTTTCAACCCTGACCGAGTTGCGCCGATGCGACCTGCCCGAACTGGCGCTGGGCCATCACCCGATCGACGGCGACAACATCTTTATGGACGTGATGACGCTGACCACCTTGCCTACGGCGGAAAAGCGCGCCGAAATGCATCAGGAGTACATCGCGCTGCATCTGCTGATCAGCGGTGAAGAACGCATCGAATACGGCCTGGCGGGCGACGGGCATCGCGAACATCCGCATGCAGAAAATAGCGATCTGTTGCTGCTGGACATCAAACGCCACCCGCAAACGCTGCACATGACGCATGGCATGTTCGCGATCTTTTTCCAGATGGAACCGCATAAGACCGGCTGCCTGTGGCAGCGGCCGCAGCACATCAAGAAAGCGGTGGTGAGGATCCATCACCGCCTGCTGCTGTGAGCCTGCGGCAGCGTCCGTAGAAAATCGGCGGCCTGGCGGGGAGAGCGCAAGCGCTTGAAACGGCCCCCTATATCGGTACGGGCCATCTCCGCCAGGTATTTTCGCCGGTTCTTCGAGTAAGTGCGGATCGTCCACAGCACGATCGACTCTCGGCTAAAGAAAGAACGGCGGAAACTTTCCCGATTGCCGGTGCCCGGCCACAGCTCGCTTTTGCCGGCCGCGCGGCGGTACGCGCGGCGCACGGCCTGCCACAGCGTGCGGCAGAAACCGTAGTCCAGCCACAGGATATAATCGACCTCGCGCCACTTGATCGGTTGCGTGCGGCTGTAGTTGCCGTCCAGCACCCAGCCTCCTCCCGCTTCGGCCAGCGTCTGCACAAGCCGCGCCAGAAACGCGCCATCGGGCGTCCCCTGCCACTCGGGCCGCCAATAGAGTCTGTCCATCTCGATATAGGGAACGTCAAGACGTTCCGCCAGTTGACGCGCCAGGGTGCTTTTGCCGCTGCCGCTGGTGCCGACGATGTTAATTTTCATCACTCGCCAATAAAGACTGGGGATAATTTCCATACTTTAGCCGTATCAATTACGCCTATCAATCTGAATAGGCTTGGCATTAACACCACGATAACAAAGTGGATATTTAACCAAACCTGCGCGCCCGCAGAAAATAAGATAACGGGGATAAATTGTCACTGACAAAAATAATAATAAAAAACCAAATAACAATAAAATTCATAAAATTACACAATAGACAAAAACCAAATAAAAATATTGTCATTAGGCCACCCCTATTTGTGCAATAGCCATTTTCGTGCGGCAAAAATAAACATCCCTGCTATAATTAATCCCGTAACGAAATAGGACAACGACTAATCAAGAGGATATCTGATATGAGTACCGCTAAACTGGTGAAAACGAAATCTTCTGATCTGCTGTATACCCGTAACGATCTGGACGAAAAAGTTAAACTGACCGCCATCAAGGCGCTGAACCATCAGGTCGTGCAATTCATCGATCTTTCGTTGATCACCAAACAGGCGCACTGGAACATGCGCGGCGCGAACTTCATCGCGGTCCATGAAATGCTGGACGGCTTCCGCACCGCCATCATCGAGCATCAGGACACCTTCGCCGAGCGCGTGGTGCAGCTGGGTGGCGTGGCGCTGGGCACCGTACAGGTGGTCAACGATCGCACGCCGCTGAAAAGCTACCCGACCAATATCCACAGCGTGCAAGAGCACCTGAAAGCGCTGGCCGATCGCTACGGCGCGGTCGCGAATGACATCCGCAAAGCCATTACCGAAGTGGAAGACGAAGACACCGCCGATATGTTCACCGCCGCCTCGCGCGATCTGGACAAATTCCTGTGGTTCATCGAATCCAATATCGAATAACGCGAAAGCATTGCAGATCGCCCGTCGTTTCGGGCAGCGCAGGCTGGGCTTTGCCCGGCCTGTTTTCTTTTGCGCGATCGTTGCATTGTACAAAAAACGGCCCATATTAAACGGTAGGGTTTCCTTGTCAGGAGGTGATGATGGCCAGCGGCTGGGCGGCGGACGGCGCCGTACAAGATCAGATTGATTCCACCGTCGACGATGCGGTGCAGCGCGCGCGTGAAGCGCTCGGGCACGGCGAGAGCGAACGCTATTGCCAGGAATGCGGAGAACCGATCCCCGAGGCGCGCCGCAAGGCGCTGAAGGGCGTGCGTTTTTGCGTCGCCTGCCAGGCCGAACAAGACAAAAAACACGCGGCCACCAGCCTGTACAACCGGCGCGGCAGCAAAGACAGCCAGTTGCGCTAGCATTATCTGCTCCCCTTTTTCCCCCTCTCGCAGTCACCCTTGCACCGTCAATGGATCATGAAAGTTAGAGTTAGTTATCAATATTGAAGCAAAAACGTTAAAGAACGGTTGTTTCACAGCCAAAATTTGGTTAATGATAGCCCCGTGCACCAAGATAATTCTTACGCACCATTTCGGTGCTTCATTGTGGTGCATAACCATAACTATTCGCCGTCACGGCACAACATCACGCAGTAACTCTTTGTTTTTATATTAGTTGAAAACATGGCACGATTTTTTCATGGCACCAACTGCAATATAAAAAATGGGTAATCCGCAACCTGTACAGGAATTCCTCTCATGAAGTCGATTTTTAAAGTCTCCCTGGCCGCACTCTCTCTGGCCTTTGCCGTAAGTTCCCACGCAGCAGACAAACTGGTGGTTGCCACCGACACCGCTTTCGTTCCTTTTGAGTTCAAACAAGGCGACAAATACGTCGGCTTCGACATCGACCTGTGGGCCGCGGTCGCCAAAGAGCTGAAGTTGGACTACACCCTGAAACCGATGGACTTCGGCGGCATCATTCCGGCGCTGCAGACCAAAAACGTCGATCTGGCGCTGGCCGGCATCACCATCACCGATGAGCGCAAGAAAGCCATCGATTTCTCCGACGGCTACTACAAGAGCGGCCTGCTGGTGATGGTCAACGCCGACAACAACAGCGTGAAAAGCATCGACGATCTGAACGGCAAAGTGGTGGCGGTGAAGAGCGGCACCGGCTCGGTGGATTACGCCAAGCAGCACATCAAAACCAAGGATCTGCGTCAGTTCCCTAACATCGACAACGCCTACATGGAACTGGGCACCAAGCGCGCCGACGCGGTGCTGCACGACACGCCAAACATCCTATACTTCATTAAGACGGCCGGCGCCGGCAAGTTCAAAACCGTCGGCGATTCGCTGGAAGCGCAGCAGTATGGCATCGCCTTCCCTAAAGGCAGCGACGAGCTGCGCGAGAAGGTGAACGGCGCGCTGAAAACGCTGCGCGAGAACGGCACCTATAACGAGATTTACAAGAAGTGGTTCGGCACCGAACCTAAGTAAGCTGTGAATTTGGCAAGCTATTAACTTAAGCACAGGGGGCGCTTAACCCCCTGCGCTTTGTTGTATCTGATACCCACGTTTGGGATCACCGGGAGAAATATCATGCAGTTCGACTGGAGCGCCATCTGGCCCGCCATTCCTATCTTGTTAGAGGGCGCCAAAATGACCCTGTGGATTTCGGTCCTCGGTCTGATTGGCGGCCTGATCATCGGCCTCGTCGCCGGCTTTGCCCGCACCTACGGCGGTTGGATCGCCAACCATATCGCGTTGGTGTTTATCGAAGTGATCCGCGGCACGCCGATCGTGGTGCAGGTGATGTTCATCTACTTCGCCTTGCCGATGGCGTTCACCGATTTGCGCATCGATCCTTTCACCGCGGCGGTGGTGACCATCATGATCAACTCCGGTGCCTACATCGCGGAAATCACCCGCGGCGCGGTGCTGTCTATCCATAACGGTTTCCGCGAGGCCGGCCTGGCGCTTGGCCTGTCGCGCCGCGAAACCATCCGCTACGTCATTATGCCGCTGGCGCTGCGCCGCATGCTGCCGCCGCTGGGTAACCAGTGGATCATCAGCATCAAAGACACCTCGCTGTTCATCGTGATCGGCGTGGCGGAGCTGACCCGTCAGGGTCAGGAAATTATTGCCGGTAACTTCCGCGCGCTGGAAATCTGGAGCGCCGTGGCGGTTATCTATCTGATTATTACCCTGGTGCTGAGCTTCGTGCTGCGTCGTCTGGAAAGAAGGATGAAAATCCTGTGATTGAATTTAAAAACGTCTCCAAGCATTTTGGCCAAACCCAGGTGCTGCACAACATCGATTTGAAGATCGACAAAGGCGAAGTGGTGGTGATCATCGGGCCGTCCGGCTCCGGCAAATCCACCCTGCTGCGCTGCATCAACAAGCTGGAAGAAGTCACCAGCGGCGATCTGATCGTCGACGGCCTGAAAGCCAACGATCCGAAAGTGGACGATCGGCTGATCCGCCAGGAAGCCGGCATGGTGTTCCAGCAGTTCTATCTGTTCCCGCACCTGACGGCGCTGGAAAACGTCGCCTTCGGCCCGATCCGCGTGCGCGGCGCGAAGAAGTCCGATGCGGAAAAGCTGGCGCGCGAACTGCTGGCCAAGGTCGGCCTGGCGGAGCGTGCCCACCATTACCCGTCCGAACTGTCGGGCGGCCAGCAGCAGCGCGTGGCGATCGCGCGCGCGCTGGCGGTGAAGCCGAAAATGATGCTGTTCGACGAGCCGACCTCCGCGCTCGATCCGGAGCTGCGCCATGAAGTGCTGAAGGTGATGCAGGATCTGGCCGAGGAAGGCATGACGATGGTCATCGTTACCCATGAAGTCGGCTTTGCCGAAAAAGTGGCGTCGCGCCTGATCTTTATCGACAAGGGCCGGATTGCCGAAGACGGCAACCCGCACGATCTGATCAATCATCCGCCAAGCCCGCGTCTGCAGGAGTTCCTGCAGCACGTGTCCTGATTCTGGCGGTTTAACGGCGGGCGCACCACGCGCCCGCCGCTTTCATTCCGCACGCTCTCCCACGCCCCGTCGCGCCACCTTTCCTACTATATTCATTGTTTTTCATCGTATTGCTTTTACATCCGCCGATCACAGAACGCCAAAGAGAGGAACCATGCCGCCAAACGCAGACTCCCGACGAGGTTCTCATCTGCGAGAACACCTGCTTTTCCTGCTGCTGTTGCTGACCCTGAACGTCTTCGCACCACCGGCGCTGGCGCAAAATGCGCCGCCCGCGCCCGCCGACAAGAGCGAGCAGCAGAAAGCCGCCTACGCCGCGCTGGCCGAGCTGCTGCAAGACGACAAAGCGCGCGCGGAACTCATCAACCACCTGAAACAGACCGCCGGCGACGCCCCCGCCGCCGCGCCGGCAACGCCGGAGGAATCGACGCCCGCTACGCTGAGCGACAGCCTGAACTCGCTGGCGCAGGAAGGCATCGGCACCTTTAACCAAAAGCTCGGCGCGCTGCAAAAGCTGATCGACTCCGGCCCGAAGCGCGTTTTCAATCCCGCCGGCTTTTTCCGCGCGCTGGGCTACTTTCTGCTGACGGTGGCGGTCACCTTTGCGCTGTTCCACCTGATCCGGCGGCTGATCGCGCCGCTGTACAAACGCATGGGCAGTTGGGGACACAATGCGCGGCTACAGCGCGGCCCGTGGTATAAACGCCCCGCCGCCATTCTCGGCGCTTTCGCCATCGATCTGCTGGTACTGCTGCTGGCGCTGGCGGCGGGCAATCTGTTCGCCCGCCACGTCCACGCCGACAGCGCCACCATTCTGCGGCTGCAGACCCTGTTTCTCAGCGCCTTCGCGGTGATTGAATTTTTCAAGGCGGTGCTGCGGCTGATTTTCGCCCCCCGCTTCGACTATCTGCGCCCCTTCCCCTTCAGCGACCGGAGCGCGCACTACTGGAACACGCGCCTCGCCTGGCTCAGCGGCCTGATCGGCTACGGCCTGATGGTGGTGGTGCCGGTGGTGGCGGTCCAGATAAGCTACCCGGCCGCCGCCACCGTCAACCTGGTGGTGATGCTGGCGCTGACGCTGTACGCCATTTGGCTGATCCTGCACAACCGCAAGCCGATACAGCAACAGATCAACCTGCTGGCCGAACGATCGATGGCGTTTTTCAGCGTGATCCTGCGCGGGCTGGGGCATATCTGGCATCTGTTGGCGATCGCCTATTTTCTGGTGTTGTTCGTGCTGTCCCAGTTCGACATCGGCAACAGCCTGCGCTTTATGATGAGCGCCACGGTGAAAAGCCTGTTGGTGGTCGGCGTCGGCGCGCTGCTGTCCGGCATGCTGACCCGCTGGATTTTCCGCCGCATTTCACTGCCGACCGACGTCAATCTGCGCTACCCGATGCTCGAGCGGCGCATCAACTCCTACATCCCCAACGGGCTGAAGATACTGCGGGTGATGGTGGTGCTGGCGGTGACGCTGTTCCTGCTCGATGCCTGGCACCTGATCAACCTGTACCAGTGGGCGGGCAGCGAAAATGGCCAGCGGACGCTCGGCGGGCTGGTGCATATCCTGCTGATCCTGTTGATCGCCGTGTTCAGCTGGACGCTGATGGCCAGCATCATCGAGCACCGTCTGGCGCTGGAGCTGAGCAACGGCGTGCGGCCGAGCGCGCGCGAACGCACGCTGCTGACGCTGTTTCGCAACGTGCTGGCTATCGTTATCAGCACCATCACCGTGATGATCGTGCTGTCGCAGGTAGGGCTCAATATCGCGCCGCTGCTGGCGGGCGCCGGCGCGCTGGGGTTGGCCATCAGCTTCGGCGCCCAGACGCTGGTGAAAGACGTGATCACCGGCGTGTTCATCCAGTTCGAAAACGGCATGAACACCGGCGAATACGTCACCGTCAGCGGCATCACCGGCACCGTGGAGCGCATGACCATCCGCTCGATCGGCCTGCGCGACGACTACGGCGTCTATCACATCGTGCCGTACTCCTCGATCACCACGCTGGCCAACTATGCGCGTGAGTTCGGGGTATACCGCGCCAACTACACCGTCAGCCGCGACGAGGACATCGATCGGGTCAATGAGGTGCTGCATCAGGCCATCGCGGCGCTGAAGCAGGATGAACAGGTGAAGCATTTCCTGATTGGCGAGCCGGTCTTCAACGGCGTGGTGGCGCTGGGAGACCGCTCGTTCACCACCCGCGTGACGGTGCGCACACAGGCGCTGAAACAGTGGGTGGTGCAATATGCCCTCGATCGGCTGGTGAAAATCCATTTCGATCGGGCCGGCATCGGCATGCCGCAGCAGGCGATGCAGATCTCCCGCGCGCCGCAGCCGCATGAAGAGCCGCCGCCTGCCGCGAGCTGAGGCT
Organism: Serratia sp. CY81684; assembly: GCF_052166595.1. NCBI lineage: Bacteria > Pseudomonadati > Pseudomonadota > Gammaproteobacteria > Enterobacterales > Yersiniaceae > Serratia > Serratia sp. CY81684. The sequence continues at coordinate 553,386 of NZ_JBJNOO010000001.1, read as the reverse complement.
AACGCCCCTGGCCGCAAGGATGGGCGGCCAGGAAGGCCGCCACGTCCCGCCGGTAGGCGTCGTATTGCACCGAGCGCGGGGCAAACAGGCCCACCACGTTGATCAGCCACGGATGGCGCGCGAACAGCGGCTTGACCATCACATGATCGGCCTCGTCGATGCGCGTCACCGTCAGCAGCGAGGCCGGGATCGTTTGCCGATACACGCGCTCGGTTTCGTCCGCGTCCACGTTGACGTCGCGCCCGCCCAGGATCAGGTGCACCGGCGTGGCGAAATGCCGCAATCCCGCCGTCGCGTCGCTGGCCATGTTGGCGCGAATAAAGCGCCAGCGGTCGGCGCTCAATGCAGCGGCGGCGCCAAACTCACGGCGGTACTGTTCGTAACCGTCCGGCTGTTCGAGCAGCGTTTGAATGTGGCGCCAGTGCGCCTCGCGCGCGGCGATCGACGCTTCATCGTCCCCTGCCGCCGCCATCGCCGCCCGGGTGTTGTAGCGCCCCTGCCGCAGCCAGTTGATCGCCGGCGAGAGTGCAAGAGTGAAAGCAATGTCAGGCCGTAAACGCGCCACCTCCGGCATCACCCACCCCGCCTGGCTGGTGCCCCACAGCCCCACGCAGCGCGCATCGAAGCGCCCGTCCCGCCGGGCCCAGTCGATGATATCTGCGGTTTCCCGCGCGCGATCCGCCATGGTCTGATGCAGCCAGTTGCCGCTGGAACCGACTACGCCCGGCTTGTCGAAGGATAAAACCGCATAGCCCTGCTGCGCTATCGCCTCCCAAATGCCGTAATAGCCTTCGTCGCGGCTGGCGTTGGCCGGCCCATCGCCGTGTATGAACACCACCACGCCGGGTTTGACCGGCGCATGCTCTGGCAGCACCAGCGTGCCGCTCAGCCGGTTGCCGCCGGCGGTCACCGTGACCGGTTCGGTGACAAAGCGAAAGTCGTTGACGTAAATCACCCAGCCAAGCGCCGCCAAAACCAGCGCCACGAGGCACAGCCCTATTTTGCGCACATCGCCTCCCCGTTGCGTTTCTCCATCAATACCCAATCGGCCTGGCCGAACAGCACCCCCAGCAAGGCGTAGTGCTCTTCGCGCCGTACCAGAAAACCGCAGCGCCGGTACAGGCGCTGCGCATCGACGTTGCGCCGGCTGACGTGCAGACTCAGGCGCCGGCCTGCGCCCTGTTCGGCGGCGTAGTCGTTCATCCACTGCAACAGCCGCCTGCCCATCCCTTTGCCGCGCTGGTTTTCCGCCACCGCCAGGTAGGAAAGATACAGCTCATCGGCCGCCGGAGTATGCTGCAATACCACAATTTGCAGATACATGCGCCAAACGTTCAGCCAACCGTAGCGGCGGCATAGCCGCCAAATCGGCAAGGCGCGCGGGCGCAGCCCGCCGTCGCCCTCTGCCTCGGCCGCATTGAGGGCAAAAGCCGCCACCACCTGCTCATCCTGTTTCACTACGAAGCTACGCTCCCGGCTGCCGCTTTGCTGCCAACTCCACAGCCGATAAAACAGACGCCACTGCCGGCGGGCGCTCAAACGGCGCGCGCGCTGGAACTTGTCGCAGAACGCGGCGTAGATCAGCGCCGCCGTTTGCAGGCGGTCAGCGTCGCGATACGGCTCAATGTGCAGCATATCCACCTCGACTAGGGATGCCGGTAGAGCAGTTGTTCCAACAGCCGCACCGGCGTGGTCTCCTCCGGTGCAGGCGACGCAAAGATCGCCTGCCGCCAGGCCTGGCTTTCGATCACGTCCAGCACCAGCTGCGCGAGCGGTAACGGCGCTATCGCCGCCGCAATTTCACCGGTTTGCTGAGCCTCGGCGATCACCGTCGCCAGCGCCTCAATCAGCTGCCGCTGGTTGGCGCTGAACGGCTCGGCCAACGCCGGGTTGCGCGCCACCTCCGCCACGATCTCCGCCGACAGCTGAACATTGGCCGGTTCGGCGACAAAGGCATGATAGGCGGTGAAAAAAATCGACAGCGCCTGTTTCGGCCGCTTTCTGTCGGCCAATAATCCGGCGGCGAACTCGGCGAATACGCCGTTTTCCAGCAGCGCGATCTCGCCGATCAGCGCCTCCTTGCCGGAAAAATGGTTATAGAGGTTGCCCACGCTGACGCCCGCCGCCTGTGCGATATCCCGCATGCTGGTCTGGTGAAATCCCTGATGGGTAAAGCTGTGCAGCGCGGCCTCGACAATCTTTTCTCGGTTTCCCATCGTCAGTTCCCGAAACGGTGAAGGGGGCGCCTGGCGCCATAAATTGACATTAATGAACGAACGTTCGTTCACATCAAGTCTAGCATAGACCGGTAAAATTGAACCGCAGCTCAACGGCGCAGGAATCGGTGGGGGGAGGCAAACGCCGCCTCGTTTTCAGAGGCGGCGTCCGGCAGACTCAGTGCAGCGCATCGCCCTGCTTCACCGAGGTAAAGGCCTGCATCAGCTTCACGACGTCATGCATGCCGATATTGACCTGGTTAATCACTTCTCCGGCGTCATGGGTCAATGCCACACCGCCGCCGGCCTGTTCCACGCAGGTCGCCATGCCGGCGATCGCCGCCGCCACGCCTTGCTGGATAGACTTGGTCATGCGTTCGATCTCGGTCGCCGCCTTGCGCGACTGTTCCGCCAGCGTGCGCACCTCGTTGGCCACCACCGCAAAACCGCGCCCGTGCTCACCGGCATGGGCAGCTTCGATGGAGGCGTTAATCGCCAGCAGGTTGGTTTGGGAGGCGATTTTACGAATGGCTTCGACGATGGTGCCGATCTGCTGCGAACACTTGCCGAGCTCGGTGACCACGTCCGAGGTTTCGCGCGCTGCCGCTTCGACCTGCTGCATGCCCTGCACCGCCTGCTGCACGATCGCCGCGCCCTGCGCCGCCTGCCGGTCGGTATCCAGCGACAGATGATGCGCATTGCGCACCATCTCTTCTTCGTGCTGCTGCTGTTGCATCAGCCGGGTGATGTCCTGGGCAATTTTCACCACTTTCACCACCTGGCCTTCATTGTCGAGGATCGGGTTGTAACTGGCCTCCAGCCATACCCGTTCGCCGCGCCGGTTGACGCGCTCAAAACGCCCGGTGATGAACTCGCCGCGCGCCAGGCGCTGCCAGTGCCGCCGATAGTCGTCGGAAGCGGCGAACGCCGGCGGGCACAGCACCGCATGCGACTGCCCGCACGCCTCATCCAGCCGATAGCCCATCAGCGCCAGCATATTGTCGTTGGCGCTGACAATGGTGCCCTGCGGCGTGAAAGAAATCATCGCCATCGATCGATTCAGCGCCGCCAGCAGGCTGCGGTGTTCCTGCGCCTGGGTCAGTCGCTCGGTCACTTCGCTGGCGATCTTGACGATTTCCACCACCTTACCCTGTTTATTCAGCACCGGCGCGTAGGTGCCCTGCAGCCATACCGTCTCGCCGTTTTTCGCGATGCGTTTTAGGGTGTCTGTGATGGGTTGCCCCTTATTCAGCGTCTCCCAATGCTTGCGGTACAACGGGCTGGCGACATAGTTCGGATCGCAGAAAATACGGTGATGCCGGCCAATCACGTCATCGCGTTGAAATCCCAGCGTGTTGAGGAAGAGATCGTTGGCGCGCAAGACCGTGCCGTCGGGCGAGAATACGATCATGGGAACGGCGTGTTCTATCGCGCCCAGCTCGGCGCCTTTGTGGGTAGTTAACTGACTGAATCGTAACAGCATAAGGTGTAGTCCTTGTGGCAGATGATGGCGCTTTTCTTATTTTGTCTGGCCACATGCCGCGCCCACACGCAGACGTGCCATCGCGGAAGGAACGGGCAGCGCCGAACCTTCTGGTTATTGCTATTAACCGGATTAAATTTATTTATTCAGTAAAGTAATTATTCGAATTTAAATAAACCAATAACCTAAGATTTTTATTATTAAATGCGTAATGAGAATAACGTAAGTGATGAAAATTGAAAGGTAAAATGCGGATTTTTGTCGGCGCCGGCAGGATAACCGGCGCCGTTGAGCTAACACATCACCTCTTACGCGACCAGCGGCTCCGGCTCAACCACCGTGCCGTTGAGCGTGATTTCCGGCACATAGCGCAGTTCATTGAGCAAACTTTGATGGTCCTGCCCCAAGAGCAGGATGACGCTGTCCGCGGCATCCAGACGGTGGTCATCATTGTTATCGACAATGAGGTAGCTGCTGTTTTGCTCGCCGAGAACGCTGCTGACCCCGACCTTGGCGCTCAATGCTCCAGGCTGACCGAGATCGAGCAACGCGGCCAACAGCTGGCTGGCGCTGCTGCCCTGTTCGGCCGTCAGGGCGCCGATTCTCGCCTCCACGCCTTGCGCATCGCTGACGCCATAATCCGCCAGCTTCCCGCCGCCGGCCCCCTGAACGATCCGCAGACCTGAAAGCACATCGTCGATGCTGCCCTGCGTCAGCGAAAAGTCTTTTAACGTCACGCCTGACGCCGCCGTGCTGCTCTGCAGCGTAACGTGGCTTTTCCCTGCGCCGGCGACGATCGTCGTGTCTCCCTGCACGTTAAATTGATCGCTGCCTCCTCCGCCTTTGACCAACAGCTGTTCGCCCTGTAGCCCAAGATCTTCCAGCAGCGGCGCCAATTTGGCCTGCGCGCCACCACTTAACGGCAGCAAGTCCAACATTTGAATGATCGTGCCGTCACCGCTGCCGCCATGAGAGGACGTCAGGGTGAACCCATTACCGGCAAAGGCCGAAGCGTCAACCTGGCGGACCTGAGTGTACCCCTCCGTTAGCGTCAGGTTGAAATTCGCACCGCCGGACAACGTAATGTCTTGCACCTGATCATTTTGCCCCGTCAGCGTCAAGGCGCCATTTCCCCAGCCGCCGGTGTTAATGGCAACCAATGTCAATGGATTTTCATCGCCATGCGAGTCAAGCGCCAACGAGCCGGCATTACCGCGCCCGGAGAACAACAGGTCGAAACGATCGGTGGCATTCTCAAGGAAGGCTATCTCCAGCCGGCTGTCCGCATGATCACCGATGCCGCTGATTTCAAGGCGCGCCGCATCGGCATTGGCGTTGATCACCTGGACGTTATCCGCCCGGCCGGACAGCAACAATCCCTCACGGCCAAGCGTCTGCGCCGCCCGGCTCTGCACGACCGTCCCTCCGTCCGTTCCCTCTACTGTGGCGTTGCCGCTCAGCACCCCGTAGTCAAACACATGAGCACTCGTCGCCAGCGCTTTCGTGCTGTAACCGTTCCAACCGATTTGCGTCAGCGTAGCTTCCGCCTGGCCGATGTAACCCGCCATATCTATCTGTTCGAAATGACTGAAATTGGCGGCATTGCTGCTCACCGTACTGATGCGCACGCCAAAAAGATCGAGCGTCGAGGTCATTTTGACGATCAGGTTGGCGGACAAAATATCGTGCCCGTCACCGCCATCGGCGCTGAATATCCACCCCACATGATTGGCGCCGCCATCGGCATTGCCTCCCCACAGCAGGCTGTCATTGCCGTTGTTCAGATAAAAGTGCCCTTGGGCGGCGGCGAGATCGGCCTGCGAAGTGAGCTGCACCCGATCGTCGCCATAGGTGCCATGCACTGTCACATTGGCATTGTTTAGCGTCATCTCCACCCCATACCGAGCCGCAGGGTTATTATGCAGCCGGATATCCGCCGCAGCGTCGCCATTGACGATCAGGTAAGAAAGCTGCGAGGCATAGCTCAGGTCAACCGTAACGTCCGCGTCAGCATCCAGGAACACCCTGAACAGCACGGCGGTCTCCGCATTGCTCAGCGTATGGTGAGCATGCGTATTCACCGTACCCGACGCGTTGCCGCCGCCCTCGCTGGTGGCGAGAGAAGCAGTCGTTTTATACGCCAGGCTGGCGCCGACATCACGCGCGAACATCCACTGTTCATACTGAACGTCACCTGCCGGCGGCGCATTGATCAGATCGGCGATCACCGCCTGCGTGACCAGTGCCTTGTCGCCGCCCAACGCCCGATAGTGTTCCAACTGCTGTTCATCCGCCGCCCGGCCATGCACCGCCTGATAGACGTGCTGAATAAAGTCGTCCCCCTGCAAACCACCGATCTGCGCCTGAAATTCCGGCGTCGCCAGAAGGGCCGAGACCAATTCGGTATAGCTCAACGTACCGGAGGCCAGCGTCTTGCTCCAATTGTCCAGCGAGACGCTGTCTACCGCCCGCTCGGGCAATGCACGGAACAGCGCCGCTATCTGCTCCAGATACTCGGTCGCCGGCAGTTCGCCCGGCGAATATTCCTGGCCCGCCGCATTGAAATGCTGTTGAGCCGCCGCATCTTCCGGCACCACTACCCCGCGCAACTTCGCGATCATATCCACCAGCAGATCGCCACGCGTCGCGCCTTCCGCCAGCCGTTGCTGGTAAGCGGCCAGTTCAGGTGCCGTCGGCGGCCGTTCGAATCCCTGAGCGAACAGATGCAAAATGAAGTCATGATCGGAAAGATCGTTAATCGGCAGGGTGGCAATCTTGCTCTGCGCCAACGCAGCCAGATCGCCCCCCTGATTGAGCAGCTTGCCATCATGCGCAATTTCATCGGTCTGCCAGGGCGCTCGCAGCAGATAAAACATCGCCTGCGCGTCGCCGCTTCCGCCGGCGGCATCGGCGGCCGTGCCGGGATACAAACCTTCAGCAATGCGCTGATCGAGCGCATCACGCTGCGCCAGCATCACCGGATCGTCCCCCAGATAGTTAAAGAGGTCGATAACAACGCTGGCGACAGCGCTGTTGAAATGCCCCTGTTGCAGTAAGGCATTGATGTAATCCGGATCGGGAGAGGTATTGTAAACGGAGAAATAAACCTGGCTGAGAATGTCGTATTCGCTTTGACCGCTCATCCAACCGGCATCGGGTTGGCTCATTAAAATACTGGCCATATAGGCGGGCGGCTGGCTGCCGATATCAAATGCGCTGTCGTAGTAATCGATTTCCGCCGCCGTCGGCAAACGCCCGAAAATGCCGATGATTAAGGCGCCGACCTCTTGTTGCGTAGCTAAAGGAATCATAATAAATCCCGTCAGTGTAATGGACTAAGTTCGCGGCATGGCTGCGCCGCGGCCTGTCTCCTACATCGCGAAGAGAGACATTGCACACTGCCTGGAGGGGTTTTTATAGGTATGACTACAGTTAAGAAATGCTGATGCGATAAGTCAATAAAACGGGGAGAACCGATTCTCGGTATGGGACTTTGCTCCCATACCGAGGCACCTGAAGACCTAGCGCCAGCGTTCGGCTGCCCAGGCGGCCTGTTGCTCGGCGTCGTGGAAGGTCCAGGCGACGAAGCGGCTGATCTTCTGCCCTTGCGCCATCTCGATAGTGCGCACCTCGGCCGCCCCCGCCACGTTCAACGCATGGTAGATGGCCGGCAACGTGGTGTTTTTCGAGATGAGCGAGGTGAACCACAGGCAGTTGTTGGCCTTGCCGACGCTCTCTGCCACCATCTTGCGCACAAAGGCTTCTTCGCCGCCTTCGCACCACAGCTCGTTGTTCTTGCCGCCGAAGTTTTGCACCGGCTTGTCGGCCACTTCCCCTTTGCCCAGTTTATGCAGCTTGCGGCGGGTGCTGGCGCGCGCTTCCTGCTCGGACGCGTGGAACGGCGGGTTGCACAGGGTGGCGTCAAATTTCTCGGCCGCGCCGATAATGCCGCTAAAAATCAGCTCAGGCTGTTTTTGCAGCCGCAGGCGCACGCTGTTGCGCAGCGTCGGGTTCATCTCGACGATCATCTTGGCCGAGTTGAGCGACACCGGATCGATTTCGGAGCCGGTGAAACGCCAACCGTATTCGCGCAGGCCGACGATCGGGTAAATGCAGTTGGCGCCGACGCCGACGTCGAGGATCGCCACGCCCTTGCCGCGCGGGATCTCGCCGCCGTTGCTGGTCGCCAGCAGATCCGCCAGGTGATGCAGATAGTCGGCGCGGCCGGGGATCGGCGGGCACAGATAATCAGCCGGAATATCCCAGTGTTCGATGCCGTAAAAGTGTTGCAGCAACGCACGGTTGAGCATTTTCACCGCCGCCGGATCGGCGAAGTCCACCGAGACATCGCCCCAGGCGTTCGGTTTTACGAACGGCGCCAGCGCCGGGCAACTGGCGATCAGCGCCGGGAAGTCGTAGCGCGAACGATGACGGTTGCGCGGATGCAGGCCGCTTTTCTGCTGCGGGAAGGTTTTCTTTTTTTCCACCGTGACGGGCTCTCTTGAAGGTATTTCCGGCGCGTAAGATAACACATCCGGCCCGGAATGGCGCAGCGGCGGGAAACCCGGCACAATGAAAGCTTCATCGATTGCCACAGGGGCCCCCATGAGCCGTGAATCTCGTTATTATTATGAACCCGCCGCCGGCCACGGCCTGCCGCACGATCCGCTGAACGCCATCGTCGGCCCGCGCCCCATCGGCTGGATCTCTTCCCGCAGCGTCGCCGGCTTGCGTAATCTGGCGCCCTACAGCTTTTTCAACTGCTTCAACTATCGCCCGCCAATCATCGGTTTCGCCAGCACCGGCTGGAAAGACAGCGTGACGAATATCGTGGAAACCGGTGAGTTCGTCTGGAACCTGGCGACACGCCCGCTGGCGGAAGCGATGAACAACAGTTCCATCAACCTGCCGCGCGGTGAGGACGAATTCGCCTTCGCCGGCGTCACGCCGCTGCCCGGGCGCCGGGTCAAAGCCGAGCGCGTGGCCGAAAGCCCGGTGAACTTCGAATGCCGGCTGACCCAGTGCATTCAGCTGCAAACCGCCGCCGGCGAACAGGTGGAGACCTGGCTGATATTGGGCGAAGTGGTGGCGGTGCACCTCGATCCGGCGCTGCTGGACGAACACGGCGTCTACCAGACCGCCGCTGCCGAACCTATCCTGCGCGCCGGCGGCCCGAGCGCCTACTACGGCATTTCCGAACAGCACCGTTTCGATCTGGCGCGCCCGACGCGCTGATCGTCTCCCCCTGTTTATGCAGAAGATGAACGGGGGAATTAACAATCAAAAAATCTGAACAAAACTGTCAACACTCTCCGATTTCATCCCGCCTGTTACTGCGCAATAATCCTCCCATCGAAAGGTAAACCCCTTTCTCCCTAATTCACTTTGACAGGAATGACCAACATGAAAACCATCAAAACTTTTGCTGCTGCTATCGCCCTGGCCACCGCTTCTTTCACCACTTTCGCCGCTGAACACGTCAGCGCCCAAGATGCCGCCCAATTCGAAAAAGCCGGCGTGATCGTCGCCAGCGGCGCAACCGACCTGAGCAGCCTGAAGTCTCAGCTGGCCGCCAAAGCCGATGCCGCAGGCGCCAAGGCTTTCACCATCACCTCCACCAGCGGCAATAACCTGATGCACGCGACCGCGGTTATCTACAAATAATCGCCGCCCCAGACGTCAAAAAGCCCGCCGGATATCACCCCGGCGGGCTTTTTTTATGTTCGCGTACGTCAGCGCTGAATGGGCACAACAGCGAATTTCTTGCCGTCCGCTTTATCAGCACCCCACGCGCCAACAAGCCGGAAAACTCTGTCGCAAACAGGCATAAACCCTGTATTCAATGGGGTTTGCGGGGGGCTTACACACACATTTTTTTACCTGCCCATGGCTGGACTAACGGGAGAGGATGATTATCATGTTACGCAGACTACAGATGCAGAGAGCGTTGTATGCAACATATCATTGAAGGTTTCCTCAGTTTCCAGAAAGAGATTTTCCCACAGCGTAAGGAACTGTTTCGCAGCCTTGCCTCCAGCCAAAATCCTAAAGCGCTTTTCATCTCCTGTTCTGACAGCCGTCTGGTGCCCGAGCTGGTGACGCAGCAAGAACCTGGGCAACTGTTCGTTATCCGCAACGCCGGCAACATCGTTCCTTCCTTTGGCCCGGAGCCGGGCGGGGTTTCTGCGACCATCGAGTACGCGGTGGTGGCATTGGGTGTTACCGATATCGTGATTTGTGGCCACTCGAACTGTGGCGCCATGAAGGCTATCGCGTCTTGCCAGTGCCTCGACCCCATGCCTGCGGTAGCTCACTGGCTGCACTATGCGGATGCGGCAAAAGCGGTGGTCGAGAAGAAAACCTGGAATAGCGAAACAGACAAAGTTAACGCTATGGTGGAAGAGAACGTTATTGCTCAGCTAAATAATATCAAAACCCATCCTTCTGTGGCGGTGGGTCTGCGCAACAGCGGGCTGCGCCTGCACGGCTGGGTGTACGACATCGAAAGCGGCGAAATTCGCACGCTGGATAGAAACACCAAGAGCTTCGTGTCTCTGGCCGATAATCCCGACGTCTATTTCGAATAAAATCACGCCTGGTTTTAACCATTAAATAAAATCCACGCTTCCGCGTGGATTTTATTGTCAGCCTTAAACCAAACGCGCCTCTATCGCCGCGGCGAAGTCGCGGCACATCCGTTCGTCACCGTCGGCATTGTCTGCCAATACCGTCTCGCCATCCACCACCCGAATATGCGCCTGCAAATCGAAATCCGCCGGCGGCTGCGGGCGTGCAGCGGCGGCGGCCATCGTCTGCTGCGCCTCATGCCACGCCTGCGCCACCGTCTGGTTGCAGGCCTGCGCCAGATAGTCCGGATTAAACCCTTCGCCGGTCAGGCTGCGCAGCGTGTCGTCGTGGCTGACGCTGTTGCCCGGCAACCAGTAGTGTTGCGCCAGATCCGGGCCAATGGCCGGGTTGTCCGTCAGATAACCGTCGCGCTGCAGGAAGAAGTGACGGGTTTGCTCCACCGCCATCATCGCCAGCAAATAACCCTGATAGGAACAGGCGGACTCCAGCGACAGCAGATGCGGGATCGCCAGCGTCGGGCGCGGGCTGCCGCTGATGCCGAGGATCTTCTGCTCAACCTCGCGCGCCAGCGCGGTGATGGCTTCCGGCGTGCGCTGCTCGTCATCCCACTGATACAGCGCCCACTCGAAGTACGGCACCAGCAGGATATGGCGTTCGTTGAACGCGCGCATCGGCTGGCGCGCCGCGATGCCGGCTTCGATCAGCGCATCGGGCACCGCCTCACCGGCGGCGTTTTTCGCATAGCGTTTCAGCCAGTCGGCGTCGTCCAGCAGGCTGTCGCAGAACATCGACTGGGTTTCAGCATAGGCCATCGAGGTCGGCGGGAACTCCTGCGAGAAGCACGGCGCATTCTGGCGAATATTGGCGAAGTGCGCCGCGTGGCCGCCCTCGTGGAACAGGGTGTTGAGCCCGTAAGCGCCGCTGCCCACCTGCCCCGGCTGCGCCAGGCTGGTGAAGTTGATGCGCGCCGGCACCCATTCCCCCTGGCGCACAAACGGCGGCACCGGGCCGTGCATGAAGCCGTTCTCATACTTGCCTTTACGCACCAGCAGATCGAGGTTCATCTCCGCGCCGCCAAAACCGATGTGCAGGCGTTTGAAGCTGTCGACCCAGCGTTCCAGCGAACGGGAAAACGGGAAATAAGGATCCAGTTGGCGGGTGACGTCGCCGGCGCTGGCGAAGCGCACGTTCCACGGCTCCAGCGCCTGGCTGCCCTTCTCGGCCGCCAGCTGTTGCAGACTGCGCGCGTTGGCCTCGCGGGTTTCCCGCTCGAAACGATCCAGAATGGCGAACAGCTGCTCCGGCGTCATGCGCTCGGTCTTGTTCACCTTGTAGTCGAAATAGTTGCGATAACCCATCTGGCGCGCAAAGCGGTTGCGCAGGCCGATCAGCTCCGGCAGGCCGTTATGCAGCAGCCATTGCTCCAGATCGCGCAGCGCCTGCTGCGAGCTGCGGCGATACTCTTCGTTCGGGTTGGTCGCCTGGTTGGTCAACAGCTCGCCGAGCGAAGCCGCCACGCGCTGGCCGTCGGCGTTCAGATGGGTGACCTGATAGCCCTTGCGGCGCGAGTAGAGATCGGACTCGGCGTGGATGATCTGATCCAACAGCGCCTGCGCCTGCGGATCTTCAATGGCGTTGCAGTCGAAAAAGCGCAGCCAACCCTGCAGGCCGTGGATCAGCGCATCGCGCTGCGCCTCCTGCGGCAACGCTTCCAATCCGGCCAGCAGAGTGCGGATCTCCGCCAGCCGGCGCGGTTCGGCGACGAAGCGCTTATAGGCGCTTTCGGCGGCGGAAAAGCGCGCCGAGACGTCTTCGCCGCCGGTGCCCATGTAGTTTTGCCAGAACAGCTCTTCTTTGGCGCGGTGAACGTCGAGGTAATCCTGGTTCAATTGATTGAAGTAATCGAGAGCCTGTTGCATAACCGTCCTTCTCAGCCGATGAGGAAATATCCCAGTATAGTCTCGCCTAGGCCTGATGCAGGCGACGCAGCCCCTGCTCCAGCGTCTCGCTTTCACCGGCGGCCACCAGACAACAGGCGATCTGCCGCTGAATGGCCAGCGGGATCGCCACCTCGCCGGCCAGGCAGCGCTCGGTCCAGCGCGCGGTGGTTTCCGCGTCTTTCGCCGCCGGCAAGAGCGGCGTTTCATCCTGCAAGGTGCGCTCCAGCAATACGCGCTGTTCGCCGCCGACGATATGGTGAATCTGCGGGCAGCGCAACGGGTTGGCGTAGGCTTCGCCTTCGGTGCCGTGCATCAGCAGCCCGCGGGCACCAATCTGGCGGTAAAACGACGCCACTCGGCCGACATACTCCGGGTGTGAAACGCTGGCGAGGCGCAGCACATCCTGTTCGCCGAACGGCGTCGCCAGCTTGGCCAACGTATGGGCGCTGTTGCGCACTCCCATGCGCCAACGCAGCCCGAGCTGCCGCGCCAGCGGTGCCGACAGCGTGGAAACCGGCATGAATACCGCCTCGCCGTTATCGAGACGCTGTTGGGCGTGAGCGGCCTGTTCCGACCACGGCAGCCCAAGCGCGCGGAAAATATCGGCGCTGGTCACGCGGGTGCTGTCGTCCAGCACGCCGTGCACCACCACCGGCAGGCCCACTTTCGCCAGCAGCAGCGCCAGCAGCGGCGTCAGGTTGGCCTGCTTGCGCGCGCCGTTGTAGCTCGGCAGCACCACTGGCAATGGCCTCCCCTGCGGCGCCTGCAACGGCAAGACCTGCTGTTGCATCGCCTGGTAAAAACCCAGCATCTCTTCTTCGGCTTCGCCCTTGATACGCAGCGCGATCAGAATGCCGCCCAGCTCCAGCTCGGGGACCTCCCCGGCCAGCATCGCCTGATACAGCTCAAAGGCGGTCTGTCGATCCAGATCGCGCGCATGGTTTTTGCCGCGGCCTATTTCTTTGATAATTTTGGTGTAATCCATCCGAAGGTTCCCTCAGCCCACTCTTCGGTTAGCATACCCTATCCGCGCCGCCGCTCAACCTCCGCCGCCAGTCGCCGCTGCGCTTCATCGCCGTCGCGCAGCCCGGCGATCACCCCGCCGGCATCCTCGGCGCTGCGGTTTTGGCTCATTTTCCATTTGCCTTCGCGCCGGGTGACGGCGATCTCAATACCGACGATGCCTTTAAGCTGTGCGGCGATGTAGTTGGCCGGCGCATCCTCGAGCCGCCAGGGTTCAGGACGCCGCCCTTCCTGCTGCGCGGTGAGATCGATCAGTTGGCGGCGCAGCCAGGCCGGGTCGTCCGTCACCGTCGGCACGCCATGCAGTTGCACCACGCTATAGTTCCAGGTCGGCACCACCTTGCCAGTCTGGCGCTTGCTCGGGTACCAGGAGGGCGACACATAGCCCTCCTGGCCCTGAAAAATCACCAGACATTCCGCCGCCTGTTGCAACCGTCGCCAGTGCTCGTTGGCGCGCGACAGGTGCGCCCGCAGCCGGATCTGCCCCTGTTCGACATCGGCCAGAAACGGCAGCGGATCGGCCGTCAATCCCTGCTCGCCGTGGCTGACCAACAGCCCCAGCGGGTGGGCGCGCACCAACGCCAGTTGGGCATCCAGATCGTCTTCGCGAAATGCGGCGGGTTGAAACATCAGTGTGGCTCCTTATCGCGCTCTCATGATGACGACAGTAAAGCACCCGCCGGCGGCCTACTTAAGATCCGCTTTCTGAGTATTTCGAGTGATCCGGTTTAACAAGATCAGGGCGACGCCCATCGCCACCAAATTACAGAGCATCGCACCGGCAAAGGCCTGGGCATAGCGTTCCGCCGCGCCGCCGCTCGCCAACAGCGGCACAAAACCGACGCCGCTGACCACGATACCCAGCGCGCCCCCCACCTGCTGCACGGTGGCCACCAGACCCGCCGCCATGCCCGCCTGCCGCTCCTGCGCCAAACCCAGCACCAGATTCAGCAGCGGCGTCATGCTCAGCGCCTGGCCGAATCCCAACACCACCAACCCCGGCAGCAGCCGCAGCGGATGCGCCAGCGCCTCCCCCCACAGCGCCTGCGCCATCAATAGCGCCAACCCGGCGGCGTAAATCGCCACGCCCACGCTCAGCACGCCGTTGCCCCAACGCAGCGTCAGCCGGGGCGCCAGCATCGAGGCCAGCATAAAGGCCGCGCTGGCCGGGGCGAACAGGCTGCCCGCCTGAAAAGGCGTCAGCCCCGCCCCCGCCTGCAGCAGCAGCGCGAAGCATAAGAAAAACGAGGAAGCGGTGGCATAAATCGCCAGCACCACCGCCATACCCGGCGCGAAGCCCGCCTGGCGGAACAGCGCCGGATCGAGCACCGCATCATCACCGCGCTGCGCCAGGCGGCGTTCCCAACGCAGGAAGCCCCACAGCGTCAGCAGCGCCAATGCCAACATCGGCGCGATCCACCACGGCCAACCGCGCGCCGGGCCTTCCAGCAACGGCAGCAGCAACAGCGACAGGCCGGCCGCCGCCAGCCACAGGCCGACGCCGTCCAGCCGCTGCGCCTGCGCCACCCGCGATTCGGGAATGCGTCGCGCCGCCCACAGCGCCAGCGCGCCGATCGGCAAATTGATCAAAAAGATCATGCGCCAGCCGCTGCCGAACAGGTTGGCCTCGATGATAAATCCGCCGAGGATCTGGCCGAAGATTGCCGCCAACCCCAGTGTCATGCCCAGCCAGGCGAAAGCACGCCGCCGCTGTTGCGGCGCGTACAGCACCCGCATCAAGGCGTAAATTTGCGGGAACAACAGCGCCGCCGCCGCCCCCTGCAGGATACGCGCGGCGATCAGCAGGCTGAGCGATCCCGCCAGTCCGCACAACAGGGAACTCAGCGTGAATCCCAGCATGCCGAGGCTGAACAAACGCCGACGCCCGAAGCGATCGCCCAGACGCCCACCGGCGATCAACAGCACCCCAAACGCCAGTTCATAACCGGCGACGATCAAACCGATACCGGCGAAATCGGCGGCGAACTGTTGCTGGATCACCGGCGCCGCCACGTTGACCACAAACAGATCGAACACCGTGACGAAGCCGCCCAACAGCAGCACCGGCAGGCCGAGCAATCCCCGCCGTTCAACAGATAATGAATGTTCCATACCACCTCCAGAGATTATGATGGTCGCAGTATGGAATAGAGTTTAAACTGTTACTATATAGCCATTTATACTATTACTAACAGCAACAGGACGGCCGACATGCCCCCACGCACCCTCGAACGCACCCGCCACGAACTGGGGGATTTTCTGCGGCAAAAGCGAGAACAACTGTCGCCGGAGGCAGTCGGCTTGCCGAGCGGCAGCCGCCGCCGCACGCCGGGCTTGCGGCGCGAGGAGGTGGCGGCGCTGGCCGGCGTCGGCCTCACCTGGTACACCTGGCTGGAGCAAGGCAGGGAAATCAATGCGTCGGTGACGTTTTTGGAAAATCTGGCGCGGGTGCTGCAGCTCGATGCCGCCGGCCGCTACCACCTGTTTTTATTGGCACATCAGCGCCCGCCGGTGCCGGTCGGCCATCAGTGGTGCCAGGTTTCGCCGTTGGTGCGGCGCCTGCTGGACGACCTGACGCTGCGGCCGGCCTACGTCATGAACCTCAGTTGGGACATCATCGCCTGGAATCCGGCGGCGCAGCGGCTGTTCGCCATCGGCGAGCGCCCGGCGCAAGAGCGCAACATGTTGTGGATGCTGTTTGCCGATCCGCAGCTCAATGCGCGCCTGCTGGAGTGGCGGGCGCAGGCGCCGCAAATCCTGGCCAGCTTCCGCCGCGACTACGCCCGTGCGCCGGAGGATGAGGTGATGCGCCAACGGGTACAGGCGCTGGAGCAGGCATCGCCGCAGTTCCGCCAGCTCTGGCGGCAGCATGATATTCACGGACGTTGCCAGGGGCGGCGCAGCTTCACCCTCCCGGAGATCGGCCCGGTCACCTTTGACCACGCCTCTTTCATCGTCGACGAAGAGAACCACCTGCGGCTGGTGATGTACAGCGCGCTGCCGGACGAACCGGCCAGCGCAGCGTTTGAAGCGCTGCTGCGCGAAGATTAACGACGGCTGTCGAAAATGAGTTTGCAGGCCAGCCCGGCGAACACGCCGCTCAGCAGATAGTTCGGCCAGCGGGCGCTGAAGCGACGGCCGACAAAACGGCTTTTCATGCCGCTGACCGCCAGGATCACCCCGCCGTTAATCAGCAAGCCGACCAGATTCAGCACCGTCGCCAGCGCCAGCATCTGCACCACCACTGAGCCGGCGCGCGGATCGATAAACTGCGGGAACAGCGCCAGCACGAACAGCGCCATCTTCGGGTTGAGGATATTGGTGAACAATCCCTGACGGAAAATGCGCGCGGTCGGCACCGCCTGCAACCCGGCGGAAGCCTGCAAACTGCTGTCGGATCGCAGCGTTTTCCACGCCAGATAGAGCAGATAGGCCGCGCCCAGCATTCTCACCGCGTCGTAAGCCAGCGGTACGGCGACAAACAGTTGCGACAACCCCAGCGCCGCCGCCAGCGCGTGGCAGTACGTGCCGAGCTGAATGCCCGCCAGCGAAGCGAAACCGGCGCGCCGCCCCTGGCTGACGCTGCGCGAAGCGATCAGCAGCATATCCGGGCCGGGGGTCAGCGCCAGCGCCACGCAGGCGCCGGAAAACAACAACAGCGTTGCGGCATCAATCATGAATCACCTGATAAGAAGACGGACGAGGATGGAGCCTCCATCATAGCGACGCCGACGTGGCTTGTCAGCGCCGCTCGCGTCAGATCACCCACAAATCGAGATACTCGTTGACCGGCATCTGCGCCAGCCGCTGCCGATCCAGCGACACCTCGAGAATGCGCTGCTGCTGCAGGGCCGGGAACTGGCGCGCCAGGTTGGTTTTGAACTTCTCGATCAACAGCGGGATGCCCGCTTCGCGCCGCCGCGCATGGCCGATAGGGTACTCCACCGCCACCTCATCCAGACGGCTGCCGTCGGTGAACTCCACCGTCAGCGCATTGGCGATCGAGCGTTTTTCCGGATCGTGATAATCGCGCGTGAAGGCGGGATCTTCATGGCAGTGGATCTTGCCGCGCAATGCGTCGATGCGCGGATCCTCGGCCACCCGAACCTCGTAATCGGCCGCCGTCAGCCGGCCGAACAGCAGCGGGATCGCCACCATATACTGAATGCAGTGATCGCGATCCGCCGGGTTATCCAGCGGCCCTTGCTTGTCGATAATGCGCAGGCAGGCCTCGTGGGTGCGGATGCTCACCCTAGCGATATCGGCGGCGGTTTTGCCGGCGGCCTGCATCTGGCGGTGCAGCGTCATGGCCGCCTCCACGGCGGTCTGGGCATGGAACTCCGCCGGGAACGAAATTTTAAACAGCACATTCTCCATCACATACGCGCCGTACGGCCGCTGGAAGCGGAAAGGTTTGCCGTTGAACGAGACGTCGTAGAATCCCCAGGTCGGCGCCGTGAGCGCCGAGGGATAGCCCATCTCGCCGGTAGCGGCCATCAGCGCCAGCCGCACCGCGCGCGCGGTCGCATCCCCCGCCGCCCAGGATTTGCGGGTGCCGGCGTTCGGCGCGTGGCGGTAGGTGCGCAGCGACTGCCCGTCCACCCACGCCAGCGACACCGCGTTCAGGATCGCCTCGCGGCTCAGGCCGAGCAGCTGCGCCACCACCGCGGTGGACGCCACCTTAACCAGCAGCACGTGATCCAACCCCACCCGGTTGAAGGCGTTTTCCAGCGCCAGGCAGCCCTGGATCTCATGCGCCTTGATCATGGCGATCAGCACCTGCCGCATGGTCAGCGGCGCTTTGCCCGCCGCCACCGCCTGGCGCGAGAGCCAGTCGGCCACCGCCAGGATCCCGCCCAGGTTGTCCGACGGGTGGCCCCACTCCGCCGCCAGCCAGGTGTCGTTGAAGTCGAGCCAGCGGATCATGGCGCCGATATTGAACGCCGCCTGCACCGGATCCAGCTGGAAGCGGGTGCCCGGCACCCGGCTGCCGTTCAGCACCTCGGCGCCCGGCACCACCGGCCCCATCAGTTTCTTGCAGGCCGGGTAGCTCAGCGCCTCCAGCCCGCAGCCGAGGGTATCGAGCAGGCAATAGTGGGCGGTGCGGTACGCCGCCGGGGTATCGACGGCCTCTTTCATCACATAATCGACGATATCGACCATCTCGCGATCGAACGGCGGACGGCCGGTGTTGGCAGACTCAAGCATCATGATCCCCAAAGGCTCCATAGTGAAAACGACACGATAACGATCGGCGCTCAGCGCTGATCCAGCGGTACGAACGCCCGCGCTTCCGGCCCGGTATAGTTGGCGGACGGGCGAATGATTTTGTTGTCCTGCCGTTGCTCGATGATGTGCGCCGACCAGCCGCTCACCCGCGCCATGACAAACAGCGGTGTGAACATTTCGGTAGGCACCCCCAGCTGGTGGTAAGACACCGCCGAGAACCAGTCGAGGTTGGGGAACATGTTTTTGGTGTCGCGCATCACGCTTTCCAGCCGGTCGGCGATGTCATACAGCTTCATCGCACCCGCTTCCTGCGACAGGCGCAGCGCGATCTCTTTGATCACCTGATGGCGCGGATCGGAGACGGTGTACACCGGGTGCCCGAAGCCGATCACCACCTCTTTGTTGTCGATGCGGCGGCGAATGTCGGCTTCCGCTTCGTCCGGCGTTTCATAGCGCTGCTGGATCTCCAGCGATACCTCGTTGGCACCGCCGTGCTTCGGCCCGCGCAGCGCGCCAATGGCGCCGACGATCGCCGAATAGACGTCGGATCCGGTGCCGGCGATCACCCGGCCGGCGAAGGTCGAGGCGTTGAACTCATGCTCGGCGTACAGGATCAGTGACGCGTGCATCGCCTGTTCCCAGCTGGCGGAAGGCGCTGCGCCGTGCAGCAGGTGCAGGAAGTGGCCGCCGATGGAATCGTCGTCGGTCTCCGGCTGAATGCGCTCGCCGTTGTGGCTGTAGTGATACCAATAGAGCAGCATCGATCCCAACGACGCCAGCAGCCGATCGGCGATGTCGCGCGCGCCGGCCGCGCCGTGCTGTTCTTTTTCCGGCAGGGTGCAGCCGAGGGCCGAAACGCCGGTGCGCATCACGTCCATCGGGTGAGACGCCGCCGGCAGCGCCTCCAGCACCGTGCGCACGCTGGCGGGCAGGCCGCGCAGCGCTTTGAGACGGTGTTTATAGGCCTGCAGCTCGTCGCGGTTGGGCAACTTGCCGTGGATCAGCAGATGGGCCACCTCTTCAAACTCGCAGTGGCGCGCGAGATCGAGAATGTCGTAACCGCGATAGTGCAGATCGTTGCCGCTGCGTCCTACGGAACACAGCGCGGTATTCCCGGCGGGCACGCCGGATAACGCCACGGATTTTTTCGGCTTAACGCCAGTCGGGCTTTGCGGGGGGATCGCTTGGCTCATACTGTCCTCATTTGGCTTCTGCGTGAATGGCGCTTATTCGTCGCGCTGGCGAGCGAACAGAGCGTCGAGTTTCTCTTCGAACAAATAGTAGTTGATGCTTTCGTACAGCTCGTTGCGGGTCTGCATGGTGTCGATGACGTTTTTCTGCGTGCCCTCTTCGCGCAGGGCGCGGTACACCCGCTCCGCCGCCCGATTCATCGCCCGGAAGGCCGACAGCGGATACAGCGCCATATCCACCCGGGCGCTGCGCAGCTCGTCGGTGGTGAACAGCGGCGTCGCGCCGAATTCGGTGATGTTGGCGAGGATCGGCACCTGCGTCGCTTCGGCGAAGCGGCGGTACATGCCCAGTTCGGTGATCGCCTCCGGGAACAGCATGTCGGCCCCGGCCGCCACGTAAGCCTGAGCGCGCTCGATGGCCGCCTCCAGCCCCTCCACCGCCAGCGCGTCGGTGCGCGCCATGATCACGAAGTCCGGATCGCTGCGCGCATCCACCGCCGCCTTGATGCGATCCACCATCTCTTCGGTGGAAACGATGGCCTTATTGGGCCGATGGCCGCAGCGCTTGGCGCCAACCTGATCTTCGATATGCAGCGCCGCCGCCCCGGCCTTGCTCACCGAGCGCACCGTGCGGGCGACGTTGAACGCCGATGCGCCGAAACCGCTGTCGACATCCACCAGCAGCGGCAGCGGGCAGACGTCGGTGATGCGGCGAATATCGGTCAACACATCGTCCAGCGTCGAAATGCCCAGGTCCGGCAGCCCCAGCGAACCGGCCGCCACGCCGCCGCCGGAAAGATAGATGGCCTGGAACCCCGCCCGCTGGGCCAGCAGGGCATGGTTGGCGTTGATCGCGCCGGCGATTTGCAGGGGTTTCTCTTTACTCAGGGCCTGACGAAAGGCGAGCCCGGGTGAGCGCAGCGTCATGACGTTCTCTCCGATTAGCTAGATGGAACAGACAGAGCAAGGGGCGGGCCAGGTTGCACTTTGGCGGGGAAAAAATTAAAAGCGATAAAAATAAGTGAGTTATAAAATTCGCGTCGCCATTGGGCAGACCAAGCGATAAAAAACGTTTCAGTTAACGTTTCAATCGCGGTTTCACTCGGCATATTTGAAACATGACTGAAACAAGGCTACACCTAATGCAGCCAATTTCATTCGGTAACCCACCATGAGCGATCACATCACGCCGCCCCGCACGCCGGACAAACCGGTGATCTGGACCGTCTCCATCACCCGCCTGTTCGATCTGTTCCGGGATATCAGCCTCGAGTTCGACCATCTGGCGGTCATCACCCCGATCCGCCTCGGCTTTGAGGAGGCGGTGCAGCATATCCGCGCTCGCCTGGCGACCGAGCCTTGCGACGCCATCATCGCCGCCGGCTCCAACGGCGCCTACCTGAAAAGCCGCCTGTCGGTGCCGGTCATTTTGGTCAAACCCGGCGGCTTCGACCTGCTGCAGGCGCTGAGCCAGGCGCGCAGAACCGCCGATCGAATCGGCGTCATCACCTACAAAACGCCCCTGCCCGCGCTGCTGGAGTTCCAGCAAACCTTCGATCTGCCGCTGGAGCAGCGCAGCTACGTCACCGAAGAGGACGCGCGCGGCCAGATCGCCGAGCTGAAAGCCGCCGGCATTCAGGCGGTGGTCGGCGCCGGCCTCATCAGCGATCTGGCGGAAGAGGCCGGGCTCACCGCCATTTTTCTCTATTCCGCCGCCACCCTGCGCGCCGCCTTCAGCGACGCGCTGGACGTGACGCGCCTGATGCTGGGCGGCGCCAAACGCGGCGGCGACTACGCCGCGCACAATACCCTGCAACCGCGCTATGGGCTCGGCGATTTACAGGGCGATTCCCCGCAGATGGAGCAGACGCGGCGCACCATCATGCTGTACGCCCGATCGCCGGCGGCGGTGTTGATCGAAGGCGAAACCGGCACCGGCAAAGAGCTGGCGGCGCAGGCGATCCACCGCGAATACTTTTCCCGGCGCGGCGCGACGCCGCCGTTCGTCGCCATCAACTGCGGCGCCATCGCCGAATCGCTGCTGGAGGCGGAACTGTTCGGCTATGAGGAAGGCGCCTTCACCGGTTCACGGCGCGGCGGCCGACGCGGGCTGTTGGAAACCGCCAACGGCGGCACCCTGTTTCTGGATGAGATCGGCGAAATGCCGCTGCACCTGCAAACCCGGCTGCTGCGGGCGCTGGAAGAAAAAACCGTCACCCGGGTCGGCGGGCAACAGCCGGTGGCGGTCGATTTTCGCGTTATCAGCGCCACCCACAATCGCCTGGAGCAGGCGATTCAACAGGGCGATTTTCGCGCCGATCTGTTCTACCGCCTGAGCGCCCTGCGGCTGCAGCTGCCGCCGTTGCGAGCGCGCGGCGACGATATCACGATGCTGGCGGAACACTTTCTGAAACAGTCGCTGGCGGCGCTCGACGTGCCGCTGACGGAGCCGCTGCGCGCCGCCCTGGCCGGCTGCTACGCCGCGCTGAGTCATTACGCCTGGCCCGGCAACCTGCGCGAGCTGCGCAACATGATGGAGCGGGTGGCGCTGATGCTGAGCACCGGCGCTGCGCCGAGCGGCGAGACCCTGCAGTGGCTGCTGCCGGAGCTGGCGGTGGCGCCGCCGCCCGAGACACAGGCGGCGCCCATCTCCGCCCACGAAGCCCTGGCGCGATGTGGGGGCGACCACGCTGCCGCCGCCCGGTTGCTCGGGATCAGCCGCACCACCTTATGGCGCCGGCTGAAAAAACCGCGCTGAGCATCAGCCGGCGCGCCGGCCGTCCGAGGCCGGCAGCAGCCGCGCTCGCCGCTCGCCCAGCAGGTTCATGCCCGCCGCCGCCAGCAGGATGATCGCCGCGCCCAGCAGTTGCCACACAGACAGCCGGTGGCCAAACGCCAGGCGATCCACCAGCATGGCGGCGATCGGGTAGATGAACGACAGTGAGCCGATCAGGTTGGTCGGCAGCTTCTGCAGGGCGCCGTACATCAACACATACATCAGGCCGGTGTGCAGCACGCCGAGCGTCGCCAGCATTCCCCACTGCCCAACGCTGGCCGAAACGTGGAAATCCACCAGCGGCAACAGCATCACCGCCCCCACCGCCACCTGGATCAGCGCAATAAGATGCGGCGGCGTGCCCTTCAGCCGCTTGGCCGCCAGCGCCATCAGGGCGTAGAAAAACGCCGCCCCGAGCGCCAGCGCGATGCCCGCCAAATAATGACTCTGTTCCCCCGCCTGCCGCGGCTGCGCCAGCACCACCAGCATCATGCCGCCGAACGCCAGCCCCAGCCACAGCAGCTTGCGGGCGGTCAGCCGCTCCCCCAGAAACAGCGCCCCCAGCCCCACCAGCATAAACGGCTGGGTGTTGTACACCGCCGTGGCGATGGAGATAGACGCATAGGAATAGGCGGCAAACAGCAGCAGCCAGTTGATCACCAGCGCGACGCCGCCGGCGATCGCCAGCAGCAGCGTGGCGCGCGTCAGCGCATCGCGCCGCAGCTGCCCCAGCGCGCCGCACACCGCCAGCAGCACCAGCGCCCCCACCGCGCAGCGCCAAAACACCACGTTGACCACCGGCTGGCCGGACATCAGCACAAACCAGCCGATGGAGCCGGAAATCAACATCGCCGCCGTCATCTCCAGCGAGCCGCGTTTTATCTCTGCATTCATTCTGCGTTCCTCCAAACTTGCCCAGAGGCATAGCTTGCGGCTTCGCGGGGCGGCTTTCCATAGCATAAAAAAGGCAGATATGCTTAACTGCCTTTTTCTCGTAGCTATAATAAAGAAAATACCTAACGGAGGCGTTATGGATGATATCGATCGCCAGATCCTGACTCTTTTGGCGCAGGACGCGCGCGCGTCGTTGAAGACGCTGAGCGCGCAGGTGGGGCTGTCATCGCCGAGCACGTCGGAAAGGCTGCGGCGGCTGGAGGAAAGCGGCGTGATCCAGGGCTATACCCTGAACGTCAATCTGCAGGCGGTGGGCTACGCCTTCGAGTCACTGGTGCGTATCAAGCCGCTGCCGGGCATGCTGAAGAAGGTTGAACAGCTGATTCAGGCGATCCCGGAAGTGGTCGAGTGCGATAAGGTGACCGGCGAAGACTGCTTTATCGTGCGGCTGGTGGCGCACTCGATGGAACAGCTCGACCACACCCTCGATCGGCTGGCCGAGCATGCGCAGAGCAACACCTCGATCGTGAAAACCACGCCGGTCAAACGCCGCCTGCCGCCGCTGCTCTGATTAACGCCGCCGCTTGCGGGCAAACGGGTTGCCGCGCTTCTTCTCTTTTTTGGCCGCGTCGGCGGCGGATTTCAGCGCCGCCAGATGCGCCTTGTCGGCCTCCGGCACCGCGCGCTGTTCGATCGGGAACACCGGCAGCGACGCCAACAGCCGCGAACCGTAGTTTTTGGTCAACAGCCGGCGATCGTAGATCACGATCTCGCCGTAGCATTGGTTGCTGCGGATCAGGCGGCCGACCTGCTGGATCAGGTTGAACGAGGCGCTCGGCAGGCTCTGCACTTCGAACGGATAGCGCTTCAGCGATTTCAGCCACTCGCCTTCGGTAATGATCACCGGGCTGTCGATCGGCGGGAACGCAATTTTGTGAATGTGTACCTGAGTCAGCAGCTCGCCTTTCAGATCCAACCCTTCGGCGAACGATTGCAGCCCCACCAGCACGCTGGCGACGCCCTTCTCCACCCGCTTGCGGTGTTCTTCCACCAGCCGGTAGCGCGGCTGGTCGCCCTGCACCAGCAGCATCAGCCGCAGATCGGTCACGTAGCTGAGGAAAGTCTGCATCGCCCGGTGGCTGCTGAACAGGATCAGCATGCCTTTGTGTTTGCCGCTCGCCTGCTCGGCGCGGAAACATCGCGCCATCTCCTCGAGGTGCTCCGCCTCGTTGGCGAGCGCCGGTTCGTAGCGCATCTGCGGAATAACAATCTTGCCCTGTTCGACGTGATTGAACGGCGAAGAGAGCGTTTCGAAGCGATCGCCGGCCTTCTCGCTCAGCCCGCTCATCTCCTGCAAGCGCGCGAAGCTGTTCAGTGAACGCAGCGTGGCCGAGGTGACCACCACGTGCGGCACCTTGCGCCACAGCAGCTTTTCCAGCTGATCGCTGACGCGAATGCCGACGCAGTGCAAATACAGATGGGTGACGTTATCGCGCAGTTCGCGCGTGACCCATTTGGAGATCGGCGCGTTGGACGACTTGTCGAGCGCCGCCAGCCGCCACAGCTTGCTCATCGCCTCCAGATAGCCCAGCGTGCGGCTCATCTGAATGATCGAGCGGTGCAGACGCATGATGTCGTGCTTGCCGGTCTGTTCGGTAAGATCGTTAAGCACGAACTCCGCCAGCCCGCGCAGCGCATCGGTCAGTTTGAACAGCCGCGCGCAGCTCTCCACCATCTCCGCGGGCAGCTCGCCCATTTCAAAACGGTGCTCGGCCGCCACGCTGTCGCCGGGCAGATAGGCGCTGACCTGATGCTCGAAGATCTGCACCAGCTCGCGCAGCTCCTCGCAATGGTTTTTCAGCCGTTCGCTGTTGGCCAGCCCCGGCGGATTCTTCGGCCGGTACTGCGTCATGCACTGTTCGACCTGGCGCACGATCATGTCCAGCTGCAGGTTGGTCGACAGCGCGGTGATTTCCCCGTCGATCTCCAGCGCATCGCGCGCCACCTCCGGCAAATGGTGGCCTTCGTCCAGCACCAGCAGCAGCTCTTTCGGGTTCGGCAGCACCGATTCCGTCTCCAGCGCCGCCATCACCAGCGCGTGGTTGGCCACCACCACGTCGGCGTTCTCGATCTCTTTGCGGGCGATATAGAACGGGCATTCGCGAATGTAGTGACAGTTGCGCCCCAGGCAGTTGGCCTTGTCGGTGCTCAGCTTGGCCCACAGCGGATCGTCGATGCTCTGCTGATAGTGATCGCGCAGCCCGTCCCACTCAAAGCGGGCCAGCGCCTTGGTCAGCTTCTGACACAGCGCCTGCTCTTCACCGCTGGACGGCGCCAGCTCGTCGTCGAGGAACAGCGTCAGATCGCCCTGTTGGCTGACGTCGGTGCTCATCGCCGCCAGGTTGCGCGGGCACACGTAACGCCCGCGGCCAAAGGCGCCGGTAAATTTCAGATCGGGGATAATCTTCTTCAGCAGCGGCAAATCCTTGCTGTAAATCTGATCCTGCAGCGCCACGTTGGCGGTGCTCACCACCAGCGGCTTGCTCTCCGCCCGCCCGACGGCGATGCCCGGGATCAGGTAAGACAGCGTTTTGCCGACGCCGGTCGGCGCCTCGATCGCCAGATGGCGCGGGTAGTCGCCGGCCAGCGTCTTGGCCACCTCGGCGATCATCTGGCGCTGGGGCGCGCGGGAAATAAAATCCGGTATTTGCTGCTGCAGGGCTTTGTACCACTGGCCAATCTGATCTTTAACTGCGGAGGAGAGCGCCATTCAACTCTTATCTAAACGAAATGATGGCGCTATTGTCCCACAGACCGCCGACGACGTCAGCCCGAGTTACGTCTGCGGATCGATCATTGAGGCGCGCCCGCCGCCGAATGACCACTCGTCCAACTGGGTGGTGGCGATCACCACCATCACATCCTCGGGGTTCAGCCGCAGGTTTTCCGCCAGCAGCGCCGCCAGCCGCCCGTAGAAGCGCCGCTTGGTGTCGCTGTCGCGCGGCCGCCCGGCGGTGATGTAAAACAGCACGAAATCCGCGCTGCGCGGCCCGCCGAGATAGTCGCGATCGTAGATAAGCTCACCGGGGCGGTATTGATCGATCGCCTGAAACCTGTCCGCCGGCGGCACCTCGAAGGCCTCCACCAGCGCCTGATGCAGGCTATCGGACAAGGTTTGCAGATAGTCGGCGGACTTGCCCTGATGCAGGGCGATGCGGCTAAACGGCATGGGGCGCCTCCGGTTCCAGCTCGCGCAAGCGCGCCACGGCCGACGCCGCCGCGGGCCAGCCGGCGTAAAACGCCAGATGGGTGATGAGCTCGGCCAGCTGCTGATGCGCCACGCCGTTGCGCTGCGCCAGCTGCAGATGAAACGGCAGTTGCTCCAGGCGGTTGAGCGCCACCAGCGCGGCGACGGTGATCAGGCTGCGCTCGCGCGGGCTCAGCTCTGGCCGCTGCCAGACATCGTCAAACAAGACGCTGTCGCTGAGCTGCGCCAGCTTGGGGGCGATATCGCCGAACGCCTGTTGCCCGGCCTGGGATTTTGATGGCATCACACTCTCCTGTCAGTTGCGGATAGCCTTACGCTACCCGCCGCCGAGGCGAGTGAAAATCGGGATTTTCGGCACTCTCAGTTCAGAAAAACGGGAGGGTTCCCCGCCAGGCGGCGGGGCGATTTCACGGTTCCAGCGAGGCAACGCCGTCGAAATGGGCGCTCAGCAGCGCATTCAGCTCCGGCCGCCGCTCCACCCGTTCGGCAATGGCGTAAAGCCGCGGGCAGTGTTGCCGGAACCACGCGCGGCCCGGCCGCCAGTTGCACATTACCGCCACGTACAGATCCAGCGCGCTGAAGCTCT
Source organism: Serratia sp. CY81684 (assembly GCF_052166595.1). Taxonomy (NCBI): domain Bacteria; kingdom Pseudomonadati; phylum Pseudomonadota; class Gammaproteobacteria; order Enterobacterales; family Yersiniaceae; genus Serratia; species Serratia sp. CY81684. Next base: position 526,193 of record NZ_JBJNOO010000001.1, on the reverse strand, counting down.
TGCCGAGAAACCACGGTCCGGCGGCGCCGGCGGCGGCGTTCAACTGCCGCAATAAACGCTCGCGATAGCTCATCACTGCGTTTTTCAGCTGTTCCGCCCCTGCCGCCTGCGGCTGCCAGCGCTGCGGATGGTCAGCATAGGTGAAAGTGGGGTAAATCTCCGCGTTGATGAACAGCAGCCAGCGCAGAAAACGCGGCAACAGCGGCGAGCCGCCGGGCGGCGCCAATTCGGCGTGCGGCGCGCGATCGTGCAGCAGCAGGATAATCGCCGCGCTCTCCGTCATCACTTCGTCATTGGGCAGCACTAAGGTGGGCACCTGACCCAGCGGGTTCAGCGCCAACAGGCGATCGCGCTCCGGGCCGTCCTGCGTGTAATCCACCTCCTCATAGCCCCAAGGGAAGGCGGTCAACGCCAACGCGGCGGCCACGATGGTCGAACCGCAGCCCTGCGTACCGAACAAAGTATAAGTATCGTGCATGATTCCTCCCGCAGCGGAACAAGGTATCGGTAACTGTAGACCAGCCGCCGACCATCGGCTGAAGAAAAAATTCACCCTTTGCGCGACTTTTTTAATCGTTCGACATGAAAATGAATTTTTTGTCATAAATAGATCACATTACTACGGTAAAAATTCTCCGCCGCCAACAATCAGGCGGCACAGTAAAACAGCAATGCAACTGATGATAAGCGTCTTTCAATCGAATAAAGCAGGGTAACCCATGAAACGTAATCTTCTGGCCGTTATTATTCCGGCACTTTTACTTGCGCAAGCGGCACAGGCAGCAGAAATCTACAATAAAGACGGCAACAAACTCGATTTTTACGGCCGTGTGAAAGCCCTGCATTATTTCTCTGATGATGCCGGCAATGATGGTGATAAAACCTACGTCCGTATCGGCTTTAAAGGCGCCACCCAGATTAACGATATGCTGACCGGCTATGGCCAGTGGGAATATCAGATCGCCGCCAACCATTCTGAATCCGACGGCACCAAAGACACCAAAACGCGTCTGGGCTTCGCCGGTCTGAAATATAAGGACCTCGGCTCCTTCGACTACGGTCGCAACTACGGTATCATTTACGACGTCGGCGCCTGGACGGATATGATCCCTGAATTCGGCGACGATGCTTATATCAAGACCGACAACTTTATGAACGGCCGTACCAATGGCGTCGCCACCTACCGTAATAACAACTTCTTCGGTCTGGTTGACGGCCTGAAATTTGCCGTGCAGTACCAGGGCAAGAACGAAAACGACGGCCGCTCCGCCAGCAAGGCGAACGGCGACGGCTGGGGTCTCTCCTCCAGCTATGAAATCATTGACGGCCTGAGCGTGGGCGCCGCCTATGCCTCTTCCAACCGCACCGCCACGCAAAAGGCGGGCACCTTCGGTAAAGGCGACAAGGCCGATATCTGGGCCGGCGGTCTGAAATACGACAACAACAATGTCTACCTGGCCGCGACTTATTCGCAGAGCCGCAATATCGCGCCTATTTCCGGCACCGCTACCATCAATAATAACTCGACCTCCGTTAGCGGCTTCGCCAATAAAGCGGAAGGGATTGAATTGGTCGCGCAATATCAATTCGACTTCGGTCTGCGCCCATCGCTGGGTTACGTTCAGCAGAAAGGCAAAGATATTGAAGGCATCGGCGACGTCGATCTGGTGAAATATTTCGACGTAGCGGCGACCTATTACTTCAACAAAAACATGTCCACTTATGTCGAATATAAAATCAACCAGCTTGATGACGACAACAAGCTGGGTCTGAAAAACGACGACGTCGTTGTTGTCGCCCTGACCTACCAGTTCTGATGTGATGAATGAATAACCACCACTGCAAACTTTAGCGTCACTTGATACCCAGAGTTTTATTTCGCCGGGCGGCTGCGTCCGGCTTTTTTGTTTTTATTTTCCCCACCGGCGAATCCCTCCGCTTGCCTTGCAAAACAAACGGGTCTACATGTATAGCTTTCCCCCGAGCGGAATCAGCCATGCATAACGACGGACGCTTCGACTACCACAACGCCCTGCGCTACAGCAGCGACGAACTGGCCAACATCCTCAACCACTGTTTTGAAAACTACATCGTGCGTTTCGTGCTCGACGGTTCAACCTTCGCCGCCCGCTTCGGCGCCGAAGATCTCAGCCTGAACGACAGCCTGATCGTCACCCACCGCCATGAACCGGTGGCGGTGGCGCTGATCGCCCGCCGCGGCCAGCACAGCCGGGTGGCGGCCTTTTCCGTGCGCCCGGAGATGCGCGGCCAGGGGCTGGGCAAGGCGCTGATGCAGCGGCTGGTGGCGGATGCCCGCCAGCGCGGCGACCGTCGGCTGTCGTTGGAGGTGATCGAAGGCAACGACGCCGCGCTGGCGCTGTACCACCGCGCCGGGCTGCGCATCGTGCGCACCCTGACCGGCCATCAGGCGCCGGCGGAAGTGCCGCCAGGCACGGCGGCGCTGCAGGCGGTCGATCCGCTGACCGTCAGCCATCGCCTGACGGCGGAAGGCGCCACCGACCTGCCCTGGTTGATCGCCCCCGAATCGCTGTTCAAGCTGCCGGGCAAACCGCAGGCCTATACGCTCAATCGTCAGGCCTACGCCGTGGTGATGCCCGGCGCCGAGCACTACTGGCTGCGCCTGATCTACGTGCCGCCGCAGCACCGCGGTCAGGGGCATGCCCGCGCCTTGCTGGCCGCCCTGCAAGCGCAGTTCGCCCCTTTGCCGCTGACCGCCAACGTTTTTGTGCCCGAGGTGGCCGCCCCCTTCTTTACGCATCTTGGTTGGCGGCAGGATCCTCTGCGCCAGTTCGAGATGGATATGCTGCTGGACAGCCCACAAAAATAAAACCGAGAGAGATAACGATGGCAGGAAAACAGGCAAGGAAACTCACCCTCGGCGCGGCGGTTGGCGTCGCGCTGCTGACGTTGGCCGGTTGCGCGCAGCCGCCGCACACCGACGCCCAGGCCCAGCAGCGGCTGGCGGATCAGTCGGTGCTGGCGGTGAACTGGTTCCAGCAGTCCGGCGAATACCAGGCGCTGGCCCACCAGGCGTTCAACAGCGCGCAACGCGCCTTCGATCGGGCCAGGGCCGCGCCGGGCCGCAAAAAGGCGGTGGTGGTCGATCTGGATGAAACCATGCTGGACAACAGCGCCTACTCCGCCTGGCAGGCGCAACAGGGCCAGCCGTATGACGGCGCCACCTGGGCCCAATGGACACAGGCCGAACAGGCCGGCGCAGTGCCGGGGGCAGTGTCGTTCGCCCGCTACGTTAACGCCCACCAGGGGACGATGTTCTACGTCTCGAACCGCAAGCAGAGCGAATATGCCGCCACGGTGGCCAACATGCAGAAGCTCGGTTTCACCGGCATGTCGGAAAAAACCGTCTTGCTCAGTACCGACACGTCCAATAAGCAGGCGCGCTTCGACGCCATCAAACAAGCCGGCTATGACATCGTGGTGTACGCGGGCGACAACCTGAACGACTTCGGCGCCGCGACCTACCACCAGGATAATGCGCAGCGCCGGGCGTTTGTCAGCGAGAACCAGAACAAATTCGGCACCGAATTCATCGTGCTGCCCAACCCGCTGTACGGCGATTGGGAGAGCGGCCTGGCTCGCGACTACAACAAGCTGACGCCGCAACAGAAGCTGCAGGTGCGCCAACAGGCGCTCAAGGCCTGGCGCGAGCGCTGATTCAGGAATAGGGAGAAATGCCCCATATAACCTAATATTTTGTCAAAAAGGGATTAGCGGAGCATGCCGCCGAACCAATGGGGACGTTAGTTCGGCGGCATGAAGACGAAGAAATGCGGATGCTCAAATTCTGGGTTGCGGGCACCAGAAATGTGAGAAATCGGTATCGGCACCGCCCTGTGAGTTAATCCAACAACGCTTCTCGGTGAAATGAGCACTTTCACATACTTTCAGCAATATCAGAGTAGCCAATCCGTTAATTCTCTCGATTTTAATCGCCCGAACAGCGCAGCAGCATCCGCTCTTTGATGTAATCTGAACGTAACCTAAGCAGGCAAGGCACGGATCTTCAATGTCAAATGGCTATAGGAACTTGCAACATCATTACAGAACTTTCTCGAAACAGACCGCCTGTGGGTTACCTCGATAACGGCCATAGTTTTCGCGTATCCGATACCCCTGAGCCAGATAAAACTTGATGGCACGCAAGTTCACGCTTCGGGTTTCCAGCCACAGTTGACGATACCCCAACCATCGAGCCTGTTGTTCCAGAGCCTGCAATAATTTACGACCAATACCATTGCCAGGCTCACGTACATACATTCGTTTTAACTCCGCAACACCAGAAGTTAATCGACGCAGTGCCCCACAAGCTACGGCCACATCGGCAGCATTGCGTACCAACATAAAACAACCTCCATCCGCTTCTATAGAAGCAGGATCAAACGAGGACGTACCGCTATCGCCTGTGATCTCAGCCAGCTGCACCGACAATTCCGCCATCAGTGTCAGTGCGTCCAAGCTATCGACTTCACTTAATAGTATCCGAAGAGTCACAGCAGTTTGTACATATAGCAGGTGGCCTCCAACGCCCCGCCGTCGCTGGCGCGGGCGTATTGCGGGATGTCGCCCGCCGCCTCGAACCCCAATTGGCGGTACAGCCCCTGCGCCGCGCTGCCGCTCAGGGTGTCCAGCACCAACAGGCTGCGGCGATGACGCGCCGCCAGCGCCTGCACTTCCTGCATCAACAGCCGGGCAACGCCCTGCCGCCGCGCCTGCGGGTGCACCATCAGCTTGACCACTTCCGCGCGGTGGCGGCCGTTGTCTGGCATAGCCAGCAGCAGTTGCACGGTGCCGACCGGTCGGCCGTTCGCGAGCGCCACCAGCATCGCACGCTCTCCCCGCGCCAGAGCCGGCAGCACCCCCTGCCAAAATGCCTGCGCCTGTTCCTGCGTAAAGGGCATGACAAAACCGATGCTGGCGCCGTGCGCCACGCTGGCGTGCAGCATCTCGGCCAAGTCGGCAATGGCGCTTTGCGCCGCAGCGGCATCCCACTGTTGCAATTCAATCATGGCTATGGCCTACAGATAACGAGCGTGTAATGAGCCGGCTCATCGCCGGGGACATGGAAACGGGAGGCACCGAACAGGCGGTAGCGCAGACAGTCGCCGGCCGACAGCCGGAAAACGCGCTCTTCCAGGATCAATTCCAACTGCCCGGACAGCAACCAGAGATGATGTTCCAGCGCCGGAATCGACGGCAGGTCGTAATCGATCTGCGCGCCGGCATCAAGCCGGGCTTCGATAAACTCGGCCTTATACAGCGCGGCGGGTGGGGAAACGGAGCGACGGTGAAAACCGCTGGCGCGATCGACCCACACCGGTTGCTGCTGCGGCCGCAGCAGCTCCGGCGGCTCGTCTTCGATTTCGCTCAACAGGCGCGACATGGTCAACCCGTAGGCGGCGCACAGCCGGTTCAGCAACGACGCCGTCGGGCTGGTCTCGGCGCGCTCCACCCGCGAGAGCGTCGCCCGGCTAAGACCGGTGCGCTGCGCCAATTCCTCCAGCGACCACGCCCGCTGCTGGCGCAAATCCGCCAGCCGCTGCGCCAACCTCAGGTCGGCAGTCTCCAAACCGTTATCCACCGCTCACACTCCGCTTAAAAATCCCATATAAGAGAAATAATCTCAAATAAGAGATATAGCAAGCGGATTTTAAAAAATATCGCGCAGGAAGAACGCCAGGATCACCGCAAACATCGCCGAATGAGGAGAAGCGTTCTAGCACTCGCGCGAGGGTGGAGTTTGTACAAAATTGCCCGTCTCTGCGACCGGCGGCGCGATCGCGGCGCAGCGCCAGGCGCTGAATACCGCCAGCAGCGGCGCCAGCGCGAACGCCAGGAACAGCCAACGCGCCGCCGATGCCGCGCCCGCCGCGCCGCCCGGATCGTTCAGCCCCGCCAGGTTGGCCGTCATCCCGGCCAGCGCCGCGCCGAATGCTGTGGCGAACAGCTGCACCGTGGTAATTGAAGCGCCGGCGATGTCTTTGTCCGCTTCAGGCGCCACCTGCAAAATGCGCGTCAGCAGATGCGGCCAACCGAAGCCGATGCCGAATCCCACCAGCGACAACGCGATGACGATCGGCGTCAGCGCCTGCCAGTCACCGCCGGAGGGCGTCGGCATCAGGATCGCCAGCGCCAGCAGGCCCACCAGCACGAACAGCGGCCCGCTGACGATCGCCCGGCGAATGCCCGCCCCGCGCCAGCCGGAGCTGAGGATTTCGGACAACGTCCAACCGGCGGCCATGGTGGCGGCGATATAGCCGGAGATCAGCGGCGACTGGCCGTGCAACAGCTGCAGGAAATAGGGCACGAAGATTTCGCTGGTCATGCCGATCACCAGCAACGAGACCGTAATATAGAGCGCCGCCAGCGATGAGCCGCGCCGCAGCGAGCCATGCGGCAACAGGCGCGCGCGTGCGTGCGCCTCGCGCTTCATCAGCCAGGCCATCAGCACCAGCGAAAGCGCGATGCCCGCCAGATTGATCCAGACGCTGTGCGCCAGGCTGCCGGCGGACACCACCAGCACCGCCACGGTCAGCAACAGCAGTTGCGCAGTCGGCAACGGCGCGGCCGCCTGCTGCGCCTTGCCCTTGGGCAGGATCAGGAAGGTAAACGCAGCGTACAGCGCCATGATCGGCAGCAGAATGCCGAAGGCCCAACGCCAGGCGTGCAGCTCGGCAAAAATGCCGCCCACCGCCGGCCCCACCAGGGTGGCGATGCCCCACATCGCCGAGATAAGCGCCATGGCGCGCGGCCACAATCGCTGCTCGAACACCAGGTTGATCATCGCGTAGGAGAGCGCAAAGATCAGCCCGCCGCCGAAGCCCTGCACCGTGCGGCCGATCAGCATCACCGGCATGCTCGGCGCCAGCGCGCACAGCGCCGCCCCGACGATAAAGAACAGCGAAGCCACCAGATAGGCGCTACGTGCGCCATAGCCGCTGAGCAACCGGGCCGACAGCGCGGAGCCGAGGATCGACGCCACCACGAACAACGTGGTGTTCCAGGCATAGAGATCCAGCCCGCCGATATCCTGCACCACCGAGGGCAGAATGGTGGTGGCGACCAGAATATTGATGGCATGCAGCGCCACGCCGAGCGAAAGCGCGATCGCACTGGCCGCATTTTTGCCGGAGAAAAGGTCGCTCCAGCGGCTATCGTCATGGGTTATCACGGTTGTCGTCCTGTTTTCAGAGGAATGGCATTGAGTTGGTCATGAGATTGCGTTAAATTTAACAAGAGTTATCTTGGAATAAGTTAGGGCGAGGCGGAGAAATATGTCAAGAATAAACTTGGAAAATAGCGGCAGCACCGCACAATCGGTCAGTGACCGCTTGCTGACGTTATTGAAAACCCGCGGCCCGCAGCTAGCTTCTGACGCAGGAAAGGTGCTCGGCACCACCGGTGAGGCGGCCCGCCAGCAGTTCGTCAAGCTGGCGAAAGAGGGGTTGGTCGAAGCGGTGGCGGAAACGCGCGGCGTGGGCCGCCCGGTGCAGCTGTGGCATTTGACCTCTGCCGGGAACGCGCGCTTTCCCGATACCCATGCGGATCTGACGGTGCAGCTGCTGCGCACCGTGCGCGACAAGTTGGGCGAACAGGCGATCGACGTGCTGATCGAGACCCGCGAACAGGAAAACCGCATCAACTACAAGCAGGCGATGATCGGCGCCACCGAGCTGCGCGAACGCGTGGCGCGCCTGACCGAGATCCGCTGCCGCGAAGGGTATATGGCCGAATGGCGCCAGGAGGAGGACGGTTCCTATCTGCTGGTGGAAAACCACTGCCCGATCTGCGCCGCCGCCACCGTCTGCCAGGGCTTCTGCCGGGCGGAATTAAGCATCTTCACCGAAGTGCTGCAGGCGCAGGTGGAGCGCGCCGAACACATTCTGGCCGGTTCACGCCGCTGCGCCTACCGGATTTCCCGCCTGTAACACCGGTTTTTGCCCGCGTTTTCAACCGGTACAGATTATTCTGCTTGTGCACCCCGCACCTTCCCTTCTAAGGTTGAATTATCGAATATTCAGGCAAACAGCGGGCCTCGCGCCCGCTCTGGCAAATCCGTCGGCGCTTAGCGCAGCGGCAGAGTAACCCCACGGGAGTTGAACGATGAAGAAGCCGCATGCCGGATTCTGGCTGGCGACGCTGGGACTGGGCGTTTGCTGGCTGCTGGCGCTGCTGACTCGCGATCGGCTCAACGGCATACTGCTGGCCGGCGCGGCGCTGGCGCTGATCTTTACCCCTGCCGCCCGCCGCAAAGGCGCAGCCCTGGCCGCCCTGGGCGGTATCGGCATGGATGGGCTGTGGAGCTACAGCGGCGTGCTGCACTACAGCGGGCAACACGGCCTGCCGCTCTGGACCATCGCGCTGTGGATCGGCTTCGGCTGCTGGTGGTATTGGTTGCTGGACGTGGTCAGAGCGGCCCCCTGGCCGCTGGCGGTGTTGGGCGCCGCCGTTGGCCCCTTCGCCTACGCCGTGTCCTGGAAGCTGGACGCCTTGTTGCCCGGCGTGCCGCCCGAGTTCATGCTGCTGCTGCTGGCCGTCGGCTGGTCGATTTATCTGCCGGCCGTCAGCTGGCTGCAGTGGAAACAGCAAGGCTATTGAACGGCTTTCGGTCGCCGGAAAAATAATGCCGAAGGCCATTGCTTATCGGTTGCCCGATCGGGTTTACTGAGCGTTCTAATAATAATCATTCCCGCAAAATACAATCCTATGCTTAGCCAACAAAGCCGTAGCGTCCTGCCGTTGATCGGAGCGTTGTTCACGTTATATATCGTTTGGGGTTCCACCTATTTCGTCATTCGCCTCGGCGTCGCGCAGTGGCCGCCGCTGATGATGGCCGGCATTCGCTTTCTGACAGCCGGTATCGTGCTGTTCAGTTTCCTGGCCTGGCGCGGCCACGCACTGCCGACGCTGAAGCAGTGGCTGGCCGCCGGCGCCATCGGCATTCTGCTGCTGGCGGTGGGCAACGGCCTGGTGACGGTGGCGGAACACCAACATGTGCCCTCCGGCATCGCCGCGGTGATGGTGGCGACGGTGCCGCTGTTCACCCTCTGCTTCAGCCTGCTGTGGGGCATGCGCAATACCAAACTGGAATGGGCCGGCATCGCGCTCGGGTTGGTGGGCATCGTGCTGCTCAACACCGGCAACAACCTGGTGGGCAACCCGACCGGCGCGCTGCTGATTTTGCTGGCTTCGGCCAGCTGGGCCTTTGGGTCGGTGTTGGGATCGCGCATCTCGCTGCCGGCCGGGCCGATGGCCGGCGCGGCGGAGATGCTGGTCGCCGGCGTGGTGTTATTGGCAGCCAGCCAGCTGAGCGGCGAGCGCCTCACTCAGATGCCGAGCACCGGCGGCTTTCTGGCGCTGGGCTATCTGATCGTCTTCGGTTCGATGCTGGCGATCAGCGCCTATATGTTCTTGTTGAAGAATGTGCGCCCGGCGGTCGCCACCAGTTACGCCTACGTCAATCCGGTGGTGGCGGTGCTGCTCGGCATCGGTTTTGCCGGCGAATCGCTGGCGCCGCGCGAGTGGCTGGCGCTGGTGATCATCGTGGCGGCGGTGGTGCTGGTGACGCTGGGAAAATACCTGTTCGCCCGCCCGGCCAACGTGCAGGCCATCGACTGCGAACGGCGATGATCACAAAGGGCGGTCTGCGGGCCGCCGTTAAAAACGATTCTTGTTTCACCCGGCGAAGGGGCTATAATTCCCGCTGTTCCAAGCAACCTGCGAAATTATTCCTATGCTGAAAAAAGCGTTCGTCATCGTCATCGCCCTGTGCGCCTTCGGTTCTCTGGGCGGCGTATTCCTCGCCGGGCTGAACATCTACACCCGTTCCACCACCCCGCACGAAGAAAGCGCGCCTGCCGGGGATACCGCCGCTACGCCGGCGCAAACCGAAACTCTTCAGGCCAAGTGATCGTCCATCCAGCGCTGGCAGCGCTGCTGTAAAAAGCGCTGCAGTTGCCTGACGCGCTCCGACACCTGCGAACGATGCGGGCAGACCAGATTGATCGGCACCGCGTCGCTGCGCCATTCCGGTAACAGTTGCACCAACCGCCCGGCGCGAATATCCGCCGCCACGTCGATCGCCGACTTGCGCACCACGCCGTGCCCGGCCAGCGCCCAGCGCCGCGCGACCTCACCGTCATCGGTAAAATAGCTGCCGTTCAGCGGCAGCTCGACCCCCTCCTCACCGCGCCACAGCCGCCATTCCACCTGCCGTTTGCCGCTGGGCTGATACACCAGAATGCTGTGCCGAACCAGATCGGCCGGCGTTTTCGGCTCGCCGTGCCGCCGCAGATAATCCGGGCTGGCGCAGATCAGCCGCCGATGCTGCGGCAGGATCGGCAGCGCCACCAGCGAAGAGTCGGCCAGCGGCCCGAAGCGCAACGCCACATCCACCGGTTCGCGGAACAGATCCGCCTGCCGATCGTTGATCAGAAGCTGCAGCTGAATGTGGGGATGCTGCAGGCGGAACTCATCCAGCCAGCCGAGCAGCAGATTGCGGCCAAAATCCGACGGCGCGGAAATCTGCAGCACCCCGGACAGCCCCTGATGCTTCTCGCGGATCGCCTGCTCTCCTTCGGCCAACGCGCCCAGCGCCAGGCGCGCGCTGTCGAGATAGCGGGCGCCCTCCTCCGTTAACCTCAGGCTGCGCGTTGAACGCACCAGCAGCCGCGCGCCCAGCTGCTGCTCCAGCCTTTTCACCGCAATGCTAGCCGCCGCCGGCGTGATATCCAGCGCGCGCGCCGCGGCGGAAAAACTGCCGCCGTCCACCGTGCGGACAAACACCTCGAGATCGACAAATGAGGTCATGTATTTCCCTTCTTAGAGAGCCGGATTCACGGCGTATCGGATTGACGATAAAACGCCCAATGGTTATGATTAGATCATAATAAATGGAACTTTGATCAATGGATGAACACAACGGACTGGACTACATCCTTAGCCTGCATGGCACGCGGGTCAATCGTGAGGATGGCTATTGGTGGAAAATCGAGGCCTGGACGGTGACCCAAACGGCCTTTATCCCTCACGGCATCCGTTACAATTTGACCTTGCATGATAACCACAATACCCGGGTTTTTGGCATAGATAACGCGCATGCCATTAAAACACCCCGCAAAGGTAAATTTTCAGGCCGCGTCGTTTATGATCACCAACATGACTCCCCGACGGACAAAGGCTCACCCTACGAGTTTCATTCCGCCTATCAGTTGGTGGAAGATTTCTTTACCCGGATAGACGAAGTCATACGCAAGAGAGAAAACCGAGGTTGATGATGAAAGCACTGATTGGCGTGATGCCTGAAGAACTGATTCGCAAGCGCACACTGGCGATCGCAAAAGGGGAATACCAGCCACAGGAACGTGAGCCCAAAGTGTGGTTTACGTCGATGATTGCGCTGGCCCAGGTGCTCAGCAACGAGAATATTGCCCTGCTGCGTCTGATCGACACTGCCCGCCCCGAGACCATCAGCCAGTTGGCCGAACTGTCGGGGCGCCAGGTCAGCAATCTGTCCACCACGCTGAAAACGCTGAGCGGGCACGGCCTGGTGGCACTGGAAAAACAGGGGCGTTCAGTGAAACCCCGAGCGCTGTTTACCGATTTCGAAATCATCGTGGATCAGAAGCTAAACGCCCGCTTTAGCGCGGCATGATCTTTAATATTTATTAATAAGTGTTTATCAATAAGGCCGATTGTTAGGTCATTTTCAATCAGGAAAGATAGATCCCGTTGAAACTTACCTAAAAAGAGGCCTTAACATGACGATTCCCGACTCCCCCCTGAAACGACAAAAGCTGGTGATCCTGGGCGGCACCAGCGGCATTGGCGCCGCGGTGGCCTACGCGGCGGCGGCGCGTGGCGCTGAAGTGGTGCTGGCTTCGCGTCGTCTCCCTCACGCCGGGGAGAAAAACGACGCGCTGCATCTGATGCAGGCCGATCTAACCGATGAAGCGTCGCTGCATGCGCTGTTCGCCGCCGTCGGCGCTTTCGACCATTTGGTGATCACCGCCGGGCCGTTGGTGCAGGCGAAGCCGCTGGCGGAGACCGCCCTTGAACAGGCGCAGGCCGACTTCAACGTCAAATTCTGGGGAAGTTTGCGCGCGGTGCAGGCGGCGCTGCCGACGCTGGCGCCGCAGGGCTCGATCACCCTGACCTCCGGCCAGCTGTCGCGCAAATACCTCGGCGGTCAGTTGATCAAAACCGGCATCAACGCCGCGCTGGAAGCGGTCGGCAAACAGCTGGCGAAGGAACTGGCGCCGCGGCGGGTGAACGTGGTCAGCCCCGGCATCACCGCCACCGAAGCCTACGACGGCATGAGCGCCGCACAGCGTCAGGCGCTGTTCGAACGGGTTAGCGTCAGCCTGCCGGTCGGCAGGGTCGGGCAGGCGGCCGACGTCGCGGCGGGTTATCTGCTGGCGATGGAGAATGGCTTCGTCACCGGCAGCGTGATCGACATCGACGGCGGCGGCCTGCTGTAACGGCGGCTAGAGCGCCGTCACGCCCTGCGCGGCGGCCTGCTGTTCCAGCACGGTGATAATCTGGTAGGCCGAACGCGGCACCAGGCTGAAATCGCCGATCAGCAGGCGGTCGCTGACCGCCTCATCCAGCATCGCTCGGGCGCCGGCGCGCAGGATTTCCACCTGTTCCGGCGGCGTGCCGGCTGCGGTGATCAACGGCAGGCCCGGCACCGCCGCCGTACGGCCGATGATTTTTAGCCCCTCCAGCGCCTGCGGTTGCGCGCGGCGCAGCAGTTCCATGCTGATGGAGTCGATGGCGGCGATATCCGCCTGCCCGCTGCGGATCAGCTGCAGCGACTGATAATGCGCGCCGGAGGCGATAGCCGCACCGAAGAATTTCCCGTCCTGCGCCAGCGGCGCGATCAGCGCGCGCAGGCCGTTGTAGCCGGACTGGGAATCGGTGCTGTTATACGCCGCCGTTCGGCCGCGAAAATCCGCCAGCCGCTCGCCGGGGTCGTCCGCGCGCACCACCAGCCAGCTGCGGTAATTCGGCCCGTCGCACCCTTCCACCCGATAATGATAGGTGCCGATCAACTGTACCTGCGGCAGACTGCTGACCAACGGATAACCGCAGGTTTGGCTGAGCAAGAGATCCTCGCGTCGCCAGTGCTGCGCCAGATCGTCCGGCCAGCTGAGCCGTTCCGGCGCCGCCGGCAACCCCAGCCGCAGCAGCTTGTCGCGCAACACCTGCCAGAAGGATTCGGCCTGCTCCCGGCCAACGCCGTACATCGGTAGAGACACCTGCATCATTTCCCCCTTACCCCGCCGGAGTGGTCGCCAGCGTCTGCTGACGCCAGGCGGTGAGATAACGCACCCAACGTTCAAACAGCATATCGGTGATAATAGCCAACAACGCCACTACCGCCGCGCCCTGGATCACATAGGCGGTGTTAAAGCCGCTCAGGCCGATGATGATCGGCGAACCGAGCGTCTTGGTGCCGACGGTGGAAGCGATGGCCGCCGTGCCGATATTGATGATCACCGAGGTGCGGATCCCGGCGACGATCACCGGCGCCGCCAGCGGCAGTTCAACCCGCCACAGAATTTGCCAGGCGCTCATCCCCACGCCGCGGGCGATCTCGCGCGTGGCGGGCGGCACCGATTCGATGCCCGCCAGCGTGCCCTGCAGGATCGGCAGCAGGCCGTACAATACCAGCGCAATGATCGCCGGCTGTTCGCTGAAGCCCATCACCGGCACCGCTACCGCCAGCACCGCCACCGGCGGGAAGGTCTGCCCCACCGCCACCACCGTTTCCACCAGCGAACGAAACTCCCGGCCGCTGCGTCGGGTCACGGCCACGCCTGCCGCCACGCCGAGAGCCACCGCGATCAGGCTGGAGATCGCCACCAGCGACAGGTGCGCCCCCACCAGCGCGATAAAGCTGTCCTGCTGGTAAATGGGCCGCTCCAGCTCGGGGAACCAGGCGGTGAACAGGCCGCGCAGATGATCCATGCCGAACACCAGCGCCAACAGCAGCGCCAGCGTCCAGGGCAAAGGATCGCGCAGCAGGCGCCCGATGCGCCCGCTCATGACAGCGCCTGCCCGGCGATCAGATCGTTGAAGTGCAACACCCCCAACGCTTCGCCCCGTTCATCCACCACCGGCAGACAGTCGCTGCCGCGCGCCACAAACACCGACAGCGCCTCGCGCAGGCTCATGGCGGCGGCGATCGGCTCGCCCCCGGCGACACCGGGCCGCACCCGCTCCGCCACCGTCCCCAGCGACAGCAGCTTGATGCCGCGATCGCTGCGCCCGAAGAAATCACGCACGAAATCGTTGGCCGGGGCGGTCAACAGCGTCAGCGGCGTGCCCTGCTGCACCACCCGCCCCTGATCGAGCAGCACCAGACGATCCGCCAGGCCCAGCGCTTCGTCGATGTCGTGCGTCACCAGCACGATAGTGCGGCCGGAGAGCTGATGGATGCGCGCGATCTCCGCCTGCAGCGCCGCGCGGGTGACCGGATCCAGCGCGCCGAACGGTTCGTCCATCAGCAACACCTCGGGATCGGCAGCCAGTGCGCGCGCCACCCCCACCCGCTGCTGCTGCCCGCCGGACAGCTGGTGCGGATAGCGGCGGCGAAACAGATCCGGCTCCAGATGCAGCAGCTCCAACAGTTCGGTCACCCGATCGCGAATGCGCGCGCGCGGCCATTTCAGCAGCTGCGGCACGGTGGCGATGTTCTCCTCCACCGTCCAGTGCGGAAACAGGCCGATCGATTGGATCGCGTAGCCCATGCGCCGCCGCAGATCCTGCGGTTTGAACGACTGGATCTCTTCGCCGGCAAAGAGAATCTTGCCCCGATCGTGTTCGATCAGGCGATTGATCATTTTTAACGTCGTGGACTTACCGGAACCCGAGGTGCCGATCAACACGGTGAATTCGCCCTCGGCGATGTGCAGCGTGAGATCGTCCACCGCCGGCTTGCCCTGAAAAATTTTGCTGACTTGCTCAAAGTGAATCATCGGCGCGATACGTCCAGGATTGAAACCCAAAATTTAAACAGCGAATCGACGATGACCGCCATCATGACCACCGGGATCACCCCCAGCAAAACCAGATCCAGCGCGCTGCTGAGCAGCCCCTGAAATACGATGGCGCCAAAACCGCCGGCGCCGATCAGCGCCGCCACCACCGCCATGCCGACGGTCTGCACCGCCAGAATGCGCACGCCGGTCAGGAACAGCGGCAGCGCCAACGGCAGCTGCACGCGCAGGAAGATCTGCCCGCGCGTCAACCCCATGCCGGTAGCGGACTCAATCACGCCGGCCGGCACGCTTTGCAGCCCCGCCACCACGCTGCGCACCAGCGGCAACAGCGCGTACAGCACCAGCGCCACGATCGCCGGCGCCATGCCGATACCGCTGACGCCGTGTTCCGCCAGCCAGGGCACCGCCACCGCCAACCCCGCCAGCGGCGCGATCAGCAGGCCGAACAGCGCGATCGACGGCACGGTCTGGATAATGTTCAACACGGAGAAGATCGGCCGCTGCCAGCGCTCGGAACGAAAGCACAGCACCCCGAGCGGCACACCGATCGCCAGCGCCGGCGCCATCGTCGCCAGCAGAATGGTCAGGTGCTGCAACAGTGCGGCGTCAAACACCTCCTGCCGATTATGATACTCCTTCAGCAGCGACAGCTGATCGAGCTGATGGCCGAACAGCAGCAGCGCCGGCGGCACCAGCACCAGCGCGTTGCCGAGCATCCGCCGCAGGTGCGACGCCGTGAGACGCGCCATGGCGTCGGCGGCGATCAGCAGGCTCAGCGCCATGGTCAACCAGCAGCCGCTGCCCCAGGAGGCGCGTGCCAGGCGCGATCCCTCCTGCGCCAGACGCCCGGCGGCCTGCCCGCTGATCCAGAACGCCAGCGTCAGCACCCCGCAGGCGGCCAGTGCCGCCAGCAGCGCCCGCCCCCGCGTCGGCGGCAACAGGCTGAGGATCGCCAATGCCGCCAGCGGCAACAGCAGCCACAGCGCCGGGCCGTGCAGCAGGGAGAACAAGGAGAGGCCTTTGCCCGACAACAGGCGATTGGGGGCATAACTGAGGAACGGCAGGCCGAACGCGGCCAGCAGCAACAGCATGAACAGCGTCAACAAGACGCGATGTTTTACGGCGATAGTCAAAGAAACGCTCCGGCTCCCTCGGTTTACCCCCTCTCCCGACGGCAAAGGGGGCACCTCGGCATTATCCCTTAACAAACCCTTTCTCTTTCAGGTAAGCAGCCGCCACCTGTTTGGCGTCCTGGCCTTCCACAGCGATCTGCGCGTTGAGCTTTTGCAGCGTCGGCCCGTCCAGCGAGGCGAACACCGGCTTCAGCAGTTCAGGCAGATTGGCGTGCGCCTTCAGCGCCGCTTCGCGCACGATCGGCGCCGGCGCGTAGATCGGCTGTACGCCTTTCGGATCCGCCAGCGTCTGCAGCCCCAGCGCCGCCACCGGGCCATCGGTGCCGTAGGCCATCGCCGCGTTGACGCCGGAGGTCTGCTCCGCCGCCGCCTTGATGGTCACCGCCGTATCGCCGCCGGCCAGGGACAGCAGCTGATCCTGATTCAGTTTGAAGCCGTAGGCGTTCTGAAACGCCGGCAGCGCATCCGGCCGCTCGATAAATTCCGCCGAGGCCGCCAGCTTGAACTTGCCGCCGCCGTTGATCCACTTGCCGAGATCCGCCAGCGTTTTGAGATGGTTGGCGTCCGCCACGTCCTGACGAATGGCGATGGTCCAGGTGTTGTTGGCCGGCGCCGCATCGAGCCAGACGATTTTGTTTTTGTCGTAGTCGAGCTGCTTCACCTTCTCGAAGCCGGCCTGGGCGTTCTTCCACGCCGGATCTTTCTCATCGGAGAAGAAAAACGCGCCGTTGCCGGTGTATTCCGGGTAGATGTCGATCTCGCCGGAAGTGATGGCGCCGCGCAGCACCTTGGTGGTGCCGAGCTGCAGCTTGTTGGTGGTTTTGATGCCGTTGGCTTCCAGCACCTGCACGATGATGTTGCCGAGCAGCGAACCTTCGGTATCGATCTTGGAACCGACGCGCACCGAGTCGGCTGCCTGTGCCAGACCGCCGACGGCCAGCAGAGCCAGCGCGACGGCAAAGGAACGTCCGCGTGATAAGGTGATTGCCATACTTTTCCTCTGGTTATATGTTTTCCGGCTCATGGGCCAGTTCGGTTGGAAAATCCTGAGAAACGCGCTTCCAGCGCGCAATAAGTTTTTTCTTCGGCAGGACATCGCGTTCCTCCCGCCGTTCGCCGGCGCTCAGCGGATGCACGCCGACGTCGATCGGCGTCAGTGCGTAATCGCGCAGCCACTCGCCATAACCCTGCGCGACGAATCCCTGGCTGCGGCGCTGATACGCCTCGCGCTCCGCCAGGTAGACTTCGCGCAGGCCATACCAGGGCAGGCCGGGCAAATCGTGATGCACTAAATGGTAGTTCAGATTGAGAAACAGCAGCCGCCACGGCCAGCCCGCCTCATTAATAATAGAACGTGCCTGCGGTGCGTCCACGGCGCGATGCTCAAAAAACGATCTTACCTTGGTCAGCGCCAGCGCCGGGTAGCTGATGGCCAACAGGTAAAACGCCGCGCCGATGCCCTGCATCTGCAGCCAGTGCAGCAGCACCGCCAACAGCGACAGATGCACCAGCCACATCGCCCAGGCGCGCAGATCGCCCGCTGCAAGCGTCTTCACTGCGCCGAACAGCGTGGTGACGATATCCAGCGCCGGGCCGAGGAGCACCCGGCCGATCAGCGTATTGCGCACCGTGGCCAGCCGCGGCAGCAGGCGGGGATAACGCCGCCACTGCGCGGCGCTGAAGTAGTAACTTTCGGGATCTTCATGCGGATCGGTCAGGTGGTCGTTGCGGTGGTGGCGCAGATGCGAATCCCGATACAGCCCATAGGGATACCACACCGCCAGCGGCAACAGGCCGAACAGCTGATTGACGCGCGGCCAGCGCGTCGGATGGCCGTGGATCAGCTCGTGTTGCAGCGACATATACCCGGTGGTCAGCAGGATCAGCAGCGGCGCGCCAAGCCACGGGCCCAGCGCCTGCCAATAATGCGCCACGCCGAACCAGCCGCCGTACACTGCCGCCATGATCCCCCAGGTAGGCAACTCCAGCCGCCAGTGCCAGCGCCGATGAAGCCGCCGGATGCGGTCGCGTTGTTCAGGGTGCAAATAGTGGGCGTGGGACATGCTGCGGCTCGCGGTGGGGATTTTCCCCCAGTATCGGTGAGCCGCAGTGACGTTCAAAATAACGAAAATGGCAAAGCTAAGTGAAAATTCAGCGGGTTGCGTACTCGGCCTGCGGTTCGCACGCCACCGGGAAATTCACCGAGTTGGCGATAAAGCACAGGTGATGTGCCTGCTCGTGCAGCTGTTGCGCCAGCTGCAGATCGTCGCCGTCGCGCACCGTGACCTGCGGCCGCAGCGTCACCGAGGTGAAAAAGCCACCGCGCGCCGCATCTTCGCGCATCACCCCGACGGCGTTGTCCTGATAGGCCAGTACGGAAATGCCCGAGGTAGCGCATAAATGCAGATACCATAATTTGTGACAGGCGCTGAGCGAAGCCACCAGCAAATCCTCCGGATTCCAGCGCGTCGCGTCACCGCGAAAGGCCGGATCGGCTGAACCGGCGATATCTGCCTTGCCCACGGCGCCGATCAGGTGATCGCGCCCATAGGCGCGGTAATCTTCGGTGCCTGCGCCCAAATTCCCCTGCCAGGTGACCGCCACCTGATAATGATGCTCGCCTTTCATGCCTTTTTCTCCCGTTGACCGGCCAATGAAAAATCGCCTTGCTGCATGTCCGGAGAACACTATTGGCGGAAAAGCGCGAAGATGCAAACGGCGAAACGAGAAAAAACGGGCCGCGCAAGCGGCCCGTCGGTCATAGGTTTTCAGGGAACGAAATCGAGCACCACGGCGTTGAACAGCGCGTATTCGGTAGCGCTGGCCATCGGCGGAAACTGCGCGCGCTGCACCGCAGCGCTCGCCGCTGCGCACAGGGGCGCATCGCCTCTTACGATCTTGCTGCTCGCCAGCTTGCCGTCCGGCTGCAAACGGATAGCGAGGGTGCAACGCTGACCGTGCGCATGTTCCGGCAAGCGCAGCTCGCGGCTCACCGCGTTATGCACCCGCTCCGGGTAACTGAGCTGCGTTGCGGCCAATGCCGGGGCCTGCGGCAACGGTATGCCGGCCTCACGCCCGGCGCCGCAGCCGCTCAGCAACAACAACGCCAACAGGCTTAGTGTCTTTTTCATTCCCTATGTCCTTATTGGGGGATTTATCCTTATCGAGCGGCCCTCACTGCGCCGCCGGGTAGGCCTCGCCGTCGTCCGCGTAGCGCTGCAGCCGTTCGCGCCACCATTTGGCCGCCAGGCCGCTGGCGCTTTCCCGCCAACCGAAATAGGCGATGTCGCTGCAGCGTTCCGATTCAACGCGTTTCGCCACCAGTTCGCCGCTGTTCAGGTAAGGTTCCGCCAAAGAACGCGGCAGATAGCCGCAGCCCAGCCCGGCCAGCTGCGCCTGCAGCTTGGCGTCGAAACCGAAGACCGTCAGCGTATCCTGCTCTTCCAGCAGATTCAGGCTCTGCGGCGCGTTGACGCGCGAAGTGTCGCGCACCACCACCGCCCGGTGCTGACGGATTTCGTCCTTCGGCAACGGTTCCGGCAATGCCGCCAGCGGATGCTGCGGCGCGACGGCGAACACGTAGTCCAGCTGCCCCAGGCGGCTGAACGCATAACCCACCCGTGACGGCGGCTCGCAGATGGCGCCGATGATAATGTCGGCGCAACCGTAGACCAGCGACTCCCAGGAGCCGGCCAGCACTTCGTGGCTGAAACGCAGCCGGGTATGGTGATGCTGTTGGTAGAACTCTTCTATCAGCGGCAACAGGCG
The DNA here is from genome assembly GCF_052166595.1 of Serratia sp. CY81684. Lineage (NCBI taxonomy): Bacteria > Pseudomonadati > Pseudomonadota > Gammaproteobacteria > Enterobacterales > Yersiniaceae > Serratia > Serratia sp. CY81684. The sequence goes on along the minus strand of NZ_JBJNOO010000001.1, from coordinate 506,248 downwards.
GGCAAACGGGAAGGAGGCGTCGATCCCGAGCGTGATCTCGCTTTCCCAGCCGTTTTCGACATAGCGCGCCTGCTGTTCCAGATCCTGCGCCGCGCGCAGCAGCACCCGCCCTTTTTCCAGCATCAGCTTGCCGGTATCGGTGAACTTCGCCCGATGACCGGAGCGATCGAGCAGGGTGATGTCGAGATCGTTCTCCAGCTTTTGCACCATATAGCTCAGTGCCGAAGGGGTTTTAAACAGTGCGGCGGCCGCGGCGGCGAAAGATCCGTGCCGGTCCAGCGCGTCCAAAATCAGCAGCGCTTCCAGGTTTAATCTCATGCTTTCTCCCGTGTATAAAAAAACTCAACAAGTCGGCAAAAATTCTGCGGTATCTTTGAAATCGCCCTCTGCCTACCATGGGTTTTATCGGCGTTACACTCATCAGATGTTCAACCGAAATATCACTGGGAAGGTAAATTATGTCCAAGTTTCAACTGCTTGATAAAGACAATTCCGCACTGATTTTTATCGATCATCAACCACAAATGGCCTTCGGCGTGGCTAATATTGATCGTCAGCAACTGAAAAACAACGTTGTTGGTTTGGCGAAGGCAGGCAAGATTTTCAACGTTCCCACCCTTTTCACCTCGGTCGAAACCGAAAGCTTCAGCGGCTATATCTGGCCGGAACTGCTGGCGGTACACCCTGAAATCACCCCGATTGAACGCACCTCGATGAACTCCTGGGAAGACGCGGCCTTCGTTAAAGCCGTGGAAGCCACCGGCCGTAAAAAGCTGGTGATCTCCGCGCTGTGGACCGAGGTGTGCCTGACTTTCCCGGCGCTGATGGCGCTGGAAGCCGGCTATGAAGTGTATGTGGTGACCGACACCTCCGGCGGCACCTCCGTCGATGCGCACGAACGTTCGATTGACCGCATGGTGCAGGCCGGCGCCGTACCGGTGACCTGGCAGCAGGTGCTGCTGGAGTACCAACGCGACTGGGCGCGCAAAGATACCTACGACGCGGTGATGGCGCTGGTGCGCGAACACAGCGGCGCGTACGGCATGGGCGTCGACTACGCTTACACCATGGTGCACCACGCACCGGCCCGCACGGTGAAATAATTCCCCTTGCCCCGGCCTCGCGCCGGGGTATTTTCAGGAGTCGGTTTTATGGCCCATCCGCAGCATGTCACGCTGGTGATCACCCACCGTTTGGCGCCGGGGAACGAACAGGCCTATGAGGCCTGGCTGAACCGCATCATGCCCGACGCCGCGGGCTTCACCGGCCATTTAGGCGTCAACGTGATTCGCCCTTCCGGCGACGAACAGGCCTATACGGTGCTGGTCCGCTTCGATAATCTCGACAATCTCTACCGCTGGCTCAACTCGCCGCAGCGCAAGCAATACATCGAAGAAGTCACTCCGCTGTTGCTGGAGAACGACCATATCGAGATCCGCCCCGGCGCAGAGTTCTGGTTTACCCCGCCCAACCCCAGCGTGCGCCAGCCGCCCCAGTGGAAGCAATTCATCATCACCCTGCTGGTGATCTTTCCATCCACCAATCTGGTGCCCTGGTTTTGGGGACGGGTGCTGCCGCAGCTGGACGGCTCGCTGCTCGGCCATTTTCTCAATGACGCCACCGTGGTCGCCCTGGTGGTGTACCTGTGGATGCCTATCGTGACTCGCGTTTTTCATCAATGGCTGACCCGCCGCTAGGCGGTTCGCCGGGAGAATGTTATGAACCACCACGCTTCATTTATCATCACCAACGGCAAGTTTCACACCGTCGATCGCCAACACCCCACCGCGCAAGCGGTCGCCATCCGCGACGGCAAGTTTCTGGCGGTCGGCAGCGAAAGCGAAGTCATGCAGCACGCCGGGCCGGAAACCCAGGTGATCGATCTGCACGGCCACACCGCCATTCCGGGCCTGAACGACTCGCACCTGCACCTGATCCGCGGCGGCCTGAACTATAACCTGGAGCTGCGCTGGGAAGGCGTGCCCTCGCTGGCCGACGCGCTGCGCATGTTAAAAGAACAGGCGCTGCGCACCCCGAGCCCGCAATGGGTGCGGGTGGTCGGCGGCTGGACCGAATTCCAGTTCGCCGAGCGCCGCATGCCGACGCTGGACGAAATCAACCAGGCGGCGCCGGACACGCCGGTATTTATTCTGCATCTCTACGATCGCGCGCTGCTCAACCGCGCGGCGTTGAAGGTGGTCGGCTACACCAAAGACACGCCGAACCCGCCGGGCGGCGAGATCCAGCGCGACGCCAACGGCAACCCGACCGGCATGCTGATCGCCAAACCCAACGCCATGATCCTGTACGCCACGCTGGCGAAAGGGCCGAAGCTGCCGCTGGAGCAGCAGGTCAACTCCACCCGTCAGTTCATGCGTGAGCTGAACCGCCTCGGTCTCACCAGCGCCATCGACGCCGGCGGCGGCTTCCAGAACTACCCGGAAGATTATCAGGTGATCGCCGAGCTGCACGAGAAAAAGCAGCTGACCATCCGCATCGCCTATAACCTGTTCACCCAGCGGCCTAAACAGGAGCTGGAAGACTTCGAGCTGTGGACCGATATGCTCAAACCGGGCCAGGGCACCGACTTCTATCGCCACAACGGCGCCGGCGAGATGCTGGTGTTTTCCGCCGCCGACTTCGAAGACTTCCTGCAGCCGCGCCCGGATCTGCCGCCGGGCACCGAAGACGAACTGGAGCGAGTGGTTCGCCATCTGGTCGAGCACCGCTGGCCGTTCCGCCTGCACGCCACCTATGACGAATCCATCAGCCGCATGCTGGACGTGTTCGAGAAGGTGAACCGCGACATTCCGTTCAACGGCCTGCACTGGCTGTTCGACCACGCCGAAACCATTACCGAGCGCAATATCGAGCGCGTCAAGGCGCTGGGCGGCGGCATTGCGGTGCAGCACCGCATGGCGTTCCAGGGGGAGTATTTCGCCGACCGTTACGGCATCGAAGCCACCAAACATACGCCGCCGGTGGCGAAAATGCTGGCGGCCGAGCTGCCGGTCGGGCTGGGCACCGACGCCACCCGCGTCGCCAGCTACAACCCGTGGACGGCGCTGTACTGGCTGGTTTCCGGCCGCACCGTCGGCGGCATGGCGATGTACGACGACAGCGCGCGGCTGGATCGCGAAACGGCGCTAATGCTGTGGACGCAAGGCAGCGCCTGGTTCTCCACCGAGCAGGGCAAGAAAGGCCAGATCAAGGTCGGCCAGTTGGCGGATTTGGCGGTGCTGTCGCAGGACTACTTCAGCGTGCCGGAAGAGCAGATCAAAGGCATCGAGTCGGTGATGACGGTGGTGGACGGCAAAGTGGTCTACGCCGCCGGCAGCTTCTCACCGCTGGCGCCGCCGCCGCTGCCGGTGCTGCCGGAGTGGTCGCCGGTCACCCAGGTGCCGGGCCATTACCGCTCCGCACCGCCGTCGGCGGCGGCCCGCGTCGGGGTAGTGAGCCAGGTGCATCAATGCTGCGGCCCGTGCGGCGTGCATGCACACCAGCATGACATCGCACGCAGCTCCAGCATCCCGGTGTCGGACGAGAATGCCTTCTGGGGCGCGTTCGGCTGTTCGTGTTTCTCGTTCTAAGTTATCAAGCCAATAACTTATTATAAAGTTAACTTAATAAGCTATTAAGCTGACAACATAATAAACTAATGGCGCTGTCCACGGGAGAGCGCCATTTCATTTTCAATCGCGGTTGATCTCCAGCCAGCGCCGCTGTTCGGCGGAGGCGGCTATCGCGTCCAGCACGCACGACACCTTCCAGCCCTCTTCAAAGTCCGGCCACATGCGATCGCCCGCGGCGATGCCATTGACCAGATCGCGGATCTCCACCGTCTTCTGATCGTTAAAGCCGATGCCGTGCCCGGCGCTGATGCAAAACGCCGCATAGTCCGGGTGCTTCGGCCCCACCAGCAGCGTCTTGAACCCCTGCCGCTCCGTCGGTTCATCGTGCCGATACAGCTTCAGCTCCGCCATCCGCTCCTGGGTATAGCTCAGCGTGCCTTTGGTGCCGGTGACCACATAGGTCAACCCCATCTTGCGCCCGCAGGCAATGCGCGACGTTTCGATAGTGCCCATCGCGCCACCAGCGAAACGCAGCAACGCACTGGCCTGATCTTCGTTTTCCACCGGGTGCAGGCGCGTCGGGTCCTGCGGATCCGGGCGCTGTTTGATCACGGTCTGCATATCGCCGGAAACCGCCACGATATCGCCCACCAGGTAGTGCGCCATATTGACGATGTGCGCCGCCAGATCCCCGAGCGCGCCCAGCCCGGCGCTGGCGCGGCGGCAGTGCCAGTCGATCGGCGTGCGCGGATCGGCCAGATAATCCTCATTGTGGGTGCCGTAAAAATGCACCACCTCGCCGATTTCGCCGTTGGCGATAATTTCGCGCGCCAGTTGGCTGGTGGGGTTTTTCATGTAGTTAAAACCGACCAGCGTTTTCACCCCCTTGGCGCGCGCGGCCTGCACCATCTCCGCCGCGTCGGCGGCGTCCAGCGCCAGCGGCTTTTCCGAATACACGTGCTTGCCGTGGCGGATCGCCGCCAGCGCCATCTCTTTATGCAAAAAGTTGGGGGCGCAGATGTCCACCACATCGATCGCCGGATCGGCCACCAGCTGCCGCCAGTCGCCGGTCGAGCGCGCAAAGCCGAATTCGGCGGCGCGCTGCGCCGCCAGCTCGGGCGTCACTTCCGCCAGCATCTCCAGCACCAGTTCCCCTTTCAGAGGAAAGACCGTGGCGGCCTGCGCATAGGCGATAGCGTGACAACGCCCGATATAACCGGTGCCGATTAACCCAACGCGTACCTGTTTCATCATTTTCTCCCGTGACCAAAATTCTGCGTAGAACCAGGCGTCGCTCAATGAAACGCGCCGGTTGATAACGGGTTTATATGGAATATAAATTTCAATAACAAGCACACAGGAAAATAAAGTTCATATTCGTGATGCCGTTCATGAAACGTTGACGGGATGATGTAATGAGGAAACTCCGGACACGGTGGGGCGTATCCGGACAAGATGAAATGAACCGTTTATTTCATATCACGGTAAACCGTTAGCACCGTGCTGCACGTAGCCAGGGCGTTGCAGCAGGCGCTGCTGATAGGCCGCCAGCGCCGCATAATGTGGCCGCTCGAACGGCGTCATCAGCCAGCGGTTCAGCGACAGCCCCAGCACCACGTCCGCCAGCGTGAAGGCGGCGCCGGCGGCATAAGGGCCGTGCTGCGCCAGGTGTGCGTCCAACAAACCCATCAGCCGGTTCCATTCGCGCTCGGCGGCTGCCAGGCTGGCGGCATCCTGATAATCCGCATGCCCACGCACCCGCGACATAAACACGTAGCGCCAGGCGCCGTTCAGATCGGTAGCCTGCCAGTCCATCCACATCTCCACCGCCGCGCGCGCGCCGGGTGCCTGCGGCAGCAGATCTTGCCGCCCTTCCCGCCCCGCCAGATAGCGGCAAATGGTATTCGACTCCCACAGCACCCGCTCGCCGTCGATCAGCACCGGCACCAGGCCGTTGGGATTCAGCGCCAAAAACGCCGGCTCCTGCGTGGAGCGATAACCGCTGCCCCAGTCCTCCCGTTCCAGCGTCAGCCCCAACTCCTGACAGGTCCATAACACCTTGCGCACGTTGATCGATGAGGCTTTACCCAATAATTTCAGCATTGACTTTCCTTATTCTCTCCAGAACGGTTTATACCCTTCCCTCCAGGCTTCCGCCCGCGTCAGGCCGATATCCGCCAGCTGTCTGTCGTTCAGCAGCAGTAACTCTCTGCGCGTTCTGCGACGCAACAAATACCAACGCCAGCGTGACCAGCCTACCCGTCGCCACATCGTCATGCCATCAAACAGAGCCATCTTATTATCCCCCCTGATGTTTTCGCCTGGTAGTGATGATGCGCGCCAGGCAAAAAACAATACAGATTCACGCTGGCGCTATTTTTTTCATACAGCTGCGCCAAAAAACCCGCTGAATGGTTTATTTTGAACGTATCTGTACCGGTTTTTTTAATCCTGCCCCCCGATGAGAGGCCTCTGTATGACACGCTACGCCACGCTGGCCGCCATTCTCAGCCAACGCATTCAGCAAGGGTTGTATCCGGCCGGCCATCGCCTGCCTTCGGTGCGCGCGTTGAGCCAGGAGCACGGCGTCAGCATCAGCACGGTGCAGCAAGCCTACCGGTTGCTCGAGGAACAGCGCCTGGTGGAAGCGCGGCCGAAGTCGGGCTACTTCGTGCATACGCGGCGCGCGCAGGCCGAGCTGCCCGCCATGACGGCGCCGGTGCAGCGGCCGGTGGACATTTCGCAATGGGAGCAGGTGCTGGAACTGGTGCGCAGCCGGCCGCGCGAAGGCCTGATCCAGCTGGGGCGCGGCATGCCGGATATCGCCGAACCGACGATGAAACCGCTGATCGTCGCCCTGCGCAACGCCGCCCGCCACGGCGACCTGCGCAGCCTGTATTACGACAGCATTCAGGGCGTGGCCGCGCTGCGCGAACAGGTCGCCCGTCTGCTGCTGGACTCCGGCTGCCAAATCGGCCCCGATCAGCTGCTGATCACCACCGGTTGTCAGGAAGCAATCTCCGCCGGGCTGCGCGCCGTTTGCCAACCCGGCGACATCGTGGCGGTCGATTCGCCCTGCTTCCACGGCACCATGCAGACGCTGAAGGGGCTGGGCATCAAGGCGCTGGAAATCCCCACCGATCCGCTCACCGGCGTCAGCCTGGCGGCGCTGGAGATGGCGCTGGAACAGTGGCCGGTCAAGGCCATCCTGCTGACGCCCAACTGTAATAATCCGCTGGGCTACATCATGCCCGACGCCCACAAACAGCGGCTGCTGACGCTGGCACAGCGCCACGACGCGGCGATCATCGAAGACGATGTCTACGGCGACATCGCCTATCACTACCCGCGGCCGCGCACCATCAAGTCATTCGACGACGACGGCCGCGTGCTGCTGTGCAGCTCGTTTTCCAAAACGCTGGCGCCGGGGCTGCGCGTGGGCTGGATCGCGCCCGGCCGCTACCTGGAACGGGTGCTGCACATGAAGTTCATCGGCTCCGGCGCCACCGCCACCCAGCCGCAGCTGGCGATCGCCGAATTTATCCGCGGCGGGCATTACCTGCAGCACCTGCGGCGCATGCGCGCACGCTACCAGCAGAACCGCGACCGCATGACCGATCTTATCCTGAAACACTTCCCGGCCGGCACCCGCGTCAGCCGGCCGCGCGGCGGTTTTATGCTGTGGATCGAACTGGACGAAGCGTTCGACACCCTGCGGCTGAACCGCCATCTTGAACAGCAAGGCGTACAAATCGCCGTCGGCAGCATCTTTTCCGCCGCCGGCAAGTACCGCAACTGCCTGCGCATCAACTATGCGCCGACGCTGACGACAGAGATCGAGCTGGCAGTACAGAAGGTCGGCGCCACCATCCAGCGGCTGATGCCGGCCGACAGTTTGGCGCAATCGGATTAAATCTTGACGCGATCGGATTATCGCTGCGCTGCCCGGCGCTCTAAAGTGGCATCACACCCACTCGCAATCAGGAAGGTCATGATGTCTCAGTCACAGGTATGGTTAATCACCGGCAGTTCCCGCGGCCTGGGCCAACAGCTGGCGCAGGCGGTGTTGGCCGCCGGGCACCGTCTGGTCGCCACCGCCCGTCAGCCGCAACAGCTGCAGCCGCTGGTGGAACGCTACGGCGATCGGGTCGCCACGATCGCGCTCGACGTCACCGACGCCGCTGCCGCCGAACGCGCGGTGCGCACGGCGATTGAACGCTTCGGTCGGCTGGACGTGCTGGTCAACAACGCCGGCTACGGCAATATCGCACCGGTGGAGGAAGCCGATGAAGCCGATTTTCGCGCGCAGCTCGAAACCAACTTCTTCGGCGTGTTCAACGTCACCCGCGCGGCGCTGCCGATATTACGCCGGCAGGGCAGCGGCCATATCATCCAGATCGCCACCATCGGCGCTCGCCTCGGCATTGCCGGCCTCAGCGCCTACCATACCGCCAAGTGGGCGGTCGAAGGGTTCTCCGAATCATTGGCCAAAGAGATGGCCCCCTTCGGCGTCAAGGTGACGATGGTCGAACCCGGCGGCTTCCGCACCGACTGGGCCGGTTCTTCAATGACCATTGCGCCGATCGGCGAAGCCTATCAGCCGACGCTGGGGCCGATGCTGGCCTTCCTGCAGCAGCATAACGGCAGCCAAACCGGCGATCCGGCCAAGGCGGCGCAGGCGATCCTGCAGTTGGCGGCGCTGGAAGCCCCTCCGCTACGCCTGCTGCTCGGCAGCGACGCGGTGCATATGGCGGCGCAGGTGTTGGCAGAACGCCAGGCGGAGGACGCCGCGTTTCGCGCCCTCAGTCTCAGCACCGACCACGATGACAGCTTGCCGGATCACGCCGCGATGGCGGCGGTGGTGACGGGAAAATCCTAAGGAGCCCGCATTGAGCAGCGATCAAATTCCGGTTTCCGGCGCGCTGGCGGTACACCTGGCGGCGCAGGGCGTCGATATCGAGCAGCTCGGCCGATTGGCCGGGTTGCCCGCCGGGCTGTTCGGCGAACGGCGCGACAAGATTAAACTCACTACGCAACAATTCTTCTCTCTTTGGCGCAGTCTGCCGCAGTTGAACGACGATCCCGCCTTCGGTCTACGTCTGGGCGGCGAGGCGGCGCCGGAACACTATGACATTGCGTTGGTCGCCGCGCTGCATTCCGCCACGCTGGGCGAAGCATTGCAAAAGGTGGCGCGCTATAAACGGCTGGTTTGCCCGGAAGAGCTGATGCTGGTGGAAGACGGCGACAGCATGCGCCTGCACACCCGCTGGACCATGAGCGAAGGCCACGCGCCGGCGCTGCTGATCGACGCCATGTTCGCCGCCATCACGGCCCTGTGTCGGCGCGGCACCGGCTTGCCCCTGCAGCCGCAGGCGATCGAATTGACCCGGCGAGCGGACGCCGCCTCGCCGCTGGCGCGCTATTTCGGCTGCCCGGTGACATTCAACGCCCCGCTGGACGTGCTGGTGTTCGATCGCGCGTTGATGCGTCACCCCTTCGTCACCTACAACCAGGCCATGCTGACGGTGCTGCTGCCGGGGCTGGAGGCGGAGCTGGCCAAATCGCAGTCGGCGCACGATCTGCCCACGCAGGTGATGGCGATCCTCAGCCGCAGCATGCGCGGCCAGCGCCCCAGCGTCAACAGCGTGGCCGCTGAACTCTATCTCAGCCCGCGCACGCTGCAGCGCCGCTTGCAACAGCACGGCTACAGCTACCAGCAATTGTTGGACAAAACCCGCCACCGCACCGCCTGCCGGCTGTTGGCGGAAACCGACCTTGAACCGGGCGAAATCGCCTTTGTGCTGGGATTCGAAGAGCTGAATTCGTTCAGCCGCGCCTTTATTCAGTGGGAAACGCTGACGCCCAGCCGCTGGCGCACGCAGCGCGCCGCCGGCCAGTGGGAGAACAGAGCATGAAAGTGATTATTTTCGGCGCCAGCGGCATGGTGGGCCAGGGCGCACTGCGGGAATGCCTGCACGATCCGCGCGTCAGCGAAGTGCTCAGCATCGGCCGAAGCCCGTTGGCCCAGAGCCACGCCAAACTGCGCCAGCTTTCTGTGCCCGATCTGCGTGATCTGTCGGCGCTGGAGCCGCAGCTCGCCGGCTACGACGCCTGCTTCTTCTGCCTGGGGATTTCGTCCTCCGGCCTGAGTGAAGCTGAATATCGCGCGGTGACTTACGATCTGACGCTGGCCGCCGCCCGCCCGTTGGCGACGCTGAATCCGTCGATGGTCTTCGTCTACGTCTCCGGCCTCGGCACCGACAGCAGCGAACGCGGCCGCAGCATGTGGGCCAGGGTCAAGGGCGCCACCGAAAACGCGCTGCTGGCGCTGCCGTTCCACGCGGTGATGTTCCGCCCCGGCGCCATTGTGCCGCTGCACGGCATTCGCTCCAAAACCCGCCTCTACGATCTGGCCTATCGGCTGTTCAAGCCGCTGTGGCTCGGCGCATTGCGGCTGTTTCCCGCCCGGGTAAGCAGCACCGAACGAATCGGGCGGGCGATGCTGGCGGTGGCGCGACGGGAAAGCGCGCTGCGCATCATCGAACCGGCGCAGATCAACCGGCTGGCGGCATCCTGAACAACGGGGTTAACCGCCCTGCCGCCAATACTCCGCCACCCGGCGGCGCAGGTGTTCGATACCCTGCGGATGGTGAATAAACTGCTCCACCGGCATCATCCGCCAACGCTGCCCCTCGTCGCCGAAACGTATGGCGGCGATCTGCACCGGAGTGATCATCCCGGCCATGAACCAGGTCGGCGGATAGCCGGGCAAAATGCCGTCGTAGCGCCGCCGCCAGACAACCTGACGTTCGGCGATCGCCACGCCGAACTCTTCCTGCGTCTCCCGCTGCACGCACTGCAGCGGCGTTTCGCCGTTTTCCCGCCCGCCGCCGGGCAGATCCCACAGGCCGGGCCACGGAATGCCCGGTTTATCGTCCCGTTGGTAAACCAGCAGGAAACCATCGCACAGCAGCGCGATCTTGGCCCCGCCAAACGCCTCGTCCGTCATGATTTTTCCGCTCCCTGCCCATTGCCTTTGACTGAACATCATACTTCATCCCCGCGCGGCCTGGTGTATAGTGAAAATCCGTTTTCACAACAGGCGAACAATAACGATGAACTCTCCGTTTCTGGTGACCCCTCAATGGCTTGCGCAACATATCAACGATGAAAATCTGGTGGTGATCGACGTCCGGATGTCGCCGGTGGGGCTAACGCCGAAAAAGGACATGCTTGCCGAGTTCGAACGCGGCCATATCCCCGGCGCGGTCTATTTCGACATCGACGAAGTGGCGGACAAAAACACCGCGCTGCCGCACATGCTGCCGACGGCGGCGGAGTTTGGCGCGGCGGTGGGCAAGCTGGGCATCAGCGAACGCGATACCCTGGTGATTTATGATGAGGGTAACCAGTTCTCTGCGCCGCGCGGCTGGTGGACCTTCCGCAATTTCGGCGCCCAGCATGTTTACGTACTGGACGAAGGGCTGAACGGCTGGACAGCGCAGGGCCAGGCGCTGGCCACCGGCCCGGCTCAGCCTGAACCACAGGCGTTCAACGCCCGGTTCAACGCCGACGCGGTGGTGGATATGCGGCAAGTGGAACAGGCGTTAGGCACGCCGGTGCAAATTCTCGACGCGCGCGCCGCGCCGCGCTTTTATGCCGAAGCGCCGGAGCCGCGCCCCGGCCTGCACCGCGGCCACATTCCCGGCAGCATCAACATTCCGTACGGCGAGCTGCTGGAAAACGGCCGCTTCAAATCGCTGGAGGCGCTGCGCCAAACCTTCAGCGACAAGGGCGTGGATATCAACGGCCCGATCATCACCAGCTGCGGCTCCGGCGTGACGGCGGCGGTGCTGGCGTTCGGCCTGCTGTCGCTCGGCGCCCCGCAGGTCAAGCTGTATGACGGCGCCTGGAGCGAATGGGGCCAGCTGAGCGGCAAACAGCCCATCGCCAAAGATTAGGTTTCGATCCGCTCGACCACGATCTGCGCCAGCCGCTGCACGGCCGCCGAGGGCTGATCCTCGGCGCGGTGCAGCACCACGCCGAGCTGGCCGAGAACGGGCAGCAGTTCAGGCGCCAACGGTGACAGGCCGGGCGGCAAACCCGCCGCCGTGCGCACCGTGACGCCCAACCCGGCGCTCACCGCCGCCCAAACGCCGTTCAGGCTGCGGCTGCTAAAGGCGATGCGCCAGGGAATGCCGGCGCGATCCAGCGCCTGCGTCGCCGCGCTGCGCATCAGACAGGGCGCGTCGAACATCACCAACGGCAACGGCTCATCCCCTTCTCGCCACGGCGCCAGCGCGAAGCCGGGCGAGGCGATCCAGTGCAACTGCCGCTGCCCCAGCGCCTGATGAAACGGCGTGCTCAGACCGCCATCCCACGCCAGCGACAGATCCAGCTGGCCTTTCAGCACCCAGTCGATCAGCTCGGCATTGCGGGCGATGCGCGCCTCGATGCGCACCTTCGGATTGGCGCGCGCGAAGCTGCCCAACACCTGCGGCAGAAACGTCTCGCCGAAATCCTCCTGCAGCCCCAGCCGCACCGTGCCCTGCAGATCCAACCCGCGCACCGCGGCGGCGGCTTCGTCATTAAGCTCCAGCAGGCGGCGCGCGTAACCGAGCAGGGTTTCCCCCACCTCGGTCATCACCATGCCGCGTCCGGCCTTGCGCAGGATCGGCGCGCCGACCTGCTGCTCCAGCTTTTTCAGGTGAGCGCTGACCGCCGACGTAGAACGCCCCAGCCGCTCCGCCGCCTTGGCGAAGCTGCCCAGCTCGACGCCGGTGACGAAGCTGCGCAAATCCTCGAGATCGAACGTGATTCGCCCCATGCTGACCATCCTGATTTTCTGAACCATCAATCAAAATAATACCGATTTTACTGATAAAGATGGCGTGTCACGCTCTCCCGGTCAATGTCTTTGCGGAGAATCCTTATGCTCGCGATGCAATACCGTTTCACCCTGCCCGCCGATTACGACATGGCGATCGTCCGCCGCCGCATCGCCGATTTCGGCCATCGGCTCGACGCCTGCCCGCAGCTGATCGTCAAAGCCTATCTGTACGCGCAGCGCAGCGAAGGCAGCGCCGAAAATCTCTACGCTCCCTTCTACCTGTGGAACAGCAGCGCCGGCATGAACGATTTCCTGGCCGGCGAAGGTTTCAGAGGCCTCAGCCAGGCGTTCGGCTGGCCGCGCGTCAATCATTGGCTGCCGTGGCTGACGCATTTCGATCGCCCTCATCTGGCCGAGGCCGCCTGGGCAACCTGTCAGGAACAGGCCATCATCCCCTACAGCGATCTGCCTGCGCTGCGTCGGCAACAGCAAGCGGCGCCCGGCGCGCTGGCCTCCATCGTGGCGTTCGACCCCGCCGAGTGGCGGTTAGTGCGGCTGGATTTATGGCGTGAACCGCCGCAGGCACGGCCGCAAAACGGCCAGCTGTTCCGCGTCGGCCATCTGTCCGCCCCCTTTGACCACACTGCGCCGCGGGTTGACAGCCAAACTTGATATTGATAATCATTATCAACACTAAACATTCACTTGCGGCTCACGGGATGCGGGCCGCTCTCCGGGGTCAACCACCATGCCGTCATCACCGATCACACCTTACGCCACCACCTGCTGCATCGTGGGGGGCGGCCCCGCCGGGCTGATGCTCGGCTATCTGCTGGCGCGGGCGGGGATCGACGTGACGGTGCTGGAGAAGCACGCCGACTTTCTGCGTGATTTTCGCGGTGACACCATTCACCCGTCGACGCTGGAAGTCATGCATCAGCTGGGTCTGCTCGACGAACTGCTGACGTTGCCGCACCAACGCGCGGAATCCCTGCATGCCGAAGTCGCCGGCCGCGACATCAAACTGGCGGATTTCAGCCGCCTGCCGACGCGCTGCAAATTTATCGCCTTTATGCCGCAGTGGGAGTTTCTCAACTTTTTGGCCCAGCAGGCCGCCGCCTTCCCCCATTTCAGGCTGCTGACCTCAACGCAGGTTCATGAGCTGCTGTATGACCGCGGCCAGGTATGCGGCGTGCTGGCCGACGCGCCGGAGGGCCCGATCCGCGTGCGCAGCCAGCTGGTGATCGGCACCGACGGCCGCAACTCGGTGGTGCGCGAGCAGGCGGCGCTCAGCAGCCGCTCCTTCGGCGCCCCGCGCGACGTATTGTGGATGAAGCTCAGCAAGCAGCCGGGCGATCCGGCCTGGTCGATGGGCCACACCGGGCCGAAGCAAAACTTCATCATGATCGATCGCGGCGACTACTGGCAGTGCGGCTATTCGATCGACAAAGGCAGCTTCGACGCGATCCGCCGCAGCGGGCTGGAGAAATTTTTGCTGCACCTCGCCGAGGTGGCGCCATTCCAGGACGATCGCCTGCAGGAGATCGTCGAGTGGGATCAGGTAAAACTGCTGAGCATTCGCATCGATCGTCTGGATCGCTGGGCCAAACCGGGCGTGCTGTGCATCGGCGACGCCGCGCACGCCATGTCGCCGATCGGCGGCGTGGGCGTCAACCTGGCGATTCAGGACGCGGTGGCCGCCGCCAACGCCCTGATCCCGCCGCTGCGCCAGCATCGGCTGCAGCTGAAGCATCTGCTGAGCGTGCAGCGCCGGCGCGAATTTCCCACCCGGGCCATCCAGTTTTTGCAGATCAAAATGAGTCAGCGTAAGCCAGGTCAGCGCCGCGCGGCGGGCGGCTCACGCCTGATCGCCCGCGTCGGCAACAGCCGCTGGCTGCCGCGTCTGTTCGGCCGCATCATCGGCCTGGGCTTTCGCCGCGAAACGCCGCGGCATCTTGAAAATTAACCCGCTATACTCATCGGTTCTCGCTTCGATGAGGTTCACTCATGTTCACCGTCCGTCAGGCATTGCTGGAAGATTTAACCCTGGTGCGCGATATCGGCATCCGCACCTATCGCGCCCACTTCGGTGAGCTGTGGCGCTACCCGCACGAGCTGGAGGCCTTTCTGGCGGAGGATTTTTCCGTCTCCGCGCTGGAACAGACGCTGCGCCAGCCCGACGTGTGCTGGCTGTTGGCCTATGAGAATGGCGCCCTCGTCGGCTATGCGCGGGTGAACTTCGACAGCCTGCTGGCACCAACCGAACAAATCGGCGCAGAGCTGCAGAAAATCTATTTCCTGCCGGGCCATGCCGGCAACGGCTATGGCCAGCGCCTGTTCGAACAGGTGCAGCAGCGGGCCATCGAGCGCCAGCAGAAGACGCTGTGGCTGGAGGTGCTGCAACGCAACACCCGCGCCCAACGTTTTTATCAGCGCCAGGGATTGAGCATGTGTGGCGAGACCTGCTACACCAGCGCCCAGGGCTCGATAGGCATCTGGTATATGAGCAAGGCGCTGTAACCGCGCCCCGCTCCGCCTTCGTTAGCGCGGCTCCCGCTGCAGCATCAGGAACAGCAAGGCAAACGCATTGGGCGCCAGGTAGATCAGCGCCCCCAGCTGCACCGCCAACGGATCCTTCTTGGCCTGCCAGGCCATAAACCAGTCGCCGGCGACCACCATAAAGCCGACGCCCCACACCGCGATCGCGCAAAGCGCTCCCAGCATCGCCCAGGCTTTGCCCTTGGCGAAGGCGGCGTAAGGGCCTTTCAATCGCCCGATCATCAGCACCACGCCCGCGGCCGCGAATAGGCCGGCCAGCGTTTCCAGCGTGGTGATGACCGCCAACCCCAACATGCAGGCCCAGTCGGCGCGGATCGCGCGCCACATCAGCCCCGGCGTTTGATAAGTATCCTGCATGGCAAGCAGCGGCCCCACCGCATTGCGCGCGGTGCCGGCGAAATCCGCCGTATTGTTCAACAGGCTGAACAGCCCCCACAGGGCCGGAAACAGGGACAGGACGATGCAACCGAGGCGTGACACAGTGATTTCGTTCATGGTTATCCTTAATGAATAAACGAGTGGCTCCCATCCTCATGACGGGACCGCTATTGAGATCCTGATTGTTTGATGTGCACAATGTAAGAACTAATCTTACAATGACGCAGCATAGCCGAAAGTGAGGAGGAACAATGGGCAGAACACTAACGGTAGATCTGGGTGACGAACTGCGTAGCTTCGTCGAAGACCTGGTTGCCAGCGGCGATTACCGCACGCCCAGCGAAGTCATCCGCGAATCCGTGCGCACTTTGCGCGAACGTACCGCCGCCTCAAAGCTGGAAGAGCTTAGGCGCTTGATCGCTGAAGGAGAGAACAGCGGCGAAGCCGTCGAATGGGATCGTGATGTGTTCATGGAAAGAATACGGAGCAAAGCAAAAGGATGCGCAGGAGAGTAACCGTTCGTCCAAAAGCCTTGGACGATATGGAAGAGATCTATTTTTACGGGTTGGCGCACTTTGGCTTACAGGTGGCCGAAGATTATCTGCGCCGCCTGCATCAGGCTTTCGATAACCTTGGCCACCACCAACTCGGCAGAAACCTCGATGCAATCGGCCCCGGTCTATGGGTATTGCCCGTCGCCAACCACCTGATTTATTTTCGACAGCACAGGCGGGAGGTGAATATCATCAGAGTGCTGCATCATTCCCGCGATCCGCTCAGCCAATCCTTTTTCAGCTGACCCAACGTCAAATCGCCACCAGCCCGCGTACGCCGTCCTGTTCCATATTGCTGCCGGCGCCGCGCTGCACGATGCTGCCGCGCGACATCACCAGATAGCTGTCCGCCAGGTCGGCGGCGAAGTCATAGAACTGCTCCACCAGCAGGATCGCCATATCGCCCCGCGCCGCCAGCTGTTTGATCACCGCACCGATCTCCTTGATCACCGAAGGCTGGATCCCTTCCGTCGGCTCGTCGAGGATCAACAGCTGCGGCCGGCAGGCCAGCGCCCGGCCGATCGCCAGCTGCTGTTGCTGCCCGCCGGAAAGATCGCCGCCGCGCCGATCCTTCATCTGCCGCAGCACCGGAAACAAATCATAGATCGGATCCGGCACCGCGCGCGCGTCGGCGCCGGAAAAGCGCGCCAGCCCCATCAGCAGATTTTCCTCCACCGTCAAGCGCGGGAAGATTTCCCGCCCCTGCGGCACATAGGCGATGCCCGCCTGAACCCGCTGATGCGGCTTTTTACCGGTGATAGCTTCGCCCTGCCAACGGACGATGCCGCTGCGCGCCGGGATCAGCCCCATCAGGCATTTCAGCAGCGTGGTCTTGCCCACGCCGTTGCGCCCCAGCAGGCAGGTCACCTCGCCGATGCGCGCCTCGAACGACAGGCCGCGCAGAATGTGGCTGCCGCCGTAAAACTGATTAAATTCCTCTACCTGCAGCATGATTACGCCTCCTCAGCGCCCCAGATATACCTCAATCACCCGTTCATCGGCCTGCACCTGCGCCAGCGATCCTTCCGCCAGCACCTGCCCCTGATGCAGCACCGTCACGCGATCGGCAATGGTTTCCACAAACCCCATGTCGTGCTCCACCACCATCAGCGAATGCTTGCCCGCCAGCTCGCGGAACAGTTCGGCGGTGTAGTCGGTTTCGGCGTCGGTCATGCCGGCAGCCGGTTCGTCCAGCAGCAGCAGGTGCGGTTCCTGCACCAGCAGCATGCCGATCTCAAGAAACTGTTTCTGCCCGTGGGACAGCAACCCGGCGGGCCGGTGGCGCTCATGCCCCAGCCGCAGGGTCTTCAGCATCTCATCGATGCGATCGCGCTGTTCGCTGCTCAGGCGCGCGCGCAGGCAGGCCCACACCGACTTGCGGGTTTTCTGGGCGATCTCCAGATTTTCGAACACCGTCAGCGCCTCGAACACCGTCGGTTTTTGAAACTTGCGGCCAATGCCGGCGTGGGCGATCTGCATCGGCGCCAGCCGGGTCAGGTCGACGGTCTGATCGTAAAACACCCTGCCGCTGTCCGGCCGGGTTTTGCCGGTGATCACATCCATCAGCGTGGTCTTGCCGGCGCCGTTGGGGCCGATCACGCAGCGCAGTTCGCCGACGCCAATGCGCAGCGACAGATCGGTCAGCGCGCGAAAACCATCGAAGCTGACGTTGACGTTGTCGAGCTGCAGCACCGGATCGGTTTGCTGCCGGTATTTGTCCGCCGGCAGCGGATGGGTAAACAGTTCGTCGGTCACTTGCATCGCCTTCATGAGGTTTTCCTCCGCCGCAGCAGGCCGATCACCCCTTTGGGCAGAAACAGCGTGACGACGATAAACATCAGGCCGAGGAAGAACTGCCAGTATTCGGGAATGGCCATGGTGAACCAGCTCTTGGCGCCGTTGACGATGCCGGCGCCGAGCAGCGGCCCCACCAGGGTGCCGCGCCCGCCGAGCGCCACCCAGATGGCGGCCTCGATCGAGTTGGTCGGCGACATTTCGCCGGGGTTGATGATGCCGACCTGCGGCACATAGAGCGCGCCGGCCAGCCCGCACAGCACCGCCGACAGCGTCCAGACGAACAGCTTGAAGCCCTTCGGATCGTAGCCGCAGAAGGTCAGGCGGTTTTCCGCATCGCGCACCGCGGTCAGCACCCGGCCGAACTTGCTGCGCGCCAGGGCAAAGCCGATGGCCAGGCTGGCGGCCAGCAGCAGCACCGTCGCCAGGAACAGCGCCACCCGCGTGCCGGCGGCGGTGATGGGAAAGCCGAGCAGCGTGGTGAAACCGGTAAAGCCGTTATTGCCGCCGAAACCGGTCTCGTTGCGAAAGAACAGCAGCATGCCGGCATAGGTCAGCGCCTGGGTCATGATCGAGAAATACACCCCTTTGATTTTCGAGCGAAAGGCGAAGTAGCCGAACAGAAAGGCCAGCAGGCCCGGCACCAGCACGATCAGGCACAGCGCCCAGGCGAAATGCTGGGTGCCACTCCAGAACCACGGCAGCTCAGTCCAGGAAAGGAATGCCATAAACGCCGGCAACCCGTCGCCCGCCGCCTGCCGCATCAGGTACATGCCCATGGCGTAGCCGCCGAGCGCGAAGAACAGCCCGTGGCCGAGCGACAGCAGCCCGGCATAGCCCCACACCAGATCGAGCGCCACCGCCACCACCGCGTAGCACAGGATCTTGCCCGCCAGCGTCAGGGTATAGGTGGACACCGCCAGCGGATGATCCGCCGGCAACAGCGTCATGAACGGCATCACTAGCAGCGCCAGCAACGCCAACCCGCCGATGCTCAACGCCAGCCGGGGCGCTTTCTGCACGCCGGTTACGGTCAATGGTTGGCTCATCAGTCAATCACCCTGCCCTTAAGGGCGAACAGCCCCTGCGGGCGCTTTTGAATAAACAGAACGATCAGCACCAGGATCAGGATCTTGCCCAGCACGGCGCCGATCTGCGGCTCGAGGATCTTATTGACGATGCCGAGGCCAAAGGCCGCCGCCACCGTCCCCGCCAGCTGGCCGACGCCACCGAGCACCACCACCAGAAACGAATCGATGATGTAACCTTGCCCCAGCTCCGGCCCGACGTTGCCCAGCTGCGACAGCGCCACCCCGCCGAGCCCGGCGATGCCGGATCCCAACCCGAAGGCCAGCATGTCCACCCGCCCGGTGGGCACGCCGCAGCAGGCGGCCATCGCGCGGTTTTGCGTCACCGCGCGCACGTTCATGCCGAGCCGGGTTTTGTTCAGCAGCAGCCAGGTCAACGCCAGCACCAGCAGCACGAACGCGATCACCGCGATGCGGTTCCACGGCAACACCAGATTCGGCAACAGCTGCACGCCACCCGACAGCCACGCCGGGTTGGCGACCTCGACGTTCTGCGCGCCGAACAGCACCCGCACCAGCTGGATCAGCACCAGACTGATGCCCCAGGTGGCCAGCAGGGTTTCCAGCGGCCGGCCGTACAGGTGGCGGATCACCGTGCGCTCCAGCGCCATGCCGATCCCGGCGGTGATGGCGAACGCCACCGGCAGCGCCGCCAACGGATAGAGCGCCAGCCACTGCGGCGCAAACTGTTGAAACAGCCCCTGCACCAGATAGGCCGAATAGGCGCCGAGCATCAGCATTTCGCCGTGCGCCATATTGATGACGCCGAGCAGGCCGTAGGTGATCGCCAGACCAAGCGCCGCCAGCAGCAGGATCGAACCGAGCGACAGGCCGCTGAACGCCTGGCCGAGCAGATCGCCGATCATCAGGCGATGCTGCACGCGCTGCAGGCTGCGTTGCGCCTCGGCGCGCACCGCGGCGTCCGGCTCATTGGCCGCGTCGGTCAACGCCTGCAGGCGCGCGCGGGTTTCCGGCTCGCCCGATTCCCCCAGCAGCCGCACCGCATTGAAGCGCACCTGCGGGCTGGCGTCGGTCAATTGCAGGTTCGCCAGCGCAATGCTCAGCGCGTCGCGTACCTGCGGGTCTTTCTCCTGCGCCAGCCGCCGGGTCAACAGCGGCAACTGCTCGCCCTGCGCCTCACGCTGCAGCGCGGTCGCCGCCTGCAGCCGCACCGCCGCATCCGCGCTGACCAGCCGCTGCGCCGACAACGCGTTGGCGATCAGAATGCGCAGCCGGTTGTTCAGCCACACCTTCTTCGGTTCACCAACCGGGGCCGCCTCACCTTCAAGCGGCAGATAGCGATCGCCCTGGCGGATAAAGGCGCGTTTCGCCCCATCGATCGTCACGGTTTCCTGCTGCAGCCCCTGCAGCAACGGCAGGCGCGCGGGATCCGGCTCGGCCGCCCACGCCTGCAGCAGTTTGGCCTGCTGCACGCGAGTGGCCGCCGCGAACTCATCGGCCGGCCCGGCCTGCGCCAGCAGGGGCCAGGCGCACAGCAGCCACAGCCCGGCGCGCAGAGAGGATAAAAACGGAGATTGCATCAGCTGCCTCTTCTGTTGGGCCGACGCGCGTCGAGCCGCGCCGGCGCTGAGTGACGTTACTTGCCGCCTTTCACCGGGTAATCCGGCTTTTTGTCATTGCCGGCGATATACGGACTCCACGGCTGCGCGCGCACCGGCGCCTCGGTCTGCCACACCACGTTGAACTGGCCGTTGCCCTCGATCTCGCCGATCATCACCGGTTTGTGCAGGTGGTGATTGGTCTTGTCCATGGTCAGCGTGAAGCCCGACGGCGCGGCGAAGGTTTGCCCGGCCATCGCCGCGCGCACCTTATCGACGTCGGTGGTGCCGGCCTTTTGCACCGCCTGCGCCCACATGTGGAGGCCGACGTAGGTGGCCTCCATCGGATCGTTGGTGACCGCAGTGGCGTAATTCGGCAGATTGTGCGCCTTGGCGTAGGCCTTCCACTGGCTGACAAACTGTTTGTTGGTCGGGTTATCCAGCGATTCGAAGTAGTTCCAGGCCGCCAGGTTGCCCACCAGCGGTTTGGTGTCGATGCCGCGCAGCTCTTCCTCGCCGACCGAGAAGGCGATCACCGGCACGTCGGTGGCCTTGACGCCCTGGTTGGCGAGTTCTTTGTAGAACGGCACGTTGGAATCGCCGTTGATGGTGGAAATCACCGCGGTGTTGCCGCCGGCGGCGAATTTCTTGATGTTGGCGACGATGGTCTGGTAATCGCTGTAGCCGAACGGCGTATAGACCTCTTCGATATCCTTGTCCTGCACGCCTTTGCTGTGCAGGAAGGCGCGCAGGATCTTGTTGGTGGTGCGCGGATAGACGTAATCGGTGCCCAGCAGGAAGAAGCGCTTGGCACCGCCGCCGTCCTCGCTCAGCAGGTATTCCACCGCCGGGATCGCCTGCTGGTTCGGCGCCGCGCCGGTGTAGAACACGTTCGGCGACATCTCTTCGCCTTCGTATTGCACCGGATAGAACAACAGCCCGTTCAGCTCCTCAAACACCGGCAGCACCGACTTGCGCGACACCGAAGTCCAGCAGCCGAACACCGCCGCCACCTTGTCCTGGCTCAGCAGCTGGCGCGCCTTTTCGGCGAACAGCGGCCAGTTGGAGGCAGGATCCACCACCACCGGCTCCAGCTTTTTGCCGAGCACCCCGCCTTTGGCGTTGATCTCGTCGATGGTCATCAGCGCCACATCCTTCAGCGGCGTCTCGGAAATCGCCATGGTGCCGGAGAGCGAACTCAGAATGCCGACCTTGATGGTGTCGGCGGCCTGCGCGCTCCAGGCCAGACCCATGCCGATCGCGGCGGCGGACAGCGCAAAAGCTTTGATAAAACGACGACGTTGCATAGTTCAAACTCCTGATGTGTGTGAAATCAAAATCGTTACGCCGAGCGCGCAGGCTGCTGAGCCCGCGCCTGGTGCAACATGTGCAGCGTTATTTTTCGTACCTCTGCCTTGCTGACGGTGATGTGCTCGCCGAGCAGCGTTTGCGCCGCCCCGCTTTGCCGCTGCAGGATCGCCTGCAAAATGGCGGCGTGTTCGCGGTAGGTGGCGTCCACCCGCGCCTGCTGGGTGAAATCCAGCCGGCGAATGATGCGGATCTTTTCGGTCAGTTCGCGGTGAATGCGCGCCATTTCGCCGTTGCCCGCCGCGGCCACCAACGCCTGATGAAACTGCTCATCGTGCTGCGACACCGCCTTGCCGTCCGCCAGTCGCGGCGCTTCGGCCCAAAAACGGCTCAGCGCCGCCAGCGCGCCTGGCGTTTCCCCGGCCGGGCGTTCGCACAGCCGTTTCACCGCCTCTTGTTCCAGCACGATGCGCAGGTCGTACAGCTCTTCGAAGTAGGCGAAATCGAACGGCCGCACCTGCCAGCCGCTGCGAAACAGCACCTCGACATAGCCTTCGCGCTCCAGCCGAAACAGCGCCTGGCGCACCGGCGTGCGGCTGGCCGCCATGCGCTGTGCCACCTCGCTTTCGCTGAAGCGATCGCCCGGCAGCAGGCGAAACTCGAAGATGTCGGCCTTGAGCTGCAGATAAATGCGCTCCGCCAGCCCCTCCGGGCGCGCCTTGTGCTCTCCGTTGGTGATTTGCATCATCGCTCCTCCGTTCAGACCGCCTTTTCCAGCCACAGCAGGGCGTCGCCCGGCCCGACCGGCCGCCCCTGCCGGCAGCTGATGCGTTTAACGATCCCGGCGCGCGGCGCGGTGACCGCCAGCTCCATTTTCATCGCCTCGACCACGATCAGCGGCTGCCCGGCCGCCACCGCCTGCCCCGGCTCTACCAGGATCTTCCACACGCTGCCGTTCAGATCGGCGCTGACCAGATCGCCGTCGATGGCGTCTTCTTCCTCCGGCGGCAACAGCTGCGCCTCGGCCTCGTCGTCATCGCTGCGCCAGCGCGCCACTTCGGCGCTGAACGCCTGCTGCTGGCGATGCTGGAAGTCGGCGATCGCCCCGGCGTTGTCGGCCAGGAAACGGGTGTAGGCGGCGAAGTCGAACTCGCTCTCGTCGATGCGCACCTGCATGCGCCCTTCGCGGAACGCTTCGCGCTGCTCGTCCAACTCTTGCTCGCTGACCGGGTAGAAGCGCACCTGATCGAAAAAGCGCAGCAGCCAGGGCTCACCGGCGGTGAACTGCGGGTTTTTGAGGAATTTGTTCCAGATCGGCAGCGTGCGCCCCACCAGCTGGTAACCGCCCGGCGAGTCCATGCCGTAGATGCACATGTACATGCCGCCGATGCCGACCGTCCCTTCGGCGGTATGGGTGCGCGCCGGGTTGTATTTGGAGCTCAGCAGGCGATGGCGCGGATCGAGCGGCACCGCGCAGGGCGCGCCGAGGTACACGTCCCCCAGCCCGAGGATCAGGTAGCTGGCGTCGAACAGAATGTCGCGCACCTGCTCGCGTCGGCTCAGGCCGTTGATGCGCTGAATGAAATCGACGTTGTTCGGCAGCCAGGGCGCCGAGGCGCGCACCGTCTGCTGATAGCGATCCACCGCCCCCAGCGTGGCCGAATCCTCGAACGCCATCGGCAGCCACACGGTGCGCGTCGGCACCTTCAGACGACTGACGTCCCCCAGCGCCCGTTCGCGCGCCAGCAGGCGCTGCAGCAGGTCGGCCTGGCTAATCTGCCGGCTGTCGTAGCGGATCTGCAGCGAACGCACGCCCGGAGCCAGCTCCGCCACGCCCGGTATCGCCTCCTCACGCAGCGACTGCATCAGCAGATGAATGCGCAGGCGCAGCGCCAGATCGAGCACGTTGTCGCCGTACTCCATCAGGATGTAGCCGTCCCCCGCCTGGCGATACGCCACCGCCGGGCGCCCCTCCGCCGCCGGCAGCGCCGCCAGCACCGCGGCGGAAACGGTCTCCGCCGGGGCCAGATCCGGCGGCGGCAGGGTGATGGCCTTCACCGCCGCCAGCGCTTCGATGCTGCCAAGCTGCGCCTGCTCCAGCGACTGCGCCTGCCGGAAGCCGATCGGATGGAAACGGATGCGGTCGCCCGGCTTCACCTGCCCCACTTTCCACAGTTCGGCCTTGGCGATGGTCACCGGGCAGACGAAGCCGCCGAGGCTCGGCCCGTCGCGGGTCAGGATCACCGGGAAGTCGCCGGTGAAGTTGATCGCGCCGATGGCGTACTCGCAGTCGTGCACGTTGGAAGGATGCAAACCGGCCTCGCCGCCGTCCTCCCGCGCCCACTCGGGCTTCGGCCCCGCCAGGCGCACGCCGAGGCGATTGGAGTTGTAATGCACCTGCCAGTCGGTGGCGAAGAAGGCCTCTATCGATTCGGCGGTGAAAAAGTCCGGCGCGCCGTGCGGCCCGTACAGCACGCCGATGTACCATTGATCGCCGTAGTGCGGGATCAGGCTGTCGTCCATCGCCTGCGGCGCGGCGATCGGCGCCGGGGTGGTGCTGGCCGCCAGCGCCGGTTGAGCGATCGCCAGCATGTCCGCCACGCGCAAGGTGCGCCCGGCGTGGCCGCCGAACTGCCCGAGCGCGAAGGTAGAGCGGCTGCCGAGATATACCGGCACGTCGAAGCCGTTACGCACCGCCAGATAGGTACGGCAGCCGTGCGTAGCGCGCCCCAGCGTCAGCACCTGCCCGGCCCGCACCGTAATCGGCCGCCAATACGCAACCGCCTCGCCGTCCAGATCGGCCGGGCAGCTGGCGCCCGTCAGCGCGATGGTGGCGTCGCAGTGAAAGCGCAGCGTCGGCCCCTGCAGGGTAAACTCCAGCCCGGCCGCCGCCGGGTGGTTGCCGACGATGCGGTTGGCCAGCCGAAACGCGAAGTCGTCCATCGGGCCGGACGGCGGCACGCCGATGTCCCAATAGCCGAGGCGGCCGGGATAATCCTGCACGCTGCTGTAGGTGCCGGGTTGCAGCACTTCGAGGCAGTGCGGCTGGAAACGCAAATCGTCCAGCAGGCGCGTCCAGACGTCGCCGCGCTGAAATTGCGGCGTGGCGATCACCTGCCGCAGATAGTCGAGGTTGGTGGCGATGCCGTGCAAACGGGTCGCCGCCAGCGCCACGCGCAATTTTTCCAGCGCCTGCGCCCGATCCGCGCCGTGCACGATCAGCTTGGCGATCATCGGGTCGTAAAACGCCGAGACTTCGCTGCCGGTCGCCACCCAGCCGTCGAGGCGCACGTCCGTCGGGAAATGCACCTCGGTCAGCACGCCAGGGCTGGGCTGGAAGTTTTTCAGCGGATCTTCGGCATAGAGGCGCACCTCGATCGCCGCGCCCTGCGGCGCGCGGCGCAATGCCGCCCAATCCAGCGCGTCGCCCGCCGCCACCTGCAGCATGCATTCGATCAGATCCAGACCGGTGACCATCTCGGTAACCGGGTGCTCTACCTGTAAGCGGGTGTTCACTTCCAGGAAATAAAACTCGTCGCGCGCGGCGTCGTATATGAATTCCACGGTGCCGGCGCTGCGGTAATTCACCGACTCGCCCAGCGCCACCGCCGCCCGATGCAGCGCCTGGCGGGTCGCCGCCGGCAGATGCGGCGCCGGGGTTTCCTCCACCACCTTTTGGTTGCGGCGCTGCAGCGAACAGTCGCGCTCGCCGAGCGCAGCCACCCGCCCCTGACCGTCGCCGAAAATCTGTACCTCGACGTGGCGCGCGCGATCGACGAAGCGTTCGATAAAGGCGCCGGCGTCGCGGAAGAACTGTTCTCCCAGCCGTTTGACGCTGTCGTAGGCGTCGCGCAGCGCCGCCTCGTCGTCACAGCGCGTCAGGCCGATGCCGCCACCGCCGGCGGTGCTTTTCAGCATCACCGGGTAGCCGATGCGCGCGGCGGCGGTAACCGCCTGCTCAACGCTCTCCAGCAAGCCGGTGCCCGGCGTCATCGGCACCCCGGCCAACGCCGCCAGCTCGCGCGCCCGGTGCTTGAGGCCGAACTCGCGCATCTGCGCCGCCGTCGGGCCGATAAAGGCAATGCCCGCCGCCTCGCAGGCTTCGGCAAACTCGGCGCTCTCGGACAAAAAGCCGTAGCCGGGGTAGATCGCCTGCGCGCCGGTGGCCGCTGCGGCCGCGAGGATCTTGTCGATGCGCAGGTAACTGTCGGCGGCCTTGTCGCCGCCGAGCGCCACCGCCCTGTCGGCTTCGGTGACGTGCGGCGCATTGCGGTCGGCGTCGGAATAAACCGCCACGCTGGTGACGCCCAGGCGTTTCAGGGTGCGAATGGCGCGGCAGGCAATTTCGCCGCGGTTAGCGATCAGTACGGTAGTAAACATGTTCATGCCCCCTTAACGCTGGCGAGATAGTCGCGCCAGCCGCCAAACTCAGTGATATCCGTGGCACCTTCCAGCGCCCAGGCTTCGCAGATAAATCCCTTCACCCGCCGGCCGTCCGCCAGCAGCAGCGTGCCGATGCCCAATGGTGCCGGGATTTCCGCCACAAACTCGCCGAAACGCGCCAGCGGGATGTCCCACAGCTCTACGCGGATCGCCGCCCCCTGCGCCGCGCGCGCCAGCCCCGGCTTTGGCGGCTCGGTCTCGGCCAGCGCGTACAGGCGGTAACAGGGGGCTGTGACGGTTTGCTCTACCCGCACCGCGTCGCGCTGCGTCAGCTGGACGTTGAGCGGCATGCCGCTGAGGTGAGCACCCACTACCGCCAGACGTACGTGTCCCGAAGACGGGGCCGGTGCCGGCTGCGGCGGTAATGCCCGGCCGATAGCGCCGAGCGGCAAGGCGCATTGCCGTTGCCAGCGCAGGCCAAACGCCGCCAGCGCCCGGTCATGCCAGGCGGGCGCAATCAGGGTGATACCCGCCGGCAGACCGTCTTCGCGCAGCGGCCCCGGCAGCGCCAGCGCGCTCAGATCGGCCAGGTTGGTGAAATTGGTGTAAGTGCCAAATTGCGAATTGAACAGCACCGGCTCTTGCGCCATCTCCGCCAGGGTGCGGATAGTGGGCGCGGTCGGCACCACCAGCGCGTCGAACGGCGCCAGCCGCTGGGCGATCTGCCGCGCCAGCTCGGCGCGCAGGTATTCCGCCTTGTAGGCGTCGCAGGCGCTGTAGCCGAGGCCGTTACCAACGATGCCGCGCACCACCGGATCGATGGCCTGCGGGCTCGCTTCCAGCACCTGCTCAATCGCCACCGTGCGCTCCGCTACCCAGGGGCCGTAATACAGCTGTTCCGCCAGGGTGCGAAACGGCGCGAAATCGAGGGGTTCCAGCGTGGCGCCGCCCGCCTGCAGCTGCGCCAGCGCACGATGAAACGCCCGCTCGGCCTGCACGTCGCCGAAAAACTCCAGCTGGGCGGGAACGGCGAAACGCGGCGCGGCGGGGATATCCGCCGGCGCGGTATGCGGATCGGCACGAGAATACGGGTCTGCCGCGTCAAAGCCGCTCGCCAGCTCCGCCACCAGCGCGGCATCGGCCACCGTCAGCGCGAAGACCGACACCGTATCGTTCAACCGGCAGGCCGGCACCACGCCGCGGTTGGACAACCGCCCCTTGGTCGGCTTCAGCCCGACGATGTTGTTGAACCCGGCGGGCACGCGCCCCGAACCGGCGGTATCGGTGCCGAGCGCGAACGGCACCAGGCCGCGCGCCACCACCGAGGCGGAGCCGGAGCTGGAACCGCCGCTGACGTAGCGGCTGTCGAAGCTGTTGACCACCGCGCCATACGGTGAGCGGGTGCCCACCAACCCGGTAGCGAACTGGTCGAGGTTGGTTTTACCGAGGGCGATCGCCCCGGCGGCGCGCAGGTGGGCGACCACGGTGGCGTCCGCCGCGGCCTGATAGATGAACGCCGGGCAGGCGGCGCTGGTCGGCCAGCCGCCGACGTCGATATTGTCTTTGATGGCAAAGGGCACGCCGAACAGCGGCAGGCGGCTGAGATCGCCGGCGACCGCTTCGAGCCTCTGTGCCAGCTGCCGATACTGCTGCTCGCGCTGCGCCGACGTGGCGAGATACAGCCAGGCGTTATCGTCCGGGTTCAGGCCGGCGACCAGCGTTTCGATCGTCGCACTGACGCAGGCAAGGCGCTCGCCCGCCGGACGGGTTTGATAATGGTGCTGCCATTCACTGAGGGTAAAACCGCACGCTTCAACAGGTTCGCTCATCGGCTGAATTCCATCTGGTACACAAGATGGGATCCAACAGAGCAACCGTCGTGCCAATTTTTAATCTCATGATTTCAATAAATTATAATTAAAACTTATGACAGCGGCGGCAAACGGGCTGCACCAGCGGTGCGCAGCGGGGGAACAAAAAGAGTGCAATGGCGGGATGACGCAGAGGAAAAAACGGGGCGGCGACACTCGCCGCCCCGCAGGCCGATGGGGATCAGTCGTTGATGCGTTTCAAACCGACCGGCGTAATGCAGTAGGTCTGTTGCTTGCCCTTCTCCGCCAGCCGCAGGTGCTGCATTTCGTTGACGATCGCCAGGCGGTTGTCCGGCTCTTCATGCCGCAGATGAATCACTTCACCGCCGTAACCCGACAGCGGCAACACCCAGGTTTTGGCCGGTTGATTCTGGCTGCCGATGACGTCGTAACTGAGCAAGGCGTTGCCGTCCGCATCCGTCACGCTGAGGAAGGCATAGCTGTCGGCAAAGTAGTGGTGAGCAATCCCCGCCGCCAGCGTGACAGTAACGGTTTTCTTCACCAGATCGACGTCACCGGTCAGGAACTGGCGATCGCCGATCCCTTTGCACGCCACGGTAAACGCATTGCCGACGTTGGCGCCCGGCGGCGTATTGTCGGCTGGCAGACAATCCCGATAGGTCGCCAACAGTGACTCGCGCTGCGGCTCGGCAAAGGCGCCGATCGCCAGATAAATATCATCTTTGAACGACGACGATGGTGCATAGTAAGCCGGCAGCAGATGGCGCAAACGCTGCGCAGCCTGTTCCAGACGCGTCAGCAGCGCTTGTTCAGGATCGCCGGACAGCGCCGGGTTTTTCAGCCCGCTTTTTTCGATACGCAGCACGTTGGTTTTGTTTTTATTATCGATAACCCCGGTCGCCGCCGGATTCAGGCGCACCCGACTCGGCTCCACATGGTAAATCTCGATGTCATCGCCCTCGGCAAACGGCAGCTCGTCATGACTTAAGGTAGCCTGAGTGCCCTGAATCTCCTTGCTGAAGCGCACCGCGCCCTGCCGATCGCGCAGCGTCACCCGGGCATAGGTTTCACCCGGGAAATAGGCGTGCGGCGTGGTGCTGGTCACGTCAACCACCACCGCTCCTTTGGCGCGATCGACGACCACGGTGGCAAAGACCGCATCGCTCAGGCCCAACAGATTGATCTCCTGCGAAACGATCGGCGAAGCGGCTTTGCGCTCAAAGCGAAGCGTGACCGCGTTTTTCCCCTGCCTCACCGTCAGGTAACCCGCCGTCGGCCGATATTTGCGATCTTTGCCGGTCGGCAACCGCAAGGTATACACGCCGATCGGCAGCGCAGTCAGCGCCAGGGTCGGCGTGTCGATACGGACTTTGTGGGCATAGCGCGCCCCTTCCATCAGGATCAGGTCTTCACCGTAGATCTGCGCAAAGTCATCGATATCCAGACTCAGAGTGACATCGCCTTTCAGGCCACTCGCCTTGAGCTGATAAGAATCGACCAGGCGCAGGGAGGAATCCAGCTTCAGCTGCGCCTGCACCGCCGGCAAGCTCTGCGCATCCACCAGTTGATACAGCGGATATACCGCCCTGGCGTGGCTGAATGCGTTGAGATCGCGCTGCGTTTGCGTGATCACGCCGCCGGTCAACTCGACGAACGGCGTCACGTCGATCTGCTCGCCGGCCGCGGCGAAGCTTGCCGACAGCAGATCCAGCAAGGCATGTTCGGACGGCACGAAGCCCGGCGTATTGCAGCTTTGGCGATATTGCTGATTAAAGTGCGTGAAGGCGTTCTTGCCAGCCTTGTCGACCATCAGCATCGCGAAGAACAGTTTGGAGCGCAGATCCCACTGGTTGAGCGGCGTGCCCAGAGCGATCAGATCGACGATTTTCTTCTCGACGCCGGCCGCGTTGCCGTAGTTATACAGCCACCCTTCCTGGTATTTACGCTCTCCCAGCATCACGTCCTGATAGCAAGCGGCATAAATATTGTTCCACATCTCACCGGTGGAGAAATATTTGTCGCCCATAAAGTGCCCCTGATAGCCGTGCGCGATCTCATGCAGGCTGCCCCAGTTGCTGTCTTTCGGCGTCAGCCAGAAGCTGCTGACCGAGTCGCTGGTTTCCGCCGTCCAGCGGCCGCCGTAATACGCGGCGCCGGCGCCGTGCTTATCGGCCTTCATAAAATAGCGGTTGCGAATATTGCGATCGGATTCGTGTTCAGCCTCGAACGAGACGCCGGTCAGAGCATTGTAGAAAGTGAAAATGCGATCGTAGTAGGCGATCAGACCGTCGATGTTTTTCGCTTCGCCCAGCGACTTCAGCGCCGGTTTACTGATTTTCGGCACCAGCAACACCGCGTACTCCGCATCGACCAGGGCAAACTCGGCATCCCGATCGTCCCAGCGGGCAAAGAATGCGGCTTCGTTTTCGCCACGGCGATAGACCGGCAGCGCTTTCGCCGTGTCCGGGTACTCGAACTCCAGCGCCGGCTCGCCCTGCCCGTACGGCGTATCGATGAACGGCACCGAGACGGCATTGACCTGGGCCTCGACCCAGCTCGCGCCGACGCTGAATTCCGCCTCCGTTTTGCTGTCGTCATTGAGCAAGCGCAGCTTGAGCTTGCCGGTAAACGCCGCGTTGGTCTGCCGCACGCGCAGCACCTGCCCGGCGGCGAGAATGATGCCCAGGTGCTGGCGATCGTGATCGATGCCCTTGCTCATGCCTGCCGCATCCAGCCAGACCGGCCGGGTCAATGTGTAGAGTGATTGGGTTTTCGTGATGGTTGGCATCCTGCTTTCCTCATGGTTGGGGTGATTGAATTGACCATGGAAAAGTAACCGGATAGGCGGCACGCCCTCCATCGATGACGGATGGCTGAGGGCCTGTACAACAACGGCGGGCGGGAGAGCGGCAATAAAAAAGGCGCAACCTTGCGATTGCGCCTGATGTTCGGTGAACGCTGCGCGTTACTCGCCGCGAACGCGCAGCGCCAGCCCTTTGAGGAAGTAGCGCAGCATCTGATCGCCGCACGGGCGGTAGTTCTTGGTGCCCTCCTTGCGGAACAGCGCGCTCAACTCCGGCTTGGAGATGCGGAAATCCACCGCGGTGAAAATCTGGTGCATGTCGGTGTCTTTCAGCTCGAACGCCACGCGCAGCTTTTTCAGCACCAGGTTGTTGGTGATTGGCAGCTCAACCGCCGGCGCCGGGAACTTGTCGTCCTTGCCGCGTTTGAAGAACACCAGGCCGTTGAGGAAGTGCGCCATCACTTCGTCCGGGCACTTCTCGTAGCCCGGCTCGCCTTCTTTGATCACGTAAGCGTCCATCGCCGACACCGCCACCTCGAAATCGTCCAGTTTGATAATCTCGACCATTTTGGCGTTGTTAATGCTCAGCATATAGCGCACGCTGCGCAGCACGTCGTTGTTCATCATGGGATTGCATTGCCTTATTTGTCTAACGGGGACGTGCGCATTGTAAAAAAATGCCCCATACCCAAAATAATTGGAGTTGCATCGCGGCGGCAAATTTGTAAGCCCCCGGAGCATAGTTAACTATGTGACCGGGGCGCGCAAATGCAGCCAACAAAGAGGCAGCTCCAAGTATGACGGGTATGGCCGCACACCTTGAATGTGCGGCAGTATAGGGATCGGCAAGGGGTTTCTCAATCGATTTGGCTTTTTTGCTGATACAGCGGGATGTCTTCGCCGATGATGTACTTGTTGCGCAGCAGCGACGAGACCTTGTCCATGATCATCACCACCACCACCAGGATCAGGGTGATGAACATCACCACGTCCCAGTTCCACAGCCGCATGTTCTCCGCGTACACCAGGCCGATGCCGCCGGCACCGACGAAACCCAGCACCGCCGCAGAGCGGGTGTTGGATTCGATCTGGTACAGGCTGAGCGCCAGGAAGGTGGGGAACGACTGGGTGAAGATGCCGTAGCGGTGCTTCTGCAACCCGTTGGCGCCCACCGCCGTCAGGCCGCGGCTCGGGGACTTGTCCACCGCCTCGTGCCCTTCGGCGTACAGTTTGCCCAGCAGCCCGACATCCTGCATCACGATAGCCAACACCCCGGCCAGCGGCCCCATGCCGACGGCGCGCACGAAGATCAGCCCCCAGATCGCCATATCGATACCGCGCAGCACGTCCAGCAAGCGGCGCACCAGCACCGAAATTGGCCGCAGCAACGGCGTCGACATCACGTTGCGCGCGGCGAAGAACGACAGCGGCAGCGCGATCAGCGACGCGGTGATAGTGCCGGCGAACACGATGGCGATGGTGATGCCAATCTGCTGGAAGTAGTACATGAACGGCCAGTTGGCGAAGTCATGCCAGACGAACATGCGCAGGAAATAGCGCCCCAGCTGCTGGCAGCCGTTGATAAACTGCGGCCAACTAATGCCGAAGACCAGGAAGAAGAACACGTAGTACAGCACGATCGCCAAGGCGATCAGGCCGACGGTGCGCAGGTAACGCCCCTGCTGCGCGAAGATCGCCGGATGCTGCTGTTTTAGCTGGCGCAGCGTTTCCGCCGACGCCGGAGTGCCCGCTGTCATTTTGCCCCCTCCACCACGCGCTTGCGCAGCTCGCCCGACACATAGTCGAGCACGGAAACCACCACGATGATCAGCAGCAGCGTCATGCTGACCTGATCGTAGCGGTCGAGTTTAATGTTGGTCATCAGCTCCTGGCCGATGCCGCCCGCCCCCACCAGCCCCAAAATGGTCGACTGGCGAAAGTTGATCTCCAGCCGCATGAAGCTGTAGGAGAGAAACACCGGCTTCACCTGCGGCCACAGGCCAAAGCGCATGCGCTGCAGCGGCGTGGCGCCGCAGGCCGCCAGCCCGCGCACCGGCTTGTTGGAGGCGGTTTCGATCGATTCGTAGAACAGCTTGGTCAGGCTGCCGATGGTGTGCAGCGCCAGCGCCAGGAAGCCGGGAATGGCGCCGATGCCGAACGCCATCACGAACATCACCGCCCACGCCAGCTCCGGCATGGTGCGCAGAAACGCCACCAGCGTGCGGATCGCCAGCCGCACCGAGGCCGGGGTATAGGTGTTGCCGGCCGCCAGAAACGCCAGCACGGTCGCCACCAGCACCGAAAAAATGGTCGCCGCCAGCGCCAGCTGCAGGGTCTCCCAGATCAGCGGCAGCTGGATGTTCAGGCGATAGCCCCAATAGGCCAGCGAGCCTTCGGTGCGCCCGTCGGCGAACAGCAGGTGCCAGTGCAGCGTCGGCACGGTTTCGGCCAGATAGTCGAAGAAGTGCGGAATAGACACCCAGACGGTGTGCAGGTTGAACTCGGCGAGGTTGCCGGCGCCCAGGTACAGCACCACCAGCCCGAGCGACCACAGCAGCGCTTCGCGCTTTTGCTTGCTGCGGATCCGTTGGTAATAGTGTGCGAAATCGGTATTCAAAACAGGTCTTCCATCGTTATGGAACAAGGGGTTCAGCATGCTGAACCCCTTCATTCGGGCGGCCGAGGCAGCCGGGAATCAACGGTCGCCTTTGGTCAGCTCGCGCTTCATATCGATGATGGTCTGGTATTCCGCCAGGGTGGTGTCGCCGATGTGCTGTTTGCCGCCCATCGCTTTGATAAAGCACGCGTGATCGTCTTTATCCAGCTTCTTGATGGCGGTGACCACTTTGGCCTTGAAGTCGGCTGGCAGCGAGTTGCTCACCAGGATCGGGCCGTTCGGGATCAGCGGCGACTGCCAGATGATGCGGATCTGCTTCATCAGGTCCGGATGATCCATGCGGATCATGCGGGTGAACGCGCCGCTGGTGTAGCCGGTGTTGTAGTCGCCGATCATCGACGCCCAGGTCACCGCGCCTTCGAACTGGCCGTTCAGCACGCCGAGGATGTCCTGCTCGTGGCCGCCGGAGAAGGTGACACTGGAGAAGGTGTTGTTGTATTTGTTGTCGACCGTGCCGCCGAACAGCTTTTTAAACGCCTGGTTCGGGATCAGGAAGCCGGAGGTGGAGTCCGGATCGGCGAAGCCGATGGCCTTGCCCTTCAGGTCTTCCAGTTTCTGGTATGGGCTGCCGGCCTTCACCACCACCACCGAGTGGTAGCCGCGCGACTGGTCGACGTCATCGACCGCGATACCGACGATGTCCACCGCTTTCGGATCCTTGATGTAGACCGAGGCGAACGACGACGGCGACATGCTCAGCACCAGATCAATCTTGCCGCCCAGCAGGCCCTGGATCACGCCGGAATAGTCGGACGAGTTGCGCAGCTTGGTATCGACGTTCAGCTCTTTGTCCAGGAACTGCTTCACGCACTGGTTATCGCCGATCTGCTGGGTGGCGTTCTGGCCGCCGAGAATGCCCAGGTTCAGCTCTTTCGGCGCATCCGCTGCGGCAGCATTAAAGACCATCATCGCGCCGGCCATCAGGGTGGTCAGACTCAATACTTTTTTCATTAGGTGTGCCTTGTGTGTAAAGGGTAAAGGTCAAAAGTGCTTCAATGGATCTGATTGGCTTCTTCGCCATACAGCTGGTGCAGGATCCGTTCGTTCAGTTGCGAAGGATGCCCGTCAAACACGATCTTCCCGTGGGCGATGCCGATCACCCGCGAGCAATACTCTTTCACCAGTTCGACCGAGTGCAGGTTCACCATCACCGCGATGCCGTCTTCGCTGATTTTCTGCAGCGCGTCCATGATGCGGCGGGTGTTTTTCGGATCGAGCGACGCCACCGGCTCATCGGCCAGCAGGATTTGCGGATTTTGCATCAGCGCGCGGCAGATGGCGACGCGCTGCATCTGGCCGCCGGAGAGGTGCTCAGCGCGCTGCAGCGCATGCGGCAGCATGTTGAGCCACTGCAACAGCTCGATGGCGCGAGCGCGGTCGGCGTCATCGAACAGTTTGAAGAAGGATTTCAGGGTAGACGTGTGGCTCAGACGACCCAGCAGCACGTTGGTCATCACGTCCAGCCGCGGCACCAGGCAGAAGTCCTGGAAGATCATGCCACAGCGCGCGCGCCACTGGCGCATCTGGCGGCCGGCAAGCTGGGCGATATCCTGCGCCACGCCATCGTCTTCGAAGTGCAGCATCTCGCCGCAGCTGGAAGGAATGGTGCCGTTGAGGGTGTGCAACAGCGTGGACTTGCCCGCGCCGGAACGGCCGATCACCGCCACGAACTCGCCGGCGTGCAAATCGAAATTGATGTCATCCAGCACGCGCTGCTGCGCTTTGTAGGCCTTGCCGAGCCCCTTTACCGATAACACTTTGCGGGATGCGGCGGCGTGCTGCCCTGGGAACTCGTGCTGCGCCAATTTTAACAGTGCCTGAGCCATATGATTTCTCTGGTTTCAGTGGCTAATCATTATGGGCACCTATTAACGGATAAGTTTATGACAGTGGGATGATGGTTTTATGGCCGGGGCGTGACGCGTGCCGCCCCGGCGTGCGCATCATTCCAGGCTAAAGAAGTCCAGCCCCAGCGCCGCCTTGACCTGCTGCAGCGTCTGCTGGCTGACCTGATGCGCGCGGCAGGTGCCGTGCTGCAGGATGCGCGTCAGCTCGCCTTTATCGGCGATGAATTCGGCGCGGCGGGTGCGGATCGGTTCGAGCAGGCTCTGCAGGCAATCCTCCAGCAGCCGTTTGATCTTCACGTCCCCCAACCCGCCGCGCCGGTAGTGCGCCTTCAGCTCCGCCACCAGCGCGGCGTCTTCGCAGAAGGCGTCCAGATAGGTGAACACCATGTTGCCCTCCACCCGGCCGGGATCGCTGACGTTGAGATGGCCGGGATCGGTGAACATGCTCATCACCGCCTTGTGCACCTCGTCGGCGCCGGCGCCAAGCTGAATGGCGTTGCCGCGCGATTTCGACATCTTGCCCTGCCCGTCCAGCCCCGGCAGACGCCCGACGTTGCTCAGCAGCGGCTGGCACTCCGTCAGCACCGGTTGGCCGACGATGTGGTTGAAGCGCCGCACGATCTCGTTGGTTTGCTCCAGCATCGGCAGCTGATCCTCGCCGACCGGCACGTGGGTGGCGCCAAAGGCGGTGATGTCCGCCGCCTGGCTGACCGGATAGATCAGAAAACCGGCCGGCAGGCTGCGGGCGAAATCCTTCTCGGCGATTTCGCTTTTCACCGTCGGGTTGCGTTCCAGCCGCGCCACGCTGACCAGATTGAGGTAGTACATCGTCAGCTCGGCCAACGCCGGCAGCGCCGACTGCAGGCAAATGGTGGTCTTGTGCGGATCGATGCCCACCGCCAGATAGTCGGCCACCACGTTGAGCACGTTGGCGCTGATTTTTTGCGGGTTGTTGCCGTTATCGGTCAGGCCCTGCAGATCCGCCACCATCACCGTTTGGTTATGCTGGTGCTGCAATTCCACGCGCTGGCGCAGCGAGCCGACGAAGTGGCCTAAATGCAGTGGGCCGGTGGCGCGATCGCCGGTAAGAATGGTGTAACTCATGACAGTGCTCCTGAAGGTCTGTAGACCGCCGGATCAACGCCACAAAAAATAATGCCGCCAAACCGGCGGCATTAAAAAGAGATGTGAATACTCGTGCCGCCTCAGAAGAGGCGCCACCATGACTGATTGTGGGTGGAGTGCATCGATATATTCATGGCATCAAGGTATACCCGCTGCGGCAGCGCGTCAATAACCCGCCGCCGGTGCGTAAGACGACGTTACACTCCGGCATTTGCGTTCCTGGCCCGGCGCGCTAGGGTAAAACCTTCAACCTGAAAAAGGAGCGCATGATGAAGATCGGATTTGCCGGACTGGGTGGGATGGGCAGCGCCATGGCGGCCAACCTGTTGCAGGCGGGCTTCGCCTTAACGGTATGGAACCGCTCGCCACAGGCGGCGCAGCCGCTGGTGAGCGCCGGCGCGCGGCAGGCCGAACGGCCGGAACAGTTGGCCGATGTCGACGTGCTGATCACCATGCTGGCCGACGATGCCGCCACGCAACAGGTGGTGGTGGACAGCGGATTGCTGCAACAGATGAAACCGGGCGCGCTGCATATCAATATGGCGACCATCTCGGTCGAACTCGCCAAACGCCTGACGACGCTGCATGCGGAGCACGGCATCGGCTATCTCGCCGCGCCGGTGCTGGGGCGGGTCGACGTGGCGGCCGCCGGCAAGCTGAATATTCTGGCGGCCGGCGATAGCGAGCGGCTGAAGCAAGCGCAGCCGTTGTTCGATGCCCTTGGCCAGAAAACCTGGCACTTCGGTGCCGATCCGGCGCAGGCTAACGTGGTCAAAATCGCCACCAACTTTACCTTGGCCAGCGCCATTGAAGCGATGGCGGAAGGCAGCGCGCTGGTGCGCAACTACGGCGTGTCCGGCGCCGACTACCTGCAGATGCTGAGCAGCACCGTCTTCGCCGCCCCGGCCTATCAGGGCTATGGCGCGCTGATCGCCGCCGAGAAGTATTCACCCGCCGGATTCCGGCTGGCGCTGGGGCTGAAGGACGTCGGGCTGGCGCTGGCCGCCGGCGCCGACAGCCATACGCCGATGCCGTTCGCCGGGGTGCTGAAAGACAACTTCCTCGACGCGATGGCGCAGGGGGATGCGGATCTGGACTGGGCGGCGCTGGCCAAGGTGGCGGCGCGGCGGGCGGGCCTGAAATAACGAACGGGGGCGTTGGCCCCCGTTTTCCGTTCTCAGAACACGATGTCCGCCGCGGGCACTGCGCGGATCGGCACGCCGAAGCTGTCGATGTTCGACAGCGTCTCGTTATGGTGGGTGCGGATCAGCAGGCCATCGGCATAGGATTTGTCGTGGCAGGTATGCGCATCCGCCGCCAGCGTCACCGGATAGCCGCGCGCCGCCGCGCTGCGCACCGTGGTATCGATGCAAAACGGCGTGGAGTAGCCGCAAACCACCAGCTGCGATACGCCGTTGGCGATCAGTAACGCGCCGAGCGAGGTGCGCAGGAACGAGTCCGGCGTGGTTTTCTCCACCCGATGGTCGCCCGGCGCCACCGTCAGCGCCGCGAGCACTTGCCAGGCGGCGCTGCCGTGCGGCAACTCATCGTCCGGCGTATGGTGCTGAATGACGACAACCGGCGCACCGGCCCGGCGGGCGCGCTCGCTCAGCTGATTGATGCGCGCAACGGTGCCCGCGGCATCCGCCGGCGGCGGCGTAAACAACCCTTCCTGCACATCGATAATCAACAGCGCGGTGGTCATGGCGGCTCCTGAAGAAAAGATAAGCGCGTCAGCACACCGGCTGGCGCGGGCGGAAAATATGGTCGACGCCCTGCTCGCGCAGCCTGTGCACCAGATCGTGCCCGCCATTCGGCGTGGCGTGCGCCAATTGGCGCTCGGCGGTAAACACCGGGCTGGCCCAGAACAGGTTAACCGGATCGCCATACTGCTGCGGCAGAGCCAGGTGCGCGTGATGCGGGTAGAAGGACGACGATAAAATATAGCCCTCATAGCCCAGCGGCGCCACGTCGGACTCCAGCGTATGCCCTTCGCCGATCCAGGTCAGCCGCGCCCACGGCGCATGAGCGAAACCGGCCAGCGCGCTGGCCATCTGCACCGCGTTGTCTTCGGTCATGTATTGACTGTCGATGGCGATCGCCATCTCCATGCGGCGATAGCGCGAAGCCTCGTCGTTGAACAGGATCTCCACCCACGGCATCGGCCGGATGCTGACCCCCATGGTGAGGAAGTAATAGATGCCGTCGCGTTCGTGCTGGGTGATGGCCATCGGCGGCCACTTGCCCTGATCGATGGCGTAGTATTTTACCGAGGGGCCGAAATGCTGCTCATAGCGCGCCTGAAAATCGCGCTGCATCTTCGGCCACGGATTGCCCTCTTCACGCTGCCAGCTACGCCAGAATTGGCGGGTGCTCTCCGCCTGCGCATATTGGGTGTTGGTCGAGGCCGAACCGAGCGGATAGGCCAACGGGCTCTCCTTGATGCAGCTGGCGGAATAGCACACCGAATGGTCGATATACAGGCTCCAGCCGGGGATCACCGCCAGCAGTTGGCC
Source organism: Serratia sp. CY81684 (assembly GCF_052166595.1). Classification (NCBI taxonomy): domain Bacteria; kingdom Pseudomonadati; phylum Pseudomonadota; class Gammaproteobacteria; order Enterobacterales; family Yersiniaceae; genus Serratia; species Serratia sp. CY81684. The sequence continues at coordinate 467,423 of NZ_JBJNOO010000001.1, read as the reverse complement.
GTAATACCACAGGGCCGCGCCGTCGTCGCTTTCGCTCCACACCACCATCAACCCTTCCGGGTTCAGCGGCGCTTCCCCTTCCAGGTTGCGGCAAAACTCCGCCGCCAGCATCGGCGGCTGCCCTTGCTCCAGCGCGGCGCGATCCTCCTGCAGCGGCGCGGCGGCCAGATTGCGCAGCCAGCAGGCGCGCACCTGATAGCGATCGCTGTAGGCTTCGGCGGGATAGATGTAAAAATAGGCTGCCCGGTGATCTTGCTGAACCACCGCGACCAGCGTCTGGTTCTCATTGCTGACTTCAGCAAGTACGTATGACTCGTTCATATCACCTCAATAGGGTCAGGGCGCGGCAGAATCGGCTGCGCGCCAAAAATGGAATGTGGCTTTGCCCCAAGTGTAAAACGCATTACTGGCCGGATCACCCGTAAAAGTCTCAAAAACGGCCGTAAACGAAGATAAACAAAGGCTAATTATAGCGGCTGCGGCTCATGACGGCTGAGTGATGCGCCGCACCGCACGCTGATAGGAACCGTTGCGCATCGACGCGCCCAGCACCTTGCCCAAACCGGCGGCGCCCGTTCGCACCAGCCGCCGCCGCAGCGCGCCCTGATGAAAACCAAACTGCCGCTGCGCCCAATCGGGTAACAGATCGATGCCCGCCTGCATCACCACCCCGCCGAGGGGGCGCGCCAATGCGCTCGGCGCCGGCGCCTTCAGCAGAATGCGCGCCACCTCTTGCGTGCGTTCATCGCACACCAGCTGCGGCCGCATCGCCTGCAGGTATTCTTCGACCTCCGCGCAGGACTGAGGAATTGCCGTCGCCCCCAGCGCGGCGGCCACGCGCGCCGCTTCACGATAGTATTGATCCTGCAAATCGCGGGAAAGGTGCGGGTTGCGGTAGCGCAGGTGGCTGGCCAGAAAACGGCTGCTCTCCGCCACGTGCACCCAGGTCAGCAGCGCCGGATCGCTGGCGGCATAAGGCGTGCCGTCGCTGCCGACGCCGGTCACCCGCAGATGGATGGCTTTGACTTTGGCGATCAGCCGCTGCGCCTCGGCGGTCGGGCCGAAGGTGGTGACCGACACGAACTGGCTGGTGCGGCGCAGGCGGCCGATCATATCTTCGCGAAAATTGGAGTGATCCCACACTCCGGCCAGCGCCAGCGGGTGCAGCATTTGCAGCAGCAAGGCGCTGACGCCGCCGCACAGCATCGGGGTGAAGTCGCGATGTACCTGCCAGATGACAGACTGCGGGCCGAACAAGCCCGGATCGCCCGGCGGGTTCTCGAAGTCGACGCCGCCGAGCGCCAGCCCGGTCAGGCTGAGCACCTGTTTTTCTATCGCTGCGCGTACCGCTTCCATCCTGCCGCCCTCTTGCTGGTTCAGCGGCCAGTGTATCACGCGACGAACGCCTCATTGCGCCCTGCGGCGGTTGAAAGCATTAACTTGCTGAATTACAGTTGTTATACCGCTTGCGAGAAGGCGGGCCTATTCGATCCACTGCAGAGGCGCTTTGCAGGGCGTTAACCCACGTTAATTCGGCACTAACCCCACAAAACCTCTATCTAGTTTCTTTTCCTTCAACTTAGATAGCAGAGAGTTCGATGATTACCATCAGAGCACGCGCGGCGGAAGACAACGCGCAATTGGCAGATATCTGGCTGCGTTCGGTGCGCGCCACCCACCATTTTTTAACCGAAGACAACATCGCGCAGCTGTTCCCGCTGGTGCTGAACGACTACCTGCCGGCGGTCAACGTTTGGGTGGCCGAAGACCGACCGGGGCATCCCTGCGGCTTTATCGGCCTGAACGGCAACAAGGTGGAGATGCTGTTTATCGACGCCGATCAGCGCGGCCAAGGCGTGGGCAAAGCGCTGTTGACCCACGCGGAAACGCTGCACGATGAGCTGCAGCTGGACGTGAACGAGCAAAATCCGCAGGCCAGCGGCTTCTACCGCCACTACGGGTTTGTCATCACCGGCCGCTCGCCGCTCGACGGCCAGGGCAACCCGTTCCCGCTGCTGCACATGAAGCTGGACAAACGCTAGCCTTCCGCCGGCCGCCCTGCGGCCGGTCAGTCTATTGACAAAGAGGGGAAAAAGCGTGGTTTTTCCCCTCTTTGTGGTGATCAGCCGAAAATCAATAAATTGATTTTCCTTGTTTTTTATTCGGTGCTCTCTGCCAACCCGGCAAGGGTATAAGGTTTGTCATCAATCTCGCCGGCCGCCCTGCGGCCGGTTTTCTTCCCCCGCCTCCCCCGCCGCCTTATATATCAAATCAGAATAAGTAATAGATTTTACATTCTTCCTGTCACTATCAACCCTCGGTAGGATTGCCCGGTATTCACCCGCAACAGAGGTTCCGTCAGCCGAAAAGCCGAACGATCTCTGTCCGGCGCACCGCGCTCTGGACGGAATGCTGTGATGTATCGATAAGGATCCGCTTCGCTATGATCGTTCTTTCGAACGTTTGCAAAACTTTTGACAGCACACAGGGCCGCGTCGTAGCGGTAGACAACGTCAGCCTGGCGGTAGAGGCCGGGCAAATTTACGGCATCATCGGCTACAGCGGCGCCGGCAAAAGCACCCTCATCCGCCTGCTCAACGGCCTGGAAACGCCCACCAGCGGCCGCATCGACGTCGGCGGCTTCGATATCGCCCGCGCCAAAGGCAGCCATCTGCGCCAGGCACGGCTGAAAATCAGCATGGTGTTTCAGCACTTCAATCTGCTGTGGTCGCGCACCGTCAGCCAGAACATCGCGTTTTCCATGCAGATCGCCGGCGTGCCCAAGGCGCAGATTGCGCCGCGCGTGGCGGAACTGATCGCGCTGGTCGGCCTGCAGGGGCGCGAAAACGCCTACCCGTCGCAGCTCAGCGGCGGCCAAAAGCAGCGCGTCGGCATCGCCCGCGCGCTGGCCAATAACCCGAGCGTGCTGCTGTGCGACGAGGCCACCTCGGCGCTCGATCCGCAGACCACCGACGCCATTCTCGACCTGCTGTTGGACATCAACCGTCAGCTGAAATTGACCATCGTGCTGATCACCCACGAGATGCACGTGGTGCGCAAAATCTGCCACCGCGTGGCAGTGATGGAAAACGGCCGCATCGTCGAAGAAGGCCCGGTGCTCGATGTGTTCACCCGGCCGCAGCAGCCGATCACCCGGCAGTTCGTCAAACAGGTGTCGCAGTATGCGGACACCGAAGAGAGCTTCAACCCGCAGCTCACCGCCCACCTGCCGGGGGCGATTTTCAAGTTGACCTTCGTCGGCGTGCAAACCCATCAGGCGGTGATCTCTGAAGTGATCCGGCGCTACGCCCTGACCATCAACATTCTGCACGGCAAGATCAGCCACACCCTCAACGGTTCGTTCGGCGAACTGTACATCCACGCCGAAGGCAACGAACAACAAGTCGCCGACATGCTCAAGTTGCTGAACGAAAGAAACATCGCCGTCGAGGTTATCCAACATGATTGAATCCCTGTTCCCCCACCTGCGTCTGGACCAACTGTGGGACGCCACCTGGGAAACGCTGTACATGACCGGCATCGCCGGTTTGGCCACGCTGGTGCTGGGCATCGTGCTCGGCGTGCTGCTGTTTTTAACCTCGAAGGGCCAGCTGTTGCAGAACCGGGCGGTCTACTCGCTGATCTCCGTGTTGGTCAACGTCTTCCGCTCCATTCCGTTCATCATTCTGATCGTGCTGCTGATCCCGTTCACCAAGTCGCTTATCGGCACCATTCTCGGCGCAGATGCGGCCCTGCCGGCGCTGATCGTCGGCGCGGCGCCGTTCTATGCCCGGCTGGTGGAGATCGCGCTGCGCGAGGTCGACAAAGGAGTGATCGAAGCGGCGCGCTCGATGGGCGCCAAAAACCGCACCCTGATTTTCCGCGTATTGCTGCCGGAAAGCTCGCCGGCGCTGGTTTCCGGCATCACCGTCACCCTGATCGCGCTGGTGAGCTACACCGCGATGGCCGGGGTGATCGGCGCCGGCGGCCTGGGCAACCTGGCCTATCTGGAAGGCTTCCAACGCAACCACAGTGACGTGACGCTGGTGGCGACGCTGACGATCCTGCTGATCGTTTTCGTCATTCAGTTCATTGGCGACACCCTGACAAGAACGCTCGATAAACGTTAATTAACCAAGGAAAACGATGATGAAAAAGCACCTACTGATGTTGGCTTTCGCCTCCGTCGCCACTCTGGCTTCTTTTGGCGCCGCCGCGGCGACCAAGCTGGTGGTCGGCGCCTCCAACGTGCCGCACGCCGAGATCCTCGAACAGGCTAAACCGATACTGGCGAAGGAAGGCATCGATCTGCAGATCAAGCGCTTCCAGGACTACATCCTGCCGAACACTGCGCTGGCCAGCCATGACATTGACGCCAACTATTTCCAGCACGTGCCTTACCTGAACTCGGTGCTGAAAGACCACGCCGACGACAAGAGCTACGACTTCGTCAGCGCCGGTGCGATCCATATTGAGCCTATCGGCATCTACTCGAAGAAGTACAAGAGCCTGAAAGATCTGCCGGAAAACGGCAAAATCATCATGCGCGACGCGGTGGCGGAAGAAGGCCGCATCCTGTCTATTTTTGAACGGGAAGGCGTGATCAAGCTGAAGCCGGGGGTGAGCAAAGTGGACGCGCGCATCACCGACGTGGTGGAAAACCCGAAACACCTGAAGTTCCAGGCCAACGTTGAGGGCGCGCTGCTGCCACAGATGTATAACAACAACGAAGGCGACGCGGTGGTGATCAACGCCAACTACGCCATCGACGCCGGGCTGAATCCGACCAAGGATCCGATCGCGGTCGAAAGCGGCGAAAACAACCCGTACGCCAACATCATCACCGTGCACAAAGCCGACGTGAACAAGCCGGAGATCGTGGCGCTGGTGAAAGTGCTGCACTCCAAGCCGATTCAAGACTTTATCCGCGAGAAGTACCAGGGCGCGGTGATCCCGGTCAATCAGTGACGTTATATACGGCCCGGTGAAAACCGGGCCTGTTTCTACACCTTATTGCCAATCTGGCTGAGACGCGGCCACACCAGCATCAGCGCTTCCAGCAACCGCAGCAGATCGCTGCGGCTTGCCCCTTCGCGCGCCTGCACCGACATGCCTTCAATGGTGCAAATGACGTATTTCGCCAGCAGCGCGGTGTCGGTCTTCGCCAGCAGTTCACCCTGCTGCACCTTACGATCGAAACAGGCTTTCAGCGCCGCTTCCTGGGCATGATGTTTTTTGCGCAGCATCTGGGCGACGTCGTCGGACGCGGACGACAGCGCGGCGGAGGCGCACACCATAAAACAACCTGACGGCGTATCGGGATCGGTAAACACTTCGACGGAAGAACGCACGTAGGCCTCGACGATCTCGGCTACCGGCAACGCCTGTTCCAACAGTTGGTTGGTGCAGGTGGTGTATTTTTGCAGATAGCGTTCCACCGCCGCGCGGAACATCCCTTCCTTGTTGCCGAATTCCGCATACAGCGTCGGCGCTTTGGCGCCGGTCACTTCCACCAGATCGGCCAGCGAGGTGGCTTCATAGCCGTGCCGCCAGAACAGATCGAGCGCGCTTTCCAGCGCCCGGTCGCGATCAAATTGTTTCGGCCTGCCACGGCTCTTTTTGCCGCAGACCTCTTCATTGATGCTCATCATTCTCTCCTGTCCCGCTCCACAGCAGGGTTAGCACAAATAACTTAACGATCATTATAAAAAAATATTGCGCCCTCGTCGAGAACCGATTAGCATTTAGTTATCGATCGTTAAGATAATTTAGCGAAGCGGATTAAACCCCTCTATTCACCGTTATCGGAAAGGAATTAACATTATGAAAAACTTAAAATTAACCTTAGCAGCCCTCACTCTGGCCAGCATTTCCTTCGGCAGCTTCGCCGCTGATTTGGTCCAGAACCAACCGGCTGACCAGCAGAAAGTGGGCGTCATTACCGTCAGCGGCGCATCCGATCTGACCTCGCTGGAAAGCAGCCTGGCCGCCAAAGCCGATCAGGCCGGTGCAAAATCCTTCCGTATCATCGGCGCCGGCGGTAACAACCAGCTGCACGGCACCGCAGAAATCTATCAATAACAATGAATTAAACCAGCGGATCGCGATAAGTTTTGCTCCCGACGCCAGGGCGTCAAAAAAATTAATTAACGAGCATTAAAAAAATACTTGCAATCCGTCAAACCGGCATCTAACATTAAATTATCGATCGTTAATTAATTTAACGACCTTACAAAACAAACATCGTAAAGAACAAAGATAGGAAATAAGACCATGAAAAACCTGAAAATGACCATCGCCGCCATCGCACTGGCTTCCGTCTCCTTCGGCAGCTTCGCCGCCGAACTGGTTAACGCACAACCCGCCGATCTGCAAAAAGCCGGCGTCGTCACCGTCAGCGGCGCGTCCGACCTGAGCAGCCTGGAAAACAAACTGGCGGCCAAAGCCGATGCGGCGGGCGCAAAATCCTTCCAGATCATCGCCACCACCGGTGACAATAAACTGCACGGCACCGCGATCATCTACAATTAATGGCCGGATCGGCAATCGTGCAAAAGGGCGGCTCAGGCCGCCTTTTGTTTGCTTTAACGCCAACGTTCTGTTGTAAGCTGTAGCGACCTTTTTCCGCTGAGCCGAGCAACGCCATGACTCCCCTGCTGTTCCACAAATATCACGGTCTGGGCAACGACTACCTGGTATGCCACCGTTCGGTCGCCGATCGGCTGAGCCATGAACAGATCCGCCTGCTGTGCCACCCGCATTACGGCATCGGTTCCGACGGCCTGCTGATCGACAGCGGCGACGCCGTCAATCCCACCCTGCGCATCATCAACCCGGACGGTTCCGAAGCGGAGAAGAGCGGCAACGGCCTGCGCATCTACGCGCGCTATCTGTTTGACAGCGGCCGCGTGGGCCATCAACCGTTTTTGGTGCACACCGCCGGCGGCGACGTGCGCTGCCAGGTGGCGCAAGACGCGCATCAGATAACGGTGGAAATGGGGCGCGCCAATTTCAGCCCGGCGGCGCTGCCGGCGTTGATCGATCTGCCGGAGGCGCTGAACTATCCGCTGCCCCTGAGGGAGGAGACGTTAAGCGTTTCGCTGGTGTCGATGGGCAACCCGCACTGCGTGGTGCCGGTGGAAAAACTGGATCTGGCGCAGGTGCATCGGCTCGGACCGCAGATTGAACGCCATCCGCTGTTCCCGAAACGCACCAATGTACAACTGGTGGAAGTGGTCGATCGCCAGACGCTGCGCATCGGCATCTGGGAGCGCGGCGCCGGTTTTACCCTCGCCTCCGGCAGCAGCAGCTGCGCCGCCGCCAGCGTGATGCGCAAGTTGGGACGAGTCAGCGATCGGGTTAGCGTGCGGATGCCGGGCGGCGAGCTGCAGATCGCCTTCAGCGGCGATTTTCAGGTCAGCATGCGCGGACCGGTGCATAAAATCGCCACTCTGACGCTGGACGAAGATTGTTTTGCCGGCGGCGCAGGGCTGTTTACGGGATCCACCCCAGCAGTCTGAACCACAGATAATCCAACGGCACCAGCAGCGCAAAGCTGAGCACGGCCAACAGCAGGCACAGCTTCAGCCCCTCGCGCGCCGGCACTTTGCCCATCCCCATCGCCACCACGATCGGCGCAGCCTGATACGGCAGCAGCGGCGTGGCGTAACCGATCACCTGAGTCATCAGCACCGTCAGCAGCGGTAAACCGCTGCCCGCCGACAGCGCCTCCGCCAGCGGGGTAAACAGCGCCGGTACGCCATTGGCGGTCACCACGAAATTCAGCAACGCGGTGATCCCCACCAGCGAACCGAACGCAGCGAACGGTTTGTCATGCAGATCCGGCATCATCGCCAGCAGCGCACCGCCCAACCGATCGCCGAGCCCCGAGTGACTGACCAATGCGGTCAGCCCCAGGATCCCCGCCACGTAGATACAGGTGCGCACGTTAACCCCGACGGCGAACTGCTCGCCGTTGAGAAACCCGATACGCGGCAACAGGCAGAAACACGCTGCCGCCAACCCTATCCAGGCGGGAGCGATGCCGTGCCAGCTGTCGGTCATCCACAGCAACACCGTGGCGCCCAACAGCGCGATCAGCCGCCATTCGGCGGCGCTGAGCGGGGTTTGCGCCGCCTCGGCCGCCACCGGCTGCGGCCGCGCACGGAACAGGCCGCAGATGCACAGCGTCAGCAGCGCGCCTTTGGCGATCCCGAGCACCGGGGCGTGCAACAGCAGGTAAGAAAGATAAGCGAAGTGGCTGCCATAGGCGCTTTCCGCCGCGCCGCTCATCACCAGATTGGGCACGTTGGCCGGCAGGATGCTGGCAGAGAGCTGGAAGGTGCCGAACCCCACCGCCAGCGCCAAACCGATGCGGCCGCGCGAGCCTTCCGCCAGACCGGCGCGATTGGCCAACGCCATAACGATCGGCATCAGCAGCGTAATGCGCCCCATATTGGAAGGCATGACAAATGCCAGCGCGTAGCTTATCGCCACCACGCCGCCCACCAGCCGGGGCCAGGAACCGGCCAGATGCGGCAAGAGTCGGTTGGCCAGGCGATCCGCCAAACCGGTGCTGCGGATGGCGGAGCCCAGCACGAAACCGCTGAGCACCAGCCAGAATGCGGAAGACGCGAAACCGGAAAAGGTCACCGCGGCGGGCGCCAGCTGCAAGACCATCACCGCCGCAAAGAACAGCAGCGCGACCACATACTCCGGCAAGCGGGCGCTGGCCCATAGCACGATGACCACCAGCGTGACCAGCGCGGGCAGCGCCATCGGATCCCCCAACATAGTTTCCTCCCTGATAAAACGTTGTGATTGTTATCAAACGGTTAACAGGGTGACACAAGGCGCGGGCGCTAACCTTGAAACCGCTCACATATCGTCGCTCTGGAGATTTTTCAGCATGCATACGTTGCAGCCGTGGTGGCCGGTATTGCCGCGCCGTTCCGTCAACAGCGTGAACCCCAGCGCATAGTACAACCCGATCGCCTCTTTCAACTGTTCGGTGGTTTCCAGGTAGCAGTAGCGATACCCCGCCGCCCGCGCCGCCTTCAGCGCCTGCACCACCATATGGCGCGCCATGCCCAACCCGCGCGCGCCGGGTTTGAAAAACAGTTTTTGCAGCTCGCAATAGCCGGGCTCTTCGCCGGCCAGCGGCGCCATGCCGACGCCCCCCACCACCTGTCCGTCCCGCTCCAGCACCCAGTAGTGGCCGCCGTTGTCGCGATACAGACCGGTCAGCCGATCGAGACCCGGATCGTGCAGACTGACCCCTTCCATTTTGTCCATGCCGTACTCGCGAAACACATCGCGAATGATCGCCGCCATTACCGCATCGTCGCGCTCGGCGATCGGCCGCACCCGCAGATTGGCGTCGCGCTGTTTGCGCGCGCTGCGCAGCGCCGCGGTCATCTTTTTCATCGCTGCGGTGGTGCTCGCCAGCTCATCGTCGTCCAACTGCGCCAGCGCCGCCTGCATAAAACCGTCGGCGTCGCTCTCGATGCCGGCCAGCGTCTTGCCGCCCTGTTTACTCAGCCGATGCAGGTTGTGCCGCTTGTCATCAGGATGATCCACCGTTTCTATCACGCCGGCGGCCACCAGGCTGCGCAGCGCCCGGCTGGCGCTGGCCTTGTCGATGCAAAGCCGGGCCGCCAGCTCGGTGACGCCCAGCGGCTGCTCGCTGACTTCGATCATCAGATGGATCTGCAGCGGCGAAAAGCGCGAGCCGTTGCTCTGCTTGTTCAACATGCCGAATTCTCTGACCAAACTGCGCGCCAATGCTCTGAAATCCCTGATGTTCACAATTGATATCCCCGATTCGCTACCGATGAAAAATGACACTTGGTTGATAGTGTTACCTAATTTTCACTACCTTACCGGATCATCAAGCCGCCATGAACCCCGACATAACAGATGAGCTGATGCAAAATGTAATATCATCCAATATATAAAACTTATTAATTGTAAGATTTCAGAATAAACACCCATATATTTAAGATTAAAAAAAACCATAAACCAGTTAAAAAACGTACAACCGTGAAAAAAACTTGCAGGAAAGAGAGAGAATCGATACTAACCCATTTAATTCCAATAGGTTACAACGATGTTAATAGCGGCATTAATGCCGATATCTTGTTGTAATTTGTTACATATTCATGGCAGGATCGCGGCGTTTCTATAACGACGACAACGCTCGTTATATCAACATCGGGCGCGGGTTGCTCCCGCGCTGTTTTATGCTCATGGAGAGATTGCACGCCAATGAAAAAATCACTCGCCGTCTGTTCCGTCGCCCTTTCCGTCACTTTGCTGGCGGGCTGCGCGACCGAATCTTCTCGCACTTTGGAAGTGCCGAAAGTGGCTTCCTACAACACCACTTATCAGGGCCCACGCAGCCCTATCGCCGTCGGTAAATTCGACAACCGCTCCAGCTACATGAACGGCATCTTCTCCGATGGCGTCGATCGGCTGGGCAATCAGTCCAAGACTATCCTGATCACGCATTTGCAGCAGACTGGCCGTTTCAACGTGCTGGATCGCGCCAATATGGAAGAGCTGAAAACTGAAGCCGGTATCAAAGGGAAGGCACAAACGCTGAAAGGTGCCAATTATGTGATTACCGGCGATGTCACCGAATTCGGCCGTAAAGAAGTCGGCGATCATCAGCTGTGGGGGATTTTGGGCCGTGGTAAATCACAAGTCGCTTACGCCAAAGTCAATCTGAACGTCGTAAACGTACAGACCTCAGAAGTTGTCTTTTCCTCTCAGGGTGCCGGTGAATACGAACTGTCCAATCGCGAAATCATCGGTTTCGGGGGCACCGCCAGCTACGACTCCACCCTTAACGGCAAGGTGCTGGATCTGGCCGTGCGTGAAGCCGTCAATAACCTGGTCACCGGTATCGAAAACGGCGCATGGCGCCCTGCTAACTAACGGACTAGAAGCAGAAAGATGATAACTAAAAAAATGGGCGGGGCGCTGTTTGCAGCGACCCTGCTGGCCGGCTGCGCCGCGCCGAAAACGCTTTACAATTGGGATGGCTACCAAACTTCTCTTTATCAATACTACCAGCAGGAGGGGCAAAGCCCTGAGCAGCAGATCGCCACGCTGAAAGAGATCGTCGAGAAATCCCGCGCCAAGGATAAAGCCGTACCGCCGGGACTGCATGCGCAACTGGGGCTGCTGTACAGCAAAACCGGCAACGACGGACAAGCCATGAGTGAATTCAACACGGAAAAAACGCTGTTCCCGGAATCAGCTCCGTTTATGAATTTCCTGATGGCCAAGGATAAGGGGAGCTTTAAATGAAACGTGTACTCTCTTTCCTCAGCGTTGCCGCCATCCTGTTGCTGAGCGGCTGTGCCAAGCAAACGCCTTATGACTATGCGGCATTCCATGAGAGCAAGCCGAAGTCGATCCTGGTCTTGCCGCCGGTTAATCAGTCGCCGGACGTCAAAGCCAGCCACAGCGTGCTCGCCAGTGCAACCTTACCGCTGGCCGAGGCCGGTTACTATGTGCTGCCGGTCGCTGTAGTGGAGGAAACCTTCCTGCAAAACGGTCTAACCAACGCCAACGACATCCGCGCCGTCAGTCCGAAAAAACTGCACCAGATTTTCGGCGCCGACACCGTGCTGTACCTGGATGTCACGCAATACGGTACCAGCTACATGGTGATCAGCAGCGAAACTCGCGTTACCGTAGCCGCTCGCCTGGTTGACCTGCGCAACGGCAAACAGCTGTGGGCCGGCACCGCTACCGCATCCAGCAACGAAGGCAACAACAATTCCGGTGGCCTGCTGGGCATGGTGATCAGCGCCGCGATTTCACAAATCGCGGATACCATCAGCGACAAAGGGTTCGACATTGGTGCCATCGCCAACACTCGCCTCCTGTCGGCAACAGGTCAGAACGGCGCCATTCTTTATGGCCCGCGCTCACCTCATTACGCCAGCCAGCGTTAAGCAGTCTCTCGGGCGGCCTTCTCGGGCCGCCTATGCCAAACTTGTCCCTTTTGCCAAAAGTAGCCCATGCTTTAACTGCTTCTCTCCTTCTGGCTAACCGGGACGCTGGCTCATGACGAAAAAAACCACCCTGCTGCAATTCTTCCACTGGTACTACCCCGACGGCGGCAAACTGTGGCAGGAGGCCGCCGAGCGCGCCCCGCACCTGGCCGAACTGGGCATCACCGAGCTGTGGCTGCCGCCCGCCTGCAAGGGCGCTTCCGGCGGCTACTCCGTCGGCTACGATACTTACGATCTGTTCGATCTGGGCGAGTTTGACCAGAAAGGCAGCGTGGCGACCAAATACGGCGACAAGGCGGCGCTGGAACATGCCGCCAATACGCTGCGCGAACACGGCGTGGGCGTGCTTTACGATGTGGTGTTCAACCACAAGCTCGGCGCGGACGAGAAAGAACGGGTGCACGTGTTCAAGGTGGACGCCAACAACCGCAACGACATTGACGATCAGGGCTTCGACGCGCTGGCCTACACCCGCTTCACCTTCCCCGGCCGCCAGGGCGTGCATTCCGAATTTATCTGGGATTACAAATGCTTCAGCGGCGTCGACTATGTAGAGCAGCCGGACGACAAAGGGGTGTTCAAAATCGCCAACGATTATGGCGACGACGGCTGGAACGATCAGGTCGACGACGAGAAAGGCAACTACGACTATCTGATGGGCGCCGACGTGGAGTTCCGCAATACCGCCGTGACGGAGGAGCTCAAATACTGGGCACGCTGGCTGTTGGAAACCTTGCCGTGCGACGGCTTCCGCCTCGACGCTGCCAAACACATTCCCGCCTGGTTCTTCAAAGAGTGGGCGGATCACGTGCGCGGCAGCGCGCAACGCGACCTGTTTATCGTTGCCGAATACTGGTCGCACGATCTCGGCGCGCTGCAACAATACATCGAGTTGGTGGACGGCAAGGTGATGCTGTTCGACGTGGCGCTGCACCTGAAGTTTCATCAGGCGTCGAAACAGGGCGACGGCTTCGACATGACGCAGATCTTCACCGATACCCTGACCGCCGCCGATCCGGCCCACGCGGTGACGCTGGTCGCCAACCACGATACCCAGCCGCTGCAATCGCTGGAAGCGCCGGTGGAACCCTGGTTCAAACCGCTGGCCTACGCGCTGATCCTGCTGCGCGAACAGGGCGTGCCCTGCGTGTTTTACCCCGACCTGTATGGCGCCAGCTACCGCGACAAGGGGCGCGACGGCGGCGAATACCAGATCGACATGCCGGCGATCCCGGAGCTGGAGAAGCTGATCGCCGCGCGCCAGCGCTTCGCCAACGGCCCGCAAACCGACTACTTCGACGACAGCCACTGCGTGGCCTTCAGCCGCGCCGGCACTGCCGAGGCTCCCGGCTGCGTGGTGGTGCTGACCAACGGCGGCGAGAGCGGCAAGACGGTTACGCTCGGCGCCGATCTCGCGCACACCGCCTGGCGCGATTTCCTCGGCAACCGCCCGGAGGAAATCACCGCCGACGACCAGGGCAGCGCCCATTTCCCGGTTAACGCCGGCAGCGTCAGCGTCTGGGTGCCGGCCGCCAGCCTCTGATCGCCCGCCGCCGCGTAATGATGACGCGGCGGCAAAACTAATGTTTGCCTTTCGGGTCTAACTTACGCTATCAACTGCGCAAGCCATTCACACCGGAGCCTAAATAGGGTACAAGGCTGCATGAAAATTCCAAAACGACTCCAGCCGCTGGTGGATGACGGGTTAATCGACGACGTCATCCGCCGGTTGAAAAGCGGCAAAGAAGCCGACGTGTTTATCGTGCGCTGCGGCGATGAGATCCGCTGCGCCAAAGTGTACAAAGAGGCCGAGAAGCGCAACTTCAAGCAGGCCGTCCACTATCAGGAAGGGCGCAAGGTGCGCAACAGCCGCGACGCGCGCGCCATGAGCAAAGGCTCCAAATTCGGCCGCCAGCAGCAGGAAGAAGCCTGGCAAAACACCGAAGTGGACGCGCTGTATCTGCTGGCCAAGGCCGGGGTGCGGGTGCCGCAGCCGGATATCTGCCTGGACGGCGTGCTGCTGATGGAGCTGATCACCGACGAAGAAGGCCTGGTGGCGCCGCGCCTGAGCGATGTCATCCTGACGCCGGAACAGGCGCGCGCCGATCACGCCCTGATGATGAACTACGCGGTGCGCATGCTGTGCGCCGGGCTGGTGCACGGCGACCTGTCGGAATTCAACGTGCTGATGGATAAAGACGGACCGGTGATCATCGATCTGCCGCAGGTGGTGGACGCCGCCGCCAACAACCACGCCAAAAGCATGTTCGAGCGCGATATCGGCAATCTAGCCGAATATTACGGCCAGTTCGCGCCGGAACTGCGCGACAGCCAATACGCCAAAGAGATTTGGGCGCTGTATCAGGAAGGCAACCTGACGCCGGACAGCGCCCTCAGCGGCCGGTTCAACGAAATCCAGAAGCGCGCCGACGTCGGCTCGGTGCTGGAAGAAATCCAGGCCGCCAGCGAGGAACACCAGCGCCGCCTCATGGCGCGCAATACGGAGGAGTAACGGCCGCGCTATTCGACGCGAAACACCTCCGGCCGCTGCGGCGTCGCGGCCTCGTGATAAATATCCCCCAGATAGCCGGCGATCTCCTCTTCGCGCAGATCCGCCGGCAGCACGATATCGTAGCTGGGAGCATATTTGCGCTCCGGCAGCGTCACGCGGAACAGCCGCCATTCGTCCCCGATGCGCTTCACGCCCAGCAGACGGCCAAACACGTTAAAAATCATCATCCGCCATTCCCCCACTCGTCGCTTTCAGGCTATAACACTGTGATGCCGCCGCAGTGAAAAGGAAAGCGTATGAGTGAAAAAACGCCGCAGTTCTGGCGCGATCCGCAGTTGCCGTTCGTCGAAGCCCGCGCTATCGCGGATGGCCGCCAGGTATGTTACAGCCTGCACAGCCACGAATTCTTTTCCATCGGCGCCATCACCGGCGGCGTCAGTACCTATGTCAACGGCGAGCGGCGCATGCAGGTCAGCGCCGGCGATCTGGTTGTCATCAACCCGCAGCAGGCGCACGCCTGCAACCCCATCGCCGATCGCCGTTGGTCGTACGTCATGTTCTATCTCGATCTCGCCTGGCTCGGCGCGCTGCAGCAGGAGCTGCTCGGCGGCGAGGGCGACCGTTTTGTTCCGTTCAGCCAGCCGCTCAGCCGCGATCCGGCGCTGTTCCACGGGCTGAACCGGCTTTATGCGCTGCTGACGGATCCGCTGTGCAGCGCGCTGGAAAAACAGATCGCCATGGTGGAGTATTTCAGCGCCCTGCAGCTCGGGCTGGGCGATGTCCGCCAGCCGGAGACGCCGCCGCATACCCGACTGGAAGCGGCGGCGGCATTCATCGACGCGCACTGCACCCAGGCACTGACGCTGGAAGACATTTGCCGCGCCGCCGCGCTGTCCCCTTCTTACCTGATCCGCGCCTTCCGCCAGCGTTACGGCATGACGCCGCACGCCTATCTGGTCAACCGCCGCGTACAGCACGGCCATCGGCTATTGAAAAGCGGCCTGCCGATCGCCGCGGCCGCCAGCGAAAGCGGCTTTGCCGATCAGGCGCACTTTCAGCGCACCTTCAAACAGCTGTTGGCCGCCACGCCCGGCCAGTATCAAAAACCCTCCGCCAACAGATAGCAAGCGCTGGCCGCCAGCAACGCCGCCATCGCGCGATTAAAGCGCTGTACGTTGCGCGCCTGCCTGAGCAGGCCGCGCAGCATCGCGCCGACATAGGCCCAGCAGGCTACCGAGGCATAGCAAATCACGAAGTAGAGCCCGGCGAACTGCCATAGCAGCAGCATGTCGCCATCGCCGACAAAGGCGCCGAGGCTGGCCACCGACGCCAGCCATGCCTTGGGATTCAGCCATTGCATCAGCGCGCCGTACCAGCAGGAAGGCGCCTGCGCCGCGCCGTTGCCCAGCCTGCCGTCGTCAAACGCCAGCCGATAGGCCATAAACAGCAGAAAGGCCACGCCGGCCCACTGGATCAAGCAGGTCAGCCCCGGCCACAGGATCAGCAGTTGGTGCATGCCCAATCCCAGCAGCACCAGCAACAGGGTAAACCCCAGCGTGGCGCCGAACACATGGCGCTGGGTTGCGCCAAAGCCGAATTGCGCCCCGGC
Source organism: Serratia sp. CY81684 (assembly GCF_052166595.1). Lineage (NCBI taxonomy): Bacteria > Pseudomonadati > Pseudomonadota > Gammaproteobacteria > Enterobacterales > Yersiniaceae > Serratia > Serratia sp. CY81684. The sequence continues at coordinate 451,276 of NZ_JBJNOO010000001.1, read as the reverse complement.
GCTCAATGCGACGATGTTGACCGGGCCGGGAGTGATGGAGGCCGCCAGCGCAAACGCGGCCATGGAAAGGTAGATATTCATGATGGACACCTGAGAAAATATTCACAGGCACCAGAGTGCCGGGCCGCGCCGACCCGGTATTGAACAGAATTACCCTATTCGGTTTAGCGCACCGCGACGGCCCGGCGGCGCGGCAGCCCGAAGGTGTTGACCGCCATGCCTGCCAGCACCAGCAATGCGCCGCCGAACTGCGCCGGCGACAACGCTTCGTCCAGCAGCAGCCAGGCGGCGAACAGCCCGACCAGCGGCACCAGCAGCGTCAGCGGCGCAACGCGCCAGGTTTCATAGCGCCCCAGCAGGCTGCCCCACACCGAATAACCGAACAGCGTGGCGGCGAACGCCAGATAGGCCACCGCCAGCCAGGTGCCAACCTGCACATGGCTCAGGCTGCTCAGCACTACCTCAGGGCCGTCGAACAGCCAGCTGCAGGCCAGGAACGGCACGACCGGGATCGGCGCGCTCCACACCACCAGCGATAAGATATTACGCTGCGGGAAACCGGCCAGGATCTTCTTGTTGGTCAGGTTGCCCAGCGCCCAGGAAAACGCCGCCGCCAGCGTCAACAGCAGGCCCGCCAGGGGGACCGCGCCGCTGCCCGGCTTATGCAGGCTGGCCTGCGCCAGCACCAGCATGCCGCCGCTGGCGATAGCGATGCCGACGAAATGGTTGATCCGCAGCTTTTCTCCCATCAGCACAACGCCCAACAGCAGGGTGAAGAACACCTGCGCCTGCAGCACCAGCGAGGCCAGCCCCGCCGGCATGCCCACCTTGATGGCGACGAACAAAAACGCGAACTGCGCGAAGCTCATGGTCATGCCGTACAGCAGCAGCCATTTCCACGGAATAGTCGGGCGCGGGATAAAGAAGATCGCCGGCAACGCCACCAGTAAAAAACGCATCCCGGCCAGCAGAAACGGCGGCATACCCTGTAAACCGAACTTGATCACGACGAAATTCACGCCCCAGATCACCACCACCAACAGCGCCAACAGCCGATCGCGCAATGTCATCCTCGCCCCGCTTATCCCATTGAAAATTCGCTTTGCCTTGCAGGTTACAACCAAACCAGGCGCATGGACACCGGCAAACGCCGGCGATTATTCAGGCATCAGGCCGATAAAGGTGGTCTTCTTGCGCGGGCCGGTCATCAGCGCTTCCAGCTTCTCCACGCACTGCAGGTAGTGCGGGGTCTGCTTGTGCTCCGCCACCGCCTGCTCGTCGCGATAGGCTTCGTAGATGTAAAACCGCGTCGGGATCTGTTCATCCTGCAGCACATCGAAGCGCAGGTTGCCCGGCTCTTCGATAGCGCCCAGGTGATTGGCGCGGAAAACATCGATAAATTCGTCGATTTTGTCTTGTTTAACGTTGATCTCAACCAATGTGACGTGCATGGCAACTCCTTGTTTAAACGGCGCGCCGTAACATGGCGCTTTCCAACCATAGGTTTATTCCCGTCGATTGCCCTGCCGCAACGGCAATTTTGCCGCCTGGCTCACAAATCGCGTCGGCGACGCCCACTCCTCCCCCGGCGGGGTAAGGCGGCGGCATCTATAGTTAACATTCCTCCCCCTGAGAGCATAGGCTATGGATAACTACTTGATGGCGCTGGACGCAGGAACGGGCAGCATTCGCGCGGTGATCTTCGATCTGGCGGGTAACCAGATCGCGCACGGCCAGGCGGAGTGGCAACACCTCGCGGTGCCGGGCGTGCCCGGCTCGATGGAGTTTGACCTCAGCCGCAATTGGCAGCTGGCCTGCCAGTGCATCCGCCAGGCGATGCAACGTGCAGGATTGAGCGCTCAGGCGATCCGCGCGGTGGCCTGCTGCTCGATGCGTGAAGGCATCGTGCTGTACGACCGCAACGGCGTGCCGATCTGGGCCTGCGCCAACGTCGACGCACGCGCCAGCCACGAAGTCAGCGAGCTGAAAGAGCTGCACAACCACGGCTTCGAACGCGAGGTGTACCAGCACTCCGGCCAGACGCTGGCGCTGAGCGCCATGCCGCGCCTGCTGTGGCTGGCGCACCATCGGCCGGACATCTACCGCCAGGCCGCGACGCTGACCATGATCAGCGACTGGCTGGCCAACATGCTGAGCGGCGAACTGGCGGTCGATCCTTCCAACGCCGGCACCACCGGCATGCTGGATCTGACCAGCCGCGACTGGCGGCCGGCGTTGCTCGACATGGCCGGGCTGCGCGCCGATATTCTGTCGCCGGTGAAAGAGACCGGCAGCGTGCTGGGGCGCGTCACCGAACAGGCGGCGCAGGAGAGCGGGCTGCTGCGCGGCACCCCGGTGGTGATGGGCGGCGGCGACGTGCAGCTCGGCAGCCTGGGGCTCGGCATCGTGCGCGCCGGGCAGACGGCGGTGCTCGGCGGCACCTTCTGGCAGCAAATCGTCAACCTGCCGGAGCCGGCCATCGATCCGGAGATGAACATCCGCATCAACCCCCACGTCATTCCCGGCATGGCGCAGGCGGAATCCATCAGCTTCTTTACCGGCCTGACCATGCGCTGGTTCCGCGACGCCTTCTGCGCGGAAGAAAAACTGCTGGCGGAGCGGCTGGGGGTCGACGCCTACAGCCTGCTGGAAGAGATGGCGGCCAGAGTGCCGCCGGGCGCCTACGGCGTGATGCCGATTTTCTCCGACGCCATGCATTTCAAAACCTGGTATCACGCAGCGCCGTCGTTCATCAACATGTCGATCGACCCGGAGCGCTGCAACAAACAGACGCTGTTTCGCGCGCTGGAGGAGAATGCCGCCATCGTCTCCGCCTGCAATCTGGAACAAATCGCCGCCTTCTCCGGCGTGCAGGCCCGTTCGCTGGTGTTCGCCGGCGGCGGGGCCAAGGGCAAGCTGTGGAGTCAGATCCTCAGCGATGTCACCGGGCTGACGGTGCGGGTGCCGGTGGTGAAAGAGGCCACCGCGCTGGGCTGCGCGATCGCCGCCGGCGTCGGCGCCGGGCTGTACGCATCGCTGGCCGAAACCGGCGAGCGCCTGGTGCGCTGGGAGCGCGAGCATCAGCCGGACATGACCCACCACGCGCTGTATCAGGAACAGAAAGAAACCTGGCGGCGGGTCTACGCCGATCAGTTGACGCTGGTGGACAACGGCCTGACCACCTCCATGTGGAAAGCGCCGGGGCTGTAAGCGCCGCGCGGCATTCGGTCATAACCTTATGCCGTTTTATTCCTTTCCCCTCGGCGCGGCGCAAGCCGCGCTTTAATTCACTGCCGCGATTGTTCCCCCTCAGAAACAGTGTAACCACCGCAGATGGATTTATCCGCGACTTGCACCTGCCGTAGATTGTGACTTCGGTCACACCGCGCCCCGCGCGCGGCCTGCGCATTCACCTGAGACGAGCGGCATTATGCTGAATAATAAAGATAACCCTGCATCATCCCCGTGGCCGGCGATCTTCTCGCTGACGGTCGCCTGTTTTGTCATGGTCACCACCGAGTTTCTGCCGATCGGCCTGCTGACCAACATCGCCCCTTCGCTCGGTGTCAGCACCGGCACCGCCGGGTTGATGGTCACCATGCCCGGCATCGTGGCGGCGGTGGCCGCACCGGTATTGAGCCTGGCTTCCGGCCGGCTGGACAGACGCCTGCTGATGCTGGGGCTGTCGCTGCTGCTGATGGTGTCCAACCTGGTGGCGGCGCTGGCCGTCAACTTCCCGATGATGCTGCTGGGCCGCGTACTGCTGGGCATCTGCGTCGGCGGTTTCTGGTCGTTCGCCGCCAACTACGGCCGCCATCTGGTGCCGGAAGCCAGCCAGGGCCGCGCCACCGCGCTGATCCTCAGCGGCATCTCGGTCGGCGCGGTGTGCGGCGTGCCGGCCGGGGCGCTGATCGGCGATCTGTTTGGCTGGCGCGCCGCCTTCTTCGGCGGTGCGGCGCTGGCGGTCGGCGTACTGTTGGCGCAGCTGCGTTTGCTGACCTCGGTGCCACCGTCCCGGCCGGTCACACCGCGCGATCTGGTACTGCCGCTGCGCCTGCCGATGGCGCGCATCGGCCTGATCGCCATCGTGCTGTTGTTCATCGGCCACTTCGCCGCTTACACCTATCTGCGGCCCCTGCTGCAGCAGGTGTTCGTGCTCAGCCCGTCGGCGATCTCGCTGCAGCTGTTGGCCTATGGCGCCATCGGCCTGCTGGGCACTTTCCTCGGCGAGCGTCTGGGGGAATACAGCCTGCGCGCCACCTTTATTCTGATCGCCGTCATGCTGGCGGGCATTTTGATCGTTTCGCCGCTGCTCAGCGGCCTCGCCGGCGCCACGCTGATGGTGCTGGTGTGGGGGCTGGCCTTTGGCGCCGTCCCTGTGTGCGCCACCAACTGGATGTTCGCCGCGGTGCCGCAGGCGCCGGAAGCCAGCCAGGCGCTGTTAGTGTGCGTCATCCAGATCGCGCTGGCCTCCGGCGCGCTGCTGGGCGGCGAGGTGGTGGACTGGCAGGGCGTCAGCAGCGCCATGCTGTTCGGCGGCGCGCTGATCCTCTCCGCCACGCTGGTGTTCGGTCTCAGCTTGCGCTCCGGCGCGATTGGCGCTAAACAGTGTTAATCATTATCTATCTGCAGAAACATGCCCCGGTCACCGCCGGGGCATGGCGTTGAGAACCCTATGGACCATCATTTGCTCGCTATCCGGGTATTTAACCGCGTGGTGGAAACCGGCGGCTTTACCCGCGCCGCCGATTCGCTGGGCATGCCGAAAGCGACGGTCACCAAGCTGATCCAAAATCTGGAGGATCACCTGCAGACCAAGCTGTTTCAGCGCACCACTCGCAGCGTGTCGGTCACCCGCGAAGGCGAATGCTATTACCAAAATACGGTGAAATGGCTGGCGGATTTGGAGCAGATGGAGGGCTGCCTGACCGAGTCGCAAAGTTCTCCGCAGGGCGTGCTGCGCATCGACACCGGCAGCGGCACCGCTCGCCAACTGCTGTTGCCGGCGCTGCCCGGCTTTTTGGAACGCTACCCGCAAATCCAAATCGATCTCAGCATCGGCGATCGCGTTATCGATCTGATCAGCGACAGCGCCGACTGCGTGATCCGCAGCGGCCCATTGGCCGACTCCAGCCTGATCGCCCGGCGTCTTTTCGATCTGGACTGGGTCAGCTGCGCCACCCCGGCCTATCTGGCGCGCCACGGCACCCCGCGCCACCCGTGCGATCTGGAACAGGGCTTTCCGATGGTGCACTACCGCCATCCGGTCAACGACCGCATCCATCCGCAACGCTATGTCGAGCGCGGCAAAGAGATCGCCATCCAGCAGCGCTACCCGGTCAGCATCAATGAAGGCAACGCGCTGCTGGCGGCGAGCCTGGCCGGATTAGGCATCATCCAGATTTATCGGTTTATGGCGCAGCCGCACCTCGAGCGCGGCGAGCTGATCAGCCTGCTGCACGACTGGCAGCCACCGCCGGAGCAGATGTACGTGGTCTACCCGTCCAATCGCCACCTCAGCGGCAAGCTGCGGGCGTTCATCGACTGGGCGGTGGAGACGTTTCATTAACCGATCGCCCCGGCTATAGTGGCTTCTCTTACGGACAATAAAAACGGGCAAACCATGCATATCGAACCGCTGCTTGCACATCGTCAGCGCATTGACGAACTGGCCGAATTACTGCATCAGGAATGGGGCGCCTTTGCGCAGTGGAGCAGCCGCGATACCATCAGCCGGCGGCTGGCTGAACGCTGTGCGCCCGAGAGCCAAGGCGTCGTGTTGCTGGCGCTGTCGCCGCAGCAACAGATCGTCGGCACCGCCAGTTTGACGCGGTATGAATTGACGGATAAACCGGAGCGCCAATACTGGCTGAGCGAAGTCTTTACCCACCCGCAGCACCGCGGCCAAGGCATTGCCCGCAACCTGATCGCGCGCTGCATCGAGCACGGCCGAACCCAGGGCATCAGCGAACTGTATCTGTATACGCCTGACCAGCAGACGCTGTATCAGAAACTCGGCTGGCGCCCTCTGGAGCAACGCCAGGTCGCCGGTGAAACCGTCACGGTGATGAGCCGCACGTTGTAGCCGCACGCACTGTGGTATTATTGGCCGCATATTGATTCCCGACGGACGACCACCATGGCCTATATCCCCAAAAACTATGCGAAGCTGGAAACCGGCTACCGCGAAAAAGCGCTGAAACTGTTCCCCTGGGTGTGTGGGCGCTGCTCACGCGAATTCGTTTATTCCAACCTGCGCGAGCTGACGGTGCACCATATCGATCACGATCACAGCAACAACCCGGAAGACGGCAGCAACTGGGAAATGCTGTGCCTGTATTGCCACGACCACGAACACTCGAAATACACCGAGGCCGATCAATACGGTTCGACGGTGGTGGCCGGTGAAGATGCGCAAAAAGATATCGGCGTCGCCACCCACAACCCGTTCGCCAACCTGAAGGCGATGATGAAGAAATAATGTCGACAACAGCTTAATTAGTCACTAACTTATTAAGCTGTTAAATTAACAACCCCCTCCTCCGCATCGCCACTTCCCAGAGAATTCCTACTTACCCATCCGGGCCATCCAGCGCAAAATAAGCTGCACAGTTAACGACATACTGGCTTGGCAAGCCGCCGCAGTTGGTGCATATTGTTCGCGAGTTGTTCTTGTTAACCTGTTTGATTATCAACCTAATAAGCACATTAACTTAATAAGTTACCTGCTTAATAACTTGAGAGATGGCAGCATGATTGTTCTGATTGGCTCGCAAAAAGGCGGTGTCGGCAAGTCGACGAAAGCGGTGAATATCGCCGGGTATCTGATTCTTAAGCAAGGCAAGACGGCGATCATCGTCGATGCCGACGACCAGAAATCGATCATGACCTGGTACAACGACCGTCAGAACGTCGAGGGGCTGCCGCACATTCCGGTGGTGGCCGCGTCGGGCAAAATCAAGGAAACGCTGCTGGAGCTCGATCGCCATTACGACTACGTGATCGTCGACACCGCCGGCCGCGACAGCGCCGAACTGCGCTCCGGCCTGTTGGCCGCCGATCTGTTCCTCTCGCCGCTGCGCCCTTCGCAGATGGATCTCGACACCATCGGCTACCTGTCGGAGATGTTCTCCACCGCGCAGGAATACAACGAGAAGGTCAAAGGTTACATTGTGCTGAACATGTGCCCGACCAATATCTTCATTAATGAAGCCAACGAAGCGGCGCAGGTGCTGAGCGAATACCCGGAGTTCACCCTGGTGAGCCACCGCCTGTGCGATCGCAAAATTTACCGCGACGCCTGGGGCGAAGCCATCACCGTGCATGAGGCGAACAACGAAAAGGCGCAGGCCGAGATCGAATGCCTGGTGAAAGAGGTGATCCTGTGAAGAAGCGCACCCCCACCCACCGCATGTCGGAAGACGAATTCATCAACAGCGCCACCTCACACACGTTGCCGGTTGCGGCGCCCGCGCCGGAAGCCAAGCCGGCCGGCCGCAAGCGCACCTATAAGGCGATTTCCGTCAGCCTGACGGACAACCACATCGAAGCCATCGATGAGGTGATCGTGCAGGCGGCGCGCAACGGCATCGTGCGCATCACCCGCTCCGACATCATCAAGCTCGCCATCGACGGGCTGGCGGAGAAAAGCGAAACGCAGCTGCTGGCATTGCTGAAAAAACTCTGACCGCACGGCAGCCGCCGGCTGACCACGCCGGCGGGCCGTTAAACGGATGAAAACTGGCGCGGGAACGGCATAGTACGATAGGTTTTGCCTGTGGCCTTATGCAGCGCGCTGGCCATCGCCGGAGCGACCACCGCAGTCGACACTTCCCCGCATCCCTGCGGCGCACGCGCGCTGTCGAGCACCACCACTTCCACCTTGGGCATTTCGGCGATCGTGAGCAGCGGATAACGATCGAAATTCCCTTCCACCACGCCGCCCCGTTCAAAATGCAGTTCGCTGTGCAGGCAGGTGGTCAGCGCAAAGCCGATGCCGCCCTCTACGTTGGCGCGCACCAGATTCGGGTTTATCACCTTGCCGCAGTCAATCGCGCATATCGCGCGGAGCACCCGCAGTCGCCCCTCCTGAATGGCGATTTCAACCACCAAACCGACGTAAGTGGTGAAAGCGTTATTGCGGCCAACCCAAATATTGCACGACATCCCGCGATAAACGCCCGGCGGCGGTTCATGCTGCCAACCAGACGCCGCCGCGGTGGCGTCCAGTACGCGCAACGCTTCCGGGGTGTCCTGCAACAGATGCCGCCGATACTGGTACTCGTCCAGGTTGGCCTTATGGCTGAGTTCGCTGATAAAGCTTTCCAAAAAGAACAGGCTGGCGACGCTGCCGACGCCGCGCAGATAGCTCAGGGAAATCGGCTGTTCGACGATGCCGGCCTCCACTTTCAGATGAGGGATGCGATACGGCGTGCTGTAAACGCACTCCACCATACTTTCATCCCATCCCCCGGCCTCGTGTACCGTTTCGCGCCGCATCTGCCAGAAGAGCGACTGCCCGGCATAGCGCGCCCACAGTGCCTGCGGGTAGCCGTTTTCATCCAACAGCGCCCGATAATGGCTGATGCAGGCCGGACGATAGTATTCATGCCGCATGTCGATCTCGCGCGGATAGATCACTTTGACCGGTTTCCCCACCGCCCGGGAGGCGGCGGTAGCATGCATCACGGCATCCGGCAGATATTTGCGCCCAAAGCTGCCCCCCAGGTAGGTCGTATTCACGACCACATCCGTCGGCTTCAGCCCGAACATTTTCGCCAGAACGTTGCGCACCATGTCCTGCCCCTGGAAAGGGCCCCAGGTTTCGATACGGCCCTCTTCATAATGGCTGGTGGCGTTGCAAGGCTCCAGGGTGGCATGCGCCACATAAGGCGCGCTGTAACGCGCCTCATGCAGGCGCGAATCCTGCTCAGCGTTATGAATCAACGCCGACGCCTCGCCGCGATCGACCGCCGGCACCAAGGTATCGCCGTCCAGCATCGCCAGATTCTCCGCCGTAATCGCGCTGCCGGTCAGCGCTTGCCCTGCGCCCGGCAGCCAGTCGACCTCCAGCAAATCCACCGCCTTTTTGGCCTGCCAGTAGCTCGCAGCCACCACGATCACCGTATTGAGTGACATATCGTGATCCAATCCGACCATGTTGTTCATCGACCACTGCCGAGTCAGCACCAGATCCACCACGCCCGGCATGGCCCGAATCTGCCGTTCATTACGCACGGCGACCAGCTTTCCGCTGAGGTCGGGCACCATCCAGGGTACGCCGATCAGCATCTCCGGCAGATCGATATCGATACCGTAAATCGCACTGCCGTCCACTTTCTCCGGCGTATCGACCCGCAACAGCGGCTTGCCGATGAGACTCTCTTGCTCTTGCGCTTCGCTCTTTAAAGCAGGCTGCGGATCCAACGGCAGCTCGGCGGCATAGCGCACCAGATCGCCATAGGCGATCTTGCGCTGCCCGCCCTCCTCAAGCACCCAGCCTTTCTCCGTGCGGCACTGCTGCGGTGAAAGCGCGAAATGTTTTGCGCCGGCGCGCAGAAAGAAATCTCTCGCCTGTGCGCCGGCCAGCCGGGTGCGCTGATAAAATTTGGTCATTGAGGTTGAAGCGGCGACAAACTGCGCGAAAGCCTCGCCCCCGGCAACCTGACGGTAAGCATCACGCCCGGTGACGAATTTCACCGTCACCTGCGCCCAATCGGCATCCATCTCCGCCGCCACCACTTCGGCCAGGCCGGTGTAAATCCCCTGCCCGACCTCACATTGCGACACGCCGATGACGATGCGGCCACCGCTATCGATCCAGATCCAATCGTTTAATTCGTACTGACCGTCCGGTGGCGCCGCGTCCTGCGAAACCACGGCCGCCAGGCTGCGCGTCGATATCGGCAGCAGCATGGCGGCCACCGCCAAAGCGCAGCCTTTAATCAAGGTTCTGCGGGTGATCGCCATGCTTAGGGTTCTCCCTTGTCGGCGGCGCGATGCACCGCCGCGCGGATTCGATGGTAGGTGGCGCAGCGACACAGATTGGTCAGACCCGTATCTATCTGCCGATCGTCCGGCCTCGGATGTTCCGCCAGCAGTGCGCTGACCGCCATGATCATGCCCGATTGGCAGTAGCCGCACTGCGGCACATCCTCCGCAATCCAGGCCTGCTGCACCGGATGACTGCGATCGGTGGACAACCCTTCGATGGTGGTCACCTGCCGATCGCGCACCAATTGCAGCGGATAGCAACATGAACGCACTGCCTTACCGTCGACATGTACCGTACAGGCACCACAGGCGCCGATACCGCAGCCGAACTTGGTGCCGGTCAACTTAAAATGTTCTCGGATCACCCATAGCAGCGGCGTATCCGGCTCGCCGTTAAATTCGACCGCCTGGCCGTTCAGATTGAACTTCATGCCATCCTCTCTTAGATCAATGCTTCATCCGACGTTTCACCCACGCCCCGATGACGATCAATGCCAGCAATACACCGCACCAGAACACATAAGGCAATGACGCGATCAACAGCGGTTTTTCACCGCCCGCCCGCTGCCGAGCCACTTGCTCCGGCGTTATCCTGACTGCCGGATTGCCGAATTGCTGCAATACATAGTTGCCCAACTCGGCCAGTTGTCGGTCATCCAGGCTATCGGCGAATCCCGGCATCCAGGTTTGCAGCGTCTCTCCCTGCCGCTGCACGCCATGCAGCATCACCATGATCAGGTTATTGACCCGCTCGCTGCCTACGGTGGAATTGTGAGTCAAAGCAGGGAAATGGCCGTCATAGGCGCCTTCGCCGCCCAGGCGATGGCAGCTGGCGCAGGCAGCGGCATACAGCGCCTGCCCGGCTGCACGGCCTTCACCGCCCCCTTGGTATTGATAGGCTGCTTTCGTTCCTTGCACGGTGACGATCGGCGGAGTCTGTTTAAGCCAGTCGGCGATGGCGTTGAGATCGTCGTCACTCAGGAAACGCAGGCTATGCTCCACCGCCTCCGCCATGCCGCCGGCCGCCTGGGCTTTGTCATTGCGCCCGGTACGCAGATACTGCACCAACTCTTTCCGGCTCCAGCCGCCGATGCCGCTGACGGGATCCGAGGTGATATTCGGCGCGATCCAACCGCCGGCCTCCCCTCCCGCCAGATAACGATCGTCGCGTTCGGCCATCATCCCGTTACGCGGGCTGTGACACGCCGAGCAATGCCCCAAAACATCTACCAGATAGCGACCCCGCGCTTTTTTCTCATCTTCATCGATGGGCGCTTTTTCCAGAAACAGCCAGTTCCAGCCGTGAATCGCATAACGCCAGGAAAAAGGGAACGCCAGTTGGGTCTCAGGCACCGCACGATCGACCGGTGCGACCCCGGTCATAAAATAACGATACAGCGCGTGCAGATCGTCATCGCTCAACCCCTGATAAGCGGTATAGGGCATGGCGGGATACAAGGGTTGACCGTCCCGCCGGATACCCTGCGTCAACGCGCGGCGAAACTCTTGCTCACTGTAGTCGCCAATGCCGGTCCCCTTGGCGGGCGTGATATTGCTGGCGATGATGTCGCCCATCGGCGAAGCGATGGCATAACCGCCGACGTAGGGGGCGTCCTGTTGGCTGCTGCCGCGGTGACAAGCCGCGCAATCTGCGGCGGTAGCCAGATATTTTCCCCGTGCGATGACCTGTTGGTCATTCTGGCTGGCGAAGACCGGGCAGGAGAAGATCCCCAACGCGATAACGCACAGCTGTTGTGCTCTCCGCCAGCGGCCGTTCACGCTTCACCTTCCGGCTTCATCGCTCCCGCGCGCTCCTCCGCCAGAAGAGCAAACTCGTCCGGCAACAGATTTTCCTGTTCGAGCATCGCTATCGCGTTATGTTTGATGCCAAACAATACGCGGTAAAAAGCCTCCAGATCGTTGGCCGAAATGCCGTTGAGCAGTTTTTCCCTCGCTTGCTGGCTGGAATGATCCAACTGCGCCAGCATCTCGTGCCCGGCCTCGGTCATTCTCACCCCTTTGGCGCGCTTATCTTCGGACAGAGCATCGCGAGCGATCAGCCGGTTTTTTTCCAGAAACAACAGCGCGCGCGACATTGTCGAGACTTCGGCGTTCAAATGCTGCGAAACGTCTTTCAACGTGCAGCCATCCCCCAGATCGGCAATCGCACTCAGCGCCAGCCAATGCGGGCGCGTCAGATTGGTCATTTTCACCGACTGGTCCATCGCCGTGCGCCATAGACGGTTGGTGACATCCAGATGGATGCCCAGTGCAGCAGGAAGTTTGCGTGGTTGAGACATATCAGATGGCTCTCGATTACTTATTTGCTTGTGCAAACAAATAATAGATCGGACGTTATGACGGGATCAAGCAGATGAGAGAGAATAAAATAAAAATGAGTTAATACATTTGGTTAGTTCGTATCGCACGGCATACGCTCCCCAACGACGGGGAGCGATAAGAAAAACTCAGTTCCCCGCGATCTCGCACCGGTAGTCCTGAATTTCGCCGGCCGAGCCCAGGTTCAGGTCGGTCAGCTTCAAACGGTTCGCCAACAGCAGCATCTCGCCCTGCGGGCTGACCGCCAGCGCCAGGCCGTAATTGCCGATGCTGTCGCCCTGCTCGACCACATAGTTCTGCAGTAAACGGAAAGGATCTTCCTGGGTTAAATCGGTGCCCGCCAATTTTCTGGCCAGATATTGGTGGCCGACCAATTTTACCGCCAGCGGCCGCCACTGTTGATCTAATTGTTCCGCCTGCTGCCCCAGCGCGTTATAGACATCCTGGCGCAAGCAGGCAACGTGAATATGCAGCTGATTCTGAGAGCGACCATATTTCGAATTGACCGCCAGAGAAACCCATGTGTCTTTTAACGGTTTACCCAGCTCGCTGGATATATGTTCGCGGTTATTCCAGGCCTGGGCGAAATAAGGTGGCGTTCGCTCCGCTTGCAATATCGGACTCTCGATGCCGCTGACCTTTTCGGTCGGCATCACCAGATCGTGATAGGGGCCTTTGCTGTCCTTAAACAGCACATAACCCTGGGTTAAATCAACCTTTAAACAGGGCGCCGGATCGTTGTTCTGCTGCTGATTGGGCACGCACTGTTGGCTGACGATTTGCCACAGCGCATTCGGATTACCGCGCCCGAAGAACCACCACAGCACCGCCGCCAGCAGCAAAATGACAAGCAAAATAATTAATAGTCTGAAAAGTCTTTTCATCGCGACGCCCTGTTTATCTATTCCATACCGAAAGGAGCGACAGCATAAACCAAGGCTCCGCTCACCACCAAAATATTAGCCTTAACGTCACCTTTTATTGACGTCTTGTTAGCAATGCAAATTAAAAAACCCACGCCCACCTGAGTAATTTAAAGTAAATTAATACCGTGGGTTGAATATGAGTGTGATATAAGCAGCCGAACTCTCTTTATATAAGGAACCGACAAGATGCCAACGATGGGCAAATCCCTGCATTATCTCGACGTGGGCTCAGGCTTTCCGTTGCTGCTGGGCCACAGCTATCTGTTCGATCTGAACATGTGGGCACCGCAGTTCGAGGCGCTGGCGAAACGCTACCGCCTGATCGTGCCTGATCTCTGGGGACACGGCGACTCCCCGGCGCTGCCGCCTGGGCGAAGCAGCCTGTCGGATATCGCCGCCGATCATTTGGCGCTGATGGATCATTTGGATATTGCAGAGTTCGGCATCGTCGGCCTGTCCGTCGGCGGCATGTGGGGCGCGGAACTGGCGGCGCTGGCGCCGGAGCGGGTGAAAGTGTTGGCGCTGCTGGACAGCTACCTGGGCGACGAAACGCCGGAGGCTCGGCAGCGCTATATGGGCATGCTGGCCGCCGTGGAACAGGCCGGCGCCATCACGTCACCGCTGCTGGAGTACATCGCCGCGCAGTTTTATTCCGACGAAGTACCCGATGCGTTGTCGCAGCCATTGCTGGCCCATCTGCAGAGCCTGCCCGCCGAGCGCCTGCGCGACAGCATCGTGCCGCTGGGCCGGATGATCTTCGGCCGCCCCGACAAGCTGGCGCTGCTGGAAAACATCACCGCCACCAGCATCGTCATCACCGGCGCGCAGGATAAGCCGCGCCCGCCGGCAGAAGGCCAGCGCATGGCGGACCTTCTCGGCTGCCGACACGTGCTGATCCCCAACGCCGGGCATATCAGCAACAAGGAAAATCCGGCGGCGGTCAACGAAACGCTGCTGGCGTTTCTGGCTGAAAACACCACCCCGCTGTTTTGGTGAGATTCTCCGGGCCGCCTGGCCCGGAGATTCCCTTCAGACGAAGCCTTAGGGAGGGGGAGGCTACATCCGGCGTTTATTGACCGATAGACGTCAGACCCTGGCGGATCCCTTCGTCAGCCTGCTGGCACCATGTCTGCAGACCCTGTGGCGCTTCTTTTTCCAACGCAACCACTTTGCCGTCGTCGTTCAGCACATTGCCTTCACGGCCCATCGCTTCACGCTTGTCACCGTCGCGGGTGTCGACACCGCCGGGAATGGCGGCCACATAGGCCACCATTTTCTTGGCGTTGTCGATACTGTCCGCTTTCAGAAAACCTTTATCGACGCAGTAAGACATCAGCCCGCTGGTATTACGCGTAATGTCATAGACGTTTTTCAATGCAGCAGGGTCCATCCCTTCGGCATTAGCGGTATTGAACAGGCCCAGAGTCGCGGCAATCATGCCGGTCAGAATGCTCTTTTTCATTGTTATCTCGTTTTAATAATGAATTATTTAGCTTTGAATTATTCACAAAAAATAATGTGAATGTCGGTACGGTATAACGGCGGCTCAGATTAACACAACCCTAACGCGTTAATAACTGTGATTAAGTTAACCTCCAGTAAAATAAAAATGCATGATGGGGTTATTACTCCGCCCGACGTCAGTTTTTACGTTCGACATTAACCGCACCCAATTCAATTTTAAAATAGTCTCACCAGGGAATTATTTACAACGTAAGCGTTGGCCTGCGGTCAATCGCGCCCCCGCCCTTTGCTAAAACCGCAGGCGTAACATAGCCTGTTAAGACGCGCCATGCCTTAGTGGGAGGGGATTCACATGAACCATTCCGTCCGGCCGCCGCAATGCGACGACAAAACCATTCTCGATATCACGATGAATTTATATCTCTATCCGGCGGCGCTTATTGCGCACCGCCTGGGCATCTTTGAATTTATTGCATTGCGCCCCCGCAACCTGACCGATATATGCGCTCAGGCCAATGTGGAAAGACGCCCGGCAGAGACGCTGGTCATGGCGCTAGTGGCATTGAAATTGATAGACAGAGACGGCGAAACATTCTCTCTGACGCCGGAAGCGGAAACCTTTTTGTTAAAAAACAACCCGCATTATTTCGGCTATTTTTGGGATTTGATGATTGAAAACAGCGAGATTTTCACGCTGAAAAACCTGGAAAGCGCCATCAGAAAGAATGCCTCGCAGGTGTACGGCGAGCAGGAGCTGTTTGAAACCCATACGCTCGACGCCGACAGAATGCGGCTGTTTACCCACGCCATGCACAGCCTGAGCATGGGCTCGGCCAGCGTTTGGCCTACGCTGTTGCCCCTCGGTGCCTGCCGCACGGCGCTGGATATCGGCGGCGCCTCCGGCGCCCATGCCATCAGTCTGGCAACCCACTGGCCGGCGCTCACGTGCACCGTGTTCGATCTGCCGGAGGTGTGCCCGCTCGCCGCCGACTACGCGCACGATCACGGCCTCAGTCAGCGCATCGGCACCCACAGCGGCGATATGTGGCGCGATCCCTACCCGGCGGCGGATCTGCACCTGTACTCCAATATTTTCCACGACTGGCCGATGAACAAGAACCGCTTCCTGGCGCAAAAGAGCTATGCGGCCCTCCCGCCCGGGGGCAGGATCGTGATCCACGAAGTGCTGTACAACGATGACGGCGACGGCCCGCCTGCCGCCGCGGGGTACAGCCTGATGATGATGGGATGGACGCAGGGCCGCCAATACTCCGGCAAGGAAATCGGCGACCTGCTGCGCGACGTCGGCTTCGGGCCCGCTCAGGTGCTGCCGTCGCTCGGCTATTTCAGCATCGTCACGGCGCAAAAACCCCAGGCTTAGCGGTTCACCGAGCGCGCCATGCGGCTGTAGGTGTGGCGCACGCCGCGGATCGCCACGCTGTAGGCGAAGATGTTTTCCGGCAGCGCCAGCCCCAGATAGCCGGTATCGCCGATATGGTGCAGATCGGCGCCGGCCATTTTGCTCATCAGCGCAATCTGCCGCACGGTCTGCATATCGGCCCCCTCTTGCGAGGTGCCGATCGCCGTCATCGCCAGCGCCCCTTGCCGCTGGGCAAAGGCGATCAGCGCCGCCACTTTCTCCTGCGACATGCCGGGAATGGTGCCCGGCGCCGGCAACAGCACGATGTCCGCGCCGTTCTCCACAAACAGCGCGATGTCCTGCTCGCCGATCAGTTGGCTGCCGCTTTCGCGCACGATGCCGGCGCCGTGCATTTTGCCGGTCACCAGCACCATCTCATCGCCCACTTCCTCGCGGATCGCTTTCAGCGCGGCGGCGATCGCCTGATTGCTGACGCCGTTGTTCGGGTTGCCGGTCAGCACCAGCATGCGCGCGCCGAGCTGATACAGCTTGCGCGCATTCTCGGCGGTGGCGGCGCGGCCCGCCGTCATCTGCCAGAAATCGTTATGTTCGATGGCGAAGGCCGGATCGACGGCCTCCAGATTCACCCCGATCACTCGCCCGGTCAGCCGCTGCAGCGTGCGTAGCGCCTCCTGCGGCGGCACGTCGGCGGGCAGGCCCGCGATATGCGGACGATCGACGTCGAACAGATTCAACAGCAGCAGATCGGCGCCCTGGCTGGCCGCCAGCTCGGCGTTGGTGACGTTATTGAGCAGCGGCTGAGTGACCGCAATGGTTTCGCTGACCAGAATGCGCCCTTCACTGGCGCGGATGGCATAGAGCAGATCGGCTTTGCCGATATCGGCCAGATCGCTGGCGCTGCAGTCCAGATACCGTTTCATGAGGCAAGCTCCGGTGACATGAGCGGAAAGGGATAGTGCCCCTCTCCCACCGCAGTGAAAGAGGGGGAAAAGTTACTTCAGGGTAAAACTTTGCGCCTGCACGTTGTCGGAATCCAGGCCGACGAACACGTTGAATTTGCCCGGCTCCGCCCCCCATTTCAGGCTGGCGTTGTAGAACTTCAGATCCTCTTCGCTAATCGGCAGCTCAACCTGCTGCGACTGGCCGGCCTTCAGCGTCACTTTCTTGAAGTTGCGCAGCTCTTTCACCGGCCGGCTGACCGACGCGGTGACGTCCTGCAGATACAGCTGCACCACCGTGGCGCCGTCGTACTTGCCGGTATTCTTCAGCGTGACGCTGGCGGTTAACTTGCCGTTGCGCGCCATCGTCGGGCTGGATAACTTCAGATCCGACAGGCTGAAGGTGGTGTAGCTCAGGCCGTAACCAAACGGATACAGCGGGCCGTTCGGCGAATCGAAGTAGCGCGAGGTGTACTTGCCCGGGTTCTCCTTGCCGAACGGCCGGCCGGTGTTCAGGTGGTTGTAGTACATCGGGATCTGGCCGACCGAGCGCGGGAAGGTCATCGGCAGCTTGCCCGACGGGTTGTAATCGCCGAACAGCACGTCCGCCACCGCGTTGCCGCCCTCGGTGCCGCTGTACCAGGTTTCCAGCATCGCGTCCGCCTGCTCGCTCTCCCAGCTCAGCGCCAGCGGGCGGCCGTTCATCAGCACCAGCACCAGCGGCTTGCCGGTGGCTTTCAGCGCGGCGATCAGATCGCGTTGGCTCTGCGGAATAGTGATGTCGGCGCGGCTGGAAGCCTCGTGCGCCATGCCCTGCGATTCGCCCACCACCGCCACCACCACGTCGGCCTTGTTCGCCGCCTGCACCGCTTCGTCGATCATCTGCTGCGGCGAGCGGGTATCGAACGCCACCGCCGGCTCATACTCGTTGAGATAGTCGATGATGCCTTTATCCTGCGTGACGTTGGCGCCCTTGGCGTACAGAATGCGCGCCTTGTCGCCCACCGCCCGCTCCAGCCCTTCGCGCAGGGTGACCGACTGCTTGACCACCCCGGCAGCCGACCAGCTGCCCATCACGTCGCGCTGGCTGTCGGCCATCGGCCCGACCAGCGCAATGGTCGCCTGCTTGCTCAGCGGCAGCGTCTGCTTATCGTTCTTCAGCAGCACCATCGTCTTGCGCGCCACCACCCGCGCTTCGGCGCGGTGCAGGCGGCTTTCGGCGTTGGTGTCCTGCGGATCGGAACCCGCCGGCCCCAGATGCACGTAAGGATTGGTGAACAGCCCCATGTCGTACTTGGTGTTCAGCACGTCGCGGCAGGCGCGGTCGATATCGCTTTCAGACACCAGCCCGTCTTTCACCAGACCCGGCAGGTATTTGTCGTAAAACTCGTCGCTCATGCTCATGTCGACGCCGGAGGTGATCGCCAGGCGCACCGCGTCGCGCGCGTCGGCGGCCACGCCGTGTTTAATCAGCTCTTTGATCGCGCCGTGGTCGCTGATGGTGATGCCTTTAAAGCCCCACTGGTCGCGCAGCAGATCTTTCAGCAGCCACGGGTTGGCGGTGGCCGGTACGCCGTTCACCGAGTTGAGCGACACCATCACCCCGCCGCTGCCGGCGTCCACCGCCGCTTTGTAAGGCGGCAGATAGTCCTGATGCATGCGCAGCGGGCTCATGTCGACGGTGTTGTAATCGCGGCCGCCTTCGACGGCGCCGTACAATGCAAAGTGCTTGACGCTGGCCATCACCGAACCGGGTTTGGCCGGATCGCCGTTCTGGAAACCATCGACCATCACCTTGGCGATTTTCGATACCAGCCAGGTGTCTTCGCCGAAGCCTTCGGAGACCCGGCCCCAGCGCGGATCGCGGGTGATATCGACCATCGGCGCGAAGGTCATGTTCAGGCCGTCGTCGCTGGCCTCCTGCGCCGCCACGCGGGCGCTGAGCGCAATGGCTTCCAGATCGAAGCTGGCCGCCAGCCCCAGGCTGATCGGGAACACGGTGCGCTGGCCGTGCACCACGTCATAGGCAAAGAACAATGGGATTTTCAGGCGGCTGAGCTGCATCGCCTGATCTTGCATCACCCGGATATCCGGCCGGGTGACGGTATTAAAGATGGCGCCGATCTGCCCTTTGCGGATCCCCTCGCGGATCGCTTCTTTCGGGTTATCCGGCCCGACGCTGATCAGCCGCAGCTGGCCAATCTTCTCTTCCAGCGTCATCTGCTTCATCAAATTGGACACGAAGGCGTCGCGCTGCTGGGCGTGAATGCCCTGCGTTATCGGCGTTTCCTGCGCAAAAGCCGGGCTGAGGGCCAGACCGGACAACATACTCACCACACAAAGCCATTTCATCTTGTTTTATCTCAGGCGTGTTTCCGCCGCCAACGCCGCGGAGTTTAATCGGAGTGAAGAAACAGTTTGCCACACTCTGTTTCATCGCCAAGGGAATTCGCATCGCTAATGTTTACAAAGCATTACAGGTTATCGGCAGGTAATTCTGCAGCCGGGCGCGGCTGTCGGCGGCCTCCGCCGCCAGAAAATCGACCAGCGCGGTTAACGTCGGCGGCGCCACCGTGCGTTCAGGATAGACCAAATAATAGGCCGCGCCGCTGCTGACGCAGAGCGGGAACGGCGTGACGATGCGCTGCGCCTGAATATCCTCCTCCAGCAGGCACAGATCGCCGATGGCGATGCCAAACCCTTGCAGCGCGGCGCTCATCGCCAGATCGAGGGTATCGAAATGCTGGGCCTTGCCGGACGGCAACGCATCGGCGCCCGCCGCCTTCAGCCAGCGCAGCCAGTCGCGCCGATCGCGCGTCGGGTGCAGCAGGGTTTTGTCCGTCAAGTCCGTCAACCGGGCCGCCGGCGGCAGGAACGTCGGCGTGCAGACAGGCGTGAGGATTTCATCGAACAGCGAGTGCGCGGTCAGCTTTTTACCCGGCGGCCGGCCGAACACCACCGCGGCGTCAAACTGCTCGGTACTGAAATCCAGGCCGTGCGACACCGAGGCGGTCAGCTCGATATGCATGTCCGGCCGTTCATTTTGCAGGCGAATGATGCGCGGCAGCACCCAGCGCATGGCGCAGGTCGGGCATTTGATGCGCAGCGCCCCCGGCGGAGCGGCGGCCCGCGTCAGGGCTTCATCCAACTGCCCCAGCGCCTGCTGTACCGGCGCCAGCAGCTGCGCGCCCTGCGGCGTCAGCGCCAGACCGCGCGCCTGGCGGCTGAACAGCGGATAGCCCAGACGCTGTTCCAGCCCGAGGATTTGCCGACTGACCGCCCCCTGCGTCAGGTGCAGCTGCCGGGCGGCATGAGTAAAGTTAAGGCGTTGCGCCACCACCACGAAGGTTTTCAATACGTCGAGCGACGGCAGGGATATCGGCATAGCGTGCCTCGATTAGCTATGATCACAGTGCATGGCAAGTATGACAAACTTTCCCTTGTCCGCCTACGCCGGCTGATGCTTAATCGCTCAACACTTCCCTGTTTGCCTGGAGCCCATCATGCAGAGCGCCTGCTCATCCCGCTCGAAGCTGCCGGACGTCGGCACCACTATCTTCACCGTCATTGGCCAACTCAGCGCCGAACATCAGGCCCTCAACCTGTCGCAGGGCGCGCCCAACTTCGCCGGTGACCCGCAGCTGATCGAGGCAACGGCGCAAGCCATGCGCGCAGGTCATAACCAATACGCGCCGATGAGCGGCGTGGCGGCGTTACGTGCTGCTCTGGCGGAAAAAGCTGAACGATTGTATGGCGCGCGCTATGACGCCGACGAAGAAATCACGGTGATCGCCAGCGCCAGCGAAGGGCTGTACTCGGCGATCAGCGCGCTGGTGCACCCCGGCGACGAGGTGATCTATTTCGAACCGGCATTCGACAGCTATGCGCCGATCGTGCGCCTGCAGGGCGCCACGCCGGTGGCGATCAAGCTGTCGCTGCAGGACTTTCGCGTCGACTGGGACGAAGTGGCCGCCGCCATCAACGGCAAAACGCGCATGATTATCGTCAACACGCCGCACAACCCGACCGGCGCGGTGTTTGACGCGCAGGATATCGACCGCCTGACCGCCCTGACCCGCGACACCGACATCGTGATCCTATCCGACGAGGTCTACGAGCACGTGGTGTTCGACGGTGAAATTCACCACAGCATGGCGCGCTATCCGCAGCTGGCGGAACGCAGCGTGATCGTGTCGTCGTTCGGCAAAACCTACCACGTCACCGGCTGGCGCGTCGGCTACTGCCTGGCGCCGGCGGCGCTGATGGACGAGATCCGCAAGGTGCACCAGTTCATGGTGTTCTCCGCCGATACGCCGATGCAGCACGCCTTCGCCGCCGCGCTCGCCAACCCGCAGAGCTACCTGGGGCTGGCGGCGTTTTACCAACAAAAGCGCGATCTGCTGGCCCGCGCCCTGCTGGATTCGCGCTTTGAGCTGCTGCCCAGCCGCGGCAGCTTCTTCATGCTGGCCCGCTTTAGCGGCTTCAGTCACGAAAGCGACAATGATTTCGCCGTGCGCTTGATCCGCGAAGCGAAGGTGGCGACGATCCCGCTGTCGGCGTTCTACAGCGACGGCACCGATACCGGCCTTATTCGGCTGAGTTTTTCCAAAGATAACGAGACCCTGCTGGAAGGCGCGCGCCGCCTGAGCCAGGTGTAATTTTTTGTCCGACCATGGGAAAGGGGCACTGCCTATGAAAGCTTTGAAAACGCTGTTCGCCGCCGGATGCCTGCTGGCCGCCGGCTCTTCTCTGGCGGCGGAAAACAGCCTGCGCTTCGGTCTGGAAGCGCTGTATCCGCCGTTCGAATCCAAATCCGCCAGCGGCAAACTGGAAGGGTTCGACATTGAATTGGGCGACGCGGTGTGCGCCGCCGCGCAGTTGCAATGCAGCTGGGTGGAAACCTCGTTCGACAGCCTGATCCCGGCGCTGCAGGCACGCAAGTTCGACGCCATCAACTCGGCGATGAACGTGACCGAACAGCGGCGCCAGGCGATCGCCTTTACCGACGCCATCTATCAGGTGCCGAACCGCCTGATCGCCAAGGCCGACAGCGGCCTGCTGCCGGACGCCAAAGCGCTGGCGGGCAAACACGTGGGCGTGCTGCAAGGCTCGATTCAGGAGATTTACGCCAAAACCCATTGGGCGCCGGCGGGCGTGGATGTGGTGTCTTACCAGGATCAGAATCAGGTTTATCTCGATCTGGCGGCCGGTCGGCTCGACGCCACGCTGGTGATGGCGCCGTCGGGGCAAAGCGGCTTCCTGTCGCAGCCGGACGGCAAGGGCTTCGCCTTCGTCGGCGAGGCGGTGCGCGACGACAAAATCCTCGGTGAAGGCATTGCCTTCGGCCTGCGCAAAGGGGATGAGGCGCTGAAGAAGAAACTGGATGCCGCCATCGCCAAAGTGAAACAGCAAGGCACGGTGGCGGCGCTGTCGAAGAAGTATTTCGGCGACATCGACGTGACGGTGAAGTGATGGACGGGGGCGGCACCGCCGCCCCCTGCCGCGTTTAGCGATCGAACACCGAGCTGTTCAGCGCGCGATCCTGCTGGTGGCGCTCCAGCGCCAATTCGATCAGGCGCGTGATCAGCGCCTGGTAGCTGACGCCGCTGGCAGCCCACAGCTTGGGATACATGCTGATGTTGGTGAAGCCCGGCAGCGTGTTGATTTCGTTGATCACCACCTGGTTGTCCGGCGTCAGGAACACATCCACCCGCGCCAACCCGAAGCACTCCAGCGCGCGGAACGCCTTCAGCGCCACCTCGCGGATGTGGTCGCTCACTTCCGGCGCGATCGCCGCCGGCACCACCACCTGAGCGCCCTGCTCATTGATGTATTTGGTGTCGTAGGAGTAGAAAGCGTCGCTCAGCACGATCTCGCCGCATACGCTGGCCTGCGGATCGTCGTTGCCCAGCACCGCACACTCGATCTCGCGGCCGACGATCGCCGACTCCACCAGCACCTTGTGATCGAAACTGAAGGCCAACGCCACCGCCGCGTCAAACTCGGCGCGGTTTTCCACCTTGCTGACCCCGACCGACGAGCCCTGGTTGGCCGGCTTGACGAACAGCGGCAGGCCGAGGCGCTCGCTCAGTTGCTCAAACGTGAACCCGGCGCGGTTGGCGCGCGTCAGGGTGACGAACGGCGCCACCGCCAGCCCGGCGTCGCGCAGCAGGCGCTTGGTCACGTCTTTATCCATGCTGACCGCCGAGCCGAGCACGCCGGCGCCGACGAACGGCATATTGGCCATGCGCAGCAACCCCTGCAGAGAACCATCCTCCCCCAGCGTGCCGTGCACGATCGGGAAGATGACGTCTAGCTGGCCCAGCGCGCCGGCGCTGCCCGCTTCGATCAGCTGCTGCTTTTCCTGGCCCGGGATCAGCGCCACGTTCTTGTTCGAGCGGTTCAGTGCGATCAGCGCCGGGTTCTCGGCATTGAGCAGATAGTTGGAGGCGTCGTTGATGTGCCACTGCCCCTGTTTGTCGATCCCCAGCAGCGTGACGTCAAACTTCTCTTTGTCGATTGCATCCACAATGTTTTTGGCCGACTGCAGCGACACCTCATGCTCCGCCGATTTACCGCCAAAAATCACCCCAACACGTAGTTTAGTCACGCCTTAAATCCTTCTGAAAAATCATGGCAAAAAAGTCGTTTATCACAATAAACGCATTGCCTGGCGGCGGCAATCGTTGTTGCCAGAATCTTCTTACGCCACAGAATGCCACATCGCGACCATCCAAAACGTATACACTTCGTATATTGTTCATTTATGGAGACGCCGATGGGCATCGTAAAAATTTCGGACGCGCTGCATGACGATCTGCGCCTCGCCAGCCTGACCATGACGCGTTCGATCAACGCGCAGGCCGAGTACTGGATCAAGATCGGCATGCTGGCGGAGTTCCATCCGGAACTGACCTACCCGCAACTGGTAAAAAAAATGATGAAAGATAACGCGCTGACGCTGAAGGAGATTGTCGGGTGAAACAGATTGTGATTAAAACGCCGGAAGAGATTGCCAAAATGCGCCATTCCGGCGCCCTGCTGGCCAAAGTGTTTGCTATGCTCGATGAAGTCATCGTCGAAGGCATCTCCACCATGGAGATCAACGACCGCGCCGAGGCGTTTATCGTCGAAGAGCTGAAGTCGCGCCCGGCCAGCAAGGGGCAGTATGATTTCCCCTATGTGCTCAACACCTCCGTGGACGACGTGGTATGCCACGGGGTGCCGTCGGCCAGCAAAATCCTGCGTTCCGGCATGATCGTCAACGTGGATATCACGCTGGAAAACGGCGGCTATATCGCCGACTCCAGCAAGATGTACTGCATCGGCCAGGTGACGCCGCTGGCCAAACGGCTGGTGAACAACGTCTATGAATCGATGTGGCAGGGCATTCGCGCGGTCAAACCGGGCGCCACCCTGGGCGATATCGGCCACGCCATCCAGCGGCACGCCGAGCAGGCCGGCTACAGCATCGTGCGGGAGTATTGCGGCCACGGCATCGGCCGCGACATGCACGAAGAGCCGGCGGTATTGCACTACGGTCAACCCGGCAGCGGCATGGCGCTGCAGGAAGGCATGGTGTTCACCATCGAGCCGATGATCAATCAGGGCGACCGCCGCATCAAGCAGAAGAAAGACGGCTGGACGGTGGTGACGCGCGACAAAAAACTGTCGGCGCAGTGGGAGCACACCGTGGCGGTCACCGCCGACGGCGTGGAAATCCTGACGCTGCGCGACGAAGAGCGCCAGGCCGGCTACGCCGAGCGCTACTAAACCCGCAAGCCATTAGCCCACCAAGCTGATAGCTTAATAAGTTATTTAATTGATAACCTCTTAGCTTATTGCGCGGCACTCCGGCGCCGCGGTTAAGGCGACGGGGATGACAGGGAGACAGGCAGCATGCAGTCAGGCAATCAGACGTTTATCAATCAGCTTAAGGACATCGTCGGCGGCCCGCAGCTGTTGACCGGCGATCGCAACACCGAGCGTTATCGCAAGGGCTTCCGCTCCGGCGAAGGCCAGGCGCTGGCGGTGGTGTTTCCCACCAGCCTGCTGCAGCTGTGGCGCATTCTGCAGGCCTGCGTGGCCGCCGACAAAATCGTCATCATGCAGGCCGCCAATACCGGCCTGACCGAGGGCTCAACCCCCAGCGGCAACGACTATGACCGTGATATCGTCATCGTCAGTACCCTGCGCCTCGATCATATTCAGGTGCTGGACAACGGCAAGCAGGTGGTCGGTTTTCCCGGCAGCACCCTGCACCACCTCGAGAAATTGCTCAAACCCTACGGCCGCGAACCGCATTCGGTGATCGGCTCTTCCTGCATCGGCGCCTCGGTGATCGGCGGCGTGTGCAACAACTCCGGCGGCTCGCTGGTGAAACGCGGCCCGGCCTATACCGAAATGGCACTGTACGCCCAGCTGGGGGAAGACGGCCAGCTGCGCCTGGTGAACCATCTGGGCATCCGGCTTGGCGACACGCCGGAAGAGATCCTCACCCGGCTGGAAAAAGGCGACTATCGCCCGGAGGACGTCGAATACGGTGAGCTGCGCGCCTCGGATAACGAATACGCCAGCCGGGTGCGCGACGTCGATGCCGACACCCCTTCCCGCTTCAACGCCGACAAACGCCGCCTGTACGAAGCTTCCGGCTGCGCCGGCAAGCTGGCAGTGTTCGCGGTGCGGCTTGACACCTTCGAGAAAGAGGGCAAAGAGCAGGTGTTCTATATCGGCACCAACGACACCGCGGTGCTGACCGAACTGCGCCGCCACATGCTGAGCAAATTCGAAAACCTGCCGGTGGCCGGTGAATACATGCACCGCGATATCTTCGACATCGCCGAGGTGTACGGCAAAGACACCTTCATGATGATCGACAAGCTCGGCACCGATCAGATGCCGCGCTTCTTCACCCTGAAAGGCCGCATGGACGCCAGCCTCAACAAGCTGCCGCTGCTGCCGCACAACCTGACCGATCGGCTGATGCAGGGCCTGAGCCATCTGGCGCCGAGCCACCTGCCGAAACGCATGAAGGAATACCGCGAACGTTTCGAACACCATCTGCTGCTGAAGATGGCCGGCCCCGGCGTAGACGAAGCGCAGCGCTACCTGACCGACTATTTCGCCCAGGCCGAAGGCGCCTTCTTCGCCTGCACGCCTGACGAAGGCAAAAAGGCCTTCCTGCACCGCTTCGCCGCCGCCGGCGCCGCGGTGCGCTACCACGCGGTGCACGCCGACAAGGTGGAGGATATTCTGGCGCTGGACATCGCCCTGCGCCGCAACGACACCGACTGGTTCGAAACGCTGCCGCCGGAAATCGACAGTCAGTTGGTGCATAAGCTGTATTACGGCCACTTTATGTGCCACGTCTTCCACCAGGACTACGTGGTGAAAAAAGGCGTGGACAGCCATGCACTGAAAGAAAAGATGCTCGAGATCCTCAACCGGCGCGGCGCCGAGTACCCGGCGGAGCATAATGTCGGCCACCTGTACCACGCCAAACCGGATCTGCAGGCGTTCTACCGCACCGCCGATCCGACCAACAGCTTCAACCCCGGCATCGGCAAAACCAGCAAACGCAAAGGCTGGGCCGAAGCCCCCCGCTAAGAGCGCCCGATTGGCCTGCCGACGCGGGCCACCTCACCTTCCTGTTGACCTTCAATGGCCCATTCAGCGTTCCGCGCGCAGCAGCAAGGAGACGATGAACGCGCCCCCCAGCCCCGCCGTAATGATGCCGATGGGCAGCTCCTGATTGGGGATCAGGCTGCGGCTGAGCATGTCGCCGCCGGTCAGCAGCATCGCCCCCAGCAGGCCGCACATCGGCACGGACAAGCGGTGGCGCACGCCCACCAGGCGCCGGGCCAGATAAGGCACCATCAGCCCGACAAAACCGATCACGCCCGTCAGCGAAACGAGAAACGCCGTGGACAGTGCGCAGCACAGAAAGGTCTCGGTGCGCAGGCGCGCGACGTTGACCCCCATCGAATGGGCGGTGTGCTCGCCCGCCAGCAGCGCG
This sequence comes from Serratia sp. CY81684, assembly GCF_052166595.1. Taxonomy (NCBI): domain Bacteria; kingdom Pseudomonadati; phylum Pseudomonadota; class Gammaproteobacteria; order Enterobacterales; family Yersiniaceae; genus Serratia; species Serratia sp. CY81684. The sequence continues at coordinate 424,219 of NZ_JBJNOO010000001.1, read as the reverse complement.
TCCAGCGCCCGCCAACGCAGCGCCGTAAACCCGGCCAGCAGCACGAAACTCGCCAACGGAATGAACAGATTATCCCAACGCGCCAGCCCCAGCCCGCCCAGCGACCAGAACAACACCGAACCGGCCGCCCGCTGATCGCCGGAAAACACCAGGTAGCTGGTGAGCGCGCTGAACAAAAACGAGACCGCCAGGCCGCAGACGATCAGCTGCTCGGCGCGCCTGACCCGGCTGACGCGAAACAGGATCATCACCGCCATCGCGGACAAAATGCCGCCGGCGAAAGCGGACAGCGGCAACGTCAGCGCGCCCAGCGCATCGCCGAAGCGCGTGATGACCAGCACCGCGCCGGCGGAGGCGCCGGAGGAGAGCCCAAACAGAAAAGGATCGGCCAGCTCATTGCGGGTGGTGGTCTGCAGCAACGCGCCGGTCATCGCCAGCCCGGCGCCGGTCAACGCCGCCAACAGGGCTCTGGGCATTCGCAGTTGCACGACGATGGTATCCAGCATGCCGGAGAGGGGCGCCGAACCGAACCCTAACGCCGCCAACGCCTGCCGCCATGACAGCGCGACGCTGCCCAGCTGCAGGCTCCAGATCATTAGCCCACACAATACCGACAGCGCCAGCGGCGCGAGCAGCATAAATCGCCGGGTCGGCGAGTTCATTCAGCCTCCGGCGCGTACAGCGCCCGCGCCAGCTTTTCCACCGCGCCGATGTTGGCCGGCCCCGGCGTCAGCTCCGCATACTGCAGTTTCAGATAACGGTGGTGCCGTACCGCGGGGGTCAATTTCATCAACGGGTGAGATTCGAGGAAACGCCGCAGCGCATCGGCCCCCGAACCGGTCTGGTAATCCAGCAGAATAATGAAGTCGGGCTCGGCCGCCGCCACCGCCTCCCAGGACGCCGTCGTCCAGCTCGCCGGCAAACCGTCCATCACGTTGCGGCCGCCCGCCGCTTCGATGATCGCCGTCGGCATGGCGTATTTGCCGCTGGTAAAAGGCTTCTCCTCCCCCGAGTCATAGACGAACACCTTAAGCGGCGTCTGACCCGCCGGCCTGACTGGCAGCGCGGCTAACCGGCGGCGCCAGCCTTCAACCAACGCGGCTGCCTCTTGCGGCTTGCCGAAAATCTTGCCGAGCTTTAGCTCATCGTCATACAGCAGGTTCATATCGGCCTTCTGCGGCCGCCCGCCGGCCTGCACGCAGCTCTCGCTCAACACCAGCGTTTTGATGCCGAACGGGGCGAGCTTCTCCGGCGTGACGTCGCCGCCGATCTTCATGCCGTAATTCCAGCCGGCGAAGAAGAAATCCGGCTGCGCCGCCAGCAACGTTTCCAAAGCGGGATATTTCGGCGCCAGTTCGGGAATGGCGCCCATCGCGGCCTTGAAGTCGGGCGTCAGTTTGTACCAGCCGGTGATGCCGGTCAGCCCGACAATGCGATCCTGCAGATGGAGCGCAAAAGCCATCTCGGCCATGTTGATGTCGTTGATGACGGCGCGTTGAGGCGCCTGGTTGAAGGCGATCGGCGAACCGCAGCTGTCTATGGTGACGGGAAATTTTTCGGCCGCCGCCGCCCCACCGGCCAGCAGCAGGAGCAGGAGCAGGGGGAATACGCGTGTGTTCATATTTCTCTCTGGTTTATCAAGCGCAATGGGGAACGTCAAAAATACGCAGCGTTTTCCCGCTGACGGGGTGCGCCACCTTGAAACTGTTCATGCCGAACACCGGCAAAATCACCGGGGTCTGCAACACCGCCTCGGGCGTACCACAGGCTACCTGGCGGCTTTCGTTGAGCACCAGGATCCGATCGGCAAACGCCTCCGCCACGGGCAAATCGTGCAGCACCGCAATCACGGCGATATCTTTATTTTTCACTAACGACAGCAGCGCCGAGCGCCCGGGCGGATCGAGATGATTGGTCGGTTCATCCAGCAACAACAGCTCGGGAGACTGCGCCAACGCCCGGGCCAGTGCGGCGCGCTGGCGCTGGCCGCCCGAGAGCCGCCCCAACGGGTGGTGCCTGAGCGGCGCCAGCCCGGTTTCCCCGATGGCCTCATCAACGATGCGCTTTCCCGTCGCAGAGCGTTCGCCATGCGGTAAACGGCCCAACGCCACGTAATCCTCAACCGAAAGCCGCAAATCCGGCAGATCGTTTTGCGCCAGAAAGGCGATGCTTCTGGCGCGCTCCGCCGCCGGCCACGCGGACAAGGCGCGCCCTCGCCAGTAAATGCCGCCGCTGTCCGGCCGCGTTTCGCCGATCAGGGTGCGCAACAGGCTGGACTTGCCGCTGCCGTTGGGGCCGATCACCGCCAGCTTCTCACCGGCGCGGAGCGCGAAATGGATGTTGTCGAGTATCAATGCCCCGCCGTGGCCGGTCAGGCTAACTCCATCAACATGGAGGATGTCGTGAGCTGAATTCATCATGCATAAATTGTTATATTATAACATACCAGTGTTTTTACCACGATTGCTCGCCTTCTGCAAAAGCGAATCGCAAACTCTTATGCCGCACGCGCTGCGTGAAGCAAGGCAGAGGGCAAGCCACGCCCTGCGTCAAAACGGCGTGGTTAAAGCAACATAGCACACCTTTTTATTAATGATAATGATTTTCATTATCATTAATATCTCTGTGATTTCCGATTGCACGCCCCGCTGAACTTGGTTATGTTTGAAGCGATTCGTCTCAATCCCGATTTTCAGGAACTCACATGACCTATCTGGCGCACAGTACAGATCCGACAAACGCGACCGTTCCGGCCGTCGTTTTGCTGTGTGCTTCCTCTGCCCCACCCGCCGTTTCTTCTGTCGTTTCTGCGGTTGCCGCTTACCCGCCACGCCTTGTGGTTGTGCGTTAAGCCAAACCGACTTTTTACCTCCGGCTTAGTGATCTGTTGCGTTCAGGCGTAGACCGCCGCGCGCGCCGGAGCCTGTAATTTTCACGACAGGTGAAATTGATATGCGATTACCTTCTCTCTGGGCCAATGCCGGCCTGGCTACGCTGTTCGTCCTGCTCTGGAGCAGCGGCGCGATCTTCTCCCGTTGGGGATTGGAGCACGCCTCCGCCTTCGCTTTTCTGTTCTTCCGCTGCGCCATCGCGCTGGCGGTGCTGTTGGCCATCGGCCTGTGGCGGCGCCAGTGCCTGCCCGCCCCCGGCACCCGCCGGCGCGTCGCGCTGATCGGCGTGTTGATGATCGGCAGCTATCAGATCTGCTATCTGCTGGCGTTGGAACAGGGCATTACGCCCGGCGTGCTGGCCACATTGCTCGGCGTACAGCCGATCCTCACCCAGTTCATCACCGAACGGCGCTGCACCGGGCTGCGCGCATTCGGGCTGGCGCTGGCGATGGCCGGGCTGACGCTGGTGGTGTACCAAAGCCTGATGGTGGCTCATTTCTCGCCGAGCGGCATGCTGTTCGCCTTTATCGCATTGGGGAGCATGACCGCCGGCACCCTGCTGCAAAAGGGCATGACGCAGCCGCCGCTGGCGGTCTTGCCGCTGCAGTATGCCATCGGGCTATTGATGTGTACGCTGGCGCTGCCGTTTGAGCCGCTGCGGGTCGACTGGCGGCCTGAGTTCGTGCTGCCGCTGCTGTGGATGGCGGTGGTGATCTCGGTGCTGGCGACGTTCTTGCTGTATCGCCTGATCCAGCGCGGCAACCTGGTGCAGGTCACCAGCCTGTTCTATCTGATCCCGGCGGTGACCGCCCTGCTGGATTATCTGCTGCTCGGCCACGCGCTGGCCGCGCTGAGCCTGTTGGGGATGGCGGGCATCGTGCTCGGCGTGATGCTGGTTTTCCGCCACGCATAAAAGCAAAAGCCCCCGCGCCGTTCCAGCGGCGCGGGGGCGATAACAACAGCCGTTAACTCAGAACAACCAGGAACCGTACCCCCACAGCAGCACCGTCACCCCAAGCAGCAGCTCGAGCAACAGGATGCCGATAGCGAAGGTCGAGCTGGAGAAGATGAACCCTTCCTTACTGTCGATATTCAGGAAGTGCGGGATCCCCAGATTCAGCAGATAGCCCGAATAGCACAGGCCGATAATGCCGACAAACAGACACAGCCAGACGACCGGATAGAGCGCCACAATCCCGCTGAGGAACATCGGGGTCGCCACGTAGCCGGCGAACACCATGCAGCGGTGCAGGCTGGGGCGCGATTCATAACGCCGCGCCATCCAGTGAATGACTTTCCCCATGGCCGCTACGCCCGCCAGCATCAGCAGGTAGAACGCCACGGCGGTATAAAGCGCGGTAAACATGTCGAGCCTGATGGCATGTCCCTCGCCGGAGAGCCAGCCCAACTGGGTGGTGCCGATAAAGGCGCAGACCACCGGGATGGCTGCCAAGAGCAACACGTGATGGGTGTATAGGTGCGAGACGCTTTCATTCTCGCTTTTGATCTGTTCGAACTCGGCGCTGGGATGCGCCAGAAGTCCCCAAACATGACTGACCATGAGACACCTCCAATCTCGCCGTAGGCCGCGATCGGCGAACGAATTTCACACCTCTGACGGACTGCTACCCGTGCGAGGATTGCGGCCACGGGGCTCTCTCCCCTGTGCTAATTATAGTCTTTCGGCGAAAAAACGTGCGGAAAGCGCAACGCCGCGGCGCTTTGTCTTATACTCCCACCATGAAAACCAGGCTGTGAGGAAGGTCATGTCATCCGTTATCACCACCCGCCAGGCGGGGATCGTCGACGTCGAAGCCGGGCGCAACGTTACCGTGATCGAACCCTGCAATCTGTACGGTTGCCGGCTCGGTGACGATGTCTTCGTCGGCCCGTTCGTCGAGATCCAGCGCCACGTCAGCATCGGCGCGCGCAGTAAAATTCAGTCGCACAGCTTTATCTGCGAATACGTCACCCTCGGCGAAGCGTGCTTTGTCGGCCACGGCGTCACCTTCGCCAACGATCTGTTCAAAGACGGCGCGCCCAATGCCGATCCGGCCAGCTGGGGGCGCACCTGCATCGGCGATCGGGTGTCCATCGGCTCCGGCGCCACGATCCTGGCGGTGGAGATCTGCAGCGACGCGGTGATCGGCGCCGGGGCGGTCGTGACCCGCGACATCACCCGCAAGGGGATCTACGCCGGCAACCCGGCGCGTCTGCTGCGGGAGCTGCCATAATGACCCCGGCCGTCCGCATCGCGGCCATTGAGACGTTGCCCGACGATTATCTGGCCCGCGGCGATTTCAGCTTCACCATCGCCTGTTACGCCCTGCCGCAGTTCGACAGCCCGGTGGACAGCTGGCCAACCCGCCCGGTGGCACCGTTTCGCAAGCAGTATCCGCTGGCGCCGTTCGCCAACGAAGACAGCGTGACCTTCCTGGCGTATCGCCAGGACGACGCCGTTGGCCATATTACGCTGAGCAAAAACTGGAACGGTTACACCCTGATCGACGAGATCGCCGTCAGCGCTGACGCGCGCCGTCAGGGCATCGCCGGGGCGCTGCTGGACTGCGCCAAACAGTGGGCGCGGCAGCAGGAAACCTCAGGTATGATGCTCGAAACGCAGAACAACAACCTGGCGGCCTGCCGCTGCTACCAGCATTACGGGTTTATTCTCGGCGGCATCGATCGTTTGCTGTACCGCGCCGAGCCGGAGATCGCCGATCACGAAATCGCGCTGTTCTGGTATTTGCCGTTCAATAGCGAAATCGGTTACTGATTTATCGATTGCCATTGAGGCTATGTTTACTTTTTAACCCCTACCATCGGATGAGAACTGTTATCACTTACTCTGATAAACCAGCGACACCCATGGAGGGCCGTATGAACAAGAACAAGGCTGTTTTACTGATGTTAGCTATCGCCATGAGCGGATGCGCCGATCGCCCCACCGCCGTCACCCCCGCAACGCCGCCGACCGACGCCGCCGTTTCGCCGCCGAACCTGCAACCGCAGATGGATGACAGCACCCGCAGCAAGCTGCGTGAGATCCTCGCGCTGCGCGCCGGTTGGCCCGCCGTGCAGCCGCATGGCCGCACCGTCGATTTGATTTCGCGCGAATTCCTCGGCACGCCCTACCTCGCCAACCGCCTGATCGGCTCGCAGAGCACGCCCGAGCAACTGGTGATCGACTTCCGCGGGCTGGATTGCTTCACCTACATCGATTATGTCGAAGCGCTCAGCACCGCCCGCAGCGAAGCCGAGTTCGTTCAGCGCCTGGTGGACATCCGCTATGTCGACGGCAAAATCGCCTTCCCGCAGCGCAAACACTTCTTCACCGACTGGGCGCAGCGGCCGAAAAAAGTGGCCGAAGACATCACCGCCCAGCTCAGCCCGCACGCCGTCAGCCTCGTGAAAAACCTCAATCAGAAAGCCGACGGCGGCAGCTACCTGCCCGGCTTGCCCGACGTACAGCGCAGCGTGACCTATATCCCCAGCGACCGCGTCGACGACAAGGTACTGGCCCAGCTGCGCACCGGCGACTACATCGGCATTTACACCAACCTCGCCGGGCTGGACGTGACCCATACCGGCATCTTCGTCATGACCGACAACGGCCCGGTGCTGCGCAACGCCTCTTCGCGCAAAACCAACATGCGGGTGGTCGATTCGCCCTTTATGGATTACGTGATGGCTACGCCGGGCATCGTCGTGCTGCGTTCGCTCAGCCGATAATCCCCCACCGCATAACGGCTATAAGCTATAGCCGTTTATGCTGAACGAGCGTTTGACTTCATCGGCAGTTCAGGCTTAGCTGTAAGAACAAAAACCAACTGATTTTATTGTTCTTTTCAGGGAGAGTTCGATGACCTTACGCTGGCGTATCACCCCTCTGGCGGCGGCCTTCGCCGCCGTATTGGCGCTTCAGGGCTGCGACCAAAAAACCGACCAAAACCATATCAAAGTCGGCGTCATCAACGGCGCGGAACAGGACGTGGCGGAAGTCGCCAGGCAGGTGGCGAAAGAGAAATACGGGCTGGACGTCGAGCTGGTCGGCTTCAGCGGCTCGCTGCTGCCGAACGACGCCACCGACAAGGGAGAACTGGACGCCAACGTGTTCCAGCACCGCCCATTCCTCGAACAGCAAAACAAAGATCACGGCTATAAGCTGGTGGCGGTCGGCAATACCTTCGTCTTCCCGATGGCCGGCTACTCCAAAAAGATAAAATCGCTGAAAGAGCTGCCGGACGGCGCGGTGATCGCCATCCCGCTCGATCCGACCAACCTGGGGCGCGCCCTGCTGCTGCTGGAAAAAACCGGGCTGATTAGCCTGAAGCCTGGCAAAGGGTTGCTGCCTACCGCGCTGGATATCAGCGCCAACCCGCATCATTACCAGATCATGGAGCTGGAAGGCGCGCAGCTGCCGCACGTACTGGACGATCCGAAAGTCACCGTCGCCGTCATCAGCACCACCTACATCAACCAGACCGGCCTGTCGCCGACCAAAGACGGTATCTTCATCGAGGATAAAGACTCGCCGTACACCAACATCATCGTCACCCGCGAAGACAACAAGGACGCGCCGAACGTGCAGAACTTCATCAAGGCCTATGAGTCGGACGAAGTGGCCAAGGCCGCCGAGAAAATCTTCAACGGCGGCGCGGTGAAAGGCTGGTAAATTCGGCCACCATCAAGGCGGATTCTGCGTACGAATCCGCAATATTTCACTTTCATTCCCCGTTTCCTTACGCCACACCTTTCTCTAAAAGCAAAACGCCCGCATGCTCATTCCTCCATAACACGGATTGTTCACAACAAAGGAGTGTCTCGATGCCGATCAAATTTGCCCCCAAGGTCGGGGAAATTCTTGAGTGCAACTATGGCAACTCTCCCCTATCAGTCTGCCAACCGCATGAAGCCGGCTTTTATGATGGCCACATTCCACCAGAAATGGTGAAGAACCGTTTAGTTGTTGTGTTAAATGGCAAAATTAACGGCAACGCCTGCATTATCGTACCGCTGTCGACCACCAGAGATTCGAACAAGATCGAACGGGGATTGCACATCGAAATTACGCGTGAACTCATCGAAGATATGAGATTCTTTCATCCGCAAACCCGCTGGGCAAAGGGCGATCTGGTGCAGCAAGTCAGCCGCCAACGGCTGAACAGAGCCCGTAAAGAGAGAGGCTTTCTTACCCAGTGTCTGTCGCGCGAGCTTGTTGCTGACACACAACGCGCCGTCATTAAGTCGATCAATGCCAAAAATATGCTGTTCTGACCAGTACGCTGTTGTTGACAAAACAGACAAATCAGGTGAAATTGTCGCCGTAGCCGATAAAGGCCCTTATGCTATACCCTCCCTTTCAGGGACCTGCGAAGCCCAGCCATCCAGCTGGGCTTTTGCCTATCAAGCGCCCACCGATTTCTTATCTTTCCGCTCTTGCCCCCTCAGCCTTTCTACCCCGGCTGATGCGCGGTTGACGACCCCATAGGGTTTTCTTATCTCACCATAAGAAAACCCGATTTACCCCGGCGGCAAGCGGCGCGCATAATGGCGTTTATCCGCTGATTTTCAAGGTAAACAGCCATCACCATGACGCTCTCCGCTCCCGTACTCAGCCTCCTTGACGCCACGCCGGACGATATAGCCGCCGTGCAGCGTATTTACACCCACCACGTGCTGCACGGAGCCGCCTCGTTTGAAGAACAACCGCCGACGCTGGCGGAAATGCAGCTGCGGCTGGCCAAGGTGCAAGCAGCCGGGCTGCCCTGGCTGGTGGCGAAAAGTGAAGGCCGTATTGTGGGCTACTGCTATGCCACGCCGTATCGCCCCCGGCCGGCCTATCGCTTTACCGTGGAAGACTCGGTGTATATCGCCGAAGGGCAGCAGGGCAAAGGCGTCGGCAAGGCGCTGCTGAGCGCGCTGATCGCCCGCTGCGAGCAAGGTCCCTGGCGCCAGATGCTGGCGATCGTCGGTGATTCCGCCGCCAACCGCGGCTCGCTGGCGCTGCACCAGTCGCTCGGCTTTACCAGCGTCGGGACGTTAAAGGCCGTGGGATTCAAGCTGGGGGAATGGCGCGACACCCACATCATGCAGCGCGCGCTGGGCGCGGGCGACAATCAGCATCCTTGAAGGCATGGCGACGCACGATAGGGAGTTAGCGTCTATAGTGAAGAGTGATTTCATTGAGTTAGCGCCAATCGCGCGCCACCTTTAACCGGTAAGGGAGAATCAAATGAAAATTATTCTGTGGATAGTCGCCATCATCTTTATCGTGGGTTTGTTGACGATTACCGGCGTTCTCAAACTGATCTTTTAATGCGCTTAATACGTCCCGCCCCTTCCGGGGCGAGACTTTTCATCATGCCTTGAAACGCGCGCGTACCGCCCCCAGCGCCGATACCACCGCCAGCACCACGCCGCCGGCCACCAGCCCGAACGCCACGTTCAGCAGGGCCGGAACCACACCCTGCAAAAGATGGCCAAACGTCGGCACCACGGTGGTGTACGAGGCCCAATCTTCGAACAGGTGATGCACCGGCGGCAAACCATGGGTCAGAATACCGCCGCCGACCATAAACATGGCGACAGTGCCGACGATCGACAGCGTTTTCATCAGATAAGGCGCGGCGCGCACGATGCCGCTGCCGATGGCGCGCGCCAACGCGCTGCCTTTGCGGCTCAGATACAGCCCCAGATCGTCCAGCCTGACGATGCCGGCAACAATGCCGTACACGCCGAGCGTCATCACGACGGCGATGCCGCACAAGACGATCACCTGTTGGCTGAAGGTGGCGCCGGCGACGGTGCCCAGCGTGATGGCGATGATCTCGGCGGACAGCACAAAGTCGGTGCGTATCGCCCCTTTCACCTTGCGCTTCTCATAGGCTGCGGCATCCTCATTGGCGCCGGGCCCGTCCGATTTCTCCTCCTGCGCCGGCTTGCCGTGGCTCAGGCTGTGGAACACCTTTTCGAACCCTTCGTAGCACAGGTAGGCGCCGCCCACCATCAGCAGCGGCGTAATCGCCCAGGGCGCGAAGGCACTGATCAAGAGCGCCAATGGCACCAGGATCGCCTTGTTGATCAACGAGCCTTTGGCGACGCTCCACACCACCGGCAGTTCACGGTCGGCTTTAACGCCGGTGACCTGCTGCGCGTTGAGCGCCAGATCGTCCCCCAGCACCCCGGCGGTTTTTTTTGCCGCCATCTTGCTCATTAAAGAGACATCGTCCAGCAACGAGGCGATGTCGTCGATGAGAGTGAGTAAGCTACTTCCTGCCAAAATGATTCATCCTTTTCATATTCACGGGCCATTCTATGTTTAGCATAGCGGTAAAGCGTCATGAAAGGATATGGGAGGATCGCGGAAAACGCCGGGTGGACGTTAAAACCTCTCGCCCGCCAGCCCCTCACCAGCTCCGAGAGCGAACGCGCGTGAGATATGTTGAAGAACCGGGCCGTGGGCATCAAATACGCACGATAAATGCGTGCTGCCTTCAAGCAAACCAAAGGCGGTTTGGGCGTTGCCATGCTGTTCGACGAAGCGCTGCATCGCTTGCGCATTGAACAACTCGTCCTGCGCGGCCGCCAGCAGCAAGGTCGGCAATCGCAGCGCCGCCAGTTGCTTGGCCGGGGCGCGAGGCGTCAAGGCGTTAGCCATATTAACGCTGTATTGGCAGATAAAATCGGGGGAGGCGGCCAGTACGGCCGGGGGAAAATTCAGGCTGACCGCCCGAGATTGCCCAAACCATCGCCCACCGCTAAGCGCATTGGCCACAAAAGGCCATTGACGCACCTGGGCAAAACGAGCCGTCACCGCCAGATCGCGGGCTATGCCGGAAAATGGCCCCAGCTCGGGTGCCAGCAGGATCAGGCTATCCGCCTGCTGCTCGCCAGGATAGCGGGTCAGGTAGTTGAGCAACATCCCGGCGCCGCTGGAATGGCCAAGCAGGTGCCTGCGCGCCAACGGAAACCGGCGGCGCATTTCCGCCAGGATGACATCGACATCGCGCCAAATACGCTCAGGCCGCTCAACCGTCCCCCGCTCTCCCGTGGAATCGCCATGTCCGCGGATATCCACCAGGCACACCGCGAGCGTTGGCTCGGCCGCCAGCTGGCGCGCCAGGACGTCATACCCGGCGGCGCTGTTAACCCCGCCGCCGTGATACACCACCATCACGTCTTCACTCTCGGCAGCGTGCCGATACAGGCGATAGCTCAACCCCTCGACGCAACCGGACAACGTGCCCACCTGCGCCCCCGGCCACTCGCCGTAAGACTTCGCTTGCTCAACATAGCGGTCAAAATCAATCAAAGCGCACCTTTCCATGATGTTGTCGGTATTTCCTACGGCAGAGAGCCCTGCCGCCATGGCGATAAGCATATGAAACAACCGCAGGCGCTACCATCCCTTTTGCACGCCGCGCGCTGAGCTCAGGGCAGATCCCCCGCCGGCACATTGAGCTGCCAGGAGAGCCCGAAACGATCGTTGAGCCAACCGAAACGGGCGCTGAAACCGTAGTCATCGAGCGGCATCAGCACCTTGCCGCCCTCCGCCAGGCGGTGAAAGGCCTGTTCAAGCGCCTCTTCGTTAGGCAGGTTGATGAACAACGACACCGCCGGGGTAAAGCTGAAGTCATGGCTGATCGGGCTATCGGTAAACACCAGGTTCTGCCGGTCGAAATCGATGGACGCATGCTTGATCAACCGCCGGCCGTCCGGCGTCGGATCGTAATGCTGCACCTGCATGAGCCGAAAACGCTCGAACACCTGGCTGTAAAGGTCGATCGCCCGCTGCGCCTCTCCCTGGAACATGACAAAGGTCGAAACCTGACTCATAACATCCCCTCCGACAATCGTTGTAGTATTAATGGAGGATAGCGGATTACCGTTGAAGCGGCGGAAAGGAGCAATCATGAGCATCATTCATCGCCTGGCGCAGCCGGACGATCTCAACGGCCTGTTAGCCTTGTATCGCGAGCTGCGCCCGCAGGACGCGCCGCTGCGCGCCGACGACGCGCGCCGCACCCTGCAACGCCTGCTGGACGATCCGGCGATCCGCCTGGTGGTGGCGGCGGACGAGGAACAGCCGATCGCCACCTGCATGCTGGCGCTGATCCCGGGGCTGGCGCACCAGGCGCAACCGTTCGGCGTCATCGAACACGTGGTGACGACGGAGCCCTACCGCGGCCACGGCGTGGCGCTCGCCATGATTGAATACGCGCTGCAGCTGGCCTGGCGTAAAGGCTGTTACAAGGTGATGCTGCTGTCGGGGCAGCAACGCACCGGCGCGCACCAGCTTTATCTCAAAGCGGGTTTCGACGGCGATCGCGAGCGGGGATTTGTCATCAGACGGCCCGAGGGCCGATAGCGGCCTGCTGCAAACGAGCAGGCCGTCAGGCGGGTTATTCGCTGTCGTTCTTCGCCAGACGGGCGTCTTTTTGGCGGCGATAGTCGCGGGCAGCGGCCGGGATCGGCGTCACCTTGCCGGTTTCAATCCAGCTGCGCAGACGGTTGGCGTCGGCGAAGTGGGTGTATTTGCCGAAGGCGTCCAGCACCACCAGCGACACCGAGCGGTTGCCGATCATGGTGCGCATCGCCAGGCAGTGCCCCGCCTGGTTGGTGAAGCCGGTCTTGGTCAGCTGAATGTTCCATTTCGGGTTGTACACCAGGTGGTTGGTGTTGCGGAACGGCAGCGTGTAGTTGGGATCCTTGAAGCTGGCCATGCGCTCAGTGGTGGTGCTGAGCTGGCCGATCAACGGATATTGCTTGGTGGCGATCAGCAGTTTGGTCAGATCGCGCGCCGTCGACACGTTATGAATAGAGAGCCCGGTCGGTTCGACGTAATGGGTGTTGGTCATACCCAGCGCCCTGGCCTTGGCGTTCATCGCTTTGATGAAGGCGTTGTAGCCCCCCGGATAGTGGTGCGCCAGGCTGGCGGCCGCGCGGTTTTCCGACGACATCAGCGCCAGCAGCAGCATATCCTTGCGGCTGATTTCGCTGTTCAGCCGCACCCGTGAATACACCCCTTTCATCTCCGGCGTCTGGTGGATGTCCACCGACAGCATCTCGTCGAGCGGCAGGTGCGCGTCCAACGTGACCATGGCGGTCATCAGTTTGGTGATCGAGGCGATCGGCACCACTTCATCCGGGTTGCGCGCGTACATCACCTTATGGGTTTGCATATCGACGACCATCGCGCTGCCGGAGGCCAGCTCAGGCTGAGTGGCGTGCAGGGCGGCAGCGTTGTCGCTGGCCAGCGCGCGCGGCGCAAAGCCTGCGCCCGCCTGCAAAGCGAGCAGGGTCAGAACCAAAACACGTATTTTCACAGGCATTACTCTGAAATGGGGGCTTGAACTCAGCGAATTATATGTGAGGGTTCAGCGCTTGGCACTGGGATTATAGGGCGGATTTGTGACAAATTCTGTCGGCCGAAAATCGGCACAGCCCGCGGGCGCTCTGGGATGAACGCCCGCGTAGAAAAAGTTACAGCGCCGGCTGCCAGGCCGACTGCGGCAACAGGTACAACCCCGGCGTTTGCCGCGCCCCTGCACCGACGATATGGCCGATGCCGGCCGCCATCACCGCCAGCGTGACGTCGAAGGCGTTGAGGCTGTCGCCGTAGCCGGCGGTCAGGTTGAACATCGAACCGTTGGCCAGCAAATAGACCGTCTTCTCATTGAGTTGGTAAGCGTTCACATAAGGCATCGGCTCGTGGTGCGGCAGGCCCTTGAGGAAGCCGACGTCGATCTCTTCCGCCACGTGGCCGACGTTGAGGATAAACACGCCGTCCTGCGCCTGTTGCAGATGCTGCGCCGAGAGCACGTTTTTCGCGCCGGTCGCGGTGGCGATCACGTCCGCCTGCGCGACCCCGCTCGCCAGATCCACCACCTGCCAGCCGTCATAACGCGCCTGCAGCGCACGCGCCGGGTCGATTTCCGCCACCATCACCTGGCCGCCGTAGGCCCTGGCCGCGGCCGCCGTCCCCTGCCCGACCAGACCGTAGCCGATCACCAGCACGCGCTTTTCATGCAGCGTCAAATGGGTGGTCTGGAAGAAGGTGTGCCAGGCGGTCAGCCCAACCATATGCCGATTGTGCAGCCCTTCTTTCACCGGCAGATCGTCCCAGTTGAAGATCGGGTAGCGCGGCGCCACGCCGTTTAACCGATTGATGCCCGATCCGGTGGCCTCCAGCCCGGCGACGATCTGCGGGCCGTTCGGCGATTGGTGCAAACGGGTGGTCAAATCCGCTCCCATTTCGCACAGGTGGGTCGGCTGCCAGGCCAACGCGCGATCGAAAGATTCCGACCATTCGCCGGCGCTCATGTCACGCCAGGCATAGGCCTGCGCGCCCCGCCGTTCCAGCCAGGCCACCACGTCGTCCTGCACCGTAGTGGGATTGCAGGTGGTCAGAAAGATCGCCGCGCCCTTGTCCAGCAGGCCGGCCACCAGCGGCGCCATTTTCAGATCCAGGTGCATATTGCACGCCAGCCGCACCCCGTGCAGGTCCGGCAACGCCGCCACCGCCGCCCGGGTGCGCGGCATATGACGCGTCGCCCAGCTCAATTCGCTCTCAAAATCCTGATACATCCGTTGCTCCTCTGGTGTGCCCCGCCGCCAGGCGTGGCAAAAAAGTTATCCCGCGCGGCCGAGCCGGCGGATCGCCTGCGGCGACAGGCCAAATACGCGGATAAACGCCCGCCTCATGCGTTCCGGATCGCTGAACCCCACCGAACGGGCGATCGCTTCCAGAGGCTCGGCGCTCTCTTCGATGCGCACCCTGGCCGCCTCTACCCGCAATTGCTCGACCACCTTGGCCGGCGTCTGCCCGGTTTCAGCGCGGAACAGCCGGCCGAACTGACGCTCGCTCAGGCAGGCGGCGTCGGCCAGATCCGCCACCGACAGCGGCTGGTGCAAATGTTCGCGCGCGTACGACAGCGCGGCGCGCATGCGATCCGACGACGGGTTCAACGCCAGCAGCAGCGAATACTGCGACTGCCCGCCGGGGCGGCGGTGATAGACCACCAGCTGCCGCGCCACGGCCGCCGCCAGGGTGGCGCCCAGATCGTCCTCGATCAGCGCCAGCGCCAGATCGATGCCGGCGCTGATGCCCGCCGAGGTCCAGATATCGCCGTCGCGGATGAAAATGCGGTTGCTGTCGACGCGGATACGCGGATAACTCTGCTGCAGCCGCGCCGCATGATACCAGTGAGTGGTGGCGCGTTTGCCGTCCAGCAGCCCGCAGGCCGCCAGAATAAACGCCCCGGTGCATACGCTGGCGATACGCCGCGCTCGTCGGCTTTGGTTGGCCAGGAACGCCACCAGCGCCGGTGACTGTGCCGCCATCACGTTGCCGCTGCCGCCGGCCACCACCAACGTATCGAAACGCTCGTCGCCGCACGGCTGCGTGGCGATTTCCACCCCGGCCGAGCTGGCGACCATGCCGCCCTGCGGCGAGATCGCCACGCAGCGGTAGGCCGGCGGGTCAGTGAACT
This sequence comes from Serratia sp. CY81684, assembly GCF_052166595.1. Classification (NCBI taxonomy): domain Bacteria; kingdom Pseudomonadati; phylum Pseudomonadota; class Gammaproteobacteria; order Enterobacterales; family Yersiniaceae; genus Serratia; species Serratia sp. CY81684. The sequence goes on along the minus strand of NZ_JBJNOO010000001.1, from coordinate 408,834 downwards.
GGTTGACGTTATCGAACGCCGCCAGCGGGCCGGCAAAGTCCAGCAGGTTGAAACCGGGAAAAACCACAAAACCGATCGTTTTCATGATGGCGCTTTTTGAGGGTTATCTGTCATATCAGCCAAATGCAGGGCGGCTATTATGGCCCAGGTCCAACGATAAAAATGAGGCGAATGTCATGTCTGAACCACTCGTGATTGTATTTCCCATCTATCAAGGCGTCACCCAGCTCGATTTCACCGGCCCACTGCAGTTTCTGCGCCGCATGCCGGGCGCGGAAATCATCGTCGCTTCAGTAGACGGCGCGGATGTCGAGTCGGAAGGCTTACACTTCACCCAGCTGCGCCCGCTGCCGGAGATCGCGCGCTGCGATGTGCTGTGCGTGCCGGGCGGCAGCGGCTGCACCCAGGCGCTGCAGGATAAAGCATTCATGCAGCAAATCCGGCGGCTGGGCGCCGATGCCCGCTATCTGACTTCGGTATGCACCGGTTCGCTGATCCTGGCCGCCGCCGGCCTGCTGCCGGGCAAACGCGCCGCCTGCCACTGGTCGATGCGCGACAGCCTGAAGCTGTTCGGCGCCGTGCCGAGCTCAGCGCGCGTGGAGCGCGACGGCAACGTGATCAGCGGCGGTGGCGTTACCGCCGGCATCGATTTCGCGCTGGCGCTGATCGCCGAACTGCACGGCGAAGAGACCGCCCAAATGATCCAGCTCTATCTGGAATACGCCCCGGCCCCGCCGTTCGAGGGCGGCACGCCGGAATTGGCCCCGCCGCACATTTACGCCAGGGTACAGGCACAAATGGCGGAAAGTCTGGCGCAGCGCAGAGCGTTGGTGGCCCAGATCGCCCAAGGCTAGCGATCGGGCGTATACTTGCCCTTATGCGTCAGTCACATAAGGAGTAAGGAATGACCGATTTGGCCCACTACATTACGGACTATGGCTACTGGGCGTTGTTTATCGGCTGCCTGGCGGAAGGGGAAACCATCACGCTGCTGGGCGGCATCGCCGCTCATGAAGGGCTGTTGCACTGGCCGTGGGTGATCGCAGTGGTGGCGCTGGGCGGCATGATGGGAGACCAGCTGTTGTACTTCGCCGGCCGCCGGTTTGAAGGCCGCGTCATCTCGCGGCTCAAGGGGCAGGAAAAGCGCATCGCGCGCGCCAGAAGGCTGATCGCCCGCCACCCGATGCTGTTCGTTATCGGGGTGCGTTTCATGTACGGTTTCCGCATCATCGGCCCGGTGCTGATCGGCGCCAGCCGCCTGCCGCCGTCGCGCTTCGTACCGCTCAATATCCTCGGCGCCATTTTATGGGCGACGATCTTCGTCATGCTCGGTTATTTTGGCGGCCAGGCGATCGAACGCTTCGTTACCGGCTTCGACAAAAAGCTCTCCAGCCTGCTGTTTGTCGCGCTGGCGATCGCCGCTATCCTGCTGGTGCGTTTCTGGTGGCGTAAACGCCACCCGGAGTAAGCAAACGCAGCGGGCGTCAGCTTTCCTGCGGCGCCGCGCGCATCAGCTCGACCAGCTCGCGCGCCGCCTTGTCCAACGGGCGATTCTTAAGCCAGATCAAATGCATCGGCAAGCGCAGCTCGTTCTTGGTGTTTTTGAATTTCAGCCGCACCAACCGCCCCTGCGCCAGCAGCGGCTCGGCCAGCGACAGCGGGAAGTTGCCCCAGCCCAGGCCCGCCTCCACCATGTTCAGCGCCATCGGCAGGCTGTCGGTGCGCCAGTACGCCTCCGCCACCTGCGGACGCAGATCGCCGATCGGCAGATCGCGGCTGGCCACCATGATCTGCCGCACGTTGACCAGATCCTCGAGAAACAGCTCACCCGCCGCGCCGTCCAGCGCCGGGTGCTGCGGCGACAGCATCGCCACCAGCGACTCCGCGCCGACGAAGTGGAACTGTTCCGCGCTGTTGACGTTCAGCCCGCCGAACGCCAGACAAACGCCGATGCGCCCCTCGTGCAGCATGTGCAACACGTCGTCCTGCGGCGCGCTGAGCACTTCGATGTTCAGCAGCGGATAACGCTGCGACAGCGTTTTCACCGCCGCCAGCAGGCCGGCGCCGTTGATATCCGACGCCACGCCGATCGAAAGCCGACTCTCCAGCCCCTGAGACAGTTCGATGGCGTGCACCTGCAGCTGCTTGAGCTGCCCGGCGATCAGGCGGGCGTGCGGCGCCAGAGCCAGCGCCAGCGCAGTCGGCGTCGGTTCACGGTGAGAACGGTCGAACAAGGCAAAACCGAGCTCCGCCTCCATGTTGGCGATGGCCATGCTGACGGCGGAGGGCACGCGCCGCAGCGCGCGGGCGGCGGCGGAAAACGAGCCGCGATCGAGCACCGCCAAAAACAGTTCGATATTGTCGCTGGAAAAATTCATTGTTTTATCTGTCAGTAAAACTGACAGCTCCTGACTTTTTCTATCAATGTAATTGACGTTATCTTAGCCGCCGTCGCCACAGAGGCAACTAAAAACAGATCGGGAGAAAACGATGCAAGGCGTCAAACGCAAACTGGTGTATGTCACCGCTTATGAAATCATCGGCATGGCGATCTCGGCGCTGGGGTTGGCGCTGCTGTCGGGTCATGCGCCGAGCAGCACCGGGCCGCTGGCAGTGGTGATCACCACCATCGCGGTCAGCTGGAACTTTATTTACAACTATTTATTCGAGTGGTGGGAAAGCCGCCAGGTGTCACGCACCCGCACGCTCAAACGCCGCATTTTGCACGCCGTCGGCTTTCAGCTGACGCTGGTGGTGTATCTGATCCCGCTGATCGCCTGGTGGATGGGCATCACGCTGTGGCAGGCGCTGCTGCTGGATATGGCGCTGATCGTCATCATTCCTTGCTACACCTTCCTGTTTAACTGGGCGTTCGACAAGCTGTTCGGCCTGCCCGCATCGGCCCTGCCGGCCGGTGAGTCGGCCTAAGACTCGTTACGCCCCCACCGACCCGTTGCTTATCCCATTTTCTGCGCGGGTCGCCATTTCCTTCCTCTTATTTCTCGTCGCGAAATATAAGAACAACACCCTGTAATTTGCACGGTAATTATTATTTTGTGATTTTAATCACTTTTTATTCTTCGATATTTCCGTCTTGATAAAACATCACATCTTTTTGAATAATATATCCTTTTATATTTGGATTAAAAAATAAACACACTTGTTCACGTTTTATGCGCAGTATTTTTTGCCACCATTACGGAGAAAAGGTAGCATGCTTCGCCGTTATTTTAATGATGGCTGTATACACAATAAACAGCGGAATGATGCCACGACCTCATTCTCATAACGATTGGTCATAGCAATCGTTTGCTCTCATTAAGAGCAGGGTTAACATAGACAGGTAAACAGGACGGATAATGCACTCACAAAAAAAGTCGGCGGATGACAAACACGCCGCCAGAAGACGCTGGCTAGACTCTCATGAATCCGGTTATCACAAAAGCATGGGCAACCGGCAAATCCAAATGATCGCCATCGGCGGCTCCATCGGCACCGGCTTGTTCCTCGGTACCGGCGGCCGTCTCGAACTGGCCGGGCCGGCGCTGGCGCTGGTCTATCTGGTGTGCGGGATCTTCTCTTTCTTCATCCTGCGCGCGCTGGGCGAACTGGTGCTGCATCGCCCTTCCAGCGGCAGCTTCGTTTCTTACGCCCGCGAATTCCTCGGTGAAAAAGCCTCTTACGTCGCCGGCTGGATGTATTTCCTCAACTGGGCAATGACCGGCATCGTCGACATCACCGCCGTGGCGCTGTACATGCACTATTGGGGCACCTTCGCCGACGTGCCGCAGTGGCTGTTCGCCCTCGGCGCGCTCGGCATCGTCGCCACCATGAACATGATCGGCGTGAAGTGGTTCGCCGAGATGGAGTTCTGGTTCGCGCTGATCAAGGTCGCCGCCATCGCGCTGTTCCTGATTGTCGGCGTCGTCTTCCTCGGCACCGGCACCCCGGTCGCCGGCCACACTACCGGCATGCACCTGATCACCGAAAACGGCGGCATGTTCCCGCACGGCCTGTTGCCTGCTCTGGTGCTGGTGCAAGGGGTGATCTTCGCCTTCGCCGGCATCGAGCTTATCGGCACCGCCGCCGGCGAGTGTAAAGATCCGGCCAAAATGATGCCTAAAGCGATCAACAGCGTGATCTGGCGTATCGGCCTGTTCTACGTCGGCTCCGTGGTGCTGCTGGTGCTGCTGCTGCCGTGGAACGCCTATCAGGCCGGCCAAAGCCCGTTCGTCACCTTCTTCAGCAAGCTGGGCGTGCCTTACATCGGCACCATCATGAACATCGTGGTGTTGACCGCCGCGCTGTCCAGCCTCAACTCCGGCCTCTACTCCACCGGCCGCATCCTGCGTTCACTGGCGATGGGCGGCTCCGCGCCGAAGCTGATGGCCAAAATGAGCAGCCAGCAGGTGCCTTACGCCGGCATCCTGGTCACCTGCGGCATCTATGTGATCGGCGTGGTGCTCAACTACCTGGTGCCGGCGCAGGTGTTCGAGATCGTGCTGAACATCGCCTCACTGGGCATCATCGCCTCCTGGGCGTTTATCATCGTTTGCCAGATGCGCCTGCGTAAAGCCGTGCGCGAAGGCCGCGCGCAGCCGGTGTCGTTCAGAATGCCGGGCGCGCCGTTCACCTCCTGGCTGACGCTGGCGTTCCTGCTGGTCGTGGTGGTGATGATGGCCTTCGACTACCCGAACGGCACCTGGACCATCGCCACCATTCCGGTGTTGGCGGTGCTGCTGACGCTGGGCTGGTTCGGCCTGCGCAAACGCGCGCAGGAAGTGAAGCTGGAACAGCAGGCTCACGAAGAACAGAGCCAACGCTGAATCGACAAACCGCCCTCCAGGGCGGTTTTTTTTATCCGCTATAACCGCCCGTAGAACGTCATTCGGGCGCTTTCCGACAGCATCACGTCCGGCTGCGCATTGTAGGCCAACACCACCAGCATGCGCGTGGTGTCGCCTTCGGTCGGCGTCACCCGGTGCATGGCGTTGCGTCCGCGAAACAGCACCAAATCCCCCTCCTCCATCGCCAGCCGTTTGACCGCCCGCTCGCCGTCCAGCACCTGCGTGACCCCGGCATAGTTCATCTCGCCGCGATCGGCATCGCGCAGGTTCTCCACGTATTCGAAGCGCCCGCCCGCCTGCGGTTTCTGGATCAGCAGCGTGATGGCGAACGAGGAGTTGTCAAAATGCCAGCCCAGCTCCTGACCGGTATGGGCGTAATGCAGGTTGATCGACGACAGCCGATCGGCGTAGGGATACAGCTGCGCCTCGCCCAGCACCGCACACAGGAACGCGCGAAACGCCGGAGCGTCGTACAACGCGCGCAGCGGCGACTGCGGCGGAATATCCTCGTCGGTAATGCAGCCCTTGGACGACGACACCAGCCGGTTGCGCGCATGGTCGGCCGGCAGCGCGTCGTCCTGCGGCCGTAGATAAACGTTGTGTTTGCTGGTGGCGTAAAACGCCGCATGGTGCTGTTCAGCGCCCTCCAGCCGCACCGTCGCCAGCGCGGCTTCACGCAGAAATCCCGGCAGCACCAGCGCGCCGGCGCGCGCCAGCGTTTGTCGGCAGCGGGCGCGGAACGCGGCGTCATCGATGGGATGGGTGGACAGATCGATAATATCGGCAAGTGGCGGCATGACGTTCCCCTCGTGTGCGAAAGCCGGATGCCTCTCACTGTAGCGAATGCCGCATTGCCGCCATAACAAAAATACGTTATGGATAAGCTAACGAATTCTTAGCGATAAGCCCTGCTCATGCACTCACCGTCCCGTGCGCGCTTGCCCAAGCTGAGCGCCATTCTGGCGTTCGAAACCGCCGCTCGCACCGGCAGTCTGGCCCGTGCGGCGGATGCGCTGGCGCTGACCGCCGCCGCAGTCAGCCAGCAGATCCGCCAGCTCGAACAACATCTGGGCATCACGCTGTTCATTCGCGCCAAAAGCGGCGTCACGCTGACCGAACAGGGCGCGGACTACCTGGCCTACGTGCAGGAGGCGTTTGAAACGCTGCGCGTCGCGCAGCAACACGTCGAACGCCAGCGCGGCAAACAGGCGCTGACGGTGTTCGCCCTGCCGGCGCTGGCGTCTAAATGGCTGAATCCGGCGCTGGGCGACTGGCTGGCGCAGTACCCCGACGGCGATCTGCGGCTGCACGCGACCCATGCGGCGATCGATTTCGCCCATTCGGCGGCGGATTTCGCCCTGTGCTTCGGCGATCAGGATTATCCGCTGCTGGAAAAGGTGCAGCTGTTTCAGGATCGGGTGCAGCCGGTATGCAGCCCGGCGCTGCGCGATCGCGGCGACTGGACGCAGCTGCCGCTGATCCACGTCGACTGGGGCAAGGAGAGCCAGTTTCTGCCGGGCTGGCACGAGTGGTTCACCGCCGCCGATCGGTCGCCGCCGCCGCGGCGCGGGCTGACCTATAACCTGACCTCGCTGGCCATCGACGCCGCCGTACAAGGGCGCGGGGTGCTGCTCGGCCAGCGGCGGCTGATCGCCCGTGAACTGGCGGAGGGCCGGCTGGTCACCCTGGCCGAACCGGCGCTGCCGCTCAGCAAGCCCTACTACGTGGTTTACCCGCCGCGCACGCTGGAAAAACCCGGCGCAGCGGCGTTTCTCCGCTGGCTGCAGGCGCTGGCTCAGCACGCGGTATAACCGCCGTCGATGCTGTAAAACGCACCGGTGGTGAAACTGCTGTCGTCCGAAAGCAGGAAAGCCACCGTTTTCGCCACTTCTTCCCGCGTCGCCATTCTCCCCATCGGGTGCGAAGCGGCCATCTGCGCCCGCGCCGACGCCGGCAGTTCCCCCATCGCCGGCGTATCTACATAACCCGGCCCGACGGCGTTGACGCGCACGCCGCGCGTAGCGAATTCCAGCGCCGCCGAGCGCGTCAGGCCCAGCACGCCATGCTTGGCGGCGGTATAGGGCGCAATCCCGGCAATGCCCACCACGCCGTTGGCGGAAGAGAGGTTCACCACCGCCCCGCCGCCGCCGGCGACGATCGCCGGCAGGCCGTACTTCATGCCGAAAAACGTGCCGCTCAGGCAGGTGGCGATCACCTCATGCCAATCTTCGACCGTGTACCGATCGATATCCACCTCGTGCGGGCCGGTGATCCCGGCGTTGTTGACCAGCAGGTGCAGCGCGCCGCAGCGCCGCACGATCTCTTCAATACCCTGCTGCACCGACTGCGCGTCGCGCACGTCCATCCGCAACGTCATCACCCGCCGGCCGTCGGGATCGAGCCGCGCGGCGGCGGCGGCGAGAGGCGCAGCGTGGCGGCCGGTCATCACCACCGTGGCTCCGCGCCGAAACAGCTCGGCGGCGATCGCTTCGCCAATGCCGGTGGACGCGCCGGTCACCAGCGCCACCCGATGTTTGAAATCTTGCATAGCCGTTCTCCTGCAAAGTTGAGTTCAAGGGGAACAGGCTAGCGCCGGCAAGTGACAGTTTGCGGCAGCAGTGACAACGCAGCACGTAATGCGCTCACAAACGCCGCAAAGCCCGCTATTTTATGCCTACTTTTTCTCATGCGAGACACCCTGTGGATACCCAACGCTACCTGCAGCATATCGGCTTTGCCGGCACCGCCCGCCCCGATCTCCCCACGTTGCAACAGCTGCACCATCGCCACATGCTGAGCGTACCGTTCGAGAACCTGAGCATTATTTATCATCAGGGCATTCAGCTGGCGCCGGAGGCGCTGTTCAGCAAGGTGGTCGAACGTAACCGCGGCGGCTTCTGTTATGAACTGAATACGCTGTTCGCCCTGCTGCTGCGGGAGATCGGTTTCAAGGTGAGCTTCATCTCCGGTGAGATCCGCGCGCGCGACGGCCATTTCGGCCCGCCCTACGATCATCTGGCGCTGCGGGTGGATCTGGCGGGGCAGGCCTGGCTGGTGGATGTCGGTTTTGGCGATTCCTTCCTGACGCCGCTGAAGATCGTCGTCGCCGAGCCGCAACCGCAGGCCAGCGGCACCTTTCACCTGGAGCGGGAAGGCGAGTATTACCTGCTGGAGCGCCGCAACGGCGACCAACGCTCGCATGCCAAAACGCTGTATCGCTTTACCGTTCAGCCGCGCGAGTTGCACGAGTTCGACGAGATGTGCCGATTCCACAGCACCTCGCCGCAGTCGCACTTCACCCAGCGCCTGGTGTGTTCACGGCCGACGGAGCACGGCCGGGTGACCCTCAGCGACATGAAGCTGATCGTGACCGAAGATCACCAGCGCCACGAAACGACGCTGCATTCGGAAGAGGAACGGCGCGCCGTACTGTGGCAGCATTTCGCCATCGATTTGGAGCGTTGACGGCGCCGGCGGCGCCCTTTTATTACGATTCTGTTACACCGATTGCATAACCGCGCTTGGCTGATTGCCAGCACCGCGGCGGCAGGCATCATAGGGCCATGATTCGGCAACAGAGTGCGAAAAATGATCCGTGTGATACTGGTGGATGACCATGTGGTGGTGCGCTCCGGCTTTGCGCAATTGCTCAGCCTCGAGGACGATCTCGACGTGGTGGGGCAATACAGCAGCGCGGCGGCGGCCTGGCCGGCATTGCTGCGCGACGACGTCAGCGTCGCGGTGATGGACATCGCCATGCCGGATGAAAACGGCCTGAGCCTGTTGAAACGCCTGCGGGCGCAAAAGCCGCAGTTTCGCGCGATCATCCTCAGTATCTATGATACCCCGACCTTCGTGCAGAGCGCGCTGGATGCCGGCGCCAGCGGCTATCTGACCAAACGCTGCGGGCCGGAAGAACTGGTGCAGGCGGTGCGCTCCGTCGATATGGGCGGCCATTACCTGTGCGCCGACGCGCTGCGGGCGCTGCGCGGCGGCGAGCAGCCGACCGCGGCGCTGGAAGCGTTGACCCCGCGCGAGCGCGAGATCTTCGATCTGCTGGTCAAAGGCGACAGCGTAAAGGAGATCGCTTTCAAGCTCGATCTCAGCCACAAAACGGTGCACGTGCATCGCGCCAACGTCCTGGGCAAGCTGCAGTGCAGCAGCACCATTGAACTGGTGCATTTCGCCCTCGACCATCAACTGCTGGCGGGGCATTGATGTCGCCCCGCTTCCGGCCCTGGGTTATCTCGCTGTTTATCCTGTTGGCCTGGGGCAGCGGCTGGCTGATGCTGTGGACGCTCGGTTTCTACCTGACCCACAACGGCAATCAGGCGGCGCTGTTTCTGCCCCACGGCGTCTATCTCGCGCTGCTGATCCTGCTGGGGCGGCGCTATTGGCCCGCCCTGATAGCGCCGCCGGTGCTGCTGCTGTTCTGGCTGCACGGCGAACGCCTGCTGAGCGGCTACGGCCTGCTGGCCGCCCCGTTCATCACCCTGATCCCGGCTCTTCTCGCGCAACGGGTCTGGCGCCGTTTTCCGCTCTACTGGCAACGGCTGACGCTGCTGCTGGCCGCAGTGACCGCCGCCTCGCTGCTCAATACCGCCCTGCTTGCGCCTTTCGCACACAGCCCGGCGATGCTGCTCGGCCTGGCGTCATTTACCGGCGGCGTCTTGCTGACCCCGTTCGTCTACCTGATTTTTGAATTTCTGCGCCAGCAGCACCGCTACCATCTGCTGGGGCTGGACACCAGCAACCCGCCGCTGCGCGCGTCCTTAATCATCTGGTGCAGCCTGTTTTTCGTTATCGGCATCGGCACCCAGATGGTGCTGTCGCCGGAAATCGAACGCCTGCTGCTGATCGTGGTGTTTTTGCCGAACGTGGTGATGGCGTGGAAGTTCGGCTGGCAGGGCGGCGTGCTGTCCGGCCTGCTCGGCAGCATGATGATCACCCTCGCGCGGCAGGTCGGCGTGGGGTTCGGCAATCTGGTCGAGCTGGAAATCTTTCTGGCGACGCAGGCGCTGCTTGGCATCGGTCTGGGCATCGCCATCAGCCGTCAGCAGCACCTGGCGCAAAACCTGCACCACTATCGCCGACGGCTGGAAGAAGAGCTGGCGGCGCGGCGGGCGTTGACCGAAAAACTGATCCACACCGAAGAAGACACGCGAAAGAACCTGGCGCGCGAGCTGCACGATGAAATCGGCCAGAACATCACCGCCATTCAAATTCAGTCGCAGCTGGTCAAGCGGGCGCGCGATCCGGCACAAACCCAGGCCGCCGCGAACCAGATAGCCGATCTCGCCCGGCGCATACATCACTCCACGCGCCAGCTGCTGCGCCAGCTGCGCCCGCCCGCGCTGGACGAACTGGCGTTCAAAGACGCGCTTCACCACCTGCTGAATGAATTCGCCTTCAGCGAACGGGGCATCCGTTGCCGTTTCGACTACCGGCTCATCGACACGCCCGCCGGCGAGACGGTGCGCTTCACCCTCTACCGGCTGCTGCAAGAGCTGCTCAACAACGTGTGCAAACACGCCGAAGCCAGCGAAGTCGCCATCGTTTTGTATCAACAGGGGGCACTTTTGCACCTCGAGGTGCGGGACAACGGCATCGGCATCCGTGCGGACAAGGCGCCCGGCCTCGGCATTCAGGGGATGCGCGAACGGGTCAGCGCGCTCGGCGGCGAACTGACGCTGGACACGCAGCGCGGCACGCGGGTAATTGTTAACCTGCCCACAAATTTGCAACAAACGGCCGACTAACTAGGAAAAAGTCTTAGCCAGTCCGGACTTTCTCTCATCCCCTTTCCCTTTCACCTTCTTATAGTCATCACCAGGGAGACGGCTATGCAGACACGCTCGGCATCTGAAATCGACCATCGTTACCGCGCGCTGCGCCCGCGACTGCTGCTGTACATGGTCATCGGCTACGCCGCCTTTTACCTGACGCGCAAAAGCGTGAATTACGTGCTGCCGGCGCTGCAAATGGATTTGGGGCTGGATAAAGGGGACATCGGCCTGCTCGGCTCGCTGTTTTATCTGAGCTACGGCCTGTCGAAATTCGCCGCCGGGTTGTGGCACGACGGCCACGGGCAGCGCAGGTTTATGGGGATCGGCCTGTTCGCCACCGGCGTGCTGAACGTGGCGTTCGCCTTCGGCGAATCGCTGACGCTGCTGTTGGCGGTCTGGGCGCTGAACGGCTTCTTTCAGGGCTGGGGCTGGCCGCCCTGCGCGCGGCTGCTGACCCACTGGTATTCGCGCAACGAGCGCGGCTTCTGGTGGGGCTGCTGGAATATGTCGATCAACCTCGGCGGCGCGATCGTGCCGCTGATCAGCGCCTTCGCCGCCCAGCGCTGGGGCTGGCAGGCGGCGATGTTGATCCCGGGGGCCGTCAGCATGGTGTTGGGCCTCTGGCTCACGCGGCGGCTGACAGGCACGCCGCAGGAAGAAGGCCTGCCGTCGGTCGGCCGATGGCGTCACGATCCGCTGGAGCTGCGCCAGGAACAGCAAAGCCCGCCGATGGGGCTGTGGCGGATGTTGCGCACCACGATGCTGAAGAACCCGATGATCTGGCTGCTGGGCGTCTCTTACGTGCTGGTCTACCTGATCCGCATCGCCTTGAACGACTGGGGCAATCTGTGGTTGACGGAAAGCCACGGCGTCAACCTGCTCAGCGCCAACGCGACGGTGATGCTGTTCGAGATAGGCGGCCTGCTCGGCGCGCTGTTCGCCGGCTGGGGATCGGATGTGCTGTTCGGCGGGCAGCGCGCGCCGATGATTTTGCTGTTCACGCTCGGGCTGATGGTTTCCGTCGCCGCGCTGTGGCTGGCGCCGGTGCATCACTACGCGCTGCTGGCGGGCTGTTTCTTTACGGTGGGCTTTTTTGTCTTCGGCCCACAGATGTTGATTGGCCTCGCCGCCGTGGAATGCGGGCACAAAGGCGCCGCGGGCTCCATCACCGGCTTTCTCGGCCTGTTCGCCTACCTGGGGGCGGCGCTGGCGGGCTGGCCGCTGTCGCGGGTCATCGAAGGCTACGGTTGGTCGGGCATGTTCAGTTTGCTGTCCATCGCCGCCGTTCTTATGGGTTTATTGCTGATGCCGCTGCTGATGGCGAGCGTTACCACCTCTACCGAGAGAAGGATAAAACAATGAAAAAAACGTGGGTCACTACCCTGATAGCGTCCGGCATCGCGCTGGCGACTCTGAGTGGCGGCGCGCACGCCAAGGGCCGCCTGGTGGTCTACTGCAGCGCCACCAATGAAATGTGCGAAGCGGAAACCAAAGCCTTCGGCGAGAAATATGACGTGAAAACCTCGTTCATCCGCAACGGATCCGGCAGCACGCTGGCGAAAGTGGATGCCGAGAAGAAGAACCCGCAGGCGGACGTCTGGTACGGCGGCACGCTCGATCCGCAATCCCAGGCCGGTGAAATGGGGCTGCTGCAGCCGTACAAATCGCCGAACCTCGAACAGGTGATGACGCAATTCCGCGATCCGGCCAAGCTGAAAGGCAACTACTCCTCGGCGGTCTACGTCGGCATTCTCGGTTTCGGCGTCAACACCCAGCGCCTGAAAGAGAAAAACCTGCCGGTGCCAAAATGCTGGAAAGACCTGACCAAGCCGGAATACAAGGGCGAGATTCAAATCGCCGATCCGCAAAGCTCCGGCACCGCCTACACCGCGCTGGCGACCTTTGCCCAGCTGTGGGGAGACGATCAGGCGTTCGATTACCTCAAGCAGCTGAACGCCAACGTTTCGCAGTACACCAAGTCCGGCATTGCCCCGGCGCGCAACGCCGCCCGCGGTGAAACGGCGATCGGCATCGGTTTCCTGCATGACTACTCGCTCGAAAAGGAACAGGGCGCGCCGCTGGAGCTGATCTCGCCTTGCGAAGGCACCGGCTATGAAATCGGCGGCGTCAGCATCCTCAAAGGCGCACGCAACCTCGACAACGCCAAGCTGTTCGTGGATTGGGTGCTGTCGAAAGAGGCGCAGGAGCTGGCGTGGAAGCAAGGCAAATCCTATCAGATCCTGACCAATACCACCGCCGACACCTCGCCGAACTCGCTGAAGCTCGACGACCTGAAGCTGATCAACTACGACATGGACAAGTACGGCTCGACCGAGGTCCGCAAGGCGCTGATCAACAAATGGGTCAGCGAAGTCAAGATGGGTAAATAAGCCCACATTCTGCGCCTGTTGCCGGGTAAGCCTCACGGTTTGCCCGGCCTGAACATCCGGGAAACTTATGTCACATACACATGCACTCCATCTCGTGAAAAAACGAGATGCGATATTCCTTTGGGTTTTGCTCGGCTGGCTGGCGTTCGCCCTGCTGCCGAGCTGGAGCCTGGATTACGGCCTGCTGGAGTCCACCGGCGAAGAGATCCTCGCGGCCTACGGCTGGTCAAATCGCAATATCAGCTGGCTTTGGTGCCTGCTGCCGAGCCTGCTGCTGCTGCGCCCTTACGCTGCGGCGGGCGGTGAACGGCGGCGGCGCCACGCGTTCGACGCCGGCTGGGCGCTGCTGTGCATGGCCTTTATCGTCGTCAGCGCCACGCTGGCGGGGCGCGGTTTAGGCTACGCCACCCTGGTGCAGTTGACCGCGCTGGGCGCCATCATGACGTTGGCGCTGACCCGCCTCGACTGGCTGGGCGGCGACCGTTTCGTTATCGGCGCGCTGGTCACCATCGTGGCGCTGATCGGCGTCTTCATCGTCTGGCCGAGCATCGCGATTTTCATTCCGATGTTCACCGACCAGACGGGCGCTTTCGCGCCGCTGGCGTTTATGAATGTGCTGTCGCAGGCGCACATCGTCCAGGTGATCCTCAACTCCATCGCCCTGTCGATCGCGGTAGGCGCCGGCTGCACCTTCTTCGGCCTGGTGCTGGCGATTTACACCACCCGCATCGCCAAGCGCAGCGCCATTATCGGCCGCATCTTCTCCATCCTGCCCATCGTCACGCCGCCGTTCGTCGTCGGCCTGGGCGTCACGCTGATGATGGGGCGCTCCGGCTACGTGACCGAGTGGATGGTGGCCTGGTTCGGCCTGACCAACACCAACTGGCTGTACGGCTTTACCGGCATCTGGCTGGCGCAGGTGCTGGCGTTCACCCCGATGGCGTTCATGATCCTCGACGGCGCGATCAAGACCATTCATCCTTCGCTGGAAGAGGCCTCCTACACCCTGCGCGCCAGCCGTTGGCAAACCTTTAACGGCGTGTTCGTGCCGCTGCTGAAACCGGCGCTGGCCAACGCGTTTCTGATCGTGGTGGTGCAATCACTGGCCGACTTCAGCAACCCGCTGGTGCTCGGCGGCAACTTCGACGTGCTGGCGACGCAAATCTATTTCTACATTACCGGTTCACAGCTCGATTATCAGGCCGCCAGCACCCTCGGCGCCTTCCTGCTGCTGTTCTCGCTGTTGGTGTTCTGCATCCAGTATATGTGGATCGGCAAGCGTTCCTACGTCACCGTGTCCGGCAAATCCTATCGCGGCGACGTACAGCCGCTGCCGGTCACGCTGGTATGGAGCGTGATCGCGCTGCTGGCGGTGTGGGTAGCCTTTAACGCCCTGCTTTACGGCAGCATTTTCTACGGCAGCTTCACCGTCAACTGGGGGGTGGATTACACGCTGACGCTGGATAACTTCATCAAGCTGTTCGGCCAGGGCATGAGCGACGGCGCGTGGCCTTCGCTGCTCGATACGCTGCTGTACGCCGGGATCGCCGCGCCGATCACCGCCGCGTTCGGCCTGCTGATCGCCTGGATCGTGGTGCGCCAGCAGTTCAAGGGCAAAAAGACCATCGAGTTCACCACCATGCTGTGCTTTGCGGTGCCGGGCACCGTGGCGGGCGTCTCTTACATTCTCGCCTTTAACGGCGCGCCGGTGTACCTCACCGGCACGGCCGCCATCGTGATTATCTCGATGGTGATGCGCAACGTGCCGGTGGGCATTCGCGCCGGGATCGCCGGGCTGGGCCAGATAGACAAATCGCTGGACGAAGCCTCGCTCAGCCTGCGCGCCGGCTCGCTGCGCACTATCACGCACGTCCTGCTGCCGCTGCTGCGCCCGGCGATCCTGTCGGCGCTGATCTACAGCTTCGTGCGCGCCATCACCACCGTCAGCGCCATCGTCTTCCTGGTGACGCCCGATACCCGCGTGGCCACCGCCTACATCCTCAACCGCGTGGAAGACGGCGAATACGGCGTGGCGATCGCCTACGGTTCAATTCTGATCGTGGTGATGCTGGCGATTATTTTCCTCTTTGACTGGCTGATCGGCGAGGCACGCATCTCCCGTTCAAAAGCCAAAAACCAGGCGTAATGGAGCCCATGATGAGCCAGAAAAATTTCGTTGAACTGCGCAACGTCTCCAAACGGTTCGGCAACAACACGGTAATCGATAACATCACGCTCACCATCCCGCGGGGGCAAATGGTGACGCTGCTCGGCCCTTCCGGCTGCGGCAAGACCACCATTTTGCGCCTGGTCGCCGGGCTGGAAAAGCCGAGCGACGGGCAGATATTCATTGATGGTGAAGACGTTACCCATCGTTCCATCCAGCAGCGTGATATCTGCATGGTGTTCCAGTCTTATGCCCTGTTCCCGCATATGTCACTGGGGGAAAACGTCGGCTATGGCCTGAAGATGCTCGGCATCCCGCGTGCCGAAGTAAAAGCGCGCGTGCAGGAAGCGCTGGCGATGGTGGATCTGGCGGGGTTTGACGATCGCTATGTCGATCAGATCTCCGGCGGCCAACAGCAGCGCGTGGCCCTGGCGCGCGCGCTGATCCTCAAGCCGAAAGTGCTGCTGTTCGACGAGCCGTTGAGCAACCTCGACGCCAACCTGCGCCGCAGCATGCGTGAAAAGATCCGCGAGCTGCAAAAGCAGTTTGATATCACGTCGCTGTACGTCACCCACGATCAGAGCGAGGCTTTTGCGGTCTCCGACACCGTGCTGGTGATGAACAAGGGGCATATCATGCAGATGGGCTCGCCGCAGGATCTCTATCGGCAGCCCGCCTCGCGCTTTATGGCGAGCTTTATGGGGGACGCCAACCTGTTCCCGGCCAGCTTCAGCGCCGACCATGTCGATATCAGCGGCTATCGTCTGCCGCGCCCCGCGCACTTTGCCGCCCAGGGCGCCGGCACGGTGGGCGTGCGCCCGGAGGCGATCACGCTGAGCGAGCATGGCGATGAAAGCCAGCGCTGCGTGATCGAACATGTCGCCTACATGGGGCCGCAGTATGAGGTAACGGTGGCGTGGCACGGGCAGCAAATTTTGCTGCAGGTTAACGCCACCCGCCTGCAACCGAACGTCGGCGAGCAGTATTATCTGGAAATTCACCCCTACGGCATGTTTATGCTGGCGGACGCGGCATAATAAGCATCACTCTTAAGCGTTAGAATAACGGTCATCCCGTATGGGATGGCCGAAAATAATCGCCAAAAACACCGTATTTATCTATTTTTACAATTCCACCCAAGTCCTTGTTCAGCCGAACAATAAATATAGCCACACCCACTCAAAAATAACCACCCAGACCACTCAGGGTGATATTTTTATTTAAATAGGGTAAGCTTGATCCCGCAGTCGAAATTATTTAACGGCCAACTCAAGGAGAAATTCATGAGCAACAATGCAAATGCACAGGCGCAGCTGGATAATTTACGCAACGTCGCTTCCCAGCTGAAGGAAATGCGCCACTACGCGCAGTCGAATATCGAGACGCTCTCCGCACACTGGCTGGCCTTCGATCAGGGGGAATGCAAAAATAAGGCATTCGCCGAAGCCATTAACGACCTGTTGAATAAGCAGGGCGCCTGTCTGGAAGGACTGGAAAAAACCATTCAGGATATCGAGATAGAATTAAACCGTCTTGATAAAGCCGCCTGATAATGCCGATTTAAATAAACCCGCCGCGCGCGGGTTTATTTTCAGCTGCGGCAGATGACGCGCGCAATATCCCCGGACGTCGTCAGCGCACGTATTTCGCTGAACAGTTCGGTGGCTTCGTCATATTCTTTGCGCAAATAGCCTAACCACTGTTTGATGCGCGCCACGTGATACAGGCCGGTGTCGCCCTGCTTTTCCAGATGGACGTATTTTTGCAGCAGCTCAACCACCTGCGGCCAGGGCATGCGCGGTTCGTTGTACTTCACCACCCGGCTCAGGTTCGGCACGTTGAGCGCGCCGCGCCCCAGCATGATGGCGTCGCAGCCGGTCGCCTGCAGGCAATCCTGCGCGCTCTGGTGATCCCAGATCTCGCCGTTGGCGACAACCGGGATGCTCAGCCGCTGACGGATCTCGCCGATCGCCGCCCAGTTGATGCGATCCGCCTTGTAGCCGTCCTCTTTGGTGCGGCCGTGCACCGTCAGCTCACTGGCGCCCGCCTGCTGTACCGCATCGGCGATTTCAAAGCTGCGATTGGAGGAGTCCCAGCCCAGGCGCACCTTCACCGTGACCGGCAGATGGGCCGGCACCGCCGCGCGCATCGCTTTGGTGCCCTGGTAGATCAATTCCGGATCTTTGAGCAGCGTCGCCCCGCCGCCGCTGCCGTTCACCAGCTTGGACGGGCAGCCGCAGTTGAGATCGACGCCGTAAGAGCCCAATTCCACCGCACGCGCGGCGTTTTCCGCCAGCCACTGCGGATACTGCCCCAGCAGCTGTACCCGCACCAGCGTGCCCGACGGCGTGCGGCTGGCGTGACGCAGCTCCGGGCACAGCCGGTAGAACGACTTGGCCGGCAGCAGCTGATCGACCACGCGCAAAAATTCGGTGATGCACAGATCGTAGTCGTTCACTTCGGTGAGTAACTCACGCACCAAAGAATCGAGAACGCCCTCCATCGGAGCCAATAATACGCGCATGACCAATCCCAGCTAAAAAAAGACCCGCAATGATACGGGTGAATGCCCGCGCCAGACAAGCCTCAGCGGGCATTAAAAATGCCGTCAGCCCAGCCGGCGGATCGGTTGGCCGGCAAGGAACGCCGCAATGTCCTCGACCGCCTCGGTGAAGTAGGCGCGGTAATTGTCGTCCGCCACATAACCCACATGCGGCGTCGCCAGCACGTTGGGCAGCTGGCGAAACACGTCGTCGGCCGGCAGCGGCTCCGTCTCGAACACGTCCAGCCCGGCGCCGGCGATCTTACGCTGTTGCAGGACGTCCACCAACGCCGCCCGATCGACGATGCCCGCGCGCGAGGTATTGATCAGGTACGCGGTGGGCTTCATCGCCGCCAATTCATCACGCCCCACCAACCCGCGGCTGCGATCGCTCAGCACCAGGTGAATGGAGACAAAGTCGCTCTGCTCAAACAGCGCCCGCTTGGACGGCGCCAGCTCAGCGCCCTCCTGCGCCGCCCGTTCCGCCGTCAGGTTCTGGCTCCAGGCCAGCACGCGCATGCCGAACGCCTGCGCCACCCGGGCCATCTGGCCGCCGATCTTGCCCAGCCCCAGCAACCCCAGCGTCTTGCCCTGCAGCGTGACGCCTAAGCCCAGCTGCCACGGGCCATTGTTTTGCAGCCCGACGCTTTCCGGCACGATATGCTTCGCCAGCCCGAGCAGCAGCGCCCAGGTCAGTTCCATCGGCGCGGCCGAGCCGCTGGCGGTGCCGCACACCACCACGCCGCGCTCGGCGGCGGCGGCCAGATCGATAGCGGCGTTGCGCATGCCGGAGGTGATCAGCAGCTTCAGCTTCGGCAGCCGCGCCAGCAGCGAGGCGGTCATCGGCGTGCGCTCGCGCATGATGACCAGAATGTCGCACTCCTGCAGATGCACCGCCAGCTCCGCTTCATCGGTAAAGTGCGCGCTGATGGCCGACACCTCCACCCGATCGGCCAGCGCCGACCAGTCCGCCATCTTGAGCGCCACCTGCTGGTAATCATCGAGAATTGCGCACTTCAATTTCATCTCCGTCTCCTGGAATCTAGGGGTAGCCACCGTCCAGCCTAGTACGAAAATGCCGTTCCGCCAGGCAAAAAAAAAGCCGCCCGTATCGGCGGCTTACTCTTTGAGCAATCAGGCTTATTCGGCTGGTTTGCGGTTGCGCGGGCGGCGCGAAGACGGCGCGCCGGAACGACGCTGGCCATCACCCTGCGGGCGGGCGTTACCGTTGCCACGGTTTTCACGCTGGCCGCCGTTCGCGTTACCGCTGCGCTGACCGCCGCCGTTACCGGAACGCTGGCCGCCGCCGTTGCCGCGCGGCGCGCCGCGCCCGCCACCCTGACGGCCGTTGATGATCGGCTCGGCCTTGATGGTCGGATCCGGCTCGTAGCCCGGCAGCGCAATGCGCGGAATTTCACGCTTCAGCAGACGCTCGATGTCGCGCAGCAGCTTGTGCTCATCCACGCACACCAGCGAGATAGCCTCACCGGTACGCTCCGCGCGGCCGGTACGGCCGATACGGTGCACATAGTCTTCCGGCACGTTAGGCAGCTCGTAGTTCACCACGTGCGGCAGCTGGTCGATATCCAGACCGCGCGCCGCGATGTCGGTCGCCACCAGCACGCGGATGCGGCCGTCTTTGAAATCGGCCAGCGCGCGGGTACGGGCGCCCTGGCTCTTGTTACCGTGGATCGCCGCGGCGGTGATGCCGTCTTTGTTCAGCTGTTCCGCCAGATGGTTGGCGCCGTGCTTGGTGCGGGTAAACACCAGCACCTGTTTCCAGTCGCCTTCGCCGATCATCTGCGACAGCAGTTCCCGCTTACGCTTCTTGTCGACGAAGTGCACGCTCTGCTCAATCTGCTCGGACGCGGTGTTGCGGCGCGCCACTTCCACCGAGGCCGGGTTATGCAGCAGCTTGTTGGCCAGCGCCTTGATGTCGTCGGAGAAGGTCGCGGAGAACAGCAGGTTCTGGCGCTTGGCCGGCAGCTTGGCCAGCACGCGGCGAATGTCGTGGATAAAGCCCATGTCCAGCATGCGGTCCGCTTCATCCAGCACCAGAATTTCGATTTTGGACAGGTCAACCGCGTTCTGATGCTCCAGATCCAGCAGACGGCCCGGCGTCGCCACCAGGATATCGACGCCGCCGCGCAGCTTCATCATCTGCGGGTTGATGCTCACGCCGCCAAACACCACCAGCGAACGCAGGCGCAGGTGTTTGCTGTAGGCATCGACGTTTTCGCCGATCTGCGCCGCCAGCTCACGGGTTGGCGTCAGGATCAGCGCGCGCACCGGGCGACGGCCCTTGACCGGATGGTCATGCTTGCTCAGCAGCTGCAACAGCGGCAGGGTAAAACCGGCGGTTTTACCGGTGCCGGTCTGGGCGCTGGCCATCAGGTCACGACCTTCAAGCACGACAGGGATAGCCTGACGCTGGATTGGCGTCGGTTCACGATAGCCCTGTTCTTCAACAGCGCGCACAATTTCAGCACTTAAGCCGAGGGTTTCAAATGACATAAAGAGAAAAACTCCAGATCCCCCCTAACCTAACGGTGTTCGGTGCAGTTTCCTGGGAGGATGATCAGACGGGGCATTAAGCATGACCACGAGGGATTGGCACAAACTGCAGTGCACCAGGCGGCGATTGTAACAGAAGTCGCGCAATAAAAAGCACTTTTACGCACCCAGAGCACAATCTGCCGTAAATTCAGCATTGTCTGAAGCCGATCACATAACTCATTGTGGTTAGCGGTTGCGTTTTAGACAATCTGGCATAAAGTTAATCATATGATTGATTAACTTCGAGCGTGACCCATGCCAGCTTCCGTACCTCATCAGGCCGCCGGCCGGGCGCGCGGCGAGCAAACGCGCCGGCAACTGCTCGCCGCGGCGACCGAACTGTTCGGCGAATTCGGCCTGCAGGGCGCCACCACGCGCGATATCGCCCAGCGCGCCGGCCAGAACATCGCCGCCATCACCTACTACTTCAGCTCCAAAGAGGGGCTGTATCTGGCCGTAGCGCAGTCGCTCGCCGATTTCATTCAGCAGGCGTTCGCCCCGTTGGCCGAAGAGGTCGATCGCTTTGGGCAAGAAGCGCCCGAACAACGCTCACCCGACGCGGCGCTACGCTTGCTGCAGCGCGGCCTGCTGGCCTTCAGCGAGCTGATGACCCAGCCGCACACGCTGAACCTGAGCAAAATCATGTCGCGCGAACAGCTCGCCCCGACCGAGGCCTATCCGCTGATCCACCGCCAGGTGATCGCGCCGATGCACGAGCGGCTGTGCCGCCTGCTGTCTGCCGCCACCGGCATTGACGAGCACGCCACTCGCCTGGTGCTGCATACCCACGCGCTGATCGGCGAGGTGCTGTCGTTCCGCGTAGCGCGAGAGACCATCCGCCGTCAGGCCGGCTGGCAAGAGATTGGTGAAAGTGAAGCTGCGCAGATCGCGGCGGTGCTGAGCGAGCATATCGAGATTTTGGTTATTGGGCTGCGCCAACGTCACGGCGCGTAAATTCAGGCAGGGAGTGTTATGAACAAAAAACGCAGTGCCTTGATCGTGTTGTTAATTCTGCTGATCGCGGCCGCCGCTTACGCGGTCTGGCATTACCAACAGCAGCAGGATAAGCCGCTGACGCTGTACGGCAACGTCGATATCCGCACGGTCAACCTCGGCTTCCGCGTCGACGGCCGCCTGGCGTCGCTGACGGTGGATGAAGGCGATGCCGTTCAGCCGGGCCAACTGCTCGGCAAACTGGACGATGCCCCCTATCGCAACGCGCTGCAGCAGGCCGAGGCCAACGTCGGCAGCGCGCGTGCCAAACTGTCGCTGCTGCAGGCCGGCTATCGCACCGAAGAGATCGCCCAGGTGCAGTCAGAAATGGCGCAGCGCCAGTCCGCCTTCGCCTACGCCGACAGCTTCCTGAAGCGCCAGCAAGGGCTGTGGGCGAAAAACGCCACGTCCGCCGACGCGCTGGAAGATGCGCGCACCGCCCGCAATCAGGCGCAGGCCAATTTGCAAGCGGCGAAGGACAAGCTGTCGCAATACCGCAGCGGCAATCGCCCGCAAGAGATTGAACAGGCCAAGGCCGACGTGGCGCAAAGCGAAGCGGCGCTGGCGCAGGCGCAATTGAATCTGCAAGACGCCACGCTGGTCTCCCCGTCCGCCGGCACGGTGCTGACCCGCGCGGTGGAGCCGGGCACCATGCTCGGCGCCGGCGGCACAGTATTCACCCTGTCGCTGACCCGGCCGGTGTGGGTGCGCGCCTACGTCAACGAGACCAGCCTGAACCAGGCGGTGCCCGGCACCGAGCTGGAAATTTACACCGACGGCCGCCCCGACAAGCCTTACCACGGCAAGATCGGTTTCGTCTCGCCGACCGCGGAATTCACGCCGAAAAGCGTTGAAACGCCGGATCTGCGCACCGATCTGGTGTATCGCCTGCGGGTGATCGTCACCGACGCCGACGACGCGCTGCGCCAGGGCATGCCGGTCACCCTGCGCTTCGCCAAACCCTGAGGCCGGCCATGGAACAGGCGCACACCATCGAACTGGAAGGGCTGGAAAAGCGCTTTCCGTCGCTTGAGAAACCGGCGGTCGCCAGCCTGACCACCACCCTGCGCAGCGGCGCGGTCATCGGGCTGGTCGGCCCGGACGGCGCCGGCAAAACCACCCTGCTGCGCATGCTGGCCGGGCTGCTACAGCCCAGCAGCGGCAAATTGCGGGTCGCCGGGCTGGATCCGATCGCGCAGGATCGTCAACTGCACGCGATCCTCGGCTACATGCCGCAGAAGTTCGGGCTGTATGAGGATCTGACGGTGATGGAGAACCTGACGCTGTACGCCGATCTGCGCGGCGTTACCGGCGATCTTCGCCGCCAGACCTTTGAACGGCTGTTGAAATTCACCGATCTGACGCGCTTCACCGAGCGCCTGGCGGGCAAGCTGTCCGGCGGCATGAAACAGAAGCTCGGCCTGGCCTGCACGCTGGTCGGCGAACCCCAGGTGCTGCTGCTGGATGAGCCGGGCGTCGGCGTCGATCCGATCTCGCGCCGCGAGCTGTGGCGCATGGTGCACGAGCTGGCCAACGACGGCATGTTGATCCTGTGGAGCACCTCTTATCTCGACGAGGCCGAGCAGTGCCGCGAAGTGCTGTTGCTCAACGAGGGTGAGCTGCTGTTCAGCGGCGCGCCGCAGGATCTGACCCAGCGCATGGCCGGGCGCACGGTGTTGATCGCCGCGCCGCCGGGCAGCCATCGATCGTTGCTGCAGCGGGCGATCTGCCTGCCGGCGGTCACCGACGGCGTGATCCAGGGCAAGTACCTGCGCCTGATCCTGAAAGAAGGCGAAGATCACCGGCAGCTGCTGCAGGCGCTGGATCTGCCGGACGCCGAACT
The DNA here is from genome assembly GCF_052166595.1 of Serratia sp. CY81684. Taxonomy (NCBI): domain Bacteria; kingdom Pseudomonadati; phylum Pseudomonadota; class Gammaproteobacteria; order Enterobacterales; family Yersiniaceae; genus Serratia; species Serratia sp. CY81684. Next base: position 385,710 of record NZ_JBJNOO010000001.1, on the reverse strand, counting down.
CGACGAGGCGGATCCGCGCTTCGAAGATGCGTTTATCGATCTGCTCGGCGGCGGCCCCAACCATCGCTCGGCGCTGGCGGAGATCATGCCGACCGTCGACGGTGAAAGCGGCGAAACGGTGATCGAAGCGGTGCAGCTGACCAAAAAATTCGGCGACTTCGCCGCCACCGATCACGTCGACTTTCAGGTGCGGCGCGGAGAAATCTTCGGCCTGCTCGGCCCGAACGGCGCCGGCAAGTCCACCACCTTCAAAATGATGTGCGGCCTGCTGGTGCCGTCCGGCGGCAAGGCGCTGGTGCTGGGGATGGATCTGAAGACCAGTTCCGGCAAGGCGCGCCAACGCCTCGGCTACATGGCGCAAAAATTCTCGCTGTACGGCAACCTGACGGTGGCGCAGAACCTGAAGTTCTTCTCCGGTGTCTACGGCCTGAGCGGCAAGGCGCAGCGCGACAAAATCGACGAAATGTCGCGCGCCTTCAACTTCGCGCCGATCCTCGATCAGACGCCGGACGCGCTGCCGCTCGGCTTCAAACAGCGCCTGGCGCTGGCCTGCGCGCTGATGCACGAACCGGATATTCTGTTCCTCGACGAACCGACTTCCGGCGTCGATCCGCTGACGCGGCGCGAGTTCTGGCTGCACATCAACGGCATGGTCGACAAGGGCGTCACGGTGATGGTGACCACCCACTTTATGGACGAGGCGGAATACTGCGACCGCATCGGCCTGGTGTATCGCGGCAAGATCATCGCCGCCGGCACGCCGGACGATCTCAAACAACAGGTGGCGCGCGACGACAATCCCAGCCCTTCGATGGAGCAGGCGTTTATCGAGCTGGTGCAGGGCTACGACGAGGAGGAAACACGGTGAGCGATAACCGACCCCCATTCGACGACGGCGGCTTCTCCTGGCGCCGGCTGCGCGCGCTGTGCCTGAAGGAGACGCGGCAGATACTGCGCGATCCCAGCAGCGGCCTGATCGCCTTCGTTATCCCGCTGATGCTGCTGTTTATCTTCGGCTACGGCATCAACCTGGACTCCAGCAAGCTGCATCTGGGCATTCTGATGGAGCAACAGAGCGAAGACGCGCGCGATCTGGCCCACGCCTTCGCCGGTTCACCCTATATCGAACCGACCATCAGCGATAACCGCCAGCAGCTGATCCAGCAGATGCAGGCCGGCACGATCCGCGGCCTGGTGGTGATCCCGGTGGATTTCGACCAGCGCATGGCGCGCCCGCACGACAGCGCCCCTATCCAGGTGATCACCGACGGCAGCGAGCCGAACACCGCCAACTTCGTGCAGGGCTATGCCCAGGGCGTATGGCAAGTTTGGCAGCAGCAACGCGCCGCCGATCGGGGGAGCAGCGACCAGCCGCTGATTGACGTGCAGATGCGCTACTGGTTCAACCCGGCGGCCATCAGCCGGCACTACATCATTCCCGGCGCCATCACCATCATCATGACGGTGATCGGCGCCATTCTCACCTCGCTGGTGATCGCCCGCGAATGGGAGCGCGGCACCATGGAGGCTCTGCTGTCCACCCAGGTGACGCGCAGCGAGCTGCTGCTCTCCAAGCTGATCCCCTATTACTTCCTCGGCATGATCGCCATGGCGCTGTGCATGGCGGTGGCGGTCTGGGTGCTCGGCGTGCCCTATCGCGGTTCGCTGCCGATCCTGCTGCTGATCAGCAGCCTGTTCCTCGCCAGCACCCTCGGCATGGGCCTGCTGATCTCCACCCTCACCCGCAACCAGTTCAACGCGGCGATGGTGGCGCTGAACGCCGCCTTTCTGCCGTCGATCATGCTGTCCGGCTTCATTTTCCAGATCGACAGCATGCCGGCCATCGTGCGCGCGGTGACCTACATCATTCCGGCGCGTTACTTCGTCAGCACGCTGCAAACGCTGTTCCTGGCGGGCAACGTCGGCACCGTGCTGGCGATCAATCTGCTGTTCCTGATCGCTTCCGCCGTGGTGTTCATCGGCCTGACGGCCTGGAAAACCCAGCGCCGGCTGGATTAAGGAGAAAGAGCGATGTTTCACCGTCTGTTGACGCTTATCATCAAGGAAATGCAGGCGCTGCTGCGCGATCCGCAAACCCGCGCCATCCTGATCATGCCGGTGATCCTGCAGGTGCTGCTGTTCCCGTTCGCCGCGACGCTGGAAGTCACCAACGCCACCATCGCGGTCTACAGCGAGGACAGCGGCCAGGCCTCGGTGGAGCTGACCCAACGCTTCGCCAAGGCCAAAGCCTTCTCCCATGTGCTGCTGCTGCGCAATCCGCAGGAGATAAAGACCACCATCGACAACCAGCGGGCGCTGCTGCTGATCCGCTTCCCGGCGCAGTTCTCGCGCGATATCGCCGCCGGCCACACCGCGCCGCTGCAGCTGCTGCTCGACGGGCGCAACTCCAACAGCGCGCAGATCGCCGCCAACTACGTGCAGCAGATCGTGCAGGAATATCAGAACGAGCTGCTCGGCAACCGCGCCAAACCCAACAACAGCGAACTGGTGGTGCGCAACTGGTATAACCCGAATCTGGACTACAAATGGTTTGTGGTGCCGTCGCTGATCGCCATGATCACCACCATCGGCGTGCTGATCGTCACCTCGCTGTCGGTGGCGCGCGAACGCGAACAGGGCACGCTGGAACAGCTGCTGGTCTCGCCGCTCACCACCTGGCAGATCTTTATCGGCAAGGCGGTGCCGGCGCTGATCGTCGCCAGCTTCCAGTCCAGCATCGTGCTGTTGATCGGCATCTTCCTGTACCAGATCCCGTTCGCCGGATCGCTGTTGCTGTTCTATGCCACCATGCTGCTCTACGGGCTGTCGCTGGTCGGTTTCGGCCTGCTGATCTCGTCGCTGTGCGCCACTCAGCAGCAGGCGTTTATCGGCGTGTTCGTGTTCATGATGCCGGCGATCCTGCTCTCGGGGTATGTCTCGCCGGTGGAGAATATGCCGGTGTGGCTGCAGGATCTGACCTGGGTGAACCCGATACGCCACTTCACCGACATCACCAAGCAGATCTACCTGAAGGACGCCAGCTTCAGCATTATCTGGCGCAGCCTGTGGCCGCTGCTGGTGATTACCGCCACCACCGGCAGCGCCGCCTACGCGCTGTTCCGCCGCAAGATCGCATAAAAAAAGCTCTGCATGTCACATGCAGAGCTTTTTGATCGCCAGATACCCTAAGGCTTGAAAGACGACGGATTTAGCGGCGGTTGCCGAAGATACGCAGCAACATCAGGAACAGGTTGATGAAGTCGAGATACAGCGTCAGCGCGCCGACGATGGCGTACTTGCGGAAGCCGTCTTTATCATCGGCGTTCAGCTGCTCACCCATCGCTTTGAGTTTTTGCGTGTCGTACGCGGTCAGACCGACGAACACCACCACCCCAATGTAGGTAATCGCCCACATCAGCGCGGTGCTTTTCAGCCAGATGTTCACCAACGAGGCCAGCACGATGCCGATCAATGCCATGAACAGCATGCTGCCAAAGCCGCTCAGATCGCGCTTGGTGGTGTAGCCGTACAGGCTCATGGCGCCGAACATGCCGGCGGTGACCACGAAGGTGCTGGCGATCGAGCTGTAGGTATAAGCGATGAAGATGCTCGACAGCGTCAACCCGGTCAGCGCCGAGTAGAGCATGAACAGCGAGGTGGCCACCGCGCCGCTCAGGCGGTTGACCATGCCGGAAATCACGAACACCAGCGCCAACTGGGCGATGATCAGACCGAAGAAGGTGATCTGACTGGAGAAGATGAAGTTAAGGATCGCGGGCGTATTGGCCGCATACCAGGAAACGAACGCCGTCAGCAGCAGACCGCAGGTCATCCAGCCGTAAACCTGCGCCATGTAGGCCTGAATGCCGCTGTTGGCACGTTCGACGATTGAACCATTAGAGCGTGGATATCGGTCCATGACGGTTACCTTTTGCGTTGTAAACAAGATTCCGAAGCCCCGCGAACGGGGCTTCGCCTGCTATAAGCGTACCACAGAATAGGCCGTGCGAAAGCGGCAAAGGTCTTGATTTGTTTCCGCTGTTGACGCGTTATTTAGCCGCGTCATGCCAGCGCTGCGCGGCCTCGCGATCGCTGTCGCGAGCGTCCACCCAACGATCGCCCTGGCCGGTCGCTTCGCGCTTCCAGAACGGCGCGCGGGTCTTCAGGTAGTCCATGATGAACTCGCTGGCGGCGAACGCCATGCCGCGGTGCGCGCCGGTCACGCCGACGAACACGATCTCATCGCCGGGATACAGCGCGCCGACGCGGTGGATCACCGTCACGCGCTGCAGCGGCCAGCGGCTGCGCGCCTCGGCCACGATCTCCGCCAGCGCCTTCTCGGTCATGCCGGGGTAGTGTTCCAGCGTCAGCGCGCTGACGTCGTCCCCAAGGTTATGGTTGCGCACCTTGCCGGTGAAGGTCACCACCGCGCCGTCGGCATCGCACTGCGCCAGCCACTGATACTCGTCGCCGACGTTGAACGGCGCTTCGCCCACGCGAATGCGGGTGTTTTCCATGCTTACCCCCCGGTGACCGGCGGGAAGAAGGCCACCTCATCGCCGGCGCGCAGCGGGTGATCCGCCGCCACCAGCGACTGATTGACCGCCGCCAACAGCTTGCCGGACTCCAGCGCCAGCGCCCAGCGATCGCCGCGCGCGCACAGCGCCTGGCGCAGCGCCTCGACGGTCGGGTAATCCGCCGGCATCGACAGCGTGCCGGTGCCCACCAGTTCGCGCACCTGCGCGAAGAAAAGAATATCGATCATGCGTTCACCTTAAAATCGCCGGATTTGCCGCCGCTTTTCGCCAGCAGGCGCACCGGGCCGATCACCATGTCTTTCTGTACCGCTTTGCACATGTCATAGATGGTCAATGCCGCCACCGAGGCGGCGGTCAGCGCCTCCATCTCGACGCCGGTTTTGCCGGTCAGCCGGCAGCAGGTTTCGATGCGCACCCGGCTGTGCTCCGTCTGCGCCTCCAGCTGCACTTCGACTTTGCTCAACATCAGCGGGTGGCACAGCGGGATCAGTTCCCAGGTGCGTTTGGCCGCCTGAATGCCGGCGATGCGCGCCGTGGCGAACACGTCGCCCTTGTGATGGCTGCCGTCGACGATCATCGCCAGCGTGGCGGGCAGCATCTCGACGAAGGCTTCGGCGCGCGCCTCGCGCACCGTTTCGGCCTTGGCGGAAACGTCGACCATATGGGCTTCGCCGGCGGCGTTAATGTGGGTTAGCTGTGTCATGACTCAGGGCTTCTTTAAATGGGGCTGGAAGTTGCACGGCCGATGGCGCGCGTCCAACTGCTCTTCGATAATCCGCTCCCAGGCGGTGCGGCAGGCGCGGGTGGAACCCGGCATGGCGAAAATCACCGTGCGGTTGGCCAGGCCAGCCAGCGCGCGCGACTGGATCGTCGCGGTGCCGATCTCTTCGTACGACACCATGCGGAACAGTTCGCCGAACCCTTCCACCTCTCTGTCGAACAGCGGCAACAGCGCTTCCGGCGTGTTGTCGCGCGCGGTAAAACCGGTACCGCCGATGATCAGCACCGCCTGCACGTTGTCATCGGCAATCCACGCGGAAACCCGCGCGCGGATCTGGTAAATGTCATCTTTGACGATGGCGCGATCCACCACCTGATGGCCGGCTTCCCGCGCCGCTTCCTGCAGGTATTGGCCGGAGGTGTCTTCCGCCGCGCCGCGGCTGTCGGACACGGTCAGGATGGCGATATGCGCCGGAATAAACTCGCTGCTCGCATGGCTCATGGTTCAATAGGCTCCTATTGGCTGTCAGCCGCCGATAAACGACAGGTTCTGGGTGATCCCGCTGTTACCCTGATGCAGGAAATGGGTCTGCTTCTTGCTCAGCAGCCCGCTCTGGATGCGCGCCTTCAGCGCATCGAGCTGGCCGTCGTCCGCCAGCAGATCGCGCAGGGGCACCCCCTGCTCGCCGAACAGGCACAGGTGCAGATTACCGATGGAAGAAACGCGCAGCCGGTTGCAGCTGGCGCAGAAGTCTTTTTCATACGGCATGATAAGACCCACCTCACCCTGGTAGTCCGGGTGGCTGAATACCTGCGCCGGGCCGTCGCTGCGGCCGCGCGCCTGGCGCTGCCAGCCCTGCTGTTCCAGCTGCCGGCGAATCACTTCGCCGGAAACGTGGTGTTTGCGAAACAGCTCGCCGCCCTCGCCGGTTTCCATCAGTTCGATAAAACGCAGTTGGATCGGCCGATCCTTGATCCAGGCGAGAAAGGCGCCGAGCTGCTGGTGATTGACGTCGCGCATCAGCACGGCGTTGACCTTGACCTTGCTGAAACCGGCGCTGAAGGCGGCGTCGATGCCGTCCATCACCTGGCGGAACTTGTCCTGACCGGTGATGGCGTGAAACTGACGGGGATCCAGGCTGTCGACGCTGACGTTGATCGCCGTCAGACCGGCGTCACGCCAGGCGGCGACGTCGCGCGCCAGACGGTAGCCGTTGGTGGTGACCGCCAGCGTGCGGATGGCCGGGTTTTCCCGCACGGCGGCGATGATCTCGGTAAAATCACGGCGCAGCGAAGGCTCGCCGCCGGTCAGGCGCACCTTTTCGGTGCCCAGTTCGGCGAACGCGCGGCTGACGCGGCGGATTTCATCCAGCGACAGGAAGCTTTTCGGGCTGCCGCTCGGCTTGTAGCCATCGGGCAGACAATAGGTGCAACGAAAGTTACACACGTCGGTGATCGACAAGCGCAGGTAATAGAACTTGCGCTCATAAGCATCAATGAGTTGCGGTACCATAACACCTTTCCAAAGTCGGGAGATGCGAGCGTTTCCCCTCTGCACCCTGGTGGCTGACTTCGCCACGGCCCAGGCGCCATATCGTTCCGGATGAACAACGTAGGCGCAGGGGCTAGGAGTTTGATTTCTCTTCCCGCTACCTTGAGTAGCCGGAATGAAACCGTGGTTTTCAGCAGAATTCTAGCGCTAATCGGCAACGATAGCCAACGCGTTAATTCGCTATATAATTGTCTATACAGCGTTTTTAGACGCCGTCTATTCGGGTAAACCATGATAAACATCGCTTGCGTGGACGAATTGACCAGAATCACGCAAATGACACTCTTTATCGCGTTTTTATGCCGGATCCGCTACCTTATGCGGGCAGTTCAGCCCCTTTGTAAGGAAATTTATGCGTAATCGTACCCTGGCCGATCTCGACCGCGTGGTGGCGTTGGGCGGCGGACACGGTCTGGGCCGTGTGATGTCGGCCCTGTCGTCCTTAGGCTCCCGCCTGACCGGCATCGTCACCACCACCGACAACGGCGGTTCCACCGGCCGCATCCGCCGTTCGGAAGGCGGCATTGCCTGGGGCGATACCCGCAACTGCCTCAACCAGCTGATCACCGAGCCGAGCGTCGCCTCGGCGATGTTCGAATACCGCTTCAGCGGCAACGGCGAACTGGCCGGCCATAACCTGGGCAACCTGATGTTGAAAGCGCTGGATCACCTGAGCGTGCGCCCGCTGGAAGCGATCAACCTGGTGCGCAGCCTGCTGAAGGTGGACGCGGCGCTGATCCCGATGTCGGAGCAGCCGGTGGATTTGATGGCGCACGATCACGAAGGCAACCATGTTTACGGTGAAGTGAATGTCGACCAACTGACTCTTATGCCGCAGGAGCTGATGCTGTCGCCCCCGGTCAACGCCACGCGCGAAGCGCTGGACGCCATCGCGCAAGCCGACGTGATCCTGATCGGGCCGGGCAGTTTCCTCACCAGCCTGATGCCGCTGCTGCTGCTGGACGATCTCACCCAGGCGCTGCGCCGCAGCAGCGCCAGCATGATCTATATCGGCAACCTCGGCCGCGAACTGAGCGTGGCCGCCGCGGCACTGTCGTTAAAGGATAAGCTGACGCTGATGGAAGAGAAGATCGGCCGCCGGATGATCGATGCGCTGATTGTCGGCCCGGCGGTGGACACCAGTGAAGTGCAGGATCGGGTGGTGATTCAACAGCCGCTGGAAGCGAGCGACATCCCCTACCGCCACGATCGCCAGCTGCTGCGCCAGGCGCTGGATCACGCGCTGGTGGAGCTGGCTGCCCGCCGCTGACCGAATTTAGCCGTCGCGCCCGCGCAGCCAGGGGTTATCGCTGGCCGGGGCGGGATGGCTGACCATATCGATATACAGATCTTCCACCTCTTTGCGCGCCCAGGGCGTGCGACGCAAAAACTTCAGACTGGACTTGATGCTCGGATCGCTGCGGAAACAGTTGATGCGAATGCGCGCGCCCAGTTCGGACCAACCGTAGTGATCCACCAGTTTATTCAGCAGTTGCTCCAGCGTCACGCCGTGCAGCGGGTCTTTAGACTGGTGTTGGCTCATGTTCGGTACTCTTCGTGGTCAAATCGGGCCGCACACCATAACAGCTTTGACGCGGCCGACAAGGAATTTTGACGCCCACAGCGCGGGCGCCGTCCAACGGTCAGGAAATCGCGATGAACTGCTCGCGCAGCTGGTGGATTTCGTCGCGCAGCGCAGCCGCCTGCTCGAACTCCAGGTTCTGCGCATGGGTGTACATCTGCGCCTCCAGATCGCGGATTTTCTGATCCAGCGCTTTCGGCGTGAGGTTCTGCAACTGAGCGCCACCGTCCGCCGCCTTGCTCCTGCCTTTCCCCTTGGCGCGGTTGACCGGCTGACCGATCTGCAGAATATCGCCGATCTTCTTGTTCAGCCCCTGCGGCACGATGCCGTTGACTTCGTTATAGGCCTGCTGCTTGGCGCGGCGCCGCTCGGTTTCACCGATCGCCTTGGCCATCGAATCGGTGATGCGATCGCCATACAGGATCGCCTTGCCGTTCAGGTTACGCGCCGCGCGGCCGATGGTCTGGATCAGTGAACGCTCGGAACGCAGGAAGCCTTCCTTGTCGGCGTCCAGAATCGCCACCAGCGACACCTCAGGCATGTCGAGGCCCTCACGCAGCAGGTTGATGCCCACCAGCACGTCAAACTCGCCCAGACGCAGGTCACGGATGATTTCGACCCGCTCCACGGTATCGATATCCGAGTGCAGGTAGCGCACGCGCTCGCCATGCTCTTCCAGGTATTCGGTCAGGTCTTCCGCCATGCGTTTGGTCAGGGTGGTCACCAGCACGCGCTCGTTGATCGCCGCGCGCTTGCGGATCTCGGAGAGCAGATCGTCCACCTGAGTAGCGACCGGCCGCACTTCCACGATCGGATCCAGCAGCCCGGTCGGCCTCACCACCTGATCGATCAGATCGCCGCCGGATTTCTCCAGCTCATATTTGCCCGGCGTGGCGGAAACATAGATGGTCTGCGGCGCCAGCGCCTCGAACTCCTCGAAGCGCAGCGGGCGGTTGTCCAGCGCCGACGGCAGACGGAAGCCGTACTCCACCAGCGTTTCCTTGCGCGCGCGGTCGCCTTTGAACATCGCGCCGATCTGCGGAATGGTGACGTGGGATTCGTCGACCACCAGCAGGCCGTCCGCCGGCAGGTAGTCGAACAGCGTCGGCGGCGGCTCGCCCTCGGCACGCCCGGAAAGGTAGCGCGAGTAGTTTTCGATGCCCGAGCAGTAGCCCAGCTCGTTCATCATCTCCAGATCGAACTGGGTGCGCTGCGTCAGGCGTTGCTCTTCCAGCAGCTTGTTGTTGGCCAGCAGCACCTTGCGGCGGTCCGCCAGATCGACCTTGATCTCTTCCATCGCCTGCATGATCCGCTCGCGCGGCGTCACGTAGTGCGACTTCGGGTAAATGGTAAAACGCGGCACCACCTGCTCAATCTGCCCGGTCAGCGGATCGAACAGCGACAGCCGTTCCACTTCTTCGTCGAACAGCTCGACGCGCAGCGCCAGCTCGTCCGATTCCGCCGGGAAGATGTCGATCACCTCGCCGCGCACGCGGAAGGTGGCGCGCTGGAAAGCCTGATCGTTGCGGGAATACTGCAGCTCCGCCAGGCGGCGCAAAATGGAGCGCTGATCGATGATCATCCCCTGGGTCAGGTGCAGCATCATCTTCAGGTAAAGATCCGGATCGCCCAGGCCGTAGATCGCCGATACCGACGCCACCACCACCACGTCGCGCCGCTCCAGCAACGCCTTGGTGGCGGAAAGACGCATCTGCTCGATGTGCTCGTTCACCGAAGCGTCTTTTTCAATGAAGGTGTCGGAGCTGGGCACGTAGGCTTCCGGCTGGTAGTAGTCGTAGTAGGAGACGAAGTATTCCACCGCATTCTCCGGGAAAAACGCTTTCATCTCGCCGTACAGCTGCGCCGCCAGCGTCTTGTTCGGCGCCAGCACCATGGTCGGCCGATTCAGATCGGCTATCACGTTGGCGATGGTGAATGTTTTGCCCGAACCGGTGACCCCCAGCAGCGTCTGGTGCGCCAGGCCGTCTTCCAGCCCCTCTTCCAGCTTGCGGATGGCTTCCGGCTGATCGCCGGCCGGTTTGAACTCGGAATGCAGTTTGAAAAGTTTACTCATTGCTCGGCTACCCTGTGGAGATGCGCGCGCTCAGGCGGCCAGCCGGCTCTGCGCCGGACATGGCCCCTAATTATGGAAAGTGTCGGCGATTTGCGCCAGTGCCCATGATACTGGATATAAAACCAGCTTCAAGCGGATTCGTCGCTGCGCCCGGCACGGCGGCGATGCCGTTGCACCGTGAGGTTACAGCCGGGTGACATTTTTATTGTCAATAACAGATTTATCCCCAGAACTTGCCGCGAATTAACTTATTGATAGCACCGCGTCGAAAAATCATACATAGAGACCTGATCAATACCCCTGTGTCTTGATTTTAATTAATCTATTGATATATAAGATATTTAATAAAAAGACGAGAATGCGGGCAAAGCGAACAGAACCCGCGTCGGCTCTCGCTTTACAGCGTTTTTCTAAATCTAATGCACAAGGTTATCCACAGGAATAGTGGATAACTCTCACCGCCCCGCCCGGGGCGGGAGTTACAGAAAGAAAGCTTTTCGCCCTTTACACTCGCCAAAATGGCTTTTTTAGTTATTTTTTCATAAAAATATCGCTTTGTTTATGCCGATTAATACTAAAAATCCCCATTGCCAAAATCGCATTGCCCCCTTTCTCGCGGATCGCGCTTGACGGCGGCGCAATGCCTTGCACCACGCCCTCACCGCAGAGCACCACAAGAGTGCAAAAAACGTCCGGGTTAACTTCCCGGCGTATTTTCAGGCCGCCGCGGCAGAGCGCGTCAGGCCTGATTAGCGGTTAACAAGGCGATAACAACCTCCCGTTTTCACCCGGCGACAAAATTGGCCTGGGAGTTGCTTTATCTTCCTGCGTATCAATGCGGTGCGGCGGCGCGATGCGCTGCCAGCCGCAGCCTGTACCCCTCGCGGTGCTATCGCCTGTAAAAAGCGCAAGAACGACACCAAGTCGTCACAAGCGTCGTTTTTAACGACATATTGACTGTCATTCCGTCCACCGCAGACCTTGCTCTGGCTCATCGGACGGACGGCATCTTGTTCCAGACATTGCCACACTCGGGAAATTCGCCGCGCATGCGGCCTTTGCTGTCCCCCGCCAACGAGTGAAACGAGCGTCTATGAGGAGAATGCCAAATGCTGAGCCTGAGATCGGTCAATCAATTCTACGGTCAAAACCACACCCTGTGGGACATCAACCTGGAGCTGCCGCGCGGCCAGTGCACCGTGCTGCTCGGGCGCAACGGCGTGGGCAAGACCACGCTGGTCAACTGCATCATGGGGCATTTGCCGGTAGTGAGCGGCAGCATGACCTGGCAGCCGGCAGATCAGCCGCCGCAAAACCTGCTGCTGCAACCGATGGAGCGCCGCGCCGCACTCGGCATCAGCCACGTCCCGCAAGGGCGGCAACTCTTCTCGCAGCTGAGCGTGGAAGAGAATCTGCAGGTGGCGCAGATGGCCGTGCGCGGCGCCCCTCGCCGCATTCCGCCGCTGATCTACAGCCTGTTTCCCAATTTGCGCCAGATGCGTACCCGCCGCGCCGGCGATCTGTGCGCAGGCGCCCAGCGCCAGCTGGCCATCGGCCGTGCGTTGGCGCAGGAACCGGCGCTGCTGATCCTCGACGAACCGACGGCGGGCGTGCCGCCTTCGATCGCCGCCGACATCGGCAACGTGATCCGCAGGCTCAACTATGAATTAGGCATGACCATTTTGCTGGTAGAGCATCAGCTGCCGTTCGTGCGCCGGGTGGCGGATCGCTTTTGTCTGCTCGATAGCGGGCGCACCGTGGCGCACGGCGCGCTGGCGCAGCTGGATGAGGCGCTGATCGGCGCCGGGCTGGCGGAACAGGACGGAGGATGAGGGAGCGAGGCTCCCTCATTGAGAGTTTATAACAGGCTGATATCCAGATACTGCCCCAACGGCGCTCGTTCGGCCTGCGGCAGGTGCGGGATTTCACCCAGCAGCGGCGCCGGCAGCATGCGGCGCAGCGTGGCCAGGTATTCCTGATGCCGCCGCCCCGGCGGCGCCACGTCGTTGGCGATCCAACCGGCCAGCGTCAGCCCCGCCTGTTGCACCGCCTGCGCCGTCAACACCGCATGGTTGATGCAGCCCAGTTTGATACCCACCACCAGGATCACCGGCAGTTGCTCCTGCTGCACCCAGTCGGCGAAGGTGTACTGCGCCGACAGCGGAGTAAACCACCCGCCGGCGCCCTCGACCAATACCCAGTCGGCGCGCTGTTCCAGCCGGCGCAGGCCGTCGGACAGCCGCGCTGCGTCGATCGGCCGGCCTTCATCGGCGCTAACGATATGCGGCGAAGTCGGTTCGGCAAAAACGTAAGGGTTCACTTCGTCGTACCCCAGCGCCACGCCGCTGTTGGCCTGCAGCGCCAGCGCGTCGCCGTTGCGCAGCCCCTCGGCGGTCATCTCGCTGCCCGAGGCCACCGGCTTATAGCCGGCGCTGCGGTAGCCCGCCAGATTGGCGGCCTGCAGCAAGGCGCTGCTGGCGACGGTTTTCCCGACCTCGGTGTCGGTGCCGGTCACGAACCAACGTTTAATCACGATAAATCACTCCATAAGCCAGATGATAGCTGAGCGGGAGCTGCCCCTGCCGGCACGGGTAAGCCGCCTGCAGCGCGGCGAGACGGCCGCGCGACATCAGGCCGCCCTCGCGTCCCTGGTGCAGATGTGTCGCCCCGATGCCCTTGAGCGAACGCATCAGCGTCATCACGTCCGGGTAATTCAGGGTGCGCAGCTCCGTCACCAGCTCGTGTCGATAGTCGGCACAGGCGGCGCGGATCTGCGCCAGCGGCAGGAAGGCGTTCACGTGACGTTCGCCGTCCACCTGTTGCCAGGCGTCCCCCAATTCCTGCAGCGAGCCCGCCGCCAGCGTGGAGAACAGGATCACACCGCCGGGCCGGGTGACGCGATACAGCTCTGCCAGCGCGGCGGGCAGATCGCTGCACCACTGCACCACCAGGCTGCTGAAACAGATGTCCATCGCCGCGTCGGGCAACGGCACCTGCTCGATATCGCCCAGCAGATAATGGTGCGCCGCCTGTTGCTGGCGGGCGAATGCCAACATCCCCGGCGCCAGATCGAGCGCCGTCACCTGCTTGCCGCGCTCGCGCCACAGACGGCTGAAATAGCCGGTGCCGCAGCCGGCATCCAGCAGCCGTTCGCCCGGGTAGGAACTCCCCATCCCCAGTAAGCGCTCGCCAACATCACGCTGCAGCGCGGCGGCGGCGTCGTAGCTGCCGGCCGCGCGGCTGAAGGCCGAGGCGACCGCCCGTTTGTTCACTGTGTCATTGGCTGACGTCATGCAATACCTCCAGCAGGCGATCGATATCCTGCGGCTGGTGCGCCGCCGTCAGGGTAATGCGCAGCCGCGCGCCGCCCGGCGGTACCGTCGGCGGACGGATGGCGCTCACCCACAGGCCGCGATCGCGCAGACGGGTCGCCAGATCGAGCGCACGCTGATTGTCCCCCACCAGCAGCGGCTGGATGGCGGTGTCGGAATCCGTCAGGGTCAGCGGCGCCGCGCCCTGGCGGAAACGCCGGATGTTGTCCTGCAGCCGGGCGCGCAGTTCATCGCCCTCTCGAATGCAGGCCAGCGCCGCCTGCAGCGCGCAGGCCTGCGCCGGCGGCATCGCGGTGCTGTAGATCAGATGGCGAGCGAACTGCAGCAGATACTCGGCGGTCGCATCATCGCACAGCACTGCCGCACCGCTGACGCCGAACGCCTTGCCGAAGGTCGCCACCAGCAGTTCAGGACGCACGCCCTGCTGCCAGCAGCTGCCGCGGCCTTGCTCGCCGCGCACGCCGACGCCGTGGGCATCGTCCACCATCAGCCAGGCGCCCGCCGCGCGGGTTAAGCGATGCAGCTCCGCCAACGGTGCGCCGTCGCCGTCCATGCTGAACACCCCTTCGGTCACCGCCAGCCGCTGCCCGTCGCAGGGTTTGGCCAGCAAATCCGCCAGCGCCTGCGGCTGATTGTGCTGGAAGCGGCGCAGCTCGGCCGGCGACTGAGCCGCCGCCTCCAGCAGCGAGGCATGGCTGAGGCGATCGGCCAAAATGCGATCGCCCTTCTGCATCAACGCCGCCAGCACCGCCTGGTTGGCGGCGTAACCGGAGATGAACAGCAGCGCGCGCGGATAGCCGAGCCACGCCGCCAGTTGCTCTTCCAGCGCCTGATGCGCCGCGCTAAAGCCGGTGACGTGGCCCGAACCGCCGCTGCCGACGCCGTAACGCTGCGCGCCCTGCTGCCAGGCGGCGATCACCCGCGCATCCTGGCTCAGCCCCAGGTAGTCGTTACCGGAAAAGTTCAGGTAGAGACGATCGCCGAGCCGGATCTGGCGGCCGTTGCCACCCTCGGTGGTCTGTCTCCGGCGGTAGGCGGCGTTGAGGCGCCGCTCTGCCAGCGCCTGCTCGATGCGTTGCTGCCAGCTCATCACGGCGCCGCGTTGTAAAACTCGGCGGTATCGGCGTTCAGCAGTTGCTTGGCCAGCACCTGCTGTTGCTGGTTGTCGCCGTGTTCGGTTGCGGTCTGCTGCGGGTTGAGCCCCAGCTTGCGGAACAGCTGCAGGTCTTTGTCTTCTTCCGGATTCGGCGTGGTCAGCAGCTTGCAGCCGTAGAAGATGGAGTTGGCGCCGGCCATGAAGCACATCGCCTGCGTCTGTTCGTTCATCTGTTCACGGCCGGCGGAGAGGCGAACATAAGAAGACGGCATCATGATGCGCGCCACCGCGATAGTGCGGATGAAATCAAACGGATCGACGTCATCGTTATCCGCCAGCGGCGTGCCTTTCACCTTCACCAACATGTTGATCGGCACGCTCTCCGGCGGTTTCGGCAGGTTGGCTAGCTGCACCAGCAGCCCGGCGCGGTCGCGCACCGTTTCACCCAGCCCGACGATGCCGCCGGAGCACACTTTGATGCCGGCGTCGCGCACTTTGTCGAGCGTATCCAGGCGTTCCTGGTAGCTGCGGGTGGTGATGATGCTGCCGTAGAACTCCGGCGAGGTGTCGAGGTTATGGTTGTAATAATCCAGCCCGGCCTCCGCCAACCGCTCGGCCTGAGTACCGTCAAGCGTGCCCAGCGTCATGCAGGTTTCCATGCCCATCGCTTTCACGCCCTGCACCATCTGCTGCAGATAAGGCATATCGCGCTCGTGCGGGTTCTTCCACGCCGCGCCCATGCAAAAACGGGTCGAGCCGTTCGCTTTAGCTTTGCGCGCCGATTCCAGCACCTGCTCGACCTGCATCAACCGCTCCGACTCCAGGCCGGTCTTGTAGCGCGAGCTTTGCGGGCAGTATTTACAGTCTTCCGGGCAAGCGCCGGTCTTGATCGAGAGCAGCGTGCTGACCTGCACCTGACGCGGGTCGAAGTGCTGACGGTGTACGGTTTGCGCTTCGAACAGCAGTTCCAGCAGCGGTTTATCAAACAGGGCCTGGGCTTGCCCTACTGTCCAGTGAATGCGGTCGGCCATCATGGCGTCTCCAAAACGAAAAAGTGTCGCCAGTTTAAATATTGTGGATATACTGTCAACCAATCTTAATTCAATTTGGTTTACAAGTATGTCTGTCACCGCTTCCGACCTGGCGTTTGACCAACGTCATATCTGGCACCCCTACACCTCCATGAGCCGCCCGTTACCCTGTTACCCGATCGAGTCGGCCAGCGGCGTCGAGCTGCAGCTGGCGGATGGCCGGCGCCTGGTGGACGGCATGTCCTCCTGGTGGGCGGCGATCCACGGTTACAACCATCCGAGTCTGAATCAGGCCGCCAGCCAGCAGTTGGAGAAGATGTCGCACGTGATGTTCGGCGGCATCACCCATCCGGCCGCCATCTCGCTGTGCCGTCGGCTGGTGGAGATGACGCCGGAAGCGCTGCAGTGCGTGTTCCTGGCAGATTCCGGTTCGGTGGCGGTGGAAGTGTCGCTGAAGATGGCGCTGCAGTACTGGCAGGCGCGCGGCGAGCGCCGGCAGCGCATCCTGACGCTGCGCCATGGCTATCACGGCGATACCTTCGGCGCGATGTCGGTCTGCGATCCGGACAACTCGATGCACAGCCTCTATCAGGGCTATCTGGCGCCGCACCTGTTCGCCACCGCGCCGCAGTGCCGCTTCGACGAGGAATGGCGCGAAGAAGACATTGCGCCGTTCGCCGCGCTGCTGGAGCAGCACGCCGGTGAAGTGGCGGCGGTGATCCTGGAACCGGTGGTGCAAGGCGCCGGCGGCATGCGCATCTACCACCCAACCTACCTCAAGCGGGTGCGCGAGCTGTGCGATCGTCATCAGGTGCTGCTGATCGCCGACGAGATCGCCACCGGCTTCGGCCGCACCGGCAAGCTGTTCGCCTGCGAACACGCGCAGGTGGTGCCGGACATTCTCTGTCTGGGCAAGGCGCTGACCGGCGGTTACATGACCCTGTCCGCCACCCTGACCACCCGCCACGTGGCGGAGACCATCAGCAACGGCGCGGCCGGCTGCTTTATGCACGGGCCGACCTTTATGGGCAACCCGCTGGCCTGCGCGGTAGCGGACGCCAGCCTGGCGCTGCTGGCGGAAAATCGCTGGCAGGCGCAGGTGAGCGCCATCGAGGCCCAGCTGAAGCAAGAACTGCTGCCGTTGGCGGCGCTGCCGAAGGTGGCGGACGTGCGGGTGCTGGGGGCGATTGGGGTGGTGGAGATGCGCGAACCGGTGGATGTCGCCGAGCTGCAGCGCGGGTTCGTCGAGCGCGGGGTGTGGATCCGGCCGTTCGGCAAACTGATTTACCTGATGCCGCCTTACATCATCGAAGCGGAACAGCTCAGCCGCCTGACCGCCGCCGTGGCCGCCGCCGCACGTTAATGCCTTACCAATGCTGGTCCAGATAGCGGGCCAGCAATCCCAGACACAGCAGCCAGAGTAAAATGATCATCGCCGCCGCCATGCGGCCGGTGGGGTTGTCGACGCGCTTTTGCGCCTTCTCGCGCAGCTCGGCCATCAGCGGCTTGGGGATCAGGCGCACCGCCAGCATGATGCCCAACGGCACGATAATCACATCGTCCAGATAGCCCAGCACAGGAATGAAATCCGGGATCAAATCGATTGGCGAGATCGCATAGCCGGCCACCAGCAGCGCGATCAGCTTGGCGTACCATGGGGTGCGCTTATCACGGGCGGCCAGCCACAGCGCGTAGATATCGCGCTTGATGCCTTTGGCCCAACGGCGCAGCCAGCCGAACCACGGCGTGCGTTTTTTCAGTGAAATCATGATTACTTCATATAAGAACGTAAAACGGTCATCAATTGCTCGATGTCCTGCTCGCGCTGCTGCGGCGTAGCGTCTGCGGCAGCCAGATGTTCGCGCACATGCCCTTCCAGCACCTGCGCCATTAAACCGTTGACCGCGCCGCGCACCGCCGCGATCTGCTGCAGCACAGCAGAACATTCGCCGCCGCTCTCCAGCGCGCGCTCCAGTGCTTCGGCCTGCCCTTTAATGCGGCGCACCCGCGCCAACAACTTCTTTTGATCTCTGAGGGTATGGCTCATTATTTCCGCCTGATTGTTATTTACTATACTGGGGTATAGTATATTTCAGCACACTACCTTTTGCTGAGGAACTTCACCATGACGTCTCATACGCCCGCTTTGCACCGCGAGCACAGCCACGTTTTTGACGATGGTAACCCATTGGCCGAAAGAAACACCAGATGGGCGGTGATACTCACCGCCAGTATGATGGTCATCGAGATAGCCGGGGGCTGGCTGTTTAACTCGATGGCATTGTTGGCCGACGGCTGGCACATGAGCTCGCATGCGCTGGCTCTGGGCCTGTCGCTGCTGGCTTACGGCGCCGCACGCCGGTTGGCCAAGGATCGCCGCTTCAGCCTCGGCACCTGGAAGATAGAAGTGCTGGCCGGTTACACCAGCGCGGTGTTGTTGGTGCTGGTGGCAGCGCTGATGCTGTTTCAGTCAGCGCAGCGGCTGCTGAATCCCAGCCCGATTCATTACAACGAAGCCATCGCCATCGGTACGATCGGGCTGGCCGTCAATCTGCTTTGCGCCTGGCTGTTGCGCGGCGGCGGCCACCATCACCACCACGGGGATCACCACGATGACCATCATCATGACCTCAACCTGCGTTCCGCCTATATCCACGTCATCGCCGACGCCGCCACCTCGGTGTTGGCCCTCGTCGCGCTGTTCGGCGGCAAGCTTTGGGGCGCCGCCTGGCTCGATCCGTTGATGGGCATCGTCGGCGCGGTGATGGTGGCCGCCTGGGCCTATAGCCTGATGCGCGATAGCGGGAAGATTTTGCTGGATGCCGAAATGGACGCCCCCGTGGCGCAAGAGATACGTCAGACCCTGGCCACCTCCGGCCACCCACTCACGCTGACCGATTTGCATTTAGGCCGCATCGGTAAAGGAAAATATCATTGCGTCCTCGCCCTGAGCAGCACCGATCGCGCCCTCACCGCCGACCGGGTGCGCCAACTGTTGGCCGTTCATCCCGAACTGGTGCATGTCACCGTCGAGATCAACCGCCCGCCGCTGGCGCAAGGGGTTGTATTGTTCCACCGAAAAGATCTAGCTTAAGGGCTCTGCTTTTATCACAACTGGGAGTCATTATGGCTTTTCGTTTGTACAGCAACGATCTGCAGGACGGCGGCACAATGCCGCAAACGCAGGTCTTCAACGGCATGGGCTACCACGGCGATAACCTGTCGCCCCACCTGGCCTGGGACGGCGTGCCCGAGGGCACCAAGAGCTTCGTCGTCACCCTGTACGATCCCGATGCCCCTACCGGCTCCGGCTGGTGGCACTGGGTGGTGGCCAATATTCCGGCCGACGTGCGTGAGCTGCCGCAGGGCGCAGGCTCCGGCAAAGCGCCGCTGCCGAGCGCCGCGCTGCAAACCCGTACCGACTTCGGCTCGGCCGGTTACGGCGGCGCCGCGCCGCCGAATGGCGAAAGCCACCGCTATCAGTTCACCGTGCATGCGTTGGACGTGGAGCACATTGACGTGGATGAGGGTTCCAGCGGCGCTCTGGTGGGCTTCAACGTCCATTTCCACAGTCTCGGCAGCGCCACGCTGACGGTGATGTTCAACTGATCCCCCGCCAATAAAAAAGCGCGGTCAACCGCACCGCGCTTTCCACTCGAGTCTGGCTGACGAATTACTTCGCCAGCACGCTTACCCACATCGGGCCTTTGCCCACCGGATAACGCGCCAGCATGGTCAGCTCGCCGCTGCTCTGGTCAATTTCATGCACCGCGATGTGATCGGACTTCTGGCCGGACGAAATCACGAAGCGGCCGCTGTGATCGATATTGAAACCGCGCGGTTGCGCTTCGGTCGGATAATACCCGACCACGCTCAGCGTGCCGCCGTCTTCGGAAACGCTGAAGAGAGTCAGAATGCTGGCGGTGCGATCGCTGGTGTACAGGAAGCGGCCGTTCGGCGTGATATGAATGTCCGCCGCCCAGCGGGTGCCGTCGAAATCGCTCGGCATGATGTCCAGCGTCTGCGTCACACTGTACTTGCCGCCGTTTTCCGAAATGGCCAGCACGTCCACCGTGCCGTTCAGCTCATTGACGCAGTAAGCGAACTTGTCGTTGTGGTGGAACGCCATATGGCGCGGACCGGCGCCGGCGGCGATATCCACCGCGTCCTGCGCGTGCGGCGTCAGCTGGCCCGCCAGGCTCAGGTTGAACAGACGGATGCGGTCTTCTTTCAGACACGGCACCAGCACCAGTTGGTTGGTCGGATCGATGTTCGCCGAGTGCGGCGCACTCAGGCCGTCGATCTGCTGGATCGGCGCCGTGACCACGCCGTCATGGCCGATCGGGCTGATGCTGGCGCAGTTGCCGCTGTAGGAAGCGGAGAACAGGTAACGCCCCTGCAAATCGGTCGAGATATGGGTCGGGCTGCCCGGCAGCGGCGCCATGCCGGCCTGCTGCAGCGTGCCATCCGCCTCGATGCGGTAGCTGACGATACCGAACGCCGGACGCACGCCGACGTACAGGTGAGTCTTGTCCGGATGAAGGGTCATCGGCTGCACCTGGCCCGGCACGTCAACGGTTTGCAGCAGCGCCAGCGCGCCGGCGTCGTCCAACTGCCAGACGTGGATCTGCTGGCTCTCCGGGCTGGCGACATAAACGATTTGCTTCATGTGTTCTCCTTGCAAAGGGTAAAAGAGGAACCGGTTTCAGGCCGTTCGCTTGCCCCTAGCTTACCGCACATCCGTCGCATGGCAACCCTGCTTAGCACCGGAAGCTCACGCGGTTTTCTCCATAGGCTATCCGGTGTACCATCGGATTAATTTTATGGCTAACGATAACGAGAACCCTATGAGCTACCGCGTCATCGCCCTCGATCTTGACGGCACCCTGTTGGACAACCAAAAACGCATCTTACCGCAGTCGCTGGAAGCGCTGGCGCAGGCACGCGCCGCCGGCGTCCAGGTGGTGGTGGTCACCGGCCGCCACCACGTCGCCATCCATCCGTTTTACCAGGCGCTGCAGATAGATACCCCGGCCATCTGCTGTAACGGCACCTACCTGTATGATTTTCAGCAGAAAAAGGTGCTGGCCGCCGATCCCTTGGCGAAAGAGCAGGCCAAACAGGTGCTGCAGATGCTCAAACAGACCGACATTCACGGGCTGATGTACGTTGACGACGCCATGCTGTATCAGGAACCGAGCGGCCACGTGATTCGCTCGCTGGCCTGGGCCGAAACCCTGCCGGCGGCGCAGCGCCCGACGCTGCTGCAGGTCGGCAGCCTGACGCAGGCGGCCGACGACGCGCAGGCGATCTGGAAATTCGCCACCTCGCATGCCGATATCCCCGCGCTGCGCGAGTTTGCCGACACGGTGGAGAAAGAGCTGGGGTTGGCGTGCGAATGGTCCTGGCACGATCAGGTGGATATCGCCAAAGGCGGCAACAGCAAAGGCAAACGCCTGCGTCAATGGGTAGAGTCGCAGGGGTTGAGCATGGATCAGGTGGTGGCGTTCGGCGACAACTACAATGACATCAGCATGCTGGAAGCGGTCGGGTTGGGCGTGGCGATGGGCAATGCCGATGACGCCATCAAGGAACGTGCCGATCTGGTGATCGCCGATAACCTGCAGCCGGGCATCGCCGAGGTGATCCGCACCCGCGTGCTGTAGTCTTTTCGCCCTCCCGCCGGGAGGGCCTGCCTTAGCGGCTCTCGCGGCTGATAGACACGCTCTTCACCTGCGCATACAGCCACTGCCCGGGGCGGATCGCCAGTTCATCGCGCGCCCATGGCGTAATGCGCGCCCACAGCACGTGTTCGCCGACCGCCAGTTTCACTTCCACCTGCCCGTCCACGTCCAGACACTCGCTCACCTTGGCTGGCAAGACGTTGCGAATACTGCTGTTGACCGGCGGCTGCAGCACCAGCGAGACGTCGGCGGCGTTGATGCGGATGCGCAGTTGGGTGCCCAATTCAGCGTCGATGCCGCTGACCCACAGCCTTTGATCGCCAAGCGCCAGCGCCGTCATGGCATAACGTTGATGATGCTCGATCACGCTGACGCGCAGCACGCTGCTCTGATCTTCACGCTGCAGCCACGGCCGCAGCGCGCTGCTGGCCCAGACTTCTTCCAGCCCGCCGAACGCGCGCACTTCGCCGCGATCCAGCACCATCACCTGCTCGGCCAGCCGCAGGATCTCGTCCAGGCTGTGGCTGACGTAAAGGATGGGGATGTTCACGTCCTGCGCCAACCGCTCCAGATACGGCAGCAGCTCGCGTTTGCGCGGCAGATCGAGCGAGGCCAGCGGTTCATCCATCAGCAGCAGTTCCGGCGCGGTCAGCAGCGCGCGGCCGATCGCCACCCGCTGTTTTTCACCGCCGGAGAGCGTCAGCGGCAGCCGGTTCAACAGCGGCCCGATGCCCAGCAGCTCGACGATGGTATTGAACTGCGCGCGCATGCCGGCCGCCATGCCGTACTGCAGGTTGCCGCGCACCCGGTAGTGCGGGAACAGCCGCGCATCCTGAAACACATAGCCGATACGGCGCTTTTCCGGCGGCAGGCAGAGGCCGGAGGCGGTATCCACCAGCGTACGGCCATTGAGCGCGATGCGCCCCTGCTGCAAACGGGTCAGGCCGCCGATGGCGTTGATCAGAGAGGTTTTGCCCGCGCCGGACAGGCCGAAAATCGCGGTGATGCCCTGCGCCGGCAAATCGGCGCGGACGTTGAGATTGAGGTCGCCCAGCTGCTGCGAGAAATCCAGCTCCAGCATTTACATCCCCATCCGTTTGCGGCCCCAGCGGGCCAGCCATTCGGACACCATCAGCGAAGCCAGCGACAGCACGATGGCGATCACGCACAGACGCGCGGCGGCGGCCTCCGCCCCCGGCGTTTCAATCAGCGTATACATCGCCAGTGGAATGGTGCGGGTTTCACCGGGAATGTTGGAGACGAAGGTGATGGTGGCGCCAAACTCCCCCAGCGAACGGGCGAAGGCCAGCACCACGCCGACAATAACGCCGGGCAGCGACAGCGGCAGCGTGATGGTGAAAAACACCCGCCACGGATTGGCGCCCAGCGTGCGCGCCGCCTGCTCCAGCCGGGTATCCACCGCCTCCAGCGCCAGCCGGATGGCGCGCACCATCAGCGGAAACGCCACCACCGCCGACGCCAGCGCGGCGCCGCGCCAGCTGAAACTGAAGCTGAAACCGAACCAGTCGTACAGCCACTCGCCGATAACGCCGCGCCGCCCCATGGCGATCAACAGCAAATAGCCAACCACCACCGGCGGCAGCACCAGCGGCAGGTGAATGACGCCGTCCAGCAGCGCCTTGCCGGGGAAGCGGCAACGCACCAGCACCCAGGCCATCAGAATGCCGAACGGCAGGCTGCAGACCACCGCCAAACCGGAGACTTTCAGGCTCAGCTCAACCGCCTGCCACTCGTACTCACTCAGAATCATTTACGCGGGGTGAATCCATAATGTTCGAAAATAGCGGCCGCTTCCGGGCTCTTCAGATAGGTATAGAAAGCGCTGACCGTCGGATTTTGACGATCTTTCACCATCGCCATCGGATATTCAACCGGTTTGTGGCTGTCTTCCGGGAACACGCCCACCACTTTCACCTTGTCGCTGGCGACCGCGTCGGAGCCGTAGACGATGCCGAGCGGCGCTTCACCGCGCTCCACCAGCGCCATGGCGCTGCGCACGTTGTTGGCGCGCGCCAGTTTCGGCTCCAGCAGGCTCCAGGCGCCCAGATGTTCCAGCGCTTCCTTAGCGTAGATACCGGCCGGCACATGATCCGGATCGCCCACCGCCAGGCGGCCGCCGTTGAGCAGCTTGGCCCAGTCGGTCTGCTTGTCGATGGCGATCTTGTCTTGCTTATCGCTCTTGGCGGCGATCAGCACCAGTTCGTTGCCCAGCAGCGTGTAACGGGTGTCTTTCACCATCTGCTGCTTGTCGATGGCGTAATCCATCCACTGCTGATCGGCGGAGATAAACAGATCGGCCGGAGCACCCTGCTCAATTTGGCGCGCCAGCGTCGAGGACGACGCAAAGGAGGAAACCACCTGCACGTCCTTGCCCTTTTGATATTGGGTGGCGATGTCCTGCAGCGCGTTGGTCAGCGACGCGGCAGCGAACACGGTGATCTTTTCCGCCGCCGCAGCTTGAGCCACCAGGCCCGATGCCAGAACGATCCCGCCAACCCATTTGGTCCATTGCTGTTTCATTGTTTTTCTCCGCAAGTTAACGTGCATTATCACTCTTCGTTATATAAAAAATAATATAACGTTGCGCGAAAGCTTGTCATGCGGTTTATCGGCAAAGCGTGAGATAACTTGAGGAATGCCCGCCGGGGAATGCCGGCGGGTATCGGGATGGGGAACGGTCAGTGCTGGGTGCGGTTTTCTTTCGAACGGCCCACTTTGGAGAAGACGTTGAACACTTCGCCAAAACCGTAGATCAGGCCGAGAATGAGCGCCATGACCACCGGCACCATCACCACGGCGAACAACAGACTTTTCAATAATTCCAACATGATAGCCTCGCTTAACTGCCCATTGAGCGGCAAATGCCTTTCACCGCATATCCGGTTATTCTAACCCAAAAAAATCGGTAAAACGGAGTTATTTTAGCCAGCGAGGCGAAATTGTGATCGGCCAAACGTGCCCTTTCAGCCGCCCTCATCCCGGCGCGGGGTAATAGATCAACGGCGGCGCATAGCCGGCGGGCGCCGCCAGCCTGGCCTCCACACCGTATACCGCGTGAATGTTCTCCGGCGTCAGCGCCTGCCGCGGCGCGCCCGCCGCACAGATCCCGCCCCGCTGCAGCAGCGCGATCCGATCGCAATAACAGGCCGCCAGATTAAGATCGTGCAGCGTCACCACCACGCTGAGTTTCAGCCGCCGCAGCAAGGCCATAAACTGCTGTTGATGGGCGATATCCAGATGATTGGCGGGCTCGTCCAGCAGCAGCCACGGCGTTTGCTGCGCCAGCGCGCGCGCCAGATGCACCCGCTGCCGCTCGCCGCCGGACAGCCGCTGCCAATCGCGATCGGCCAGGTGGCTGATGCCCACTTGCTCCATCGCCTGCCCGGCGAGGCGGCGATCCTCGGCGCCGAAGCCGCGCCAGCGGCCGGTATGGGCCAGGCGCCCCAGCAGCACCGCCTCCTTCACCGGCAGCGCGAAGGCGCCGGGGGCGGATTGCTCGAGAAAGGCGATGCGCCTGGCGCGCTCCCGCCCGGAAAACGCGGTAATTTCGCGCCCTTCCAGCCAAACGCGGCCCCCGGCGGCGGGCTGCAGCCCGGCCAGCAGCTTGAGCAGCGTGGATTTACCGCTGCCGTTGACGCCCAGTACGCCGGTGACCTCACCGGGCAAGGCGCAGAAACTGAGATTTTCCAGCACCGTGCGTGCGCCCGCTCGCCAGCTCACCGCCTCGGCGCACAGGCCAGTGCGCGCTTTTTCAATCGTCATGCATTGACCTTCCGATACAGCAACAGCAGGAATACCGGCACCCCCAGCAGTGCGGTCAGCACCCCGACCGGCAGCTCGCGCGGGGCAAACAGCGTTCTGGCCAGCGTGTCCGCCGCCACGGCGAACAGCGCGCCGCACAGCGCGCTGGCCGGCAACAGCAGCCGATGCCGCGAACCGACCAGCCGCCGGGCGACGTGCGGCACCGTCAGCCCGATAAACCCCACCGCGCCGCTGAACGCGACGATCGCCGCCGTCAGCGCGGTGGTCGCCACATACAGCAGCAGCTTCAGCGGAGCCACCGCCACCCCCAGCGAAGCGGCGGTCACGCCGCCAAACGCCAGCGCGTCCAGCTCACCCGCCCGCAGCCAACAAAGCAGCAGCGCCGCCGCCAGCGCCAGCCCGCACAGCCCGACCTGCGGCCAGCGCGCGTCGCTGAACGATCCCAGCAGCCAGAACATCACGCCGCGCGTGGCGTTGGCGTCCGCCTGCCAGAGGGTGATCAGTGAAGTCAGCGCGGAGAGCAGCTGCGTCACCGCCACCCCGGCCAGAATAAACAGCGTGGACTCCCCCTGCAGCGAACGCCCGGCCAGCAGCATCACCAACGCAAACGCCGCCAGCGCGCCGATAAACGCCCCGCCGGACACCGACAGCAGGCCGCCTCCCAGCCCCAACACCAACACCGTCACCGCCCCCACGCCGGCGCCGGAGGAGATCCCCAGCACCCAGGGATCGGCCAGCGGGTTGCGGGTCAGCGACTGCAGCACGGTGCCCGCCAACGCCAGCCCGGCGCCGGCCAGCGCCGCCAACAGCGCGCGCGGCATCCGCAGCGACCAGATGATGCGCTGATACACCTCGGCATCGGACGCTGCGCCGCCGCTGACGCCGAGTACAATGCGCCAGGCGTCGCGCCACGCGATCGGCGCGGGCCCCGACAAGGTGGCGCCCAGCAGGGCCAGCGGCAGCGCCGCCGCCAGCAGCAACAACCAGCCGGCCTCACGGCCGGGCAGTAACCGCCGGCTCATGCTATTTCCAGCCTGCGATCACATAGTCGTCCAACAGCTGCCATACCGTCCCCGCCTCGCTGAAACCGGCTTGTCTGAGGGCCGCGAGCTGGAAATCCACCGGCGTCGGCGGCGGTACCGGGCGGCCGGCGAACAGCGCTTCGCGCTCGGCCTGATAAGCGGCCAAGGCCGGCGATTGCAGTGCGCCGGCGAACCAACGATCCCAATCCTCAACGCCGCTGTCCCAGGCGCGCTGTTGGGTCTGCTCGTCGTGCCGCTCCGCCAACGCTTTCAACCTCGGCTGACGGTGGTCACAGCGCTGATGATCGGCATTGAGGAACACGCCGCCGTCGGCCAGCAGCCCGGCGACGTTGCGGAACAGCGCCAGCTGCTGTTCCGGCATCAGCCAGTGCAGCGCCGTGCTGGACACCGCCGCCTGCGGCGCGGGGCCGGACAACGCGGAAAAACAGGCCGGATCCGCCAGATCGGCCTGCAGGATACGGATCCGATCGCCATACTCCGCCAGCGCGCCGCGCGCCACCGCCAGCAGCAGCGGATCGAGATCGATGGCGGTCACCCTGGCCAGCGGAAAGCGCTGCAAAATACGCAGGCTCAGCGATCCCGGGCCACAGGCCAGATCCAGCACGTGAAAATCCTGGCCGACGGCCAGCGCCAGCACGTCCAGCTGGGCGTTAAAACGCGCTTCGCGTTCGGCGATGTAGGCCGCCTGCTGGCGATCCCAGGAGTCCAGCAGCGAAGAGAATGAAACGGCAGTCATATCAAGGTTCCTTGTTGGAAAGCGTCGGAGCCTGCGGCGGCAAGGCCGCCAGGCCCCGAATCAAACGGCCCAGCGCCGCCACGGTGCGGGCGGAAGGGTCCATGTCGTAACCGGGGAGGATCACGTAGCGCCGCTGACGCACGGCGCGCAGCGTCGCGGTCAGCGGGTGATGCTCCAGAAAGGCGATCTTGTCGGCCGCGCTGTCCCCGAAGCCGCCGCGCGGCAGATCGCCAAGCACGATCGCATCCGGATCGCGGGCGGCGATAATCTCCCAGGACACCGTCGGCCACAGCTCGGGCAGATCGCCGAACAGGTTCTCGCTGCCGACGCTGCGGCTCAGCAAGCCTGGCGCGCCGCAGCAGCCGGCCACATAGGGCGTCTGCGCGCCGGCATACCACCACAGCAGCCGCAAATGCGGCAGCTGTGCGCGCTGCGGCTCAAGCACCCTCAACTGCCCGCGCAGCCGTTCGATCAGCGCTTCACCGGCGCGGCTGACGTTGAAGATACGCGCCAGCTCTCGCAGCTCGGTGAAAATGTCTTCGAACGTCAGCACGGCGGCGATCGCGCTTTGCTGGCCGCTGCAGGCGCCGGGAGAGAGATAAGTGCCGATGCCCCATTCCGCCAGCCGCGCCCGATCGGGCGTTTCCGGGCTGTGCAGCCAGTAATAGCTGGCCGAATAGACAAAATCCGGCCGCATCAGCAGCAACGCTTCCGCCGTGGGCGGTGCCGGGCTGGCTGGCGCCCGCAGCGTCTCGGCCGGCGCCGTCGGCGCGGGATCGCGCGCGCGGTCATACCCGATCACGCCGATCGCACGGCCGGCCAGCCCCAGCGCCAGCAGGTTTTCCAGCGCCGGGTTGGCGTAAACCAGCACCCGCTGCGGCGGCTGCGGGTAATCGCGCATTACCCCGCAATTGTGCAGGCTGACGGCATCGGCACGCAGCGGCGCGCCCCAGCCCAATCCCAGGACGCACAACA
Organism: Serratia sp. CY81684; assembly: GCF_052166595.1. NCBI lineage: Bacteria > Pseudomonadati > Pseudomonadota > Gammaproteobacteria > Enterobacterales > Yersiniaceae > Serratia > Serratia sp. CY81684. Next base: position 357,564 of record NZ_JBJNOO010000001.1, on the reverse strand, counting down.
ACAGGTAAAGCGAGCGTTTCACGCCGTCAGAACCTGACCGACACGAAGGTTTCATAGCTACGCGGCGGCGCAATCAGCGCCTGATCCGGGTAGGTGCGCTGATAGGCGTACAGCTGGTTGGTGGCGTTGCGAATGCGGAAACCGACATCGACGATCGGCGTCAGCTGATAGTCCGCCGCCAGATCAAGCGTGGTGTACGCGCGCATCTTGCGCCGGTTGGCATCGTCGTTGTAACTGCTGCCGACGTAGCGCAGCGAAGAAGCCAGCCCCAAACGTTCCGTCGCCTGATAATGCACGCTGAGGTTGGCGGTCCAGTCCGGGATATAGGCCGGGCGATTGCCGTTGTAGCTGCGCAGCGGGCTACCGCCGCGATAGTCGTCGTAGCGGGCGTGCGTGTAGGCGGCGTTGCCGGCCAACTCCCAGCGCTCGTCGGGGCGCAGCACCACGCCAAGCTCGATGCCGCGCGACGTCTGCCTGCCTACCGCGTTCAACGCATCCGGCCGCTGTGCGTCGGGCACAAACAGGTTGTCCTTGCGCAGTTCGTACAGCGCCAGCGTCGCCTCGCCCTTGTTACCCCAAAACTGCCCTTTGGCGCCGGCCTCCCACTGGCGCGCTCGCGTCAGCGGCAGATCGGTCTGCGTCGGGCTGAGGAAGAACAGATCGTTGCCCGGCTCCTGGCCGGTGGTGTAGTTGGCGTAGAGCGTGAGGTTATCGGTCAATGCATAGCTGGGGCCCAGGCTCCAGGTGCTGAAAACGTAGGTGTGCGCGCGGCTCTCTTCCTGCGGCCCCTGGAAGCGCCAGTCCATGTCCATATGGTTGTAGCGCAACTGGCCCAGCAACGCTAAACGCTCGGTCAGGCTGAAGCGATCTTCAAGAAAGGCGGCGTACTGATTCTGGGTGACGTGGCGCACCGGCGCGCGTTGGCGATCGGTGCCCTGCGCGAACGGCTCTCTGGGCGGCGCGCCGAGCGGCACATCTTCCGAGCCGGGGAAGCCGTTGGAGTAGTACTGGAAATGCCGCTTGCTCAGGTCGAAGCCGACCAGCAACCGGTTATCGAAACCGGCAATGGCGCGATCGAACACCAGCGAACTGCGGTTGCCGATCAGATCGTCGTCATGCGCCAGGGCACCGAAGGAGTCGCGGTTGACGTCGCCGGGCCGGGCCGCCGCCGCGACGCGGAAACGCTCGACGTTGCGCCATTCGCGAAAGCCGCTGTAGTAATAGAATTGGTTATGCCACTCCACTTCGGGCGTCATAAACCAGTCCAGACTGGCCTGAAATGCGGTGGCGTTGCTCTGGATACGGCTGTCGGTCAGGTTGTTGTAATTGATGTCGCGCAGCTCGCCGGCAATGCGCCCATCCAGCAGCGGCGTGCCGTAGTAAGGGTTGTTGGTGCGGTTGAGCATGCGGTCCAGGCTCAGCGTCAACAGCGCATCGTCGGTCAGCTTAAACAGCAGCGAGCCGGAAACCCGCTTCTGCCGATCGCGCTCGTCCTGCACATTGCTGCCGCTGTCGTTGCCGCTGACGTCCAGCCGATACGCCACCGCATCGTCCACCAGCGCACCGCCGGCTCCCAGATGCAAGCGCTGGCTGCGGTAGCTGCCGAGGCCATAATCGAGTTCAACCGGCTGGCGGCTGAAGGTCGGCCGCCGCGAGATCAGGTTGACGCTGCCGCCCGCGGCGCTCAGGCCGTTCAAGGCCGATCCCGGCCCGCGCAGTATCTCGATGCTGTCGTAATGCGCCGGATCGCCCAGCTGCAGCGTGCTGCCGGGCATTTCTACGCCGTTATACAGCCAGGCGATCGGCCGGAAACCGCGCGCGGAAAAGTTATTGGATAACGTCGGCGAGGCCACGCCGGACAGGCCGGTGGCGTGCTCGACGGCGGCGGTCAGCGAGCGGTCGCCCCGCTGTTGGATCGCCCGCGCGCTGATGATATCGATGCTGCGCGGCGTCTCCCGAGCGGTCAGCCCGAGCTGCGATGCGCTGCGGCTCACGGCGTTCAACGCATCGTAGCGCCCGGCGGGGGCTGCCGCCTCCACGGTGAGATGTTCTTCGCATCCCGTGGCATTGCGGGCTTTATCGCAGTCGGCGGCGAAAGCCAGCGGCGCCGTCAGTGCGCCAGCGACCCAGGCGGCGGCCAGGCATAAAGATTTTCTGGGCGCGCTAAGACGCCAGCGTGTCGTACTCATGTGGAGCATCCCTGTGGTGAAATAAAAACCGGCCGCAGCCGGCGTAAAGCCTTATCGTTTTTCTGTTATGTTATATTATAACAACAAAACAATACCAGTCTTTATTACCCCGCTCTCCAGCGCACTGCGTTTGGCGCTTTGCCGCCAAATCGGCGACAATAAGATTTTTGCCGCCGACAGGATGCGCTATGCAGGCCGAAATTCTTCTGACTCTCAAACTCCAGCAAAAGCTGTTCGCCGATCCGCGCCGCATCGCGCTGCTGAAACAGGTGCAGCACACCGGCTCCATCAGCCAGGGCGCCAAACTGGCGGGCATCAGCTACAAAAGCGCCTGGGATGCCATCAATGAGATGAACCAGCTGGCGGAACAAACGGTGGTGGACCGCGCCACCGGCGGGAAAGGCGGCGGCGGCGCACAGCTGACGCGCTATGGCCAGCGGCTGATCCAACTGTATGACCTGCTGGGCCAGGTGCAGCAAAAGGCCTTCGACGTGTTGCAGCAGGACGATCTGCCGCTCGACAGCCTGCTGGCGGCCATCTCGCGCTTCTCGCTGCAAACCAGCGCGCGCAATCAATTCTTCGGTACCGTCATCGAACGCGATCATCAGCAGGTGCAGCAGCACCTGGCGATTTTGTTGAACGACGGCAGCACTCGCCTGACGGCGGCCATTACCCAGCAAAGCGCCGACCGGCTGCAGCTGACGCCGGGCAAAGAGGTGCTGGCGCTGATCAAGGCGCCCTGGGTGCGGTTAAGCGTCGAGACGGCGGAACATGCCGGCGCGGATAACGCGCTGGCGGGCGTGGTGGCCGGCATTCAGCCAGGCGCCGAACACAGCGAGGTGCTGGTGACGCTGGCGGGGGGCGAAACCCTGTGCGCCACGCTGACGACGGCGGAGCTGCAGCGTCTGCAACTGAGCGTCGGCGCCGCCGTACACGCCCTGTTCAACGCCGACCACGTGATTGTCGCCACGTTGTGTTAAGCGCAACGTAACGTTGCATTTTTGTTGATTGACATCCCCCTGCAATGCGCCTATTTCTAAGGCAAATAATTGCAAAAAAAGGAACAGGTGATGTCGTCGTTGCACATTTCGCAAGGTTCATTCCGCTTAAGCGATACCCGCACCCTGACGCTGGACGCGCTGGAAATCCAGGCCGGCGACAGCTGGGCCTTCGTCGGCGCCAACGGCAGCGGCAAATCCGCCCTGGCACGGGCGCTGGCCGACGAACTGGTTCTGCTCGGCGGCGAGCGCCGCAGCGACTTTCAGCACGCGGTGCGCATCTCCTTCGAACAGCTGCAAAAAATGGTCAGCGACGAGTGGCAACGCAACAACACCGATCTGCTCAGCGCGGACGAGGACGACACCGGCCGCACCGCGGCGGAAATCATTCAGGAAGAGGTGAAAGACGCCGCGCGCTGTGAGCGGCTGGCCGCGCAGTTCGGCATCACCGCCCTGCTGACGCGCCGCTTCAAATACCTCTCCACCGGCGAAACGCGCAAGACCCTGCTGTGCCGGGCGCTGATGCCCGAGTCTGACCTGCTGATCCTCGACGAACCCTTCGACGGGCTGGACGTGCACTCCCGCGCGCAGCTCGCCGCGTTGCTGAGCGAGCTTTCCGCCCAGGGCCAGACCCTGGTGCTGGTGCTCAACCGGTTCGACGAAATCCCGGATTTTGTCCGGCGGGTGGGCGTGCTGGCGGACTGCACCCTGACCAGCCGCGGGCCGCGCAGCCAGGTGATGGCGGACGCGCTGGTGGCGCAGCTGGCGCACAGCGAAAATCTCAGCGGGCTGGCGCTGCCGGAAACCGAGGATCCGACGCAAAAAGTAGCTCTGCCGGCGGATCGGCCGCTGATCGTCCTGCGTGACGGCGTGGTCAGCTATAACGATCGGCCGATCCTCAATCACCTCGACTGGCAGGTAAATCCCGGCGAACACTGGCAGATCGTCGGCCCGAACGGCGCCGGCAAATCCACGCTGCTGAGTTTGATCACCGGCGATCATCCACAGGGCTACAGCAACGATCTGACGCTGTTCGGCCGCCGCCGCGGCAGCGGGGAAACCATCTGGGAAATCAAACGCCATATCGGCTACGTCAGCAGCAGCCTGCATCTGGATTATCGCGTCAACACCAGCGTGCGCAACGTGGTGATGTCAGGGTTTTTCGATTCGATCGGCATTTATCAGGCGGTTTCGGATCGTCAGCGGCAGCTGACAGAGCAATGGCTGGCGCTGCTCGGGCTCGACGGCGCGCGCGGCGACGCTCCGTTCCACAGTTTTTCCTGGGGCCAACAGCGGCTGGCGCTGATCGCCCGCGCGCTGGTGAAACACCCGGCGCTGCTGATCCTCGACGAGCCGCTGCAGGGGCTGGATCCGCTCAATCGCCAGCTGGTGCGCCGCTTCATCGACGTGCTGATCGGCCAGGGCGCTACCCAGCTGCTGTTCGTCTCGCACCATGCCGAAGATGCGCCGCAGTGCATCACTCACCGCCTCAGCTTCGTGCCCGACGGCGAAGGCGGCTATGGTTACCAACAGCAACGGCTGGAGGCGGCCTCCGCCTGAAACGCGGCGTAAACATATCCGGCAACACTTCACCGCAGCACATCACATTTGGCCTTTTATCATAGAAAGGAAGAAGGCCATTTCTGGAGACGCCATGTCCGCTGCGTTGATTATCATCGACTTGATCGAAGATCTTATCGGGCCCAAAGGGCGCGCCAACCACTGCCGCGAACAGGTGGCAGCGACCCACCTGCTCGCCAACGTCAATGCCGCCGCGGCCTATGCCCGGGTGCGAAAAATCCCGGTGATTTGGGTGCGGGTGGGATTCGCTGACGATTATCATGACATTCCGCCCCATTCGCCGCTGTTCAACCATCTCAAGCAAATCGGCGCGCTGCGGTTAAACGGCCCGGGCTGCCGCTGGATGCCCGAACTGCATCAGGAAGAGACCGATCTGCAGTTTGAAAAAAAGGCAGTCAGCGCTTTCTCCGGTAACAATTTGTTAGCCTGGCTGCGGCAACATCGGTGCCACCATCTGCTGCTGGCGGGCGTCAGCACGCCGCTCGCCATCGAGAGCACCGCGCGGCAGGCGCACGACGCCGGCTTTCAGGTGACCGTACTGCACGATCTGTGCGCAGCCCCCACGCAGGAGATCCACCAGCAGAGCCTGGATACCCTGCAAAACCTGGCCGAAATCACCCGTTCGCAGGCATGGATGAAAGGCTAACCCTCATCGCCGCCGGTCGTGTGGGCCGGCATCATGCACAAATGCATCACTGCCCCGACCTTTAGCGTCATCTTGGTGTGCTACTATCCGCTCTAGCGCTCAATTTCGCCATCATCGCACGCCGCAAAGGCGCTGAGCGCCGTGTACATATTTAAAGGGACATATTATGTGGGGCGTACTGGCTGCTTCGTTATTTTTCTTGCCGTTTAACCGGCTGATAGCCTGGGTGATCCTGGCCGCCTCGGCGGGCATGGGGCTTTATCATGGGGTACTGACGCCGCTCAGCCTGGGTTGCCTGTTGGCCATCGTGGCACTGGCGGGGCTGCGCTACCATTTTCGCGAGCAGCGTAATCTGGCGATTGCGCTCGAAGGGCTGGTGGTCGCCGGCTGCGTGGCGCTGTTCTTGCATCTGGTACCGGGCATCCACAACCAGCTGATGATCGACGGCGAAAAAGCCGGCCCGCTCAGCGCGCCGTTCACCATGTATTACAACTTCGATAAGGCAATGGTGCCTTTCCTGCTGTTCGCCTGCTTGCCCACGCTGTTTTCCGCCGAACGCGGCGGCAACGCCGGCAAAACGGGCTGGATTGCGCTGCTGCTGGCCGTGCCGGCGCTGTTGCTGCTGGCCGTCGCGCTGGGCGGCTTAAAAATCGAGTTGCATGCGCCCGCCTGGATCCTGCCTTTCGTGATGGCAAACCTGTTCTTCGTCTGCATGGCCGAGGAAGCGCTGTTTCGCGGCTACCTGCAACAGCGTCTCAGCCAGTGGCTGGGCGCCTGGCCGGCGCTGATCGTCGCCTCCCTGGTGTTCGGCGCCGCGCATCTGGCGGGCGGTACGCTGATGGTGATCTTCGCGACCCTTGCCGGGGTGATCTACGGCCTGGCGTGGATGTGGAGCGGCCGTCTGTGGGTGCCGATTCTGTTCCATTTCGGGCTTAATCTGACCCATCTGCTGTTCTTCACCTATCCGCTGTACCAGCATTCTTAACGGCTGAAGCCGGCAGAGAGCCCCCTCTCTGCCGGCTGGTCGGGTGAAAACGCTATCACCGGCACCTCACCGCAATGCCCTCAATCACGTTGTCGCCCGCTTTTCTTCGCCCTTCCTGCGCTTTTCAATGAAGTGTAAACGATTCCATTTTTCGCGTTAGATCACCTTTTTACCGCCGCGGGCGTGCTATCTTTCTGCGCAATAGCCTCTCCCTGTTCAGCAACGGGCGTCTCAAGACGGTAATTGGAAGCGATTACACTTTCGTCGGCGCCAAGAAAGGAACCGTATGACGGAATTTAACCCTATCGATCATCCGCACCGCCGCTACAACCCGCTCAGCGGCCAGTGGGTGCTGGTTTCACCGCACCGCGCCAAGCGCCCCTGGCAGGGCCAACAAGAAGCCGTCCCGACGGAAACGCTGCCGGCGCACGATCCCGACTGTTTCCTGTGCCCGGGCAATGCGCGCGTCACCGGCGATCGCAATCCGGATTATCGCGGTACCTATGTTTTCGCCAACGACTTCGCCGCGCTGATGAGCGATACGCCACCGGCGCCCGATAGCCAGGATCCGCTGATGCGCAGCCAGAGCGCGCGCGGCGTCAGCCGGGTGATCTGCTTCTCTCCCGATCACAGCAAAACCCTGCCCGAACTGGCGCTGCCGGCGCTGGAACAGGTGGTCGCCGCCTGGCAGGCGCAAACCGATGAGCTGGGCAAGCACTATCCCTGGGTACAGCTGTTCGAAAACAAAGGCGCGGCGATGGGCTGCTCCAACCCGCACCCGCACGGGCAAGTCTGGGCCAACAGCTTTCTGCCGAACGAGGCCGAACGCGAAGATCGCCTGCAGCACGACTATTTTCGGGAACACGCCTCCCCGCTGCTGCTGGATTATGCGCAGCGCGAGCTGGCCGCAGGCGAGCGCATTGTGGTGAACACCGAACACTGGCTGGCGGTGGTGCCCTACTGGGCCGCCTGGCCGTTTGAAACGCTGCTGTTGCCGAAAGCGGCGGTGCAGCGCATTACCGATCTCAGTGCGGCGCAAAGCCGCGATCTGGCGCTGGCGCTGAAGAAGCTGACCAGCCGCTACGACAACCTGTTCCAATGTTCCTTCCCCTATTCGATGGGATGGCACGGCGCGCCGTTCAACGGTGCCGACAACCGGCACTGGCAGCTGCACGCCCATTTCTATCCGCCGCTGCTGCGTTCAGCCAGCGTGCGCAAGTTTATGGTCGGTTACGAGATGCTGGCGGAAACCCAGCGCGATCTGACCGCCGAACAGGCCGCAGAGCGTCTGCGCGCCGTCAGCGATATTCATTACCGTGAAGCCGGAGCCCAAGCATGAGCCTGAAACCGCTAACCCATTCCCTGTTTACCGAACACTTCGGCTACGCGCCGGCGCTGACCATCCAGGCGCCGGGGCGGGTGAACCTGATCGGCGAGCATACCGATTACAACGACGGCTTCGTGCTGCCCTGCGCCATCGATTATCAAACCGTCATCGCCTGCGCCAAGCGCGACGACCGCCAGATCCGCGTGCTGGCCGCCGATTATCAGAATCAGCAGGATCAATTCTCGCTCGACGAGCCGATCGTCAGCCACCCCGATCAGCGCTGGTCCGACTATGTGCGCGGCGTGGTGAAACATCTTCAGCGTCGCAACGCCGACTTCGGCGGTGCGGATCTGGTGATCGCCGGCAATGTACCGCAAGGGGCGGGACTCAGCTCCTCCGCCGCGCTGGAAGTGGCGGTGGGCCAGGCGCTGCAGGCGCTCTATCAGCTGCCGTTGGACGGCGTGGCGCTGGCGCTGAACGGCCAGGAGGCGGAGAACCAGTTCGTCGGCTGCAACTGCGGCATCATGGACCAGCTGATCTCCGCGCTCGGCCGGCGCGACAGCGCTCTGCTGATCGACTGCCGCTCGCTGGAGACCCGCGCGGTGCCGATGCCGGACAACGTCGCGGTGGTGATCGTCAACTCCAATGTGCAGCGCGGGCTGGTGGACAGCGAGTACAACACCCGCCGCACACAGTGCGAAGAAGCGGCGCGGTTCTTCGGCGTCAAGGCGCTGCGCGACGTTAGCCCCGAACAGTTTGCAGCGCGTCAACATCAGTTGGATCCGTTGGTGGCCAAACGCGCGCGGCACGTCATCAGCGAGAACGCCCGCACGCTGGCGGCGGCCGACGCGCTGGCGGCCGGCGACCTGCAGCGCATGGGGCGACTGATGGCGGAATCCCACGCCTCGATGCGCGATGACTTTGAAATCACCGTGCCGCCGATCGATCGGTTGGTCGAGATCGTCAAAGCGACGATCGGCCCGCGCGGTGGCGTGCGCATGACCGGCGGCGGCTTTGGCGGTTGCATCGTCGCGCTGATGCCGCAGGATCTCGTGGAGACGGTGCGTGCCGCCGTGGCGCACGAGTATCCGCGGCAAACCGGCGGATTGCAGGAAACCTTCTATGTCTGCCAGGCTTCGCAGGGGGCCGGTACATGCTGACGGCAACCACGGCTGCGGCGCCCGATGGGCAACCTTACCAGCTGACACTGCTGCAAAACGCCGGCGGCATGACGGTGACGCTGATGGACTGGGGCGCCACCTGGTTGTCCGCCGTCTTGCCGCTCAAATCCGGTGAAAAGCGCGAGCTGTTGCTGGGCTGCCACAGCCCGGCGGACTACCCACGTCAGGGCGCCTATCTGGGTGCCACCGTCGGCCGTTACGCCAACCGCATCGCCAACGCCAGTCTGCCCATCGACGGGAAACCCCATGCGCTGGACGCCAATCAGGGCGCCCATCAGTTGCACGGTGGCCCCGACGGTTTTCATGCCCGCCGCTGGCGCCGGGTGCAGCATGATGCGCAGCAGGTCTGCTATGCGCTGCATTCGGCGGAGGGCGATCAGGGTTTCCCCGGCAATCTCGACGTGCAGGTTTGTTACCGCCTGACCTCGGATAATCGCCTGGAAATCAACTATCTGGCGCAGGTCGATCGCCCCTGCCCGGTCAATCTGACCAACCATGCCTATTTCAATCTGGACGGCGCCGGCACCGACGCCCGCGCCCAACGGTTGCAGCTGTTCGCCGATCGCTACCTGCCTGTCGACGCCGAGGGCATTCCCTGCGCCGGGCTGACGCCGGTGGACGGCAGCGGCATGGATTTCCGCCAGCCGAAAACGCTGCTGCAGGATTTTCTGCGCGATTGCGACCAGCAGCGGGTGAAAGGCTACGATCACGCCTTTCTGCTGCATCGTACCTGCGGGGCGCTGGAGAGCCCGGCGGCGCATTTGTGGTCCGCCGACGGGCAAGTGCAAATGAGCGTGTTCACCGACGCGCCTGCGCTGCAGCTCTACAGCGGCAATTATCTGGCCGGCACGCCGGCGCGCGATGGCGGCAGCTACGCCAACCATGCCGGCGTGGCGCTGGAGAGCGAGTTTTTGCCGGACAGCCCGCACCATCCCGAATGGCCGCAGCCGGACTGTTGGCTGCAACCGGGGAGCCGCTACCGCAGCGCCACGCATTATCAGTTTTATCCTATCTGACCCGCTACGCCCCTCGCCGTGCGGCCGGGGGCAATTTGTTATAAATGCTTACCTTTTAGCGCCATCCCCCCACCGGCGCCCACCTTCCCTTATTCCAAAGCGCGCACTACACTCAGGCTACCGTGATAAGCACAACGCCTTGTGCAACGTCACAATTTTCGGCCGATGGCGGCCAATCAATAGCTGAAGGAACACCTATGCGTCTGATTACTGCACTTCCATTGCTGGCGGGCTTAATGCTGAGCACCAATCTGATGGCGGCCGACGCGACGACGGCGACGAAAACGCCTTCGCCGGCGCAGGCGGCCCAACAGAAACGCATGACCGATTGCAACCAGCAGGCATCCAGCAAGTCGCTGAAAGGCGCCGATCGCTCCACCTTTATGAGCACCTGCCTGAAGTCCGAAGGCACCGCTGCGTCCGGCAAAACCCTGACGCCGCAGCAGCAGAAAATGAAAAGCTGCAATGCCGACGCCAAGACCAAGGATCTGAAGGGCGACGCGCGTAAAACCTTCATGAGCAACTGCCTGAAAAAATCGGCCTGATTTTCCCCACGCCACGGCGCGTCCGGAGCGATTCCGACGTGCCGTTTCTCCCCCTTCCGCCTCAGCCTGAACGATTCAGCTTTTTCCTTTCGCCAGCCCTTACTTTGCGGCAAGAAATTGGCTATGGTTAGACACTATCGATTGCCGAGCCCCGGCCCGCGGCAATATAATGATTTTCGTTATCATTGAAATGTCAGATTATTAAGGAGTTAAGCTATGGCTGTAACTAAGCTGGTTCTGGTGCGTCACGGCGAAAGCCAGTGGAACCAAGAAAACCGCTTCACCGGTTGGTATGATGTTGATCTGTCCGACAAGGGCCGCACCGAAGCGAAAGCAGCAGGCAAGCTGTTGAAAGAAGAAGGTTTCACTTTCGACTTCGCTTACACCTCCGTACTGAAGCGCGCGATCCACACCCTGTGGAACATCCTCGACGAGCTGGATCAGGCCTGGTTGCCAACCGAAAAATCCTGGAAGCTGAACGAACGTCACTACGGCGCGCTGCAGGGTCTGAACAAAGCGGAAACCGCAGAAAAATACGGCGACGAGCAGGTGAAACAATGGCGTCGCGGCTTCGCGGTGACCCCACCTGAGCTGACCAAAGAAGACGAACGTTACCCTGGCCACGATCCGCGCTACGCTTCGCTGACCGAGCAAGAGCTGCCGCTGACCGAAAGCCTGGCGCTGACCATCGATCGCGTTATCCCTTACTGGGACGAAGAGATCCTGCCACGCATCAAGAGCGGCGAGCGCGTGATCGTTGCGGCGCACGGCAACTCGCTGCGCGCGCTGGTGAAATACCTGGATAACCTGAGCGAAGATGAAATCCTCGAGCTGAACATCCCAACCGGCGTGCCGTTGGTGTATGAGTTCGACGAGAACTTCAAGCCAACCAAACGTTACTACCTGGGTAACGCCGACGAGATCGCAGCAAAAGCAGCGGCCGTAGCGAACCAGGGTAAAGCGAAGTAATTTCGCCCGTTCACGAAAAAGCCCCCGGTTTTCACCGGGGGCTTTTTTATTGCTGCTGCGCCATCGCCTCATTCACCGCATCCAGCCGTTCCTGCATCGCCGGATGGGTGCTGAGCCAGGCAGGCAGCGCCCAGTCATCGGTCTTTTCTCGTTCAGGCGCCTGCGCCAACGCGCGGTAGATCGCCGCCATTTCCGCCAGCGAACGCCCCTGGCGCTGCATTTCCGCTATCGCAAACGCATCCGCCTCACGCTCCATCCCGCGAGAAAACTGCATCTCATTCACGAAGGACGCAGACTGCAGCAGCGTGTCGCCGATGCCGCTGACGTCACCCGTCATCCACATCAGCGTCAACGCCACCAGTGACGAACGCACCAACATGCGCATCGGGTGACGATGAGCGTGATGCCCCATCTCATGCAGCATCACCGCCGCCAGGCCATCGTCGTTTTTTGACAAGGTGACCAGGCTATCGCTGAGCACCAGCGTGCCATCGGGCAACATAAAGGCGTTCGGCGCACCGGGCGCCGCCATCAGTTTCAGCGACAGCGGCGTGCGCTCCTGGCGCATTTCGGCCGGCATCACCTGCCGGAACAGTTGCTGCAACGCCCGTTGCCGCTCGGCCGGCAGTGCAGAGGGCTTGAAGCCGCTCTGGCTCAAAAACGTCTGCGTGTGTTCGCCCAGCGTCTGTTCCACCGAGGTGGGGATACGCATGGCGATCTCACTGCTCGCCCACGGCAGCACCACGTAAACGTAAGCCACGACCGCCAGCAGCGTCATCAGCAGCGCCAGCGCGACGCCGCGTTTGTGGCGCTCCAGGCGATGCACCCAACCCGGCGAACGGCGCTGATAAAACCAGCGGCGGAAGGCCGCGTCGTCGTCCGGCACAAACCGCCCGCCGCCCTTGAAGGTCAGCGTCAAGGGAATCGTGCCCAGCGCGTCAGAAACGGCGATATCCGCCAAGGGAATGTAGCGCTGCTCATCCTGCCGCTGCAGCGTTACGCCCTCGCCGCTTTCGTTCACCAGCAGGCGGGCCGCTTCGCGCGCGGCCCGCCCCGGCAACTGATAAGCGCCTTCAAGGATCATCGGCGCCTCAGAAGTTGCCGCCCAGATCCAGCGCCTGCAGCGCTTCTTCGGCCACCGCGCTGTTGGCGCTTTCCTGATGCGCCGTAATGTCCAGCAGCGCCAGATCGCCTTCAACCGCCGTGCAGGCCGCCAGATAACGGGCATGACGCACTTCCGCCACCGGCGCCGCCAAACCGAGCGAGAACAGGGTAATCAGGGTATTGGTGATCAACAATCCCATGTATGGCAGCGTTTTCATTGAGGAATGCAGCTTGATGTCGCCGTTCAGCCTTGCCTGGTTAAACAGATAGTTGCGCTGGGCAACGACCTGGTAGCTGCTGGCCACCAGCGCGCCGATTAACAGCACCACCATCATCAGCAGAAGGCTGCTGATATTGTCCAGCACCAGCACATCGATGGCTTCGTTGGTTAACATCCCCATCAACACCATCTGATAGAGAGTAAAGAAGAACGAACCGATGCACACCAACGCGACCAACATGAATGGCAGGAATATGAGCAGGCCGATCAAGGCAAATTTGATAAAGGCCGATTTCTTCAGTTCGGCAATAAACGGAGTGCGCCCGAAGAACAGGTTATTAACGTACAAATCATGCTGCAGTGCGCTAATAATACCATTTACCGCCGCAAATGCCGGCACGGCCAAAATCAGCGTCAGCACCAGCATAAAAGCGATGGCGTTGATGCTGCCAAGACCGCTGCCAATGCCGAGCAAGATGATCAGACCGACATACAGCCCGATAATCAGCAATAACGGGCAGAACAGTAAAGCCCAATAGGCGCGCCCGGTGCGGCAGACATAATTAAAACGCACGCCGCGATAGCTCGACATAATCGCATTGTAGCGCCAGCTGCGGATAACGATCCACGGCAGCAGGGCAAGCAACACCAGCAAAGCCAGCAGCCCCAACAGTGGCGTTATCGCCAGCAAGATATAAAACACGATGATGCCGCCGATCACCAACAGCCGCCCTTTCAGAATTTGCAGCGGTTGTGCATGGTAGTCGAAACGATCGCCGTCCAATTCCGTGTTGCCGTAAAAATAGCGGCGACGGCGCACCGTCGCCCAGGCGGAATAGATGCCCAGGGTCAGGGCGGTCAATAATGCATTGACTAACCAAATAGCGAAGTACTCACCACCTTTCCCATGGAATTTAATCCGGTGCAGCCCCAGCGGCTGCGAGGTATTGTCTGTCATAATTCTTTCATCCTGAAAGGAATAAGATCATACCACTCCCCACTTATTAGGCCTGCGGGGTTTATGGAATAAAAAAAGCGTCTTATATAAGCACAATGCCGCGAGCAGTGACAATTATTCTTTTCTTAAATAGGAATAATGCGAAGGGGGTCGCTTAATGACTTAATTGGCCCATTAACTGTAAGCCTTAAAGTCGTGGAATATAGAGACGTGCAATGGCAAAGATAAAACAAGGGCCCGCTATCGGGCCCTTTTCATTGTTTGCGGTTATCCGCGGCGCGCTTTTACCGCCGCCGCCAGATCGCGCAGCACGGTTTCAGTGTCCTGCCAGCCGATGCAGCCGTCGGTCACGCTCTTGCCGTAAACCAGCGGTTCGCCGCTTTCGAGGTTCTGGTTGCCTTCCACCAGGTGGCTTTCGATCATCACGCCGATGATCGCTTTTTCACCACTGCTGATCTGCCCGCACACGTCCGCACTCACGTCCAGCTGCTTTTTGAACTGTTTGCTGCTGTTGGCGTGGCTGAAGTCGATCATCACCTGCGCCGGCAGCCCGGCTTTGCTCAGGCCGGCTTTGACGTCCTTCACGTGCGCCGCGCTGTAGTTCGGCTCTTTGCCGCCGCGCAGGATAATGTGGCAGTCGCCGTTGCCGCTGGTATTAACGATCGCCGAGTGGCCCCACTTGGTCACCGACAGGAAGCAGTGCGGCGCGCCGGCGGCGTTGATGGCGTCGATCGCCACCTTGATGGTGCCGTCGGTACCGTTCTTGAAACCGACCGGGCACGAGAGGCCGGAGGCCAGCTCGCGGTGCACCTGCGATTCCGTGGTGCGCGCGCCGATGGCGCCCCAGCTCATCAGATCCGCCAGGTACTGCGGCGTGATCATGTCGAGGAATTCGCCGGCGGCCGGCAGGCCGCTGTCGTTGATCTCCACCAGCAGCTTGCGCGCCAGGCGCAGGCCGTCGTTGATGTTGAAGCTGTTGTCCATCTGCGGATCGTTGATCAGGCCTTTCCAGCCCACGGTGGTGCGCGGTTTTTCGAAGTATACGCGCATCACCACTTCCAGCTCGCCGCTCAGTTCTTCACGCAGCGCCAGCAGGCGCCCCGCGTATTCTTTGGCGGCTTGGGTATCGTGGATGGAGCAAGGGCCAATCACCACCAGCAGGCGATCGTCGCTGCCGCGGAGGATATTGTGAATTGCGCTGCGGGCCTGGGACACCGTCTTTGCCGCGCGTTCAGTGGCCGGGAATTTCTCCAGCAGAGCCACCGGCGGCAGGAGTTCCTTAATATCATTAATGCGTAAATCGTCGTTTTGGTAATTCATAGCTTTTCCATTCGGTATCGAGGGGTATTTCGCAGTGCGTAACGGTGTAGATCCCAACAATCTAGCCTGTGGGAATGGCGCTGTAAATCACCTTTGCCCCCCTCCGCTGGAACCGCCAAATTAACAGCAGATTGTGCTGTTTCATCAGGGGAGCACAGAGCCTCCTTTTTCGCTATGCTAGCGATCGGAATATAAAGCGACCCGAGTTGAACATGCCTTCTCTGTTATTAGTTGATGACCACCCGGTGGTTCATGTCGCACTGGAAGCGGCGCTAATGAAATCATCCCGCCCCTACCGTCTGCAGGCGGCGCAGGGTGACGTCCAGGCGCTGGCTCTGCTGGCCGAGACCGCTTTCAGCCTGGTGATCCTGGATATCGGCCTGCCGCAGGTCGACGGGCTGCAGCTGTTGAAAAAAATCCGCCGCCACTACCCGCAACAAAAGATCCTGATCTATACCGCGCAAGAGGCCGATGTCTATGCGCGCATGGCGCATGCCGCCAGCGCCGACGGTTTCGTCAATAAAGGCAGCTCGCTGGCGGAGTTGGTGCAGGCGATCGAGCAGGTGCTGGACGGTGAAACCAGTTTCCCCGCCGCCGCGCTGGCCGAAGAAGCGCCGACGGCGGACGGCGGGCTGCTCACGCCCAAGGAGCTCGAGGTGCTGGGCTTGCTGAGCCAGGGGCTGTCCAACCTGCAGATCGCCGACCGGCTGCACATCAGCAACAAGACCGTCAGCACGCACAAAAAAAACATCCAGCGCAAAACCGGCGCCGGCAACCTGCTGGAGCTGGTGGCGGTGTTTAAAGAGCTGGCGCCATGATGCGCCGCGCCCTGCTGCTGCTGATCCTGTGGTGCGGCCTGGCGCAGGCGGGGGAGCCGGTGCGCTATCAGCTGGTCAGCAACCTGAATACCCCCGAGAATATGCTGATCGTCGGCGAGAAAAATCCCTGGCGCGACCGCACGCTGCGCGTCGGCATCATCAGTGAGAACACCAGCCCGTACAACATCATTGTGGATGACGATCTGTATGGGCTGAACGCCGACTACCTCGGCTATATTCAGCAGGTGACCGGCATCCGCTTCGCCATTTACGGCTTCGCCGACCTGACCCAGCTGGAACAGGCGCTGCACGACGGCAAGGTCGATCTGCTGTACGGCATCCCGCAGAGCGAAGCGCTGCACGGGCTGGAGATCTCCCAGCCTTACTACGTCAGCAACCTGCGCGTATTGCGCGATCGCAGCAACGATCGGCCGGTGATGCTCAATTCCGCCAACGCCCGCGTCGCGATCGGCGCGCTGACCGACATGCAGTCCGGCGGCGCCCTGCAGGCGGTGGCGTCGCAGATCCAGCGCTACGACAACAACCTGCAGGCGGTCTATTCGCTGCTGAACGGCAGCAGCGACTACTTTATCGCCGACGAGGCCAGCGCCAGCTTTATCATCGACCAGCTGCAGCTTGGCCAGCTCTATCAGATTGAAAGCAACGAGAACCTGGGCAACCTCTCCTTCGTGTTCGCCGCCGCCGATCCGCGGCTGATAGACACGCTGAACACCGCCATCGCCGACGCGCCGATGGAACTGATGAATGCCCTGCAGAGCCGCTGGAGCAAAAAGATCCCGAGCTACCTCGATACCGGCAATGCCGATCTGACGACGATGGAGAAGAATTGGGTAGCGAGCCACCGCGTGGTTTACTACGCCGCCATCGAGAACAACTTCCCGTTCGCCTACCGCGGTTCCGACGGCCAGCCGCGCGGCTACGCCATCGATATTCTCAACATCATCGCGCAAAACACCGGGCTGCGTTTCGCGCCGCTGTGGGCGCGCAACGCCGAGCAGGCCGATCAGCTGGTGCAGTCCGGCCAGGCCAGCTTCCGCGCCGCCCTGCCGCTGGCGCGCGGCGTCAAGGCGCGCTACGGCGCCAGCATGCCGATCCACCGTTCGCTGTGGGGCGTTTACGTCGGCCAGTATGCCAACGGCGTCTCGACCTGGGGCGATCTGGCCGGCAAGCGCATCGGCGTACTGCAGGGCGATTTGGCTCAGGGGCTGGTGCCGGAGCAGGAACAGACCGTCAGCTTCGCCGACAGCAAGTCGATGTACGACGCGCTGGCCAACGGCCAGCTGGATGCGCTGGTGGATAACGTCATCTCCGCCAACTTTTTGGCGCTGTCGCGCTATTCCGGCGCCATCAAGCTGGCCTTCGCCGCCAACAACATCCCCTATCCGGTGGCCTTCGGCGTGCGCCGCGATCAACCGCTGCTGCTGGCGATCCTCGATAAGAACCTGATGCAGATCCCGGCGGATACCCTGCAATCGCTGCGCGACGAGTGGATCGTCGACCGCAGCAACCTGATCGACGCGGTGAACGACAACCGCATGCCGCCGCAGACCACCTGGCTGCTGGCGCTGTTGGCCGCCGCCACCGTGCTGCTGCTGGCGCTGACGCTGCGCCGTTTCATGCTGCAACGCCGTGAAAAACGCGAACGCGAAGAGCTCGAGCAGGCGCGCCGCCGCGCCGAAGCGGAAAATCGCATGAAGAGCAAATTCCTCGCCACCGTCAGCCATGAACTGCGCACGCCGATGCACGCCATCCTCGGCCTGCTGGAACTGGAGCTCAAACGCCAACCTGCGCCGGAAGGCCTGCCGGTGATTTACAGTTCGGCCTCATCGCTGCTCAACCTGCTCAACGACCTGCAGGATCACGCGCGGCTGGAAACCGGGTCGTTGACGCTGGCGCCAAAACCGGTGGCGTTGCGCCCCTGGGTCGCGCGCATCGACGCCCTTTACCGGCCGCTTATCGGCGAACGGCCGTTGACCTTGACCGTGGTGGCGGATCCGGCGCTGCCGGAGGCGGTGATTATTGATGGTGAGCGTTTACTTCAGGTGGCTAACAACCTGATAAACAACGCGATAAAGTTCACGCCGCGCGGCGCCATTCAGGTCGACGTCGGCTGGCGCGCACAGGATGAACGACGGGGAGAGTTGCAGTTAACGGTGAACGACAGCGGCTGCGGCATCGCCGCCGATGAGGTAGGCAAGCTGTTCCAACCGTTTTACCGCGCGCGCGGCGCGCAACGCATCTCGGTGCAAGGTACCGGTTTGGGCCTGTCGATCTGCAAAGAAATCGTCGAACAGATGGGCGGGCGCATCGAGTTGCACTCGCAGCCGGGCGTCGGCACCCGCGTCGAGGTCGCGATACCGGTCGAGCTGAGCGGCGCCGCGACGGCTGGCGCCCAGGAGGAGCACACCTTTGCTCTGCCGTCTTCCGCCTTGCGTACCGCGCTGATCGACGACCATCCCACCAATTTGTTGTTGCTGGAACGCCAGCTGCGCCATTTCGGGCTGCAGCCGGCCCGCTTTGAACAAGGCTATGCGCTGCTGAAGGCTCAGCGCCGGCAGCCTTTCGATCTGCTGTTTATCGACTATAACATGCCGCGCCCGGACGGCCTGACGCTGGCCAGGCTGATCCGCCGCGACGAACAGCGGCTACGGCGCCCGCCTTGCCGCATCGTGCTCTGCTCGGCGGACGTGCAGGAGTTTACCCGCATCCCGCCAGGGCTAGTGGCGATCGACCACTTCCTGACCAAGCCGATTTCACTGGCGGCGATCGGCCAGGTATTGGCTCAGCAACCGCAGGTTCAGGAAGAAAAGTCAGTCCTTACTGACCTGCGGCAAACGCTGGCCGAAATGGCGGGCGGCGATCGCGCCATGATGCAGCGGCTGGCGCAGACGCTCAGCGACACGCTGCGGCAAGACCGGCAGCGGCTCGCGGATGCCGTCGCCGCGAGCGACTGGCCACGCCTGGAACAGGCGGCGCACCGCATCAAGGGCAGCCTGCTGATGCTGCAGCTGCCGGAAGCCGCGCAGCTGTGCCAGCAACTGGTGGAAACCGCACGTCGGGGCGAGCTTGCCGCCGCCGCTTATACTAAATTAAAGGCGTTAGTGGCGCAGATAGAACCGGAGCTGGACGCTCTGCTCGCCGCCGCCCCCACTTTCGCTATGCATAAGGATGAATAATGTCGGACACTCCACACGTACACCTGCCGAAAGACAGTAATAGTAAACGCCTACTGACCGCTTTTTTAGTCACCGCCGTCTTTATGGTGGCCGAGGTGGTCGGCGGCCTGTTGTCCGGCTCGCTGGCGCTGTTGGCCGACGCGGGGCACATGCTGACCGATGCCGCCGCGCTGCTGGTGGCGCTGATGGCGGTGCACTTTTCCCAGCGCAAGCCCAACGCGCGCCACACCTTTGGCTATCTGCGCCTAACCACCCTGGCGGCCTTCCTCAACGCCGCGGCGCTACTGGTGATCGTGGTATTCATCCTGTGGGAGGCGATACGGCGTTTCTTCGAACCCCAGCCGGTGATGGGCACTCCGATGCTGATCATCGCCATAGCGGGGCTGCTGGCGAACCTGTTCGCCTTCTGGCTGCTGCATCGCGGTAACGAAGAGAAAAATATCAACGTGAGGGCGGCCGCGCTGCATGTGCTGGGCGACCTGCTCGGCTCGGTGGGGGCCATCGTCGCCGCCATCGTTATTCTCGCCACCGGCTGGACGCCGATTGACCCGATCCTGTCGGTGCTGGTCTCCTGTCTGGTGCTGCGCAGCGCCTGGCGGCTGCTGAAGGAGAGCTTCCACGAGCTGCTGGAAGGCACGCCGCAGGAGGTCGACATCGCCAAGCTGCAAAAAGACCTGTGCCTGAACATCCCGGAAGTGCGCAATATCCACCACGTACACGTCTGGCAGATCGGCGAACAGAAGCTGATGACGCTGCATGCGCAGGTGATCCCGCCGCATGACCACGATGGGCTGTTGCAACGCATCCAGGCTTATCTGTTGGAACACTACAAGATCGGACACGTGACTATTCAGATGGAGTACCGGCACTGCGAGACGCCGGACTGCGGCATCAACCGGGCGCCGGAGCCGAGTGAACACTCACATGCCGAAGCGCATTCGCACCTGGGGCATCGCCACTAAGCCAAGAGGGCGCCATCACGGCGCCCTCTGCTGTTATTACGGAGCGGAAGATAACGGATTGGAATGGTTGCGCCCGGCGCTCTTGATCCACAGCCAGGAGCCGTTCAGGGCGATCAGCGTCAGAATGACGTACTCCAGCGCCATCGCATACACGCCCTGGTAAGCGAAGATCGCCACGCTGATGACATCGATCACCACCCACAGCAGCCAGTTTTCCACGTACTTGCGCGTCATCAGGATCATCGCCACGATGGAGAGCACCATCATCGCCGAATCCCAGAACGGGAAGGCGTCCGGCTGCAGCGTCGGCATCTGCACGTTCAGCCCCAGCCCTTGCATCACCGCCACCGCAATCTGCGTCAGCCAGGCGAACACGCGGTCGATGTTAAAGGTCATCAGGCCAATGCCGATGACGCACACCGCCGCCCAGGCCAGCGCTTTCGGCAGCGGCAGCCAGCGGATCTGCAGCTCGGCCTGGTTATCCTGGGTTTGGCGGCTCCAGGCATACCAACCGTAAATATTGGCGCCGAAGAAAAACAGCTGCAGCAGCAGGCTGGCGTACAGCTGGATCTGGAAGAAAATCACCGCGAACAGCGTGACGTTGATCAAACCGAACAGGTAGTTGATGATTTTTTCCTTGCTGGCGTACCAGATGCACAGCAACCCGAACAGTGTGCCGATGGCTTCGATCCACGACAGATCGTAACCGCCCGCGCCAAGCGGAATATGCACCAGAATATTGCTGGTACTGAAGAAGCTCATGAGGTCATCCTTTTAAACGGTTAAGCGTTGCCTTTAACCTGCATCTTAAGCTGAGCGGCGAAATCAAGCATGCGGTTCAGCGGCACCAGCGCCTTTTCACGCAGCGCGGCGTCCACGTGGATCTCATGCTGCGCGCCCCCCTGCTCCAGCCCTTCGGCAATCGCCTTCAGGCCATTCATCGCCATCCACGGGCAATGCGCGCAGCTGCGGCAGGTCGCGCCTTCTCCGGCGGTCGGCGCCTCGAACAGTTCCTTGTCCGGACAAGCCTGCTGCATCTTGTAAAAGATACCGCGATCGGTGGCGACAATCAGCTGTTGATGCGGCAATGTTTTCGCCGCCTGAATCAGTTGGCTGGTCGATCCCACCGCATCCGCCAGCTCGACCACCGCCTGAGGTGATTCGGGATGCACCAGGATGGCCGCCTGCGGATAGAGCGCCTTCATGCGCCGCAGCGCCTGGGTCTTAAACTCGTCATGGACAATGCAGGCACCTTGCCAGCACAGCACGTCGGCGCCAGTCTGCTTCTGCACATAGCTGCCGAGATGACGATCCGGCGCCCAGATAATTTTCTCGCCCAGGCTATCCAGATGCTCGATCAGTTCGACGGCGATGCTGGAGGTCACCACCCAGTCAGCGCGCGCTTTGACCGCCGCCGAGGTATTCGCATAGACCACCACGGTGCGATCGGGATGGCTGTCGCAAAACGCATGAAACTCCTCTTCCGGGCAGCCCAGATCCAGCGAACATTCGGCAAACAGCGTCGGCATCAGCACCTGCTTTTCCGGGCTGAGGATCTTGGCGGTTTCCCCCATGAAACGTACGCCGGCCACCAACAGCGTGGAAGCCGGATGCGCGCTGCCGAAACGCGCCATTTCCAGCGAATCCGCCACGCAGCCGCCGGTTTCTTCCGCCAGCGCCTGGATTTCCGGGTCGGTATAATAATGGGCGACCATTACCGCGTTGCGCTGCTTGAGCAGGGTTTTGATCTTCTCGCGATAAAAGGCTTTTTCCGCTACGTCCAGCGGTACCGGTTTCGGCGGGAAGGGATACACCGCCGCGTTGACATCAAACATTTCACTCATCGCTGCAATCTCATGCTAGGCTGGGCGCCTGCCGCGTGAATATCGCCTGCCGCAACGCCCATCGTTTTATATACTAAACAAAATACCTAAAACCGCGCGAAAAGTCCGCTGATATTTTCATATTTACGCACTCAGTGTTTAATAGATTAAAAATACAGACATTGACCACGCAGATCACGGCGGATAATGTTCTGGTGGGGGGCGTATGGCGTTCAGAGAAAAGCGGGATGATGATCGGTGTGTTGTTGAAACGAGAAAGCAGGGATTCAGGTTGGGGTGCTGCAGAGGCGAAAAAAGCGCCAAAAGGTGCTTTTTTCTGAATTGGTGGGTCGTGCAGGATTGATTCGGCCTGTGGCCTCACCCTACGGGCAACGCTACGCGTTGTCGTATCGCTGCGCGATGCTCGAACCTGAACGCAGGATCTCACCCGCACGACTCAGTGGGCCATGTCAGTAAGCGGATAAAGGCAGAGCCAGGTGGCGCAGATGCGAAAAAAGCGCCAAAAGGCGCTTTTTTCTGAATTGGTGGGTCGTGCAGGATTCGAACCTGCGACCAATTGATTAAAAGTCAACTGCTCTACCAACTGAGCTAACGACCCGCAGTGTGGTGGGTGATGACGGGCTCGAACCGCCGACCCCCTCCGTGTAAAGGAGATGCTCTACCAACTGAGCTAATCACCCACTGCTGTGGTACTGCTATTTTTAACACCTTGCTCTATCAAAGAGTGGTGGGTCGTGCAGGATTCGAACCTGCGACCAATTGATTAAAAGTCAACTGCTCTACCAACTGAGCTAACGACCCACTGATGTGGTTTACTGCTGATGGCGAATAGGTTACAAAAACCGACTCGCGGAAAACAAGGATGGGGATGTTCAGGACAACTCGACGGGTACTCGACTCGGACCTTTACTTTGCCACATCAAACCGATTCTGAAGCTGCCATTCTCTAAGAATGGTGGGTCGTGCAGGATAACTCGGCCTTTGGCCTCGCCCTTGCGGGCCATCACCGGAGTGATGTTGTCTCGCTTCGCGAGACTCGAACCTTTACGGTTCTCATCCTTTACGATTCTCTATTGCAGCCATTCTCTAAGAATGGTGGGTCGTGCAGGATTCGAACCTGCGACCAATTGATTAAAAGTCAACTGCTCTACCAACTGAGCTAACGACCCATAACAGTGGTGGGTGATGACGGGCTCGAACCGCCGACCCCCTCCGTGTAAAGGAGATGCTCTACCAACTGAGCTAATCACCCACTGTTGTGGTTACTGCTACTTCAGAAATTGGTGGGTCGTGCAGGATTCGAACCTGCGACCAATTGATTAAAAGTCAACTGCTCTACCAACTGAGCTAACGACCCAATTTCCCTGCCGCTTTAACATCTTGCAAGATGTCTTGGCAACGGCGGCATATATTACTAATTTATCTTGGCAGCGCAACCTAAATTTTTTACTGATGCGTTCAACTGCTTGTTCTTCACGCGAATGAGCCCAGAAATCGGTCAAATCGACTAACTTCTGGGCTCATTTTTCTAACCGTTAACCGCCTACGCGACTTTTCGCCTGCTTGGCCGCCGCACTGGTTGGGTATTGTTTAATCACCTGCTGGAACACGGCCTTGGCTTTATCAGCCTGCCCTTTTTCCTGCATGATGATACCCACCTTGTACATGGCGTCCGGCGCCTTCGGTGATTTAGCGTAATTCTTCACCACCACCGCAAAATAATAGGCCGCATCGTCTTTTTTACCCTTGTTGTAGAACAACTGACCCAGCCAATAGTTGGCGTTGGGCTGGTAAGTAGACTTCGGGTACTGTTTTACGAAGGACTGAAAGGCGGAAATCGCCTGGTCATACTGTTTTTTTTCCAGCGCCAGAGAAACAGCGGCGTTGTAGTCACTGTTCTCATCACCGCCACTCGGCGTTGCAGAAGCGGCTGCAGGCGCGCTGCTGCCCGCATCGGAAGATGCGCCTGCGGCTGCCCCGCCGGCAGCGCCCGCTGCCGCAGAGGTGCTCTGAGCGCCGCCCTGGCTGAGGCTATCCATCTGTTGATAGATTTGCTTCTGGCGTTCAACGACCTGATTCAACTGATACTGGCTTTCCTGGATTTGCCCACGGAGAGAATCAATGTCGCGTTGATTGTCAGAGAGTTGCTGCTGGAGTTGGTTTAAAAGCTGGCCTTGAGCATTGCTGATGCGCTCAAGCGAGGTGACACGGTCTTCGACCGAGCCGGAGCCGACATTACTGATTGGCGCTTGGGCAGTAGCGGCCCAAGGGGCCGCTACGCCAACCAGTAACGACAGACTCAACAGGTGACGTCTGAAGTTACTGTTCATGCGATTCTCTTAGTAAACCAGAACGGCACGACGGTTTTTAGCATAAGCCGCTTCGTCGTGGCCCAGTACTGCTGGTTTTTCTTTACCGTAAGAAACGATAGAGATCTGGTCAGCGGAAACGCCTTTACCTTGCAGGTACATTTTAACGGCGTTAGCACGACGCTCACCCAGAGCGATGTTGTATTCCGGCGTGCCGCGTTCGTCAGCGTGGCCTTCAACGGTCACTTTGTAAGACGGGTTGTTACGCAGGAATGCAGCGTGCGCGTCCAGCATCTGAGCGAATTCGGAGCTTACGTCATACTTGTCCAGGCCGAAGTAAACGATGTTGTTCTTCTGCAGTTCTTGCATCTGCAGACGAGCTTGTTCTTCGGAAGACAGGTTGCTGCTGCCGTTTTCCATACCAGTGCCGGCGCCAGCGCCCATACCAGATTGGTCGTTGTTCGCGCTTTTGTTAGAACTACAAGCTGCTACAGCCAGAACTGGCAGTGCCAGCAGAAGCCCTTTCAGCACTTTGTTCAGTTGCATTTCTTTGATCCTTTTATAGTTTGCCATACATATTTACACATGCATCACAGATACGGCGACCAGGCAGGGAATTTGACCTGTCCATCAGTTGCCGGAAGACGCGCTTTGAAACGCCCATCAGTTGACACCAACTGCAGCACGGAGCCCATACCTTGCGTGGAGCTATAGATCACCATGGTGCCGTTTGGCGCAATACTAGGCGTTTCATCCAGGAAGGTGCCGGTCAAAACCTGAACGGCGCCCGATCCAAGATCTTGTTTGGCGATGTGTTGTGCACCACTGTTGGTGCTCACCATCACCAGGAATTTACCGTCGGAGCTGACTTCAGAATCCTGGTTCTGAGAGCCTTCCCACGTCAGACGCTGCGCGGCACCGCCGCTGGCGCTGATTTTATAAATCTGCGGACGCCCGCCCT
This sequence comes from Serratia sp. CY81684, assembly GCF_052166595.1. Lineage (NCBI taxonomy): Bacteria > Pseudomonadati > Pseudomonadota > Gammaproteobacteria > Enterobacterales > Yersiniaceae > Serratia > Serratia sp. CY81684. The sequence continues at coordinate 332,434 of NZ_JBJNOO010000001.1, read as the reverse complement.
GGTCGGAGGTAAACGCCAGAGACTGGCCATCCGGGAACCAGGTCGGTTCGGTGTTGTTGTTGCGGCCATCGGTCAGCTGCGTGATCTGGCCGGAGCCGAGGTTCATCACGTACAGGTTCAGGCTGCCGCTCTTGGACAGCGCGAAGGCCAGCTTGCTGCCGTCCGGCGAGAACGCCGGCGCACCGTTGTGGCGCGGGAACGAGGCGATCTGGCGGATAGCGCCGTTAGCCAGGGTCTGCACCACCAGCGCAGAGCGGCCGCTCTCGAAGGTCACGTAAGCCAGTTTGCTGCCGTCCGGCGACCAGGCCGGCGACATCAGCGGCTCAGGCGAACGGTGCACCGTGAACTGGTTGTAACCGTCGTAATCCGCTACGCGCAGCTCATACGGGAATTTCCCGCCGTTGGTCTGCACCACGTAGGCGATACGGGTGCGGAACGCGCCCTTGATGCCGGTCAGCTTCTCGAACACTTCGTCGCTGGCGGTATGGGCAGAATAACGCAACCACTGTTTGGTCACTTTATACTGGTTCTGCGCCAATACGGTGCCCGGCGAACCCGAGGTATCCACCAGCTGGTAGGAGATCAGGTAGCTGCCGTCGGCGCCAGGTTGAACTTGGCCGACCACCACGGCGTCGATGCCCAGCGCAGTCCAGGCCGCCGGCGTCACTTCAGACGCGGAGGTCGGTTGCTGCGGCATGCGCGCCACGTCGATCGGGTTGAATTTGCCGCTGTTGCGCAGATCCGCGCCGACAATCTTGCCGATATCTTCCGGCGGCGTGCCTGGGCCCGCCCATTTAAACGGCACCACGCCAATCGGGCGAGCGGAGTCGACCCCTTGGGTGATTTCAATGCGAACTTCCGCGTGCAACACGGACGCCCACAGAATTAAAAAACCTAGCGCTACTCGAAATGCCTGCTTCATCTCATCTCCCTTATCCAGGCGGGATGCCTGCGATAAATTAGCAGAATTTTAACAAACCAACTCACGTAAAACTACATAATCCCTGTTGGTTACCTTAGTACATCCCTGTGATATTACTCAGCTCAAACAACCATTATTGCGGCTTGAACGTAAGGGGAGCATTCTTAAACACCTCATAAACCGCCTGGCTTGGCGGTTTCGGGATCTTCGCCTGTTTCGCCGCGGCTATCGCCGCCTGACACAGTGCCGGATCGCCCCCTTCAGATTTTACGTCTACCAGAAAACCGTCCGGCGCCAGCTTGATTCGCAGGTCACATTTACGGCCCTTGTACAGATCCGCATCGTAGAACTTGCTTTGAATCGCAGCGGTAATCTGGCCAAGATAGCCATTGATTTCCGCCCCGCTGGCGCCAGCCGTTTTGGCATTGCCCTGGCCAGCCGGTTTACCGTCACCCTTCTGCTTGCCGCCACCTTTCGGCGCGTTCTTGCCGTCCGCCAGGCCACCAAACAGGTCATCAACTTCCGCCGACTGCTTCGCAGCCTCGGCGGCGGCTTTTTTCTTCTCTGCAGCGGCTTTCTTGGCTGCCGCAGCTTTCTCAGCGGCGGCCGCTTTCTTCTCTGCCTCGGCGGCAGCCTTCTTCTCGGCTTCCGCTGCGGCTTTTTTCTCAGCTTCAGCGGCCGCTTTCTTCTCCGCAGCCTCTGCAGCTTTTTGCTCTGCCGCGGCGGCGGCGGCTTTCTTCGCCTCTTCCGCCTGTTTCTTGGCGGCGGCAGCGGCGGCCGCTTCTTTCTTGGCTTCCGCTTCGGCTTTCTTCTGGGCTTCCGCCTGCGCCTTGGCGACCTTGTCCGCTTCAGCCTTCGCCTTGGCGGCGGCGGCTTCGGCGACCTTTTGTTGCTCTTTGGCCTTGGCTGCGGCGGCTTCCGCCGCTTTTTGCTGCTCGGCGGCCTGCTTCTGCTGCTCCGCCGCCTTCTGCTGTTGCTCAGCCTGCGCCTTGGCGTCCTGCGCGGCTTTCTCCTGCGCCGCCAAACGCTCTTTCTCCAGCTCTTTCAGGCGCTGCTGTTGCTCCGCCTGCTTCTGCTGAAGCTCTTCGGCCTGTTGCTCCGCTTTTTTCTGGCGCTGCTTCTCGGCACGCTGCGCATCGTTGCTCTGCTGCTGCTGGCGGTTGTACTGCTCCACCACCGCGCCGGGATCGACCATAACCGCACCCACTACAGAACCATCGCCGCCGCCACCGGCGCTCATGTCGACCTTTTCCTGCAGCGATCCCCAAATCAGCAGGGCAATCAGTATGAAGTGCAGAACGACCGAAACAATAACGGCGCGGTTCAGCTTATCGTTTTGCTCAGTTGCCTTTACCAAAATAGATTCCCAAAAACTGGTGTTGCTTATACGGGGTTCCTGAGCCGCAGCGCAGGAACCGGGTTGCCGTTCGCCTTACGGTCAGATCGGCTGGGTCATCAGCCCCACGGAAGCCACGCCCGCCTGATGGAGAATATTCAATGCCTTGATAATCTCATCGTAAGGGACTTCCTTCGCACCGCCGATCAAAAAGACCGTTTTCGGGTTAGCCGCCAAACGCGACTTGGCTTCGGCCGCGACTTGCTCAGGCGGCAGCAGCTCCATACGGTTGTGATCCACCACCAGGGTGTATTGACCTACGCCGGAAACCTCGAGGATCACCGGCGGATTGTCATCGCTGGACACCGTCTTGGAATCGGTGGCGTCCGGCAGGTCAACCTCCACGCTCTGCGTGATGATTGGCGCGGTTGCCATAAAAATCAGCAGCAGCACCAGCAACACGTCGAGCAGCGGAACGATGTTAATTTCGGACTTCAGCTCGCGCCGACTACGCCCACGTACTCTCGCCATGCTACCTCCTACTTATTTGCTGTCGCTGGAGAAGGCCTGACGATGCAGAATAGCGGTGAACTCTTCCATAAAGTTGTCGTAATTCTGCTCAAGCTTGTTGACGCGCTGGTTGAGACGGTTATAGGCCATAACCGCCGGGATTGCGGCGAACAGACCGATCGCGGTGGCGATCAGCGCTTCGGCGATACCCGGCGCCACCATCTGCAGCGTGGCTTGCTTCACCGCGCCCAGCGCGATAAAGGCGTGCATGATCCCCCACACGGTGCCGAACAGGCCGATGTACGGGCTGATAGAACCGACGGTGCCGAGGAACGGAATATGGGTTTCCAGCGTTTCCAGCTCGCGGTTCATCGAGATGCGCATCGCGCGCGACGCCCCTTCGATCACCGACTCCGGCGCATGGTTGTTGGCGCGGTGCAGGCGGGCGAACTCTTTGAACCCGGAATGGAAGATCTGCTCGGAACCGGTCAGGCTATCGCGACGCGCCTGACTTTCCTGGTACAGACGGGAAAGCTCGATACCGGACCAGAATTTGTCTTCAAAGGCTTCGGCGTCACGCGTCGCCGCATTGAGGATGCGGGTGCGCTGAATGATGATCGCCCAGGAGGCTACCGAGAAGCATATCAAAATCAACATGATAAGCTTAACCAGCAGGCTCGCCTTCAAGAATAAATCTAGGATGTTCATGTCAGTCACTGCTTAAACTCCGCGACAATAGACTTAGGAAGCGCTCTTGGCTTCATTTGGTGTGGATCAATACAGGCAATCAGGACATCTGCCTGGCTCAGTAGGGCCCCGTCAGAATTGACAATGCGTTGAGCAAACGTGAGAGAAGCCCCGCGCAGAGAGGTGATTTCACTCTGGACCTCCAGTTGCTCGTCGAGACGAGCCGGAGCCAGATAATCCACCGTCATGCGCCGGACGACAAAAGCGACTTGTTCACTGAGCAGCTGCTGTTGATGAAAGTTGTGCTGACGCAGCATCTCTGTGCGCGCTCTTTCAAAAAAGGCGACGTAGCGGGCGTGATAGACCACACCACTGGCATCGGTATCCTCGTAGTAAACGCGAACCGGCCATCGAAACAACGTATTACTCACTCTACTTCCCAGCAATGCAATTTAACGCTGCTACTATACGCAAGACGGATCGGGTTGGGAATGGGTTACAAGATGGGAATGAAAATAATTATGGGCCGTGAGGGCCCATAACGTGGGGACATCGGGGAGATTATAAAGAAACGTAAAGTAATCCTGCGCACAAGATCACAATTGCAGGAAGCGGCGCAAAAAAGGCGCGCCAGACGCTGCGCTGCGGGCGGAATCCGAAACCGTGGATCACTCCGGCGCATACGGCCCAAATCAGCAACAGCCCTTCCCAAATCTCCAGCGAGCTGGTTTTGGCGGCGAAACGCGTCGGATCCCAGAACACGCACCCCGCCAAAATCAACGCCAGCACCAGGGAAAGGGCCCGAACCGGGCCCTTATCGGTGACAGCGTACAGCTTGTCAATCACGGACGAGCTCATTACTTACCGTCTTGCTGAGCTTTGGTCGCTTCGCTCTGCTCAAGCGCCAGCGCCGTGATGATGCCGAAGGCGCAGGCAAGAAGCGTTCCGAGAATCCAGGCAAAATACCACATGGTTTAGCTCCTTATCCTTAGTACAGCGAATGCTTGTTGTTTTCGATGTAGTTCTTGTCGAGACGACCGAACATTTTGTAGTACGACCAGCTGGTGTACGCCAAAACGATAGGCACGAAGATCGCCGCCACAACGGTCATCACTTTCAGCGTCAACAGGCTCGAGGTCGCGTCCCACATGGTCAGGCTGACGTTAGGCACGGTGCTGGACGGCATCACGAACGGGAACATGGTGACCCCGGCGGTGAGGATGACGCAGGCGATGGTCAGCGACGAAGTGACGAACGCCAGCGCGCCTTTCTCCAGACGCGAGAACAGGATGGTGAACAACGGCAGCACCACGCCCAGTGCAGGCAAGGCCCACAGCAGCGGATACTTGTTGAAGTTGATCAGCCATGCGCCGGCCTGATGCGCCACTTCTTTACGCAGCGGGTTGGATTCCGCCATGGTGTCCAGCGCCGAAGTGATCACGTAGCCGTCGATGCCTTTCACCAGCCACACACCCGCCAGCAGGAAGCATACCGCCATGATCAGCGTCGCGATCTGCGCTGCGGCGCGTGACCGCAGGTGGATCTCGCCGGTGGTGCGCATCTGCAGGTAGGTCGCGCCCTGAGTGACCAGCATGGTCAGACTGACCACGCCTGCCAACAGACCGAACGGATTCAGCAGCTGGAAGAAGTTGCCGGTGTAGAACAGACGCAGGTATTCGTCCACATGGAACGGCACGCCCTGCAGCAGGTTGCCGAACGCCACGCCGAACACCACTGCCGGCACGAAGGAGCCGATGAAGATGCCCCAGTCCCACATGTTGCGCCAGCGGCTGCTCTCCAGCTTGGAACGGTAGTCAAAACCGACCGGGCGGAAGAACAAGGCCGCCAGCACCAGGATCATGGCGACGTAGAAGCCCGAGAAGGCCGCTGCGTAGACCATCGGCCAGGCGGCGAACAGCGCGCCGCCGGCGGTGATCAGCCACACCTGGTTACCGTCCCAGTGCGGGGCGATGGAGTTGATCATCACCCGGCGCTCGGTATCGGTTTTACCGATGATGCGCACCAGGATGCCGACGCCCATGTCGAAACCGTCGGTGACGGCGAAGCCGATCAGCAGTACGCCAACCAGCACCCACCAGATAAATCGCAGTACTTCATAGTCAAACATACGTGGACTCCTGTTTAGCGCGCTTCCTGCACGGCGGCAGTCGGTTGTTCAAAGTGGTAGCGGCCGGTTTTCAGGCTGCTTGGACCCAGACGCGCAAACTTGAACATCAGGTACATTTCAGCCACCAGGAACAGGGTGTACAAGCCGCAAATCAGCCCCATCGAGAACAGAATGTCGCCCGCGGTCAGCGAAGAGTTGGCGACTGCGGTCGGCAGCACCTCACCAATCGCCCACGGTTGACGGCCGTATTCCGCCACGAACCAGCCGGCTTCCACCGCGATCCACGGCAGCGGCAGGCCATACAGCGCCGCACGCAACAGCCATTTCTTCTGGCCGATGCGGCCGCGCACCACGCTCAGGAAGGACAGGCCGATAATCAGCAGCATCAGCACGCCACAGGCCACCATGATGCGGAAGGCGAAATACAGCGGCGCCACGCGTGGAATGGAGTCCTTGGTCGCCTGCTGGATCTGCGCTTCCGTCGCGTCGCTGACGTTCGGGGTATAACGCTTCAGCAGCATGCCGTAGCCCAGGTCTTGCTTGGTTTTGTTGAATTCCGCACGCACCGCAGGATCGGTATTGCCGCCGCGCAGCTCTTCCAGCAGCTGGTAGGCTTTCATGCCGTTGCGGATGCGCACTTCATGTTGCGCCAGCAGATCTTTCAGGCCAGTGACCTGCGTGTCGGTGGAACGCGTGGCGATCAGGCCAAGCGCATACGGGATCTGAATAGAGAAGGAGTTTTCCATCTTGTCCTGATCGGGAATGCCGAACAGGGTGAAGGACGCCGGTGCCGGCTGGGTATCCCACTCCGCTTCGATGGCGGCCAGTTTGGTTTTCTGTACGTCGCCCATTTCGTAACCGGATTCGTCACCCAGCACGATCACCGACAGCACCGCAGCCATGCCGAAGCTGGCGGCGATGGCGAAGGAGCGTTTGGCGAAAGCGATGTCGCGGCCCTTCAGCAGGTAGTAAGCGCTGATGCCCAGCACGAACATGGCGCCGGTGGTGTAGCCTGCAGCCACGGTGTGAACGAATTTCACCTGCGCAACCGGGTTAAGCACCAGCTCGGAGAAGCTGACCATCTCCATGCGCATGGTTTCGAAGTTGAAATCCGACGCGATCGGGTTCTGCATCCAGCCGTTGGCGACCAGGATCCACAGCGCGGACAGGTTTGAGCCGAGGGCCACGAACCAGGTTACCGCCATGTGCTGCACCTTGCTCAGACGATCCCAGCCGAAGAAGAACAGGCCGACTAGCGTCGATTCAAGGAAGAACGCCATCAGACCTTCGATGGCCAGTGGGGCCCCGAAGATATCGCCGACGTAGTGAGAGAAATACGACCAGTTGGTCCCGAACTGGAACTCCATGGTCAAACCGGTGGCCACACCCAGAGCAAAGTTAATCGCAAATAACTTTCCCCAGAATTTGGTCATGTCTTTATAGATTTGTTTGCCAGACAGGACATATACCGTTTCCATAATTGCCAGCAAGAACGCCATACCGAGCGTTAATGGGACAAATAAGAAATGGTACATCGCCGTTAAAGCAAACTGTAAGCGCGACAGTTCGACAATATCAAACATCTTGACTCCTTGCTCCTCGCAGGAAGACTCCGACACGCGGTTATCGGCATACTTCTTTCAAAGCCGCCAGTAACGCCCCGCAGTGAATGCCCTTAAACACAACAAATTTGATCCAGCTTCTCCGCTTTCAACCGCACACTCGGCCAATAGCCCCTCGGGCCGCCGACAAGCACGCCACTGAAAACCGACAACGGGTAACAAATGCAACAAGATCAACCATCCATAATCACAACATGGATGATACTCGCCCAATCCCACACAATAAATAGGTTTTTACGTGACGTGGGTTGGACTTTTGGTTACAGGTCAAATCTTAGCCGAAAGAGGTACTTCGGGCTAATTTGATCTGAGACAATTTAAGCCTATCCGCATATTATTTCCATATTCATCAGCACATTTCGCCTATTTTTCTTGAGGGCATGTTGCGCAATGGTTTAATTGTTTTTTAATGATATTTTTGTGTTAAATAAATGTAATTTAAAAGAGCCGCCATTGTATTATTACGCGCTTATTCTGCGACATAATTAACCTTTTATTTCCATTAAGCCGTGACAGTGATTGCAGTCACAAAACAACAAATCTCTCTCCAATATTAGTCTATTTCTCGCGATGGGATCGTAAAGGTTGCGATTTTGTAGCAAAATGACCACTTATGTTAAAATTCCATTGAGTGACAATAAGTTATGAAAAAAATCATCTTTGCCTCTGTCTTGGGACTCTCGGGAAACGCCATGGCCGCCGAAACGGTAAACATCACCCTGCTGGGCACCTCCGATCTGCACGGCACCTTCGTGCCCTGGGACTACGCCAGCGACACGGAAAACCTGGCGGGCAGCCTGAGCCAGATAGCCACTCAGGTCAAAAAGGTGCGCGCCGAGCAGCCTAACCTGATCCTGGTGGACGCCGGCGACACTATTCAGGGCAACTTCGTTGAAACCTTCAAGCATGAGGCCGTCAGCCCGATGATGCTGGGCCTCAATGCGCTCAATTACGACGTCTGGGTGATGGGCAATCACGAGTTCGACTTCGGCCTGCCGGTGCTGGCCACCCCGCTCAAGCAGTTCAAGGGCGCGGCGCTGGCGGGCAACATCGTCTGGGACAACGGCAAGCCTTATCTGCCGGCCTACACCATCCTCGAACGCCAGGGCGTGAAGATCGGCATTATCGGCATGGACACGCCGATGACCGCTGAATTCGCCAAGGGCACCGATCGCATCAAAGGGCTGAACTTCACCGATCCGGTGCAGGCGGTGAAACAGGTCATCAAACAAATCGACGGCCAGGTCGACGCCATCGTACTGGTGGCGCATATGGGCATCGACAACGAGAACCAGCGCCCGGGCACCGGCGTGGCCGACATTGCCAACGCCAACCCGGAACTGGCGGCGATCGTCGCCGGCCACATGCATGTGAAGATCGACAAGGCGGTGGTCAACGGCGTCATCATCACCGAACCGGACAAATATGGCCGCGCGCTGTCACGCATCGATCTGCAATTTGAACGCCGCGACGGCAAATTCACGCTGATCGACAAAAACAGCTACACCTACCCGATCAAAGGGCTGACGCCGGACAGCGCCATGCAGGCTCTCTACCAGCCGTATCATGACATTTTGCGCGCCAACGCCAACCGGGTGGTAGCGAAGCTGAGCGGCAGCGATCTGGTGCCTGCCGACGAGTTCCGCGGCATTCCTCAGGTGCACGTGCAGGACACCGGCATCAGCGCGCTGTTCCAGCAGGCCGCCCGGCACTATGCGCCGCTGGCGCAGGTGATCGCCCTGCAGATCGACAACGATCGCGCCAAACTGGACGTCGGCGACATCAAGGCCAAGGATATCGCCTTTAACTACCAATACGCCGGCGGCGAGATCACCGTTTATCAGCTTAACGGTAAAGCGCTTAAACGCTACATGGAGTGGTCCGCCGGCTACTTCAATCAGCTGCAGCCGGGCGACGTCACCTACAGCTTTAACCCGGCGCGGCGTTCGTCCAAATATTCCACCAACGATTTCTTCGATGGCGTCACCTATACCATTGATCTGCGCCAACCCGCCGGTTCGCGCATCGTCGATCTGCGCCTGGCGGACGGCACGCCGGTCACGGACGACATGCCGATCCGTCTGGGCATGAACAGTTACCGCATGGGCCACCTGACGCAAAAGGGCGGCGCGCTGGAAGGGCAATCCTTCCCGGTGCTGTTCGACAGCAAAGCGCAGTACGGTGAAGAAGAAGGCACCATTCGCCACCTGGCCCTGCGCTACCTGACAGAAGTGAAACACGGCCAATACCAGGGCGTGCCGCCGCAGCGCTGGAAACTGATCGGCATGGAGGGATACGAACCGCAGCGGGCGATCGTTAAACGGCTGCTGAATGAAGGCGTTATCCAGGTGCCGACCACCGACGATGGCCGCTACACCAACGTCGCCTCGATCAACGTCAAAGACGCGCTGTTCCGCAACGTCGACGATTACCGCGCCGCCCTCGCCTCGCTGGAGCAGCAGCGGCAAGCCGCCGCGGATCCGGTGCAGCAGCGCCGCCTGCAGGATCGGATCGCGCTGATCAAGGCGCTCAACGTTTTCTGAGTTTCGCCCATAAAAAAGGCCACCCAATGGGTGGCCAAACATGTCGAGATATTGTTATTTCGTACTAGGTTCTTAGCGCTTCAGCACCGCTTTTACCGCATCGCCGATGTCCGCCAGGCTGCGAACGGTTTTCACGCCCGCCGCTTCCAGCGCAGCAAACTTCTCGTCTGCCGTGCCTTTGCCGCCGGCGATGATGGCGCCTGCGTGGCCCATACGCTTGCCTTTCGGCGCGGTCACGCCGGCGATGTAGCCGACAACCGGTTTGGTGACGTGTTCTTTGATGTAAGCCGCCGCTTCTTCTTCTGCGCTGCCGCCGATCTCACCGATCATCACGATCGCTTCGGTCTGCGGATCCTGTTGGAACATCTTCAGGATATCGATGAAGTTGGAGCCCGGGATCGGGTCGCCGCCGATGCCCACACAGGTGGACTGGCCCAGACCGGCATCGGTGGTTTGTTTCACCGCTTCATAGGTCAGGGTGCCGGAGCGGGAAACGATGCCCACTTTGCCCGGCAGGTGGATGTGACCAGGCATGATGCCGATTTTGCACTCGCCAGGGGTGATCACACCAGGGCAGTTCGGCCCGATCATGCGCACGCCGGCTTCGTCCAGCTTCACTTTCACGGTCAGCATGTCCAGGGTCGGGATGCCTTCGGTGATGGTGATGATCAGTTTGATGCCGGCATCGATCGCTTCCAGAATGGAGTCTTTGCAGAACGGCGCTGGAACGTAGATGACAGAGGCCGTCGCGCCGGTCGCTTCAACCGCTTCGCGCACGGTGTTGAACACCGGCAGCCCCAGGTGCTGAGTGCCGCCTTTGCCTGGGGTGACGCCGCCAACCATTTTGGTGCCGTAAGCGATAGCTTGTTCGGAGTGGAAAGTCCCCTGGCTACCGGTGAAGCCCTGGCAAATTACTTTGGTGTTTTTATCGATTAAGATGGACATTATTTACCCTCCACTGCTGCAACAACTTGCTGAGCCGCATCAGTCAGGCTGGTCGCAGCAATGATATTCAGGCCGCTGTCCGCCAGTTTCTTGGCGCCCAGTTCGGCGTTGTTCCCTTCCAGGCGCACCACGACCGGGACGTTAACGCCCACTTCAGCCACTGCGCCGATGATGCCGTCAGCGATCAGATCGCAACGTACGATACCACCGAAGATGTTAACCAGAACCGCTTTCACCTTGTCGTCGGACAGGATGATTTTGAACGCTTCGGTCACGCGCTCTTTGGTCGCGCCGCCGCCCACGTCCAGGAAGTTGGCCGGTTCGCCGCCGTGCAGTTTAACGATGTCCATGGTGCCCATCGCCAGACCGGCGCCGTTCACCATGCAGCCGATGTTGCCGTCGAGGGCAACGTAGTTCAGCTCCCACTGAGCCGCACGGGATTCACGCTCGTCTTCCTGGGAAGGGTCACGCATTTCACGCAGTTCAGGCTGACGGAACAGGGCGTTGCCGTCGGCGCCCAGTTTGCCGTCCAGGCACACCAGATCGCCCTGCTTGGTGATCACCAGCGGGTTGATCTCAACCATCGCCAGGTCGCGCTCCAGGAACAGCGTCGCCAGGCCCATGAAAATCTTGGCGAACTGGCTGACTTGCTTGCCGGTCAGGCCCAGTTTGAAGGCCAGCTCACGGCCCTGATAAGGCTGTGGACCCGCCAGCGGATCGATGGTCATTTTGTGGATCAGTTCTGGGGTTTCTTCCGCCACTTTCTCGATTTCCACGCCGCCTTCGGTAGACGCCATGAATACGATGCGACGGGTCGCGCGGTCTACGACGGCGCCCAGGTACAGTTCTTTATCGATGTCGGTCGCCGCTTCAACCAGGATCTGGTTAACCGGCTGGCCCAGCGCGTCAGTCTGGTAAGTCACCAGACGCTTGCCCAACCAGGCTTCCGCGAAAGCACGGATATCTTCTTTGCTGTTGACGACTTTAACGCCGCCCGCTTTACCGCGGCCGCCAGCATGAACCTGACATTTCACCACCCACGGGCCGGAGCCGATTTTGGATGCGGCTTCTTCTGCTTCACGCGGAGTGGTACAGGCGTAACCGGTCGGTGCCGGCATGCCATACCGAGCAAACAGCTGTTTTGCCTGATATTCGTGTAAATTCATGATGTTCTATCCATTCAGTTCTGAAGGTTTTTAGCCGGACCATTATTACGCGGTAAACCGCATGGTTTTCCGGCCACATAGCACAGAGTGCGGGCGCGGCACGCCGCGCCCGGCAAGGGTTACTAGACGTCCAGCAGCAGACGAGCCGGATCTTCCAGCATCTCTTTGACCGTCACCAGATAACCGACGGATTCTTTACCGTCGATCAGGCGGTGGTCATAAGACAGCGCCAGATACATCATCGGCTGGATCACCACCTGACCATTGACCGCCATTGGGCGATCTTTGATGGCGTGCATGCCCAGGATGGCGCTCTGCGGCGGGTTGATGATCGGGGTGGACATCAGCGAGCCGAATACGCCGCCGTTGGTAATGGTGAAGTTACCGCCGGTCAGCTCTTCCACGGTCAGTTTGCCGTCGCGGCCCTTAACGGCCAGCTCTTTGATTTTCTTCTCGATGTCAGCCATGCTCATGGCGTCTACATCGCGCAGTACCGGCGTCACCAGGCCGCGCGGGGTAGAAACCGCGATGCTGATGTCGAAGTAGTTGTGGTAAACCACGTCGGAACCGTCGATAGACGCGTTCACTTCCGGGAAGCGCTTCAGCGCTTCAACCACCGCCTTGATGTAGAAGGACATGAAGCCCAGACGCACGCCGTGGCGTTTCTCGAAGGCTTCGCCGTACTGCTTGCGCAGATCCATGATCGGCTGCATGTTGATTTCGTTGAAGGTGGTCAGCATCGCGGTGCTGTTCTTCGCTTCCAGCAGACGCTCGGCGACGCGTTTGCGCAGGCGGGTCATCGGCACGCGTTTTTCGCTGCGGCCGGCCAGAGCCGGCTGCGGTGCGGCTTCAGCGGCGGCGGCCGGTTTGGCGGCGGCGCCGCCTTTGGCCAGGTGCGCCTCCACGTCTTCACGGGTGATGCGGCCACCCACGCCGGTGCCTTTGATGGCGCCGGCATCGAGGTCATGTTCGGCGATCAGGCGGCGAATCGCCGGGCTGAGCGCGTCATTGCTTTCTTCTTCCAGGCTCGCGGTCGCGCGCTGTGCAGGCGTGGACTCTTTCTCCTGGCTCTTCTCGGCGGTCGGTTTGCCGGAGCTGTCGCCTGGGCGAATGCGGCCGAGCAGCTGGCGAGACAGCACGGTCGCGCCCTCTTCTTCCACGATAGCATCGAGAATGCCCGCTTCACTGGCCGGCACTTCCAACACCACTTTGTCGGTTTCGATTTCAACCAGGACTTCATCACGCTGCACGCTGTCGCCCGGTTTTTTGTGCCAGGTGGCTACGGTCGCATCGGCAACCGATTCAGGAAGGTCAGGAACCAGAATATCTACGCTACTCATTTAGCTTTCCCTTAAGTTTTTTATCATCTGCTTGCCGGCCCCTCGGCCGGCAAGCGAGCGAACATTAGTCAATATTCAGCGCGTCGTTCACCAGAGCCTGCTGCTGCTTCTGGTGTACGGACATATAGCCCACCGCCGGAGAAGCGGAGGCCGGACGTCCTGCGTAACGTAAAGAAGCCCCGAACGGCACCACTTCACGGAAGTTGTGTTGGCTGCAGTACCAGGCGCCCTGGTTCAGCGGCTCTTCCTGACACCAGACGAAATCATGCACGTGCGAGTATTGCTCCAGCACGGCCTGCACGGCCTGATGCGGGAACGGATACAGCTGCTCGATGCGCACGATGGCCACGTCTTTCTGCTCGTTCTTGCGACGCTGTTCCAGCAGGTCGTAGTAGACCTTGCCGGAGCACAGCACTACGCGCTTGACCGCTTTCGGATCCAAGTCGTCGATCTCGCCGATCGCCGGCAGGAAGGTGCCGTTGGCCAGCTCGTCCAGCGAAGAAATCGCCAGCGGATGACGCAGCAGCGACTTCGGCGACATCACCACCAACGGACGGCGCATACCGCGCAGCGCCTGACGACGCAGCATATGGTAAACCTGCGCCGGCGTAGACGGGACGCACACCTGCATGTTCTGCTCTGCGCACAGCTGCAGATAGCGTTCCAGACGCGCGGAAGAGTGCTCAGGGCCCTGGCCTTCATAGCCGTGCGGCAGCAGCATCACCAGGCCGCACATACGGCCCCATTTTTGCTCGCCGGAGCTGATGAACTGGTCGATAACGACCTGTGCGCCGTTGGCGAAGTCGCCGAACTGCGCTTCCCAGATGGTCAGCGTGCGCGGTTCCGCCGTGGCGTAGCCGTATTCGAACGCCAGCACCGCTTCTTCAGACAGCACGGAGTCCCAGACCTTGAATTCGCCCTGGCCGCTGTGGATGTTCGCCAGCGGAACGTAGACCGAACCGTTTTTCTGGTTGTGCACCACCGCGTGACGGTGGAAGAAGGTGCCGCGGCCGGCGTCTTCACCGGAGATGCGGATTGGAATGCCTTCATCCGCCATGGTGGCGTAGGCCAGCGTTTCGGCGGCGCCCCAGTCGAACGGCTTGTTGCCTGCGGCCATCTCGGCGCGGTCCGCGTAGATTTTCGCCACGCGCGACTGCATTTCGATCGCTTCCGGCACGGTGCTGATGCGGCGGCCCAGCTCCTGCAGGCGCTTCATCTCAACCTTGCTCGGGTACTCTTCGTCCCACTCGTGGTTCAGGTACGGCGACCAGGTGAAGGAGTGCAGGTTCATCGGACGCCACTCTTCAACCACGCAATCGCCGCGGTCGAGCGCATCACGATACAGGTTGACCATTTCCGTGGCATCTTCCAGGCTGGCCACTTTCTGTTCGGTCAGAACGTCAGCGTAGATTTTGCGCGGCGTAGGGTGTTTCTTGATCTTCTGATACATCACCGGCTGGGTGGCGCTCGGCTCGTCGGCCTCGTTGTGCCCATGGCGACGGTAGCAGACCAGATCGATCATCACGTCACGCTTAAAGGTGTTACGGAAATCCAACGCCAGGCGAGTGACGAAGGCCACAGCCTCCGGATCGTCCGCATTAACGTGGAAGATCGGCGACTGAACCATTTTGGCGATGTCGGTGCAGTATTCGGTAGAGCGCGCATCCAGCGGGTTGGAGGTGGTGAAACCAACCTGGTTGTTGATGACGATGCGCACGGTGCCGCCCACTTCGTAGCCGCGAGCCTGAGACATGTTCAGGGTTTCCTGAACCACGCCCTGGCCGGTGATGGCGGCGTCGCCGTGGATGGTGATCGGCAGCACCATGTTGCTGCGCGCTTCGTCCAGACGATCGCGACGGGCGCGTACCGACCCCATGACCACCGGGCTGACGATCTCCAGGTGCGACGGGTTGAACGCCAGCGCCAGGTGAACCATGCCGCCTTCGGTTTCCACGTCGGAGGAGAAGCCCTGGTGATATTTCACGTCACCGGTGCCGAGGTGTTCTTTATGCTTGCCGGCGAATTCGTCGAACAGATCGGCCGGCTTTTTGCCCAGCACGTTGATCAGCACGTTCAGACGGCCGCGGTGGGCCATGCCCAACACCACTTCGCGCGTGCCGTTCTTGCCGGCATGGCGCACCATCTCTTTCAGCATCGGCACCAGCGCGTCGCCGCCTTCCAGCGAGAAGCGTTTGGCGCCCGGGAATTTGGCGCCCAGGTAACGTTCCAGGCCTTCCGCCGCGGTCAGCTCGTTCAGGAAACGGCGTTTTTCGTCGGCGGTAAAGCTGGCGCGCCCCACCACCGACTCGATGCGCTGCTGGATCCAGCGTTTCTCTTCGGTGTTGGTGATGTGCATGTACTCAGCGCCGATCGACCCGCAATAGGTCTGCTTCAGCGCGGCGTACAGATCGCCCAGCTTCATGGTTTCTTTGCCGATGGCGAAAGAGCCCACGTTGAAGGTTTCCTGGAAATCGGCTTCGGTCAGGTTGTGGTAAGCAGGATCAAGGTCAGGAACTTGCTCGCGCTGCCACAGGCCGAGCGGATCGAGGTTGGCATGCTGATGCCCGCGGAAGCGGAAGGCGTTGATCAGCTGCAGTACCTTGACCTGTTTGGCGTCGGTTTCCGGATCGGTGATGGTGGTGTTGTAGCGCGCGGAGTCTTTCGCCAGGCGGCGGAAGTAATCGCGCGTTTGAGAGTGAAGCTGATCGGGTTTGACACCCGCGGTTGGTAGCTGTTGAAAAATGGAACGCCAGCTATCTTCAACGGAACCCGGATCGGTTAAGAAGTCTTCATAGAGCTGCTCTATGTAAGACTGGTTCGCGCCCGCCAGATAGGAGGAATCCAGCCAGGCCTTCATTGCGCCGTTCTGCATCATGATCCCTTAAGCTTTGAAGCTTTAGTTTTCGCCGTGGTTAACATAATTACCGTGATGAATACGGTTTGCCGTAAAACGGTTCACTCGACGTACTTGCGGCCATGTCGGCCCGATACGTTCTGTTATGGACCTTGCGGTCCCTTACAAGGAACCTCTAAAAACCGGCGGAAGAACCAGGCTGCATAGCGCCGCAGCCGCGGGTCAGTTTTTAGAGGTTCCCTCCCCTATGGGACGTGCGCCGGAAAAGAGCCCGGCGCAGCATCTCATTCCGTTTATGCGCCGCGTTGCAGCAGCATGGACTTGATATGCCCGATCGCACGCGTCGGGTTCAAGCCTTTAGGACATACACTGACACAATTCATAATGCTATGGCAGCGGAAAACACTAAAAGCGTCGTCCAGATCATCTAAACGTTCTTGCGTTTCCGTGTCACGGCTGTCGATCAGGAAGCGATATGCCGCCAACAGACCGGCAGGCCCGATGAACTTGTCCGGGTTCCACCAGAACGATGGGCAAGAGGTCGAGCAGCAGGCGCACAGAATGCACTCGTACAGGCCGTCCAGCTTGGCGCGCTGCTCCGGCGACTGCAGGTGCTCGCGCGCCGGCGGGTTCTTGCCGTCGTTCAGCAGGTATGGCTTGATCTTTTCATATTGGGTATAGAACTGGCCCATATCCACCACCAGATCGCGCACCACCGGCAGGCCCGGCAGCGGACGGATCACGATCTTGCCGTTGCCTTTGCGCAGCGACGAAATCGGGGTGATGCACGCCAGGCCGTTTTTACCGTTCATGTTCAGGCCGTCGGAACCGCACACGCCTTCGCGGCATGAGCGACGGAACGACAGGGTCGGGTCTTTTTCTTTCAGCTGGATCAAAGCATCCAGCAGCATCATGTCACGGCCTTCTTCCGCTTCCAGGGTGTAGTCCTGCATGTGCGGGGCGTCGTCGACATCCGGATTGTAGCGATAAATGGAAAATTCGAGTTTCATCTGTCGATCTCCGCAATTAGTAAGAACGCACTTTCGGCGGGAATGCCGGGCGCAGCTTCGGTTGCATGTTCACTTCGCGGCGCGTCATGCTTTCCGATTGCGGCAGATACAGCGAATGGCACAGCCAGTTGGCGTCATCGCGTTCCGGGTAGTCGAAGCGGCTGTGTGCGCCACGGCTCTCGGTACGGAAGTTGGCCGACACGGCGGTGGAATACGCGGTCTCCATCAGGTTATCCAACTCCAGGCATTCGATGCGCTGGGTGTTGAACTCGCTGGAGGTATCGTCCAGGCGTGCGTTCTTCAAACGTTCACGGATCACTTTCAGTTCTTCCAGGCCCTTGGCCATCGCATCGCCTTCGCGGAATACCGAGAAGTTGTGCTGCATGCAAGACTGCAGCGCTTTGCGAATTTCAACCGGGTCTTCGCCGGAACGGGTGTTGTTCCAACGGTTCAGACGGTCCAGCGAGGCTTCCACGTCGGAGTCGCTGGCGTCACGGCTCACGCCCTGCTCTTCCAGCGATTCCTGCAGGTGCATACCGGCGGAACGGCCGAACACCACCAGGTCGAGCAGCGAGTTGCCGCCCAGACGGTTGGCGCCGTGCACCGATACGCAGGCGATTTCGCCCACGGCAAACAGCCCCGGGATCACCACGTCTTCGCCTTTCTCGTTCACGGTCAGCGCCTGGCCGGTCACCTTGGTCGGAATGCCGCCCATCATATAGTGACAGGTTGGGATAACCGGGATCGGCTCTTTCACCGGATCGACGTGCGCGAAGGTGCGGGACAGTTCCAGAATGCCCGGCAGGCGGGATTCCAGCACCTCTTTGCCCAGGTGATCCAGCTTCAGCTTGGCGTGCGGGCCCCAAGGACCGTCGCAGCCGCGGCCTTCGCGGATTTCGATCATGATCGAACGGGCAACCACGTCGCGGCCCGCCAGATCTTTGGCGTTCGGCGCATAACGCTCCATGAAGCGCTCGCCGTGTTTGTTCAGCAGGTAACCGCCTTCGCCGCGGCAGCCTTCGGTCACCAGCACGCCCGCGCCGGCGATGCCGGTCGGGTGGAACTGCCACATTTCCATGTCCTGCACCGGCACGCCGGCGCGCAGCGCCATGCCGACACCGTCGCCGGTGTTGATGTGGGCGTTGGTGGTGGACTGGTAAATGCGGCCAGCGCCGCCGGTCGCCAGCACGGTGGCCTTGGCTTTGAAGTAAACCACTTCACCGGTTTCGATGCAGATAGCCGTGGTGCCGACCACCGCGCCGTCCTGGTTTTTCACCAGATCAAGCGCATACCACTCGGAGAAGATGGTGGTGTGGTTTTTCAGGTTCTGTTGGTACAGGGTGTGCAGCAGCGCATGGCCGGTACGGTCGGCTGCGGCTGCGGTACGCGCCGCCTGCTCGCCGCCGAAGTTCAGCGACTGGCCGCCGAACGGGCGCTGATAGATGCGGCCGTCGTCCAGACGAGAGAACGGCAGACCCATGTGTTCCAGTTCCAGAATCGCTTCCGGGCCGGTTTTACACATATATTCGATGGCGTCCTGGTCACCGATATAGTCGGAACCTTTCACCGTGTCGTACATATGCCATTCCCAGTTGTCCTCGTGGCTGTTGCCGAGCGCGACGGTGATGCCGCCCTGTGCGGACACGGTATGGGAACGGGTCGGGAAAACTTTGGACAGCAGGGCACAGGTCGAGCCCGCTTGGGAAATTTGCAGCGCGGCACGCATGCCCGCACCGCCGGCGCCGATTACGACGGCATCAAACTCTCTGACTGGCAGTTTCATTTAAGCACCCCACACTACGATTGTTCCGTACAGTAAATAGACCAGCAACGCGACCACGACAGCCAGCTGCAACACCAGGCGAACCGCCAGCGGCTTGACGTAGTCCGTCAGCACCTGCCACAGCCCGATCCAGGCGTGCACCAGAATCGACAGCAGGGTCAGCAGAGTGAACACTTTCGTAATGGAAGTGGCGAAGAAACCGCGCCAGATGTCATAAGTGAGTTCCGGAGCCGTGACGAAAAAGCCCAGGATATACAGGACGTACAGGGTAATGATGATAGCGGAAGCGCGCAGCAGCAGCCAATCGTGCACGCCGTTGCGCCCTAATGCAGAAACGTTATTTACCATACGAGGACTCCAGCCAGAACTGACAGCACGACGGTCAGACCGATCGCCACCTGGGCGGAACGGGTGCCGGCGGCCAAACTCTCTTCGATGTAGCCAAAATCCATTAACAAGTGACGGATGCCACCGCAAATGTGATAGGCCAGCGCCGTGAGGATGCCCCAGAATATGAATTTGACGATGAAGCTATTCATGATGGCGGCCGCCTGCAGGAACCCCTCTTGGGAAGAGAGTGACAGGCCCAGCAGCCAGAGGAGGATACCCACGGCAACGAAGGTAATTACGCCAGAGACTCGGTGTAAGATAGACGCTATCGCAGTTACGGGGAACCGGATCGTTTGCAGATCCAAGTTGACAGGTCGTTGTTTTTTCACGTATTTGCCCACACAGCTCTTATTATTTTCCTTCCTCCGGGCCTGGGCGGGGATCAGACAGCGTTAAGAGCCTAAAACCCTTACACGTCACGCGCTCAAACATCAACATCCTCTGTGCTCAAACGGCGCGCATTTATAACGCTGGGTGCTCCTACTTCAGGGTAATCCGGAGACCTGGCGGCAGTATAGGAGGATCACATTCTGATTACAATTCTCATACAACCGCTTTGATAACATTTCCCCCGAACAGTGATTCAGATCACGGATTTCACAATTAGTGCAAAATTAATTATCTGATTTGACAAGAGATCAACATTTCCATTACATATAGGGGCACAAACGGTCCTATGATGCGCTATGGGTCAGCAGATACACTTCCTCCCGGGTTCGAGTTATGCAACAGTGTATTTGGCGAACCTATCCCAATAGCCGTTGTTTCCCGCTCGAGTTTGCCGGCGTCTAAAGCAAATAAAGCACACAAAAACAGATTATTGGGATAGGTTCACATCTCTTCGAACAGCTCATAGGTAAGATTAACAGACTATAACGAATTACTATGAATCGTTAACAACTGGTCACCCGTCTCGTTCGCCTGGTCAGCACTCTGTACCCTACCCGCGCACAGTTGCGCAGTCGCTCACAGAGTTAGCGTCCGCACCATTTTTTTGCGGGCAACCTGCAGAGATTTAAGGTATTTCAGTTGTTAGTGGTTTTTAAAATAAGGCGCTAAGGAGACAGTAAATGACTGATAAGAAAGCGACGCTAACCATTAACGACAGCGAAGCTCCGATCGAACTGGGCGTATTGACACCGACACTGGGCCCCGATGTCCTCGATGTCCGCGCTCTGGGTTCCAAAGGTTATTTCACATTTGATCCCGGCTTTACCTCCACCGCTTCTTGCGAATCCAAGATTACCTTCATCGACGGCGACAAAGGCGTGCTGCTGCACCGCGGCTTCCCTATCGAGCAGCTGGCGAAAGAATCTTCCTACCTGGAAGTGTGCTACATCCTGCTGTACGGCGAGACCCCAACGCCGGAAGAATTCGAAACCTTCAAGACCACCGTAACCCGCCACACCATGATCCACGACCAGATCACCCATCTGTTCCGTGGCTTCCGTCGCGACTCGCACCCGATGGCGGTGCTGTGCGGCGTGACCGGCGCGCTGGCGGCGTTCTACCACGATGCGCTGGACGTCAACAACGAGCGTCACCGTGAAATCACCGCGTTCCGTCTGCTGTCCAAAATGCCGACCGTGGCCGCGATGTGCTACAAATACTCCCTGGGCCAGCCGTTCGTTTACCCGCGCAACGATCTGTCCTACGCCGGCAACTTCCTGCACATGATGTTCGCCACCCCGTGCGAAGAGTACGTGGTGAACCCGGTACTGGAACGCGCCATGGATCGCATCCTGATCCTGCACGCCGACCATGAGCAGAACGCCTCTACCTCAACCGTGCGCACCGCCGGCTCTTCCGGCGCCAACCCGTTCGCCTGCATCGCGGCCGGCATCGCCTCCCTGTGGGGGCCGGCGCACGGCGGCGCCAACGAAGCGGCGCTGAAAATGCTGGAAGAGATCAAGACCGTCGAGCACATTCCGGAATTCATCAAGCGCGCCAAGGACAAGAACGACTCCTTCCGCCTGATGGGCTTCGGCCACCGCGTGTACAAGAACTACGATCCGCGCGCCACCGTGATGCGCGAGACCTGTCACGAAGTGCTGAAAGAGCTGAACAAGAAGGACGACAACCTGCTGCAGGTGGCGATGGAGCTGGAACACATCGCGCTGAACGACCCGTACTTCATCGAGAAGAAACTGTACCCGAACGTCGACTTCTACTCCGGCATCATCCTGAAGGCGATGGGCATTCCTTCTTCCATGTTCACCGTGATCTTCGCCATCGCGCGCACCATCGGCTGGATCGCCCACTGGAACGAAATGCACGACGAAGGCATCAAAATTGCCCGTCCGCGTCAGCTGTACACCGGCTATGCCGAGCGTGATTTCAAATCCCAGCTGAAAACCAAGTAAGCCGCTTCCCCGGCTGAAACCGCACAGCGCCGCCCCTTCGGGCGGCGTTTTTTTTTGCTTATTTCTGGCAGCCCGGGCACCAATAAAACGGCCGCGACGACAGCTCGGTGCGCACGATCATCCCACCGCAGCGCTCACAGGGCTCGCCGCTGCGATGAAACACCTTGAAGCGAAACAGCGCGCCGTGATGGCGGTTGTCATCCGCCTGCCCGCGCGTCTGGTAGGAAAGGCGCGGCACCGCCAGCAATGCCTCCGCCAGGTGGCGCAGCGCCTCTGGCACCAGATCCTGTGGTTTGTGCTGCGGCGCCAACTCGGCCTGCCACAGGATTTCGGCGCGCAGATAGTTGCCCAATCCGGCGAGAAACGCCTGGTCGAGCAGCATGCCGCTCAGCTGCCTGCGGCGAAAACGCGGCGTCAGCAACCGCTCCACCACATCGTCTACCGTCAGCGACATGTCCAACACGTCAGGGCCGATGCGTTGCAAAAACGGGTGTTGCTCTATTTCCTCGCGCGGCCCGACGGTAATATCGGAAGCGCTGTAGAGCAAAATCGCGCTATGAGCGGTTTCCAGCCGCACCCGCAGATCGCGCTTGGTCTCCGGCGTCTCCCCCGCCGCCGCCACTTTCCACACGCCGTACAGCTGGTTATGGCTGTACATCGTCAGCCCGTTGGAAAAGTGGGTCAACAGCGCCTTGCCGCGCGGCTCGATGGCGACGATGCGCTCGCCGAGCAAACGCTGGCGATAATGTTTCAGCTGAGGAAAAGCGAAATCGACGGCGGTCAGCGGCTGATCGATCACCGCCGCCGCCAGTTTGTCCGCCGCCCGGCGGATCTCCGGTCCTTCCGGCATAGACCACTCCTTGCGTAGACCCGGCGCAGCCCGATGCGCCGGGGATTCTCTTGATTAATGCGTTGCGCCGCCCGCCACTTTCAGATCGTGTTCCACCTGCAACGCGATGGAAACGGCCAGCTCCAGCGCAAACAGCACCGTCGAGGCCGCCATGCTCGGTGCGCCGGGGTGCGCCGCCGCCTGTTCCGGCAGGTACGGGATATGAATAAACCCGCCCTTCACCTCGCGCTGGCCGCTCAACCGGTGCAGCAGGCCATACATGACATGGTTGCACACGTAGGTGCCGGCGGTCTGCGAAACAGAGGCCGGAATGCCGGCCTCGCGCATCGAGCTGACCATCGCCTTGATCGGCAAGGTGCTGAAATAGGCCGCCGGGCCGCCGGCGACGATCGGCTCATCCACCGGCTGCTGCCCCTGATTATCGGGGATACGTGCGTCGTCGACGTTGATCGCCACCCGTTCAATCGTGATGTCGGTGCGGCCGCCGGCCTGGCCGACAGCCAGCACCATCAGCGGCTGCACCTCGTCGATCGCCGCATTGAGCGCCTCCAGCGCCGCGCCGAACACGCACGGCAGCTGGCGCGCCACAATGCGCGTACCCACCAGCTCCATATCATTGAGCTGCTTCACCACTTCCCAGGAAGGGTTGAGCCGCTCGCCGCCAAACGGCTCAAAGCCGGTAATCAATACTTTTTGCATCCTTACTCCTACAGGAACATCAGGAAATACAGCAGGAACACGTTAACCAATAGCAGCAGCACGCCGGTCGGCACCTGCGCCTTGATCACCGCATTCTTGTCCGGCAGCTCCAGCAGCGCCGCCGGCACAATGTTGAAGTTCGCCGCCATCGGCGTCATCAGGGTGCCGCAATAGCCGGAGAACATGCCGATCGCCGCCATCACCGCCGGGTTGCCGCCGTGTTGCAGCACCAGGATCGGAATGCCGATGCCGGCGGTGACGATCGGGAACGCGGCGAAGGCGTTACCCATCACCATGGTCAGCACCGCCATACCGATAGCGTAGACCGCCACGGCGATAAAGCGGTTATCCACCGCCAGATACTCCTGGGTCAAATGCGAGATCGCGGTGCCGACGCCGGCGACGGTAAACAGCAGGCCAAGCGTGGCGAGGATCTGCGGCAGAATGAACGCCCAGCCGATCGAATCCAGCAGGCGCCGCGCTTCCTGCACCGGCTGCAACGCCTTCTCATGGGTCATTTTCACCGCGATCGCCAGGCCGATCAGGCAGCCGACGGTCATAGAGAACAGGGTGATCAGCGTCGCATGGTTACCGCTGCCAAACACCGCGCTTTGCAACGCCGGAATATTGTTGAACAGCAGCACGCCGATCACCGTCACCACCGGGATCGCCAATGCGGGGATAAACAGCTTGTTGCCCAGGCGCTTGGCGCTGGCCTCGCGCTCCTGCGGCGTTCGCTGATGATAGCTGCCGAGGCGCACGCCGCCGAAGCCGGCGATCAGGGCCATCACTACCACCACCACGCCAACGATGATGTGCAGCATGCGTTTCTCGTTGCTGCCTTCGCCGAGCACGTCGCCCAGCAGGCGGTAAGTCCAGTCGCCGACCAGGAACACCAGGCCGTACAGCCCCCAAAACAGCCCGGTGGTGATGCGGCGCGGGTTGGCGCGATCGCGGAAGGACATCACCGCCACAATCAGCAGCACCGCGCCGGCCAGCCAGTAGAGATATTGTTGCTGGAAGTTCATCGTGCTTCCCCCTTCGCCTGCAGCGCCGCCTGATTCAGCTGCGCCAGCTCGGCACTCAGCTGTTTATCCATCCGATACAGCCGGAAGGCGTGGATCAGGAAAGCGAAAATGGCGGTCGGAATGCCCCACAGCGCGATATGCAGCGGCTCGGTCTGAATGCCGCCGGACTCCAGCATAAAGTTGTGCATGAAGATGATCGCGCCGAAGGCCACGAAGATATCTTCGCCGAAGAACAGCCCGACGTTGTCGGTGGCGGCCGACATGGCGCGCAGGCGGTGGCGGGTACGCTCCGGCAGCTCGCCGTAACGGTTTTCCGTCGCCCCTTCCGCCATCGGCGCCAGCAGCGGCCGCACCATCTGCGGATGCCCGCCCAGGCTGGTCAGCCCCATCGCCGCGGTGATCTCGCGCACGAACAGGTACACGATCAGCAAACGGCCGGCGGTGGCGCTTTTGATCCTGGCGATCCACGCCTGCGCCCGCTCTTTCAACCCGTGGCGCTCCAGCAGGCCGATCACCGCCAGCGGCAGCAGCAGGATCAGCGGCAGGTTTCGGGTATTGAGAAAGCCCTCGCCGAGCTTTTCCAGAATGACGTCCAGCGGCATCAGCGCCGCCAGACCGGTGATGATGCCGGCGGCGATCACCACCAGCACCGGGTTGAAACGCAATACAAACCCGACCACGATAGCGGCGATGCCGATCAGTGGCCAGAGATTCACGGCCTGTTCCATAGTCTTCCCTCGATATTTTCTAATAGTTTTTTGCTTGTGATGTTGTGTCTTGCTTTACTGCTCCGCGCTGACGCGGATCCCCTGCTGAACAAAACTGTCCCGCAGCTTGCGCGCATACGCCAGCGCATGCTCGCCGTCCCCATGCAGGCAGACGGTTTCCGCCTGAACCGCGGTCCAAACGCCATCGACGCTGCGCACCCGGTGATGGCGCACCATCTCCAGCGTTTGCGCCAGCGCCTGTTCGTCATCCTCGATCAATGCTCCCGGCAAACCGCGCGGCACCAACGTGCCGTCGGCCTGATAACCGCGATCGGCGAACACCTCCTGCCGGGTGGTCAGACCGAGCCGTTGCCCGGCGCGGATCAGCTCGCTGCCGGCCAGCCCCACCAGCCGCAGCGCAGGATCGACCGCCTGCACCGCCCGGGCGATCGCTTCCGCCAGCGCCGGCTCAACCGCCGCCTGGTTGTACAGCATGCCGTGCGGCTTGACGTGCACCATCACCCCGCCCTCGGCACGGGCGATGGCCGCCAGCGCCCCGAGCTGATACACCACCTGCGCGTAGACCGTTTCCGGCGGCAGCTGCATGCGGGTGCGGCCGAAATTCTCCCGATCGGGAAAACTCGGGTGGGCACCGATCGCCACGCCGTACTGCAATGCCCAGCGCACCGACTGACGCATGGTCTGCGCATCGCCGGCGTGGAAGCCGCAGGCGATGTTGGCCGAACTCACCAATTGCAGCAGCGCCTGGTCGTTGGCGCAGCCCTCGCCGAGATCGGCGTTCAAATCAACGATCATGTAACCCCCAGGCAATCTGTCGAAGGAAGAGATCCTGCTCGGCCTTGGCGCGCTGCGCCTCCGCCAGAGAGCAGAGAACGAAGTGGATCGGTTCGCCGAGCCGGATCTGCGCCAAATGGTAGAGATCGGCTTCGATCACGCAGGCAATGCGCGGGTAACCGCCGGTGGTTTGCGCATCGGCCATCAGCACGATCGGCTGGCCGTTGTGCGGCACCTGCACCACGCCGGGCAGCAGGCCGTGCGACAGCATCTCGCGGCCGGTGGTGCGCGCCAGCGGCGTGCCGCCGTGCAGACGGTAGCCCATGCGGTTGCTCTGCGGGCTGAGCTGCCAGGCGGTACGCCAGAACGTCTCCTGTGCCTCTTCGCTGAATTCAGCGTACTCCGGCCCCGGCAACGCGCGGATGCGGTTGGTGAACAGCAGTTGCTTCACGCCGCAGGAATGTTGCGGTTGAGCGGCGGAGTTACCGAGCGGCAACCGGTCGCCGTCCTTCAGATTACGCCCCTCGCATCCGCCAAAGGCGGCTTTCATATCGGTGCTGCGCGAGCCCAGCATTTCCGGCACGGCGATGCCGCCGGCGATCGCCAGGTAGCTACGCATGCCGCGTTTCGGCGTGACCAGCGTCAGCCGCTGCCCCTTTTTCACCGGGTAGCGCCAGCCGGTCCACAGCGGTTTGCCGTCCAGCTGAGCGTCGCAGCCGGCGCCGGTCAGGGCGATCCAGCCTGCGCGGGTAAACTCGGCGCTGAACTGGCCGAGGGTGATCTCCAGCCCGGCGGCCTCCGGCGCATTGCCCACCAGCAGGTTGGCTATCTTCAGCGCCGGTTGATCCAGCGCTCCGCCGGTGCTGATGCCCAGACGGCGGAATCCCTCGCGGCCCAAATCCTGCACCGTGGTATAGATGCCGGCACGCAGAATAATCAGCATACGCCCTCCTTCTGCGGCACGAAGCGCACGTTATCGCCCGGGCGCAGCAGCGTCGGCGGCATTTCATGCGGATTGAACAGCGCCAGCGGCGTGCGGCCGATCAGCTGCCAGCCGCCGGGCGTCACCAGCGGATAGATGCCGGTCTGGCCGCCGCCGATGCCGACGGAGCCGGCCGCCACCGCCAGACGCGGCTCAGCGCGGCGCGGCGTCGCCAGTTGTTCCGGCATACCGCCCAAATAGGAGAAACCCGGCTGAAAGCCGAGGAAATAGACCACGTAGGCCGCCGCCGCGTGGCATTCCACCACCTGCCGCGGCGTCATGCCGGTATGGCGCGCCACTTCATCCAGATCGGGGCCTTGCTCCCCGCCGTAGACCACCGGAATATCCACCTGGCGCGATTCCGGCGTCAGGCTCTCTTTGCTTTCCCAACCTTGCTGCAGCAACGCGAGCATCGCTTCGGCGTCGGCCTGCGGCGTATGCAGCAACAGCGTCAGGTTATTCATTCCCGGCACCACTTCCCGCACGTCGGGGTGGTGATTCAGCTTTTCCGCCAGCGCCCAGATGCGCTGCTGGCTCGGTAAGGTCACCGGCGGCGACAGTTCAAGCACTACCGCTCTCTCACCCAACAGGTAATAACGTGCTTGTTGCACCCTTATTCTCCTTATTATTATCGCGATGAAAAACACACCAGTTATGCGTGACGCGGCCCCGGCTGTCAATAGAACGCAACCATAAGGAAAATAAGGAAATAGCGCGGTAAAAGGATTCAGCCGGCGCACAGGCCGGGCTGGATCCGGGGAAGAAAAAAATCAGGCGGGATTCGGGATATCGATAAAGGTCACATCAAAGCCGTGGTGCTGCGCCAGCCAGTCGCCCAACGCCTTCACGCCGCCGCGCTCGGTGGCGTGGTGGCCGGCGGCGAAGAAATGCACGCCCATTTCGCGCGCGCTGTGAATGGTCTGCTCAGACACTTCACCGCTGATGAACGCATCGACGCCGAAGCGCGCCGCGCTGTCGATAAAGCCCTGGCCGCCACCGGTGCACCAGGCCACCCGGCGAATGTGCTCAGGCGCGTTATCGCCGCAGTGCAGCACCGCACGCCCCAGCCGGCTTTCGATACGCTGCTGCAGCGCTTCGCCGGTCAGCGGCTGTTCAAATTCGCCGTGCGGCACCAGCGGCTCGACGTCGCCAATCACCCGAATGCCCAGCGCCTGCGCCAGCTGCGCATTGTTGCCCAGCACCGGATGCGCGTCCAGCGGCAGGTGGTAGCCGTACAGGTTGATGTCGTGGGTCAGCAGCGTTTTCAGGCGGTTGCGCTTCATGCCGCGCACCGCCGGCGCCTCGTTTTTCCAGAAATAGCCGTGGTGCACGATAATCGCGTCGGCCTGATGCGCCACCGCAGCGTCCAGCAGCGCCTGACAGGCGGTGACACCGGTCACGATGCGCTGCACGTGCGGGCGGCCTTCTACCTGCAATCCGTTGGGGGCGTAGTCCTGAAACGCCGCGGCGTTCAGTTCCGTGTTGATCAGTTGTTCCAGATCGAGGTTACGCATTCTCTTCTCTCTTCATAGTCAAAATGTCTGCCGGTCGCCCTGCGCCATCAGGATAAATTTCACGCCCAGATCGTTGCCCTGCGCCAGCTGTTGCGCAATGGCGGCGCGCGTGTCTTCGCCCTGCTTCAGGCTGGGCTTGATGTGGCTGATCACCACCGGCAAACCGTTCAGCGAGCCATCGCCGCCGCTGTACTGTGTCAGGTTCTTCAACTCCTTCAGCAGCCAGGCCGGCGTCAAATGGCCGTACAGATGTTTATCCTCCACCCCGTTAGGGTAAGAGGTTTCGATAATCATGCCCTTGAGCTTCTTCTGCTCGACAAGCGGCCCCAGCGCGCGCCAGACGGTATCGAGATCGCGCGACTGCTCGACCTTATCCGGCCCGGTATCGCCGAAGTAGGCGAAGAACTCGCTGCCGTTGGAAATCAGCAGCATCGACGACGGATAGCGATCGTGGCTGAGCGGGTACATCACGCCGGTCAATCCGGTCAGGCCGAGGGTAAACCGCTGCTGCGGCCGCACCGTTTGCAGCCGGTAAGTGCCCAGCCGCGAGCCGTTGCCGGCGTCGGTGAAGTTCGGCCACGCCTTCCAGTTGAAGTAGTGATTACGCAGGGTCAGTACGGTGTCCGCCTGGGCGTAAACGGTTTTTTTATTGTCCTCGGGTGAGCCGACGATCAGCCCCGCCACGTGGTCCAGGTGGCCGTGGCTGATAAAGTAGCTGCCGATCAACTGCCGGAACACATAGCCCTGCGGCGTGTAAGGCGCGGCCAGCTCGGGCGTCACCTGCGGGAAGCTGCCCTTCTCCAACCCTTTGGCGATGCCCGGCAGCAGCGAACCGGCGTCCAGCGCCACATACCGCGGCTGATTGTCGCTGCGGATCAGGTAGGAGGTCAGATTGCCGTCGCTGACGCCGCCGTCGACGCCCAGCGCCACCACGTCAAAGCCGGCGATCGCCAGCGCGGAATAGCCGCTCAGGCACAGGGCCAACACCTTTTTCATCATTGCGTCGCTCCTTGCAGTTGCCTCAAGACTCTCCCCGTTTCGCCGCCTCGAACGCCGCCAGCGTCTCCAGACGGGCTTGCTTATGATCGACGATCGGCAGCGGGTAATTCAGCACGCATGGCTGCTTTTCCGCCCAACGGTGAGGATGATGGATGTCATTGTCGGGCACATCCGCCAGTTCCGGCAACCATTTACGGATAAAAGTGCCTTGTGGATCAAAACGTTCACCCTGCGTCGTCGGGTTGAAGATGCGGAAATACGGCGCGGCGTCGGTGCCGGTGGAAGCCGCCCACTGCCAGCCGCCGTTATTGGCCGCCAGATCGCCGTCCAGCAATTGCGACATGAAGTAGCGCTCCCCGGCCCGCCAGTCGATCAGCAGATCCTTCACCAGAAAACTGGCGCTGATCATGCGCAGCCGGTTGTGCATCCAGCCGGTAGCGTTCAGCTGGCGCATGGCGGCATCGACGATCGGATAGCCGGTCTCGCCCCGCTGCCAGGCCTGCAGCTTCGCCGCGTCATCGCACCAGCGCACTTTGTCCGTCCAGGCGATAAACGGCCGATGGCGGCACAGCTCGGGATAGGCCACCAGCAGATGGCGGTAGAACTCGCGCCAAATCAGCTCGTTCAGCCAGGCGAAAGCGCCGCTCTCGCGATCTTCCAGCAGCTGCGGGCATTCGGCGCGCAGGCGGTTAAAACACTGGCGCGGCGACAACACGCCGATCGCCAGATAGGGCGACAGGCTGCTGGTGCCG
Source organism: Serratia sp. CY81684 (assembly GCF_052166595.1). Taxonomy (NCBI): domain Bacteria; kingdom Pseudomonadati; phylum Pseudomonadota; class Gammaproteobacteria; order Enterobacterales; family Yersiniaceae; genus Serratia; species Serratia sp. CY81684. The sequence goes on along the minus strand of NZ_JBJNOO010000001.1, from coordinate 302,509 downwards.
GCGATGGCCGGCAGATCGCGCTGGCGAAGGTAATCCTGCACTTGCTCACGACAAAAGGCGCGCAGCCTCTGTAGCGCGGCCTCCTCGCCGGCGGGATACTCATCCCCGATGTCCGCCGCGGGATAATCGAACGCCGCCGGCGCTTCAGGCGCTGGCAACGCGCCATCGGCACGGTTCTTCGGCGCCGGCAGGCAGCTCACGTCGGACTCAGTCAGGCGCTGAATAAAGGCGTTGCGAAACGGCGTATAAACCTTGTACATCTCGCCGCCGCCGGTTAGCACGCTGCCCGGCGGCAACAGCAGGCTGTCATCAAAACCGTGGCACGTTACCCGTCCATTCAACTGCTGCTCCAGCCGCGCATCGCGGCGCCGTTCATTCAGTTCGTACTGGCGATTGTAAAACAGCGCGTCCACCTGCTCTCGCCGGCAATAGTCCGCCAGCCAGTCGATCGATGCAGCAAAGTCCGAACAGGCATGGCAATGCAGCGCAATGCCCTTTTGCGCCAGCGCCTGCTGTACCGCCCGCAGGCTGGCGTGGATCAGCGCCGCCTGCCGCGGTGCCATCTCATGCTGCCGCCACTGCTGCGGGGTGGCGATAAACACCGCCAGCACCAGGGCTTTGGGATCGCTGCAGGCAGCATGCAACGCTTTGTTGTCGGTGATACGCAGATCGTTACGCAACCAGACCAGATGCGTGGTCATAAAATTCCCTTGTCAATCAATGGCCGTAACGCAAACGCAGCGCCTCCGGATAAGGTTCGAAATAGCGTTGTTCCGCCAGATAACTGTCGGGGTATTCCGCCATGTAATGCTTAAGCAAGGCGATCGGCGCCAGCAGCGGCTGCATGCCCTGCCGGTAGCGGTCGATCAGGTGCGCCAGCTCCTGGCGCTGCGCCGCGCTGAGCTGGCGGCGGAAGTAACCCTGCACGTGCATCAGCACGTTGGTATGGTTGCGGCGCGTCGCCTTGTGCGCCAACAGCGCCATCAGGCGGCTGCGGTACTCCACGGCGAAGTCTTCCAGCGAGTCCCAGCGATGAATGTCGGCGACGAAACGCCCCAGTTCGCGGTACGCCGGCTGCGAATGCGCCAGCAGCGACAGCTTGTAGCGGCTGTGAAACGCGATCAGCCCGCCGCGGGTCAGCCCCTGGCGCCACAGCATATTCAACTCATACAGCGCGTACACCCGTTCAATGAAGTTTTCCCGCAATGCCGCATCCTGCAATCGTCCGTCTTCTTCCACCGGCAGCCACGGCATCTGACGCAGCAGTTCGGCGGTAAACAGCCCGACGCCGTTTTTACGCGAGTCCTTGCCATTCTCACTGTAGACCCGCACTCGCTCCAGGCCGCAGCTCGGCGACTTGGCGCAGACGATATAGCCGCACAGATGCTGCAAGGCCGCCACGCGCTGCGCGGAGAAACTGCGCATCTCCTCGGTCAGATCCACGCCGGCGTCGTTGCTGTAGCGCATCGCCGGCCAGGGCTGCGCCTGTTTCACCAGGCGCAGCGCCGGGCGCGGCGTGGGCAGGCCGATCGCCATTTCCGGGCATACGGGCTCAAAGCGCACATAGGGCGCCAACTGTTCCACCGCGAAGGCCAGCCGCTTGTGGCCGCCGTCGAAACGCACCGCGTCGCCCAGTAAACAGGCGCTGATGCCGATAGGGATCTTGTCACTCATACCGTTCTCTCGTGGTGTTGGTCGATGAGGAAAGTGTAGAAGAATGGCTTGCCAAATACGACCTTGCGCTTGACGGCAGCGGGCCCGAGGCATAAAAAAACCCCCGCCGCAGGGCGAGGGTTGTTCGTGAATCGGCAGTGACTCAGTAGAAGTCGCAGGACGCCAGTTCCGCCTGCTGCAGCCAGACCGGCTTATCGCTGGTTTTTGACCAGACGCGGTGCAGGTAGCTGTAAAAACGCCCGCGATCGCTGCGGAACAGCATCACCGGCAGGGCCAAAATGCCCGCGATAACCACTGCGCTGCGGCGCAGGAGAATCCGATGCAGTGAATAAGCGTGATAGGTCGTAGACATGCGAACCTCCTTAAAAACGCCTGCCGTTGATTTGTCAGGGAAAACGGCGTCGGCGCATCAAATGAACAATCGGTAATTTGGTAACTGGACAAAATTTTAGCGCACTTGATGAAAGTTTACTACTCATCCGACCACTAAATCGCACAAAAAATCGCTAATCGCCGCGGCGATTCGTAACTTTGTTACAATCAAGTTAATTTTTAACTAAACATGGGTTACATTGTGGTTATTATTCGGTTCTTCATCCCACGTCCCAGCCCCGGCTTATTCACGCATCAGGCGCAATCTCGCCGCAAGCAGGCTGCCTGAAACGGCCAATTTCCGCTGAAATTTCAGCCATTTTTATACTTTTTTTACACCTGCCCGCGCGATTTTTTCATCTTCTTTCTACCCCTCTCCCTACACTGCCTCTATCAAAAACAACACCTCTGGAGGTGTCCCGTGAGTTTCAGCGTTATTGGTGGTGCGCTGTTGGTTCTGCTGCTGTTGGCCTATCTGGTCTACGCCCTGTTTAACGCGGAGGATTTCTGATGGCGGCTTCAGCCTTTTTACTGATCGCCAGTTTCCTGCTGGTGCTTCTGCTGCTGGCCCGGCCGCTGGGCGGTTTTATGGCGCGCCTGATCGAAGGTGAGCCGCTGCCTGCGCTGCGCGCAGTGGAAGCCGGCGTCTGGCGCGCCTGCGGCATCCGCGCCACCGAGATGAACTGGTGGCAGTACGCGCTGGCGATCCTGGCATTCAACCTGCTCGGGCTGGCGCTGCTGTTCGCCTTGCTGATGACGCAGGGCTCGCTGCCGCTCAACCCGCAAGGCTTCCCGGGCCTCTCCTGGGATCTGGCGCTCAACACCGCCGTCAGCTTCGTCACCAACACCAACTGGCAAGCCTACAGCGGCGAAAGCGCCCTCAGCTATTTCAGCCAGATGGCCGGGCTGGCGGTGCAGAACTTCGTTTCCGCCTCCACCGGCATCGCCGTGGCCTTTGCGCTGATCCGCGCCTTTACCCGCCGCGCCGGCAAGACCGTCGGCAACGCCTGGGCCGATCTGTTCCGCATCACGCTGTATGTGCTGCTGCCGATCGCGCTGCTGATTGCCCTGTTCTTCGTCAGCCAGGGCACGCTGCAAAACTTCCTGCCTTACCTGCACGTCACTACGCTCGAAGGCGCGCAGCAGACGCTGCCAATGGGGCCAGTGGCCTCGCAGGAAGCGATCAAGATGCTCGGCACCAACGGCGGGGGGTTCTTCGGCGCCAACTCGGCGCACCCGTTCGAAAACCCGACCGTGCTGACCAACTTCGTGCAGATGCTGGCCATCTTCCTGATCCCTTGCGCGCTGTGCTTCTCCTTCGGCCAGCTGGCCGGTGAAAACCGTCAGGGCCACGCGCTGATCTGGGCGATGGCGCTGATCTTCGTGGTGGCGGTGGTGGTGGTGATGGTCGCCGAGCTGGCGGGCAACCCGCACCTGAGCGCGCTGGGCGCCGACAGCAACATCAATATGGAAGGCAAAGAGTCGCGCTTCGGCATTCTCGCCACCAGCCTGTTCTCGGTGGTGACCACCGCCGCGTCCTGCGGGGCGGTCAACGCCATGCACGACTCCTTCACCGCGCTGGGCGGCATGGTGCCGATGTGGCTGATGCAGATCGGTGAAGTGGTGTTCGGCGGCGTCGGCTCCGGCCTGTACGGCATGCTGCTGTTCGTGCTGCTGACGGTGTTTATCGCCGGTCTGATGATCGGCCGCACCCCGGAATACCTGGGCAAAAAGATCGACGTTTACGACATGAAGATGACCGCGCTGGCGATCCTGGTCACACCGACGCTGGTGTTGCTGGGCAGCGCGCTGGCCATCGGCACCGACGCGGGCCGCGCCGGCATCCTCAATCCGGGCGCCCACGGCTTCAGCGAAGTGCTGTATGCCCTGTCTTCCGCCGCTAACAACAACGGCAGCGCCTTCGCCGGGTTGAGCGTCAATACGCCGTTCTACAACCTGCTGCTGGCCTTCGCCATGTTCGTCGGCCGCTTTGGGGTGATCCTGCCGGTGCTGGCGATCGCCGGTTCGCTGAGCGCCAAGCCACGCCAGCCGGCGGGCAACGGCACCCTGCCAACCTATGGGCCGCTGTTTATCGGCCTGCTGATCGGCACCGTGCTGCTGGTGGGCGCGCTGACCTTCGTGCCGGCGCTGGCGCTGGGCCCGGTGGCCGAGCATTTGCAACTTTGGTTGGCAAACTAACCGACGTCACAGAGAGAGAATAAGAGATGACTCGCAAACAACGCGCGCTGTTTGAACCGGCTCTGGTGCGCACCGCGCTGATCGATGCGGTGAAAAAACTGGATCCTCGCGTTCAATGGCGCAACCCGGTGATGTTCGTGGTGTATATCGGCAGCCTGCTGACCACCGCCATCTGGCTGGCGATGCTCACCGGCCAAACCGACGGCGCCGCCTCCTTTACCGGCAGCGTAGCCCTGTGGCTGTGGTTCACCGTGCTGTTCGCCAACTTCGCCGAAGCGCTGGCCGAAGGCCGCAGCAAGGCCCAGGCGGAAAGCCTGAAGGGCACCAAGAAAACCAGCTGGGCGAAAAAGCTGGCCGGCCCGCGCCGCGACGGCGCCACGGAGAAAGTGGCCGCCGAGAGCCTGCGCAAAGGCGATATCGTGCTGGTGGAAGCCGGCGATACCATCCCGTGCGACGGCGAAGTGCTGGAAGGCGGCGCTTCGGTGGATGAAAGCGCCATCACCGGCGAATCCGCCCCGGTGATCCGCGAGTCCGGCGGCGACTTCTCCTCGGTCACCGGCGGCACCCGCGTGCTGTCCGACTGGCTGGTGGTGCAGTGCAGCGTCAACCCGGGGGAAACCTTCCTCGATCGCATGATCGCCATGGTGGAGGGCGCCAAGCGCCGCAAAACGCCGAACGAGATCGCGCTGACCATTCTGCTGGTGGCGTTGACCATCGTGTTCGTGCTGGCCACCGCCACCCTGTTCCCGTTCTCGCAATACAGCGTCGAGGCGGCCGGCAGCGGCAGCGTGGTCACCATCACCGTGCTGGTCGCGCTGCTGGTTTGCCTGATCCCCACCACCATCGGCGGTCTGCTGTCCGCCATCGGCGTGGCCGGGATGAGCCGCATGCTTGGCGCCAACGTGATCGCCACCAGCGGCCGCGCGGTGGAAGCCGCCGGCGATGTGGACGTGCTGTTGCTGGATAAAACCGGCACCATCACGCTGGGCAACCGTCAGGCTTCGGAGTTTTTGCCGGCGCCGGGCGTCAAAGAACAGGAACTGGCGGACGCCGCGCAGCTGGCTTCGCTGGCGGACGAAACGCCGGAAGGCCGCAGCATCGTGGTGCTGGCCAAACAGCGCTTTAACCTGCGCGAGCGCGATCTGCAGGCGCTGAACGCCACCTTCGTGCCCTTCTCCGCCCAGACCCGCATGAGCGGCGTCAACGTGCAGGAGCGCATGATCCGCAAAGGCGCGGTGGACGCCATTCGCCGCCACGTCGAATCCAATCAGGGCCACTTCCCGCGGGCGGTGGACGATCTGGTGGAAAGCGTGGCGCGCACCGGCGGCACGCCGCTGGTGGTGGCGGAAGGCGCCCGGGTGCTGGGCGTGGTGGCGTTGAAGGATATCGTCAAGGGCGGCATCAAGGAACGCTTCAATGAGCTGCGCAAGATGGGCATCAAAACGGTGATGATCACCGGCGATAACCCGCTGACCGCAGCGGCGATCGCCGCCGAAGCCGGGGTGGACGACTTCCTGTCGGAAGCCACGCCGGAAGCCAAGCTGGCGCTGATCCGCCAGTATCAGGCGGAAGGCCGTCTGGTGGCGATGACCGGCGACGGCACCAACGACGCCCCGGCGCTGGCGCAGGCCGATGTGGCGGTGGCGATGAACTCCGGCACCCAGGCCGCCAAAGAGGCGGGCAACATGGTCGATCTGGATTCCAACCCGACCAAGCTGATCGAAGTGGTGCATATCGGCAAACAGATGCTGATGACGCGCGGCTCGCTGACCACCTTCAGCATCGCCAACGACGTGGCCAAATACTTCGCCATCATTCCGGCGGCGTTCGCGGCCACCTATCCGCAGTTGAACGCGCTGAACGTGATGCACCTGCACTCCCCCGCCTCCGCCATCATGTCGGCGGTGATCTTCAACGCCCTGGTGATTGTGTTCCTGATCCCGCTGGCGTTGAAAGGGGTGAGCTACAAACCGATGAGCGCCGCGGCCCTGCTGCGCCGCAACCTGTGGCTGTACGGGGTCGGCGGTCTGCTGGTGCCGTTCGTCGGCATCAAACTGATCGACCTGATCCTGGTCGCGCTGCACGTCGCCGGTTAACCATTGAGGGAAATGAACATGACGTATTTACGACCTGCGCTGGTGATGTTGATCCTGCTGACGCTGATCACCGGCATCGCCTATCCGCTGCTGACCACCGGGCTGGCGCAGCTGCTGTTTTCGGGCGCGGCCAACGGTTCGCTGCTGTACCAGGGCGACAAGGCGGTCGGCTCCGCGCTGATCGGCCAGAACTTCACGCGCGCCGACTATTTCTGGGGCCGCCCGTCGGCGACCGGCGATTCGGCCTATAATCCACAGGCCTCCGCCGGCAGCAACCTGGCGGCCACCAACCCGGCGCTGGATAAGGCTATCGCCGAACGCGCGGCGCAGCTGCGCCAGGCCAATCCGGCCATGAGCGGCCCGATCCCGGTGGATCTGCTGACCGCCTCCGGCAGCGGGCTGGATCCGCAGATTTCGATCGCCGCGGCGCGGTATCAGCTGGCGCGGGTCGCGGCGGCGCGTCATCTGCCGCCGGAACAGGTCGCCAAACTGATCGAAGACAACACCGATCGGGCCACGCCCAACTTTATGGGGGAATCGGTGGTCAACGTGCTGAAGCTGAACCTGGCGCTGGATGCGTTGCAGTAGCGCGCCGTATTCAGCATAGTGATAGGGTTCGGCGTGCCGAACCCCTTTTTGCTTGGTAACACAAGGAATTGTCATGGTCGAAGAAGAACAGCAGCGTCCCGATCCCGATAGCCTGCTGGCGCTGGCCAATGAAAAACCGCGCGGCCGGTTGAAGGTATTCTTCGGCGCCTGCGCCGGCGTGGGCAAAACCTACGCCATGCTGCAGGAGGCACAGCGTTTGCGCGCTCAGGGGCTGGACGTGCTGGTCGGCGTGGTGGAAACCCACGGCCGCAGCGAGACCGCCGCCCTGCTCGACGGCCTGGCGCTGTTGCCGCAAAAGCGCATCCAGCATCGCGGCCGGCTGGTGCATGAATTCGATCTCGACGCCGCGCTGGCGCGCCATCCGGCGCTGATCCTGATGGATGAACTGGCGCACAGCAACGCCCACGGTTCGCGCCACCCCAAACGATGGCAGGATGTGGAAGAGCTGCTGGACGCCGGCATCGACGTGCTGACTACCGTCAACGTGCAACATTTGGAAAGTCTGAACGACGTGGTGGGCAGCGTGACCGGCGTGCGGGTGCGCGAAACGGTGCCCGACCACGTGTTTGACGAGGCCAGCGAAGTGGTGCTGGTCGATCTGCCGCCGGACGATCTGCGCCGACGGCTGCACGAAGGCAAAGTGTATATTCCCGGCCAGGCCGAGCGCGCCATCGAGCATTTTTTCCGTAAAGGCAACCTGATCGCCCTGCGCGAGTTGGCGCTGCGCCGCACCGCTGATCGGGTCGATGACCAGATGCGCGAGTTTCGCGACACCCAGGGGCGCGAGAAAGTGTGGCACACCCGCGACAGCATTCTGCTGTGCGTCGGCCACAACAGCGGCAACGAAAAGCTGGTGCGCATCGCCGCCCGGCTGGCGGCGCGGCTCGGCTGCCACTGGCATGCGGTCTACGTGGAAACCCCCAAGCTGCACCGGCTGCCGGAAAACCAACGCCGCGCCATTCTGCGCGCGCTGCGGCTGGCGCAGGAGCTGGGCGCCGAAACCGCCACCCTGGCCGATCCGTCCGAAGAGCGCGCAGTGCTGCGCTACGCCCGCGAACATAACCTCGGCAAAATCATCATCGGCCGCCGCAGCGAGCAACGCTGGAAGCTGCGCGGCAGCTTCGCCGATCGCCTCGGCCGGCTGGGCCCGGATCTCGATCTGGTGATCGTCGCGCTGGACAGCGACGCCGCACCGCCGCCGCCGGGCAAGGAGCACGACGGCCGCAGCTTCAATGAGAAATGGCGCATGCAGCTGCGCGGCTGCGCGGTGGCGGTGGCGCTGTGCGCGCTGATCACCCTGCTCTCGCAGTGGCTGCTGCCGGGCTTCGATCAGGCCAACCTGGTGATGGTCTACCTGCTCGGCGTGGCGATCGTCGCGCTGTTCTTCGGCCGCTGGCCATCGGTGCTGGCGGCGGTGATCAACGTCGCCAGTTTCGATCTGTTCTTCGTTCAGCCCGAATGGTCGTTCGCCGTCAGCGATATGCAGTATCTGCTGACCTTCGGCGTGATGCTCGCCGTCGGTATCATCATCGGCAACCTGACCGCCGGGGTGCGTTATCAGGCCCGGGTGGCGCGCTACCGCGAGCAGCGGGCGCGCCATCTGTACGAAATGTCACGCGGGCTGAGCCGCGCGCTGACCGTGGCCGACATCGCCAACACCAGCCGTCATTTCCTCTCCAGCAGCTTCCAGGCGAAAACCGTGCTGCTGCTGCCGCAGGAAGACGGCCGGCTGCAGCAAATGATCGGCGAGGAAGGCGGGCTGCTGTCGGTAGACGAAGCCATCGCGCGCTGGAGTTTCGATAAAGGCTTGCCGGCCGGTGCCGGCACCGACACTCTGCCCGGCGTGCCTTACCAGCTGCTGCCGCTCAATACCCCCAAACAGACCTTCGGCCTGTTGGCGATCGAACCCAACAACCTGCGCCAGCTGATGGTGCCGGAACAACAGCGGCTGCTGCAAACCTTCGCAGTGCTGATCGCCAGCGCGCTGGAACGGCTGCACCTGGCGCGCAGCGCCGAAGAAGCCAAGCTGGACGCCGAACGCGAGCAGCTGCGCAACTCGCTGCTGGCGGCGCTGTCGCACGATCTGCGCACCCCGCTGACCGTGCTGTTCGGCCAGGCGGAAATTCTCACGCTGGACCTGGCGGCCGAAGGCTCCAATCACGCCACCCAGGCCAGCCAGATCCGCCAGCAGGTGCTGAGCACCACCCGGCTGGTGAACAACCTGCTGGATATGGCGCGCATCCAGTCCGGCGGTTTCAGCCTGCGTAAAGAGTGGCAGTCGCTGGAAGAGATCGTCGGCGCTTCGCTGCACATGCTTGAGCCGCTGCTCAGCCAGCATCCGATCGAGGTCGAGCTGCCGCCGGAACAAATCCTGGTCAACTGCGACGGCAGCCTGCTGGAACGGGTGTTCACCAACCTGTTGGAAAACGCCAATAAATACGCCGGCGCCGAGGCCACCATCGGCATTCGCGCCCGCACGCTGCCAGAGTGGCTGGAAGTCGAGGTCTGGGATAACGGCCCCGGCATCCCCGCCGATCAGCTGCAGCTGATTTTCGACAAGTTTTCACGCGGCAATAAAGAGTCGGCGATCCCCGGCGTCGGCTTGGGGTTAGCCATTTGTCGTGCCATTATTGAAGTGCATGATGGCCGCATCTGGGCGGAAAACGGCGCCAACGGCGGCGCCAGCTTCCGCTTCGTGCTGCCGCTGGAAAAACCGCCCGAGATCGACGGCGACGCCTTCGATCTGTAATCAACGCAGGGGAAACGTGAGCATAACGCCAACCAACATTCTGATTGTTGAAGATGAAAAAGAGATCCGCCGCTTCGTGCGCACCGCGCTGGAGAGCGAAGGCCTGCGGGTGTTTGAAAGTGAAACCCTGCAGCGTGGGCTGATTGAGGCCGGCACGCGCAAACCGGATCTGATCATCCTGGATTTGGGCTTGCCGGATGGCGACGGGCTGAGCTACATCCGCGATCTGCGGCAGTGGAGCGCCATTCCGGTGATCGTGCTGTCGGCGCGCAACGCCGAAGAGGACAAAATCGCCGCGCTGGACGCCGGCGCCGACGACTACCTCAGCAAACCGTTCGGCATCGGCGAACTGTTGGCGCGGGTGCGGGTCGCGCTGCGCCGTCACTCCGCCAGCCAGCAGGAAAGCCCGCTGGTGAGCTTTTCGGCGATCACCGTCGATCTGGTGAATCGCCGGGTGCTGCGCAACGACGAAGATCTGCACCTGACGCCGATAGAGTTTCGCCTGTTGGCGGAGCTGCTGGCCAACGCCGGCAAGGTGATCACCCAACGCCAGCTGCTGAGCCACGTCTGGGGGCCGAACTACGTGGAACACAGCCACTACCTGCGCATCTACATGGGCCATCTGCGGCAGAAGCTGGAAGCCGATCCGGCCCGGCCCAAACACCTGCTGACCGAAACCGGCGTCGGCTATCGTTTCATGCCTTAATCCCAGTGGGCGCGGTTTGCCGCGCCTTTACGCCGCCGGGCCCTTCTTCAAGCCGACCATAAATTCCTTGAACGCCTCGCGCAGCGGAGTGAACACCGGGTGTTTGCGGTTTTCGATCATCACTTCGGAGAACAGTTTCAACCCCACGGCGAAGGCCGCGCTCTGCTCAGGGCCGAAGTTCAGATCGTCACGCGCCCGAATGCGCTCGACGATCTCGAGAATATCGTCATGGTTGGTCACCTCAAAACTCAGCGGTGCCTTCTCGACGGGGTTGCCCTGGCGGTCGCTCAGGGCTTCAACGGTAATGTTAAAACGGTGGCCGGGCATCAGTTCTCCTCCTGCTGCGTGGGTTGAATGTGCATTTCGCTTTCGATCGCCGCCACGGCGGTCAACAGTGCGGCGTTGATGCGCTCCACCTGCTGCGGCGTAAGATCGGCGCGCATCACGTTGCCGCGCAGCAGACTGCGCAGACGGTTCATGGCGTCGTAAATGCCTTCCGCCAGGTTGCCGTGCCGATGATGCTCGCGGCCGGCGCCCGCCAGACGCGCCAGAATGACCTCAACCACCTGTTGATGCTTTTGCAGCTCGCCCTCGCCCGCCGAGGTGATGCGGTAGCTTTTGCGGCCGTTGCCGGTGGTGAGCGGTTCGAGAAAATCCTGCTCTTCCAGCAGCGTCAGCGTGGGGTAAATCACCCCCGGGCTCGGCACATACAGGCCGGAAGAGGCTTCCTCGATCGCCTTGATCAATTCGTACCCGTGGCTGGGCTTGCGCGCCACCAGCGCCAGCAGCACCAGGCGCAGATCGCCGTGTTCGAACAGACGATGACGCCCGCCCCGGCCGCCGCGTCCGCCACGGCCATGCTCTTCGCCGTCGCCGCCGAAGTGATGGCGCCCACCGCGATGACGGCGCCCCTCTTCACATTCATGATGGTGATGATGCCGGTGTAAACCTAATCGATGAAACATAGGGTGATACCTCGCTTTCACAGTGAACATCAATACGAGGTTGTTTAGATATATCTAAACAGCGTCGATAACGCTAATCTAGATCGATATATCTAAATGCGCAAGCCTGCGCCGAGAAAAAGATATATCTAAATTACAGGCATAAAAAAAGCGCTGTAAAAACAGCGCTTTTTATCAGACGAGAACAACGATTATTTGGCGGAAGCCAGCACTTCGCTGACGATCTCAACCGCTTCGTGCTCGATTTTCTCGCGGTGTTCCGCCCCGAGGAAGCTCTCGCAGTAGATCTTGTATGCCTCTTCGGTACCGGAAGGACGGGCCGCGAACCAACCGTTGTCGGTCATCACTTTCAGGCCGCCGATCGACGCGCCGTTGCCCGGCGCTGCGGTCAGACGCGCGGTGATCGGGTCCCCGCCCAGCGTACTGGCCTTGACCATCTCCGGCGACAGCTTGGACAGCGCCGCTTTCTGCGCATGGGTTGCCGGCGCCTGGATGCGGTTGTAGCTTGGCGCACCGAAGCGCTTGGCCAGATCGTCATAGTGATGCTGCGGATTTTCACCGGTTACCGCGGTGATTTCAGCCGCCAGCAGGCACATGATGATGCCGTCTTTGTCGGTCGACCACGGCTGGCCGTTGAAGCGCAGGAACGAGGCCCCGGCGCTCTCTTCGCCGCCGAAGCCCAGGCTGCCGTCGAACAGGCCGTCCACGAACCATTTGAAACCGACCGGCACTTCCACCAGCTTGCGGCCCAGGTCAGCCACCACGCGATCGATCATCGCGCTGGACACCAGCGTTTTACCTACCGCCACATCGGCGCCCCACTGCGGGCGATGCTGGAACAGGTAGTTGATGGCTACCGCCAGATAGTGGTTCGGGTTCATCAGGCCCTTCGGCGTGACGATGCCGTGACGGTCGTAATCCGGATCGTTGGCGAACGCCAGATCGAATTTGTCGCGCAGCGCCAGCAGGCCGGCCATCGCCGACTCGGACGAGCAGTCCATGCGGATGATACCGTCGTGATCCAGGTGCATAAAGCGGAAGGTCTGATCGATGGAGTCGTTTACCAGCGTCAGATCCAGCTTGTAGTGTTCCGCCACGCGCTGCCAATAGGCGATGCCGGAACCGCCGAGCGGATCCACACCCAGCTTCAGGCCGGCGCGTTGAATGGCCGGCATGTCGACCACGTCAACCAGGCCTTCGACATAAGGCTGCACCAGATCTTTGGCGTGCAGGTGGCCGCTGTTCCAGGCCTTGTCCAGCGACTGACGCTGAACGCCTTTCAACTGTTGCGCCAGCAGATCGTTGGCGCGTTTTTCGATCACCGACGTCAGGTTGGTGTCGGCCGGGCCACCGTTCGGCGGGTTGTACTTGATGCCGCCGTCTTCCGGCGGGTTGTGGGACGGCGTAATGACGATGCCGTCGGCCTGCGCGCCGCCGCGGCGGTTGTGGCACAGAATGGCGTGCGATACCGCCGGCGTTGGCGTGAAGCCGTTGTTTTCCTGCACGATCACATCGACGCCGTTGGCGGTCAGCACTTCCAGCACGGAAATAAAGGCCGGCTCGGACAGCGCATGGGTGTCTTTACCCACGTAGCACGGGCCGGTGGTGCCCTGCTGATGACGAACTTCGGCGATCGCCTGAGCGATGGCGAGGATGTGCGCTTCGTTGAAGCTGTGGCGCTGCGCGCTGCCGCGGTGGCCGGAGGTGCCAAACTTCACCGCATGTGCGGCATTGCCGGCTTCCGGTTGCAGCACATAGTACTGCGACGTCAGCTGGGCTACGTTGATCAGATCGCTTTGACGGGCGGGCTGCCCGGCACGTGGATTATTCGCCATCGACATATCTCCCTCATCCCTGTCGGTGACCGGGCAAATACGTCGCGCACGGCCATCATGACGGGCTGTTCGCTAAATTAGACGGTACCGCAAACTTTCTCGATCAGTTCCGCCGGGAACTGCATCGCCTGCATGATGTGTTCGATCATGCTGCGTTTGCGGCCGGTATTGGTATTGGTGATCACCCAGTAAGGGGTGCCCGGCACATGCTTCGGCTTGGTATGCGTGCCGTTGGCCAGCAGGGTCTGCTGATCGCTGGCGAAATAGGTGCGGGTACGGCCGGTCAACGCCTCGGTAGCGGCGGCAAAACCGGCGGCATCGAGGGTGTACAGCGTGGACAGCACCAGCATGAAACGGTTGACCGCTTTGTTCTGCTCGGCGTATTCATCCGACAGCAGCAGTTCACGCACGGCGCGTACGCGATCGCGCGGGCGCTGAACCGGTGCCGCTTTTTCCAGCTCGACGGACTGCGACGCACTGGCGGCAGGCAACGCGCGCACCGGCTGGCCGGCGGTGAATTTCAACATGCGGCGTAAAATATCGGACGCGCTTTCACCGATGTGTTGCGTGTGGCTGGCAATATAACGGTAAAGCTCTTCGTCGACTTCAATAGTTTTCATCTTTATCCAATACTGTTTTTTCTACTTAGAACCTGAAGCCAGATCCTGCATTCAAGCCATGGGATTATAAGGTTAAAAGCGCTGGGGCGAACACAACAATGTGCCTCCGGACGGCAAATGCAGACTAATACCTATAGCCGGCACTGCCAAGCCCGCGCCGCGAAAATTCCGCATGATTCATCGTGCGATTCAATCATGATACCCTAATCTGAATCTCTCTCAGTATGAACTTCGCCATGAAATTACATTATCAACTGCTGGCCGCCGAGTCAGACGCGCTGCCGGTGCTGCTGATCCACGGGCTGTTCGGCAATCTCGACAACCTGGGCGTGCTGGCGCGCGATCTGCATAAACAGCACACTGTGATCAAAGTCGATCTGCGCAACCACGGCCTCTCCCCGCGCGCCGACGATATGAACTACCCCGCCATGGCGCAGGATCTGCTGGCGCTGCTCGACGAACTGCAGCTGGAGAAAGCGATCGTCATCGGCCACTCGATGGGCGGCAAAGCGGCGATGGCGCTGACCGCCATCGCGCCCGAGCGCATCGCCAAGCTGATCGTCATCGACGTCGCGCCGGTGGATTACCAGACCCGACGCCATGACGAGATCTTCGCCGCGCTGAAGGCCGTCAGCGCCGCCGGCATTACCCAGCGCCAGGCGGCCGCCCAGTTGATGCGCGACTACCTGCAGGAAGAAGGCGTGATCCAGTTCCTGCTGAAGTCCTTCCATAACGGTGAATGGCGCTTCAACCTGCCGGTGCTGATCGAACGCTACGAAGACATCACCGGCTGGCAGGACGTGCCGGCCTGGCCACACCCGACCCTGTTCATTCGCGGCGGCCTGTCGCCGTACGTGCAGGACAGCTACCGTGCAGACATCGCCCGCCAATTCCCGCAGGCACGCGCGCACGTCGTCGCCGGCACCGGCCATTGGGTGCACGCCGAAAAACCGGAAGCGGTGCTGCGCGCCATCCACCGTTTCCTCGGCGAAGCCTGAAAAACGCGCTCACCTGGCGAAAAAACGCGCTAAAGATAACGGCTTAGCGCGTTTAGCCCGCAGTTAGGCATTGTCGCCGCTCCATCTGCTGGGGTAATATGGCGCGCTATAATTTTGCCGCCGCGCCAGCGCGTTCGCGAACGCCGGTTCGGGGGTAAATTTGGGTTAGGGTTTATTGGCCCGAAGTGTGTTAACCGATGCCTCCGGAAGCGTGCGAGCGCTTTTTGATGCAAACTCCCTTGCAGTACCGCTACCTATGGCAAAAGAACAAACGGATCGCACGACGCTGGATCTGTTCGCAGATGAACGCCGTCCGGGGCGCCCGAAAACCAACCCGCTTTCCCGCGATGAACAGCTTAGAATCAATAAGCGCAATCAGTTACGGCGCGATAAAGTGCGCGGATTGCGGCGCGTAGAGCTGAAAATCAACGCGGATGCGGTGGACGCCCTGAACAAACTGGCGGAACAGCGCAACATCAGCCGCAGCGAACTCATCGAGCAGATGCTGTTGGCGCAACTGGCGGAAGAACAGCCGGAACATTGATCTCTTCGGCCGCACGCGCGGCGCGGCGTTAAGGACAACGCCGGATCGACCACGCTTTTCTTCATCCTTCGGCATCGCATAAATGCGATAAAACCCCGGCGCCACTTTCTGGCATGATACGCATTTACCGGTAAGAGACTGCGCCTGTCGGCGCCCGCCACCGTGGCGAAAGGCTCTTGCCATGGCATCATTTTAATCGGCGGCAGTGCCGGCGCCGAGTAATGCAATTAATTGAATTTAAAGGTTATACGCGATATGGCTACTGTAGGCATTTTCTTTGGCAGCGACACTGGCAATACCGAAAACATTGCCAAAATGATCCAGAAAATTCTCCAGAAACAGTTTGGCGACGACGTCTCTGAAGTGCACGACATCGCCAAAAGCAGCAAAGAAGACCTGGAAGGGTTCGATATCCTGCTGCTGGGTATCCCGACCTGGTACTACGGTGAAGCGCAGTGTGACTGGGACGATTTCTTCCCGACGCTGGAAGAAGTCGATTTCAACGGCAAACTGGTGGCGCTGTTCGGCTGCGGCGACCAGGAAGACTACGCGGAATACTTCTGTGACGCGATGGGCACCATCCGCGACATCATCGAACCGCGCGGCGCGGCCATCGTGGGCCACTGGCCGACCAAAGGCTACCACTTCGAAGCTTCCAAAGGCCTGGCGGACGACAACCACTTCATCGGTCTGGCGATCGACGAAGACCGTCAGCCGGAGCTGACCAACGAGCGCGTCGACGCCTGGGTCAAACAGATCGTCGAAGAGCTGAGCCTGGCCGATATCGTCGGCTAAACGCCGGGACTGGCGAAAGGTTGAACAAAGGCCCTGTAAAGTGCATAGTGTGCCGACAGGGCCGTCATCGGCAACAGGGATTGCTGCGATAGAAGCTACAGATTTGTAACTTCCCACCCCGTCACGGTAGACTGAGATATCGGTTTATCCCATCCATCAAGGCGTTGCATGCAAAACATGCAATAGTGCAATTATATCTTTGTTAACAACCGGCGGTTTCCATTTAGTACAACCGGTTCTATAATGAGACGCATTAACTCTTTGTGCCGACCGATGCCACAGGCGAGTACGCCTCAACTTGATTAGCATAGTAACAGGACTGAATTCGCATGACCGACAACAACATCGCATTGAAGAAGGCCGGCTTAAAAGTCACGCTTCCGCGACTCAAAATCCTGGAAGTACTGCAAAATCCGGAATGCCATCACGTCAGTGCGGAAGATTTGTACAAAAAACTGATTGATATGGGCGAAGAGATCGGCCTGGCAACGGTTTATCGCGTACTGAACCAGTTTGACGATGCGGGCATTGTGACACGTCACAACTTCGAAGGCGGCAAGTCCGTGTTCGAGCTGACCCAACAGCATCACCACGATCACCTGATTTGCCTGGACTGCGGCAAAGTGATCGAATTCAGCGACGAATCCATCGAAGTGCGCCAGCGTGATATCGCCAAGCAGCACGGCATCAAGCTTACCAACCACAGTCTGTACCTGTACGGCCACTGTGAAACCGGTGACTGCCGCGAAGACGAATCGCTGCACGACAAGAAATAAGCCTGACCGGCTATGAGAAACCGCCTCACATTGAGGCGGTTTTTTTATGCCCGCCGTACAACGGGCAAAAAAATCCCCGGACCAGCCGGGGAAAGATCATGTCATGAAATACTACAATTGCAGCGGCACTGCGACTCCACGTATTGCTCTCACTTCAACATCCGCCCCACGCCGGCACGCGCGGGGGCGAACGCATTCCCCCTTCGTTAAGCGGCCCGCCGCCATGACGACAGGCCGATGTGCCGGGCTTAGACCTTCTCGGCGCGGCTGTAACGTTTACCGTCCGGACTGACCGAACGCACCTGCACCTCACCCGATACCGCCGGCTTGGCCTTGGCGTCATAACGCTGCCACTGCTTGCCGCCGTCGGTGGAGTACTCGATGCCCAATCCCGGCAGCGCGATATTCGCTTCCAGCTTGCCGCCCGCCACGCGAGCGCCCGGCACCGGCAGACGGTAGGCGACGCCGCCTTTGTCCAGCTTGGCCAGTTCTCGTTGGCCCAGGATATTGGCGAAGCGCAGCCAGTCTTTCTCCAGCGCCTTGGTGTCGACAAAGTGGGTTTCCCCGCCTTTGTATTCACGGCCGGCGCGATAGTCCTGCTCCCAACCGGCGCGGTGCCAGGCGCGTTCCGCCACCGACAGCGCGCGCGGGAAGATCATGTATTCCATCTGCGGATCGGTGCGCTGGGTTTCGCTCCACAGCTGAGCGGACAGACCGTAGGCGCCCGGCCACGGCTTGTCGCTTTTGGCGTTAAAGTGGTTGCCGTCGCGGTCGACCGAGGTTTCCGCGTTCTGCGGCATGTTGTCCGGCGCGAAGCTGAACACCTTGCGCTCGTCGCTGAAGCGGGTGCCCCAGTAGTAACCACGCTCGTCCGGGTTCACCTCGTAAGGGAAGTCCATGTAGACGTAGTCCGGGTTGGAGACCACCACTTCATATCCTTTGTTGGCCCAGTCGTTGACGCTATCGAAACCGCCCCAGTACAACGTATCCCAGAAGTTGACGCCCACGCGCGAGGTGGCGAACGCCTTTGCGTTCTCGGCGTCTTTCAAGCCGTCTTGCCAGGCCTGCATTCTGTCGATGCCGTGCGCCTTCACCAGCTTGCTGACCTCCTGGCCGAAGTAGCTCGGCAGGTGTTCCATGTCGGCCACCTTGCCTTCTTTGATCATCGTCTGGCAAACCTGCGACTTGGCCCACGGCTTGTCTTCGTTGCTCTGGTCGATGATGCCTTTACCCGGCTCCGGTTTCGCCTTGTCGGTATAGCCGGCGCCCAGGCGGATGTTTTTCGCCTCATCGCCGCCGAAGTGCCAGGTTTTGATCGGCTGCCCGGCTTCTTTATGCATCTGGGCAATCTCGCCAATCACCTTGTCGACAAAGCGCTGGGAGGAATCCAGGCACGGGTTCAGGTAGCTCTGGCGGTTAAAAAACTGCACCGAGGTCGTATTGGAGGTATCGGTCGGATCCACCAGGCGGAATTCGTTGGCCTCCTGCTCTTTGCCGGCAGCATGCAGCTTTTTATAGCGCGCCTCCATCGACACCACCGCGGCTCGGGCGTGCGCCGGCATGTCGATCTCCGGGATCACCTCAATCTGGCGCGCCTGGGCGTATTTGATGATGTCGATATAGTCCTGACGGCTGAAGAAGCCGCCGTAGACGTCCGGCCCCTGGCCGTACTGCGGCAGCAGGCAGGTGGTTTCGCTCAGATCGTGGCAGCGCTGGCCGCCGACTTCCGTCAGCTCCGGCAAACCGGGGATCTCGATGCGCCAGCCTTCGTCATCGCTCAGGTGGAAGTGGAATTTATTGAGCTTGTAAGCCGCCATCTGATCCAGCAGACGCAGCACCGCGTCCTTCTTATGGAAGTTGCGCGCCACGTCGAGGAAAATGCCGCGATACTGGAAGCGCGGCGCATCGCTGGCGTCCAGCGTGGCGATCTTGCCGCTGCCGTCGCTCGGCACTAACGACAGGATCGACTGCAACCCGTAGAACACCCCGGCCTGATCGAAGCCGATCACCCGCGCCTCTTTCTTACCGATTTTCAGCTCATAAGCGCCCGGCACCGCCATCGCGCCTTTAAACTTGCCCGGCTGGATGTCGGTCTTGATCGGGTAACCGTTGGCCTGAACCGGCACGCCCAGCAGCGCGAAACGCTGGTTGACGACGTCCGCCGCCGGCTTGACCAGCGTGCTCAGATCCGGCGATACCCCTTTGCGCAGGTCGGCGTCCTGTGCGTGGATCTTCACCTGCATCGGTGTCGGCACGATCTGGCCGCGCAGCGCGCCGGCGGGCAACGTCTGCAGATCGGCATTGCTGACAAAGCGCGAAGCCGGCGTCATCAGAATGTTTTTGTCGTCCTTGGTGCGCTTCCACTGATCGCCGGTGAACGGCGCCACGAACTGGTCCAGGTTTTCGGTGTCGGTATTCGCCAGCATTTTCGGCTTGGCGTCGCCGGAGGTGGCATACCAGCGCGGCAGGAAGTCGTTTCTGAACAGCTGCCAGTATTCGGCGACCACCGGGATTTCCACCGCCTTGCCGGCAGGGAAACCGCTGAATTTGGCGGTCGGCTCCAGCTTGTACAGATCGCCGGTCAGATGCGCGATCTTGAACTGATCGTTATCCACCCGCAAGGTCTGGCGCGGGCTGTGGAAATAGATGACCCAGTCCTTGTCGTCGATCGCCTGCCCGTCGTTGCTGAGGGTGAACAACACCCGGTTGCAAGAGGCCCAGTCGGCGCCCAGCGCCGCGCAATCCACGCCGTTTTCGCCGGCGCGGTTATCCAGCATTTTCACGTTCAGCTTCAGCTGGCTCAGCTGATCCACCAGCTGCTGATCGGCCATGGCATTACCCATGCCGCCCAGGAATCCCATCGTTGCCGTCAAAGCGGCCAGTGCGCTCAGTTTGAATGCGTTCATCTTCTCGTCCTTCTTAATTATTGTTATCGCGAATTTCTTGCCACAGCTTGCCGCACTTGGCGTCGTAAGCCTGACCGTTACCGCTGTGCACCGCCATAATGCAGTTCTGATAATCCATCACCCGCACCGTTTCCTGCGCGGCGAACTGCTGGTGCTGTTTCTCTTGTTTCAGCACGTTCAGCACCGCCTTGCAGGGCTGCAGACGTTCCGGCGAGCCTTCGGCGGTGTTGATGCAGGCGCTGTAAGCCTGCTTCAATTTGGCGTCTTCCGGCGGCGCGGCGGGTTGCGCGCAGGCGCTCAAAAGCGCGGCGGCCGCCAACATCAGCATGATTTTTTTCATCGTTGAATTCCCTTAACTGCCCCCGGCGACGAGGCCGGGGAACGCATCAGAAGATGGTGAATGGCGCGATAACCATGAACTTGACGTCTTTCTCGTCCTGGAAGATGTTGCCGTAACCGCCGCCCCAGCTCGGGATGTTGGTGTGGTTGTCATACTGGGTGTAGTGCAGCTTGATCAGCGTGCCCTTGGCTCGCCCTTCCTGGATGGTGTACATCGCGTCCAGGCTCCAGGCGCTCTCTTTCAGGCGCTGGCTCTGATCGTAGATCGGGTTGGTGCTCGGCTTGGCGTCCCAGGCGTAAACGTAGGAGCCGCCGACCGCCATGCCCGGCAGATTCCAGTTGCTGAGGTCATACATCACGCCGGCGTACACCGCTTTCTCGCCGTTGGCGTTAAAGTCGGAGCGGTTATCCCACCACACGTCCAGGCGGCCGTTGGACGAGGCGTAGGTCGGGGTCATGCGCTGCAGGAAGAAGCCCTGATTGCCTTCCGCCTTGACCATGGTGCCTTCCAGACGCCAGTTGAACTGGCCGGTGGTATAACCGAAGGTCAGCGCCTGCAGCCAGGCCAGCCCGTCGTAGATGCTGTTCGGATCGTTCTTGTCGCTGATGCGATCTTCCGCACCGTAGAACTGGTAACTGGTGGTCAGCGGGTTGCCCAGCACATCGAATTTGTAAGACGCCTTGGTGAAGTACTGATTCACGTAACCCTGGGCCTGGCCGAAGGCGGCTTCCAGCACCAGATCGTTTTTGAAATCGTACTTGGCGCCCAGCGAGTGCAGGTAGGAGACGCGGGTTTTCTTATCGTTCTGGCGGAAGTCGTCCACCTCGATATGCCATGGCGCCTTGTATTTGTCGGCCCACATGTAGGAGAAGCTCAACGCGCCGGCATCGCCGTAGTCGAACTTGGCGCCGGCCTCGGCGCCCTGATAGGTGCCCGGCATAAAGCTCCAGTGCGGCGCCAGCAGGGTTTGGCCGCTCGGCTGAATATAGCCGGCGCGTGCCCAGACCGGGCCGTATTTGAACTTGGCGGCGGCTTTGTACAGGCTGACGCCGCCTTTGTCACCGGAATAGTCTTCGTCGTAGGTACGGTTTTTTGAGGAGAACGCGATCTCGTTCGGGTGGCCGCTGGCGCTGGATTCAGCCAGCTCGATGGCGGTAAAGGCACCGACATCCAAGCCGAACATGTCCCAGGCATAACCCGAAGCGAAATCCAGGCTCAGGTTGGCGGTAGAGTGCGACAGGTTGGTGGTGTATTGGTTGTAATCCTTGCTGTCCGGATTGAGATCTTTACGGTCGCGCTCACGTTGCCAGTAATAGATGCCGCCGGTCAGCGTGGAATCATCGATAAACCCTGCGGCTTTCGCCTCAGGCGCCATGGCAAACCCTGTTCCCAACAGCGCGCCCGCGACTGCGAGCGCCAGCGTTTTACGCTGAGCACCGTGCGTACCCATATTGAAATTCCTCTTTGACTTAACTTAAAAGTTGCAGCCGCCTGTGTTCACCACTGCCCTGCACGACTGCCAATAAAAAACCCGAACGGGTAAAAAAAATTGCCGACGAGATGTTATTCCCACAGCACTAATTGCTACAGACA
This sequence comes from Serratia sp. CY81684, assembly GCF_052166595.1. Lineage (NCBI taxonomy): Bacteria > Pseudomonadati > Pseudomonadota > Gammaproteobacteria > Enterobacterales > Yersiniaceae > Serratia > Serratia sp. CY81684. Next base: position 280,732 of record NZ_JBJNOO010000001.1, on the reverse strand, counting down.
GACTATTTTTCGCGACGCGAATTATCAAATGAAAAATGCGGGAGATTTGTCAAAATATGACAAGGAGCACATATCGGTGAGATTTTGTTACGCCGGTGTTCATGGAAGGTGTCGAATAAAAAATTCAATTAAATCAGAATAAATTGAGATACAAGGTCAACCAGAGACGATTAATGGTTTCAGCCTGACCAAATCCGTCATTCAGACAATAAAAATTGAGAGCGCTCTCCAAATGAAATTAATTCGCATCACGAATATATAAGTAAAAATTAAGACTATTAAGTACAATATCAGAAAACTTATTGATTAATGCACCGCGGTTAATTAAGCACAGCCCGGAATAACGCTGCAGGAATAGATGATTTGCTCGATGGCAGACATAAAAAAAGCGCGGCCTAAGCCGCGCTGATTCATTAATTTCCAAGGCGAATAAGATTAGCCTTCGATTTTCGCCCAGGTATCACGCAGGCCAACGGTGCGGTTAAACACCAGATGCTCGGCCGACGAGTAACGATTGTCGGCACAGAAGTAGCCTTCACGCTCGAACTGGTAGGCCTTCTCCGGCTGGGCGGCCGCCAGGCTCGGCTCGACGAAACCGTGCTTGATGACCAGCGATTCCGGGTTGATGGTGGAGAGGAAATCCTCCGCCGCGCCCGGGTTAGGCACGCTGAACAGGCGATCGTACAGGCGAATTTCCGCCGGCAGCGCGTGCGCCGCGGATACCCAGTGGATCACGCCCTTCACCTTGCGGCCGTCGGCAGGATCTTTGCTCAGCGTTTCCGCATCGTAGCTGCAGAAGATAGTGGTGATCTCGCCCGCTTCGTCCTTCTCGACGCGCTCGGCCTTGATCACGTACGCATTGCGCAGACGCACTTCCTTACCCAGCACCAGACGCTTGTACTGCTTGTTGGCTTCTTCGCGGAAGTCGGCGCGATCGATATAGATCTCGCGGCTGAACGGCACATCGCGGCTGCCCATTTCCGGCTTGTTCGGGTGGTTAGGCATGGTGACCATTTCCACCGCGTCGCCCATGTTCTCGATGACGATTTTCACCGGATCCAGCACCGCCATGGCGCGCGGGGCGTTCTCGTTCAGATCGTCGCGAATGCAGGATTCCAGCGCCACCATCTCGACGTTGTTGTCTTGCTTGGTCACGCCGATGCGCAGGCAGAACTCGCGAATCGAGGCGGCGGTATAACCGCGGCGGCGCAGACCGGAGACGGTCGGCATGCGCGGGTCATCCCAACCTTCGACGATCTTCTCGGCCACCAGTTGGTGCAGCTTGCGCTTCGACATGATGGCGTATTCGAGGTTCAGACGCGAAAATTCGTACTGCCGCGGGTGGCAAGGAATGGTGATGTTATCCAGCACCCAGTCATACAGACGGCGGTTATCCTGGAACTCCAGGGTGCACAGCGAATGGGTGATCCCTTCCAGCGCATCGGAAATGCAGTGGGTGAAATCGTACATCGGGTAGATGCACCATTTGTTGCCGGTCTGGTGGTGTTCGGCGAACTTGATGCGGTACAGCACCGGATCGCGCATCACGATAAACGGCGAAGCCATATCGATCTTGGCGCGCAGGCAGGCGGCGCCTTCGGCGAACTCGCCGTTGCGCATCTTCTCGAACAGCGCCAGGTTCTCTTCCACGCTGCGGTCGCGGTACGGGCTGTCTTTGCCCGGCGAGGTCAGGGTGCCGCGATATTCACGGATCTGCTCCGGCGACAGCTCATCGACGTAGGCCAGCCCCTTGGTGATCAGCTCAACCGCATACTGGTGCAGCTGATCGAAATAGTCTGAGGAGTAATGAACGTTGCCGCTCCACTCAAAGCCCAGCCACTCCACGTCGTGCTTGATTGACTCCACGAACTCGATGTCTTCTTTCACCGGGTTGGTGTCATCGAAACGCAGGTTGCACTGGCCCTGATAGTCCTTGGCGATGCCGAAGTTCAGGCAGATGGACTTGGCGTGGCCGATATGCAGATAGCCGTTAGGCTCCGGCGGGAAACGGGTATGTACCGACGTGTGTTTCCCCGACGCCAGATCTTCATCGACGATCTGACGGATAAAATTGGTTGGGCGGGCTTCAGCCTCACTCATTTCACTGTTCCTCAATGCAAAGCGCTACACATAACCGCCTATGATCCAACAAGCCACGTCTGGAAACAACCGTTTGTTTCACGAAAAATGCGGCATATTGCACCATCGGCGCGCAGCGCACCGCCGTGGAGCGAAATGGGATAAAAAAAGCGGGAAGAGATCGCTCTCTTCCCGCCAAGTCGGGGCAAACTCCGCCATGATGCGTGACCGGCCCCGGGTACTACTCAGGTAAAAACAGCCTTATTTCTGGATCTCGTACAGCTTGGTCTGACCGGCGACCACCGAGCCGCTGGCCAGCGCCGCCAGGCCGGCATAGTCGTCAGAGTTGCTGACTACCACCGGGCTTATCATCGAACGCGCATTGGCGTTCAGGTAATCCAGATCCAGTTCCAGAATCGGTTGACCGGCTTTCACTTCCGCGCCCTCTTCCACCAGGCGTTTGAAGCCCTGGCCTTCCAGCGCGACGGTGTCGATCCCCATGTGCACCACGATCTCGGCGCCCTTGTCGGTTTCCAGGCAGAAGGCGTGGTTGGTGTTGAAGATTTTCACCACGGAGCCGTCAGCCGGCGCCACGACGATGTTGTCGGTCGGGCGAATCGCCAGGCCGTCGCCTACCGCCTTGCTGGCGAAGGCTTCGTCCGGCACCTGATCGAGCGCCACCACTTCACCGGTTACCGGCGCCACCAGCGTTTCAAACGCGGCTTTCGGTGCGTTCGGCACCGCCTGCGGTTTGGCTTCTGCAGCAGGGGCCGCCGCCGGAGCCGCCGCAGCCGCTACCGGGCCGGCCGCGATCACATTGCGCATCGCGCTGGCGATAAGTTCGGCACGGGTGCCGACGATCACTTGCACGCTCTGCTTGTTCAGGCGAATAACGCCCGATGCGCCGAGGCGTTTCGCCAACGCGTCGTTCACCAGCGCGGAGTCTTTCACGTTCAGGCGCAGACGGGTGATGCAGGCATCGATGCCGGTCAGGTTGTCGGAACCGCCGATCGCGCCGACGTAGCGACGGGCCAGCGTGGTGGTTTCGTTCTCGTCTTTACCGGCGTTGCTGTCGACGTTGACGTCGTAGCCGTCGGTTTCGTCACCGGCAACCGCCAGTTCGCGGCCCGGGGTCATCAGGTTGAACTTATTGATGGTGAAGCGGAACACCACATAGTAGATAACGAAGAACACCAGGCCTTGCGGGATCAGCATGTACCAGTGGGTCGCCAGCGGGTTGCGGGACGACAACACCATATCCACCAGGCCGGCGCTGAAGCCGAAACCGGCGATCCAGTGCATGCTGGCGGCGATGAACACCGAGATACCGGTCAGCACGGCGTGGATCACGTACAGCACCGGCGCCACGAACATGAAGGAGAATTCCAGCGGTTCGGTGATACCGGTAAAGAAGGCGGCGAACGCGGCCGCCAGCATGATGCCCGCCACTTTGGCTTTGTTCTCAGGACGCGCGCAGTGATAAATGGCCAGCGCCGCACCCGGCAGACCGAACATCATGATTGGGAAGAAGCCCGCCTGGTAACGGCCGGTGATGCCGACAACCGCTTTACCGGCTTCGATCGACTGCTGGCCGCCGAGGAAGTTAGGAATATCGTTGATGCCGGCCACGTCGAACCAGAACACCGAGTTCAGCGCGTGGTGCAGGCCAACCGGAATCAGCAGGCGGTTGAAGAAGGCATAGATGCCCGCGCCGACCGAGCCCATTTTCTGGATGTGTTCACCGAAGTTCACCAGACCGTTGAAGATCACCGGCCAGATGTACATCAGAATGAAAGCGACCAGGATCATCAGGAAGGAGATGAGGATCGGCACCAGGCGGCGGCCGCTGAAGAACGACAGCGCCTTAGGCAGCTCGACGCCGCTGAAGCGGTTGTACACTTCGGCGGAAATGATGCCCACCAGAATACCGACGAACTGGTTCTGGATCTTGCCGAACGCGGCAGGCACCTGATCCAGCGGGATCTTCTGAATCATCGACACGGCGGCCGGTGAACAGAGGGTGGTCAGCACCAGGAAGCCGACGAAGCCGGTCAACGCGGCGGCGCCGTCCTTGTCTTTGGACATACCGTAGGCCACGCCGATAGCGAACAGCACCGACATGTTGTCGATGATAGCGGAGCCGGATTTAATGAAGAAAGCGGCGAGCGCGTTGTCGCCGCCCCAACCAACAGGGTCAATCCAGTACCCGACGCCCATCAAGATGGCGGCGGCGGGCAGCGTGGCGACCGGCACCATCAGCGCCCGTCCCACCTTTTGCAAATAACTAAGAATGTTCACCTTTTCCCCCTATGTTGTCCGCGGACGGACCCTATTAGTAGTTTATTTGGAGCTCTCACTACCTTTTTAGAAACAACGCATGGCACGTATCACTCATGCCGAGTGTAAAAAATTTATTTTGTATCGCAAATTAAAACCTCCCTTTTTGTGATAAATATCACCAAAAAGTAGTCTTTACCTCCCAGATTGCTGGCCATCACACAAAACTTATTTTATCATTCAAAAAATCAACCGGACGGACGATTCACGCGAGAATCATAAAGCTGGGTTACGCTTAGGACTCCCGCAGGCCCGTACAGTATAGCTTTAGTTTACTTATCCCAAGAGGTGTTAGATGAGACTTATCCCACTGAAAGATACCGCACAAGTCGGCAAATGGGCCGCGCGTCATATCGTTCAACGCATCAACGCATTCAAGCCAACCGCAGAGCGCCCGTTTGTACTCGGCCTGCCTACCGGCGGCACGCCGCTGGAAGCCTACAAACATCTGATTGCGATGCACAAAGCAGGTGAAGTAAGCTTTAAGCATGTTGTGACTTTCAACATGGACGAGTACGTTGGCCTGCCGCAGGAACACCCGGAAAGCTACCACACCTTCATGTACCGCAACTTCTTTGATCACGTTGATATTCCTCGTGAAAACATCAACCTGCTGAACGGCAACGCCGCGGATGTCGACGCCGAGTGCCGCCAGTACGAAGAGAAGATCAAGTCTTACGGCAAAATTAACCTGTTTATGGGCGGCGTGGGCATCGACGGCCATATCGCGTTCAACGAGCCGGCTTCGTCCCTGGCTTCGCGCACCCGCATCAAAACGCTGACCGAAGACACCCGCATCGCCAACTCGCGCTTCTTCGGCGGCGACGTCAGCCTGGTGCCGAAATATGCGCTGACCGTCGGCGTGGGTACGCTGTTGGACGCGGAAGAAGTGATGATCCTGGTGACCGGCCACGCCAAGGCGCAGGCGCTGGAAGCCGCAGTGGAAGGCAATATCAACCACATGTGGACCATCAGCTGCCTGCAGCTGCACGCCAAAGCGGTGGTGGTGTGCGACGAACCGGCCACCATGGAACTGAAAGTCAAAACCGTCAAATACTTCCGCGAGTTAGAAGCGGAAAGCGTGAAAAGTCTTTAATCTTTGCAGGGGGCTACGATGTTCGCTTTAACCCACGGCCGAATCTATACCGGCCACGACGTACTTGATGACCATGCAGTCATTATCGCTGATGGGCTGATCGAGAAAGTCTGCCCGGCGGCTGAATTGCCCGCCGGCATCGAAACGCGCGACCTGGGTGGCGCCATCCTGGCCCCCGGGCTTATCGACGTGCAGCTGAACGGCTGCGGCGGCGTACAGTTCAACGATTCGCTGGAAGCGATTTCGGAGGAAACGCTGGAGATCATGCAGCGCGCCAACGAGAAATCCGGCTGCACCAGCTATCTGCCGACGCTGATCACCAGCAGCGACGAATTCATGAAGCACAGCGTCGACGTGATGCGCGCTTATCTGAAAAAGCACCAAAACCAGGCGCTGGGCCTGCACCTGGAAGGGCCGTATCTCAGCCCGGTGAAAAAAGGCACCCATAACCCGGCGTTCATTCGCAAGCCGACCCAGGACATGATCGATTACCTGTGCGCCAACGCCGACGTGATCACCAAGGTGACGCTGGCGCCGGAAATGGTTGAGCCGCACTTTATCAAGCAGCTGACCGAGGCCGGCATCGTGGTCTCCGCCGGCCACTCGAACGCCACCTACGATCAGGCGCGCACCGGCTTCGCCGCCGGCATCAGCTTCGCCACCCATCTGTACAACGCCATGCCGTATATCACCGGCCGCGAACCGGGGCTGATGGGGGCTATCTTCGACACGCCGGAGGTCTATACCGGCATCATCGCCGACGGCCATCACGTGGCCTGGGCGAGTATCCGTAACGCCAAACGCCTGAAAGGTGATAAATTGGTCCTAGTCACCGACGCGACCGCACCGGCGGGTGCAGATATTGACCAATTTATTTTCGCCGGTAAAACAATATACTATCGGGACGGGCTGTGCGTGGATGAGAACGGCACCCTGAGCGGTTCCGCGCTGACCATGATCGAAGCGGTGCAAAACAGCGTCGAGCATATCGGCATCGCGCTGGACGAAGCGCTGCGCATGGCGACGCTGTACCCGGCGCGCGCGATCGGCGCCGATCACCGTCTGGGCACCATCGAAGCCGGCAAGGTGGCTAACCTGACCGCCTTCACCCGTGATTTCAAGATCACCAAAACGCTCGTTAACGGTAACGAGGTTTAATTCAATGAACAGCGAGTAACATTATTGATGAGCACTGGCGGACAAGCACAAATAGGGAACGTTGACTTAGTCAAACAACTTAACGGCGCGGCAGTTTATCGCCTGATCGACCAACAGGGCCCGATCTCGCGCATTCAAATCGCCGAACTCAGCCAGCTCGCCCCCGCCAGCGTCACTAAGATTACTCGCCAGCTGCTGGAGCGCGGGCTGATCAAAGAAGTCGATCAGCAAGCCTCCACCGGCGGCCGCCGCGCGATCTCCATCGTGTCGGAAACCCGCCATTTCCATACCGTCGCGGTGCGCCTCGGCCGCCACGACGCCACCATCACGCTGTATGACATGAGCGGTAAATCGCTCAGTGAAGAACACTATCCGCTGCCGGAACGTACCCAGGAAACGCTGGAGAATGCGCTGTTTGCCGCCATCGCTCAATTCATCGAAGCGAACCAGCGCCGCCTGCGCGAACTGATCGCCATCGCGGTGATCCTGCCTGGCCTGGTGGATCCGGCGCTGGGCGTGGTGCGCTATATGCCGCACATCAGCGTCAGCAACTGGGCGCTGGTAGACAACCTGCAGCAGCGCTTTAACGTCACCAGCTTCGTCGGCCACGACATCCGCAGCCTGGCGCTGGCGGAGCACTACTTCGGCGCCACCCGCGACTGTGAAGACTCGATTCTGGTGCGCCTGCACCGTGGTACCGGCGCCGGCATCATCGTCAACGGGCAGATTTTTCTCGGCAACAACGGCAACGTCGGCGAGATCGGCCATATCCAGATCGATCCGCTCGGCGAACGCTGCCACTGCGGTAACTTCGGCTGCCTGGAGACGGTGGCCGCCAACGCGGCGATCGAACAGCGCGTGCGTCAGTTGCTGAGCCAGGGCTACCCGAGCAAACTGACGCTGGAAGACTGCGGCATCAACGCTATCTGCAAGGCCGCCAACCGCGGCGATCTGCTGGCCAGCGAAGTGATCGAACACGTCGGCCGCTATCTGGGCAAGGCGGTGGCCATCGCCATCAACCTGTTCAATCCGCAGAAGGTGGTGATCGCCGGTGAGATCACCGAAGCGGACAAGGTGCTGCTGCCGGCGATCCAAAGCTGCATCAATACTCAGGTGCTGAAGGACTTCCGCAAAAATCTGCCGGTGGTGACCTCCGAACTCAATCATCGCTCGGCGATCGGCGCTTTCGCCCTGGCCAAACGCGCGATGCTCAACGGCGTGCTCTTGCAGCGATTGCTGGAAAGCTGATCCGCCGCTTCTGGCAGGTGTGTTATCGTCACTTCTTGCCTGCCGTAATCATGAGAAACAGCGACAAATGAAAATCAAAAACGTTATATGCGATATCGACGGCGTGCTGCTGCATGACAATACGCCGGTGCCCGGCGCCGATCTGTTCCTGGCGCGCATCCAGGAACAAGGCATGCCGCTGGTGGTGCTGACCAACTACCCGTCACAGACCGCACAGGATTTGGCGAACCGCTTCGCCGCCGCCGGGCTGGAAGTGCCGGAGAGCGCGTTCTATACCTCGGCGATGGCCACCGCCGACTTCCTGCGCCGTCAGGAAGGCAAAAAAGCCTATGTGGTCGGCGAAGGCGCGCTGATCCATGAGCTGTACAAAGCCGGTTTCACCATCACCGACATCAACCCGGATTTTGTGATCGTCGGTGAAACTCGCTCTTACAACTGGGACATGATGCACAAAGCCGCCTACTTCGTCAGTAACGGCGCGCGCTTTATCGCGACTAATCCGGATAGCCACGGCCACGGCTTCTCGCCGGCCTGCGGCGCCCTGTGCGCGCCCATCGAGAAGATCACCGGCCGCAAGCCGTTTTATGTCGGCAAGCCCAGCCCGTGGATCATTCGCGCCGCACTGAACAAAATGCAGGCGCACTCGGAAGAGACGGTGATCGTCGGCGACAACCTGCGCACCGACATTCTGGCGGGCTTCCAGGCCGGCCTGGAAACCGTGCTGGTGCTGTCCGGCGTCTCCACGCTGAGCGACATCGAAACCATGCCGTTCCGCCCGAGCTACGTCTACCCTTCCGTCGCCGATATCACCATCTTCTGATGCGGCCATGGCGGCCGCCCGGCCGCCGTTATTTCCTTCTCCCCCAGCGTCAGTTTGAATTTAATTCGTTCATGGCCGCAAAAGGTTTCAGCCTGCCTGCGCTAAAAATCCTCATTATAAGTTTACGCCCCGCCAATAGCTGATATTGCCGGCGAGCGGAAAACTCTTACCCCTAATTAATGAGGCTACCATGAGCACCAATAACATTATTAATGCCGTCGCCGCCGATGACGCGGCCATTATGCCGTCTATCGCCAATAAAAAGATCCTGATGGGTTTCTGGCACAACTGGGCCGCCGGCGCCAGTGACGGCTACCAGCAAGGGCAGTTCGCCACGATGAACCTGACCGACATTCCCGCCGAATACAACGTGGTGGCCGTCGCCTTTATGAAAGGCCAGGGCATCCCGACCTTCAAGCCTTACAACCTGTCCGACGCCGAGTTCCGCCGCCAGGTGGGCGTGCTGAACAGCCAGGGCCGCGCGGTGCTGATCTCCCTCGGCGGCGCAGACGCGCATATCGAGCTAAAGACCGGCGATGAAGACAAGCTGAAAGACGAGATTATTCGCCTGGTGGAAGTCTATGGCTTCGACGGCCTGGATATCGATCTGGAACAGGCGGCGATCGGCGCCGCCAATAATAAAACCGTCTTGCCTGCGGCATTGAAAAAAGTAAAAGACCATTACGCCGCGCAGGGGAAAAACTTTATTATCAGCATGGCGCCGGAATTCCCGTATTTGCGCACCAACGGCACCTACCTGGATTATATTAACGCCCTCGAAGGCTATTACGACTTTATCGCGCCGCAATATTACAATCAGGGCGGCGACGGTATTTGGGTGGATGAACTCAACGCCTGGATCACGCAGAATAACGACGCCATGAAAGAGGACTTCCTCTACTATCTGACGGAAAGCCTGGTCACCGGCACCCGCGGCTATGCGAAGATCCCGGCGGCGAAATTCGTCATCGGCCTGCCAAGCAACAACGATGCCGCCGCCACCGGCTACGTGGTCAACAAACAGGCGGTGTATAACGCTTTCTCGCGTCTCGACGCCAAAAACCTGTCGATCAAGGGCCTGATGACCTGGTCAATCAACTGGGATAACGGCAAGAGCAAAGCCGGCGTCGCCTACAATTGGGAGTTCAAAACCCGCTATGCGCCGCTGATTCAGGGCGGCGTCACCCCGCCGCCGGGAAAGCCTAATGCGCCGACGGCGCTGACGGTCGCCGAGCTGGGCGCCACCTCGCTGAAACTGAGCTGGGCCGCCGCCACCGGCGCTTTCCCGATCGCCAGTTACACCGTCTACCGCAACGGCAACCCGATCGGCCAAACCGCCGGTCTGTCGCTGGCTGACGGCGGTCTGACGCCGGCGACCCAGTACAGCTACTTCGTTACCGCGACCGATAGCCAGGGCAATACCTCGCTGCCGAGCAGCGCGCTGGCGGTCAAAACCGCCAACGACGGCACGCCGCCCGATCCGGGGGCGCCCGAGTGGCAGAACAACCACAGCTACAAGGCTGGCGACGTGGTGAGCTATAAAGGCAAGAAATATACCTGTATCCAGGCGCACACCTCCAACGCCGGCTGGACGCCGGACGCCGCCTTCACCCTGTGGCAGCTCATCGCCTAATCGCTAATCGATTGCCGGCCAAACTGGCCGGCAATCCCGCCATCACGCTAAAAATTGCATAATCGATAATTTTTCACGTCGATAACTGAACATCCGTTAAAAACCACACCTAAGCAAACAACTATTTCTCAACGCATGGCTAAAACGCTTGCATCTCCCGCAGCTTTTGGCGCATTTTCATAACCACAGCGCAGCAAAACCGGGTTATCGCTGATAAATCGGCAATGCTGCCCATAACAGTAAAAAACAACATCACAGTCATAAAAGCCCGTTAGGAGAGTTGTATGTGTTCTATTTTCGGTGTGCTCGATCTGAAGTCCGATCCCGTTGAACTGCGTAAGAAAGCGCTGGAGCTGTCACGTCTGATGCGCCACCGCGGCCCGGATTGGTCCGGCGTTTACGCCAGCGACAAAGCCATTCTGGCTCACGAACGCCTGTCGATCGTCGACGTCAACAATGGCGCTCAACCGCTGTACAACGCTGCGCACACCCACGTTCTGGCGGTCAACGGCGAAATTTACAACCACCAGGCGCTGCGCCAACAGCTGAGCGACCGCTACGCGTTCCAGACCGGTTCCGACTGTGAAGTGATCCTGGCGCTGTACCAGGAGAAAGGCCCGGACTTCCTCGACGATCTGCAAGGCATGTTCGCCTTCGCCCTGTATGACACCGAAAAAGACGCCTACCTGATCGGCCGCGATCACCTGGGCATCATTCCGCTATACATGGGCCACGACGAGCACGGCAACCTGTACGTCGCCTCGGAAATGAAAGCGCTGGTGCCGGTGTGCCGCACCATCAAGGAATTCCCGGCCGGCAGCTACCTGTGGAGCCAGGACGGTGAGATTCGTGAATATTATCGCCGCGACTGGTTCGATTACGACAGCGTCAAGGACAACGTGACCGACGCCGCCGCCCTGCGCACCGCGCTGGAAGAGTCGGTGAAAAGCCACCTAATGTCCGACGTGCCTTACGGCGTGCTGCTGTCGGGCGGGCTGGATTCCTCGGTCATTTCGGCGATCACCAAGAAGTACGCCGCGCGCCGCGTGGAAGATCAGGAACGCAGCGAGGCCTGGTGGCCACAGCTGCACTCCTTCGCCGTCGGCCTGGAGGGCTCGCCGGATCTGCGCGCCGCGCAAGAGGTGGCCAACCATCTGGGCACCGTGCACCATGAAATCCACTTCACCGTACAGGAAGGCCTGGACGCCATCCGCGACGTGATTTATCACATCGAAACCTACGACGTCACCACCATTCGCGCCTCGACGCCGATGTACCTGATGTCGCGCAAAATCAAGGCGATGGGTATCAAGATGGTGCTTTCCGGCGAAGGCGCGGACGAAGTGTTCGGCGGCTACCTGTACTTCCATAAGGCGCCGGACGCCCGCGAATTCCACGAAGAGACCGTACGCAAACTGCTGGCGCTGCACATGTTCGACTGCGCGCGCGCCAACAAGGCGATGTCCGCCTGGGGCGTCGAAGCCCGCGTGCCGTTCCTGGACAAGAAATTCCTCGACGTGGCGATGCGCATCAACCCGAAAGATAAAATGTGCGGCAACGGCAAAATGGAGAAACACATCGTTCGCGAATGTTTCGAGTCCTATTTGCCGGCCAGCGTGGCCTGGCGCCAGAAAGAGCAGTTCTCCGACGGCGTCGGCTACAGCTGGATCGACACGCTAAAAGAGGTCGCTGCGCAGCAAATCAGCGATCAACAGCTCGAAACCGCGCGTTTCCGCTTCCCGTACAACACGCCGACCTCGAAAGAAGGCTACCTGTACCGCGAGATCTTCGAAGAGCTGTTCCCGCTGCCGAGCGCCGCCGAATGCGTGCCGGGCGGCCCGTCCGTCGCCTGCTCGTCCGCCAAGGCCATCGAATGGGATGAATCGTTCAAGAAGATGGACGATCCTTCCGGCCGCGCCGTCGGCGTGCACCAGGCCGCCTATAAATAAACGCGCGGCGTTTTCCCTTGGGGCGGGCCTTTTGGCCCGCCTTTTTGTTGCCTTTTCCGCCCGCCAACTGCCTGAATTGCCGATTTTATCGCCATAATGTTCACAACCCAGACAAACGGCGCTTCCGGGCGCTTTTTCGGGAAAAAACTTGTTGACGCAAATCGGTCATATACGCATAATGCGCCCCGCAACGCCGATGAAGGCAAAGCAAAAAAAGAGGGCTACGTAGCTCAGCTGGTTAGAGCACATCACTCATAATGATGGGGTCACAGGTTCGAATCCCGTCGTAGCCACCATCTCTTTTTTGCATTTGCGGGAGTGGCGAAATTGGTAGACGCACCAGATTTAGGTTCTGGCGCCGCAAGGTGTGCGAGTTCAAGTCTCGCCTCCCGCACCATTTCTCTTCATCGTCGGCGCAGTATGTTGATGGGGTATCGCCAAGCGGTAAGGCACCGGTTTTTGATACCGGCATTCCCTGGTTCGAATCCAGGTACCCCAGCCATATTCTTTCGGGAACGGGGTTTCAACATAAGATTTGTTTGCAGGTGGGGTATCGCCAAGCGGTAAGGCACCGGTTTTTGATACCGGCATTCCCTGGTTCGAATCCAGGTACCCCAGCCATAACAAACTGCTTGCAAATCAAAGAAGTAAAAAGTAACATCGGCTACGTAGCTCAGCTGGTTAGAGCACATCACTCATAATGATGGGGTCACAGGTTCAAATCCCGTCGTAGCCACCATAATTGGGGTGTCGCCAAGCGGTAAGGCTCTGGTTTCTGATACCAGCATACCCAGGTTCGAATCCTGGCACCCCAGCCATATTTAGAAAAGCCCGCTTCGGCGGGCTTTTTGCTGTCTGGCGTTCAGCCATCCTTAATAGGCCCAGCCGCCGCTGAGCCCTGTCGGTTACAATCCTAACGCGTACTTCAACGCATGTTCTTTCAGCTTGCCCGCCCGCTGCGCGGCCATCAGCGCCAGATTGCGCGCCACGTTCAGCGGAGCCAGGTTATTGCTGAAGGCGGTATAGAACAGATCCATGCCGCTCTGCATCAGCAGATTGTCGGTACGGCGGCGGCGCTGATAACGCAGCAGCACCGCCTCGCTGCTCCAGTCCTCTCCCTGCTCCCGCGCCTCGCTCAACACGCTCAGCAAGGCATCCACGTCGCGATATCCCAGATTGACGCCCTGCCCGGCCAGCGGGTTGATGGTATGCGCCGCATCCCCCAGCAGCGCCAACCCCGGCAGCACGTAACGCTGCGCATGACGCCGCGTCAACGGGAACGATCCGGCGGCGTGCACCTTGACCGGGCCCAGCCGCGCTGGAAAAGCGGTGGCGATCTCACGCTCCAGCTGCGCCGGCGGCATCGCCTGCAGTTGGCGAATGCGCTGCGGGCTGTCATACCACACCAGCGATGCCCAGCTGTCGTACAGCGGCAGGAAGGCGCGCGGCCCGGACGGGAAGAAGCGCTGCCAGGTCACATCCTGCTGCGGCGCGCCGGTATCGACGGTGATCAACATGCACGCCTGACGATACTGCCAGCCGTTGGTGCCGATCGCCGCCAGCTTGCGCACCTGCGAGTTGGCGCCATCAGCACCGATAACCAGCCGCGCCTGCAGCGTTTCACCGCTGCCCAGCGTCAGCTGCCAGGCCTTGTCCGCCCGCTGCAGCGATTGCAGCCTGGCGGGGCACAGCAGCGTCAGATTGGCGCACTGCGCGAACTGCTGCCACAGCGCCAGTTGCAGAATGCGGTTTTCCACCATAAAGCCCAGCTCCGGCAGCCCCAGGGACAGCGCGTCGAACGCCACCCGCGACGATGCCCATTCCCAGGTCTCCAGCCGGCGATACGGCGCCGTGCGCATCGCCGTCACGGCCGGCCAGGCGCCGAGCTGTTTCAACAGCCCCACCGAGGTGCAGCCGATAGCGGAAATGCGCAGGTCCGGCGGGCTTTGCGCCTCGAACGCCTGCGGCGCCTGATGTTCCAGCAACGCCACCGACCAGCCCGCCTGCGCCAGCCCGAGGGCCGCCGCCGCGCCGACCATGCCGCCGCCCACCACCACCGCGTCATACCGATTTTGAGATGTCTTCATATTGGCTATGTTTTCTGTGTGAATGCTCGCCATCCCACCCGGCATGGCGTTTTGCGCAGTGTACCGGATTTTCGCTTCGGCTTCAGGTTGCGTGCCATTTTCCCCCGCGCTGGTCACAACGGCGGCAAATGATTACAATACGCGCCCTGCATGTCGCGTAACGCAACTTTCGCTCCGCACTGAGTAATGGCAAGTCAATGACGAAAAAACTACATATCAAAACCTGGGGCTGCCAGATGAATGAGTACGATTCATCGAAAATGGCCGACCTGTTGAACAGCACGCACGGCTTCGAGTGGACCGACAACGCCGAGGAAGCGGACGTGCTGTTGCTGAACACCTGCTCGATCCGTGAAAAAGCGCAGGAGAAAGTTTTCGCCATGCTGGGGCGCTGGCGCTTGCTGAAAGAAAAGAACCCGTCTGTCATCATCGGGGTCGGCGGTTGCGTGGCCTCGCAAGAAGGGGAACTGATCCGCAGCCGCGCGCCGTGCGTCGACGTGGTATTCGGCCCGCAGACCTTGCACCGCCTGCCGGAAATGATCAACCACGTTCAGGGCACCCGCAGCCCGGTGGTTGATATCAGCTTCCCGGAGATCGAAAAATTCGACCGTTTGCCGGAACCGCGCGCCGAAGGCCCGACCGCGTTCGTGTCGATCATGGAAGGCTGCAACAAATACTGCACTTTCTGCGTGGTGCCTTACACCCGCGGTGAAGAAGTGAGCCGTCCGAGCGACGACGTGCTGTTCGAAATCGCCCAGCTGGCGGCGCAGGGCGTGCGCGAGGTCAATCTGCTCGGCCAAAACGTCAACGCTTACCGCGGCGCCACGCATGACGGCGATATCTGCTCGTTCGCCGAACTGCTGCGCCTGGTGGCGGCCATCGACGGCATCGATCGCATTCGCTTCACCACCAGCCACCCGATCGAGTTCACCGACGATATCATCGCGGTGTACGAAGACACGCCGGAGCTGGTCAGCTTCCTGCATCTGCCGGTGCAGAGCGGTTCGGATCGCATCCTGACCATGATGAAACGCGCGCATACCGCGCTGGAGTACAAGGCGATTATCCGCAAGCTGCGCAAGGCGCGCCCGAACATTCAGCTCAGCTCCGATTTCATCGTCGGTTTCCCGGGCGAGAGCCAGGCCGACTTTGAACAGACCATGAACCTGATCGCCGACGTCAACTTCGACGTCAGCTTCAGCTTCATCTATTCGTCGCGCCCCGGTACGCCGGCGGCGGACATGGTTGACGACGTCAGCGAAGAAGAGAAAAAGCAGCGGCTGTACATTCTGCAGGATCGCATCAACCAGCAGGCGCTGCAGTTCAGCCGCCGCATGCTCGGCACCGTCCAGCGCATTCTGGTGGAAGGCACCTCGCGCAAAAGCGTGATGGAACTGGCCGGGCGCACGGAATGCAACCGTGTGGTAAACTTCGAAGGCACGCCTGACATGATCGGCCAGTTTGTCGACGTGGAAATTACCGAGGTGCTGACCAACACCCTGCGTGGCGCAGTGGTGCGCACCGAGCAGCAGATGGATCTGCGCGTACATGAATCCCCGCAGTCGGTGATCGCCCGTACCCGCAAAGAAAACGCGCTGGGCGTCGGCATTTACCAGCCCTGACGCCGCGGCGGCCGCCTTATCGCCGCCCGTTCGCGCTACTCCTTACCGTTTCTCCGCCGGGCGTCCGCGCCCGGTGATGTTCTTTTTTTATTTTTTTATTGTTGAAGAGGCGACATAACATGCAACTCCCACACTGCCCGAAGTGCAACTCCGAATACACCTACCAGGACAATGCCCTGTTCATCTGCCCTGAGTGCGCCCATGAGTGGAGCGACAGCGCCCCGGCGGAAGATCAGGACGCGCTGATCGTCAAAGACGCCAACGGCAACCTGCTGGCGGACGGCGACGCGGTCACCGTGATCAAGGACCTGAAGGTCAAAGGCAGTTCCTCGATGCTGAAAATCGGCACCAAGGTGAAAAACATTCGTCTGGTGGAAGGCGATCACAACATCGACTGCAAAATCGACGGTTTCGGCCCGATGAAACTGAAATCCGAATTCGTGAAAAAGAACTGATTCCCAGCTGTCTTGTCCTGTGATGACGCGGCGGGCTTTGCGCCCCGCCGCGTTTTTTCCTTGTCTTCCCTTGAATTCCGCCGACGGCGCACAGATAGATCAGCGGTAAACTTGCGCCGTTGCGGCGCACCATGAATAATTCAAGAAAGAGAGTATTCAGGCTCGTCCTGAACGCGCGCGTCCCGGACGCGCTATGTGACATCAACCAGGCCCGATGTGACCTAGAGGAATAGTTTGAACGTCGCAACACAAGAAATTTTGTTAGAGCCCGCAGACAACCAGCGTTTGCTCAGCCTGTGCGGCCCGTTTGATGACAACATCAAGCAACTCGAGCGCCGATTGGGCATCGAAATCAATCGCCGCGACAACCGTTTCAAGCTGGTCGGCAAGAACCTGTGCGTGGTCGCCGCCGCCGATATCCTGCGCCATCTTTACGTGGATACCGCGCCGATTCGCGGCGTGATCCCGGATATCGATCCGGAGCAAATCCATCTGGCGATCAAAGAGAGCCGGGTGCTGGAACAGGTGGCCGACAGCGTGCCGGATTACGGCAAGGCGGTCACCATTAAAACCAAGCGCGGCATGGTGAAACCGCGCACGCCTAACCAGGCGCAATACATCGCCAACATTCTCGATCACGACATCACCTTCGGCATCGGCCCGGCGGGCACCGGCAAAACCTACCTGGCGGTCGCCGCCGCGGTGGATGCGCTGGAACGCCAGGAAATTCGCCGCATTCTGCTGACCCGTCCCGCGGTCGAAGCCGGCGAAAAGCTGGGCTTCCTGCCGGGCGATCTGAGCCAGAAGGTCGATCCTTATCTGCGCCCGCTGTACGACGCCCTGTTCGAAATGCTGGGCTTCGAGCGCGTGGAGAAGCTCATCGAACGCAACGTGATCGAAGTCGCGCCGCTGGCCTATATGCGCGGCCGCACGCTGAACGACGCCTTTATCATTCTGGATGAGAGCCAGAACACCACCATCGAACAGATGAAGATGTTCCTGACGCGCATCGGTTTCAACTCGAAGGCGGTCATCACCGGCGACGTCACCCAGATCGACCTGCCGCGCAACCAGAAATCCGGCCTGCGCCACGCGGTGGAAGTGCTGTCGGACGTGGAAGAGCTGAGCTTCAACTTCTTCCACAGCGAAGACGTGGTGCGCCACCCGGTGGTGGCCCGCGTGGTCATCGCCTATGAGGCCTGGGAAGCGGCCGAACAGAAACGCAAAGACGCGATTGCCGAACAACGTAAGCGCGAGGCGCTCGCCGCCTCCGAGCAGGAGACACCATGAGCCAGGTGATTTTGGATTTGCAGATTGCCTGTGAAAGCAGCGACGGCCTGCCGGACGAGGCCACCTTCCAGCGCTGGCTGGAAGGCGTGCTGCCGCAATTTCAGGAAGAGGCCGAGGTGACCGTGCGTCTGGTGGACGAAGCGGAAAGCCACGAGCTGAACCTGACCTACCGCGGCAAAGACAAACCGACCAACGTGCTCTCTTTCCCGTTCGAAGCCCCGCCGGGCATCGAGCTGCCGCTGCTCGGCGATCTGATCATCTGCCGCCAGGTGGTTGAACAGGAAGCGATTGAGCAAGGCAAGGCGCTGGAGGCCCACTGGGCGCATATGGTTGTCCACGGCAGCCTCCATCTGCTAGGGTATGACCACATCGAAGACGATGAAGCCGAAGAAATGGAGTCTTTGGAAACCGAAATCATGCACGGACTGGGCTATCCTGATCCGTACCTGGCGGAAAAAGACCCCGTCTGACGTCAGCCGTTTACCCTACAGCCCCTCTGCGGGGCTGTCGCTGACGCCCCTTAACTCTGACATGAGTGACAGTAACGAAAACGCCATGAGCGACGACCATTCACAAAGCAATGACAGCCCCAGTCCCAAGAAGGGGTTCTTTACTCTTATCCTTAACCAGTTGTTCCACGGCGAGCCCAAAAACCGTGGCGATCTGGTCGAGCTGATCCGCGATTCCGAACAAAACGACCTGATCGATCCCGATACCCGCGACATGCTGGAAGGCGTGATGGATATCGCCGAACAGCGCGTGCGCGACATCATGATCCCCCGCTCCCAGATGGTGACGCTCAAGCGCAACCAGACGCTGGAAGAGTGCCTGGACGTGATTATCGACTCCGCCCACTCGCGTTTCCCGGTGATCAGCGAAGACAAAGATCACATCGAAGGCATCCTGATGGCCAAGGATCTGCTGCCGTTCATGCGCGCAGATTCCGAGCCGTTCAGCATCGACAAGGTGCTGCGCACCGCGGTGGTGGTGCCGGAAAGCAAGCGCGTCGACCGGATGCTGAAAGAATTCCGCTCCCAGCGCTATCACATGGCGATTGTCATTGACGAATTCGGCGGCGTGTCCGGCCTGGTCACCATCGAAGATATCCTGGAACTGATCGTCGGCGAGATCGAAGACGAATACGACGACGAAGACGATCTGGATATCCGCCAGCTCAGCCGCCACATGTACACCGTGCGCGCGCTGGCCCCGATCGAAGACTTCAACGAAGCCTTCGGCACCCACTTCAGCGATGACGAGGTCGATACCATCGGCGGTCTGGTGATGCAGGCCTTCGGCCACCTGCCGGCGCGCGGGGAAACCATTGAAATCGAAGGTTACCTATTTAAAGTTGCCATGGCCGACAGTCGACGTATCATCCAGGTTCATGTAAAAATTCCGGACGATTCTCCACCACCGAAACTGGAAGATTAAATCCAACATGGCTAAAGCCTCATTACTTGAACGCCAGCGGGTTCGCGCCCTGCTGGCGCTGTTGTCAGGTGCCGGCGGGACGCTGGCGTTCTCGCCCTACGACTTCTGGCCCGCGGCCATCGTCTCCCTGTTCGGCCTGCTGGCCGTTACCCTCAATCGCACCACCAAACAGTCCGCCCTGCTCGGCTTTGTCTGGGGCTTCGGGCTTTTCGGCAGCGGCATCAACTGGGTGTATGTCAGCATCGCCGATTTCGGCGGCATGCCGTTCGCCGTCAACGTCTTTCTGGTGGTACTGCTCGCCGCTTACCTGTCGCTGTACACCGGGCTATTCGCCGGGCTGCTGACGCGCCTGTGGCCGGCCACCAGTTGGTGGCGGCTGGCCATCGCCGCGCCGGCGCTGTGGCAGGTGACCGAATTCCTGCGCGGCTGGGTGCTGACCGGCTTCCCGTGGCTGCAGTTCGGCTACAGCCAGATCAACGGCCCGCTGAAGGGCATCGCGCCGCTGCTGGGTGTTGACGCCATCACCTTTGTGCTGATGGCCATCGCCGGCCTGCTGGTGTACGCCGTCAATCAACGGCGCCTGTCGGCAGCCGTGATCGCCGCCGCGCTGCTGCTGTTGCCGTGGCCGCTGCGCCAGCTGCAGTGGTTTACCCCGCAGCCGGAGAAAGCGGTGAACATCGCCATGGTGCAAGGCAATATTCCCCAGTCAATGAAGTGGGATCCGAGCATTCTGCTCAGCACGCTGCAAACCTATCTGGACGAAACCCGCCCCTACATGGGCAAGGCGCCGATCATCATCTGGCCAGAGTCCGCCATCCCTGACTTCGAGCCGCGTCAGAACGGCTTCCTGACCATGATGGATGACCTGATGCGGGCGAAGAACAGCAGCCTGATCACCGGCATCGTCGATGCGCGCGCCACCCCACAAGGCGTGCAGGAATACAACAGCGCCATCGTGCTGGGCGAACCGACGCCGTACAGCTACCCGGCCAAAGATCGCTACAACAAGCATCACCTGGTGCCGTTCGGCGAGTTTGTGCCGCTGGGTGAACTGCTGCGCCCTATCGCACCGTTCTTCAATCTGCCGATGTCCGGTTTCAGCCGCGGCGACTACGTGCAGCCGCAGCTCAGCGTACGCGGCTACAACCTGACGGCGGCCATCTGTTACGAGATCGTGCTGGGCCAGCAGGTGCGCGATAACTTCCGCCCGGACACCAACTTCCTGCTGACCATCTCCAACGACGCCTGGTTCGGCCACTCCATCGGCCCGTGGCAGCACTTCCAGATGGCGCGCATGCGGGCGCTGGAGCTCGGCCGGCCGCTGCTGCGCAGCACCAATAACGGCGTCACCGCCGCGGTGGATGCCAACGGCGAGGTGACCGCCGAGATCCCGCAGTTTACCCGCCAGGTGCTCGAAGTGAAGGTCACGCCGACCACCGGCGTCACGCCTTATGCGCGTTTCGGCGCCACACCGCTGTGGGTGATTACCCTGCTGCTGGGCGGCTGGGCGCTGATGTTGGGCTTGCGCCGCAAATAATCCTCTTCGCCGGGGCGCGCCCGCCGCGCCCCGCGTTCCCGTCAATATCCCCGCCTCAGTCAGAAAACGTCGTTAAATCAACGCGGCTGGCACACTCCTTGCTTTTATCTATGGCGACATCGCGCGCCGGTTTACTTTTGCTGACGTTTTGTCGCACCTGCGCACATTTTGGGTGCATTAAGCGCACCACGCGGGTGCGCCGACGTTTTGTTGCATTGATTTGGTGCGCGCGGCGTCTCAAAAAATGAAACATTTTAGTTTCAAGGTGTTCACAATCGGTTATTTTTTAACAGCGTTCAGTTCATAAGACTATCTTTATAACTTGAGCAATAAACAGTCGATTTAACCTGACGCTCTTTAGTCAGAGCCACAACAACAGCAAAGGAGTTGGACCATGCAAATGCGTAAATTGGCGTTATCGTTACTGCTGCTCGGTGCGGCAGGTAGCGTGGCGCATGCGGAAGACCTGACCGGTACGCTGAAGAAAATCAAAGACAATGGCGTGATCGTTGTCGGCCACCGCGAATCGTCAGTGCCGTTCTCCTACTACGACAACCAACAAAAAGTTGTGGGCTACTCTCAGGACTACTCCAACCAAATCGTTGAAGCCGTTAAGAAAAAGCTGAATGCGCCGAATCTGCAGGTGAAAATGCTGCCGATTACCTCGCAGAACCGCATCCCGCTGCTGCAAAACGGCACCTATGATTTCGAGTGCGGATCCACCACCAATAACCTCGAGCGCCAGAAACAGGCCGCCTTCTCCGACACCATTTTCGTGGTCGGCACCCGCTTGCTGGTGAAAAAAGGCTCCGACATCAAAGACTTTAAAGACCTGGCCGGCAAACCGGTGGTGGTCACCTCCGGCACCACCTCCGAAGTGCTGCTGAACAAGCTGAACGACAGCGACAAGATGAACATGCGCATCATCAGCGCCAAAGACCACGG
The DNA here is from genome assembly GCF_052166595.1 of Serratia sp. CY81684. Lineage (NCBI taxonomy): Bacteria > Pseudomonadati > Pseudomonadota > Gammaproteobacteria > Enterobacterales > Yersiniaceae > Serratia > Serratia sp. CY81684. The sequence goes on along the minus strand of NZ_JBJNOO010000001.1, from coordinate 259,042 downwards.
CGATTCCTTCCGCACGCTGGAAAGCGGCCGCGCCGTGGCCTTCATGATGGATGATGCCCTGCTGGCGGGCGAACGCGCCAAGGCCAAGAAACCGGATCAGTGGGAAATCATCGGCACGCCGCAGTCGAAAGAGGCCTACGGCTGCATGCTGCGCAAAGACGATCCTGAGTTTAAAAAGCTGGTCGATGACACCATCGCCCAGGCGCAAACCTCCGGTGAAGCGGCCAAGTGGTTTGAGAAATGGTTCAAGCAGCCTATTCCACCGAAAAACCTCAACATGAACTTCGAACTGTCAGACGACATGAAGCAACTGTTCAAAGAGCCAAACGACAAAGCGTTGAACTAAATAGAACAAAAGCCGGGGCGGCCGCCAGGCCAAACCGGCCCAGTTGATGACTGGGACAGACAGGAATGAGGGGGGCCGTTCCCCTCCCTCATTTTCCCCAAGGCGCATCACCGACACCCGTACACAACAAGCCAGCCAGACTGGCCGCGCGGCGATCGGCGCTCATCAAGTCATCACTCTTCGGCGCCCTGCGCCCGTTTATCGGAGTTTGTTATGTCAATAGATTGGAACTGGGGTATCTTCCTGCAGCAGGCCCCGTTTGGGAACACCACTTACCTCGGCTGGATCTGGTCCGGCTTTCAGGTCACGGTGGCCCTCTCCGTCTGTGCCTGGATTATCGCTTTCTTCGTCGGTTCACTGTTCGGTATCTTGCGTACCGTGCCTAACCGCTTTCTTTCCACCCTCGGCACCTGTTACGTCGAACTGTTCCGCAACGTGCCGCTGATCGTGCAATTCTTTACCTGGTATCTGGTGATCCCCGAGCTGCTGCCGGCCAATATCGGCACCTGGTTCAAAACCGAGCTGGATCCCAACGTGCAGTTCTTCGTCTCTTCCATGCTCTGCCTGGGGCTGTTTACCGCCGCCCGCGTTTGCGAACAGGTGCGCGCCGCCATTCAGTCCCTGCCGCGCGGCCAGAAAGCCGCCGGGCTGGCGATGGGCCTGACGCTGCCGCAAACCTACCGCTACGTGCTGCTGCCGAACGCCTACCGGGTGATCGTGCCGCCGATGACCTCGGAGATGCTCAACCTGGTCAAAAACTCCGCCATCGCCTCCACCATCGGCCTGGTGGACATGGCCGCACAGGCCGGCAAGCTGTTGGATTACTCCGCACACGCCTATGAATCCTTTACCGCCATCACGCTGGCTTATATCGGCATCAACGCCGTTATCATGCTGTTTATGCGTCTGGTCGAAAAGAAAGTGCAGTTGCCTGGCAACCTGGGGAGTAAATAATGTACGAATTTGACTGGGCGTCGATCGTCCCAAGCTTCCCTTATCTGCTGCAAGGCATGGTGATCACGCTGAAGATCACCGTGACCGCCATCGTGGTCGGCATCCTGTGGGGCACCGTGCTGGCGGTGATGCGTCTGTCGCCGTTCAAGCCGATAAGCTGGTTCGCCACCCTGTACGTCAACCTGTTCCGTTCGGTGCCGCTGGTGATGGTGCTGCTGTGGTTCTATCTGGTGGTTCCAAGCTTATTACAACAGGTTCTAGGGCTGTCGCCGAAAACCGATATTCGCCTGATCTCGGCTATGGTAGCCTTTTCCCTGTTTGAAGCGGCCTATTACTCGGAAATCATCCGCGCCGGTATCATCAGCATCTCACGTGGCCAATCCTCCGCCGCGCTGGCGCTGGGCATGACCCACTGGCAGTCCATGCGGCTGGTGATCCTGCCGCAGGCGTTCCGCGCTATGGTGCCACTGCTGCTGACCCAGGGCATCGTACTGTTCCAGGATACCTCGCTGGTTTACGTACTGAGCCTGGCCGACTTCTTCCGCACCGCGTCGACCATCGGCGAACGCGACGGCACCCAGGTTGAAATGATCCTGTTCGCCGGTTTTGTCTATTTTATTATCAGCCTCGCCGCCTCTGCGCTGGTAAGCTATTTGAAGAAAAGGACTGTTTGATGATATCCCTGAAAAATGTTTCCAAGTGGTACGGTCACTTCCAAGTGTTGACCGATTGCACCACCGAAGTGAAAAAAGGCGAAGTGGTCGTCGTCTGCGGTCCTTCAGGTTCCGGCAAATCCACCCTGATCAAAACCGTCAACGGCCTGGAGCCGATCCAGCAGGGAAGCATCCTGGTGAACGGCACCCCGGTCAACGACAAGAAAACCAACCTGGCGCAGCTGCGTGCCAAAGTCGGCATGGTGTTCCAACACTTTGAGCTGTTCCCGCACCTGTCGATCATCGACAACCTGACGCTGGCGCAGGTGAAAGTGCTCAAGCGCGATAAGACCGCCTCACGCGAGAAGGGCCTGAAGCTGCTGGAACGCGTCGGCCTCTCCGCCCATGCCAACAAGTTCCCCGGCCAGCTGTCCGGCGGCCAGCAGCAGCGCGTCGCCATCGCCCGCGCGCTGTGCATGGATCCTATCGCCATGCTGTTCGATGAACCGACCTCGGCGCTCGATCCGGAAATGATCAACGAAGTGCTGGACGTGATGGTCGAACTGGCGAACGAAGGCATGACCATGATGGTGGTAACCCACGAAATGGGCTTCGCCCGCAAGGTGGCGAATCGGGTAATCTTTATGGACGAAGGCAAAATCGTCGAAGACCGCAACAAAGACGATTTCTTCAACAACCCCGAGTCCGACCGCGCCAAGGACTTCCTGGCCAAGATCCTGCACTAAACGCTCTCGATGCGCCCCGCCAGGGGCGCATCTTTTCTCCCGGCACTAAAAGCGCTTGTTTCTCCCCGGTTTTGATCCGATGCTCGCTGGATAACAAACAGAGGAGAAAGAACATGCCCCGCCCTATTATCATCGATTGCGATCCCGGCCTCGACGACGCCATCGCGCTGGCCATGGCGCTGCGTTCGCCGGAGCTGGACGTCAAAGCCATTACCACCTCCGCCGGCAACCAGACGCCGGAGAAAACCCTGCATAATGCGCTGGGCCTGCTGACCCTGATGCAGCGCGAGGACATCCCGGTCGCCGGCGGCCCGCTGATGCGCGAGCTGGTGATCGCCGACTATGTCCACGGCAAAACCGGCATGGGCAACACCCACCTGCCGACGCCGACCCTCAAACCCGATCCCCGCGGCGCCGTCGAGCTGATCGCCGACCTGCTGCGCGCCAGCCCGCAGCCGATAACCCTGGTGGTGACCGGCCCGATGACCAATATCGCCCTGCTACTGGCCCAGCATGCCGAGTTGAAAAGCCGCATCGAGCGCATCGTATTCATGGGCGGCGGCATGAACGCCGGCAATACTACGCCGGTGGCGGAGTTCAACATCTTCGTCGATCCCGAAGCCGCCGAAATGGTGCTGAAATCCGGCGTGCCGCTGACCATGGCCGGGCTGAACGTCACCCATCAGGCGCTGGTGTTGCCGCAGGATATCGAGCGCATTCGTCAGATAGACAATCCGGTCGCGCAGGCGGTCGCGGAGATGCTCGATTTTTATCTGCCGCTGTACCTCAGCCATCCGCGCGGCCTGCCCGGCGCAGCGATGCACGATCCCTGCACCATCGCCTGGCTGCTGGCGCCACAGCTGTTCACCGGCGTTGAACGCTGGGTCGGCGTGGAGACCAAAGGGGAATACACCGTCGGCATGACGGTGGTGGACTATTTCCAGCAAACCGGCAACGCGGCCAACGTGGAAGTGCTGACCGGCATCAACCGCGAGGGCTTTATCGATCTGCTGGCCGAGCGCGTAGCGCGTTATTGATCCTATCGGGGCGCGCTCGCGCCCCTCATTCAACTTTTTTGATTTAACTCAGCGAATTTTTGCGCTATCACTGTTCATGGCTTGCCTCTACCATGCATTTACACCGACTGACATCGTTACCGATTAGCCTTCGCCTGGAGATAAGCCAATGAGCCGCGTACTGGTCCTGAAATCAAGCATTCTGGGTGAATATTCCCAGTCTGGAAAATTAGTCGATTTTTTTGTTGAACAATGGCGTGAAACTCACCCTGAAGACACGTTCACCGTGCGCGATTTGGCCAACCCAACGCTGCCGGAGCTGGATGGTGAAGTGATGGCCGGCTTTACCGCCGGCGACAAACCGCTGACGCCGCATCAGCAAAGCACCCTGGCGCTGTCCGATGAGCTGATTGCCGAGCTGAAATCGCACGACACGCTGATCATCAGCGCCCCGATGTACAACTTCAACATCCCGACGCAGCTGAAGATCTACTTCGATCTTATCGCCCGCGCCGGCCAGACGTTCCGCTATACCTCCGCCGGCGCCGAAGGGCTGGTGACGGGCAAGAAAGCGATCGTCATCTCCAGCCGCGGCGGTATCCACGCCGACACGCCGACGGATCTCATCACGCCGTACGTGAAGTTGTTCCTGGGCTTTATCGGCATCACCGACGTTGAATTCGTGCTGGCGGAAGGCTTCGCCTATGGCCCGGAAGCGGCGGAGAAAACCGCCCAGGACAGCCGCATCGCAGTCGTGCAGAAAATCCCGGCCGGCGTCGCCGTACCGGCCAGCGCACCGGCGCAGGCGGACGTTACCCCGGCAACCGTCAGCGGCGGTTTCCTGAGCAACCTGCTGAAGAAACTGTTCCGTTAAACGCCGGCCTTAGCGTTCCCCGCCCTGGCGGGGAACGTCATCAAGGTTCAAACGGCCGACGCTGGAACTGGTCGTGACCGCATTTCGGGCAGAGCGGCAGCACCTCCGGCGTGTAAAACGCCAAATGGTAGTGACACTGCTCGCACACCAGATTGCCCAGCCCCACCACTTCACCGCTGTGGTAAACGCCGTGGTGGCTGACATCCTTGAACACCTCGCGCCACTCCAGCTGGGTTTTGTCGGTGATATCCGCCAGTTCCTGCCACAGGCTCTCTTTGATCACGCGCATAAACACGCTGTCGGTAAACTCGTCCCGGCTCTCCTGATAGCTGCGAGCGAACTCCTCCAGATCGCGCCGCACCGCCTGCGTCACCTGCCGCACTTCGTCGCGGGTCAAATCTTCGGCCTCGTTCAAGCGCCGCTCCGCGCTGGCCACCAGTTCATCGATATCGCGTTCGCCGTTTTTCAGGCGTTCGCTCAACGATGCCACCAATTCGCGGTAATACTGAGCAACCTTGTTCATAGACTCTCCTCGATAAACGCTGCGCCGGACTTGGCTGTAGGGATCCCCCCTAAGCTACTTGTTCTTATTTTAGCCGTAAATGACTGATGTCACTTGGCAAGACGCGGGATCCGCAGGTTGTGAGCCGTGTCATGACGGCGTTTTTTTTAAATGCGCCGAGTCAGGCGCTTGGAGTTGTTGCCGGGAGGCCTTATCAGCTATGCTATGCGGATCTACGAATACTAAATGTTCATTGCGTTGCCTCTGACCGGGGCAACGGTTTACACCTACAGGACCACCGGCCGCCATGCAAGAGCAATACCGTCCAGAAGACATAGAATCGAACGTACAGCTTCACTGGCAAGAGAAGCAGACTTTCAAAGTTACCGAAGACGACAGCAAGGAAAAGTACTACTGCCTATCCATGCTGCCTTACCCGTCCGGCCGACTGCACATGGGCCACGTTCGTAACTACACTATCGGCGACGTGATCTCGCGCTATCAGCGCATGCTGGGCAAAAACGTACTGCAGCCGATCGGCTGGGATGCGTTCGGCCTGCCGGCGGAAGGCGCAGCGGTGAAAAACAACACCGCGCCGGCCCCGTGGACCTACGACAACATCGAATACATGAAGAACCAGCTGAAACTGCTGGGCTTCGGCTACGACTGGGATCGCGAAATCGCCACCTGCCAGCCGGAATACTATCGCTGGGAACAGTGGTTCTTCACCAAGCTGTATGAAAAAGGCCTGGTCTACAAGAAGACTTCGGCGGTGAACTGGTGTCCGCACGATCTGACCGTGCTGGCCAACGAACAGGTTATCGACGGCTGCTGCTGGCGCTGCGACACCAAGGTCGAGCGTAAAGAGATCCCGCAGTGGTTCATCAAAATCACCGCTTACGCCGATCAGCTGCTGAACGATCTGGACACGCTTGAAAGCTGGCCGGAGCAGGTGAAAACCATGCAGCGCAACTGGATTGGCCGCTCCGAAGGCGTGGAAATCACCTTCGACGTGGCGGACAGCGAAGAGAAGCTGACGGTTTACACCACCCGCCCGGACACCTTCATGGGCGCCACCTACGTGGCGGTCGCCGCGGGCCACCCGCTGGCGCAACAGGGCGCGCGCAACAATCCGGCGCTGACCGAGTTCATCGACGAATGCCGCAACACCAAAGTGGCCGAAGCCGAAATGGCGACGATGGAGAAGAAAGGCATGCCGACCGGCCTGTTCGTGGTCCACCCGCTGAGCGGCGAGAAGCTGCCGGTATGGGTCGCCAACTTCGTGCTGATGGAATACGGCACCGGCGCCGTGATGGCGGTACCGGCGCACGACCAGCGCGACTGGGAATTCGCCACCAAATATGATTTGCCGATCAAACCGGTGATCCTGAACCTCGACGGCAGCCAGCCTGACGTGAGCGCCGAAGCGATGACCGACAAAGGCGCGCTGTTCAACTCCGGCGAGTTCGACGGTCTGGACAATGAAGCGGGCTTCAACGCCATCGCCGACAAACTGGTCGCCAAGGGCGTAGGCCAGCGTAAGGTTAACTACCGTCTGCGCGACTGGGGTGTCTCCCGTCAGCGTTACTGGGGTGCGCCAATCCCGATGGTGACGCTGGAAGACGGCACCGTAATGCCGACGCCGGAAGACCAGCTGCCGGTGATCCTGCCGGAAGACGTGGTCATGGACGGCATCACCAGCCCGATCAAGGCCGACCCTGAGTGGGCGAAGACCACCGTCAACGGCCAGCCGGCGCTGCGCGAAACCGACACCTTCGACACCTTTATGGAGTCCTCCTGGTACTACGCGCGCTACACCTGCCCGCAGTATGACCAGGGCATGCTGGATCCGGCTGCCGCCAACTACTGGCTGCCGGTCGATCAATATATCGGCGGCATCGAGCACGCCATCATGCACCTGATGTACTTCCGCTTCTTCCACAAGCTGATGCGCGATGCGGGCCTGGTGGATTCCGATGAGCCGGCCAAGCGCCTGCTGTGTCAGGGCATGGTGCTGGCCGACGCCTTCTACTACACCGGCAACAGCGGCGAGCGCGTCTGGGTATCCCCGGTTGACGCCACCGTCGAGCGCGACGACAAGGGCCGCATCATCAAGGCTACGGATCCGCAAGGCCGTGAACTGGTCTATGCTGGCATGAGCAAAATGTCGAAGTCGAAAAACAACGGCATCGACCCGCAGGAGATGGTGGAAAAATACGGCGCGGACACCGTGCGTCTGTTCATGATGTTCGCTTCACCGGCAGAAATGACGCTGGAGTGGCAGGAATCCGGCGTGGAAGGGGCTAACCGCTTCCTGAAACGCGTGTGGAAACTGGCCTATGATCACGTGGAAAAAGGCGCGGTACAGCCGCTGAACGTGGCGTCGCTGAACGAAGATCAGAAAGCGCTGCGCCGCGATCTGCACAAAACCATCGCCAAGGTGACCGACGATATCGGCCGCCGTCAGACCTTCAACACCGCAATCGCCGCCGTGATGGAGCTGATGAACAAGCTGGCCCGCGCGCCGCAGGAGAGCGAGCAGGATCGCGCGCTGCTGCAAGAAGCGCTGCTGGCCGTGGTGCGCATGCTGTATCCGTTCACCCCTCACGTGTGCTTCACCCTGTGGCAGGCGCTGGGTGGCGAAGGCGACGTGGACACCGCGCCATGGCCGGTTGCCGACGAACAGGCGATGGTCGAGGACTCCAAGCTGGTGGTGGTGCAAGTGAACGGCAAGGTTCGCGCTAAAATCACCGTATCTGCCGATGCGACCGAAGAGCAAGTGCGCGCGCGCGCTGCCGAAGAGCATCTGGTGGCTAAATATCTGGACGGCGTCACGATTCGCAAAGTGATTTACGTTCCGGGCAAACTGCTTAACCTGGTTGTGGGTTAACACAAGGAGGAGTTGTGCGACAACGTATTCTGACGCTGTTGCTGGGGTTGGCGGTGCTGGTCACCGCCGGCTGCGGTTTTCACCTGCGTGGCACCACGCAGGTGCCTAATGAAATGAAAACGCTGATCCTGGACAGTTCGGATCCTTACGGGCCATTGACGCGCGCGGTGCGTGAGCAGCTGCGTTTGAACGCCGTGACCATCGTCAGCGATCCGAAGCGTAAAGACGTGCCTTCTCTGCGCATCCTCGGCGCGACGGAAAGCCAGGATACCGCCTCGATCTTCCAGGACGGTAAAACCGCCGAGTACCAGCTGGTGCTGACCGTGCAGGCGCAGGTGCTGCTCCCGGGCCACGACCTGTATCCGCTGTCGGTGAAAGTGTTCCGTTCGTTCTTCGACAACCCGCTGACCGCGCTGGCCAAGGACTCCGAGCAGGAGATCATTCGCCAGGAAATGCGTGAGCAGGCGGCGCAGCAACTGGTGCGTAAACTGCTGACCGTGCATGCGGCGGAAGAAGAAAACCGGCAGAAAGCCGCTGCCGCCGGCGAACGAGCGGCAAGCCAAACCGCACAATGATCCGTATTTATCCGGAACAACTTGCCGCGCAGCTCCGTGAGGGGCTGCGCGCTTGTTATTTATTGAGCGGCAATGAACCGCTGCTGCTGCAGGAGAGCCAGGATTTACTCCGGCAGGCCGCGCAACAGCAGCAGTTCAGCGAGCACTACAGCATTTCCCTCGACGCCCATACCGACTGGGACGCCATCTTCGGCATCTGCCAGGCGATGAGCCTGTTCGCCAGCCGCCAGACGCTGCTGCTGATCTTCCCGGAAAACGGCCCGACGGCGCCGATCGGCGAACAGCTGACCAAGCTTGCCACGCTGCTGCACGAGGATATTCTGCTGATCCTGCGCGGCCCGCGCCTCACCAAAGCGCAGGAAAACAGCGCCTGGTTCAAGGCGCTCAGCCCACACGGCGCTCTCGTCAGTTGCCAGACGCCTGAACAGGCGCAGCTGCCGCGCTGGGTCGCGGCGCGCGCCAAGTCGATGAAACTGGAGTTGGACGACGCGGCCAATCAGCTGCTGTGCTACTGCTACGAAGGCAACCTGCTGGCGCTGTCGCAGGCGCTGGAGCGGCTGTCGCTGCTGCACCCGGACGGCAAGCTCACCCTGCCGCGCGTCGAGCAGGCGGTGAACGACGCCGCTCACTTCACGCCGTTCCACTGGCTGGATGCCCTGCTGGCCGGTAAGAGCAAGCGCGCCTGGCATATTTTGCAGCAGTTGCAGCAAGAGGACGTGGAGCCGGTGATCCTGCTGCGCACCCTGCAGCGCGAACTGCTGCTGTTGCTGACGCTGCAGCGCCGCATGGCTTCCGCGCCGCTGCGCTCGCTGTTCGATCAGCACAAGGTCTGGCAGAACCGCCGCCCGTTGGTGACCCAGGCGTTGCAACGCCTGTCCGGCCCCCAGCTGCAGCAGGCGGTACAGCTGCTGACGCAAATCGAGCTGACCCTCAAGCAGGACTATGGCCAGTCGGTCTGGCCGGAACTGGAAACCCTGTCGATGCTGCTGTGCGGCAAACCCCTGGCCACGAGTTTTAGCGATGCCCACTAACCCGGAACACCCCACCGTTTTGCACGCGCTGTTCGGCGGCACCTTTGATCCGATCCACTATGGCCACCTGCGGCCGGTGGAGGCGCTGGCCGCCGAAGTGGGCCTGAATCGCGTCACGCTGCTGCCTAACCATGTGCCGCCGCACCGCCCGCAGCCGGAGGCCAATGCGCAACAGCGCCTGAAGATGGTCGAGCTGGCGATCGCCGGCAACCCGCTGTTTGCGGTCGACGATCGCGAACTGCACCGCACCACGCCCTCCTACACCATCGAGACGTTGGAAACGATTCGTAAAGAGCGTGGCGCCGCCCAACCGCTGGCGTTTATTATTGGCCAGGACTCGCTGCTGACGCTGCATAAGTGGCACCGCTGGCAGGCGCTGTTGGACGTCTGCCACCTGCTGGTGCTGGCGCGCCCGGGCTATAACGATCGCATGGACACGCCGGAACTGCAGCAGTGGCTGGAACGCCATCGCACCGCCGACCCGGCGCTGCTCAGCCGTCGCCCGCACGGCCATATCTATTTGGCCGATACGCCGGAGCTGGAAATTTCCGCCACCGAGATCCGCCAGCGCCGCCATCAGGGCCTCAACTGCGACGACCTGCTGCCGCGCCCGGTGCAGCGCTATATCGAGTTGCAGGGTTTATATCGCTAGTGAAAGGTGCGTGATATACTGCGCCGCTATTTTTCAGGTATCCGCTGAAAACCCCGGAAACCTTAGCTGGCCGGGCAGTCACCAGTTAGCTGGCTTTCAGCGGCAGCCTGCCGAAACCATTATTCGGTTACGCCGCGGCGCGCGCATTTTGCCCGCCGCAGCCGACTGAACAGAACACACCCGAGGGGGAACCTTTGCAAGGTAAAGCGCTCCAAGATTTCGTCATCGATAAAATCGATGATCTGAAAGGCCAAGACATTGTCGCTCTGGACGTCCAGGGCAAATCCAGCATCACCGATTGCATGATCATCTGCACCGGCACCTCAACGCGCCACGTGATGTCGATCGCCAGCCACGTGGTGCAGGAATCCCGCGCCGCGGGCATGGAGCTGTACGGCATGAAAGGCCAGGAAGCCTCCGACTGGATCGTGGTCGATCTGGGCGAAGTGATCGTACACGTGATGCAGGAAGAAAGCCGTCGCCTGTACGAGCTGGAAAAACTCTGGAGCTAAGCGGTGAAACTGCAATTGGTGGCGGTCGGCACCAAAATGCCAGACTGGGTGCAAACCGGCTTTATGGATTACCTGCACCGCTTTCCCAAAGATATGCCGTTTGAGCTGACCGAGATCCCGGCCGGCAAACGCGGCAAAAACGCCGACATCAAACGCATTCTGGACAAGGAAGGCGAACAAATGCTGGCGGCGGTGGGCAAAGGCAACCGCATCGTTACGCTGGATATCCCAGGCACGCCGTGGGAAACGCCGCAGCTGGCGCAGCAGCTTGAGCGCTGGAAGCAGGATGGCCGCAACGTCAGCTTGCTGATCGGCGGCCCGGAAGGGCTGGCGCCCGCCTGCAAAGCCGCTGCCGAGCAGAGCTGGTCACTTTCTCCGTTGACGCTGCCGCATCCTTTGGTGCGCGTCCTGGTGGCCGAAAGCCTCTACCGCGCCTGGAGTATTACAACAAATCATCCTTACCACCGGGAATAGCCGGTGGTGACCGTGACAGAGTGAAATAAAGCAGCGGGATGAAAATAGAACGTAACCCTTTTCGCGACTATACGGCTGAATCCGCCCTGTTTGTACGCCGCGCCCTGGTGGCGTTCCTGGTCATCCTGGTGCTGTCCGGCATCCTGATCGCCAACCTGTATAATCTGCAAGTGGTCCGCGTCGAGGATTACCGCACCCGCTCCAACGAAAACCGCATCAAACTGGTGCCCATCGCGCCCAGCCGCGGCATTATCTACGATCGCAACGGCACCCCGCTGGCGCTCAACCGCACCATTTATCAGCTGGAGTTGATGCCGGAGAAGGTCGACGATCTCAAGGCCACGCTGCAGGCGCTGCGCACGGTGGTCGATCTGACTGACGACGACATCGCCAATTTCGAAAAAGAGCGCAAGCGCTCGCGCCGTTTCGTCTCTATTCCGGTGAAAACCGCGCTGACCGAAGTGCAGGTCGCCCGCTTTGCGGTCAATCAGTTCCGCTTCCCCGGCGTGGAAGTGAAAGGCTACCAGCGCCGCTACTATCCTTACGGATCCGCCCTCACCCACGTCACCGGCTATGTGTCGAAGATCAACGACCGCGACGTTGAACGTCTGGATAAAGACGGCAAGCTGGCCAACTACGCCGCCACCCACGATATCGGCAAGCTGGGCATCGAACGCTATTACGAAGACACGCTGCACGGTAAAACCGGTTACGAAGAGGTTGAAGTCAACAACCGCGGCCGGGTGATCCGCCAATTGCACGAGCAGCCGCCTTCCGCCGGCCAGGACGTCTACCTGACGCTCGATCTTGATCTGCAGCGCTATATCGAGCAACTGCTGGTTGGCAGCCGCGCCGCGGTAGTGGTGAGCGATCCGCGCACCGGCGCCATCCTGGCGATGGTGTCCAATCCGAGCTACGATCCGAACCTGTTCGTGGACGGCATTTCCAGCAAGGACTATCAGGGTCTGCTGAACGATCCGAATCGCCCGCTGATCAACCGCGCCACGCAGGGGGTTTATCCGCCTGCGTCGACGGTGAAACCTTATATCGCCGTGTCGGCACTCAGCGCCGGGGTGATCACCAAGAACACCGTAGTGTTCGATCCCGGCTGGTGGCAACTGCCCGGCTCGGAAAAACGCTTTCGCGACTGGAAAAAATGGGGGCACGGCCGCCTGAACGTCACCAAAGCACTGGAAGAATCCGCGGATACCTACTTCTATCAGGTCGCCTATGATATGGGGATCGATCGGCTGTCGAGCTGGCTGACCAAATTCGGTTACGGCCAGTACACCGGCATCGATCTGGCCGAAGAGCGCTCCGGCCTGATGCCGACGCGCGAATGGAAGCTGAAACGCTATAAAAAACCGTGGTATCAGGGCGACACCATTCCAGTGGGCATCGGCCAGGGTTACTGGACCGCCACGCCGATCCAGATGGCCAAGGCGCTGAACACCCTGATCAACGACGGTACCGTCAAAACGCCGCACCTGCTGCAGAGCACCCGCGTCAACGGCGCGCTGGTGCCGTTCAAACAGGAAGAGAGCACGCAGATCGGCGATATTCACTCCGGCTTCTGGGAAATCGCCAAAGACGGCATGTACGGTGTGGCCAACCGTCCGAACGGGACGGCGCGCAAGTACTTTGCGGACGCATCTTATAAAGCCGCGGCGAAATCGGGCACCGCACAGGTCTTCGGTTACGAAACCTACAACGCCCATAAACTGGCGGAGCACCTGCGCGATCACAAGCTGATGACCGCCTTTGCGCCGTTCAACAACCCGACGGTGTCGGTCGCCATCATTCTGGAAAACGGCGGCTCCGGTCCGGCGGTGGGCACCATCACCCGCCAGATCCTCGACCATATTCTGCTGGGCGACAACAATACGCAATTGCCAAGCGAGGCCCCGCTGCCGCCTGGCGTAGAAGGTGACTAAGGTAGAACATGACTGAAAGCCAACAAAAAGGCTCGATCTGGACCAAAATCCACATCGATCCGACGTTCCTGCTGCTGATCCTGGCTCTGCTGGTCTACAGCGCCTTCGTGATGTGGAGCGCCAGCGGCCAGGACATCGGCATGATGGAGCGCAAGATCGGGCAGATCGTCATGGGGCTGATCGTGATGGCCGTCATGGCGCAGATCCCGCCGCGCGTATACGAAAGCTGGGCGCCCTATCTGTATATTTTCTGCGTGATTTTGCTGATCCTGGTGGACGCCTTTGGGCAGATCAGTAAAGGCGCGCAGCGCTGGCTGGATCTCGGCGTGGTGCGCTTCCAGCCGTCGGAAATCGCCAAGATCGCCGTGCCGCTGATGGTGGCACGCTTTATGAACCGCGATGTCTGCCCGCCTTCGCTGAAAAACACCGCCATCGCGCTGGTGCTGATCTTCCTGCCGACGCTGTTGGTGGCCGCGCAGCCGGATCTCGGCACGTCGATCCTGATCGCCGCCTCCGGCCTGTTCGTGCTGTTTCTGTCGGGCATGAGCTGGAAACTGATCGCCGTCGCCGCCGTCGCGCTGGCGGCCTTTATCCCGGTGCTGTGGTTCTTCCTGATGCACGGTTATCAACGCGACCGCGTGATGATGCTGCTCGATCCGGAAAGCGACCCGCTCGGCGCCGGTTATCACATCATTCAATCCAAGATCGCCATCGGCTCCGGCGGCCTGTCCGGCAAGGGCTGGCTGCACGGCACCCAGTCGCAGCTGGAGTTCCTGCCGGAGCGCCATACCGACTTTATCTTCGCCGTGTTGGCCGAAGAGCTGGGGCTGATCGGGGTGTTGGTGCTGCTGGCGCTCTACCTGCTGGTGATCATTCGCGGGCTGATGATCGCCGCCAAGGCGCAAACCACCTTCGGCCGCGTGATGGTCGGCGGCTTGATGCTGATTTTGTTCGTTTATGTCTTTGTTAACATCGGTATGGTCAGTGGCATTTTGCCGGTAGTTGGCGTACCTTTGCCTCTGGTCAGTTACGGGGGTTCGGCGCTGATAGTGTTGATGGCCGGTTTCGGCATCATCATGTCGATCCACACGCATCGGAAAATGCTGTCTAAAAGTTTATAAGAGGTGAGTAATGCGTAAGGAATGGCTTTGGATCGGCGTCGCGGCGGTGTTGCTCTCCGCCTGTACCGCCCCGACCACGGAACAGCAGGCGCCACAGCAGCCGTACAACGGCCCGGTGGTGGAAATCGGTGGCGTCGAGCCTCAATATGAACCCTATAACCCTAATAACATGCAGGATTATAAGGTTAATGGCGATACTTACCGCATCGTAAAAGATCCGCAGAACTTCTCGCAGACCGGCCTGGCGGCCTGGTATGGCGAAGAGGCCAACGGCAACACCACCGCGCTGGGCGAGCAGTTCGATCCTAATGGCCTGACTGCGGCCCACCCAACGCTGCCGATCCCAAGCTACGTGCGCGTCACCAACCTGGCCAACGGCCGTCAGTTGGTGGTGCGCGTCAACGATCGCGGGCCTTACACCAAGGGCCGTATCATCGATCTGTCGAAAGCCGCCGCCGATCGCCTCAACCTGTCCAACAACACCAAGGTCAAAGTCGATTTCATCAACGTGGCGCCGGACGGCACGCTGAGCGGCCCTGGCACCATCGGCACCATCGTGGCGAAACAGAGCTACGCATTGCCGGCGCGCCCGGATCTTGGCTCCAGCAGCATGGGCACCCCGATCCAACAGGACGTGCCGGTCGCCAGCGGCGCGGCGGTGCGCCCTATTGATAACAGCACCCTGCGCACCGATGACGACGCGCCTGCGAATGCCGGCAACGCCGCCAACGGCCGCAGTGGTTTCCTCGGCGCGCCAAGCGCATTACCGGCCGGCGTGCTGGAAAGTGCCGAGCCTGAAGCCGCCGCAGTAGCCGCACCGGTCGCGGCCGGCGCTGCCGCTGCCGGCATGGCTGCCGCTTCCTCCTCCGGCGGCTACGTGGTGCAGGTCGGTGCGTTGAGCAGCGCCGAGCGCGCCCAGAGCTGGCAGCAAAGCCTGAGCCAACAGTTTGGCGTACCGGGCAAAGTAGCGGCCAACGGCAATGTTTACCGCGTCCAGCTCGGCCCGTTCAGCAGCCGTCAGCAGGCGGCCCAACTGCAACAACGCCTGGCCAGCGAAGCGCAACAACAGTCTTTCGTTACTGCTGCACCCTGAGCGTTAAACCCGGCGGGCATTCACGGCTGTTAAGCGGTTATTTAGCTGAAACATTTTCTTGCAGCTAAAAGGGCACTAACCGCAATTAGTCAGATGAATGGATAATGCCTGCCGGGATCGCATCTGCTATAGTGTGGCTCGTTTTTTAACTTTACTTTCACGGATGTTGTAGTCCCGATCATGAAACAAGTAACTTCTTTTCGCTTAATCAAAAGCATCGCACTCGGCACCGTTATCGCAATGAGCGCAGCCTCCGTTGCACATGCCGATGACGTTAACATCAAAACCATGATCCCAGGTGTCCCGCAGATCGATGCGGAAGCGTACATCCTGATTGATTACAACTCCGGCAAGGTGCTGGCCGAGATGAACGCCGATGCGCGTCGCGATCCGGCCAGCCTGACCAAAATGATGACCAGCTACGTCATCGGCCAGGCGCTGAAAGCGGGCAAAATCGGCCAGGACGATCTGGTGACCGTCGGCCAGGACGCCTGGGCGACCGGCAACCCGGTGTTCAAAGGTTCCTCGCTGATGTTCCTGAAGCCGGGCGATCGCGTGCCGGTCTCCAAACTGACCCGCGGCATCAACCTGCAGTCCGGTAACGACGCCTGCGTGGCGATGGCCGACTACGTCGCCGGCAGCCAGGACGCGTTCGTCAACCTGATGAACACCTACGTCAGCAAGCTGGGCCTGCAGAACACTCACTTCCAGACGGTACACGGCCTGGATGCCCAGGGCCAGTACAGCTCGGCGCGCGACATGGCGCTGATCGGCCAGGCGCTGATCCGCGACGTGCCGGAAGAGTACGCGATTTACAAAGAAAAAGAGTTCACTTTCAACAATATCCGCCAGATGAACCGCAACGGTCTGCTGTGGGATAACAGCCTGAACGTCGACGGCATCAAAACCGGCCACACCGACGCGGCGGGCTACAACCTGGTGGCTTCGGCGACCGAAGGCCAGATGCGTCTGATCTCTGCCGTGATGGGCGGCCGCACCTACAAAGGCCGCGAAGCCGAGAGCAAGAAACTGCTGACCTGGGGCTTCCGCTTCTTCGAAACCGTGGCGCCGCTGAAAGTCGGTAAAGAGTTCGCCTCCGAGCCGGTCTGGTTCGGGGATGCCGACCGCGTTGAGCTGGGCGTGGATAAAGACGTTTACCTGACCATCCCGCGCGGCCGCATGAAAGATCTGAAGGCCAGTTATGTGCTGAACACGCCGGAAATTCACGCGCCGCTGGCGAAAAATCAGGTGGTGGGCAGCATCAACTTCCAGCTGGACGGCAAAACCATCGACCAGCGTCCGCTGGTGGTGATGAACGAAGTGAAAGAAGGTGGTTTCTTCAGCCGCATCGTGGACTACATCAAACTGATGTTCCACCACTGGTTCGGTTAACGGTTGAAACGGGCGAAATTGCCCCCATATACTGAATAACATTAACTCCCGCCCCGGCGGGAGTTATAATTTATAGATTAGCTAGCACTCTGGAGCGCACGCACATGCAAAAAACTAAACTGAACGAACTGCTCGAATTCCCTTGCTCGTTTACCTACAAGGTGATGGGCCTGGCGCAGCCTGAGCTGGTTGACCAGGTAGTTGAAGTGGTGCAGCGCCATGCGCCGGGCGATTACAACCCGCAGGTTAAGCCAAGCAGCAAAGGCAACTACCACTCGGTCTCCATCACCATCAACGCCACTCACATCGAGCAGGTCGAAACCCTGTACGAAGAGTTGGGCAACATTGAAATTGTTCGCATGGTGCTGTAATTCCAGCATAAAACCCTGCTTATCAACCCGGGATGGCGCAGCGTCTTCCCGGGTTGCGCATTTTTGGTCAGCGAAAGGCTGGCCGCCAGCCGGAGCGCCCGGTATAATGGCTTTACCACTTCTGTAACCTGACGATGACTCTTTTGCAACCAGACAAGATCATTTTGCGTCAGCTGGGGTTGCAGCCCTACGCGCCTGTATCCCAAGCCATGCATAACTTCACCGACAGTCGTACCGAGACTACGCCGGACGAGCTGTGGCTGGTGCAGCATCACCCGGTATTCACCCAGGGCCAGGCCGGCAAAGCCGAACACGTGCTGATGCCCGGCGATATCCCGGTTGTCCAGAGCGATCGCGGCGGCCAGGTGACCTACCACGGGCCGGGCCAGCAGGTGATGTACGTGATGGTCGATCTGAAGCGCAATAAGGTCGGCGTACGCCAATTGGTCACGGCGATAGAAGATACGGTTATCAACACCCTCGCCCACTTCCGCCTCGCATCGCGCGCCCGTCCGGATGCGCCCGGCGTGTACGTGGGGGAGCAGAAAATCTGTTCGTTGGGTTTGCGGATCCGCAAAGGCAGCTCATTCCACGGCCTGGCCCTGAATGTGGCGATGGATCTCAGCCCCTTCCAACGCATCAACCCTTGCGGTTACGCCGGCATGCAGATGACGCAGGTCAGCGCGCTGGCGCCCGGCGTTGGCATTGAAGACATACACCCAATCCTGGTACAGGAATTTGTTCATTTACTCGGCTACCAGACGGTCGAGCTTCGTAACTGGAACCTGCACGATTATGAGTAAACCAATTCAGATGGAACGCGGCGTAAAATACCGCGATGCTGACAAAATGGCGCTGATCCCGGTCAAAACGGTGGTCACCGAACGGCAGGAGCTGTTGCGTAAACCCGAGTGGATGAAGATCAAACTGCCTGCCGACTCTACGCGCATTCAGGGCATCAAAGCCGCGATGCGTAAAAACGGCCTGCACTCCGTCTGTGAGGAAGCCTCGTGCCCTAACCTGTCCGAGTGTTTCAACCACGGTACCGCCACCTTTATGATCCTCGGCGCCATCTGCACCCGTCGCTGCCCGTTCTGCGACGTGGCTCACGGCCGCCCGATCGCGCCGGACGCCAACGAGCCGGAAAAGCTGGCGCAAACCATCGCCGACATGGCGCTGCGTTATGTGGTGATCACCTCGGTTGACCGCGACGATCTGCGCGACGGCGGCGCTCAGCACTTTGCCGACTGCATCTCAGCCATCCGCGCCAAGAGCCCGAACATCAAAATTGAAACGCTGGTGCCGGACTTCCGCGGCCGTATGGATCGCGCGCTGGAGATCCTCACCGCCACGCCGCCGGACGTGTTCAACCACAACCTGGAAAACGTGCCGCGCGTCTACCGCCAGGTACGCCCGGGCGCCAACTACGAGTGGTCGTTGAAGCTGCTGGAGCGCTTTAAAGAAGCGCACCCGGATATCCCGACCAAATCCGGCCTGATGGTCGGCCTGGGTGAAACCAACGCGGAAATCATTGAAGTGATGCGCGATCTGCGTCGCCACGGCGTGACTATGCTGACGCTGGGCCAGTACCTACAGCCAAGCCGCCACCACCTGCCGGTGCAACGCTACGTCAGCCCTGCCGAGTTTGACGAGATGAAAGAAGAAGCGATGGCGATGGGCTTCACCCACGCTGCTTGCGGCCCGTTCGTGCGTTCATCTTACCACGCCGATCTGCAGGCCAAAGGGATGGAAGTGAAATAACGCGTAATAGTTTGTTACGCTAAAGACGGCGAAAACGCCAAAAAACGGATGTCCGCAAGGCATCCGTTTTTTATTGTGCGCCATCAGACGGGATTAAACGTCTTTCTTCTCGACGCTCTGCTGCGCGGACTGGCTTTCGGCGGCATTGTTGCCGGCGGCCGGCGGCGTACTGTCGTCGCCTACGGCTTTTTTAAAGCCTTTCAGCGCCGCGCCAAGATCGGCGCCGAGCGTGCGCAGTTTGCTGGTGCCGAACAGTAAAATCACCAACACCGCAATCACCAGAAGTTTGGTAATGCTGATACCTTCCATACTCACCTTCTTATCATAGAGCGCTGCGTGAACAGCGAGAAAAACTGACCTTGCCTGCGAATATTTAGCGACTTTCCTTCAGCTCGCACAACCGCAACATGTAACAGAGTGAGATCCGTCGCAGGAATGCCACACGGCTTCACGGCGTGAATCCCAGACTATTCTTAGTTTATCACCCGCATGCTACTCTGCCGTGATGCTTATCAGGGAGATGCCGGATGTATATTGCTCCACCCATTTTCGATGCCCGAAAATCCGGCCTCAGCTTCGCCAAACGCACCTATCTGCCCCGCGTCGCCGGTCTGGGGCTCGGCTTTATCTGCGTTTGCGCCGCGCTCTACCCCTTGGCTCCGCCCACGGCGGTCTGGCTATTGCTGGCCTTTCACGGCTTTCTCTGGCCGCATCTCGCCTATCGCCTGGCCTGCCGCGCCAAAGATCCGTTCAAAGCCGAGATCCGCAACCTCTTGATCGACTCCGCCTTCGGCGGCTTCTGGGCGGCGATGATGGCGTTCAACGCGCTGCCCGCCATCGTCATCCTGTCGATGATGAGCATGAATAACATCGCTTCAGCCGGCAAAACGCTGTTTGTGAAAGGATTGGCCATTCAACTGGCTACGGCGATGCTCACCGCCGCGCTGCTCGGCTTCCCGTTTCACCCGCACAGCACGGCGCTGCAAATCTATCTGTGCCTGCCGATGATCTACCTTTATCCGACGCTGCTCGGGCTGGTGACCTACCGCACCGCCAAACGGTTGGCGGAAAAGAAACAGGAGCTGCAGCGCATCAGCACCCGCGATGGGCTGACCGGCCTGTATAACCGCCGCCACTGGGAGCACCTGCTGCATCGCCAGTTCGACAGCTGCCGCCGCTACCAGGATAACGCCACGCTGATCCTGATGGATATCGATCGCTTCAAAACCATCAACGACACCTTCGGCCATCCGCTGGGAGATGAAGCCCTGGCGGCGTTGGCGGAAGAGCTGCTGATCGGCATGCGCAACGTGGATATCGTCGGGCGCTACGGCGGCGACGAGTTTGGCGCAGTGCTGCCGAACACCAGTGCTGAGCAGGCGGAAATCGTTCTGCGCCGCATCCAGCAGCGGCTGGACGCGGTCAGCTTCAAGGAGGCGCCGCAGCTGCGGCTGCAGATCAGCGCCGGCATCGCTAACTACCACCCCGCGCTGGGCGGTTATCTGGACTGGCTGAAAGCGGCCGACGGCGCGCTCTATCGGGCGAAGCAGAATGGCCGCAACCGGCTGGAAACGGCGGCGCCGCCAGGGGAGTAACTTACTGACTTAATAACTTGGCAAAATACTTCGGCGCTTCGACAAAGCCTTCACGCCGGTAAAACGCATGCGCCCGCTCGCGGCGGCTGTGGCAATGGACTTCCAGCCGATCGCAGCCGCGACGGCGCGCCAGCGCCTCACCTGCCGCCAGCAACAGCCGCCCTACGCCCGCGCCGCGCGCCCGATCGTCGACGCAAAAATAGCTGATGCGGCCAATGTCGCCGGCCAACGCCAACTGCGGCAGAAAATGCAACGACAACACGCCCAGCACTTGTTCGCCCTGCTCCGCCACCAGCAACGCCTCGTCCGGGTGCGCCAGAAGTTGGTGCATCCGCTGTGTCAGAAACGCCTCGGTGCCGGGATAATCCAGCGCCGTCATTAATTCAGCGATAGCGTGCCGGTCGCTCAGACGCGCCGTTCTGATTTCCATCCGTTTTACCTCGCAGAGTGTCGATACTACAAAATAGGCGGCATTAGGTGTAACATCCACCGGGTGCGGCGAAAAAGGCCGTGCGGCACGCTGGAGATGACATTCCTCCCTAACCGCCTTCACAGGCTGATGATGTCTACGTAACCTCTCGGAGAGAGGCGCGTAGCGTTACGCCTGTCCCTTTCCGAGCCTCGTGAATTTCTCTGATTGAAAGGTAGTTGCCCCATGTTGAGCTCTTTACTGGCCGTATTTATCGGCGGCGGCGTCGGCAGCGTTTTGCGCTGGGCGGTAAGTATGAAAATGAATCCGCTGAACGCCCACATTCCGCTCGGTACGCTGATGGTCAATCTGATCGGCGGTTTTATCATCGGCCTGGCGATGGCGATTTTCACCCGCATGACGCATCTGGATCCCACCTGGAAATTACTGATCACCACCGGATTCTGCGGCGGCCTGACCACCTTCTCCACCTTTTCGCTGGAGGTGGTATACCTGATGCAGGATGGCCGCTTCGGCTGGGCGCTGGCCAACATGCTGCTCAACCTGGCCGGCTCGCTGGCGATGACGCTGCTGGCCTTTATGCTGGTGATGTGGGTCAACGGGCGATAAGGCCTTAATGTTTCCTTAATCTTGCATGCGCATAATCTCATCCAGTACCCCTGACTGGATGAGAAATCGCTATGTTTAGCCTGCCGAAAACCGCCGCCGAAGCGATCGCCGTTGCGCTGTGCGTGCTGATCGTCGCCGCCTTTATCAAATCCTACCTGTTCGCTTAAACGCCTTTTATCGCAGCACGCGTTCATCTTGCGTCTTTCCGGTCGGTTACACTACAATTGAGAATGAACGTTCACACCCAAAAATGTGGACCCGGCTCACGCGTAGCAAAGGATCGGGCAGATGCTCTCCCCCAACGACAGTAAACAGGCCAAGGTGCAGGCTCGCCGCGATCAGATCGTCGAAGCGGCGAAAACCAGCTTTCGCCGCCACGGCTTCCACGCCGCCAGCATGGCGGAGATCGCCCAAGGCTCGCAGCTTAGCGTCGGGCAAATCTATCGCTATTTCGCCAATAAAGACGCGATCATCGAAGAGATCGTCAACCGCATCATCACCAACAAGATGCAGCGGCTGGAAAACCTTGGCGATCACATCAACCTGATCGCCGGCGTGCTGGCGGCGCGCACGCTGTTTCAGCAGCCGGGCGAGAGCGAAACCGATCACATGCTGATGCTGGAAGTGACCGCCGAGGCCACGCGCAACCCGGTGGTGGCCAAAATGCTCAGCGATGCGGAAGCGCGGCTGTTTCGCCACGTGTGCCACAATCTGCAGCGGCTGTACCCCCATTTCAGCGCGGAAGAGATCGCCGCCCGGGTGGAGTTTATCGCCGTCATGAGCGAAGGCACCGGTTACCGGATCCTTACCACGCAAAAAGCCGATGCGTCCCTGCTGCGCGATCTGTATCAGCAGGCCATTTCTCACCTGTTCAGGAAACTCTAATCTCCCATGACCAAACACTTAGCCAGACAACGTCTGGTGTACGCCGTCGTGCTTGGCCTGCTGGCCGCGCTGGGGCCGCTGTGCACCGATCTCTACCTGCCCGCCCTGCCGGAAATGGCGGGCGAGCTGAATACCTCCACCGCCGCCGCTCAGCTCAGCCTGACCGCCGGGCTGCTCGGCCTGGGCGTCGGCCAGCTGATTTTCGGCCCTTACAGCGACAAACTGGGCCGTATGCGCCCACTGCTGCTGTCGCTGATCCTGCTGCTGGGCGCTTCGCTGTGGTGCGCACTGGCGCCCACCATTGACCAACTGCTGATCGCCCGCCTGCTCCAGGGCATCGCCGGCGCCGGCGGCGCGGTGATTTCTCGCGCCATTGCTCGCGATCTGTACGCCGGCCATGAGCTGACCCGTTTCTTCGCCTTGCTGATGCTGGTTAACGGCCTGGCGCCGATCGTCGCGCCGGTGCTGGGCGGCGTGATGCTGCAGGTGATGAACTGGCGCGGCATCTTCGGCGTGCTGGCGGCCATCGCCGTGCTGCTGTTCAGCCTGTCGGCGCTGAAGCTGCGCGAATCCCTGCCGGTCGAGCGCCGCAGCCAGGGCGGCATTCTGGCGATGCTGATGTCGCTCGGCGGGTTGCTGACCCAGCGCTATTTCATGGGCCTGTGCCTGACGCAGGGCTTCGTAATGGCCGGCATGTTCGCCTATATCGGCGCTTCGCCTTTCGTCTTGCAGCAGATCTACGGCCTCAGCCCGCAGATGTTCAGCCTGTGCTTCGCCATTAACGGCGTCGGGCTGATCATTGCGGCGCAGCTGGCCAGCCGTCTCAGTTCACGTTGGGGGGAACGCCGGGTGTTGAGGGGCGGGTTAACGCTGGCGGCCGTCGCGTCGCTGTTGCTGCTGTTGGCCGCCGCGCTGCATGCGCCGCTGGTCGTGTTGCTGGTGCCGCTGTTCTTCTCGGTGGCGGTGATCGGCATCGTCGGCCCGACCGCCTCGTCGCTGGCGATGCAAAGCCAGGGGGACAAAGCCGGCAGCGCGTCGGCCTTGATCGGCGTGTGCATGTTCGCGCTCGGCGCCTGCGCCGTGCCGCTCACCGGGCTGGGCGGCACCTCAGGCCTGTCGATGGCGCTGACCATCGTCGGCTGTTACGCCATCGCCATCCTGCTGTTCAGCCTGTTGGCCCGCCGCAGCGACGCATAACGCGCCCAATAAAAAACCCGCTCAATGAGCGGGTTTTAAGAAATTCAGCTACGCAGCTTAGATAGCAGTAACGTTAGCGGCAGATGGGCCTTTGGCACCGTTCGTGATTTCAAATTCTACACGCTGGCCTTCAGCAAGCGTTTTGAAACCGTTGCTAACGATGGCAGAGAAGTGAACGAAAACGTCCTTGCTACCATCTTCCGGAGTAATGAAACCGAAGCCCTTGGATTCATTAAACCACTTAACGCTACCTTTAATCTTAGACATCAAACTTACCTTTAACGTGAATGAAAGACACAAAACCTGTGTCGATTACAGTACAGCAAGCAGGCAGGATTTTGTCCACCACCGCGATCACAGAAATCCGATAAAGAGTGAAAAAATCCGTGTTGCCCGGTGTAAATGCATTGCACCGGTTGCGATACGTTACCGTTCCAGGCCAATCCTCTCCCTGCGCCGGCGAACAACGCGCGAACGCCTAAACCAGCCCCTTCCCCCCATCGTTGACGCGTCGTGCAGACACAATCGCTATGAAATATAACCAGATGGTCTTTTTGCTTCGGCGGCCCCTGCACTAGGGTTAGGGTTTATTTCCCACTGTGAGCCAAGCCTATGACCAGCCAGTTGGCAGACAAGATCATCGCCTATCGGCGTGAACTGCACCAAAACCCGGAGCTTTCCAATCGCGAATTCGCCACCACCGCCCGCCTGACCCGCTGGCTCCAAGAGGCGGGCATTCGTATTCTGCCGTTGGCGCTGAAAACCGGCGTCGTGGCGGAGATCGGCAGTGGCAAGGGACCGATCATCGCCCTGCGCGGCGACATCGACGCCCTGCCAATCGACGAAATCGCCGACGTGCCCTTTAGCTCGCAAAACAGCGGCGTGATGCACGCCTGCGGCCACGACTTTCACACCTCGGTGATGCTCGGCGCCGCGCACCTGCTCAAAGCGCGTGAGGCCGAGCTGCCCGGCACGGTGCGCATCTTCTTCCAGCCGGCGGAAGAGACCTTCAACGGCGCCCGGCACCTGATCGACGCCGGCGCGCTGGATAACGTCGCGGCGGTATTTGGTCTGCATAACGCGCCGGAGCTGCCCACCGGCACCTTCGCCACCCGCGCCGGGCCGTTCTACGCCAACGCCGATCGCTTCCAGATCCGCATCACCGGCAAAGGCGCCCACGCCGCCAAACCGGAACAGGGTGTCGATACCATCGTCACCGCCAGCCAGATCGTCGGCGCGCTGCAGACGCTGCCCAGCCGCAGCTTCAGCTCGCTGGAATCGCTGGTGGTGAGCGTGACGCGCATCGAAGGCGGCAATACCTGGAACGTGCTGCCGCAAACCGTGGAGCTGGAAGGCACGGTGCGCACCCACAGCGACGCGGTGCGCCGCCAGGTGCCGGATAAAATTCGCCAGGTGATCGACGGCGTCGCCGCCGCGCTGGGCGCCCAGGCTGAACTGCACTGGCAGCCGGGGCCGCCGGCGGTGATCAACGACGCCCATTGGGCGGCATTCAGCAAAACCGTCGCCGCCGAGGCCGGCTACCGGGTCGAAGAGGCGGAGCTGCAGATGGGCGGCGAAGATTTCGCGCTGTATCTGCATCACGTGCCGGGCGCGTTCGTCAGCATCGGCTCCGCCAGCGAATTCGGCCTGCACCATCCGCGTTTCAATCCCGATGAGCGCGCCCTCTTCCCTGCCGCCCACTATTTTTCGCTGCTAGCGGAGCGCACGCTGCAACAATTAACCCCCGCAGCGAAAAAAGCCCTCAGCAACGCCTGAATAACGTGAAGTAGTATTTCCCCGACGCCGCTGATGCCGCGTCGGGGATTATTATTTTCGCTCGCCGTGATATTTGCAGTTTTCAACATTTGAATATGCTGTTTTGTTGTTTTACATCCCGACAGCGCTCATCAATAGTGGACGCATCAGACACCGCGCGCCTTTCGGCGCATGACAGGATAATCACGATGAGCGACAACGCGAATAATCAACGGCAATTACGGCTGGGCGCCATTCTGCACGGCGCATCGGGAAATATGTCCGCCTGGCGCCACCCGGACGCCACCGCCGACGCCAGCATCAACCTCGAATTTAATATCGCCTCGGCGAAAAAAGCCGAACAAGGGAAATTCGATTTCGTGTTTGTCGCCGATGGGTTATATATCAACGAAAAGTCCATTCCGCATTTTCTTAACCGTTTCGAGCCGTTGACCTTATTGGCCGCACTGTCCGCCGCCACCGACAAAATTGGCCTGGTGGGCACGCTCTCCACCTCCTACAGCGATCCGTTCACCGTCGCCCGCCAGTTCGCCAGCCTCGATCACCTGAGCGGCGGGCGCGCGGGCTGGAACGTGGTGACATCGCCGCTGGAGGGGTCGGCCAAAAACTTCTCGCGCAAAGAACACCCGGAGCACAGCCTGCGTTACCGCATTGCCGGCGAGTTTCTCGACGTCGCCAAAGGACTGTGGGACTCCTGGGAAGACGATGCCTTCGTGCGCAATAAGGCCAGCGGCGAATTTTTCCGCGCCGGGAAACTGCACACCCTCAATCACCAGGGGGAGTTCTTCTCGGTGCAGGGGCCGTTGAACATCGGCCGCACGCCGCAGGGCCGCCCGATCCTGTTCCAGGCCGGCGCCTCCGAAGACGGCAAACGGCTGGCGGCCAAGCACGCCGATGCGATCTTCACCCATCACGACACGCTGGAGCAGGCGCAGGATTTCTACCAGGACGTGAAGCGGCAGCTGGTGGAACAGGGGCGCGAACCGGACGACCTGCGCATCTTCCAGGGCGTCAGCGTGATCGTCGGCGACGACGATGCGGACGTCGAGCGTCAGTACCAGGAGACCGCCCGTCTGGTCAGCATCGAGAACGCCCTCAACTACCTTGGCCGCTACTTCGAACATTACGACTTTTCCCGCCATCCGTTGGACGCCCCCTTCCCGGACATCGGCGATCTGGGGCAAAACAGCTTCCGCAGCACCACCGACGCCATCAAGCGCAACGCCCGCGAGCGGAACCTCACGCTGCGCCAGGTGGCGCTGGAAGCCGTCTCGCCACGCCCGGTGTTCAGCGGCACGCCGGAAGCGGTGGCGGACGGCCTGCAACGCTGGTTCGACGGCGAAGCCGCCGACGGCTTCATCATCAGCGGCGGTACGCCCAACGCCTTCGGGCACTTCGTCGATCGGGTGGTGCCCATCCTGCAACGGCGTGGCCTGTTCCGCCGGGCGTACCACGGCGATACGCTGCGCGAACACCTGGGCCTCACGCTCCCGTTGAACAGATTCACCCAATAATAAGATCGTTTTCAGGGATACCCGCTATGCAGAAAACCGTTACCGCCGCTCTCGTGGCGGCCTTGCTGAGCCTGACCGGCGCCGCGCAGGCGGGCACCGGCATCGATTTACAGGCCAATGAAACCCCGATCCACGCGCCGAAAAACCCGCAGGCGATCGCCAAACTGCCGGCCGATTTCCACTTCGTGAAGCCGGGACAATTCACCGTTGCAATCGCCGCGCTCAACACGCCGCCGCTGGCGCTGTTCGCTGCCGACAACCGGCGGCTTATCGGCAGCGAAGTGGATATCGCGCAGCTGGTGGCCGACAGCCTGGGCCTGGAGCTGAACGTAGTGCAAACGTCGTGGGAAGACTGGCCGCTGGGGGTGGTTTCCGGCAAGTATGACGCGGCCATCACCAACGTCACCGTGACCAAAGAGCGCAAAACCCGCTTCGACTTCGCCACCTACCGCATCGATTCGCTCGGCTTTTACGTCAAAACCGGCGGCAAGATCGCAACGATCAAACAGCCTGCCGATATCGCCGGATTAAAGATCATCGTCGGCTCCGGCACCAATCAGGAAGCCATCTTGCTGGCGTGGGACAAACAGAACCGGCAGCAGGGGCTCAAACCCTTCCAGCCGATCTACGTGACCGACGATGCGGCCGCCACGCTGGCGATCCAGTCCGGCCGGGCCGACGCCTATTTCGGGCCGAACGTGCTGGGCGCCTATAAAGCGGCGTTGAACGGCCGCACCCGGCTGGCGGGCACGGTGGAAGGCGGTTGGCCCAAGGCGGCGCACATCGCCGTCACCACCCGTAAAGGCAACGGGCTGGTGCAGGCGGTGAATGAAGCGCTGAACGGCGCGATCCGCGGCGGACAGTACGATCAGGTGCTCAATCGCTGGGGCGAGAGCGTCGAACGCCTTGCGCAGTCGGAAATCAACCCGCCCGGCCTGGGCGATTAGGAGCGCGCAATGACGCAAGACACCTTCATTCAGACGTTGCCGACCGACCCGCTGATCGCCCCGGTGATCGAGGGGCTGTTCGGTGAATATCGCCAGCGTTACGGCGACTATTTTGGTGACCAGGAACCGGAACCGCTGGACCTGTATGCACCGCCGCAAGGGGCCTTCATCGTGCTGCTGCGCGCCGGTGCGCCGATCGCCATGGGCGCCTTCAAACGCTATGACGCGCAAACCGCCGAGCTGAAGCGCATCTGGACCCGGGGCGATCTGCGCCGCCAGGGCCTGGCGCAGCGGGTGTTGCAGCAGTTGGAAACGCTGGCGCTGGCGCAGGGGTATCGCCGGCTCTACCTGACCACCGGCTTTCGCCAGCCCGAAGCGGTGGGCCTGTACCTGAGCAACGGTTATCAGCCGCAGTTCGATCCCACCGTTGACAGCGAGGTTTACAGCCGCCCGCCCTACGATGGCCGCCTGCCGTTCCGCAAAAGCCTGATTGCAGAGGACGCGTGTTGTTGCGCGTCGGAAAGGAAAATCGCCTAAACCCCCTTTATCTGTAGTCAGGAGACATGACATGTCCAAACAAGAAGTCTTGAAAGTGGTGCCCGCCCGCTATCCGCTGCGGCTGATCGGCGCCCTGTTCTCGTTGTTTATTCTGGCCGCCATCGTGCAATCGGTGGCGGGCAACGCGCGCTGGGAATGGGGCGTGTTCGCCGAGTGGTTCTTCGCCCCGGCGGTGCTGGCGGGGCTGGGGCAGACCCTGCTGCTGACGCTGCTCGGCACGCTGTTCAGCATCCTGTTCGGCACCCTGCTGGCGCTGGCGCGGCTGTCGCGCTCTTACCTGCTGGCGTCGCTGGCCTGGGGGTATATCTGGCTGTTTCGCTCGCTGCCGCTGATCCTGGTGCTGATCATCCTGTATAACTTTTCCTATCTGTACGACGCCATCTCGCTGGGCATTCCCTTTACCTCGGTGGTGTTCGCCAGCTACCCGACCATCGATATCCTTGGCCAGTTCGCCGTGGCGGTGCTGGGCCTGACGCTGGTGCAGTCCGCCTATACCGCCGAGATCATCCGCGGCGGCATCCTGGGCGTGGATTACGGCCAGCACGAGGCGGCGGCGGCGCTGGGCCTGCCGGGCTATCGCCGCACCTTCCGCATCATTCTGCCGCAGGCGCTGCGATCCATTATTCCGACCGGATTCAACGAGATCATCAGTCTGGCGAAAGGCACCTCGATCGTGTACGTGCTGGCGCTGCCGGAGCTGTTTTACACCATCCAGGTGATCTATAACCGCACCCAGCAGGTGATACCGCTGCTGATGGTGGCCACCGTCTGGTATCTGTTCATCACCACCGCCCTGTCGGTGATCCAATACTACATCGAACGCTATTTCGCCCGGGGCGCGGTGCGCGAACTGCCGCCGACGCCCTGGCAGAAACTGGCCGGCTGGCTAAAACGTTAGGAGACCCGCATGTCTGAAGCCATTGATTATTACGCCTTGCCCGAACAGCCGGCACGCAACCTCACCCCGGTGCCGGCGCGCGGCCTGATCGAAATCAGCAACGTCAGCAAGTTTTTCGGTAAACACAAGGCGCTGGACGACGTCAGCCTGACGCTGCAGCCGGGCACCGTGACCGTGATCCTCGGCCCTTCCGGCTCGGGCAAATCGACGCTGCTGCGGGCGATCAACCATCTGGAGCGCGTCGACGAAGGCTTTATCCGCATCGACGGCGACTACGTCGGTTACCGCCGCAAGGGCAACCGACTGTACGAGCTGAAGGAAAAGGCCATTCTCCGGCAGCGCATCAACGTCGGCTACGTGTTCCAAAACTTCAACCTGTTCCCGCACCTGACGGTGCTGGAAAACATCATCGAAGCGCCGGTGGTGCACAAAATTCACTCCCGCGAACGGGCGAAGGCGGTGGCCTATGAACTGCTGGATACCGTCGGGCTGCGCCACAAGGCGGATGCCTATCCGCGCCACCTCTCCGGCGGCCAACAGCAGCGCATCGCCATCGCGCGCGCGCTGGCGCTGAACCCGAAGGTGATCCTGTTCGATGAGCCGACCTCCGCGCTCGATCCCGAGCTGGTCGGTGAAGTGCTGGACGTGATTAAAGGGTTGGCGGATCTGGGCGTCACGCTGGTGGTCGTCACGCATGAAATCGGCTTTGCGCGCGAAGCGGCGGATCGGGTGGTGTTTATGGTCGACGGGCAGATCGTCGAACAGGGCGACGCCAGGCAGGTGCTGGCTCAGCCGCAGCACCCTCGCACCGTTAACTTCCTCAACAAAGTGCTGTGATCGTCGGGGCGCCACGGCGCCCCGCGCAGGAGCAGGTTAAAGACCGGCGAAACGCCGCTTCTCGGCGGCGAAATCCAGCGGGCGAATTCCCTGCTGGTTTTTATCCTCTTCGGTCAGCAGCGCCGGCGGAATAAACCAGGTCACCTCGAACAGCAGCCCGTCCGGATCGTGGCCATAAATGCTTTTGTGCACGCCGTGATCCTCTTCCAGCCCGAGAATGCCGCGTTCGGCCAGCTGGTGACGAATGCGCTCCAGCTCTTCCAGGCTGTCCACTTCCCAGGCCAGATGGTACAGCCCGGCCGGTGGCTCATGCTCTGCCGGCGGCTCGTTGCTGGCGCGAAACACCCCGGCGCGCTGCTGGCCCAGATTCTTGCTGAACAGCGCCAAATCGTGATCGTTGTCCGAATCGGCGGCCTGGGTAAATACCGCCCGGTCGGGGCTGTCGGACGGCTTCAGCTTGAAGCCCAATACCTGATGATAAAAGTCGGCGCTCTGCCGCACGTCGCTGACATACAGCACGGCGTGATTGAGACGTTTGATACCCATCGATATTCCTTTTTCGCATTGAATGAAGTCAGCATGAACATAGCATGTGGGGGGAAAGCCGCTAAATGCCGTTATCGCATGACTAAATGCCGCCCGCGCAATCTGTCGCTGCAAGGCATTCCGCGCTATCATAAGCGCTGTATTGATCCCTTTTGTGAGAATAACGATGAACGGCAAGATAACGACTTTTTTTGAAGACAAAGGCTTCGGCTTTATTACCGACGAGAACGGAGAAAATCGTTATTTTCACGTGATTAAAGTGCAGAATCCGGAGCTGATTAAGAAAAACGCGGCGGTGACCTTCGAACCGACCAACAACACCAAAGGCCCGTCGGCTTATGCGGTCAAAGTGTTGGCGCCCAGCAAATACATCATCATCGCCAATGAAAGAATCAAGATCACCAGCATCAAGTCTTTCAATACCTTCACCAAGGAAGTGCCGGTCAAAGCCGATGTGGATAAAGAGAACACCGTGCTGTCGGTCGGCCTGCTGATGAACCGCATTCGCCCACAGTCCGAAGACCAGGCGCAGGCCATGCAAACGCTGCGCATGCTGACCATCACCACCTTCCAGAACACCACCCATACCTTCTCCGAGCACGAGATCGACATGGATGAAACCATCAAGGCGTTGAAAAGCCTGTAAGCCTCTGCGTACAGAAAATAACCAACGAAATTTGTCATCGCCTGTGTTAGCGTGAGTTTTCACCTGACACAGGCTATTGATATGTCCGATTCCAGCAGCGTCAAAGGTTTTATCAACCGCTCCACCCAAATCGTCTGCCCTAAATGCGGCTATGTTACCCGGCAAAAATGCGCGGCAATGCTGCAAGACGTGATACTGATTTGCCCTAATTGCGAAACCCGCTTCGAACCCAGGCAAGGCTGAAAACGGTTAGCGGAACAGAATATGCTCGACGCTGTTGCCGTTCACCACGTTGAACGACTCCACCCGATTACGCCCCTGCGATTTGGCGCGATACAGCGCGATATCCGCCATATTCATCAACTGCTCCAGCGATTTCACTTCGTTCATCGCCAGGCTGGCGACGCCGACGCTGATGGTGATTTTCAGCGTCTGTTTGCCTTCCGCCTGCAGTTCCGCCTGCTCCACCAACCGGCGCAGATGCTCGCCCAGCGCCACGCCCTGCGCCGCCAGCGCGCGCGGCAGCATGATGGCGAATTCTTCCCCGCCCAGGCGGCCGAACAGCTGATCGTGCCGCAGCTCGCGCCGCACGATGTGCGCGAACGACGCCAACACCTGATCGCCGGCGCTGTGGCCGTGCGTATCGTTGATCTGCTTGAAATGATCGATGTCGATCAGCAGTAGCGACACCGCCTCTTTCGAGCGGTGCTTGTGCTCCAGCAGCTCGCCCGCTTTGCGCGTCATCGCGCTGCGCGCCAGCACCCCGGTCAGGAAATCGTGGTTGGCGCTGTGCTCCAGACGCCGCATCAGCTTGCGATTGGCGGCGATAGAGCTGGCGAGGATCAGCGGCCCCATCACCAGCATGGCGATGCCCAAGCGGGCAGACATCAGGGTGTCGAGGAAGGCGTTGTGATTGTTCGGCGTTTCATACAGCACCAGGTTGGCTGAAATGTTGCTGATCTCGGTCATGCCGGTCAACAACGTCAACAGCGTCACGGGGAACAACTGGTAGCGCACTGCGCACCACAGCAGCGCCGGGATCGGGAAAGCGATGGCGCCCGGCCCGCCGATATAGACGCTGAACGCCAGCGACAGCAGTAGCGCCAATAGCGGCAGGCAGCCTTTCAGGCGCCAACGCACCTGCATGCGAAACAGCTGTTTCAACCGCGGCGCCGCCATCAGCACCGGCAACAGCAGCAAGGTCGTCGAGAACTGCTCACTGAACCAGGCCAACCAGGCGACCACCACCGTATTGTTGTACAGGCTGTCGTTACGCAGCACCGACAGCGTCGACGCCACCGCCGATCCGGCCAGACTGGCGCTGAACATATAGAGTATCGCCTGGGGTTTGCCCATGCGCCGTTGAGATTGCGGCAGCATCAGCATGATGCCGTAACCGACGGCGATCAGCGACATGTTGCAGGCGTTCAGCCACAGCGCCAGGGACCAGCCCTCGCCGGTACTGAGATCGGCGGCGACCATGCCCAGATAAGTGGTGAGCCAGCCGAGCGGCGTAGCGTAAACGGGTTTACGCAGCAGCAGCCCGAGCAGAATCGCGTTGACCGGCCAAAATAAAGAAAGTGAACCTATCGGCCGGCTAAGAATACCCACCAGGGAGAGTAAAAAGGCCAGCATGAAAAGATTGATCAGCTGCACCGTTAGCGGCAGGCCATGCCTGGCGTTTATTCTGGCGCTCATCGCCTCGCCCATATTTTGCTAATAACCAGAATAATAATATGCATACTCTCTCGCCCGGCCAGTGAGGGATAGTCAATCCGAATTTCAACCAAAAAAGCCAGACAAATCAATAATAAAAAACATTAACATTTAATTAACAGAATTTTCTTAGCCTGATGCGGCCGCGGCGTAACTCCCCGCACAGCGTCAGCAAATAATGCCCGCTCTGCTGTCAGCATAGCGCATAGCGTAATAGGCCGCCGAGAGCGTTAATTACATTAATAAACTTGTGGTTATTGGTCATTAAATGATGTTTGAATCACTGTGCGATTATTTTCCTGCAACTGGGCCGCCTGTGCAATAACAACCCAAAAAAAGCCCGCATGAAGCGGGCTTGCTTGAACAACAGCAAATCGACAGTTACGACACGGCCATGCATTGCATGACCGTGCTGACGCGCAGTATAGCGGTGAAAGCTTAAGCAGACCTTAGCAACAAAAAACCCGGCCTAGGAACCGGGAATATTTGTACGAAATGCAGTGTTAGCCCAAGCAGGCTAATAACATTTCGCAGATTACACGCCAATTGTGCAGAGAAAATGAACGCGGCATCCGTTCAACCGCACCGCCGTCCCATCTACACGATAGGTCTTACGCCAGTTTGGCGGCAAAGCCCGCTACGCGCTGACCATAGAGCTTGGCGGTCGCCAGATCGCCCGACAACATCTCATCCACGCCGGCATCCGCCGGGGTCTGCACCAGCAGCCCCACCGAACCGCCCAGGTTATTGACGTCGGTGCGCTGCGCCGATTTGGTGTTGGCCGGCAGCAGCCCCAGGCTGACCCACAGGCCGCCATGTTGCGAAGCCAGCGTCTGCAGCGCGATCAGCGTCACCTGCTTGTCGCCGTTCAGGCTGGCGCTGTTGGTAAAACCGCCGAACACTTTATCCTGCCACTTGCGGCCGAACCAGGCTTTGGAGCTGGCGTCGGCGAATTTCTTGAACTGCCAGGATGGGCCGCCCATATAGGTCGGCGAACCAAAGATGATGGCGTCCGCCTCATCCAGCGTCTGCCAGGCTTCGTCGCTGATATCGCCGTTCTGATCGATGGCGATCAGTTCCGCCCCGGCGCCTTCCGCCACCACTTTCGCCAAACGCTCGGTATGGCCGTAGCCGGAATGAAACACCACTACTGTCTTCGCCATAGAAATTCTCCACTCATTGCACAAAGGCGCCGACGGCGCCCCTCTCTCGTTCAATCTAATTAAGCGCACAGCGACTGAATACCGAATAAAACTGACGGTGTTATTCAAAAAAATCGCGTTACTCGCCCTGTTCTGCCTGTTGACGGGCGAAGTCGATAAAAGCGCGTAGCGGGCGCGGCGTTTGGCGGTTTGCCGGATAGTACAGATAGAAACCGGGGAACGGAGGGGTCCAGGCATCGAGCAGCGGTAACAGCCTCCCCTCGGCCAGGCCGGTGGCAACCTGTTGCTCAAACAGGTAGGCAATGCCTACCCCATCCATCGCAGCCCTCACCAATATTTCCGGCTCATCGACTGTCACCGGCCCTTTCACGGCGATCTCCTGCTTTTCACCGTCACACTCAAACTCCCAGCGATACACATTGCCGTTGGTCGGCCAGCGGTAATTCAAACACCGATGCCGATGCAGATCGCCCGGTGTTAACGGCCGGCCGTGACGCGCCAAATACGCCGGCGAAGCAACGACACGCATCCGCACCTCCCCGCCCAGCTTGACCGCCACCATATCTTTCGCCAGTTTCTCGTGCAGCCGCACGCCGGCATCAAAACCGCCGGCAACGATATCCACCAGCCGCTCCTCAACATTGAGATCGAGCGTAATATCGGGGTATTGATGATGAAACGGCGCGATCAAGGGTGCCAGAAAATGCAACGCCGCCACGCGGGTTACGTTAAGCCGCAAAAGACCCGAGGGGTTCTGGCGTTGCTCTACCACCTGCGCCACCGCCGCGTCGATCTCGGCCATCGCGGGCGTCAGGCGCGCCAACATCAGTCTTCCGGCTTCAGTCGGCGCCACGCTGCGAGTGGTGCGATTCAGTAAACGCACACCCAGACGCGCCTCCAGGTTGCGCAGCGTTTGGCTGAGCGCCGAAGCGGATATACCCAAATGTGCGGCTGCGCGGGCGAAGCCGCCGTGCTCGACAATAGCGGCAAAGGCGCGCAATTCGGCGAAATCACTGCCCCTCATTATGCTCTCCCTACTTAATAATTCATGAAGATTATAGCCCATTCCTTAAACAACCTTCGGGCGCTATCGTGGACGGCATCTACACGGGAGAATGCCTATGAACACCACACTTTCACTGGATCACTATCGCCTGCTGGGCCGTTCCGGTCTGCGCGTTTCACCGTTGGCGCTCGGCACCATGACCTTCGGCGCCGACTGGGGCTGGGGCGCCGAACTGGCCGAGGCTCGACGTCTGTTTGACGTTTATGTCGAACGCGGCGGCAACTTTATCGATACCGCCAACCGCTATACCGAGGGCAGCGCCGAACTTTTCGTGGGTGAGTTCGCCGCCGGGCGCCGCGATCGGTTGGTGATCGCCACCAAATACACCCTGCCGATGCAGCCAGACGATCCCAATTCCGGCGGCAACCATCGCAAAAGCATGCTGCGATCGGTTGAAGCAAGCCTGCAACGGCTCAATACCGATTACATCGATCTGCTCTATCTGCACGCCTGGGATTTCACCACGTCGGTGGAAGAGATCATGCGCGCCCTGGACGACCTGGTGCGCGCCGGAAAAGTGCTGTATGTGGCGGTGTCTGATCTCCCTGCCTGGCAGGCGTCCAGGATGCAAACGCTGGCGGACCTGCGCGGCTGGTCGCCGCTTATCGCCTTGCAAATCGAGTACAGCCTGCTGGAACGCACCGTCGAGCGCGAACTGCTGCCGATGGCGCAAGAATTGGGGATGGGCGTTATCCCTTGGTCGCCGCTGGCCGGCGGCGTGCTGAGCGGCAAATACCGGCGACAGGATCTGCAGCCATCGCCAGATGAAGCGGGCACTCGGCGCGAAGCCGTACGCGCCAAGGGGACATTGAACGCACGCAATCTCGGTATCGCCGATGCCGTCAACCTGATCGCTCACGAGACCGGGTATACCCCATCACAAATCGCGCTGGCCTGGACGTTGCGCCAGCCGACGGTCACCGCGCCGATCGTCGGCGCCCGAACCCTGGCGCAATTGGAAGATAACCTCGGTGCATTGAAGGTGGCGCTGACGGAAGATCATTGGCGGCGATTGGACGATCTCAGTGCCATCGAGCTGGGATTCCCACACGATTTTCTCGCCCTGCCGGCCACCCGCAACATCATGACCGGCGGCCTGCATCTCGCCCCGCGCAGATAAAAAAAATCCCGCACAAGGCGGGATAAACTTAACAGGGATGGGGTAATACACTACAGGGAATGGATAACACACAACATCATCGGGTAGAGCTACAGTATCAATCTCAATGTATAGAACTGTCATCCCCGCGTAAGTTTGCTCGGCCAGATGTAACGCCGAATGGGAAATATGACATTTTGCTCAACGCACCACGAACAGGCGCGACTCGAACCCGCCGCTCTTGAAGGTAACGGTGTTGACCCACCCCGGCGGCGAACGGCCGAAGTCCTGGTTGAAATCGCCGCCGCTGACCAGCCAAATCCGGCGATGGCCCTTCGATAAGGCGCTGAGCTTATCGACGTAGGTCTGCGCCGCCCGATCGTGGAAAAAGGTACCGAAACCATAGGCATTGGGCTTACCCGAGATGCCGTTGGGCCTGGCCGGGGTATACAGCAAGGCGCGGTAGCCCTGTTTGTTGTAATACACATAGCTCAGGTAGTTGAACATGTTGCTGACCACCACCGCATCGTTAGGCTGATAGTGGCTGTTGATATAGTGCACCATCACCTTGAACTCATCTTTCTCGGCCGGGTAATCGTTACGCACACCGCAGCCGAACAACAAACTGAAGAACAGCAGCAAAGAGATCCCGCGCACTCGGTTTTTCGTTCCGGCGATCAGCACGCCCAACACCAGCGGAATGCCGAGCGCGGCGGAATAGAGATAGCGATCGACAAACAGCGGCGAGCGCCAGGAAATGGCGAATACCAGCATCACCGGGATCAGAATGCCGCAGAGCAGCAGCAGAGAGAATTTTCTCGGCATCTGGCGCCGCCACAGCAGCAGTGAACATAAAGCGACAAACATCGCCGGCAACAGCCAGAGAATGATCGTGGGATAGTTGCTGCCATCATGGCCGGTGAGAAAACGCCAGAACATCGCCGGCAGATCGCTCCAGGAAACCTGAGGGATCCAACCGACGTCGCCGCCGACCCTCAGCTCGGCGATATGCGCCAGCAGATTGAACAACACCAGCAGCCAGGGAATGTAGGCCACCCCGATCGCCGCATTGGCCAGCCACCATGCCGGTTGCTTGATATAACACTCGCCTTCGCGGCGGCACGACAGCGCCAACACCACCAGCCAATGCGCGATCAGCGTGAAAATCGTGAAGTAATGGGTATAAAAGCTCAGCGTCATCAACAGCGCATACAGCGCCAGATAACGACGGTTATCCGACGTTTTCAGCCACTTCGCCAACGCCATGGCGGCGGCGATCGCCAGCAGCCCCATCAGCGCATACATGCGCGCCTCCTGGCTGTAGCGCACCGCCATCGGCATGATCGCCATCAGCCAGCCCGCGATCAGCGCCGCCCGTTCATTGGCCAGCCAACGGATAAAGCGCATCGCCAGTGCCACCGTCACCACGCCGAACGCCAGGCTCAACGAGCGGGCCGCCAGAATGCCGTCGCCAAACAGCACCATCCAGCCATGCAGCAGCAGGTAATAAAGCGGCGGGTGAACATCGAAGGAAGCGTGATAGAGCAACGCGCCCACATCGTAACGGCTGGTCAGCACGCTGGAGGCTTCATCGCACCAAAAATACCTGTCGGTTAAGGATATAGACCGTACGAGCGCCGAAAACGCCACGATCGCCAACGCATAATGTTTGTAACCGATGCCCTTTAAGCCGTTGTTGCTTAAAGAGACATTCGAAACCTGCTGCAGTGACATAACCGCATTCCGCCCAAGAGAACCACACCGTGTGGAGACGCTGCGTCATCATTGCCGACGGCGAGTAAATGGCGGGTAAATCAGTGCGAAAAAGTCGGCGCAGTCCCCTTCAGGCCGCACGGCTCTCAGCGAATTTCAACGCTGATATCCGGGTAGGCCTTCTCGCCGTCACTGAGGTAATGCCCCAGCGCCCGATATGCCATCACGTACAGCACGGCGGCGGCGCACAGGCACAGCAAGGTCACGAGAAAGAATCTGGATTTGCGCACGATAGGCTCCATGGGGAAATTTTCGCCTATTGTAGCGCGACAAACTAAACGAAGGTTCAATGCCGCTTGCCGTTTCCTGTGACCGCGCTCGGTGTCAGACAAAGTCCCGTCACTTAAACCCCACAACCCCGCAGTGAACAGTAACCTGCCGCCCATCCCCTTTATGAACAAAAAGAGAAAAGTGAATTGCCCGCCGGTCCCTTTTTCCACCGATGCGCTCTCTCTACTATTGGACCTATCCAGCCGCTTAACGCTCAGCTGGCTGACCTCACTACCGCCTTATGCATGAGTGATTCGGGATAGCAGCGTGCTTCACCGCCGCTTTTCAGCTACGACACATTAAAGGAGTTGCGACAATGGCTGTAAAATTTCCTTATGCAGGCCAATCTTTTACCATCAAGATGGACAATGGTCTCGAAGTTAAAAACGCCTACCATGCCAGTGAAAACACCATTACCGTTGAGTTTCTAAACGGAGAACTTCGCGGAACCATTATGAATGTGCCTTTCCAGTGGCGTTCATTGGCTGACGGCTATTTCATGATTTCCTGGCAAGAATCCGATAAAAATACCGTTGTTCACTGCGATAATTTCGAAAAACACATTTCTTATGCTTACTACACAACGATGAGTGGAGATTTTTACGTGATGGAAGGGAAAATTCTTTAATTTACTTCAACGCCTTTAATCCTTTACGCGTATTAATTGCCGCTCTATCAAATAGCCTATCCTTTGGCGTGGCCATTTTTATGCCTTTCTCATATCGCGCCCACATGACGCAAAAAACAGCGGCATACGTGGGCAAGCAAATTGCTTCAGACCGGTGTGCCACTTTCGGTACTGCAAGAAATGGGCGACTGGGAGAGCATAGGAATGGTACAGCGATACGCTCACCTTGCACACTGAGCATGCGAGGCAAATTGATGCGATTTTCGAAGGTTTAGTCCCAAATCTGTCCCATGATGAAATTGGAAAGACGGGATGAAATGCGTAACTCATTGATACTTAATGGCACGCCCTATAGGATTCGAACCTATGACCTACGGCTTAGAAGGCCGTTGCTCTATCCAACTGAGCTAAGGGCGCATTGAGATGCGGCAACCTGCGGCTGCGGGTTGGGATTATACGGTCAGAGGTTAGCGAGTCAATGCCTTTTCATGACGTTACGACGGCGGCCGTGCTTTATGGCGTTTTTTCCGCCAGCGCCCGCACGGCGAGGGTTCTCGTCAACGGGTGCCGTTACGCTGAGCCAGCCCCGCGCCTACGTAAATCGGCGCGTGCTCACGCCCTTGCCGCCCGTTGTCCCGCCGCTGGCAGAGGCGAGCAGACATCACCACTGCGGCAATGTCCCCCCAATCGGCATGCTCAATCACCCGTGTGTTGCAAGTCGCCGCCACGTTTTCAACCCATGCGGCGTCAGGGCGTGCGCTGTTTAAAGAAGCCTGGCTCCCCGATGCCCAAACCAGCAACAGCGTGCAGCCTGCCCATACGCTGCCGTTCATGCGCACAGCTTCCGCCACAGCGCGCTCAGGCGCGCCCGCCAAGACGGCGCCGACTGGTGCTGACAAAGCTGGTGCAGCGCGGTGAGTTGCGCGCCGTCCGCCGGGTGCAGCGAAGAATCGAACACCGTCTCCCCCACGTGTTTAGGCTGCGCCGGTTGCTCGCCAGGCTGGTGATGCAACGGATAAAGCCGGGTTATCGCTCTCATGATCCTGCCCTCTTTCGCCCTGTGTATGGCCCCAGCGTATGCAAATGCCGGTAAAAATGGCGTAGAGGTTCCTGAAGCCGGCATAAAAAAAGCGTAAATCGGCCTCGCCAACGGCGGCGAGGGTGATTCTGCGCCTGACAGCGCGCTCAGCTTCTGCCAGAATAGCGACATCCCCGCTTTTCTTAATTGATGGATTTCCACACTGATGTCAGCAAAGATTATTGATGGTAAAACGATTGCGCAGCAGGTTAGAAACGAAGTGGCTGAGCAAGTGAAACAACGTCTGGCGGCCGGCAAACGCGCCCCAGGCCTGGCGGTTGTGCTGGTCGGCGAGAACCCGGCCTCGCAAATTTACGTCGCCAGCAAGCGCCGCGCCTGCGATGAAGTCGGCTTCCTCTCCCGCTCCTACGACCTGCCCGCTGCCACCAGTGAAGCCGAGCTGCTGGCGTTGATCGACCAGCTGAACGCCGATGAGGAAATCGACGGCATTCTGGTGCAGCTGCCGTTGCCGGCCGGCATCGATAACGTCAAGGTGCTGGAGCGCATCCATCCGGATAAAGACGTCGACGGCTTCCACCCCTACAACGTCGGCCGCCTGTGCCAGCGCGCGCCCAAGCTGCGCCCGTGCACGCCGCGCGGCATCGTCACCCTGCTGGAGCGTTATAACATCGATACCTACGGCCTGAACGCCGTGGTGGTCGGCGCCTCCAACATCGTCGGCCGCCCGATGAGCATGGAGCTGCTGCTGGCCGGCTGCACCACCACCGTCACCCACCGTTTCACCAAAAATCTGCGTCATCACGTCGAGAACGCCGATCTGCTGGTGGTGGCGGTCGGCAAACCGGGCTTCATCCCGGGCGACTGGATCAAACCGGGCGCCATCGTGGTGGACGTCGGCATCAACCGTCTGGAAAGCGGTAAAGTGGTGGGCGATGTCGATTTCGACGCCGCCAGCGAGCGCGCCGCCTACATCACCCCGGTGCCGGGTGGCGTTGGCCCGATGACCGTGGCTACACTGATCCAAAATACCTTGCAGGCCTGCGAGGAATATCACGACGTTCAACCTAAATAAGTAAGGCAGTATGGAAATTTTCAATCTGGACAATCATCCCCACGTCGAACTGTGCGATCTGCTGAAGTTCCAGGGCTGGTGTGAAAGCGGCGGCGCCGCCAAAGAAGTCATCGCCGAAGGGCGGGTGAAAGTCGACGGCAAGGTCGAAACCCGCAAGCGCTGCAAGATCGTCGCCGATCAGGTGGTGGAGTTCAACGGCGGCAAGGTCATGGTTAAACCCTAACCTGCAGCCATAGAAAAAGGCGCTGAATTCAGCGCCTTTTTTGTTTTCACTTCGGCCGGCTTACTTGCGGCGCCAGGTGGTGCCCTGCGGCCCGTCTTCCAGCACGATGTTCATCTCGTTCAAGCGATCGCGAGCGGCGTCCGCCAACGCCCAGTCCTTGGCTGCACGCGCTTCGTTACGCTGTTTGATCAGCGCTTCGATCTCCGCCACTTCGCCGTCGTCAACCTGTGCGCCCCCTTGCAGGAACTGCTCCGGCTCCTGCTGCAGCAGGCCGAGCACGTTCGCCAGCTTGCGCAGCTCCGCCGCCATGCCGTTGGCCGCCGCCATGTCTTCGCTCTTCAGGCGGTTAACTTCGCGCGCCAGATCGAACAGCGCCGAGTAGGCTTCCGGAGTGTTGAAGTCGTCGTCCATCGCTTCGCGGAAGCGGGCTTCGAACGCTTCACCGCCGGCCGGCGCGGCATCGGCGTCGGTGCCGCGCAGCGCGGTATAGAGGCGCTCCAGCGCGGTGCGCGCCTGCTTAAGGTTCTCTTCGCTGTAGTTCAGCTGGCTGCGATAGTGCCCGGACATCAGGAAGTAACGCACCGTCTCCGCATCGTAATGGCCGAGCACGTCGCGGATGGTGAAGAAGTTATCCAGCGATTTGGACATCTTCTCTTTGTCGATCATCACCATGCCGGA
This sequence comes from Serratia sp. CY81684, assembly GCF_052166595.1. Lineage (NCBI taxonomy): Bacteria > Pseudomonadati > Pseudomonadota > Gammaproteobacteria > Enterobacterales > Yersiniaceae > Serratia > Serratia sp. CY81684. The sequence goes on along the minus strand of NZ_JBJNOO010000001.1, from coordinate 216,980 downwards.
GTGCATCCAGTAATTGACGTACGGGCCGTCGTGGGCGCAGCTCGACTGCGCGATCTCGTTCTCGTGGTGCGGGAACATCAGATCGGAACCGCCGCCGTGGATGTCGAAGTGGGTGCCCAGCTGTTTGCAGTTCATGGCGGAGCATTCGATATGCCAGCCCGGACGGCCCGGCCCCCATGGCGACTGCCAGCTCGGCTCGCCCGGCTTGGACATTTTCCACAGCACGAAGTCCATCGGGTTGCGTTTCACGTCGTCGATCTCCACGCGCGCGCCGGCCTGCAGCTGATCCAGATCCTGACGCGACAGCAGGCCGTATTGCGGATCGCTGTCGATGGAGAACATCACGTCGCCGTTGCTGGCCACGTAAGCGTGATCGCGATCGATAAGGCGCTGCGTGATCTCGATGATCTCGGCGATGTGCTGGGTCGCGCGCGGCTCTTGATCCGGGCGATCGATCAGCAGCGCGTCGAAGTCGGCGTGCATTTCCGCCAGCATGCGTTCGGTCAGCTGGTCGCAGGTCTCATGATTTTCCGCCGCGCGGCGAATGATTTTGTCGTCTACGTCGGTGACGTTGCGCACGTAGTTCAGCGAATAGCCGAGATAGCGCAGATAACGCGCCACCACGTCGAAAGCGACAAAGGTACGACCGTGGCCGATGTGACACAGGTCATAGATGGTTACCCCGCACACGTACATGCCCACTTTCCCGGCATGAATGGGTTTGAATTCCTCTTTTTGACGACTCAGGGTATTAAAAATCTTTAGCATCGGGAGATTCCGTGGTGTGCGTGATAACAAAAAAGATAACCGGGCTTCAGGTTTTACGCCCGGTAGCGTATTGAAACCTGAAGCCTGATCTATTGCAAGGTTAAGGCCAAGCTTTGCTGACTTCACGCGAATAAAATGCGCGAAATTCGCCGGCTGGCACAATTGTTATAATATAACACAAATGCAATTACCACAGACAGTGCGCGGTTGAGCCGCTGCTGACTCGCTGGGGCGGATATGTTATAAGGGCGGTCTGAATGTTCACTCGCTTTACGTGACGTCTCACTTCACCTTGTTAGGATTAAAACTATGGTTACTTTCCACACCAATCACGGCGATATCGTTATCAAGACCTTTGCTGACAAAGCGCCGGTTACCGTTGAAAACTTCCTGAACTACTGCCGCGCCGGTTTCTACGACAACACCATCTTCCACCGTGTGATCAACGGCTTCATGATCCAGGGCGGCGGTTTCGAGCCGGGCATGAACCAGAAAGCGACCAACGCGACCATCAAGAACGAAGCCAACAACGGTCTGAAAAACACCATCGGTACCCTGGCAATGGCGCGCACCAACGATCCGCACTCCGCCACCGCACAGTTCTTCATCAACGTGGCTGACAACGACTTCCTGAACTTCCGCGGCGAAAACGTGCAGGGCTGGGGCTACTGCGTGTTCGCTGAAGTGGTTGAAGGCATGGACGTGGTCAACAAGATCAAAGGCGTGAAAACCGGCCGCAGCGGCATGCACCAGGACGTACCGGTAGAAGACGTCGTCATCAACAGCGTGACCGTCAGCGAGTAATCGCGGCTGCATGAGTACGCTGTTCATCGCAGATCTGCACTTGTGCGCACAGGAACCGGCAATCACTGCCGGTTTTCTGCGTTTTTTACGGCGCGAAGCGGTGCACGCCGACGCGCTGTACATCCTCGGCGACCTGTTTGAAGCCTGGATCGGCGACGACGATCCCGAGCCGCTGCACGCGGAGATCGCCGCGGCACTCAAAGCGCTGCAACAGGCCGGCGTGCCCTGCTATTTCATCCACGGCAACCGCGATTTTCTGCTCGGCAAGCGCTTCGCCCGCGCCAGCGGCATGCAGCTGCTGCCGGAAAAAAAAGTGCTGGAGCTGTACGGCCGCAGGATCCTGATCCTGCACGGCGACACCCTGTGCACCGACGATCAAGCCTATCAGCAATTCCGCCGTAAAGTGCACAACCCGCTGATTCAAAAATTGTTCCTCGCGCTGCCGCTGCGCTGGCGACTGAAGATCGCCGCCAACATGCGCGCCCGCAGCCAGCAATCCAACCAGTACAAGTCGGAAGCCATCATGGACGTCAACCCGCAGGCGGTCGAGCAAACGATGCTGCGCCACGACGTGCACTGGATGATCCACGGCCATACCCATCGCCCGGCGGTGCACCGGCTGGCGCTGAGCAACGGCGAAGCCCATCGCGCGGTGCTGGGTGCTTGGCACGTCGAAGGATCGATGATCAAAGTCAGCGCCGACGCCGTCGAGCTGATCCAATTCCCATTCTGAGTTCCGCGCAGGCGCGCGAGTGAAAATTCGCGCTTTCGCCGGTGAAAACCGGCGACGCAACCGTTTTCCTCGCCGTGCGCTCATGGTATGCTCTACGCCCTCATTCGGCCTTCAGCCGACGCCAGACAAATCACAGGAGCCTTACACCCATGGGAGCCAACGCCGCTTCAGCCGCCAATGCCGGGGCTAAAATCGCAATTGTAATGGGATCGAAAAGTGACTGGGCCACCATGCAGTTCGCCGCCGAAGTCCTGACCCAGCTCGATGTCCCCTTCCATGTCGAAGTCGTTTCCGCTCACCGCACGCCGGACAAGCTGTTCAGCTTCGCCGAGCAGGCTGCCGCCAACGGCTTTGACGTGATCATCGCCGGCGCCGGCGGTGCGGCGCATCTGCCGGGCATGCTGGCGGCGAAAACCCTGGTGCCGGTGCTGGGCGTGCCGGTGCAAAGCGCCGCGCTGAGCGGCGTAGACAGCCTCTATTCCATCGTGCAGATGCCGCGCGGCATCCCAGTGGGGACGCTGGCGATCGGCAAAGCCGGCGCCGCCAACGCCGGGCTGCTGGCTATGCAGATCCTGGCGCTGCACGACGCCGCACTGGCGCAGCGTTTGGCGGACTGGCGTCAGGCGCAGACTGAAGACGTTTTGAACCACCCCGATCCGCGGGAGGACGCATGAAGCCGGTTTGCGTACTGGGCAACGGCCAGCTGGGGCGCATGCTGCGCCAGGCCGGCGAACCGCTGGGCATCGCCGTCTACCCCATCGGCATCGATGCCGAACCCGAGGCGGTGCCGTATCAGAACAGCGTCATTACCGCCGAGATCGAACGCTGGCCGGAAACCGCGCTGACGCGCGAGCTGGCGACCCACAGCGCCTTCGTCAACCGCGACATCTTCCCGCGTCTGGCCGATCGCCTGACGCAAAAACAGCTGCTCGACCAGCTCGGCCTGGCGACCGCGCCGTGGCAGCTGCTGGTGAGCGCCGCCGAATGGCCGCAAGTGTTCGCTTCGCTGGGCGAACTGGCGATCGTCAAACGCCGGGTCGGTGGCTATGACGGCCGCGGCCAGTGGCGCTTGCGCCCGGGCCAGGAAGCCGAACTGCCGGCCGACGCCTATGGCGAGTGCATCGTCGAGCAAGGCATCAATTTCTCCGGCGAAGTATCGCTGGTGGGCGCGCGCGGCCACGACGGCCGTTCGGTATTCTACCCGCTGACCCACAACCTGCATGAAGACGGCATCCTGCGCACCAGCGTGGCGCTGCCGCAGCCCAACCCGGCGCTGCAGCAACAGGCCGAGCAGATGCTGGCGGCGATCCTGAACGAGCTGAACTACGTCGGCGTGATGGCGATGGAGTGCTTTATCGTCGGCGATCGGTTGCTGATCAACGAACTGGCGCCGCGCGTGCACAACAGCGGCCACTGGACGCAAAACGGCGCGTCCATCAGTCAGTTCGAACTGCATCTGCGCGCCATCCTCGGCCTGCCGCTGCCGCAGCCGGTGGTGAGCACACCGTCGGTGATGGTCAACCTGATCGGCACCGCCGTCAACGAACAGTGGCTGTCGCTGCCGCTGGTGCATCTGCACTGGTATGAGAAAGAGGTGCGCCCGGGCCGCAAGGTCGGCCATCTCAATCTGAACGACCCGAGCGCCGCCGATCTGCGCCAGGCGCTGCAGGCGCTGGCGCCGCTGCTGCCGGGCGAGTACCAAAGCGGGCTGGCCTGGGCACAGCAGAAGCTGGCCTAAAGCAAAAGGGGTTAGCCTTAAGCTAACCCCTTTTTTCATCGAACTAAGCCAACATCACCCCTCATAACTGCGGAACAGCGCCTTGCCGCGCAGCAGGCGCACGCCCAGCCAGCCGCCGCACAGCGACAGCAGCAGCGCGCTGGCCAGCGGCAGCGCCCACCACAGCACCGGCGTCGGCGTCCACGGGAAGTCAAACACCCGGCTCTGCAGCAGCCACAGCGCCGCCTCGGCCCCCACCGCCGCCGCGATGCCCGCCACCAACCCCAGCAGAGCAAACTCGCACCACAGCGTGCGGCGCAGCAGCCGTTTGCCGGCCCCCAGCGTGCGGTACACCACCAACTCCTGCCGCCGCTGACGCATGCCGACCTGCACCTGCGCCAGCAGCAATAGGCCGCCACACAGCACCACCAGCACCACCATCACCTCCAGCGCGCGGCTGACCTGTTGCAGCACGCCGCCGACCTGTTTCAGGATCGCGCCGATGTCCAGCAGGCTGAGCGTCGGGAACTGGCGATTGAGCAGGGTCAGCATCTGGCCGTCACCGTCGTAGCGGAAGCTGGTGAGCCAGGTCTGCGGCTGGCCGTCCAATGCGCCCGGCGGGAAGATAAAGTAAAAGTTCGGCTTCAGGCTTTCCCAATCCACCTGGCGCAGGCTGGTGACTTTGGCGCTGAACGCCTGGGTATCGCCGCTGAAGGTCAGCGTGTCGCCCAGCTTGATCTTCAGCCGCCCGGCGATGCCTTCATCCATCGAAACCTCACCGGTTTTCGGCGGCCAATTGCCCGCCACCAGCGGATTGTGATCCGGCAGATCGGCCAACCAGGTCAGGTTCAGCTCACGGTTCACCGCCTCGCCGCCCGGATCGTCTTCATGCACCCGCTCGGTCGCCACCTGCTGGTTTATCTCGGTCAGGCGCACCCGGACGATCGGGTAATAAGTTTCCGGCTTGATCTGGTGCTGCTGCAGGAAGGTTTTCACCTGCGGCACCTGCGCCTCGGTCATGTTGAGCAGGAAATAGTTCGGGCTGTCCGGCGGCAGCTGTTGCTGCCAGCGTTCGAGCAGATCGCCGCGCAGTACCAACAGCAGCGCCAGCAACATGAACGACAGCGAGAACGCCGCCAGTTGGCTGATGGTCACCCACGGCTGGTGCAGCAGGCGGTTGACCGCCAGCCGCAGCGCCAGGCTCTTGAGCGTGATGCGGCGCAGCAACAGCAGGCTGCCCCAGCCGATGCCGCCCAGCAGCAGCGCCAGCACCGCCATACCGGCCAGGATCGCCCACAGCAGCGTGCTGGCCCCCATCAGCGCCACCAACAGCGCCACCACGATCGCCGCCGTCACCGGCAGGAAGTAGCGCAGCGGCCAGACGTTGGCCGTCACGTCGCGGCGCAGCACCCGCAGCGGCTGGGTGGCCAGCAGCTGGCGATACGGCCGCAGCCCGACCAGCAGCGAGATCAGCACCAGCGCGCCGAGCGCCCACAGCCACGGCCAGGCGCCGGCGGCAGGCAACGCAGCCGGTAATACCGGCTTCAGCAGGCGGATCAGCAACGCTTCAAACGCCAGCCCGATCGCTCCGCCGCACGCCGCCGCCAGCGCCATCACCGCCAACCACTGGCCGACGATCAATTTGCGCAGCGCGCCGCGCCCGGCGCCGAGGGTTTTCAGCACCGCGATCAGATCGTAACGGCTGCGGCAATAGTGGCTCATCGCCACCGCCACGGCGGCGATCGACAACAGCAGCGTCAGCAGGGCCGACAGCAGCAGGAACTGTTGGGATCGCTGCAGCGACTTGCCGAGCGCGCTGCCGGATTCCTGCAGCCCGAACCAGCGCTGATCCGGCGTCAACTGCGGCGCCAGCCGTTCCTCGTAACGCTGAATATCCGGCTCGGCGCCGGCGAACATGTAGCGGTAAGTCAGGCGGCTACCCGGCTGCACCGCGCCGGTCTTATCGACGTCCGCCAGGTTGATCATGATGCGCGGCGCGGTCTGGAACGGATTGAAGCCGGCATCCGGCTCCTGAATGATTTCACCGGCGATGCGCAGCGTAGTGTCGCCCACCTCCAGCAAATCCCCCACTTTCACGTTCAGCAGCGCCAGCAAGCGCGGCGCCACCAGCACGCTGCCCGGTTCGGGTTTGATGTTGGCCGGGCGCGTTTCCAGCTTGCCGTACAGCGGATAGGTCAGATCGGTGGCTTTCACGTCCGCCAGTTGCGGCCGCTCGCCGGCATAGGTCATGGTGGTGAACGACAGCTGACGGCTCACCGTCAGCCCCTGCTGCTGCGCGTCCAATAGCCAGCCTTCCGGCACCGGATGCGCGCTGCGCAGCACCCGATCGCCGGCGATAAAATCGCGGCTCTGCTGGCTGAGCCCTTTGTCCATGCGATCGCTGATGCTGCCCAGCGCCAGCACGCAGGCGACGGAGAGCGTCAGCGCCAGCCACACGATCAGCAACGACGGCGAGCGCCATTCGCGCCAGAACCAGCGCCAGATCATGCTTCCTCCCACAGCTTGCCTTCACGCAGCCGCAGCCGCCGCTGGCAGCGCGCCGCCAGGGTTTCATCGTGGGTCACCAGGATCAGGGTGGTGTCGAAATCGCGGTTGAGAGAGAACAGCAGGTCGGCGATGCGATCGCCGGTCTGACGATCGAGGTTGCCGGTCGGTTCATCGGCGAACAGCACCCGCGGCCGGCCGCTGAAGGCGCGCGCCAGCGCCACGCGCTGCTGCTCGCCGCCGGACAGCTGCGCCGGCAGGTGATCGAGACGTTTGCCCAACCCCAGCTGTTCCAGTAACTGCACCGCCTGCTCGCGACTCTGCCTGTCGCTCTCGCCGCGCAGCAGCGCCGGCAGCTGCACGTTCTCCAGCGCGTTCAGCGTCGGCACCAACATGAACGACTGAAACACGAAGCCGACGTTCCTGGCGCGCAACGCGGCGCGCCCCTCTTCGTCCAGCCCGGTCAGCGACTCGCCCAGCAGCCGCACTTCGCCTTCGCTGCCGTCATCCAGCCCGGCCAATATGCCCAGTAAGGTCGACTTGCCCGATCCGGATTCGCCGATCAGGGCGATCGTCTGTGCGGGTTTGACAAGCAGCTCGACTCCGGTAAGGATGGTGAGCTGATGCTCACCCTGACCAACGTGTTTACTAAGATGATGAACTTCAAGAACGTTTTCCGCTGGCATCTTCCCTTCCTTTTGCTGTTGGGATTATTCAGTTTACGCGCTGCCGCCGCCGATACCTTATTGATTTTGGGCGACAGTTTAAGCGCCGGCTATCGCCTGCCGATCGAGCGGGCCTGGCCGACGCTGTTGGCCGAACAGTGGCAGAAAAAACCGGGCGCACCGCAGCTGGTCAACGCCAGCATCAGCGGCGACACCGCCGCGCAGGGGCTGGCGCGTCTGCCCGCGCTGCTGAAACAGCATCAGCCGCGCTGGGTGCTGATCGAACTGGGCGCCAACGACGGCCTGCGCGGCTTCCCGGCGCAGGACGTACAGCGCGATCTCGGCCAAATCATCACGCGGGTGCAGCAGGCCGGCGCGCAGCCGCTGTTGATGCAGATCCGCATCCCGCCGAACTACGGCCGCCGCTACACCGAGGCGTTCAGCGCCGTCTACCCGGCGCTGGCCAAGCAGTTCAACATTCCGCTGCTGCCGTTCTATATGGAACAGGTGGTGGTGAAGCCGGAATGGATGCAGGATGACGGATTGCACCCCAATGGGGACGCTCAGCCGTTTATCGCCACCTGGATGGCGGAGCGCCTGGAACCGCTAGTAAAGCATGAGTCTCACTAAATTAGGGTCGTACACTAGGTAAAGTTATGCAAAAAGCGGTATTGATAACCGGCTGTTCCAGCGGGATTGGATTGATTGCGGCGCAGGATCTGCGCAACCGCGGCTACCGGGTGCTGGCCGCCTGCCGTAAGCCGCAGGACGTGGAAAACATGCGCCAGCTCGGGCTGGAAGGCATCGAGCTGGATCTGGACGACAGCGCCAGCGTCGAGCGCGCCGCCGCCGAGGTGATCGCGCTGACCGACGGCCGCCTGTACGGCCTGTTCAATAACGGGGGGTTCGGCGTTTACGGCCCGCTCAGCCGCATTTCGCGCAGCCAGCTGGAGCGGCAGTTCGCCACCAACCTGTTCGGCACCCACCAGCTAACCCAGCTGCTGTTGCCGGCGATGTTGCCGCACGGCGAAGGGCGCATCATTCAGACCAGCTCGGTGATGGGTCTGGTCTCCAGCGCCGGGCGCGGCGCCTACGCCGCCAGCAAGTTCGCGCTGGAAGCCTGGTCGGACGCGCTGCGTATGGAGCTGCACGGCAGCGGCATTCAGGTCAGCCTGATCGAACCGGGGCCGATCTCCACCCACTTTAGCCAGAACGTCAACCAGGCGCAGAGCGACAAGCCGGTGCACAACCCCGGCATCGCCAAGCGCCTGACGCTGCCGCCGGAGGCCATTCTACCCAAACTGCGCCACGCGCTGGAAAGCCCACGCGCCAAACTGCGCTATCCGGTCACCCTGCTGGCGCACGCGATGAGCGTGCTGCGCCGCATTTTGCCGGGCCGCTGTCTGGATTGGCTGCTGCGCAGCAACGCTTAATTCGCCCGACGGGGTTGAAGAATGGCGGCGCGCCCCCATTTACACCCCATGGCTCCGCACGATCAGAGAGAAAAAAGATGCTAGCTCAAGCTGTTGTTGATATTAACGAAACTAACCTGCACCAGACGCTGGAACAGTCGATGTCCATTCCGGTGCTGTTCTACTTCTGGTCCGAGCGCAGCCAACACTGCCTGCAGCTCACGCCGGTGCTGGACAAGCTGGCGGCGGAATACGCCGGTCAGTTCATTCTGGCCAAGGTGGACTGCGACGCCGAGCAGATGATCGCCTCCCAGTTCGGGCTGCGTTCCATTCCGACGGTCTACCTGTTTAAAGACGGCCAGCCGGTCGACGGCTTCCAGGGCCCGCAGCCGGAAGAAGCGATCCGTGACCTGCTGCAGCGTTTCCTGCCGAAGGAAGAAGATCTGAAACTGGCGCAGGCGCAAGAATTGCTGGCCGCCGGCAACGCCGCCGAAGCGCTGCCGCTGCTGAAAGACGCCTGGCAGAGCAGCCAGCAGCGCAGCGACATCGGTCTGACGCTGGCCGAAACCCAGATCGCCCTCAGCCGCAGCGAAGATGCCGAAGCGGTGCTAGCGACTATCCCGCTGCAGGATCGCGATACGCGCTATCAAGGCCTGGTGGCGCAGATTGAACTGTTGAAGCAGGCAGCGGACACGCCGGAAATCCAACAGCTGCAACAGCAGGTGCAGCAAGAGCCGGACAACGTCGAGCTGGCGGTGCAGCTGGCGCTGCAACTGCATCAGGTCGGGCGTAACGAAGAAGCGCTGGAACTGCTGATGGGGCATCTGAAGAAAGATCTGGCCGCCGCCAACGGCAACGCGCGCAAGACCCTGATGGACATTCTGGCCGCACTCGGCACCGGCGACGCGCTGGCCGCTAAATATCGCCGCCAGCTGTACTCCCTGCTGTACTGATATCCGTCATACCTGAAGCTGCATCCAGGCGGCAAACGTGAGAAGCCCTGGGAGCTTAGATAACTAAGTGACCAGGGGATCGAACGTGCAGCCAACAACGATGCGGCGGAAAAGACGAAGGGATATCAACGATAGACCCTCACCCCGCCCTCCACGCCTGCCGGGCTGAACAACACCTGCCACAGCTGAATGTTGCGCGAACGAAACGCGCCGGCGCAGGCGTTCAGGTAATAAGTGAACATGCGCTCGAAGCGCTCGGAATAACCGCCCGCCAATTCCGGCCACGCCCGTTTGAAATTCTCCAGCCAGGCCATCAGCGTGCGATCGTAATCGGCGCCGAAGTTGTGCCAATCCTCCATCACGAAACGCCCTTCGCTGGCCTCGGCGATATGCCGCACCGAAGGCAGACAGCCGTTGGGGAAGATGTATTTGTCTATCCAGGCGTCGACGTTAAGGTCGGTTTGATTGGAACCGATGGTGTGCAGCAAAAACAGGCCGTCGGGCTTCAGGTTACGCGCCGCGACGCTGAAATAGGTCTCGTAGTTTTTCGGCCCGACGTGCTCGAACATGCCGACCGACACGATGCGATCGAACTGAAGATCCAGATCGCGGTAATCCTGCAGCAAGATCTCGACGTCCAGCCCGGCGCAGCGTGCCTGCGCCAGCTTCTGCTGCTCGGCTGAAATGGTCACGCCGTGCACCGAGACGCCGTAGTTTTGCGCCGCAAACTGCGCCAGCCCGCCCCAGCCGCAGCCGATATCCAGCAGCGTCATGCCCGGTTTCAGCTGCAGTTTTTCGCAGATCATCCTGAGCTTGGCCTGCTGCGCCTGCTCCAGCGTTTGCGCTTCTTTCCAGTAGCCGCAGGAGTATTGCATGTAAGGATCGAGCATCGCCCGGAACAGGTCGTTGCCGATGTCGTAATGCTCTTTGCCCACCTGCCAGGCGCGCTTGCGCGATTGGCGGTTGAACAGCCGGGCATAGGCGATGCGCGCGATGTCGCTCAGGCTTTTCGGCAGCCGCTCATCGACGCCGGCCTGCAGAATGCGGGTAAACAGCATGTCCAGCCGTTCGCATTCCCACCAGCCGTCCATATAGCTCTCGCCGAAGCCGAGCGAGCCTTCCTGCAAAATGCGTTTGAACAGCGCCGGGTTATGCACCCGGATATCCCAGGCGCGCGGGCCGTTGATGGCGACGCCGGCTTCGGCCAGCATCTCCTCTACAATGCGATACCAGCGGTCTTTCTTCTGGGCGAGTTCATCAACACTGAGCGAATCCATAACAATCCTTGGCCGAAATGTCATTTCAAAAAGCATAGTCGCAAATAAAAATGACAAATTTTTGACGGTAAACACGGGGGTGTTTTTACTCTAGCCAAGGCGAGCAACATCATGAAATGAATAAAAATTATTGAAATCATGCCATTTAGGCATACTTATCCGCCAACTGTGCCAGACTTATTTCAATAACGTTTTTCTTCCTGTTCGGAACAGCGGCTCCGCTTATGGCGGAATCACCAACGCCCTGGATTAAGTCGCGGTATCGGTAGGCATTTTTCCTGAGCTGGCGTAATATCTGTTTACATATGTCTGACAGGAGGTTTGCATGCTTACTTTTATTCCCATCGTGATCGTCGTCGCGCTGATTGTGGTGTTCGCCGGCGTCAAAATTGTGCCGCAGGGGTTCCAATGGACGGTAGAACGCTTCGGCCGCTACACCAAAACGCTGATGCCGGGCCTGAACCTGGTGGTGCCGTTCATGGACCGCATCGGCCGTAAAATCAATATGATGGAGCAGGTTCTGGACATCCCTTCGCAGGAAGTGATTTCCCGCGATAACGCCAACGTGGCCATCGATGCGGTGTGCTTTATCCAGGTGGTCGATCCGGCGCGCGCCGCCTACGAGGTCAGCAACCTCGAACAGGCGATCGTCAACCTGACCATGACCAACTTCCGCACCGTGCTCGGCTCGATGGAGCTGGACGAAATGCTGTCGCAGCGCGACAGCATCAACAGCCGCCTGCTGCACATCGTCGATGAAGCGACCAACCCTTGGGGGGTGAAGATCACCCGTATCGAGATCCGCGACGTGCGCCCACCGGCGGAACTGATCGCCTCGATGAACGCCCAGATGAAGGCCGAGCGAACCAAGCGCGCCGACATCCTGGAGGCGGAAGGGGTGCGCCAGGCGGCCATTCTGCGCGCCGAGGGTGAGAAACAATCGCAAATCCTGAAGGCCGAGGGCGAACGCCAGTCGGCGTTCCTGCAGGCGGAAGCGCGTGAGCGCGCCGCCGAGGCCGAGGCGCGCGCCACCCAGCTGGTGTCCGACGCCATCGCCAGCGGCAACATTCAGGCGGTGAACTACTTCGTGGCGCAGAAATACACCGACGCGCTGCAGAAGATCGGTTCCTCCAACAACAGCAAAGTGGTGATGATGCCGCTGGACGCCAGCAGCCTGCTCGGCTCGATCGGCGGCATTACCGAACTGCTGAAAGAAAGCAAAGGCAAATAATCATGCTCGAACTGATCGCGGCGAATCCGCTGTGGTTCTGGCTCTCCCTCGGGGGCGTGTTGCTGGCGGCGGAAATGCTCGGCGCCGGCGGCTACCTGCTGTGGAGCGGCGTGGCGGCGCTGTTGGTCGGCGCCTTGATCTGGCTGCTGCCACCGCTTTCCTGGGAATGGCAAGGCGTGATCTTCGCCGTCCTAACCGTCGTCGTCGCTTACCTGTGGTGGTACTGGCTGCGCCGGCGCCCGTCGGCCGCATCCGGCGGGTCGCCGGTGCTCAACCAGCGCAACCGCCAGCTGATCGGCACCCGCGCCACGCTGACGGAACCGATGCACAACGGCATGGGGCGCATCAATATCGGCGACAGCAGCTGGCGCGCGCAGGCGGCGGAAGATCTGCCTGCCGGCACCGAAGTGGAAGTGGTGGCGGTGGAAGGGGTCACGCTGGTGATCCGCGCCATCAGCCGTTAATTCGAACGACAGCATCCCGCCAGATTATTGATGATGGGGCACTCCGCCCCCTCGTCGCCCGGACATTGTTCCGCCAGCGTCAACAGGCGTTGGCGCATTTCGCTCAGTTCGCTGATGTGCCTTTCGATCTCCGCCACCTTCTGCAGCGTGCGCGCCTTCACGTCGGCGCTGTGGCGGGCCGGATCGTTGAACAACGCCACCAGCTCACGGCACTCGTCCAGGTTGAAGCCCACCTGCCGCGCCTGGCGCAGCAGCGTCAGCTCTTCAACGTGCCTGGCGGAATAATGGCGATAACCGTTATCGCTGCGGATCGGGGCGGTAATCAGCGCTTTCTCCTCGTAAAAACGAATCGTCTTGCTGGTTAACCCGGTCTTTTTCGCGACGTCGCTAATATTCATTTTTTCCTCCGGAATGCTCCTGCTCACCTCCTATCTTAAGCCGCTTTCCGCCACTCACCAAGTCTCAACGCCCTACCGTCGATAGCGATGAGAAACCGATAGCCACAGCCAAAAGATAGATACTTCACTTGCAAAGTATTCATCAAAAAACAATAGACAATCTAACCTATTAAAATTTGATCAAATTAAGATTTTTATTATATGTAAATTTTTGTGTATAAATAACACAAAATAAAACACAATTAAAACAACAAAATAAAAACACAAGTTAACAAAATTGTAATAATAGACCACATAAATAAACATTTATTTACATTTGCCATTACTGCGCCTGTTTGAGTTTTGGCCACCTCCAAACTAGAAATATTAGCTAATTTAATCTCTCAACCCGATGGCGGAGTTCGTCATGGATTTTAACTTATCAAGCGAGCAGCAGGCTCTAAGCGAATCCGCTCAGCGTTTTGCCCGCGAGGTGCTGGATCAGGATGCGCATGATCGGCTTTCACGGCAGGTATTAAGCCTGGATTTGTGGCGACAAGCCGCCGCCTATGGTTTTACCCGAGCCCCCGTGGCGACCGCGTTCGGCGGATTGGGCATGAGCGCGCTCGATACTGCGCTGATGATTGAGGCGCTGGGTAAAGGCAGCCGCGACATCGGCATGTCCTTTTCGCTCTGCGCCCATCTGTGCGCCTGCGTGATCCCGCTTTCCCGCTTCGGTTCCGAGGCATTAAAAGCGCAGTATCTCGAAGCGTTGGCGGCCGGAAAACTGATCGCGGCGAATGCGGCGACGGAGCCGGACGCCGGTTCCGATATTTATGCCATGAAATCAACCGCTCAACCCTGTGAAGGCGGCTACCGGCTCAACGGAAACAAAATTTTCATCACCAACGCGCCGATTGCCGACATCTTCATCGTCTATGCGAAAACCCATCCCGAACATGGCTTTATGGGCGTGTCCGCATTTGTGCTCGAGAAAGGGATGCCAGGCTTAAACGTAGGCGCCGTCAGCCCGAAAGATTGCCTCTCCAACTGCCCGTGGAGCGAACTGACCTTCAACGACGTCTTCATTCCAGAGGCCCAACGGCTCGGCATGCCGGGCGCCGGCGGCGCCATCTTCCACGATTCAATGATCTGGGAAAAGGGCTGCCTGTCGGCTCTGTTTATCGGTGCAATGGAGCGCGTGCTCGACAGCGCGCTGGACTATGCCAAACAACGCCGACAATTCGGCAAAGCGATCGGCCAATTTCAGTCCGTCTCCAACCGCATCATCGAGATGAAACTGCGTCTGGAACAGTGTCGGCTAATGCTCTACCGCGCCTGTTGGAAACACGATCGGGGCCAGGACGCCGAGATCGACATCGCCATGAGCAAACTGTTGATTTCCGAATATGCCGTGCAGTCCGCGCTGGACGCGATTCAAATCTTCGGCGGAGCCGGCATGGATCAAGAACTCGGTCTGGTGCGCCACTTGCTGAACGTGATCCCCAGCCGGATCTTCTCCGGCACCAACGAGATACAAAAAGAAATTGTCGCCCGCAAGCTGGGTCTGCGGGGAGGCGCATGATGATCGTTCAACGCGTTTTTGCCGTGCTCTATATGTTGGCCGGCCTGGCGAAAGCCTTCCCTCAGTTGGAAAACGTCGCCGATATTCTGCAGCAGGCAGCCGTGGCGAACCAGGGCACCTGGTACGCCGGGGCGACGGCTTGGCTGGCGGCGCAGGGTACAGCGGTTAACGCGCTGATCGGCGTGGCGCTGTTTGCCTCCGGTGCGGTCTTGATGTTCAACCCGCGTTGGACGCCATTGATCATCTACTGCCAGCTGCTGATGATGGCGGGATTTGTCACGATCCTGCACCGCGCCCAGCCGCAGGTCATATTGCTCGATGCGATTTTCGCGCTGGCGGCGCTGTACATGCTGCGGCAGCAACACCACCGCAAACCCAAGCCGCGCACGTTCCCCACGCGCGACTTTTCCACGCCCACGCCGGCGTCAGCCGGCTCGGTAACCCCCACGCTGGACGGCGAGTATGACGTGGTGATCATCGGCGGCGGCGTCTCCGGTTTGGCCGCGGCCAGCGAACTGACCGAACGCCGGGTTCTGGTGCTGGAAAAAAGCGCTTCCTTTGGCGGCAACGCGCGCTACCGCGCGGTGAATCGCCTGAAGTTTCCCATCGCCGGCGTCTGCTTCCAGGAGCCATTGCCGGGTTCGTTCATGTTGCAACTGCTGAAGAAAATCGGTCTGAGCGGCGCCTACAAGTCCAATGAAAAGGACACGCTGGTGTTTTTCGACACCTTCTTGCTGCTCCGATGCCTGGGTGAAGTCGTCGTTGGTTTTCTCAAACAGCCGGTCTACCTGCTGAAACCCGCCGTCTGGCGCCTGACGGGACAACTATTCCTGCATGCCTTGATCGGTAAACCTTATGTTATCGCGGCAAAACAGCTGGGCGATCCGATCTTTGCCGATCTGTACGCCTTCCTCGATACCTTCTCGCCGCGCGGCGAGCGGTACCCCAGCCTGCCCTGGACGCCGCAGAGCGCCTGGAGCAAGGCGAATATGGCGCTGCTCGACACTATCCCGCTGTACACTTATCTGTTCGAACCGCACAAACTGGATCAGATCCCGGCGGATCTGCGGCCACCGAGAAAATTCGGCAAGCTGGTAGAGAATGCCGTCAGCACCACGCTGCGCGTGGAATGTCTCGATATTCGCGAAGTCTCCGCCTATGTCGGATTGCACTTCCTGGTGGGGTATTTACGCGGCAATCTGGTCACGCTGCCGGGCGGTAACGGCAGCATCAGCGCCGGGCTGCTCGACTATCTTGAGGAGCAAAACAACGTCAGGCTGCAAAGCCGCGTACAGCTTCAAAGCATCACACCCGGCGGCGACGAAACGGTGATCCGGTTCAGCGTCAATGGCGCGGCCAGCGAAATCAGAGCCAAACAAGTGATCTGGGCTGCCCCCAAAACGCATGTGCCCACCTGGTTGCCCACCCTGCCCAAAGAGCAATTGGCGGCGATCCGTCAGATCCGCCATGAAGATTACTACCTGGCGAACGTGCTGTTGAAAAAACCGATCCTCGAACACTCGTTCGGCGGCTATCTGATCGAGCCGGAAAACACCCGCACACCTTACTATTGGAGCAAAGCCGGCACCTGCCTGATCGCCAATTGGATGGACAATCACCTCAGCGCGGAAGCCGGGGTATTAACCCTGCTCAAACCGACCACTCGCCCAGAGCGGCAAGGCCGCACCGCGCAGAACGAGTTCCCGGCGCTGCAGCAACAGACCTATGTCGAAATCGCCAAAGTGCTGGGCAACATGGGCATTGACGCCGACATCATTGAAGACATTCAAATCTGGTTCTGGCCCGCGGGTCTGGTGACCTCGGTCGCCGGACAACAGGCTCAGGGCGTGTTTCACCAGGCCAGCAGGCCGTTTGAGAATATTCACTTCGCCAATCAGGACAGCGTGGGCATCGGCAATATCGAAAGCGCGGTGTTAGCCGGGTTGAACGCCGCCAAAGCGGTGAGAGAACGCCTCGCAATGCCCGTTACGCCTGCGGAGGTGATGTCATGAATCCTACCCTGGTGGTTGAACTTTCCGGCGATAAAACGCTGGAACCCCATCGCCTGGGCGGCAAAGCCCATTCGTTGAATCATTTGATTCAGGCGGGCTTGCCGGTGCCGCCGGCGTTTTGCATCACCGCGCAGGCTTACCGGCAGTTTATCGAATTCGCCGTGCCGGGAGCGCTGCTCGACACGGGCGCGCCGGGCAACGTGCGCGATATGATTTTGAGCGCCGCCATCCCCGCCCCGCTCGATCTGGCGATCCGTCACGCCTGCAAACAGTTGGGCGACGGCGCCTCGCTCGCCGTGCGCTCTTCGGCGCTGGAAGAAGACGGCCTGACCCACTCTTTCGCCGGGCAATACGACACTTACCTGCACGTGCGCGGGGATGACGAGGTGGTGCGCAAGGTGCAATCCTGCTGGGCGTCGCTCTGGGCGGAACGCGCCGCCCAGTATAGCCGGACATCGGCGGCGCAGAGCGATATCGCCGTCGTCTTGCAAATCATGGTGGATGCAGACGCCGCCGGCGTCATGTTTACCCAAGATCCGCTGACAGGCGATGCCAACCACATCGTCATCGACAGCTGCTGGGGGCTGGGTGAAGGCGTGGTCTCCGGACAGGTCACCACCGACAGCTTCATTTTGGATAAGGCGAGCGGCGAGATCCGCGAGCGGCAAATTCGTCACAAACCGCACTATTGCCAACGCGATCCGCAGGGACGGGTCGCGCTGCTGCAAACGCCTGAAGCCAGGCGAGACGCCCCCAGCCTAACCCCGGAACAGCTGCAACAGCTTGCCAGGCTGGCCAGGCAAACGCGGATGATTTACGGCGCGGAACTGGATATCGAATGGGCGGTGAAAGACGATCGCGTGTGGCTCCTGCAGGCGCGGCCGATCACCACGCAGGCCAAACCGGTTCAGATGCTTTACGCCAACCCGTGGGAAAGCGATCCGGCGATCAAGGAACGGGCCTTTTTCTCCCGAATGGACACCGGCGAGATCGTCACCGGCTTGATGACGCCGCTGGGGCTGTCGTTTTGCCAGTTCTACCAAAAGCATATTCATGGCCCGGCGATCAAAACCATGGGGCTGGCGGATATCGGCGATTGGCAGATTTATATGGGGTATTTGCAAGGCTACGTCTATCTGAATATCTCCGGATCGGCCTACATGCTCCGCCAATGCCCGCCCACCCGCGACGAAATGAAGTTCACGACCCGCTACGCCACCGCCGATATCGATTTCAGCGGGTACAAAAACCCCTATGGCCCCGGCGTACAGGGATGGGCCTATCTCAAGAGCGCCTGGCATTGGCTGAAACAACAGAGGCATAACCTGCGCAGCGCCGGCGCGACCGTCGATGCCATGATCGCCCTGCGCCAGCGCGAGACGCGCCGCTTTCTGGCGCTGGATCTGACCACCATGACGCATCAGGAGCTGGAGCGGGAACTCAGCCGCATCGACGGTTACTTCCTCGACAGCTGCGCCGCCTATATGCCCTTCTTCCTTCAGTCGTTCGCGCTCTACGATGCGCTGGCGCTGACCTGCGAACGTTACCTCAAAGGCCGCGGCAACGGATTGCAAAATCGCATCAAGGCGTCGATGAACAACCTGCGCACCATCGAAGTCACGCTGGGCATTCTCAGCCTGGTGGAGACGGTCAATCGTCAACCGGCGTTGAAGGCCCTGTTCGAGCGACACAGCGCACAGGAACTGGTCACCGTCCTGCCCACCGATCCCGAATCGCGCGCCTTCTGGCAAAGCGACTTCAGCGCCTTCCTGTTCGAGTTCGGCGCCCGTGGCCGCCAGGAGTTCGAATTGAGTCTTCCGCGCTGGAACGACGATCCCAGCTACCTGCTGCAAGTGATGAAAATGTATCTGCAACATCCGGTGGATCTGCACACGAAACTGCGGGAAACAGAGCGGCTGCGCCATGAAGACAGCGCGACGCTGCTTAAAGCGATGCCCTGGTTTGGCCGGATGAAGCTGAAGTTCATCACCAAACTGTATGGCGTGATGGCCGAACGCCGCGAAGCGACCCGGCCAACCTTCGTCACCGAAACCTGGTTCTACCGCCGCATCATGTTGGAAGTCCTGCGGCGCCTGGAGGCGCAAGGCCTGGTCAAACAGGCCGATCTGCCCTATGTGGACTTCGAGCGCTTCCGCGCGTTTATGGCGGGGGAACAGTCGGCGCAGGAGGCGTTCGCCGCCGATCTGATCGAGCGCAATCGCCACCAGCATCTGCTGAACCTGCATGCGGAAGAGCCGCCGATGGCGATCGTCGGGGGGTATCAGCCCAGGATGAAAGCCCCCACGGCGGAAAACGCCGCCGGCATGCTGTCCGGCCTGGCGGCCAGCCCCGGCAAAGTGGTGGCGAAGGCGCGCGTCATCACCGATCTGCTGGCGCAGGCCGGCGAGCTGCAGCCCAACGAAATCCTGGTGGCGCGCTTTACCGACGCCAGCTGGACCCCGCTCTTCGCGCTGGCGGCGGGCATCGTCACCGATATCGGCTCCGCGCTGTCCCACAGCTGCATCGTCGCACGCGAATTCGGCATCCCCGCGGCGGTCAATCTCAAGAACGCCACCCAGCTGATCAACAGCGGCGACACCTTGATTCTCGACGGCGACAGCGGGACGGTCATTATTCAACGCGGAGAACGTGCCGATGGCTAGTCAGCACCACATCCGGCGAAGGTAAACCATCCGCCTGAAAACAGCACAATTCAACGAAGGTGATGCGCGCGGCAACCGCCGCCTGCAGAGACCGTCGCGGGCTTTGTCGTGCCGAATTTGCCCGCCTGGCTGAAGCCGTCACTCCATTTTGGCTGCACAAGGAACTCATCATGACGACCCTGACAGGACAAGCAAGACTCACCAACTCCGCCGCCTACGAGCAAGTGTGGCAAGCGGAGCGCCAGGCCTGCCGCACCGACGCAGATCCCGACACCCTGACGGTCGGCGTGGTGGTGGTGACGCGCAACCCGGTGTTTTTCCAAACCGGGCTCAGCGTACTGAACGATATCCGCGATTATGTTTTCAACCGCGTGCATATCCAGTCCGAGATGCCGCTGAAACTGTTGGATCTGGCGGCGGACTCGCTTTATCTGGCCGCGCGCGAAAAGGCGCTGCACTTTCTCAAAGGCCAAAACAAGGCTATCAACGTTCGCATCATCCAATGCGCCAGCCTGGCCGAAGCCACCGGCAAGATCATCTATACCCATGCGCTGGAACAGCGTCCCGAATTTCATTTGGGCATGCTGTTCTACGATCAGACCTCGCCGGCCGGCGTCGATGACAGCATCGAACAGATCGATCGCGATCTGGACGCCTTTTACAGCGCCTTGCAGCGCAGCGGCATTCCCGCGTTTTACACCACCTTCTCCACCGTTGCGTTCATTCGCCAGCTGCGATCGCCCTTCCGCTACCTGCCGCAGCAATACCGCGAAATCGTGCGCAGCGAAGATCCGGCGATCTTCCAAACCGAGCTGTTGTGCCTGTGGATGGACTTCTTCGAGATGAACTACACCAACCGCCGGGTCAAGCCGATCGGCGCGCTGGCGCTGCACAATACGCTGGGTGAGCAGCTGATTCAATTTTTCGAGCGTACCGCCGCCGAACGCTGGCTGGTGTCCTATTACACCGGGTCGATCATCTCCAATCTGATCGGCTATCTGGATCGGCATGCGGAGGCGCGCGGCGCGCTGATCCTGCGCGGCCCTAACGAACACGCCATCGCCTGCGGCGCCATGGCCAACTGGCAGCTGTATCGCATGCCGTTCCTCGGCGTAGTGACCTCCGGGATGATGGATGAATTCAAGGGTACGCTGGCCAACCTCAAGGAAACCGCCGCCCAGGGCATCATCGTCGCGGCGGAAAACCGCGGCAATCAATGGTACAGCTTCCAGGGAACGCTGACGCCGACGGAAGACATGCGTGAAGTGCTCGTCGCCCGCCGCATCCCGTTCGTTTATATCGATGACGTCGAAACGATCGGCACCGGTTTGACGGAAGCCTTCCGCCTTTATCATCAAGGCCAGGGGCCGGTGGTGATTCTGGCGACGCAAAACGTGCTGGAGTCGACCCTGTCGCTGGAGGGCGCCGTCTGCGATCCCTCGCCGATCCCGGTTCTGTCGGCGGACGATCCGCTGCCGATGAGCGAAAGCCTGGCACAGGCGATAGCGCTGATCAACCGCGGGCCGGAACGGCTGGTGTGGCAGCTGGGCCCGGTCAGCGACGACGAATACGCCCTGATCCATGACATCGCCGACGCCGCCGGCATCGCCCTGGTGGACTCGTTGGCCCATCCAGGCTCGGCGCCGAAATATTATCAGGGTCGGCGCAATCCCCACTACCTGGGCACCCTGGCGATTTACGGCTACAGCCCGCGCGTCTACAACTTCCTGCACACCAACGACAAGCTCAACGCCATGAGCGAGCAGAGCCTGTTTATGATCAAAAGCCGCGTCGCTCAGATCACCACCCCCTTCTCCGACGGCAGGCTGGAGCGCAAGGTTCACCTGGTGCAGCTCACGCACGATGAGCGCCATCTGTCGCCCTATGCCGATCTGCACCTGCACATGAACTGTCTGGCGTTCCTGCGCACGGTGAAAGCGCATCTCGACGTCGAACCGGCATTGCGGGAAAGACGCCGCGCGCTGATCGCCGCCTATCTCGATTCGCCTTCCGACGTGGTCAGCCAGCTTCCCAGTCTGCCCATGTCGGCTAACTACTTCTTCTGCCAGTTGAACCGAGTGATTGAAGAGCTGATCGAAACGGAGGGGTTCGATTTTACCGGCGTATATGACGTCGGCCGGTGCGGCATCTCCGCCGCGCGCAACGTCGCCAAAACGCGCCGCGGCTTTTCCGGCTGGTATGGCCGCGCCCTGATGGGCGACGCTCTGCTGGCCACCGGCTACCTGGCTTACACCAGCCCAAGCCACGTGATGGCGTTTATCGGCGACGGCGCTAAAGGGATCGTACCGGACATCCTGCCGGCTTTTATCGACAACATTCTTACCCATCCGCAGTTGCTGAATAAAAGCATCACCGTCTTCTATTTATGCAACGGCGGGCTGTCCGTCATCAATACCTATCAGGAACGCATTCTGTTCAACCGCACCTCACGACAAATGCGGTTGGTGAACGTCGAACAGCCGGACGTCGAACAAACGGTCAATAACTTCCATATCCAGAGCAAAACGCTTACGCATTTCGACGAAGACGTCATTCGCCAGGCGCTGACCACGCCGCACCGACTCAATCTGTTCTCCGTGGTGCTGGGGCACAACAATGAAGGCGACGGTATCTCGCTGGCCACCGCCAAAGGCTGGCAGCGCGATCCGAGCGACCACGACGCCCTGCAGGAGCGCAAAGCCTGGGCGGCCCAACAGCCCGAATCGACCAGCACCGCCTTCGACCAAGATCCTACACAGGAAGCCACCTCATGAAATTCGGATTCATCGCTCATCCCACCTCGCTGGGGTTGAAACGTTACGTCAAAATGCTCGATCTGCTGCAACGCAACTCGACCGAGCAGCACAGCGGCTATACGCGTGAACTGTGGGAACGACAAAACCTGGTTCCCTTTATGAACTTCGCCAGGATCACCTCGGCGACCGGCGCCACTTGCGAAGGGGTGATCAAATACATGCCGCTGGTGGCGGATGAAATGCTGGCCGACGCACGCGGTATCGCCGCCAGGGTGGTCCAAGGCATCGAAGAGCTGGCCGGCGATGGCGCCGAACTGGTCGGTCTCGGCGGTTTTACCTCTATCGTTGGGCGACGCGGCGAAGCCACTGCGGAAAAGTCGCCGGTGCCGGTCACCTCCGGCAACTCGCTGACCACCTACGCCGGCTACAAGGCCTTGATGCAGATCCAGTCCTGGCTGGAAATCCGCCCGGAGGAGGAACCCGTCGCCATCGTCGGCTATCCGGGATCGATCTGCCTGGCGCTAAGCCGTCTGCTGCTGGCGCACGGTTTCTCTCTCCATTTGCTGCACCGCGCCGGCAACCATGATCGCAGCGAACTGCTCAGCCATTTGCCCGAGGAGTATCACTCGCGCGTCACCCTGACCAGCGATCCCGAAGATCTCTACCCGCGCTGCAAACTGTTTGCCGCCGCGACCTCCGCCGGCGGCGTGATCGACCCCGCCAGACTGCAACCCGGCTCGATCTTCATCGACGTGGCGCTGCCGCGCGATATCGCTTCGGAAACGCGCCCGGCGCGGGATGACATTCTGATCATCGACGGCGGCTGCGTCACCGCCACCGATGCCGTCAAGTTGGGTGGAGAATCGCTCAACGTCACCATCAAGCAACAATTGAACGGCTGCATGGCGGAAACCATTGTGCTGGCACTGGAAAACCGGCGGGAAAACTTTTCGCTGGGGCGCTATCTGGCGCCGGAAAAAGTGCTGGAGATCGGTGAAATCGCCGAGCGCCACGGGTTCTTCGCCTATCCGCTGGCCTCGTACGGCGAGCGCATCGATCGGCAGAGCGTGACCAATCTCAAGCGCTACTACCACCATGACATCTATGCCGGGGAACCGGCTGATGCGGCGTTGCCCGCATCGCGCCTGGCGTTTATCGACGCGGTCATCGCCCAAACGCCGGCCAGGGAAGACACCCTCGACCGCTATCATCAATACATCAACCCCATGATGGTGGACTTCCTCAAGTTGCAGCGCTGCGACAACGTTTTCCGCAGCGCCGCCGGCACCCAGTTGTATGACGATGCGGGCGAGGTTTTCCTGGACATGGTGGCGGGCTACGGGTGCCTAAACCTGGGCCACAACCCGCAGCCAGTGGTCAACGCGCTGAAAAACTACCTCGACGCTCAAGGCCCCAACTTCATTCAATACATTTCCATTCCCGAACAGACCGCCAAGCTGGCCGAAGTGCTCTGTCGTCTGGCGCCGGGCAACATGGGCCGGGTGTTCTTCAGCAACTCCGGCACCGAAGCCGTCGAGGCCGCGATGAAGATCGCCAAGGCCTCGACGGGCAAGCCGGGCATCGCCTATCTGCGCAACAGTTACCACGGTAAAACGCTGGGCGCGT
Organism: Serratia sp. CY81684; assembly: GCF_052166595.1. Lineage (NCBI taxonomy): Bacteria > Pseudomonadati > Pseudomonadota > Gammaproteobacteria > Enterobacterales > Yersiniaceae > Serratia > Serratia sp. CY81684. The sequence goes on along the minus strand of NZ_JBJNOO010000001.1, from coordinate 193,432 downwards.
TGTCCATCACCGGACGAGACAAACACCGCCGCTATTTCACACCGCTGCTGGACGCGATGGTGGAAGTGCCGTTCGGCGATCTCGCCGCGCTGCGGGAAGCGCTGAACCGTGAAGACGTCGGCGCGCTGATGATCGAACCGATCCAGGGCGAAGGCGGCGTGCATATCCCGCCCGCCGGTTACCTGCAGGCGGTGCAGCAGCTCTGCCGCGAGACCGGCGTGCTGCTGATGGTGGACGAAGTGCAAACCGGGCTTGGGCGCACCGGCAAACTTTTCGCCTGCGAATGGGACGGTATCGAGCCGGACGTGCTGATGCTGTCGAAATCCCTGTCCGGCGGCCTGATCCCCATCGGCGCCACGCTGTGCCGAGCCGATCTTTGGCAAAAAGCCTATGGCACGGCGGATCGCTTCCTGGTGCACAGCTCCACCTACGGCGGCGGCAACCTCGCCTCGGTCGTTGCCCTCAGCGCGCTGCGCGAGATCCTGGCGCAGGATTTGGTCGGCCATGCCGAACGGATGGGCGCCTACTTTAAGCAGGCACTGAACGAGATCGCCGCCCGCTATCCGTTCGTCAGCGAGGTGCGCGGCCGCGGCCTGATGCTGGGGATCCAGTTCGACCAGGCGTTCACCGGCGCGGTCAACGCCTCCGCCCGCGAATTCGCCACCCGGCTGCCGGGCGATTGGCACACCACCTGGAAATTCTTGCCCGATCCGGTGCAAGCCCATCTGCGGGCGGCGATGGATCGCATGGAACAGGCGCTCGGCGAAATGTTCTGCATGAAATTCGTCACCAAGCTGTGCCAGGACCACAAGATCCTGACCTTCATTACCGCCAACAGCTCGACGGTGATCCGTATTCAACCCCCGCTCATCATCAGCAAAGCCGAGATCGACCGTTTCGTCGGCGCCTTTGCCACGGTGTGCGAGGAACTCTCCACCTTTTTAGACTAGGGAGCCAGCAATGCCTTTAACCAAGCAAGATGCCGTCAATCAGATGATGGGCTTTTTCCAGGCCAAGGCGCTGACCGCCGCGCTGGCGCTGAAGCTGTTCGATCAGCTGCGCGATCGGGACGCCGACGCGGCGCACATCGCCGCGCGGCTTGACTGCCCGGCGCGTTCGACCGAGCAGTTGCTCATCGCGCTGCGGGCCATGGGGTATCTCGACCAACGAGACGGCCTTTATCATCTGCCCGCCGCCCACCGTGCTTTTCTGTTGAGCGACGAACCGCAGTGGCTGGGATGGCTGGGCCGCCACATCGATACCTTCCTGTATCCGCTGTGGGGCGAGCTGAAAACGGCGGTGCGAAACGATGCCCACCAGCGCCGCACGGTATTCGGCGATGACCGCAGTTGGTTCGACATCCTGTACCAAAATCCGGACGACGTGGCGGACTTCCAGGAGTTTCTCGGTAAATTCGCCGCGCCCTTTATCGCCGGCTTTGTTCGCGATTACGACTTCTCGCAACACCGTGCGTTTTTGGATATCGGCAGCGGGATCGGCAGCCTGCCGATGGCGATCGCCGACGCTTATCCGGGGATCGCACTGGCGATCTGCGAACTGCCGCAGGCCTCGGCGTTTTTGCGCGACAAGCTGACGCTGCAAGGCTATGGCGAACGCATTGACGTCGTGGAGGGCGATGTCATCAGCGGCGATCTGCCGATCGGCGGCTATGACCTGATCCACCTGGGATGGATGCTGCACGACTACGCCCCGGAAACCCAACTGACCATCCTGCGCAACATCTATCGGGCGATGCCGGCCGGCGGCCGCTTCATCGCTTCCGAAACGCCGCTGAACGAAGACAAATCAGGGCCGGAATTTACCGCCCTGCTGTCGCTGAACATGCTGGTCTCCACCGACGGTGGCATAGAGAGCAGCGCGCAGGAATACCTGGACAGATTCCGTCTGGCGGGGTTCAGCAACGCGCGCATCATGAAAATTGCCGGCCCACGCACCCTGATCGTCGGCGAAAAATAACCAGTTAGCAACGGGAGCTCGCAATGTTAGAAAGCAAATTGATCCAGCATATCGCCACCCAGTATCTGGATGGCGATCACGACGGCCTGAACGCTCAAACCCCGCTGTTTGAACTGAACGTCGTCGATTCCGCCTCCATTTTCGATCTGGTGGATTTTCTGCGTCAGGAGTCTCATGTCGCCATCGGCATGCATGAGATCCATCCGGCGAACTTCGCCTCGGTGCAGGCGATGGTCGCGCTGGTGCAACGGTTGCAAGCGCAAGTCGCCGCAGGGGGTGTCGCATGAGCGTTCACGCCGTCGATAGCGCCGCAAACGCGCATGAAGCCGTCCGGCAGTCGGTGCTGCACACCTTCGCCCGGCTGACCGAGTATGAACCGTCGGCACTGGCCCTGACCAGCCATCTGGAAAACGATTTGGGCGTCGACTCCATCGCGCTGGCGGAAATTGCCATGGTGCTGAACCGTCAGTTTCAATTAAATACGCCGCTGGAGATCCAGGAGATCAAAACCATTCAGGATGCGCTCGACGGTATTTTGCAGCGCGGTTTCACGCTGCCGACGCCGAACGCCGCCGCGCAACCGGCCCCCGAGACGCCTCAGGCCTGGTTGAGCGCTCTCGTGCGCCAGGTGTTCGCCACCCACAGCGGATATGAAGTGCGTGATCTGCCCCCCGACGCCGCCATCGAAGGCGACCTGGGCATCGACTCCGTCGCGGTGGTGATGGCGCGCAACGAGCTGCTCAAAACGCTGGGCCTGGACGATAACGCAGCGCTGGCGGAGTGCCGCACGTTGGCTGAGCTGGAGCACAACCTGGCGGCGCGGCTGCTTCAGGAACAGGGCGAAGCGTGGTTCAGCCGCTTTGGCCAGCACACCGCCGCGTCCGCTGCGCCGCAGCCCACCAAGGCGCCCGCGTCGCCGGACGCGCGCGATGAGCTCGGCGATCCGCGCACCATGCGGGACTTCGTCGGCATCGAGCACCCAGATTTGTTCCATAAAACGCGTGAGTTCGGCGCTTTTTATCGCGATAAAAAACAGCGTCAGCTTTACTGGTACGGCATGCCGCTTGAAACGCCGTGCAAAAACCGCGCGGTCATGTTCGACGAGGTCACCGGCAAAAGCCGCGAATTTCTGATGTTCGGCTCCAACAGCTATCTGGGATTGTCGAACCATCCGGAAGTGATCCACGCCATCCAGGACGCCGCCGGCCTGTACGGCGCCACCAATACCGGATGCCGCATCATCGCCGGCAGCAACGTGCTGCATCTGGAATTGGAGCGCAAACTGGCCAAGCTCAAAGGGCGCGAAGACTGCATCGTCTATCCGTCCGGCTACTCGGCCAACCTGGGATGCATCTCGGCTCTGACCAGCCGACACGACCTGGTGTTCACCGACGCCATCAACCACATGAGCATCCAGGACGGCTGCAAGTTGGCGGGCGCGCAGCGGAAAATTTATGACCACTCTTTGACCAGCCTTGAGAAATCGCTGGCCAAATACGCCGATCACCCCGGCGGCAAGCTGATCGTCACCGATGGCGTTTTCAGTATGCACGGCGATATCGTCGATCTGCCGCGCCTGATGAAGCTGGCCGAACGCTACGGCGCACGCGTATTGGTCGACGACGCGCACGCGACCGGCGTCTTGGGCAAAACCGGCTCGGGCACGGCGGAACACTTCAATATGAAAGGCCGGGTAGATCTCGAGCTGGGCACCATGAGCAAGGCGCTGTCGGGGTTAGGCGGCTTCGTTTGCGCCGATGGCGAAGTGGTCGAATACCTGCGTTTCTACTCCAACTCCTATGTTTTCGCCGCCACCATCCCCGCCGCAGTCGCCGCCGGCGTGATCGCCTCCATCGACGTGATGCTGCGTGAACCCGAGCGACTGGCCAAGCTGTGGGACAACATCTACTACTTCCGCACGCTGCTGCTTAACGCCGGTTTTGACCTTGAGCATTCCGACTCGGCCATCATTCCGGTGGTGGTGGGCGACGACGCCAAAACGCTGCTGTTCGGCCGTGCCGTCCGGGCGCGCGGGCTATTCTGCCAGACCGTGGTCTTCCCGGGCGTCAGCGTGGGTGACGCCCGCTTACGCATCAGCGTGACCAGTGAACACACGCGTGAAGATCTGGATGAAGCCTACGCCATTTTGGTGGCGGCGGCGCTGGAGACCGGCGTGCCGGTCAACGGCGATGTCCGACGGGAAGAGCGCGCACGCGCCGCCGAGGTCTGACATCATGGCAACCTTCATTTCACCGATACTGGAGGCCCTGTTCCGGCACGCCCGCCAAGCGCCGGAAAGCACCGCTCTGCTGTGCGGCGATCGGCGCTGGAGCTATCGTCGCCTGGCCGATCGCGCCTGCATGATGGCGGCGGCGCTGCGACATGCCGGGTTAAAGCAGCAGGCCGTGCTGCTCAACCTGCAGAAAGGGCCCGACGCCGTCGCCGCCATGTACGCATGTTGGCTGAGCGGCAACCACTATGTCCCTATCGATTTCAGCCAACCGACGGCGCGCATCGAACGCATTATCGCCGCCGCCTCACCCACGCTGATCGTCGATGAGGGCTGGTTGAGCGCGCTCGATGGCCGCACCGATCTCGATGGCGCCTGGCCGGAAGCGATCGCCGCGCTCGGCTCCCCCCTCGCCGCCATTCTCTATACTTCAGGCTCCACAGGCACCCCGAAAGGGGTGCAAATCACCCATGACATGCTGACGTTTTTCATCGGCTGGGCCGTCAGCGATACACAACTGACGGCGCGCGACGTGCTGGCCAATCATGCCAGTTTCGCCTTTGATCTGAGCACCTTCGATCTGTTCGCCGGCGTTTGCGCCGGCGCCGCGACCTGGATCGTGCGCGAAGATGAACAGAAAGATTGCCAGGCTCTCGTTCGCGGATTGCAAACGCACGGCGTCACTCTGTGGTACAGCGTGCCTTCGATTTTAGCCATGCTGGAAAAGAGCGCGTTGCTGGCGCCATCGACGGTGAAAACGCTGCGTCAGGTCACGTTCGCCGGTGAGCCTTATCCGGCCGCCGCGCTGAGGCGTCTGGTTGCGCATCTGCCGGCCCGGTGCCGCGTCAGCAACTGGTATGGCCCGACGGAAACCAATGTCTGCACCGCCTACGCGCTGGATCGAACGCAGTTGGCGACGCTGGAGCAGATCCCCATCGGCCATCCGTTGCCCGGCTTGACGGCGCAGTTGGTCGATGAACAGGGGCGCCTGCAGCCGATTGACGGTACGCCGGGCCGACGCGGAGAATTGCTGATCGGCGGGCCGTGCGTGACCCCCGGCTACAGCAACGTCGCCTCATCGCGGCAAGCGCAATGGCATCCGCGCCAATGTCACGCGACCGGCGACTGGGTGGAGACGACGGCGAATGGGCTGGTCTACCGCGGCCGGCTGGACGACATGGTGAAAATCAACGGCTACCGGGTGGAATTGGGTGAGATTGAATCGATCCTTCATCACCATCCCTCGGTCAGCCAGGCCGCACTGTATGTCGAGCTCGGCGAGCTGAAGCAAAGACTGATCGCCGTGATCACCCTCCATCCCGGCGCGCTCCGCCCCAACCTGCTGGAGCTCAAGCAGTTCCTGCAGCCCAGGCTGCCCGCCTATATGCTCCCCAGCCAACTGGTGGTCGCCGACAGTCTGCCCACCAATGCCAACGGCAAGGTGGACAGAGGACGTTTGTCCGAGGTGAACGCGCGATGAACCAGGAAATTCATGCCGCGCCGCTGGCGCTGGTCGGCATCGGCTGCGCACTGCCCGGCATCGATCGTATCGATCTGTCCAACGGCGCCGCCTGGTCGGCGCTGTTCGACGCCCCGCCGCCGATGCCGTGGAGCGATGCGGCCGCGCCGATCCGCGGTCGCCAGATCGACGACGCCGCGTTTGATTTCAAAAAATTCGCCATCCCGCCGCTGTTTCGACTGGCGGTCAGCCGCGAGACCCGCCTGGCGCTGCAGGCCGCCTCCGCCGCCATGCAGCATCTGACGTTATCCGACGCGTTGCGCGACCGCTGCGATCAATTTTGCGCCACCCATTTGGGCAGTGATGCGGCCTATCGCAACGCCACCAAAATCGGCGCGCTGCGCAGGCTGGCCGAACGGCTTGACGCTCAGGGGCTCTCACCGGCAGCGGTCATGCGCCGGATTGACGATTACAAACAGCCGCTGGCCCAGGCGTTCGGCAGTTCATCCCACGATCGCGTAGGGGAAATGGCCTCCAGCATTCCCGCGCGCATCGCCCATTTCGCCCGCACGCGCGGTAAATGCCAAACCCTCGACGGCGCCGATCTGGGCGGCCTGCGCTTGCTGCAGTTGGCGCAAGACTGTTTTCGCCATGCCGACAGCCGCATGGCGGTGCTGACCGCCGTACAATGCTTCCACCATCAACCCCAGGCGGACATGCTGTTGGCGCAGGGCGTTTCCTCTTCGGCCTGTTGGCTGGAGGGGGCGATCAGCCTGGTCGTTTGCCCGCTGGACGTCGCTCAGGAACAGGGATGGCCAGCGATCGCGCAATTGTCGACCCTGATCGCCGAACGACAGGATGCCGCGCCGAGCGCCGGCTATTTTGCCGGCGCCAATCAGGTTTTCTGCCATCTCCTCGACATGCTGTTGCAACGGCAACAGACGTGCGTCGGCCACTCGTTCACCGGCTACCGCTGGCGGATTGACGCGGCGTCTCCCCCCTCATTAAAACCGCCGGCTTCGCCACGCATCAGCATCATCGACTATCAGCCCATCACCGCGCAGGGGCTGGATAAAGCGCGTTTCTGGCAGGCCTTGCGCAACGGTGAGGACGCCCTGCGCGATCACAGCCCCGAGCAGTTGCACCCCGGTGCCTTCGTGCGACCCACGCCGCAAAAGCTCAGCGCCTACACCGCTCATGCCATGTGCTTCCCAACGCACGATCCGGTGCGGCTTGAGCTGACGCGGCCTATGATGCCGGCCAAAAAGCAGCGCCTCGACATCACACAACTGCACGCCCTCAACGGCTGCGCGGCGTGGCCCGACAGCCTGCGACGCTTTGAACGCATCGCCATTATCGTCGCCAGCAACCTGTCTTTGAGCGCCGATCGACAACAGGCCATGAGCGCGCTGTGGCCGGCGTTGCCTTCCGCCGACGTCCCCCTTTCGCCACCGCCCCAACCCGCGATCAACCGCTGGAGCTGGCATGGCGCCTGCGGCCTCGGCACCGCGCAGCTGTTGGCGCAACAGCTCGGCGTCGAGGCGGACTGCTACGCGGTCGAGGCGGCCTGCGCCAGTTCGCTGGCCGCCTTGCACAATGCGGTCAGGGCGTTACAGGCCGGCCGCTACGATGCGGTGCTCGTCGGCGGCATAGAAACGGCGACGCTTGAACGCGATATGGTGCTGTGCAGCGCGCAAATGATGCTTTCCGCTTCGCGTATGCGACCTTTCGCCCGACAAGCCGACGGTTTTACTCCCGGCGACGGTGGCGGCTTCTTCATTCTGACCGGCCAGACGACATCGCGGGCCATCGCCACCATCGAAGCGATATCGGGATCTTGCGACAGCTATTCCATGACCGCGCCCGATCCCGAGGGCCAGGCGTTGGCAATCGAAAAAACCCAGAGCCTGAGCGCCGTCGAAGCGCGCCAGATACAGTATCTCGAAGCGCACGGCACCGGCACCGAACTGGGCGATCGGGCAGAAGTCGCGTCATTGCATCAGGGGTATCACCGCGCCGCACGCGCCCCTTTGTACATCGGTTCGGTGAAGTACAACTTCGGCCACTGTTTCGCCGGCGCCGGTGCGCTCAGCCTGTGTAAAGTGCTGAGCGCTTTCGAACACGGTCAAATCCCGCCCACGCCGGTGGCGACATTGAATGCCGAACTGCCGCTGGCGGCGATCCCGGCCGAAATCCCACAAATCGCGCTCGACTGGCCACAGGGTGAAGACGGGCGTCGGGCGGCGATCAACGGCTTTGGCACCGGTGGCATCAATTACCATTTGCTTATCCATCAACCCATTTAAAAAGGCCGCCCAGATGCACATTATCGTCCATAAGATTCGGCTAAAAGACATCGCCCACCGCGCCGCGTTTCGCGACTGGGTGGAGACGACCGATTACCAGGCTTGCCGCCACCTCGATGCGGTACGCGCCTTCGATGTCATCGAAGTCAGCCCTTCGGCGGAGGCGCCGTTTCACTTTATCGAAATCATTCAGCTGAACTCGCTGAAAATGTTCGAGCGCGAGATGCAAACCCCGCTGTTTCAAAGCCTGGTTGAACGCTTTAATCAGTTGGCGGAAGTCGTTGACGAAATCAGCGGAGAACGCATCGCCGATGGTTATCGAGCTTAGCGTGGCGCCACGTATCGTCATCGCGCTGGGCGGCCCCCACCGCTGCGCCGCCGTTCGGGGATTGCGGCATCTGTCGGCGGTGAAAAACCACGCGCGGGCACAGGCCATCGCGCTGCTGAACCGGACATGGTGCCGGGGGGACGCGACCGGCTTTACGCTGCGCCATGAGGCGAGTGGACAACCGTTCGGCGAACACTTCCTGCTGGGACGCCGCCACGTTTCTCTCAGCCATTCGCATGCCTGGTACGCCAGCGCCACCGGCGATATCCCGCTCGGCATCGATCTGCAGCATTATCGCCCCTTCTCCGGCGCGGCGCTGCGCTGGGCCTTTGGCGAGGCGGAGCAGCGATTGGGACGCATACAGGCCTGCGCCGTCTGGGCCATTCGCGAAGCATTTTTAAAAAGCCACGGCCGCGGCCTGCCCTACGAATTGCGGACGATCGGCATCGACTGGCACACCGGGTTGGTCTCAAGCGCCGACGGCAGTTTGGCGAGCAGACGCTTCTGGCTGTGGCGCAGCCTGGACTGGGCATGCGCACTCTGCTTTCCGACGGAGGAAAGCATGTCGTTCAGAGCGAACGTTACCGTATTTTCCCTGCCCGCCCCTTCCGCTTTCGGAGCCTTATCATGACCCAAGACCTTTTCGCCGCGGCGCTGCAACAGGCCGTGGACATCGCGCGGCAGGCGCCCTCTTCACACAACTGCCAACCCTGGTCTCTCCACTATGACGCCGCCGCCCGATGTGGCCGGTTGGCTATCGACCGCCGTCGCGCCTTGCAGAGCCTGCCTTCGCTGGAACGCGAGATGCTGATGAGCTGCGGGATTTTCTTCGAGTACCTCAGCGCGCTGCTCAACTGTGCAGGCTCGCCTCTCGCCTGGCGTTGGGAGCATGGCCCCACGCATTTACTGAGCTTTGCCCCCGCCGCGCCTGCCGCGCCCGATCGCGCCGCCCATCGCCAATTGGCGCAGCTGATCGGCGAGCGGCATACCGCACGGGCGGCCTATCAGCCTACGCCAATCAATGAAGCGCAGCGGATGCAGCTGCAGACCCTGTTCGACGGAACGGCGAGTTCGCTCAGTATCGCAGGTGACGAACGCGCTCGCCGTCGGGTCGCGCAGCTCACCGCTCGTCACGCCGCGCTCGATTTCTCGGATCGCCAAGCCTGGCGCGAAACCTATCAATACATCCGCTTCAACGAACGGCAGCCTACCGACGACGGTTTTCACCTGCACCACCTGTTTGGCCCGGTATCCCCAGCATTCAAGCGCTTCTTCCAAGTGGCGTTTCATCCTCGCTTTAGCCGGCTGGCGACCGGGCTGCGCTTGCCGGCTTATATGGCGCAAGGGCTGGCGCAACGCGTCGCGGAAGGCCCGCAATACCTGGCGCTGTGTCTGAACGACGAAAGTGCCGAGCACCTGTTCGCCACCGGCATGCGGCTTGGACGTCTGTGGCTCACGCTGCAACACTGGGGTTGGGGATTGCATCCGATCAGCGTTCTGGTGCAACACGCCGAGGCGTGTCGCGAGCTCGCAGCAACCCTGGCGCTCAGCGCTCCCCCGGTGTTTTTTGCCCGCTTCGGCCACCTGCAACAATGGGGCAGCGCAGCGCCCAGACGCAGCTGGCAAAGCATTTTGACCGCGCCGCCATCCGGCGAATGCGCGCCCCCGGGGAACGATTCCCCCTAATCCGCTGAGGAGAACACAATGAACGTATGGATTGCTTTGGCCGCTGTTTTGTTGATCCTTGCCCTGCTGGCGTTTATTACCAGCCGCGGCGCTCAGGACACTCGCCCGATGTTTCTGTGGGGGTTCAACGCCATGGGGCCGGTTACCCTGGTCTATTGCTATTTCGGCGAGGGCGATCTGAGCCACAAAGCCCTGATCCTTGTCATGGTCGGCCTGTACCTGCTGCGCATGAACATCGTGCTGACACGTTGGTACGGCAACACCGCCGCGGCCAAACTCAAGGACGTGATGCCCACGCAGCAGGTGCCATGGCTGGCGGTGATGATGGTCATGATCTTCGGCGGCCTGTACTGCCTGCCCTTCTACTGGGCCAGCCAGCTGCAGGGGCCGTGGGGCGCGCTGCAATGGCTGGCCATTGGGGTCTACCTGATAGGCACGCTGTTCCACTTCGGCAGCGATTATCAAAAACGGCGCTTCAAACAGGATCCGAACAATAAAGGCCGGCTGCTGAACAGTGGCTTTTGGGGGTTGGCGCGCCATCCGAATTATTTCGGCGACTTTCTTATTTTCGTCAGCTTCGGGCTGCTTGCCGGCAACCTGTTTGGCCTGATCGCACCGCTGACTAACCTGGTGCAGTATTTCGCCGACGCCATTCCCAAAAGCGAGAAAATGGCAGAGAAGCGCTACGGTGAGGTTTGGCGCAACTATAAACGTCAGGTTAAATGTTTCATTCCTTTCGTGCTGTAACCCCAACGCGGCAGCGCGGTTCGGGCAAGCCGACCGCGCTGCCGCCGATAAAACACCTTGTTATACAACACAAAACGACCGTCACGCCCGCGCAAGTAAAAACCGCCTTGACCTTACCCTTGCTGGAAGGTTTAAGCTCCATTCTTAGTGAAAACAGGTCAGGCGGTTAACCTTTAAACACCGCCCTTAAGCAAGGAGTCCAATCATGTCACACACCACTATGCTGGCATTGCAGGGGCTGTCCTGCATGAACTGCGCGCAGCGGGTGAAAAAAGCCCTGGAAAGTCGCAGCGATGTCGAACAGGCCGAGGTTAACGTCCAATACGCCAAAGTGACCGGCGAAGCGCCGGACAGCGCGCTGATCGACAGCGTGATCGCCGCCGGTTATCAGGCCGAAGTCGCGCCGCGCGCCGATACCGAACTGCAGCTGAGCGGCCTGAGCTGCATGCACTGCGTCGGCACCACCCGCAAGGCGCTGGAAGCGGTGCCGGGCGTGTTCGCCGCCGACGTCGAGATCGACAGCGCGAAAGTGTACGGCGATGCCGATCCGCAGGCGCTGATCGCCGCAGTAGAACACGCCGGTTATCACGCCAGCGTGGCGGGCGCCGTCGTCCCAAAAACTGAGCCGTTGACTGACGCAACACCTTCGTTGCCGGACGTTCAGCCAGCGGCGCAACCTTCCCTTCCGGCAACCGACAGCGCGGACGACAGCGTACAGCTGCTGCTCAGCGGCATGACCTGCGCCAGCTGCGTCAATAAAGTGCAGCAGGCGCTGCAAAGCGTACCCGGCGTAGAGCACGCGCGCGTCAACCTGGCGGAACGCAGCGCGCTGGTGACCGGCGCCGCCGATGCGCAGGCGCTGGTGGCGGCGGTGGAAAAAGCCGGCTACGGCGCCGAGATGATCCAGGACGAAACCGAACGTCGCGAACGGCAACAGCAGACCGCTCGCGCCAACATGAAGCGCTTTAGCTGGCAGGCGGCGCTCGGTCTGGCGTTGGGTATCCCGCTGATGGCCTGGGGGCTGTTCGGCGGCAGCATGACGCTGACGCCGGAAACCCAGCGCCCCTGGCTGCTGGTCGGCGTCATCACCCTGGCGGTGATGGTGTTTGCCGGCGGGCACTTCTACCGCAACGCCTGGCGCGCGCTGATGAACGGCAGCGCCACCATGGATACTCTGGTGGCGCTCGGCACCGGCGCCGCCTGGCTTTACTCGATCGCCGTCAACGTTTGGCCCGATTTCTTCCCGATGGAAGCGCGCCACCTCTATTACGAGGCCAGCGCGATGATCATCGGTTTGATCAACCTCGGCCATGCGCTGGAGCAGCGCGCCCGTCAGCGTTCTTCACAGGCGCTGGAGCGGCTGCTGGATCTGACGCCGCCCACCGCGCGCCTGGTGACCGACGACGGCGAGCGCGATATCCCGCTGGCGGAGGTGCAGCTCGGCATGACGCTGCGGCTGACTACCGGCGATCGCGTGCCGGTCGACGGCGAAATCGTACAGGGCGAGGTCTGGCTCGATGAAGCGATGCTGACCGGCGAAGCGGTGCCGCAGCAGAAAGGCGCCGGCGATACGGTACATGCCGGGACGGTGGTCGACGACGGCAGCGTGCTGTTCCGCGCCGCCGCCATCGGCAGCCAAACCACGCTGGCGCGCATCATCAAACTGGTGCGTCAGGCGCAGAGCAGCAAACCGGCGATTGGCCAACTGGCTGACCGCGTCTCGGCGGTGTTCGTGCCGGCGGTAGTGGCGATCGCCCTGTTCAGCGCGGCGATATGGTACTTCTTTGGCCCGCAGCCGCAGCTGGTCTATACGCTGGTGATCGCCACCACGGTGCTGATCATCGCCTGCCCGTGCGCATTGGGTCTGGCGACGCCGATGTCGATCATCTCCGGCGTCGGCCGCGCGGCGGAGTTCGGCGTGCTGGTGCGCGACGCCGACGCCCTGCAGCAGGCCAGCCAGTTGGACACCCTGGTGTTCGACAAAACCGGCACCCTGACCGAAGGGAAACCGCAGGTGGTGGAGATCCTGACCTTCAATCAGGTCAGCGAACAGCAGGCGATCGGCTGGGCCGCCGCGCTGGAACAAGGCTCCAACCACCCGCTGGCGCGCGCCATCATGGAACGCGCCGCCGGGCAAACGCTGCCGCAGGTCGCGCAGTTCCGCACCCTGCGCGGCGCCGGCGTCAGCGGGGAGATCGACGGCGTGCAGGTGCTGCTGGGCAACGCCGCGCTGCTGGAACAGCATCAGGTCGCAACCGCCGAACTGGAAGCGCCGATGCGCGCCCAGGCCGAACGCGGCGTAACGCCGGTGCTGCTGGCCGTGGACGGTAAACCGGCCGCGCTGTTCGCCATTCGCGATCCGCTGCGCGAGGACAGCGTCGCGGCGCTGCAGCGCCTGCACCAGCAGGGGTATCAGTTGGTGATGCTGACCGGCGACAACCCGGTAACCGCCAACGCCATCGCCAAAGAGGCCGGTATCGATCGGGTGATTGCCGGCGTGCTGCCGGACGGCAAAGCGGCGGCGATCAAACAGTTGCAGGCACAGGGCCAGCGCGTGGCGATGGTCGGCGACGGCATCAACGACGCCCCGGCGCTGGCGCAGGCCGACGTGGGCATCGCGATGGGCGGCGGCAGCGACATCGCCATCGAGACCGCCGCCATCACCCTGATGCGCCACAGCCTGCACGGCGTAGCGGATGCGGTAGCGCTGTCGAAGGCCACGCTGCGCAACATGAAGCAGAACCTGTTCGGCGCCTTTATCTACAATACGCTGGGCATTCCGATCGCCGCCGGCGTGCTCTACCCGCTGACCGGCACGCTGCTCAGCCCGGTGGTGGCGGGCGCGGCGATGGCGCTGTCGTCGATTACCGTGGTCAGCAACGCCAACCGGCTGCTGCGTTTTAAACCCAGGAAGTGATCGCCGGGGCGCCGTCATGGCGCCCCGCTGTTTTCCGGGCTTTCCTGCGCGGCGGATAGCGTTTAGCATGAATAACGATTTCCCCTCGCCTTTCATGCTGAAACGCGCACCCGTTATTCAGGAGCCACGCCGTATGGGTCAACTGTTACGCCGCCTCGCCGCCTTTCTCGGCCTGATCTCGCCCAAGCGTTACGCTTATCCGGCGTTGGACATCACCCTGCCTGGCGATCGTCGGCTGCATCTGGTGGGCAGCATCCATATGGGCACCGTCGATATGTCGCCGTTGCCGCCCCGGCTGGCCGCCCGGCTGCAGCAGGCCGACGCGCTGATCGTCGAAGCCGATATCACCGACTCCGCCTCCCCTTTCGACCACGCCGAGCTGCAGCCGGAGCTGGAACAGCGCCTGTCCGCCGAAGAATATCAACGGTTGCTGGCGCTGTGCCATGAGCTGGGCGCCGACCCGCACGCCTTCGCTACCTTGCCCGGCTGGCAGGTGGCGCTGATGATGCAGGCGCGCCAGGCTCAGCGTTTGGGGCTGCGCGCGGAATATGGCGTGGACTATCAGCTGCTGCAGGCCGCCCGGGCGCAGGACAAACCGGTGATCGAACTGGAAGGCGCGCAGCAGCAGCTGGCGATGCTGGAACAATTGCCGGAAGGCGGCATTGCGCTGCTGCGCGATACGCTGGAACACTGGCATACCAACGCGCGGCTGCTGCAAACCATGGTGAGCTGGTGGCTGGACGCCAAACCGCGCGGTACGCTGGACACGCTGCCCGCCACCTTCAGCGCCGGGCTGTATGACGTGCTGATGCATCAGCGCAATCGCGACTGGCGGCATCAGCTGGAGGCGCTGCCTGCCGGTGACTATGTGGTGGCGGTTGGCGCATTGCACCTGTACGGCGAGGATAACCTGCCGGCGATGCTGCAGCCGCAGGGGTAAAAAAGAGGCCAATATCGCTATTGGCCAGTCAAAGAGGAATTTCTTGTATTCTAGTTATACGCATAGCAACCGTGTTAACGGTTACAGTAAACAGGGTAGCAACCCGGTGAATATCTTGGCAACCCGCTTTATGTAACAGCCGCTCAGGTTGCCGGGCAGGTTGGATTTTTGTATTTTTAAGGCTGGTTATCACCCTTTCCCCGCTGGGGACATTTTGGACAACACATCATGACGCCCGCAGTCGTTCTGCTTGAGAAACAAAAGGTCGCCTTCACCCTCCATCCTTATCACCACGACAGCGACGAAACCAACTTCGGCGACGAGGCGGTGAGAAAGCTGGGGCTGGATGCCGATCGGGTTTACAAAACCTTGCTGGTGGCGCTGAACGGCGACGCCAAACACCTGGCGGTGGCGGTCACGCCGGTCGCGACCCAGTTGGATCTGAAGAAGGTCGCCCGCGCGCTCGGCGCCAAAAAGGCCGAGATGGCCGATCCGCAGTTGGCGCAGCGCGTCACCGGTTATCTGGTGGGCGGCATCAGCCCGCTGGGGCAGAAAAAACGGCTGCCGACGGTGATCGACAGCCCGGCGCAAGCGTTCGCCACCATCTACGTTTCCGGCGGCAAACGCGGGCTGGACATCGAACTGGCCGCCGCCGATCTGTGCCGCCTGCTGGCCGGCAGCTTCGCCGACATCGCCAAACGCGACTGACGCCGCGCGCTCAGCGGCACGCCACCGTGGCGTCACAGGCCGCCAGCGTCTCCACCAGGCGGTCCTCCAGCGCCTTCACCTGCGCGCCGGGCACTAGATAGTTATTGCTGATGATGGCGAATGCCAGCGGCCGCCCGGTCGCCGAATCGACATAGCCGCTGAGCGACGATACGCCGGTCATGGAACCGCTCTTGGCGTGGGCGCGCCCCGCCGCCGCGCTGTTCACCATGCGGCTTTGCAGCGTGCCGCCCACCAGCAACCCCGGCTCGCCCGCGACGGGCAAGGCGTGATACCAGTCGGCGAACCACGGCTGTTTTCTGGCCGCCAGCAGCAGCGTCGTCAGCTGTTGCGGCGTGATCTGGTTCATGCGCGACAGCCCGGAACCGTCCACCTGGCGATACGCGTCGGCCGCGACGCCCTGGCTTTGCACAAATCCGTTTATCGCCTGAAGGCCGGCGGCCCAATCCCCTTTACCCTGCGTCTTGCGGCCCATCGCCTTGGTCAATATCTCGCCGTAGCCGTTATTGGAGACTTTCAGGAAGGTGACGACCAGGCGGGAGAGCGGCGGCGAGGTTTTTTGCGCCAGCAGCTGTGCGCCGGCCGGCGTCACGCCTTCTTCAGCGTTGCCGCGCAGAGTGATGCCGTGCGCACGCAGAGCATGTTGCAATAAAGCACCGACGACGAGGGACGGTTGATCGACGGTAATCAATCGCGAGCTGGCCTCCGCCTGCGCGGCGATGGTGCCGCTGACCACGATCCGGTTGCTGCCCGGCCGGCGCTCGTACGTCAGCGCGGTGTCACTACCGGTGGTGGTGCGGTTGACCAGCGTCACCGCGTCATTGGCGGGATAGAAGCTCACCCGTCCCGGCGCGCCGGCACGGGCGCCCGGCCGCACCGCCACCTGCACCACGTTGATATCGCCGCCGGGAGTAAAGGCGTAGTTCAGCGCCGAGATCGGCGCAGCGAAGGCGAAAGGTTCATCGTCCCAGCTCCAACCGGCGCCGAATGGCGTCTGATCGAAGGCGCCGGCATCCAGCAACAACCGCCCCTGTATATGACGGATGCCGCGCTTCGCCAGCGCTGCGGTGAAGGTGTCGAGATCGTCCGGATGCAGCGTCGGATCGCCGCTGCCCTGCAGATAAAGATCCCCTCGCAAGGTGTCGCCGCGCTGCTCGCCGGCGGTCAACAACCGGGTTTCAAAGCGGTAATCGGCCCCCAGCACGCCGAACGCCGCCAGAGAGGTGAACATCTTCATGTTGGAAGCCGGCGCCAAACGCTGATCCGCGTGCGCCTGATACAGCACCTTGCCACTCTCGGCATCGCGCACCATCACGCCGCTCGACGCCCCAACCAGCGCCTTGTCCTGGCCGATGGCCGCCAGCGCCTGGCTGAGGGTTTGTTCGTGACGTTGGCCGGATGACGAACACCCTGCCAGCGCCACGATGGCGGGCAGCAGCCAGCCTGCGGTTTTCAACATGTCATCTTCCTGTTTGCGTTATCAAAACCAAATTGTCGCTCAGGCTATCATTGGAAGGCGGCGACGTCCTGTTTTCCATTCACTAAATAACGATTTTTGCCTATTGATATTATAAAACAAGTAATAATAAGAATTGCTAAACAATCCAGGCAATACAGTTTGAATATGAACTATATTATGTGAAATAACCTTTAATATAATGTTAATGTTTTTAATGTGTCGTGTTGACAATAAACAAAGCCAAAGCTATCGTTACTCCCCATTAAAACTCACAACCTATTATTAATAACAATTTACTTATATGAATTTTAAAATGTGATCTCACTCACTGACTTCCATAGGGAATAACACGCCATGTCTGCAAATACAGGGCCCGATGGTCATCAAGTTATTTTTGATGGCGCGGGCATCGGTGACTTTTGTCCTGAAACGTCGCTGCTTGAAAACTTTGAAAGATTAAATATCGACATTCCCAACCTATGCCGAAAGGGGAGGTGCGGCTGTTGCAAATTACTTCTAATCAGCGGAAATATACGCCATGAAAAACAGAGTGCCTTATGCGAAGAGGAGTTAGAAGAGAATATTATTCTGGCCTGCTGCGCCTATTCACAATCGGATATTGAAATAGAACTCTATTAATAAGGATTAGCCGATGAGCCTCATTGAAACCACATTGAAAAAATGGGATCGCGCCGCGATTGTCCGCTCCCGCCCGCGTCGCCTTCTCAACGAACAGGACAGCCAATCAACCCTTTTCTTCCCCCTCGAACGTCTGCCGCTGTGCCTCCATCCGCGCGTTGCCGCGCTCGGTGAACAAGCCTTGCGCTATATTCAGGTACAAACCCTCTACCATTACCTGAATGGCATCGCCAACATCGAGTTGGATATCATCAATGATTCCAGTTACAAGCTCTACAAAAACGCGGTCGGCGTAGACTTTCCGCTTGAAATGCGCTTAGACGCGCTGACCGTGGTCGTGGATGAGTCCTATCACGCCCTGGTGGCGCTGGATCTGATCAATCAGGTAGAGCAGATGACATCCATTGCGCCGCTGCCGATGCCAAAAGATACCGAGGCCTCCTATGCCCTGGCGCAATCGTTGGCAATGGGCGACGAACGGCTGCGCGAGCTGCTGCGACTGGTTTGCGTGTCCCTGTCGGAGCAGGCGCTGACGACCGATCTGATCGATGTGATCAACAACGAAGATATCTTCCCGACCTTCTATCTGGTGATGAAAGATCACGTTGCGGATGAAGGCCGCCATGCCCGCTTCTCACAGCAGGTGCTGAGCCATATCTGGCGCCACAGCGACGCGGCGACCAAGCAAGCGTTGCAACAACCGATTTTGGCTTTCCTGGAAGGCTACGCAACCGACGCTATCGCCAAAGATTTCAGCGCCTGCATGTTGCGCCAACTCGGACTGACAGAAGCGGAAATTATCGACATCATCGCAGACACTTATCCAGCAACGCATGTTAAACCGTGGGAAACCAATAATATCGTCACGGAGCAAATGTTGGTGGCGCTGAATAAATCGGGCATTCTGGCTGATTTGCCTATCGCCGATGCGCTGCATGCAAAAATCTAATTAACCGGTATAAAAATCCACCACCTTTGATATTCCGCAAGGGAAACCATTATTCTCAGGAAGCAAAAATGGAATTACTTCATATTGGCTATTTCGGTGACAGCGCCTGCGGTAAATTATTAACCAACGAAATCCAGGAATTCGGCCATCAGGTTAGCTTTATCAGTCTCGAACACCGCCCAACCGAAAAGCTCGACCTTATTATCACCACTGAAAATAACGCTGAAACAATACGACGACTGCAACAGCAGGGAAAAAACCTGCTGACGCTCGCAACCAATAAAAAAAATATTAACGACATTGACACCCTGCAAAACCAAGAACACTTTTCTCTGTACTTTAGCTCCGCCGGCCAGGCCGCTTATCTGTGCGATGCGCTGTCGGATATGGCCGCTGACGCCCAACTTCCCCTGCTGCAGGAAAGGCTTGTCGACATTGTGGTCGAGCTGTCGCGTGGCGGTATACCGCCGGTACAAGAACTTCCCTACCGCTTGGCGCGTAAATACTATGCCGAATCACCGACGCGCATGCGCGAATTGACCGCATTGCTGATGGAACGTCTTGGCGATCAGATGCAGGGACGTTGCGGCAGCGATCTCTGCCATCTCACCTGGCAACCCGGCGCCGACTTCCATACGGTGCCGGTAGCGGACATCACGTCCCCCGCACAGCTGCAACATTTCTTCTTTAATGAAACCGGCGCGCTCAAACAGGGACGCTATGCCCAGCCACGAGTGATGGTCGACGTAGCGGCTTGCGGTGACGGCACTCAGCTTACCCTGTATGGCGACGACATGCGTTTCAACGCGTTCACCGACTATCTTGACGCGCTATTGGCAGATCCGGCCGATCCCATCGCCGCGCCCATTGTTACTCAACCTCACACGTTACATCGCCTGAGCCAATTCAACGCAACCGACGATGCCGAGCTCCTGGCGCACGACGTCATCGCTTTGTTCCGCCACGCCGCCGCCGCTCATCCGCAACAGGCCGCGCTGCATGCCGATGGCCAGACATACAGCTATGGAGAAATCGATCGCGCCTCGGATCAGTTTGCCTGTTGGCTGCTTGAACACAGCGGCGCCGCCAGTTCGGTCGTCGCCGTCTCGATGGACAAGTCAGCGACGCTGCTGATCGTGCTGTTGGGGATACTGAAAAGCAATAAAACCTATGTACTGCTCGACCCGCAGGCGCCAGCGGCACGCAATCAAAGCATTCTTGACGACGTACAGCCCGCGCTGATTTTGGCCGACTCGCCGTTGCACTCCGGCGACGCGCCATGCATTGCGCCATCAAGCATTGATTACCGTTCGCTGAACATCCATGCGGAGCAACTCCCTCAATCGCGAGACGCTCTGGCCTACGTCTGCTATACCTCCGGGACGACAGGCAAGCCCAAAGGCGTCATGATCGGGCGGGAAGGCCTGAGCAACGTGGCGCAAAACCACCGCGATTTCATAGGACTGGCGCAAGGCAGCCGCGTGCTGGCCATCGCCTCGCTGGGTTTCGACGCCTTCGGCTGGGACGTCTATGGCGCGTTAGTCAGCGGCGCGACGCTTTATCTTGCGCCCTCGGAACTGCATACCGATGTCGGCGCGCTGCACGACTATCTGACTCAACACGATATCGGCCATATCACTATTACGCCGGCAATTCTGGAATTGTTGCCCCGCGAAATGTGGCCGGGACTGCGGACGATGATCGTCATGGGAGACGCCCCGCCTGCGGACGTCGTCGCCTGGTGGGCCGAGCGCACCCGATTGTGCAACGGTTACGGGCCGACCGAGGCTTCCATTGCCACTTCGCTGTGCGAGTATCGTCCCGGCGTTCCCTGGAACTGCATTGGCAAACCGCTGAAAAACTACCGTTGCCACATCCTTGATCTCCACCATAATCCACTGCCGGTCGGTTTTGAGGGCGAACTGTGCATCGCCGGCAGCGGCCTGGCGCACGGTTACCTGCATCAAGAGGCGCTGAGCGCAGAGAAGTTCATTATCTGTCGGCTGCCGTATATGGCGGCCGAAGAGCGTCTTTATCGAACCGGCGACATCGCCAAATGGGACGAACAGGGCAACATTATTTTCGTCGGCCGCCGTGATCACCAGGTGAAGATACGCGGAGTGCGCATCGAGATGGGAGAAGTGGAAAGTGCCGTCCGCAGTCATCCACTGGTTGAAAGCGCCTGCGTGGTCGCTCGCAGCCAGCCCTCGGGCAAAATTCTCGCCGCCTTCGTGCAACCCGCTTCGCCTGAGCTGACGATCGACGCGCTGCGCCACGCGTTAGTCACACTGCTCCACCCCGCCGCGATCCCCAGCGTCTTTATTTTCTTGCCGGCGCTGCCGCTGACCATCAATGGCAAGATCGCCCGCCAACAGTTGGAAAACTGGCCACTGGATGAGCAGAATGAGCGCCTGACGCCGCCGGAAACCGAAACGGAGGCCATTCTCGAGCGCATCGTGGCCAACGCGATCGGCTGTCCGCAAGCCGACGTCACCCAGGAGTTCATCAACCTGGGCGCGCACTCACTGACCATGAGCAAAATCGTCGCGCTCGTCGCACGCGATCTTTGCTGCCACCTGAGCATCGCCGATCTGTTCCGCCACAATACGGTGCGCAAACTGGCCGAATATATCGAGAATAAGGCCGTTGCCGCGGAGCGCGCCATCGCGATCTGCGACGAACGCCGCGCGCCGCTCAGCCCACAGCAGAACCTGCTTTGGTACCTGAGCGCATTGAATCCTGACGACTGCAGTTACAACCTGCCGCTGGCGATAGACATCCAGGGCCCGCTTGATCTGGGGCGCTTTGAGCAGGCGATCAATTTTATTTATGAAAAACATGAAAGCCTGCGCACTCGTTTCACCGAAACCGACGGTGTCGCCTATCAGTTGGCAGAACCACATACCCCGATTCGCCTTGCCGATCACTGGGTGGACGGCCAAACGCTGTCGGCAGAAAAGTGGGTGCGCCAACTGTGTGCCACGCCTTTCGACATCACCGCTCGCCCGCCGCTGGTGCTTCGGCTGGTCCAGTATCATCAGCAGCACCATGTTTTGATTTGGGTAAAACACAACATTATTACCGATGCCTGGAGCGAACAACTGATCCTTAACGATCTGTGGCAGCGCTATAACGAGCTCGACGATCACCACGGCTTAGACGCACCGCAACCGCAGATTCAAACTATCGACATCGTCAATAGCGGCATCGCGTCACCTGCGCCGGCGGATGTTGCTTATTGGCAACAGCAACTGCAAGACTGCCGCGAACTGGACTTCCCGCTGGATAAACCGCGCCCGCTAATGCCGACGCACGCCGGAGAGCGCATCCATTATCAGCTGCAGCCTGACGTAGCCGGTCTGCTGGCGTCACGGGGCAAAGCGCTGGGCGCCACGCCTTTCGCCTTGCTCTGCGCGGCATTAAGTTTGCTGCTCAGCCGTTATACCCAGCAGCAGGATATCGTCATCGGCACCGCCATCGCAGCGCGGGATAACCTGGATCAGGCGCAGGTCAGCGGCTTCCACGTCAATACCGTACCGCTGCGTATCCAACTGAGCGAACAGGACACCCTGGCCGGACTGATCGGTAACATGATGGAAACCTGCATCGGCGCCTACCAGCATCAGCAGCTCTCCTTCGACCGGATCTTGCACCAGATCGAATACGAACGGATGTCGAATAAAAATCCGTTATTCCAGATCATGGCTATCCTGCAGAACGCCGGTGACGTATGCCAACAAAACCTGCGCGATTGCACGCTGCATCGCTTGCCGCTTTCGTCCGGCTTCTCGATGTTCGATATGACCTGGAACTTCAGTGTGGAACAGGACGCCGTCACCATCGAGCTCGATTACGCCAGCGAACTGTTTTATCCCGCCAGCATGCAAATGCTGTTGGACAACTATCAGCAAACGCTGCGGCAACTGCTCACCCTGCCGGCCAATACGGCGCAGCTTGCCCTCAACCCGCTATGCGAACGGGAACAACAGTGGCTGCAACAGTTGGCCGTCAACGCCGACGCAGGTTCACGTGACTCGCTGCTGATGCACATTGGCCGGTTGGCACATACTCAGCCTGACAGCCTCGCCGTCAGCTGCGAACGGCAACAGTACAGCTACCGTCAGCTGTGGGCGCAGTCTGAGCGCGTCGCGCATGCATTGCTGCGCATCGACAGCCGGCCTTTCTCGGTCGGCGTCATGATGGAGAAAAGTTGCCACGTCGCCGTGCTCCTGCTCGGCGTGCTGAGAGCCGGCAAACACTACGTGCCGATTGACGTACACTACCCGGCCGACCGCGTGAGCTACATGATCGAGAACGCGCAAGCCCGGTTGCTGGTGACCGATGGTGAGCCAGAGCAAGGTTGGGCCAGTCCCGCCGTCGGTTTCGACTCGCTGGTTTCTCATCCTGCAGCGGCCGACGCGTTGCCGATCCCAGCCGACGATACGCTGGCCTACATCATGTACACCTCAGGCTCAACCGGTAACCCCAAAGGGGTGATGATCACGCATGGCAACCTGAACAATTTCACCAACGACTTCGTCGGGCGGCTGGCGCTGAGCGCGCGCGATAAGGTGCTCAGCCTGACCAGCATCAGTTTCGATATTTTTGGGTTGGAACTGTTCTGCTCGCTGGCCGGCGGCGCGCACGTCACGCTGTGTCCACGAGAAACCGCCATGGATCCGGTCAAGCTGTATCACTTTATCGAGCGACAGCAGCCCAGCGTGATTCAAGCAACACCTACCGTCTGGAGTACCATCGTCCACCACCTGCCGGCAGCGAGCCAACGCCCCCTGACCGTGCTATGCGGCGGCGAGAAAATGCCGGCGGCCCTGTTGACGCAATTGCGACGCATCGCGACACGGGTGCTACAGGTGTATGGCCCGACGGAAACCACCATCTGGTCGACCTGCGCCGATCTGACTCACGAAGGCACAAGCGACTGTATCGGCACGCCGATCCAGGCGACTGAGGTTCTGGTCATGGATCAGGCCGGCAACCCGCTGCCAAGCGGCGCATTTGGTGAGCTGTGGCTGGGCGGCGCAGGGGTATCGCCGGGGTATTGGCGCAACCCGACGCTGAGCGATAAGGTCTTTCTACGGCGTCAGGCGTTCGGCGCCGAGCGCTATATGTACCGCACCGGCGACATTGTGCGTTTTAATCGACAGGGGCAGCTGGAGTATCTCGGCCGGAACGATCACCAGGTCAAAATTCGCGGCCACCGTATTGAGTTGAGCGAAATCGATCTCAGTCTATCGTCCCTCGACAATATCGAGCGGTCACTCAGTTTAATTGTCGGTGAAGGCCAGCAGGCCCGCATCGTCAGCTACCTGCAGTTAACGCCGGGCGAAGAGCTGAATGAAAAAGCGGTACGCACGGCGCTGAAAGCCCGTTTGCCGAATATCATGATCCCGTCCGGTTTTGTGGTGCTGTCGGCCTTCCCGCTCACCAACAACAACAAAATCGACATCCGTCGGCTACCGGCGCCGGAAACCCGCTACTCGGCTTCCGAAGCGGACTACACGCCTGCGGCCAACGAGGCGGAAAGCGCCATGCAGCATATCTGGCAACAAGTATTGTCACAGACGCAGATCAGCGTCTGCGACAGCTTCTTCAGCCTGGGTGGAAATTCACTGCAGATCCCGCAGCTGCTGCACGCCATTCGTCAACAGATGGGCGTCTCGCTGACTATCCGCGAATTCATCATGCACAGCCAGATCCGCGAACTTACCGCGCTGGCCTTGAGCAAAACTGCCGAGGTCGCCGATGAAACGCATTGAGGTGTACCACCAAGGGCGTTGTCATCACCTTGACCACCGAGAGCCGCTGCGGCTCTCGGCCAGGCTGGACTTCGCCGATAACCCAACCAACCTTTATGGTGTGGCCCCCGCCGACTCGGCGCCGCTGAGTTACGGCGATACCGTCGCCAGCGTGCGTCATGGCGGGGTCTGCAACGCCGAGCGCATCAGCCTGGTGCCGCACTGCCATGGTACACACACCGAATGCATCGGCCATATTCTTCCTGAAACGCGCAACGTGGCTGACTTGCCGCTTGAACCGTTCATCGCCGCCACCCTGATTCGCATCAGGCCGCAGCGAGCGGACGCGACCGTGGAGAGCTATAACGCCAGCGCTGCCTGTGAAGATTGGCTGATTACCCGGGCGGCGCTCGATGACGCGTTGGCGCCGTTGTCGGGCGACTACCTGCAGGCTTTGGTGATTGCGGTCGAGGCGCCGAGCGAATTCCGCGCCGCGTCCTGCGCGCCCTACTTCAGCCATCAAGCCTTGGCGCGCATCGTCGAACTCGGCGTCCAGCATCTGTTGGTGGACATTCCGTCGATCGACCGTCTATACGACGGCGGACGCATGGACAACCATCGACGTTTTTGGGGGCTTGAGACCCCCGACAGGCCGCAAGAAGGGCGCAAATACGCCTCCGTGACCGAGCTGATTCAGGTTCCCGCGCAGGCCACGGCGGGACACTATTTTCTGACCATTCAACTGCCGGATCTGAGCGGGGATGCCCTTCCCAGCCGACCCATCTTATTTTCGTTTTCTACAGGGAAAGTGACATCATGAATTACGCCAGCTATCTGCAGCTAAACCAGCTGCTGTCGCTGCAACAGCCAGCCTCGCCGTCTGCGGAACACCGCAATGAAAACTTGTTTATCATCACTCATCAAACCTACGAGCTCTGGTTCAAGCAGTTGATCGATGAGCTTCATCTGGCGATCGCGCAGATCGAAGAAGGAGATATACCGGCGGCGATCGAAACGATGACGCGCGTCAATGCCATTACCCAAACCGTGGTGAATCAGATCGCCGTGATTTGCACGCTGAAGTTTCACGAATTCCAGCGTTTTCGCAGCTATCTCGGCACCGCCAGCGGTTTTCAATCCTACCAGTTCGCCGGCATAGAAGCGCTGCTCGGCAAGGAAAATCCGAAAAAACTACAGCAGTATCAGGGTGATGAAGAGGCACAGCGTCGATTGGCAGCTATCATCCAACCGGTTTCACTATGGCAGGCAATACGCGGCCATCTGATGCGTCTCAATGACCAGCCCAATCAGGCGGCGCAAGGCTTCGACGACATCATCAGGCAATCGCTGACGCGTTCGAGCTGCGAGTCGCTGCTGCTCAATCAACTGCTGGATTTGGATTCACTGCTGCAGGAGTGGCGTTACCGCCATGTGAAACTGGTGGAACGTACTATCGGGCAGCGGAAAGGTACTGGCGGTTCATCGGGTTCAGACTATCTGAAATCTACGCTGTTCACGCCGATCTTCGATGAATTGTGGAACGCCATCAACTGAATGCGTTCCTTAACGCCAAGGAAGCTCAGGCTTCCTTGGCCCCCTGAAAATACGGATTTCGCCATGCATTGCACCCACTTCCCCAACGCCCCACGCAGCTTGAAACCGCTGACGCCAGGGCGCCAGGGCAGCCTGCGGCTGATCGCTTTTCCTCATGCCGGCGCCGGCGCCACAGCCTTTCAGGGGTGGAGCCCCTCGTTGCATCAGGACATCGAACTCTATGCCGTGCAATACCCCGGTCGAGAGGAGCGGGCAAACGAAGCGCCGCTCTGTCACCCCCAATCACTCATCAATCAACTGATGCCGGCACTGCAGCCACTGCAGGACAAACCGCTGATCTTTTTCGGCCACAGTCTTGGCGGACGGGTTGCGCTGGCGTTAGCGACGGCGCTGCCTCAGCCGCCGCTGCAGTTGATCATTTCCGCCAGTTCATCGCCCTTCCTGGCGCGCCACAGTTCGTTGCTGAGAATGCCGCGTGCCGCTTTGTTGAACGCGCTATGTGCCGGCGAGGGTCTGGATGCGTCGCTCATCGGCGACAGCGCGCTGCTCGATTACTATCTGCCGCTGATCCGTGCCGATCTGATGCTGTCCAGCCAATTGCTTTTCCCTGAGCAACCGGGTTACCCCGCCCCGCTGGCGATGTTTTATGGTGAAAACGACGAGCTGATCGATCGGCAGGATTTGCTCGACTGGCGCCGGATCGCGCAAGGCGATTTTCAGCAGCGCACTTTTGCCGGCGGGCATATGTATATCACCACGCAGCGCGACGCCGTGATAGCCGGCATTCACCAGTTGCTGGCAGGCCACCTGAGTGAACCGGCCAGCATATAGCCGTCAGGCGTTTTCACTCTCAAGCATCGCCAAACGACGCTCGTTGTGCACCACCCGCCACGCCAACAGCAGCACGCAGAGGCTGCAGAGCGACAGCACGGCGCCCAGGTGCTGCGACAGCCCCGCCAGCACCAAGCCACCGCCGAGCATCAGGTAATACATCAGGCCAAGGATGGCGCCGGCGGTGCCCATGCAGTCTTTATAATGGCGCAGCGCGCGCGCCAGAATATTGGGAATGGCAATACCGTACGCCATCACCACCAGCATCATCGGCAGAACGAACCACAAGCTCCCTTCCAGCAGCAGTACCAGCAGGCCGCCAGTCAGCGATAATCCGCAGGCCAGCATCAACAGCGCGGGGAACAGCCAGTGCTTGCCGATCAAAAACTTGTTGATCGCCGCGCCGATACCCACCCCGGCCGCCAACACCAAACCGGTATAACCGAACCACTGTGCCGGCAGCGCCAACGCCGAGAAGTGGAATGGCGCCAGCTGGTAATAGCTGAACATGCAAATATTGAACAACGCCACCAACAGCGCGCTGAGCCAAATATCCCCGTCCTTGACCATCCGTCCCAGCGTGCCGAAAAATGAATTCTTCACCACCTGCTGCGGACGCGTCTCCGGCAGTTGCCAACCGGCATAGCCCAGCAACAGCGCCGCCAACAGCGCCAAACCGCCGAACACCCCCTGATAGCCCCAATAGTGAGTCAGCACTGCGCCGCTCAACACGCCAACCGCCGGGCTGATCGCCATGGCGATCCCCATCACCGAGAACACCCGCGCCAATTCATAACCGTCGAAGCGATCGCGAATCGCCGTTTGCGTCCCGACCGAACCGACCGCCGCGCCAAAGGCGGCCAGCACCCGCGCGGCCAGCAGTACGCTGAAGCTGCCGCTGAACAGCGCAACGAGAGAAGCCAGCAGATAGAGCGTCAGCCCGGCCAAAATGGTGGGACGGCGTCCGATGACGTCGCACATCCGCCCCCATACCACCACGCCCAGCGCAAAGGCGAAAAAGTAACAAGAGAGCGTTTGCGCCGCCATTTCCGCACTGACCCGGAAACCGTGCGCAATATGCGTCAATGCCGGGCTGTAGATGGTCTCCACCACTTGGGGAAACATCATCATCGAGGTCGCCAACGTCAGCGTCAGTTTACGTTGCATAACAGATCCTGTAGCCAAGAATAGGCTGCACAAGGTAGCATCTGGTCCCAGCGCCGATTACAATATAAAAGACAATAAATTTACAAAATCGGACAGACTATGGCGTGGCTTCAGGCGCAGGACAGTTTTAATCCGGATACGCTCGACAACGGGGTGCTCGGGATCGCCGCCGAACTGGCGCAGCACGACTCGGGCACGCATTGGCATGACAGGGGGCAGTTGCTGTTCTGTCAGCAAGGCAGCATGCGCATCACGCTCAACCAAAGCATCTGCATGCTGCCGCCGGGCAGAGTCGCCTGGATCCCGCCGCAGGTGGCTCACCGCGTTCAGGTCAACGGCGTCGTCGGTTACCGTTCGCTTTATCTCGACGCCGATCGCTATGCCTGTCTGCCTGCGCGGCTTGCCGTACTGACAGCCTCGCCGCTGCTGCGCGAGGTGTTGGAACGCATCGCGTTCGCCGCCTTCGACACCGACTGGCAGTATGGGCCTTACGCCAATATTCTGGCGGTCTGCCTGGACGAGATCGCCGCCGCGCCGCGCGAACTGACGCTGCTGCCGCTGCCCAGCGACCGCCGCCTGCGCCATCTGGCCAATCTGGACATGCTTCCGCCGCTGCACGAGCTATCGCGCTATAGCGGCGCTTCCGAGAAAACCATCAGCCGGATTTTCCGCCGTGAAACCGGGCTCGGTTATCAACAATGGCGTCAGCAATGGCGCCTGATCAAAGCGATAGAGATGCTGGCCGCAGGGATGAGCCAATCCGACGTCGCCGGTCGGCTGGCGTTTTCCAGCGACAGCGCCTTCGCCACTTTTTTCAAGAATATGGCGGGCTGCCCGCCGAGGGCGTATATGGAGAGAAGAAAGTAGGACGCCGTTTAAAACGGCAACGCTGACAAAAGGCGTTGATGCAGAGGAGAAAAGCGAGGGGGGAACGGCGCCCCCGCGACAAGCGAGAGCGCCGTTCCGCGACGCCTCTAGCGATAGACGATTTCGCCCTTCGGTTCGTAAGCAGCCGCATCCAGCGGCGAGTGTTTCTCGATGTATTGCTTCAGCACTTCGGCGTCGATAAAGCCGGTGTTGACGTAGCTCGGCAGCCCGTCCAGCTTCGGATAGCCGTCGCCGCCCAGCGCGTTGAAGTTCAGCGTCGCCATGCGGTAAATTTTATCCGCCTGCAGCGGCTGGCCATTGATCTTCACCTCGCTGACGCCCTTGCCGTCCGCCACCAGGCTGACGTTGGCGAACTGGGCGTAGGCGCCGGAATCCGGCTTCATGTTGGCCACCACCGCCAGGTACTCCTCAACCTCGCTGCCTTTCATATCGACATGCACCAGGGTGTTGCCGAACGGCTGCACCTTGAGCACATTCTTGTAGGTGATATCGCCGCTTTCAATCGAATCGCGCACCCCGCCGCCGCTCATCACGGCGAAGTCGGCGTCGGCGCGCTCCCTCTGCGCGGCCAGCATCACCCGCGCCAGGTTGGTCTGCACGAAGCGCACCTTGCTGCGGTCGCCTTCAAGCTTGCCGTTGACGCTGCCGATCTTCACTTCCAGCTGCGCCTTGCCCTTATCCTGGAACGGCGTCAGCAGCTTCATCATGGCCGGATCTTCCGCAATCTGCCGGGTGTAGTACACCCGCTCGCTGGTGCCGTCCGCTTTCTCCACTTTCTTCTTCAGGTTCACCGGGATCAGCTGATAATGCACCAGCTTCAGCTCGCCGTTGCGGAATTCGAAATCGGCGCGCCCCACGTATTTGCCCCACTCGTGCGCCTGCACGATCCAGGTGCCGTTCTGGCGATCCGGCGAGCACGGCGTGCCCGGCACATAATCCACCTGTTTGCGGTTGTCGCCGGCCATGCACACCGGATCCTGCGAGTGGCCGCCGACGATCATGTCGAGATATCCGGCCGGCAGGCTGCGCGCCATCTCTACGTCGCCCGGCGCGTTGGAGCCGTGTTCGCCGTTGTCATAGTGCCCCATGTGGGTAGCGGCGATGATCACGTCCGGCTTCTCGTCCTTACGCAGTTGCTCCACCACCTGCTTCGCCTCCTGCGCCGGCACGCGGAACTCCATGTCGGTGAAATACTCCGGGTTGCCTATCTTGGCGGTATCGTCGGTCGTCAGGCCGATCACCGCGATCTTGATGCCCTGCTTGTCGAACAGGGCGTAAGGCTTGAACAGGCGCTGGCCGGTGCTTTTCTGATAAATGTTGGCGGACAGCAGCGGGAAGGTCGCCCACTTCTCCTGCTGGCGCAGCACGCTCAGCGGGTTGTCGAATTCGTGGTTACCGATCGCCATCGCGTCGTAACCCACCAGGTTCATGCCGCGGAAGTCCGGCTCGGCGTCCTGCAGATCCGATTCCGGCACGCCGGTATTGATATCGCCGCCGGACAACAACAGCAGGCTGCCCCCCTGCGCCGCCACTTCCTGACGAATGCCGTCCACCAGCGTTTTCTGCGCGCCCAGGCCATATTCGCCGTGATCGTTCTGCCAGAAGTGACCGTGATGATCGTTGGTGTGCAGAATGGTGATGGCGTAGGTCTTATCCTTTTCCCAGGCACTGGCGGCCCCCGACAGCAACGTCAGGGAAACGGCCAACGCGCATGCGGTGGTTTTCAGCGAAAAACGCATGGCGGATCTCCGTGTATTAAATGGCTTTTATGATGAGGCCGAAATTGTAGCGCGAATTAATGACAGCTGATTTCAATTTTTTGCGATGTGAGTCTGATTATTTCAGATATGGTAAAAATTGAACGTCCTGCCTAAGATGTCATCTCTGTGCTCAACAACTTATCAGGCTAATAATAATATGACCGACAGTAGCCAAAGCGCGATACCGCCCGCCAAAGGCAGTGCGGTGAAAGGCACCGCCTTCTCCATCCTTGGCGCCATCAGCGTGTCTCACCTGCTCAACGATATGATCCAGTCGCTGATCCTGGCGATTTACCCGATCCTGCAAGCCGATTTCCATCTCAGCTTCGTGCAGATCGGCATGATTACCCTGACCTATCAGCTAACGGCCTCGCTGCTGCAACCGCTGATCGGCTATTACACCGATAAACACCCGCAGCCGTACTCGCTGCCGATCGGCATGGGCTTTACCCTGTCCGGCCTGCTGCTGCTGTCGGTGGCGAGCACCTTCCCGCTGGTGCTGCTGGCGGCGGCGCTGGTGGGCACCGGCTCATCGGTCTTCCACCCGGAATCCTCGCGCGTGGCGCGCATGGCCTCCGGCGGGCGGCACGGCCTGGCGCAGTCGCTGTTCCAGGTCGGCGGCAACTTCGGCAGCTCGCTCGGCCCGCTGCTGGCGGCGCTGATCATCGCGCCTTACGGCAAGGGCAACGTCGCCTGGTTCTCGCTGGCGGCGCTGCTGGCGATCGTGGTGTTGCTGCAGGTCAGCAAGTGGTATCAACATCAGCATCGGGCAACTAAAGGGCAGCCGAAAAGCCCGTCGCTGCTGAAACCGCTGCCAAAACGTACCGTGGCCTACTCACTGGGCATCCTGCTGGTGCTGATTTTCTCCAAATACTTCTATCTGGCCAGCATCAGCAGCTATTACACCTTTTATCTGATACATAAGTTCGGTGTTTCGGTGCAGAATGCCCAAATTCACCTGTTCGCCTTCCTGTTTGCGGTAGCAGCAGGTACCATTATCGGCGGGCCTCTTGGCGACAAGATAGGGCGTAAATACGTGATTTGGGGCTCTATTCTCGGCGCTGCGCCATTTACCCTTGTTTTACCCTATGCATCCCTCTATTGGACCGGCATTTTAACGGTGATCATCGGGGTTATTCTCGCCTCAGCGTTCTCCGCTATTCTGGTCTACGCTCAGGAGCTGATCCCCGGTAAAGTGGGCATGGTTTCCGGCTTATTCTTCGGTTTTGCTTTCGGTATGGGCGGGTTAGGTGCGGCAGTTCTTGGTTATGTCGCCGATTTGACCAGTATCGAACTGGTCTACCAAATCTGTGCTTTCCTGCCACTGATCGGCATTATTACCGCACTACTGCCCAATATGGAGCATAAAGCGCAATAACCCCGCTGTCTGCCCGGATGAAATTATTTATTCATCCGGGTTATCCTACGGATAAATCAATGTTATTTTATTTATCTACCCCAAAACCCCCTCATTGCCACACCTTAAGTGAAATCCTCTGCTTTTTTACAAAAAAGGCCAAATTAGCCAAGCAAGCCGCGAACAAATGCAATAAACTAAATGTATCTTTTCGTAACTTTGTTGCGTTTCTCCCGTGCCGCGATGCATAGCCAGAAGGAGTATGGATGCATAATTCAACACCGCTCATCACCACCATCGTCGGAGGGTTAGTACTCGCCTTCCTCCTCGGCATGCTGGCGAACCGCCTGCGCATCTCCCCTCTGGTGGGGTATCTGGCCGCAGGGGTGCTCGCCGGCCCGTTCACCCCCGGTTTCGTCGCCGACACCTCACTGGCGCCGGAACTGGCGGAAATCGGCGTTATCCTGTTGATGTTCGGTGTTGGCCTGCACTTCTCTTTGAAAGACCTCCTCGCAGTAAAATCTATCGCCATTCCCGGCGCCGTGGCGCAGATAGCCGTCGCTACCCTGCTCGGCATGGGGCTGTCCAAGCTGCTCGGCTGGGATCTGATCTCCGGTCTGGTGTTCGGCCTCTGCCTCTCCACCGCCAGCACCGTGGTGCTGCTGCGCGCCCTGGAGGAACGGCAACTGATCGACAGCCAGCGCGGGCAAATCGCCATCGGCTGGCTGATCGTCGAAGATTTGGCGATGGTGCTGACGCTGGTATTGCTGCCGGCCTTCGGCAATATGCTGGGCAACGACAACGCCAGCAGCAGCCAGCTGCTGATGGAGCTGGCGCTGACCATCGGTAAAGTCATCGCCTTCATCGCGCTGATGATCGTGGTCGGCCGCCGCCTGGTGCCGTGGATCCTGTCGAAAACCGCCAGCACCGGCTCGCGCGAGCTGTTCACCCTGGCGGTATTGGCGCTGGCGCTCGGCATCGCCTACGGCGCGGTGAAGCTGTTCGACGTCTCCTTTGCGCTGGGCGCCTTCTTTGCCGGCATGGTGCTGAACGAGTCCGAACTGAGCCACCGCGCGGCGCACGACACCCTGCCGCTGCGCGATGCGTTCGCGGTGCTGTTCTTCGTCTCGGTCGGCATGCTGTTCGATCCGATGATCGTGATTAACGAACCGCTGGCGGTGCTGGCGACGCTGGCGATCATCGTGTTCGGCAAATCCGCCGCCGCGTTCCTGCTGGTGAAAATGTTCGGTCACTCCAAGCGCACCGCGCTGACCATTTCCGCCAGCCTGGCGCAGATCGGCGAGTTCGCCTTTATTTTGGCGGGCCTCGGCATCGCGCTCGGCATGATGTCGGAGCACGGCCGCAATCTGGTGCTGGCCGGCGCCATTCTGTCCATCATGCTCAACCCGCTGTTGTTCACCCTGCTGGAACGCTATCTGGCCAAAACCGAAACCATCGAAGAGCAAATCCTCGAAGAGGCGGTGGAAGAAGAGAAACAGATCCCGGTGGATATGTGCAATCACGCGCTGGTGGTCGGTTACGGCCGCGTCGGCAGCCTGCTGGGCGGCAAACTGGCCGAGGCGGGCATTCCGCTGGTGGTGATCGAGAATTCCCGCCCGCGGGTGGAAGCGTTGCGCGAACAGGGTATCAAGACGGTGCTGGGCAACGCCGCCAATCCGGAAGTGATGGATTTGGCTCGGCTCGACTGCGCGCGCTGGCTGCTGCTGACCATCCCCAACGGCTACGAGGCCGGCGAGATCGTCGCCTCGGCGCGCGCCAAGCGGCCGAATATCGAGATCATCGCCCGCGCCCACTACGACGATGAAGTGGCCTACATCACCGATCGCGGCGCCAATCAGGTGGTCATGGGCGAACGCGAGATCGCCAACAGCATGCTGAACATCCTGCAGCTGGACACCCTGAGCGAAGAAGAAAAAATGGGCGGCTGCCCGATCTGAGGCACCGCGCATAAAAAAAGGTCCGGCATGCCGGACCTTTTCTTTTTCAGCGGGTTAACGCTCCCAGTAGGACTCTTCCAGGCTGTCTTCCCGCTCCGGCAGGCCGCGCGTGAGGCGTGGCGAATGCTGGTTCAACACCTGGTAGCTGACGCGGTTGGCGTATTTGCACACCTGCGCCAGGGAGGAGTAGGTCAGGTAACTGCGCACATGCTTGCTGGAGTTCGGCACGTTGTGGCGGTGATAGCCGTTGGCGGCGATATCGTGCAGCAACGCCGACAGCGCGCCGTCGCCGGCGCCGTTGGTGTTCATGATCTTCTCCGGCCCGCCCATATACGGCGCGATATGCGAATAAACGCGCAGCGGATTTTCACAGTGCTCGCGGCGCATGGCGCGGCTGAACTCGTAGCGGTTGAACTCGGCGATATGCCCCGGCAGCAGCGGGTGCTGGGTCTGGCGCTTATTGGCTTCTTCGGTGTAGCCCGCCATATACAGGCCATTCGGCCCGGCGGTGCACAGCACCAGATCCACCCACTCCAGCGCCATGTCCGAGGCGGTCAGCGGATCGCTCAGCCCGGTCAGCTCCAGCGCTTCGTCTTCGTTCATCGCCAGAATCGTCACATTTTCCTTCAGGAAGTCGCGCCACCACTGCGGGTTGTCGGCAATGACGTACTTGGTGCCCAGGGTCAGCACCACCGGCACATCGTGTTTTTTGGCGTACTCGATCGCCTGCAGGGTAGCGTCCTTTATCGGCTCCCCTTCCTTGCAGCGCACCAGGTAAGAACTCAGCACCAGCGCCGACGCGCCGGCGATCACCTCTTCAGGAATGCTTTCCGGGCGCAGCTGGTTCATCTGGCCGGGGTTGATGGCGAAGGTGCGCTCGCCGCTTTCGCCGATCAGCGTGAAACAGCGGCCGATGGCGCCATCAACGCCCTGCAAATAGTTAAGATCGGTGCGGCTGGAGGTATTGCACAGATAACGGTAGGCGTAGCTGCCGATTTTCACGTTGCTGCACATCACGCCGAGCAGCACCGAACGGTCGTCCGCCAGCACCGAATAGTTGTGCATGGTATTGCCGATGGTGCCGCCGGCGAACTGATGGGTGACCAGGTTGTTTTCATTCAGTTCCTGATACAGCGCCTCGGCGACGTCGTCTTCGATCACCAAAGAGTGGCCCAGGCTCAGGCCGTAACGCTGGACAAAAGCATCGTCCACTTTTGCCTCGATATCCACCAGCGTCTGGTCGATGCCGACAATATACGAGGTGCTGATTTCACTTTCGGGCTGGGCCTGCTGCAGAAGCGGATCGCGGGCGCTCACCGGAAAATAGTGTTTGGACTTGCGTTTACCAGGAAATTTCATGTGATTGGCGGTGGTGACGGTTTAACAAGCGGAGAATGTTAACACATCCCCGCCCGATCACGATGCACCTAATAGACAGATTATGGATGATTACAGACGCTGCGCCACCAGCTGCTGCATCATGTCGATATGCGCCGGCTCGTCGTTCAACGCCGAGATATATTCAAACTTCTCGCCGCCGGCCTTAAGGAAGATCTCGCGGTTCTGCTCTTTGATCTCTTCCAGCGTTTCCAGGCAGTCAGCCGAGAAGCCGGGGCAAATCAGTTGAATGTGCTTCACGCCCTGCGCCGGCAACCCCTTCAGGGTTTCATCGGTGTACGGCGTCAGCCACGGCTCGCGGCCGAAGCGTGATTGGTACGTCATCATCACCCGCTCCGGCGCCAGCGGCAGCGTGGCGCTCAGCGCGCGCAGCGTATCCTCGCAGCGCTGCGGGTAGTCGTCGCCGAGCCGCGCATAGCGCTTGGGGATGCCGTGGAACGACAGCACCAGCCGGTCCGGCTGGCCGTGCTCGGCGAACGAGCGCTCCACGCTTTGCTGCAGCGCGGCGATATAGGCCGGGTGTTCGGCGTAGTCGCGAATGAAGGCCACCGACGGCAAGCGGCGATAACCTTTCAGCACCCGCGCCACGCCATCCCATACCGCCGCGCTGGTGGAACAGGAATATTGCGGATAGAGCGGTAGCACCACCAGGTTGGTCACGCCCTGCGCCAGCAGCTTGTCGATGGCTTCCGCCAGGCTTGGCGAACCGTAGCTCATGCCCAGCTCCACCGGCGTATTCGGCATGCGCGCCGCCAGCGCCCGCTGTTGGCGGCGGCTGTACACCAGCAGTGGCGAGCCCTCTTCCATCCACACCGACTGATAGAGTTTCGCCACGCGCGGTGAGCGGATCGGCAGGATCGCGCCGTTGAGGATCGGCCACCAGATCAGCGGCGCCGTGTCGACCACGCGATCGTCACTGAGGAATTCCTTCAGATAGCGTTTGACCGCCGACGAGGTCGGCGCATCTGGCGTGCCCAGGTTCACCAGCAATACGCCGTGTTTCTCTTGCTTCATCTCAGTTCCCCTCATTTCCTTTCCGGCCGGCATTCCGTTCTGGGTCGGGATGTCAGCAGCCATTAATGCCGGCTATTGTAACGGAAAAGTCCTGCATCGAAACCGATAACAGCAACAGGCTATGCCTGTGGGCTTCTTCCCTGCGCCAGCTGCCATACCGCCGCCACGTTGCGCGCCGTCACCTGCAGATTGCGATCGGCGTCCGTCAGCGCTTCTTCCAGCGTCACGATGCGATCGAGCACCGAAAACGCCGCATCGATGCCGTGCTGATGCACCACCGAATAATCCGGCGTCAGGCTGCCGGCGATGGCGATCACCGGCACGCCGTGGCGCTTGGCCACCCGCGCCACGCCGATCGGCGTTTTGCCGTGAATCGACTGGCTGTCCAGCCGCCCTTCGCCGGTGATCACCAGATCGGCATCGCGCACCGCCTCATCCAGGCGCAGAGTTTCGGTGACAATCTCGATGCCCGGCCGCAAGCGCGCGCTGAGCATGCCGAGCAGTGCCGCCCCCATGCCGCCCGCCGCCCCCGCGCCCGGCTGGGTGAGCACGGCGCGGCCAGTTTCCCGTTCCAGCAGCTCGCCGTAGTGGTGCAGCGCCGCATCGAGCTGCGCCACCATCTCCGGCGTCGCCCCCTTCTGCGGCCCGAACACCGCCGAGGCGCCCTTTTCGCCGCACAGCGGGTTATCGACGTCGCAGGCGGCGGTCACGCTCACCCGTTGCCAGCGCGCGTCCAACCCGGCGAGATCGAGGTGCGCCAGCTGCGCCAGCGCCGCGCCGCCCACCGGCAGCGGGCGACGATCCTTATCCAGCAATTTAACGCCCAGCGCCTGCATCATCCCGGCGCCGCCGTCGTTGGTGGCGCTGCCGCCGATGCCGAGAATGATCGCCTTCACGCCGCGTTCCAGCGCCGCCAACATCAGTTCGCCGGTGCCGTAACTGGTGGTGATGCGCGGATCGCGCCGGCCGGGCGGCGCCAGATGCAGCCCGGAGGCGGCGGCCATTTCAATCACCGCGGTTTCGCCATCGCCCAGCAGGCCATAGAATCCCTGCACCGGCTCCCCCAGCGGCCCGGTGACCGTCACCTGGACGATCTCGCCGCCGGTGGCCGCCACCATCGACTCCACCGTGCCTTCACCGCCATCCGCCATCGGCAACTTCACGTAGTGCGCCTGCGGGTAGATTTGGCGGAATCCCCGCTCGATGGCGTCGGCGACGCTGAGCGCGCTCAGGCTCTCTTTGAAAGAATCCGGGGCAATAACCACCTTTTTCAGCGTTTTCATCACTGTTCCTTATCCCGCCAGGTTAAATACGCCAAACATCAGCGCCGAGATTGCCGCGATGGTGAACCCCACCAGCGTCTCATACGGCAGCAGCTTCAGCCGCTCGTGCACCGCCATATTGACGCTGCCGCCGGTGGCGTGGAAGAAGCTGCCGTGCGGCAGGTGATCCAGCACCGTGGCGCCCGCGTGGATCATCGCCGCGCCGGCCAGCCCGCTCACCCCCAGTTCCAGCAGCGTGGAGCTGAACACCCCGGAGGCGACGGCGGTGCCGGCGGTGGTCGACGCGGTCGCCATCGACATCAGCGCGCCGGACAGCGGCGCCAGCAGCCAGGCCGGCAGCCCGGTGTGCGTTAAGCCGTTAATCAGGACATCCTTCAGCGCCGAGTTGGCGATGATGCCCGCCAGCGTGCCGGTGCCGAGCAGCATGATCGCCACCGGCGCCATGCGCGACAGGCCGGAGACCATAAACTGATTGCACTGGCGAATGCGCCCCATCAACAGCGCGCCCGCCAAACCGCCGGCCGGCAACGCGATCAGCGGATCGACGGCGATCCCGGCGATCGGCCGCAGCGACAGCAGCAGGATCGCCACCAGCGGCGCGCTGATCGCCGCCGCGAAGCCCGGCCGCGCCCCTTCGGCATGCTGAGTCAGCTCTTCGGCCATCACCTTGCTGCCTTTATCGCTCAGGCGGCGCGCCAGCAGATAGGCCATTACCAGGCCGCACAGCCCCGGCACGATGCCGGCCATCATCACCGAGGTGAGCGGCACGTGGAAATTGTCCGCCGCCGCGATGGTGTTCGGGTTGGGCGACATCACGTTGCCGGCCTTGCCGCCACCGATCATCGCCAGCAGGATCGCCGCGCGTGAAATGCCGGCCTTCTGGGCGATCGACAGGGCGATCGGCGCGACGGTGATCACCGCCACGTCGATAAACACCCCCACCGCCGTCAGGATCAGTGTAGCCACCGCCAGCGCCAGCAGCGCGCGGGTTTCGCCCACCTTGCGCACGATGGTTTCGGCGATGGTGTGCGCCGCGCCGGATTCGATCAGCACCCCGGCCAGCACCCCCGCCGCCAGAATGCGCATCACGGCGTTGGTGATGCCCTGCGCCCCACCGATCATCAGCGTCACGGTCTGCACCAGATCGGCGCCGCCGCACAGCCCGCCCGCCAGCGCGCCGGCAATCATGCCGTAAGCCGGCGGCACCTTGCGTAGAATCAGGACGATGGCGACGGCTAACGCCACCAGCGCCCCCAGAGTGGATACGGTTGTCATTGTTGTTTTCTCCGTGGTTGATGTGCAGGCCAACATATCGCGCGCGCCCGGCGCAGACCTGAGGGAAAACAACAAAAAATCGCCGGGGGAACGGCGCGGTATTTGTGGGTTGGCACAATTCAGTCGTGCATCAGCATGCCGATATACAACCGCAGAGCATCGGTTAATTGATTGATTTTCATGCCGGTTATCGCTTCGATGCGCTGCAGGCGATAACGCAGGGTATTGACGTGAATATGCAGCTGCGCGGCGGTCTGCGTCTGATCACAATTCTGCGAAAAATAGTGGCGCAGCGTACTGCGCAGCACGCCTTTTTCGTCCTGTTCGCCCAGCGTTCGCCAGGGACGCCCCAGCTCTTGCGCGCGCCAGTCCTCTCCCAGATCGCACAGCAGCGACGGCAGCGGATAGTCGTGGTAGAACAGCGTGGCGTGACGCAATTTCAGGCGCTGCGCCATCGCCTGGGTGGCGCGCGCCGTCAGGCTGGAGCGGTAGGCGCTTTGCGGATCGTCGTAGAAACCGCCGACGATCAGCCGCACCCGAAAGCGGTGCTTGAGCTGGTTTTGCAGACGCTGCGCCTGTTGGCGCTCCAGCTTCAGGCTCCATTCGCCTTGCGCCATGCTGGCCGGGCGCAACAGAGTCATTTCATTGAAGCCGGTAATGGCGATCAACGCGTCGCGCTGGGTGGCCTCCAGCTCGGCCAGCAGTTCGCGCAGCAGGTGCGGCTGCGCCTCTTGCAGTTCGACGATCCAGACGATGCGCGCCTGGCGCAGATCCAACCCCAGATACGCCGCCATCGCCTCCAGCGACGCGGTGTTCGGCTGCGGCTGCAGCAGCTGATTCGCCAGCTCTTCCCGGTAGCGTTTTTCCCACTGGTGCTGATCCAGCAGCGCCGCCTGCTCCACCATCATCTCCGCCGCCATCTTGACCAGCTCGGCGTAGGCGCGCACCTCGGCCGGCTCGCCGGAAATGCCGATCACCCCCACTCGCTGATTACGAAAGCTGAACGGCAGGTTGATGCCAGGCCGCACCCCTTTCAGATGCTCGGCGGTGGCGCGATCGATCTCCACCACCCGATTCTCCGCCAACGCCAGCACCGCGCCCTCATGGCGCTGAAACAGACGCTGCGGATTGCCGGAGGCGATGATCACGCCGTTGCTGTCCATCACGTTGACGGAATGGCTGATGATGCCCATCGCCCGCTGGACGATCTGGCGCGCGGTGGCTTCCGCCAGAAGAGTGGTTTGTCTGAGCATGCCCGGCTCCCTGCTGAGGGTGAAAACGCAGGCTTGTTATACGCCATTTGGCGCGGGCGATTAACGGGCACGGTTGCAACAAGCCGCCGCGATCACAATTTAACGGGAAAACGGCAAAAAAAAACGCCGGGCCACGGGCCCGGCGTCATGCACGATGCGCTTGCGATCAACCGAGGATGGTCGCCAGCTCTGCGCTCACTTCGGCTACCTTGCGGGTGCCGTCGATTTTGCGGTATTGGGTGTTGCCCGCTGCCGCTTCTTTGCTGTAGTAAGAGATCAGCGGCGCGGTCATCTGATGGTATTCCACCAGACGCTTGCGCACGGTCTCTTCCTGATCGTCCTTGCGCGTGGTCAGCTCTTCGCCGGTCACGTCGTCTTTGCCTTCCACCTGCGGCGGATTGAACTTCACGTGGTATACGCGGCCGGACGGCGCGTGCACGCGGCGGCCAACGATGCGGTCAACGATCAGCTCGTCCGGCACGTCGAACTCCAGCACGAAGTCCACGTTGATGCCGGCTTCTTTCATCGCGTCAGCCTGCGGAATGGTGCGTGGGAAACCGTCCAGCAGGAAGCCCTTGCGGCAATCTTCCTGAGCGATGCGCTCTTTGACCAGCGCGATCACCAGCTCATCGGTCACCAGCTTGCCGGCGTCCATGATCTCTTTCGCCTGCTTGCCCAGTTCACTGCCGGCCTTCACGGCTGCGCGCAACATATCACCGGTGGAGATTTGCGGAATGCCGTATTTCTCCATGATGAATTGAGCCTGAGTACCTTTACCAGCGCCCGGAGCGCCCAGCAGAATGATACGCATTGCGTAAATCCCCTTGCTATGTAGTTTTTATAAAATTGCGAAAACGCTCAACGATACCATTTCAGGGGGGGCAGGCTCAAGGCGCGCGAAGGAAATCGATTGCGGAATGTGCAAAAAAACCGACGAACAAAAGGCGAGAAAAGGCGGGGAAAAACCGAAAATGCGCCCCTAACGGTGCCGTTAAGGGCGCATATAATCAACTTTAGGCGGACAGCAACTTGTTCATGCGGCGGATAAACAGGTTCGGATCCTCCAGCGTGCCGCGTTCAGCCAGCAGCGCCTGATCCAATAACAGGTCGATCCATTCGGCGAAATGTTCGTTATCGCCCACGTCGGATGCGCGTTTGACCAGAGCATGTTCCGGATTAAGCTCGAAAATGTACTTCACTTCCGGCGCCTGCTGGCCCGCAGCGGCAAACAGCTTGGCCATCTGGGTGCTCATTTCGTCGGCGTCGGTCACCACGATCGCCGGCGTATCGGTCAGGCGGTGCGTCAGGCGCACATCCTTCACGCGATCGCCCAGCAGGGTTTTCACGCGTTCGATGAACGGTTCCAGTTGCTTCTCGGCGGCCTTCTGCTCTTCGGTTTCATCCGCCAGTTTATCCAGCGCTTCATCCGCCTTGCTGACCGACTGGAACGGCTTGCCGTCGAACTCGGTCAGGTAGCTCATCATCCACTCGTCGATGCGATCGGACAGCAGCAGCACTTCGATGCCTTTCTTGCGGAACAGCTCCAGGTGCGGGCTGCTCTTGGCCGCGGCGTAGCTGTCGGCGGTGATGTAGTAAATCTTCTCCTGCCCTTCCGCCATGCGGCCGACGTACTCTTCCAGCGATACGGTCTGCGCCGAGCTGTCGCCGTGGGTGGTGGCGAAGCGCAGCAGTTTGGCGATCGCTTCCTGGTTACCGTTGTCTTCCGCCGGGCCCTCTTTCAGCACCAGACCGAACTGTTGCCAGAATTTCTGGTAGCCTTCGGCGTCGTCTTTGGCCAGCTTATCCAGCATCTGCAACACGCGCTTGGTCAGCGCGCCGCGCAGGTTTTGCGTCACACGGCTGTCTTGCAGGATCTCGCGCGACACGTTCAGCGGCAGATCGTTGGAGTCGATCAGGCCGCGCACGAAGCGCAGGTAGTTCGGCATGAACTGCTCGGCGTCGTCCATGATGAACACGCGCTGCACATACAGCTTCAGGCCGTGCTTGTGCTCGCGGTTCCACATGTCCCACGGCGCCTGCGCCGGGATGTACAGCAGGCTGGTGTATTCCTGCTTGCCCTCCACCCGGTTGTGGCTCCAGCTCAGCGGATCGGTGAAGTCGTGGGCGATGTGTTTGTAGAACTCTTTGTACTCTTCGTCGGTCACGTCAGCCTTGCTGCGAGTCCACAGGGCCTGCGCCTTGTTGATCTTCTCCCAGGTGACGGTATCGTCTTCTTCGTTTTTGCTTTCGATCTCCACCGGCAAGGCGATGTGATCGGAATATTTGCCGATCACCGAACGCAGGCGCCAGGCGTCGAGGTACTCATCTTCGCCTTCGCGCAGATGCAGGGTGATTTCGGTGCCGCGGGTCTCTTTGGTGATGTCGGCGATGGTGTAGTCGCCTTCACCGGCGGACTCCCAGAACACGCCTTCGTCATCGGCGGCGCCGGCGGCGCGGGTGCGCACGGTCACTTTGTCCGCCACGATGAACGCCGAGTAGAAACCGACGCCGAACTGGCCGATCAGTTGGCTGTCTTTCGCCTGATCGGAACCTATGGATTCCAGGAACGCTTTAGTGCCTGACTTGGCGATGGTGCCGAGGTTTTCAATCACTTCTTCGCGGCGCATGCCGATGCCGTTGTCGGCGATGGTCAGGGTGCGCTGCTCTTTATCGAAGGACAAACGTACGCGCAGCTCGCCGTCGCCGGCGTACAGCTCCGGCGCGGACAGGGCGCGGAAGCGCAGCTTGTCGGCGGCGTCAGAGGCGTTGGAAATCAGCTCGCGCAGGAAAATTTCTTTGTTGGAGTACAGCGAATGGATCATCAAATGAAGCAGCTGTTTTACTTCAGACTGGAACCCGCGGGTTTCTTGACCTTTCATACTCATTGATTACCTCAAAAGACAATGGCTACCAAAATCGAACAATGAGGATCAGATGAGGGTCAGGGTGTTGTTTTTCAAGCGGACGGCGGGATTTTTTTGGCAAAAAACAATGGGGCCGGGCGGCCCCATCCGGGAAAACATCAGAACTTGATGGCGTGGCGCCCCGCCAGCGAATGCGACAGCGTGGTGCCATCGACCATCTCCAGCTCGCCGCCCACCGGCACGCCGTGGGCGATGCGGCTGGCGAGCACGCCATACTGGCCGCACATCTCGGCGATGTAGTTGGCGGTCGCCTCCCCTTCCACCGTCGGGTTGGTGGCGAGGATCACTTCGGTGATGCTTTCCTTTTCCAGCCGTTGCTCCAGGCGATCCAGACCGATATCGCCCGGCCCGATGCCGTCCAGCGGCGACAGATGCCCCATCAGCACAAAGTAGCGCCCGGCGAACTGGCCGGTCTGCTCGATGGCGTGGATATCCGCCGGGCTTTCCACCACGCAAATCTGGCCGTTTTGCTGGCGGCGCGGATTGGCGCAAATGGTGCAGACGTCCTGCTCGGTGAAGGTGCGGCAATCGGCGCAGTGGCCAATCTCCGACATCGCGCGCGTCAACGCCTGCGCCAGGCGCATGCCGCCGCTGCGATCGCGCTGCAGCAGCTGAAACGCCATGCGCTGCGCCGATTTCGGGCCGACGCCCGGCAGGCAGCGCAGCGCCTCCATCAGGGATTCAAGGAGCGGGCTGGTTTGCATCAGAACGGCATCTTGAAGCCAGGCGGCAACTGCATGCCGCTGGAGACAGAGGCCATTTTCTCTTTCTGGGT
The DNA here is from genome assembly GCF_052166595.1 of Serratia sp. CY81684. Taxonomy (NCBI): domain Bacteria; kingdom Pseudomonadati; phylum Pseudomonadota; class Gammaproteobacteria; order Enterobacterales; family Yersiniaceae; genus Serratia; species Serratia sp. CY81684. The sequence goes on along the minus strand of NZ_JBJNOO010000001.1, from coordinate 149,876 downwards.
CTCTTCGATGCGGCGCGCGGCGTCGTTAAACGCCGCGGCGATCAGATCTTCCAGCATCTCTTTGTCGTCTTCCATCAGGCTAGGATCGATCTCCACGCGGCGGCAGTTGTGCGCGCCATTGATGGTGACTTTCACCAGGCCGGCGCCGGATTCGCCGGTCACTTCCAATTTGGCGACTTCTTCCTGCATCTGCTGCATTTTTTCTTGCATTTGCTGGGCTTGCTTCATCAGGTTGCCCAGACCGCCTTTACCAAACATAGTCGTCTCTCGTCGCTAGGGCCGCGCACCTCGCGCGGCGTTTAAAGGGGGCGAATACTCTCTTCATCCAGATCCGCGTCGAAGAATCGGCGCAGCGTCTGAATGTTGGTATCCGCTTCGATGGACTGGCGCGCCTGCGCCAGCTTTTCCTCATAGATGGCTTGTCGCCATTCCAGCGGGGTGCGCTCCGCCGGATTATCGTCCTCCACCACGGTCAGCTCAATCGGACTGCCGTACAGCTCACCGAGCGCGTCGGCCAGCGTCTTCTGCGCCGAAGGCGAATTCAGATGGCGCTGCGAAGACCGCAGATGGAGGCTAATCTTGCCCGGCTCCGGCTGCTGCTTGAAGGCGTTCAACGCCAGCTGCTGCACCAGTTTCGGGATCTTCAGCTTATCGATTTCCGCCGCCCAGGCGTCGCGCTCCAGCGACTCCACCACCAGCTTGGCGGCCAGCTCCGGCGTTTTCTCGTGTTCCAACGCCGTGCGCAGCGCTTTCGGCGTCGCCAGCGGTTCCGGCGCCGCTTCCGGCTCGGTTTGCGCGCGCCAGCGATAAGCTTCCGGTTTCGCCGGTTTTTCCGGCACCTTCTTCTCCGCCAGGCGCTGCTGGCTGCGCTCGGTCACCGAAGCCAAACGCCCCAGCGCCGAGTTTGCCGGCCGCGCTATTCCTGGCGCCGCCGGCTCATTCTTTTTTGGTGTGGATGCTCCCTGCTGTCGTTGCAGCTGGGACCGCGCTTTCAACAGCTGGGCGGTGGCATCCGGTAAAGGGGCCGATGATTGTCGCTGCGGCGCGGCCGGCTGCCCTAGCGGCGGCGGCGCGTCCTGAAACTGCGGCGGCTGTGGCGATGCGGCCTGCTGCGGCTGCGCCATCGGCGCCGGCGCGGTCTGCACCAACGCCACCGGCTCCGGGATCACCGCTTTCGGGTGAAACGCCAGCGCGCGCAGCAGGGTCATCTCAACCCCCATGCGGCGATCCGGCGCATAGGCCAGCTCTTTGCGGCCCACCAACAGCGTCTGGTAGTAAAGTTGCACATCGGCCGGCGGCAGGGTGCGCGCCAGCTCGCGCAGCCGTTGCTCCACGGCGGCGTATTGGTTGTCGAGCATCGAAGGCAACAGCTGCACCATCGCAATGCGATGCAGCAGCGCCAGCGTCTCCACCAGCAAGTTTTCCCAGTCCACACCGCGCGAAGCGGCCTGCGCGACCTGCGCCATCACCTTTTCACCGTCGGCGCTGACCAGCGCTTCGAGGATCGCCAGCGGCTGCTCGTCATCGAGCGTACCGAGCATCTGGCTGACGGTGGCGGCGGTCACCTGCCCCTGCCCCATGGCGATCGCCTGATCGGTCAGGCTCAGCGCATCGCGCATGCTGCCATCGGCGGCGCGCGCCAGCAGCTGCAGCGCGCGGGCGTCGCTGGTGATCTGCTCCGCCGTCAGCACCGTTTCCAGCTGCTGACGGATCTGATCGACGTCCAGCGCTTTGAGGTGGAACTGCAGACAGCGCGAGAGAATGGTCACCGGCAGCTTTTGCGGATCGGTGGTGGCCAACAGGAATTTGACGTGCGGCGGCGGCTCTTCCAGCGTCTTCAGCAACGCGTTGAAGCTGTGGCGCGAGAGCATGTGCACTTCATCGATCAGGTAGACCTTGAAGCGGCCGCGCGCCGGCGCGTACTGGACGTTGTCCAGCAGATCGCGGGTATCTTCCACCTTGGTTCGGGAAGCGGCGTCGATCTCGATCAGATCGACAAAGCGCCCCTGCTCGATCTCGCGGCAGTTGTCGCATTGGCCACATGGCGTGGCGGTGATGCCGGTTTCACAGTTCAGGCCTTTGGCCAGCAAGCGGGCGATGGTGGTTTTCCCCACGCCGCGCGTGCCCGAGAACAGATAGGCGTGATGGATCCGCCCCAGTGAGAGGCCGTTGGCCAGCGCGGTCAGGACATGTTCCTGGCCGACCACGTCTGCGAACGTTTGAGGGCGCCACTTACGGGCGAGAACCTGATAGCTCATTAATACCGGAGAAGTCGAGGAATCTGGAGGGTCATGCTAACACAGCCCCGCGGCGATCCGCGAGGCCGTTATGCCCAAGGGGCAATGCCGCATCAATGGCCGGCGAAGTCCACCAGGCAGTAGCAATCGATGCCCAGCTTGTTCAGACGCGCTTCCCCGCCCAGATCCGGCAGGTTGATGATGAACGCGGCGTCGTTCACTTCACCGCCCAGACGGCGGATCAGTTTGGTGGTCGCTTCGATGGTGCCGCCGGTCGCCAGCAGATCGTCCACCACCAGCACTTTGTCACCCGCGGTGATGGCATCGGTGTGGATCTCCAGCTTGTCGGTGCCGTACTCCAGCTCATAGCTTTCGCTGAGCGTGGCGCGCGGCAGTTTGCCCGGTTTGCGCACCGGCACGAAACCGACGCCCAGCGCCAGCGCGACGGGCGCGCCGAACAGGAAACCACGCGCTTCGGTACCCACCACCTTGGTCACGCCCGCTTCGCGATAGCGCTCAACCAGCAGCTCGATGCTGGCGGCATAGGCCAACGGGTTTTCCAGCAGGCTGGTCACGTCGCGGAACAGGATGCCCGGCTTCGGATAATCCGGGATGGTTTTGATACTGTCTTTAATAAACTGAAGCTGCTGCGCAGTAGCGGTCATAATTGTTGCCTGATAAAACTGCCTGAAAACCGGCGCGCCGCTCACCCGCCGCCCCCGGGAGAAACACACCGGAGAAGAAATGGCAGGCGATCCGCGCACGAAAACGCCCAAATCTATGCAAACTGGCGGACAAATGCAACCAGCGGCGCACAATCAGCGCTGTTTTTGTTGCGGCAGGTCAATAACCGGCAGACGCAGCATAAAGGTCAGCAAAATGGCCAGCATCAGCAGCAACAGCCCGCGCACCCACCAGATTTTCACCAGCCACAGCGAACAGGCGAAGGTCAGCACGATCACCAGCACCGCCTTCCACTTCGCCCCCGGCGGCAGCGCGCGATGCTGCTGCCAGTGGCGCAGGTAAGGGCCGAACCAGGAACGGTGCAGCAGCCAGTGATGAAAGCGCGGCGAAGAGCGGGCGAAACACCAGGCGGCCAACAGCAGGAACGGCGTGGTCGGCAGCAGCGGCAGCACCACGCCCAACGTCGCCAGCACCACCGCCAGCCAGCCCAAAATGATCAATAACCCACGCGTCATGCGGCTCTTCGCTCCTCAACCGGTTGCCGCCTACTGTAGCATCGGTGCCGCGCCGGCGGAATATGCATGCGGCGCTTGTTTCACAGCAGCATCGCGGGCAAGCTTACGCCTGTTGAAATCAAGAGGGAGCTTATGTGAGCACTCAGCGTCTATTACAGGTATTGGCACAGCAGATCGCGGCGCTGGCGGCCGAAGTGACCCCGCGCGGCGACGTTCCGATCCCGCAGGCGCGCTTCGACGCCGCCCTGTTCGCCAATCGCGGCACGCGGCTGCGCGACTACCTGGCCGAGGTGGAGAAGAATTTCGCCCAGCTGCAAAGCGCCGCCAACGACAACCGCACCAGCCAGGTGGCCTTTCTGGCCGAAAAACTGGTGGCTCAGATCGCCGCCCTGCAGCGCGAGCTGGCGACCCAGGCGCTGCGGCGAAAGAACCAGCCGAAAGAAGCCCCCGAGGCCGATCTGTACCACAAGCTGGCCGAACATCAGGACTACGAACGCCGGCTGATCGCCATGATTCAGGATCGGGAAAGCCTGCTCGGCCGCCAAACCACGCTGGCGGCGCAGCAAAAACTGCAGCACGAGCTGGCGGCGCTGGAGGGGCGGCTGATGCGCTGTCGTCAGGCGTTGGCGCGCATCGAGCGCAATATCGAGCGCAAAGAAAACGGTTTTTGAAGATTTATCACAATATTTTAATGATTATTCCCGGTTGTGCGCCGGGTTCACTATACTCTGCCGGTATGCGAGTTATTCATCCCATTAATTAATAAGCGCAGGTGCTATGTCTCTGGAAAACGCCTCACCCGAACTGCAGCTGGCGGTAGACTTGATTTACCTGCTGGAATGCAACGAGATCGATCCGGTCACCGCACTGGCGGCGCTGGATATCGTCAAACGGGATTATCAGGAAAAGCTGCAGCGCGCCGGCGTCACCTCACCCTATCTGCCCGCCGGACAGTAACCAGGGACAGCGCCGCTGTCCCTTTCGCCTCTCATTGCTTATCCACCGCCGTCTGGCCGCCGTCATCCGGCGACAGCGTTCTTTTCACTTCCTGCACTTCGTTGCCCTGCTGGTTATGCAGATATACCTCCAGCTGGTTGAAAGCGATGTCGATGTCGTTTTCCCGGCACAGGCGGTCGATTGAGCGGTTCAGTTCGTCCACCGTGTAGCTGCGATCGCGCAGTTCGCGCACATACAGCCGCAGTTCGTGATCCAGCGTGCTGGCGCCGAAGTTGAGGAAGAACACCTGCGGTTCGGGATCGGTCATCACCCGCGGGTTGTCGTGCGCCGCCTGCAGCAACACCTTTTTCACCTTATCGAGATCGGAGCCGTAGGCCACGCCGACCTTGATCAGCACGCGAGTGATGGTGTCGGACAGCGACCAGTTGATCAGCCGCTCGGTGACGAACGCCTTGTTCGGAATGATCACCTCTTTGCGATCGAAGTCGGTAATGGTGGTGGCGCGAATGCGGATCTTGCTGACCGAACCGGAGAAGGTGCCGATGGTGATGGTATCGCCGATGCGGATCGGGCGTTCGAACAGAATGATCAGGCCGGAGACGAAGTTGGCGAAGATCTCCTGCAACCCGAAGCCCAGCCCGACCGTCAGACCGGCGGCCAGCCATTGCAGTTTGTCCCAGGAGACGCCGAGCGATCCCAGCGCAACCACGGCGCCCACGGCGGTAATCAGGTAAGTGAGCACGGTGGTGATGGCGTAAGACGCCCCCTGCCGCAGCTGCAGCCGCGACAGCACCACCACCTCCAGCAGACCAGGCAAGTTGCGGGTGAGCACGTAGGCGACGATCACTGCGGCGATCGCCACCATCATGTTGCCCAGCGTCACCGCCTGCGCCACGCTGCTGCCCGCCACGGTGCTGGTGTAATGCCACAGCGTGATGCTGTCCAGATAAGCGATGACCGTCACCAGATCCGACCAAATGGCATAGAAGGCGCTGGCGAAGATGGCGAACAGCACCAGGGTGGTCAGGCGCAGCGACTGCTGATTGATCTGATCGAGCGCCAGCGGCGGCTCTTCCACCACCGGTTCACCGCCTTCGGCCCCCTCTTTCGCCACGTTTTGCCGCCGCGCCAACGCGCGCCGGTAGGCCAGACGCCGCGCCGCCACGCTCAGGCCACGCAGCGCGGTCAGGTACACGATATTCCACAGGAAAAACAGATACAGGCTGTCTATCCAGCGGCTGGCCAGCCGCAGCGTGGTATAGAAGTAACCGGCGAACATCAGCCCCAGCAGGATCAGCGGCGTGGCGGCGATGGCAGTAACCACCATCAGCCGCACGGCGTGCGAGCCCTTTTCGCGCCAGCTGTCGCGACACAGCGGGAACACCAGCACCGCGAGCAGCGCCAGCGTCAGCATCACCACGATCTGGCCGATAACATCTTCCACCAGGCGCAGCGGCGCTTTTTCGCCCAATACCGACCAGAAGATCAGCGGCTGCAGCGCCAATCCCAGCCGCAGCGTCTGCCGGCGGTAATGCGCGCACAGATTGGCGCCGAAGTTGAAATGCCGCTCGGCGATGCCGCCCGGTTTCAGCATGCGATAGCTGAAGCCGAACACCAGCCACGACAGCGCCAGCTGCTGCGACAATGCCCAGATAAAGTCGCTGATGCCGAAATCGGCGCGATACATCCAGAAACCGACGCCGAGCAGCAGCGCGGCGCCGGGCAATACCTTCAGCAAGGTCAGCGCGATGGCCTTCGGCGTATGCAGTTGGCCGTCTCGCTTCAGTTGCCCCACATCGCTGGCCAGCTTTTGTAAATGGCCGTCGATCAGCCGGTAGCGCCAGCGCAATACCCCGATCGCCAACAGCAGCGGGATCAGGAACACCAGCGCATTCAACCCGCCCTGCACCAGCTTGCCGCCGTCGAATTTGATATCTAGCCCGGCGAGCTGATCGCGCACCGCCTCCGGCATCGCCTTCAGCCACGCCAGATCGACCGGCTTGTTGCTGTTGACCCAGAAGATCTGCTGGGTCAGCGTATCCTGCAACGAACCGTAGACGCTGGTGAGCTGCTGCTGATTGATCTGCAGGTTGATCGACAGCGACAGCTGGTTGCTGAGCTGCTTGTTCAGCTGATCCAACAGCTCGCGGCGCATGTCGACGATCTCGTTCAACGCGTCGATCACTTCCGGGCCGGCCTTTTCCTTGCTTTCGGCCACCAGTTGGTTGATGTAATCCTCCCCCTTGAACAGATCGTCGCGTTGCTGATTGATATCGAACTGCTCCAGCCGCAAATCGGCGATGCGCGTGTCCATATCCGCCAGCAGCGTGCCCTGTGGCAGGCTCTGCTGCTGCTGATACAGGATGCGCGACAGCACCAGGCTGCCCTTCAGCACCTGGATCTGCTCTTTCAGGTTACGTTCCGCCTGCAGCCCGCGATCGAGCCAGTTTTTGACCCGAATATTCTGCTGGAACAGGGTGTTGCTCTCTTCGGTGGCGGCGATCAGCCGCTGGCTCAGCTGGCGGTTGACGTCCAGCTGCTTGCTGACCAGTTGATCGTGCTGGATATCGGTGGCGTCTTCCGGGTTCTGCGCCTCTTTGGCGGTCTTTTCAGACAGCGTCAACCGCTTGCTGTTGACGATCTCCTGCAACAGCTGCACCGCCCGATCCAGCGCGTCGATATGCGCCGTGGTGTAGTCGCGCTGCTTTTGCAGCAGATCCTGCAGCGTGGTATTGGCTTCCAGGCTTTTGCGCTGCAGCTCCAGCTGCGCATTGAGCAGCGCCTGCTCGGTGCTCAGCATCACCTGCTGGCTGTTGCGCAGCGAATCTTGCCCCGGCGTCTGGCCGCTGAGCTGGCTGCGGATCTCCTGCAGGCGCTGCGAGGCGGCGTACATGGTGCTTTGTACTCGTTCAGGCTGGGTTTGCAGCGACACCAGTTGGCTGTTGTAGGTGGAGAGGCTCTCCTGCGCGCTTTGCAGCTCGTCGAGCGTTTGATACAGCCGGCTTTCCAACTGGCGCAGCGACAACGGCAACAGCGCAGCGCGCGCCGCCGCATTGTCCACCGGCTGCTTCAGCGCATCCAGTTCGGCGGTCACCAGACTGAGCTTCGCCGGCGCCTGCTGCACCTGCTGTTTAAGCTGCGCGGCGTCCTGCCGATTGCGCTCGATGGCGTCCAGCAGCTCCAGCGTGCGGGTCAAATCCTGTTGGGAGAGCTTTTCGACCGGCGTCAGGGCTTTTTGCTTGTTCAGCGTTTCCAGCTGGCTTTGCACTTCGCTGCGCTGCGGCAAATCGCCGTTCAGCGCCGCCTGTGTCGGCAAGCTCAGCGCGCAAATCAGGAAAAAGAGTGTCGCGGCAGCGATGCGCCGCCGGCATGCGCCGACAAACGAACGCGGCGCCAGAGAGGGCAGAGTCAACCAGCGATGCATGATTTAGCTTCGGAATCGGTTAAGAAGCCTGAAGATTATCACGACAGCCGGCAGGCAACGAACAACAAAAGCGTTGCCGGTGATGTCCCATTGTCGCGAAATCAGAAAGTCAGCACTTTCTCCGCCGCCAGCGTCCACTGCGCCAGCTCGACCAGCGTGCCGATCGCCACGCCGTCCGCCAGCGGCAAGCGGCTGACGCCGCGCGCGTCGGCGCAGGTCTTGCACAGCTTGACCGGCACCTGCTGCGCGGTGAGGATTTCCAGCATCTGCTGCAGGTGGTACCCCTCGTGCGGCTGCTGCCCGGCCAACCCGGCCACCACCGCATCGGACATCAGAAACAGCCGCAGATCGAGACTGCTCTGCTGCTCTTTCATGGCGATGGCCAACCGCAGCGCATTGAACAAGGATTCGTGGCCATAGGCGGCGCCATTGGCGATGAGAACGACTGATGACATGAAATCTCTCCTTATAAAGGCAGGGAGCCGGCGTTGGGCGGTGCTGCCGTCGGCATATCGGATCTGAGGCGCAAGGTGGGGCAAAACTGCAGCATCTCCAAAAACGCATCCACCAGCGCTTCGGCTTCGGCCCGCAAATCGAAACTTTCCGGCATAAACAGCCAGTTTTCCAGCAGGCCGGTGATATAACCGCGCAGGATGATCGCCGCGCGACGAGTGTGCAGATCGGCCGGCAATTGCCCGTGGTGAATGCAGTTGTACAGCACCGCTTCGATGCGTTCGTAACCGGCGAGGTACAGCACCTTGCGCGAATCCAGCAGCGGCATCATTTCACCGACAAACTCGCATTTGTGGAATATAATTTCCATCAACGCCCGCCTGCGGCCGTCTTCAACCGTAGACGTCAGAACGTAAATCAGAATTTCCCGGATAACCCGCAGTGGATTATCGGGAAACTTTGCCTGATACTCTGTTTCGAGCTGGTCAATTTTCGGCTCGGTAGATTCCCAAACTTCATTAAACAGGTCTACCTTATTCTTGAAGTGCCAGTAAATGGCTCCACGCGTAACCCCAGCAGCGGTGGCAATATCTGTCAGTGACGTTGCAGCAACGCCACGTTCAGAGAACTCTCTCACCGCAGCATCGAGGATTTGCTGTCGGGTTTCTTGCGCCTGCTGTTTGGTTTTTCGTGCCATGGCATTGTTATTTAGGGGGAGTGTGATTTACATACATTCGCGAATGTATGTACCATAGCACGCACATATAATTAACGCAGCAATGGGTTTTAAAGCTTGTGATCCATTGATCATTTTGAAATCGGACACTTGAGGTTTTTCTATGAACAAAAACAGAGGGTTAACGCCTCTGGCGGCCGTTCTGATGCTTTCAGGCAGCTTAGTGCTAACAGGATGTAACGATAAAGAAACCCAACAGCAAGGTGCCCAACAACAGGCACCTGAAGTGGGCGTAGTCACCTTGAAGGCCGAGCCTCTCAACATCACTACCGATCTTCCTGGCCGCACCGCTGCGTATCGTATCGCCGAAGTTCGCCCTCAGGTCAGTGGCATCATCCTGAAGCGCAACTTCGTCGAAGGCAGCGATATCAAGGCCGGGACGTCTCTGTACCAAATCGATCCCGCCACCTATCAAGCCAGCTACGACAGCGCGAAAGGCGATTTGGCCAAAGCACAGGCCAGCGCTTCCATCGCACGCGTGACGGTAAACCGCTACAAGCCATTGCTGGGTACCAGCTATATCAGTAAGCAGGACTACGACAACGCCGTCTCCACGCTGCAGCAAGCGGATGCCGCCGTCGTGGCCGCCAAGGCCGCCGTCGAAACCGCGCGCATTAATCTGGCGTACACCAAAGTGACCTCCCCGATCTCCGGCCGCATCGGCAAATCCGCCGTGACCGAAGGCGCGCTGGTCAGCAACGGCCAGGCGACCGCCCTGTCCACCGTGCAACAGTTGGATCCGATGTATGTCGACGTCACCCAGTCGAGCACCGACTTCCTGCGCCTGAAGCAAGAACTGGCCAGCGGCGCGCTGAAGCAGGAAAACGGCAAGGCCAAGGTGAAACTGATGCTGGAAAACGGCACCGAATATGCGCAGGAAGGCACGCTGGAATTCTCTGACGTCACCGTCGATGAGACCACCGGCTCCATTACCATTCGCGCCCTGTTCCCTAACCCGAACGATACGCTGTTGCCGGGCATGTTCGTGCGCGCCCGTCTGGACGAAGGCGTACGCAGCGATGCGCTGCTGGTGCCGCAGCAAGGCGTCACCCGCAACCCGCGTGGTGAAGCGACGGCGTTAGTGGTCGGTGCAGACGATAAAGTTGAGCTGCGCACGCTGAAGGCGGACCAGGCGATTGGCGACAAATGGCTGGTTACCGATGGCCTGAAAGCCGGCGATCGCGTGATCGTCTCCGGCCTGATGAAAGTGCATCCAGGCGCGCAGGTAAAGGTGCAGGAAGTTGACACTCAGGCGCAAAAACAGCCGCAGTCTGAAGCGCAGAAGTCATAAAAAGGAGCCTGTAATACATGGCTAAGTTCTTTATAGACCGCCCAATTTTCGCCTGGGTAATCGCCATCATCGTCATGTTGGCGGGGGTGCTTGCAATAATGAAACTGCCGATCGCGCAGTATCCCACTATTGCACCGCCGGCGGTGAGTATTTCCGCCACCTACCCGGGCGCAGATGCCAAAACGGTGCAGGATACCGTCACGCAGATTATCGAACAGAACATGAACGGTATCGATAACCTGATGTACATGTCCTCCACCAGTGATTCCTCTGGTAGCGTCACCATTACCCTGACGTTTGAATCCGGCACCGATCCTGACATCGCGCAGGTTCAGGTCCAGAACAAACTGTCGTTGGCCACCCCGCTGCTGCCGCAAGAAGTTCAGCAGCAGGGCCTGAAAGTAGAAAAATCCAGCAGCAGCTTCCTGATGGTGGCCGGCTTCGTTTCCGACGATCCGAACATGACGCAGGACGATATTGCGGACTACGTGGCATCCAACATCAAGGATCCGATCAGCCGTTCGTCCGGCGTGGGTGAAGTGCAGCTGTTCGGTGCCCAGTACGCGATGCGTATCTGGCTGGACCCGAACAAGCTGAACAACTACCAGCTGACGACCACGGACGTGACCTCCGCGATCACCGAGCAGAACAACCAGATCGCCGCTGGCCAGCTGGGCGGCCTGCCGCCGGTGCCGGGGCAGCAGTTGAACGCCTCGATCATCGCGCAGACCCGTCTGACTTCGCCGGAAGAGTTCGGCAAGATCCTGCTGAAGGTGAATACCGACGGTTCCCAGGTGCGCCTGCGCGACGTAGCTCACATCGAGCGCGGCGCGGAAAGCTATGCCGTTACCGCACGTTATAACGGCAAGCCTGCCGCCGGCCTGGGTATCAAGTTGGCAACCGGTGCCAACGCCTTGAACACCGCCAAAGGTGTGAAAGACGAGCTGGCCAAGATGGCGCCATTCTTCCCGCAAGGGATGAAAGTGGTTTATCCGTACGACACCACCCCGTTCGTTAAAATCTCCATCAACGAAGTGGTGAAAACGCTGATCGAAGCCATCATCCTGGTGTTCCTGGTGATGTATCTGTTCCTGCAGAACTTCCGCGCGACGCTGATCCCAACCATCGCGGTGCCGGTAGTACTGTTGGGGACCTTTGCGATACTCGCGGCGTTCGGCTTCTCGATAAACACCCTGACGATGTTCGGCATGGTGTTGGCGATCGGCCTGCTGGTGGATGACGCCATCGTGGTGGTGGAAAACGTCGAGCGCGTCATGTCCGAAGAGGGGCTGCCGCCGAAAGAAGCCACCCGTAAATCGATGGGCCAGATCCAGGGCGCGCTGGTGGGCATCGCCATGGTGCTGTCAGCGGTATTCGTGCCGATGGCGTTCTTTGGCGGCTCAACCGGCGCCATCTATCGCCAGTTCTCGATCACCATCGTGTCCGCGATGGCGCTGTCGGTGCTGGTGGCCTTGATCCTGACGCCGGCGCTGTGCGCCACCATGCTCAAACCGATCCCGAAAGGCGATCACGGGGTTAAAACAGGCTTCTTCGGCTGGTTTAACCGCATGTTCGAGAAGAGCACGCATCACTATACCGACAGCGTGGGCAACATCCTGCGCAGCACCGGCCGCTATCTGATCATCTACCTGCTGATCGTGGTTGGCATGGGCCTGCTGTTCCTGCGCCTGCCTTCCTCGTTCCTGCCGGACGAAGATCAGGGCATCCTGTTGACCATGGTGCAGTTGCCTGCCGGTGCCACCGAGTCCCGCACCAACAAAGTGCTGGAAGAAGTCTCCGACTACTTCCTGAACAAGGAAAAGGACAACGTGGTTTCGGTGTTTACCGTCGCGGGCTTCGGCTTCAACGGTAACGGCCAGAACAACGGCCTGGCATTCGTCAGCCTGAAAGACTGGGGCGAGCGTCCGGGGGCCGGGAACAAGGTCGAAGCGATCGCCGGTCGCGCCATGGGCGCCTTCTCGCAGATTAAAGAAGGCCTGGTGTTCCCGTTCAACCTGCCGGCGATTATCGAACTCGGTACCGCAACCGGCTTCGACTTCGAGCTGATTGACCAGGGCGGCCTGGGGCACGAAAAACTGACCGAAGCGCGTAACCAGCTGTTGGGCATGGTTGCTCAGCATCCGGATGTGCTGGTGGGCGTGCGCCCGAACGGCCTGGAAGATACGCCGCAGTTCAAACTGATCGTCGATCAGGAGAAAGCCAAGGCGTTGGGCGTCAGCATCACCACCATTAACAGCACGCTGAGCACCGCGCTGGGTGGCTCGTACGTCAACGACTTCATCGACCGCGGTCGTGTGAAGAAGGTGTACGTACAGGCCGAAGCGCCGTTCCGCATGCTGCCGGAAGACATCAACAAGTGGTACGTGCGCGGTACCAGCGGCCAGATGGTGCCATTCTCCGCCTTCTCTTCGGCGAAATGGGAATACGGTTCACCGCGTCTGGAACGCTATAACGGCTTGCCGTCGATGGAAATTCTGGGCCAGGCCGCACCGGGCAAGAGTACCGGTGAAGCGATGAACCTGATGGAGCAACTGGCGTCCAAACTGCCAAGCGGCATCGGTTACGACTGGACCGGCATGTCCTATCAGGAACGTCTGTCGGGCAACCAGGCGCCGGCGCTGTACGCCATCTCGATTCTGGTGGTGTTCCTGTGTCTGGCGGCGCTGTATGAAAGCTGGTCCGTGCCGTTCTCGGTCATGCTGGTATTGCCGCTGGGGGTTATCGGTGCGTTGTTGGCCGCGACGATGCGCGGCATGAACAACGACGTATACTTCCAGGTAGGGCTGCTGACCACCATTGGTCTATCGGCGAAGAACGCCATCCTGATCGTGGAATTCGCCAAAGACCTGATGGAAAAAGAAGGCAAAGGCCTGATCGAGGCGACATTGGAAGCGGTGCGTATGCGTCTGCGTCCAATCCTGATGACGTCCCTGGCCTTCATCCTCGGGGTTCTGCCGCTGGTTATCAGCAGCGGTGCGGGCTCCGGCGCACAGAACGCGGTTGGTACCGGCGTTATGGGCGGGATGATCACCGCGACCGTCTTGGCGATCTTCTTCGTACCGGTGTTCTTCGTGGTGGTTCGCCGCCGCTTCAGCAAGAAGAACGAAGACCTGGAACACAGCCACCCGGTAGAGCACCACTGATCGCTCAGTGATGTGAGCTCCACCCGATAATCGAAAAGGCCGCGCATGCGGCCTTTTTCTTTTGCTTCAGTTGCTTAATGCAAACCGTTCTCATTAATTCGCTCGTGAGTGCAATTTACGCTTGATCATGATGCCAGGTCGGCGCATAATTATTGTTATAGTATAACATTACACGAGAGAGCCATTATGAAACCCGGCATCCATCCCGATTATCGCACCGTGGTGTTCCACGACGTCAGCGCCAATGCCTACTTCAAAGTGGGATCGACCATCAAAACCGATCGCACTATCGAACTGGACGGCGAAAGCTGGCCGTATGTCACCCTCGACGTCTCTTCCGCTTCGCATCCGTATTACACCGGTAAGCAGAAAGACTATTCCAAAGAAGGCAGCACGGCGCGCTTCCAGCAGCGCTTTGGCCGCTTTATCGGCAATAAGTAACAAGGAAATCCCATGCAGGTATTGAGTTCATTGCGTTCGGCGAAAAATCGCCATCCGGATTGCAAAGTCGTGCGTCGTCGTGGCCGCATCTATGTGATCTGTAAAAGCAATCCGCGATTCAAAGCGGTACAGGGACGTAAGAAAAAGCGTTAACTCCCAAGTGTCATCTGTCGCAAAGCCCCGTTGCTGCTCAACGGGGCTTTTTTTATGGCGAGAAAGTGCCTGCAAGCTGTCCCCCACCCGCGGGCGGGGGCAGAGATTACTTCATGCTACTCAGCAACGTGTCGACATTGTGTTTGAACGCCTGCTCATAGGTGGCCGCCGGGCCGCCGGCGCGGGAGAGCGCTTCAGGGTACAGCTCGCCGCCCGCCTTGGCGCCGGTGGCGGCGGCAATCTGCTTCACCAGCCGCGGATCGGTCTGGTTTTCGATAAAGTAAGCGTTAACCTTCTCCTGTTTAATCTGCTTAATCAGGTTCGCCACGTCGCTGGCGCTGGCTTCCGCTTCGGTGGAAAATCCGACCGGGGCAAGGAAGGTGACGCCATACTCTTGTCCAAAGTAGCCAAAAGCATCATGGCTGGTCAGCACCTTACGTTTCTGCGGTGGCACTGCGGCGAACTGGGTTTTGGCCCACAGATCCAGCTTTTGCAGCTGCTGAATGTAGTCGGCGCCACGCTGGCGAAAATAGTTGGCATCCTCAGGATCGGCGGCGATCAGGGCGTTCATCACGTTGGTGGCGTACTGCACGCCGTTTTTCATGCTGTTCCAGGCGTGAGGATCGGTAATCGGTTTGCCATCCTCTTCCATCTGGCGGGTGTTGATGCCCTGTGAAGCGGTGATCACCTGCCCTTTATAACCCGAAGCCTTGACCAGGCGATCGATCCACCCTTCCAGCCCCAGGCCGCTGACGAATACCACATCAGCCTGAGCCAGCTTCTTGCCGTCCTGCGGCGAAGGCTCGAAACTGTGCGGATCGCCATCCGGCCCCACCAGCGTGCTGACCTTGACGTGATCGCCGCCCACCTGCTTGACGATATCTCCAAGAATGGAAAAGCTGGCGACGGCGTCGACGGTCTTCGCCATCGCCAATGGGCTGGCCAGCAGAGCAGCTACCGCCAGCGATATAGGTAAACGTTTCATATTTTCTCCTTGCAAATGGCACTTCTCAACGGCGCACAAAGGCGTAAATGCCTCCGCGCGTTCCAAACAGGATCGAGACAAAAAAGAGGATGCTGGCGCTGAGCACGATCGCCGGGCCGGCGGGAAGCGAAGCGTGATAGGACCACACCAGCCCAATCAGACTGGAAAGCGCGCCGATGCCCATCGCCGTCGCCAGCATCTGCGGCAGATTGCGCGCCCAGAAGCGCGCGCTGGCGGCGGGCAGCATCATCAGCCCAACCGACATCAGGGTGCCGAGGATCTGGAATCCCGCCACCAGATTGACCACCACCAGCGCCAAAAACAGGCCGTGGATCAGCGCCAACCGGCGCGGCGCGTTAACGCGCAGGAAAGTGACGTCGAAGGATTCGATAACCAGCGCGCGGTACAGCGCCGCCAGCGCCAGCAGCGAAACCGAGGCGATAGCACCGACCATCAGCATCGCCTGCGCATCCACCGCCAGGATCGAACCGAACAACACGTGCAGCAGATCCACGCTGGAACCGCGCAACGAGACCAGCGTGACCCCCAGCGCCAGTGAGCCCAGATAGAATCCGGCGAAGCTGGCGTCCTCTTTCAGCGGCGTGCGGCGGCTCACCAGGCCGGACAGCATCGCTACCGCCAGCCCGGCGATAAAGCCACCCACGCCCATCGCCACCAGCGACATGCCGGAGATCAGATAGCCGATCGCCGCGCCGGGCAACACCGCGTGGGACAATGCATCCCCTACCAGACTCATGCGGCGCAGCAGCAGAAACACGCCCAGCGGGGCGGCGCTGAGCGACAACGCCAGGCACGCCATGAGCGCTCGGCGCATAAAACCGAAAGAGAGGAAAGGATCGATAAGCGCATGCCACAGCATCATGGCGCCACCGCCCGCAGATCCGGCTGCCGTTCGGCGGCGTGATACCTCGGCACCTGTTCCAGCACTTGCTCGGCCGCGCCCCAGTGGCAAGCCTGCGGCGTCAGCAACAGCGCCTGCGGAAAATGCTCGGCGACCATCGACATATCGTGCAGCACGGCGATCACCGTTTTCCCCTGCCGGTGCAGTTGCGCGATCGCCTGCAGCAGGATCTGCGTGGTGGCGCTGTCGATACCGGTGAAAGGTTCATCCAGCAAAATCAGCGGCGCCTGTTGGACCAGCAGGCGCGCAAACAACACCCGCTGCAGCTGGCCGCCGGAGAGCTCGCCCACCGGGCTGTGCGCCAGCACACTCATGCCGACGCTCGCCAGCGCCTCATTAACCTGGCTCGCCGCACGCTGGTTCATACCGCCGAACATGCCGCTTTGCGGCCAACATCCCATCGCCACCAGATCGCTTACCGCGATCGGGAACTGCCGATCCAGCTCCGCCTGCTGCGGTAAGTAAGCTCTGCGCGGCGGCTTTCCGCCACTGAAATTCAGGCTGCCGCTCATCGGCGGCAACAAACCGGCGAGCGTTTTCAGCAATGTCGATTTTCCGGCCCCATTGACGCCCACCACCGCGGTTAACGAGCCGGCGGTAAACTGCCCGCTCAGCGGTGGGAAAAGCGGCGTGGCGCCATAGCCTAGCATCAGCTGACGCAGGATGATCATGGCAGCGATACCGCCCAAAAGATGCCGAGCCACAGCAGAGCCAGCAGCACAACGGCCCCCGCACAACGCGCGGCGGCGGAGGTGGTGAACAACGAATTCAGTGACGGCGCGGCGCCATGTCGTGAAGTGGGAATCAATGTGATGACCAAAATGATGGATGAGGGTTATAATATAACATCACAACAACTGCCGTAGCTCAAGCTATGGCGCGACAATAATGCAACGGAACGTAACAATCCCTCGCACAGCGGATCTCCCCCCGCCCCCTTACAAAACCCAGGGATATTTCCATTCAGTTGGAATGTTGGCGTAAGGTAAAGAACAGCGGTAAATCGAAAAATTTACCGACGAGGGCGGAAAAGGAGTAAGATAAGCAGATAACATTGTTGTTGGCCGAGATTAATGCTTGTTACCCTTGCCTGTAACCTGGACGTCAACGCACTTTCTGTTAAAAAATTAAAGAAAGTGGTTCATGACAATATTGCGGAGTTAGTGCCGGCGCTGACCAGCGGACTCAGCTTTTATTCTGAAAGCGCACGCTATGCCGAAGATTCATTAGAAATACTTGATATAGTGCAGCAAGGTGACAGCGATTATTCAATGAGTTATCGTTATAAGTGGGGCATTTTTAATGCCTGCCTGGATATCAACAGCGAAGATATCATCAACGACAGCGTCCGGTTTCGAGTGACGGCGCGGGGTTTAATCTTCGACATCATTGATAACTCACGCCCATCAACTGCGGATGAATTGTAAGTTTAAGTAATAACTACAGGCCAAACGCGAAAAAATGATTTATATTCATTTTACGGGAAGTTTATTTAACCACCGTTAAGCTGCCTCCGTTCATGATGTAAATCAGCTTACTCACATAGTGTTATCACACCGCAATTAAGACTTACGGAGGGGATGATATGGATGAGTATTCGCCTAAGCGACACGACATTGCTCAGCTCAAATTCTTGTGCGAAAATTTGTATGATGAAGGTATCGCTACCCTGGGAGACAGTCATCATGGGTGGGTCAACGATCCGACGTCCTCCGTCAACCTGCAGCTTAATGAGTTGATCGAACATATCGCTTCGTTTGTGATGAGTTATAAAATTAAATACATGGACGAATCTGACCTGTCGGAGTTAGTCGAAGAATATCTCGACGATACCTATACGCTGTTCAGCAGCTATGGTATCAATGATTCCGACCTGCGCCGCTGGCAAAAAACCAAGGCGAGATTATTCAGAATGTTCTCAGGAGAGGACATCTGTACGACAATGAAAACTTAGGGGATAATTATTCCCAAGCTATTTTACGGTTATTAAACTAAAGGCCACCATGACTAAAACCGACTATCTGATGCGTTTACGTAAATGCACCACGATTGATACTCTCGAACGTGTTATTGAGAAAAATAAGTACGAGCTTTCCGATGATGAACTGGAGCTGTTTTACTCAGCGGCAGATCATCGTCTGGCAGAGCTCACCATGAACAAACTGTATGACAAAATCCCCACCTCCGTTTGGAAATATGTCAGATAATCAGCCCCCAACGCGTTGAGCCGATGCTTTTATCGGCCTCAATGTTCAAGTTGAATACGTACTTTTCCTATTGACAGTAAAACTTCACTTGCGTTCCCTCTTCCGATAATAATATTGCGCGGAAACAATTTTCTTTTTTAATCGAGACAGGTTATCTCATCGCCCACCTCACTGTGCCCGCTCCCCAGAACCGCTAATTCATTATCCAAAAGAATTGAAGGCGGGAAGAAAAGAAATGCGTGTCGCTCTGCCTGATGACAGAAATGGATAATAGATACGTGGAGGAGAGGTGGCAAAAGCGCGGATTGGCGAAGCCCAAATGGGTGGGGACCCTGCCAGCTACATCCCGGCACACACGTCACCTGCTGCGGCTGCTTCCTTCCGGACCTGACCGAGTTCACAAGTTAGTGTTGCGGGAGAACCAACAGGGCCCCCATTGACGGCTTCTGTACTCCGAAGCGGTGGGCATTATCGGCGATGCCCCACCAAATAGCAAGCCAACCGGGGCCAACCGCTGTTTTCTTACCCACCTGCGCTGTGGCACACTCTTCGCCTGGGTTTTGACTCGTGCAGGAACAGCAATATGCAACCAGAAGACGCCTCTTTCAGCCAGCGGGTTTTCCATATCGTGGCCGCCATCCCGTTCGGCAAAGTCACCACTTACGGTGAAGTCGCCCGGCTGGCCGGCTCGCCGCGCGCCGCGCGTCAGGTTGGCGGCGTGCTGCGGCGTTTGCCGGAAGGCAGCACGCTGCCCTGGCACCGGGTGATCAACCGCCACGGACAGATCTCGCAGCAGGGGGAGGATTTTCAACGGCAACGGCAGGCACTGCTGGCGGAGGGGATAATTTTCGGCCCGCACAGCACGGTCGATTTCGAACGCTACGGCTGGCGCTGGTAAAACAAAACAGCCTTTGGCCGAAGCGCAAAGGCTGTTGATTTCATCTTGCTGTACCGCAGTAAGTTTACTGCATGGCGGTTGGCGCAGCCTGAATCGGCACACCCTGAACCGGAACCAGCAGCAGATCGGCACGGGTGCCGTTGCGGTTAACCACTTCCTGGATGGTGTCGGTAATGAACATCAGGCGCCCGTTGACCGTCACCGCCGCGCTCAGAATGATGCGCGCATTCGGTTGGATGTCGGACGGGTTGTACGGCAGCGTAAAGCTGAATGGCGCCTGCTGCCCTTCAGTACGCACCGCGCGCTGTGCAATCACTTTGGACGGCGCATCTGCCAGCGAAGCGTCAGAGAGGGTGACCGTAAGTACGGCGTCCGGCGGCAGCGCAATGCGCTGGCGTATATTAACCGAACCTGTCACCGCCGGGCCCTGAATCTGCGTTTGCGCAGCCGCCGGGTTACCGGCCGTCTGTGTAGGCACATCGGCACTCTTTTGCGCGCATCCTGCCAGCGTGATCGTCAGTGCCGCGGCACCGCCTACGATTTGCCAGAGTTTCATGGATCGGTCTCCTTTTTTATTATCAACATGTTGGTGGCTTTCACCACCTCACCTATTAAACCTAGCACAAAACACTGATAAATCCACTTTACCCCGCCTATTAATCACTTAAACAGCCCAAGGCATCCATGATTAAGAGCATTCTCATCGGCCCCTTAACGCAAAATGTTGACGCCGCGCCGTGATATTCCGCACACTGCGCAAAATGATTATTAGAAAGGTAACAACTTTATGAGCCAGGCATTGCAAAACCTCCTCGATCTGCTGGATCTGGAGAAAATCGAAGAAGGGTTGTTCCGCGGTCAGAGTGAAGATCTGGGGCTGCGCCAGGTGTTCGGCGGGCAGGTGGTCGGCCAGGCGTTGTACGCCGCCAAACAGACGGTGCCGGACGAACGCAGCGTGCATTCGTTCCACAGCTACTTCCTGCGCCCGGGCGACAGCAGCAAGCCTATCGTTTACGACGTGGAAACCCTGCGCGACGGCAACAGCTTCAGCGCGCGCCGCGTCAGCGCCATCCAGCACGGCAAACCTATCTTCTATATGACCGCCTCCTTCCAGAGTCCGGAAGCGGGTTTCGAGCACCAGAATCTGATGCCGGACGTGCCGCCGCCGGAAGGGCTGCTGTCTGAGTCAGAGATCGCCCAGAAGCTGGCGCATATGCTGCCGGAAAAAGTGCGCGAAAAATTTATCGGCCAGAAGCCGATCGAAATGCGCCCGGTGAAATTCCATAACCCGCTGAAAGGCAGCGTGGAAGAACCGCATCGCTACGTGTGGTTCCGCGCCAACGGCAGCATGCCGGACGATCAGCGCATCCACCAATATCTGCTGGGCTACGCGTCGGACTTTAACTTCCTGCCGACGGCGCTGCAGCCGCACGGCGTCGGTTTCCTCGAGCCGGGCATGCAGGTGGCCACCATTGACCACTCAATGTGGTTCCACCGTCCGTTCCGCATGGATGACTGGCTGCTGTACGCAGTGGAGAGCTCCTCCGCCTCCGGCGCACGGGGCTTTGTGCGCGGCCAGATTTATACCCGCGACGGCGTACTGGTCGCCACCACCGTGCAGGAAGGGGTGATTCGCCAACGCGACGCCTGATCCGCAGCATAAAGAAAGGGGCGATGTTTCCATCGCCCCTTTTGGCTTCATCATTATTTTAGTCTTTAGCGCACTGCCCTGCTTTGAGCCTTACTGGTTGTAGGCGCTCTCGCCGTGGCTGTTGACGTCCAGCCCCTCGCGTTCCTGCTCCTCCGGCACTCTCAATCCAACCATGGCGCCCGCGATCTTGAAGGCGATAAAGGCGGCGACGCTCGACCACACCAGCGTGATCAGCACGCTCACCAGCTGGATCCAGACCTGATGGCCCATCGTCACCCCTTCGGCGTAACCGGTGCCGCCCAGTGAAGAGGCGGTGAACACCCCGGTCAACAGGCAGCCGACGATGCCGCACACCCCGTGCACACCGAACACGTCGCAGGTGTCGTCCACTTTCAGCCATTTTTTCAGCGTCACGACGCCCCACAGGCCGGCGACGCCGCCCACCAGACCGATGATCAACGCCCCGCCCACGCCCACGGTGCCCGCCGCCGGCGTCACTGCTACCAGCCCGGCGATCATGCCGGAGCAGGCGCCCAGCAATGAAGGCTTGCCGCGCAGCACCCACTCGGCGAAGGTCCAGGAGAGAATGGCGCCCGCAGTGGCAACCACGGTGTTGAGGAATGCCAGAGCCGCAATGCCGTTGGCCGCGCTGGCGGAACCGGCATTGAAGCCGAACCAGCCGATATACAGGATGGACGCCCCGGTAAACACCATCGGCAGGTTGTGCGGTTTGAAGGCCTCTTTACCGAAGCCGGCGCGCTTGCCAATCAGGTAGGCGCCGATCAACCCGGCGCTGGCGGCGTTGATGTGCACCACGGTGCCGCCGGCGAAGTCCAAGGCGCCGTCGGCGGCCAGGTAACCGCCGCCCCACACCATGTGCGCGATCGGCAGATAAGACAGCGTGAACCAGAGGATCGCGAAGATCAGCACCGCCGAGAAGCGAATGCGTTCGGCGAAGCCACCCACCACCAGCGCCACGGTGATACAGGCGAAGGAGGCCTGGAAGGCGACGTGGATCATTTGGCTGATGCTGCCGGTGACGCTGTCGATGCCGATGCCTTTCAGCATCGCCGTTTCGAACCCGCCGAACACCGCATTGCCCTCGCTGAACGCCAGGCTATAGCCATACAACACCCACAGCACGCAGACCAGCGCGAAGGTGACGGTGACCTGCGTCAGCATCGACAGCACGTTTTTGCCGCGCAGCAAGCCGCCGTAAAACAGCGCGATGCCCGGCAGCGTCATGAACAGCACCAACGCGGTGCAGATCATCATAAAGGCGTTGTCGGCCTTATCAGCGACCGCCGGGGCGGCCAGGGCCAAAGAAGGAACCAGGGTTACCGAACTCAGGCCCAACATGGATAACAGTCTTTTCATTATCAATCCATCCCCATCACTTAACTGAGTTCGCGGTTACAGTGCCGATTCGTCGGTTTCGCCGGTGCGAATGCGGATCACACGTTGCAACTCGGCAACGAAAATTTTGCCGTCGCCGATTTTGCCGGTGTAGGCGGCTTTGCTAATCACATCAACCACTTCATCCAACTGATCGTCGGCGATGGCGATATCGATTTTGACCTTGGGCAGGAAATTGACGTTATATTCGGCACCGCGATACAGCTCGGCGTGCCCCTTCTGGCGGCCAAAGCCCTTCACTTCGGTTACGGTCAACCCCTGAATGCCCACGGAGGACAAGGCCTCGCGCACGTCCTCCAGCTTGAACGGTTTGATTACCACGGTCACCAGCTTCATATTGCCCCTCCACGAATTAAGCCCAAACTCACCCCTGGTACGCGTCATATGTAGCAAGGGCTGTGCCAAATTTAATTTTGCATGGCGATTCAGCGGATTAGCGGGCACGCGGGCGCAGCCGCGAGGCAGCACGGCACCGATACCTTGAATAGGTTAAATAATGCGCACTGATTTGGTGCGCATCGCGTCGAAAAAGTGCAGAAAGGGGGCGTGGCCCAGATGGTTTGCCTGCTTATGGTGCGTTGGAAAGAAAGAAGGGCCGCGAGCGCGGCCCATGTTCAGGCGGGTTGGCTCTCCTCGCGCACCGCTTCCGCCAACTGCTCGCCCGCCAACTGCAGCTGGTACATCTGGTAGTAACGCCCCTGCTGCGCCAGCAGCTGCTGATGGTTGCCCTGCTCCACCGCCTGGCCGCGATGCAGCACCAAAATGGAATCGGCGTCGACGATGGTCGACAGCCGGTGGGCGATCACCACCAGCGTGGTGTGCTCGCGGATCGCACGCAGCGCGCGCTGGATAGCCTGTTCGGTGCCCGAGTCGATATTGGCGGTCGCCTCGTCGAGGATCAGGATCTGCGGCGCCTGCACCAAGACCCGCGCCATCGCCAGCAGCTGTTTCTGCCCAACCGACAGGTTATTGCCCTGCTCCCCCAGTCGGGTGTGAATACCCTGCGGGAAGCCACGCACCAGATCCGCCAGCTGCACCGTTTCCAGCGCTCGCCAAACGGCGTCTTCCTCGATATTGCGCCCCAACGTGACGTTGGCCAGCACCGAATCGGCGATCACCACCGGATCCTGCTGCACCATCGCCACGCCCTGCCGCAGCGTGCGGTGCGACAAGCTGGAGATCGGGCGGCCATCGAGACGCACTTCTCCCTCGCTGACCGGGTAATAACCCATCAGCAGGTTGGCCAAAGTGCTCTTGCCGCTGCCGGTGTGCCCGACCAGCGCCACGAAGCCGCGCGACGGCACCGACAGCGAAATATGCTGCAGCACCTTTTTGTCCGCGCGGTAAGCGAAGCTTAGATCGGTGATGTCGATGCGGCCGCCGGCCAACGGACTATCGTCGGAACCGTAACTCTGCTGGCTGCGATCCATCAGTTCGAAAATGCGTTCTCCGGCCACCACTGCCTGCTGCAGGATCGACTGTTGTGACGTCAGCTCGATCAACGGTTCGTTCAAACGCCCCAGGTAGTTGATGAAGGCATAGAGTACGCCGACGCCAATCACGCCTTCACCGCTGAAGCCGAACAACATCAGCAAACCGCACAGCACCAGCGCCGAAAACAGGCTGAGCAGCGGCCGCAGCAGGAAACCGTCGAGCCGCAGCGTCTGCATGCGCGCGAGATAGTGCGACTGGCTGGCGGCGCTCATGCGCTCGCCGAAGCGCACCTGCTGACGGAATTGCTGGATCACGCCCATGCCGTTGATCACTTCGTTGAAGCCGTCGTTGATGTCCGCCAGATAACTGCGCACCCGGCGCACAATCGGCGTGCTGTAATATTGATAGATGCCCATCACCACGAACACCGCCGGGAAGATACAGATAGCCACTAACGCCATGCGCCAGTCGAGGCTGAACATCGCCACCAGCATGGCGCCGATCAGCGCGGCGCTTTTCAGCACCGTGGAGACCACCATCACGTACAGGTCCTTGATCACTTCGGTGTCGTTGGTGACGCGCGAGATCAATTGCCCGACCGGTTGCGTGTCGAAGGCGCTGAGCGGCTGGCGCAGCGCGGCGTCCATCACGTCGGTGCGCAGCCGCTGCACCACGCCTACCGCCGCCTGATTGAACAGCAGCGCCTGGAAGTAATGCAGCGCCGCCGCCAGCAGCTCCAGCAGAATGTAGGCCGCCGCCAGCCCGCCGACGATCATCAGCGGCAGTTGCCCTTTGGCGACGTAATTATCGATAAAATAGCTCACCAGGATCGGCCCGGCGACTTCCGCCGCCGCCGCCACCCACAGCATCAGCACCGCCACCCCCAACGGTTTGCGGTACGGCGAACCGTAGGCCAGCAGGCGCTTCAGCGTCGGCCACAGCTTTTGCACTTTATTCATCGGCCAACGCCTCCTCGCCGTTTTCCGGCGCTTCGTCCAGCGCCGCTTCCAGCTGCTGATAGCGGTACATATCGCGATACCAGCCCGGCTGTGCCGCCAGCGCCGCCGGATCGCCGCGCTGCGCCACGCCGCCGTGCTGCATCACCAGGATTTCGCTGGCCTCGGTTAATGCCGACAGCCGGTGTGCGCTGATGATCACCGTGCGATCTTGCCCCCAGCTGCGCAGGTTGTGCAGGATCTGGTGTTCGGTACGGCCATCCACCGCCGATAGCGCATCGTCGAGGATCAGGATCTCCGCATCCAGCAGCAGCGCGCGCGCGATGGAGATGCGCTGTTTCTGCCCGCCCGACAGCATCACGCCGCGTTCGCCCACCTCGGTGTCATAGCCCTGCGGCAGCCGCAGAATGTCCTCATGGACGCTGGCCAACCGCGCCGCCTGTTCGATCTGCGCCTGCGTCGCCCCCGGATGGCCCAGTGCGATGTTGTTCGCCACGGTATCGGAGAACAGGAACGGCGTTTGGCTCACCACCGACAGCCGCGAACGCCAGTCGTCGAGTTTGACCTGCGGCAACGGCAGGCCGTGATAGCGGATCTGCCCTTGATCGACGTCGAACTGGCGCTGGATCAGCGACAGCAGCGTCGATTTACCGGCCCCGGTCGGCCCGCACAACCCCAGCATTTGCCCTGGTTTCAGCGTCAGCGCCACATCGTGCAGCGCCGGATGCGGGTTTTCCGGGTAGTGGAACGCGCGGATATCCACCTCCAGCACGCCGCGCCCGGCCGGCAACGCCTGCGGGCCATCCTGCACCGCCGGCGCCTCGTCGAGCAGGCTGCGGATGCGGCTGTAGGCCGCGCTGCCGCGCTCGACGATATTGAACATCCAGGCCAGCGCCAGCATTGGCCAGATCATCAGGCCGAGGTACATCACAAAGCTGGTCAGTTGCCCGAGCGTCAGCGAACCGTTCACCACCATCCAACTGCCGCCGCCGATGGCCAACAGGTTAGACGCGCCGATGGCGATATAAATGGTCGGATCGAAGCGCGCATCCACCCGCGCCACGTGCATGTTCTTGGCCCCGGTCTGCGCCGCGACGTCGGCGAAACGGTTGGATTGGTGATCTTCCAGCCCGAAGGCCTTGATCATGCGGATGCTGGTCATGCTTTCCTGCGCCTGATCGTTCAGGCTGGAAAACGCCGCCTGCGCCGATTTAAAGCGCTGGTGCAACTGGTCGCCGTAATATTTGATGGCGATCGCCATCAGCGGCATCGGGATTAACGCCAACACCGTCAGCTGCCAGCTGATTTGGGTGCTCATCACCACCAGCACCACCACCCCCATCACCAGCGAATCCACCAACGTCAGCACGCCTTCACCGGCGGCGAACACCACGCGATCCACATCGTTGGTGGCGCGCGCCATCAGGTCGCCGGTGCGATGGCGCAGGTAGAACGCCGGGTTTTGTCGGCTGAGCTGGCGGTAAAAGTTTTCGCGCAGTTCGACCGCCAGCTGGTAGGAAGCGCCGAACAGCAGCACCCGCCACACATAGCGCAGCAGGTAAACGACGATCGCGGTGCCGATCATCAGCCCGAGCCAGGCCAACAGCACGCCGGTGGACATCTGTTTTTCGGTGACGCCGTCCACGATGATGCCGACCAGCTTAGGCGGCAACAGTTGCAGGATGGCGATGACGATCAGCAGCACCACCGCCCCGAGGTAGCGGCGCCACTCCCGGCGGAAGTACCAGCCGATTTGTGCAAATAATCTCACGCAGTTTGATTCCAGGATTTTATG
Source organism: Serratia sp. CY81684 (assembly GCF_052166595.1). Classification (NCBI taxonomy): domain Bacteria; kingdom Pseudomonadati; phylum Pseudomonadota; class Gammaproteobacteria; order Enterobacterales; family Yersiniaceae; genus Serratia; species Serratia sp. CY81684. Next base: position 123,557 of record NZ_JBJNOO010000001.1, on the reverse strand, counting down.
GGATTTGTCTCTTTTTCTGCTTCAGCAGAGCAGGATACCACCGTTGAGCCGCCCGTCCGGTTAACTTTTCACTCCGGCACCGGCAGCGCAGTGGTGTATTTGATTTTTTCCATGGCAAAGCTCGAGGTGACGTCAATAAGGCCCGGTACGCCGTTCACCAGGCGCTTATAAAAGCCGTCGTAGCTTTTCATGTCCGCCACTTCGACCTGCATCAGGTAGTCGTACTCCCCCGCCATCCGGTAGAACGCCAGCACCTCGGGCATCTGGCTGGTCAGCTGCACAAACGCCTGATACCACTCGCTGCTGTGCTGCTGGGTCTTGATCAGCACGAACGCCGTCAACCCCAGGCCGAGCTTTTCGTTATCCAGCAAGGCCACCCGGCCGCGGATATAGCCCTCGTCCTCCAGGCGCTTCAGCCGTTTCCAGCACGGCGTCGAAGTCAAATTAACCGCATCGGCCAGCGCCTGCAGCGACTGGGTGCAATCTTGCTGCAGCATGCACAGCAGCTTACGGTCTGTTTTATCTAACATAGCGGCCACCCGGAGAAAAATTTTCTCCCATTAGGCGATTAAACAGGGAAAATGGCAATCCTTTTTTCCCGCCGACAGGCTATGCTACGCCATAAACCAGCCCCCTATTCTGAGGCCATATCATGACAAACTCTTGGGTAAAATATGCTATCGGTGAAATAGAAGCGGATTTTCAGCGCTCCGCCGATACGCACCTGATTCGCCTGAACCTGCCGGCGTTTCCCGGCATCTGCCTGTACCTGAAAGACGAGAGCACCCACCCGACCGGCAGCCTGAAACACCGCCTGGCGCGCTCGCTGTTCCTTTATGGCCTGTGCAACGGCTGGATCACCGAGAACACCACCATCATCGAGGCCTCGTCCGGCAGCACCGCGGTGTCCGAAGCCTACTTCGCCCGTCTGATCGGCCTGCCGTTCATCGCGGTGATGCCGTCCTGCACCGCGCGCCGCAAGGTGGAGCAGATCGCCTTTTACGGCGGCCGCTGTCACTTCGTCGATCACGCCGCCCAGATCTACGCTGCCTCCGAACAGCTGGCGAAAGAGCTGAACGGCCACTATATGGATCAGTTCACCTACGCCGAGCGCGCCACCGACTGGCGCGGCAACAACAATATCGCCGACAGCATCTTCCGCCAGATGGCGCGCGAACCTTTCCCGGTGCCGAAACACATCGTGATGAGCGCCGGCACCGGCGGCACCTCTGCCACGCTGGGGCGCTACATCCGCTATCAGGGGCACGACACCCAATTGACGGTGGTCGATCCGGAAAACTCGGTGTTCTATGACTGCTTCCACCACGGCGATCGCACCCTGATCGGCAGCTGCGGCAGCCGTATCGAAGGCATCGGCCGCCCGCGCGCCGAGCCGTCGTTCATCCCGTCGGTGGTCGACAACATGCTGCGCGTGCCGGATGCCGCCAGCGTCGCCACCATTCACTGGCTGGAAGGCGTGCTGGGCCGCAAGGTTGGCGCCTCTACCGGCACCAACGTTTGGGGTGCGCTGCAGTTGGCGAAGCAGATGCGGGAAAACGGCGAGCAAGGGGCGATCGTCACCCTGCTGTGCGACAGCGGCGACCGTTATCTGGATACCTATTACAACCCGGAATGGGTCAGCAACAACATCGGCGATCTGCAGCCGTATCTCGCGCAGCTGGCGGATTTGTAACGCCAGGCTTCGGGTAAAAAAAAGCCGGGTAGTCATACCCGGCCGGCTGTAAGGAGAACCTCATTCTTCGGGGGAATAGGTGAGGCAAGGTGAACGCAGCCAATGTTGTAAATAGTGAGCCACCGCCTGTTGTTGGCAATGGCCGATAACCGGTAGCTGCGGCAGCAGGGATTTCAGCTGCGGCAGGGCGTTGCCCATCACCACGCCGTGCCCCACCGCTCCCAGCATCTCTTTGTCGTTCATCGCGTCGCCGAACGCCATGCAGTCGGCCATCGTCAGCCCCAGATGACGGCTCAGCCGCTCCAGCGCCGTGCCTTTGTTGCAACCGAGCGGCAGCACCTCCAGACAGTCGTAGGCGGAAAAGCACAGGTCTGCCTCATCGCCCAATTGCGCCCGCAGCTGCACCTGCAACGCCAGCAACTCCTCATGTGGCGCGACAAAGCACACCTTGCTGTTGCCGAACGCCGGCAGACGGCGCACATCGGCCAGTTGAAAACGAAAACCGCTCAGGTGATGCGCCCGCAGCATCTCTTCCGGCACGGGAAACTCGGTCAGCCAACCTTCGTCGCGGAATACATGCATGCTGGCGCGGGTGCGCCAATGATGATGCAGCACCTCTTCGGCCACCGCCGCCGGCAGGTCGGTGGCGTGCAGCTGTTGGCCGCGGTTGTCATATACCCGCGTGCCGTTGCCGGTGATCAGGTACCCCTGTAGCCCCAGTTGCGCCATAATCGGTTGCGCATCGAGGTAGTGGCGCCCGGTGGCGAACGTCACCACCATCTCCCGCTCCACCAGCTGGTTCAGCACCGCCAGCGTTTCCGGGCCAACCCGGTGATCCGGCATCAACAGCGTGCCGTCCATATCGAAAGCTGCCAGGCGATACATAAAGACCTCATGAATGTGAACGCGATTACAATCACTGCAGTATGGGATGGTATTTGCGGAAGTAATAGTGAACAATTTGAGAAAACTGTTCCGGATTTCTGCCCATGCGCCTGGTTCACCGTCTCAGCCAATATCAACGCCTGTATCAACAGCTCGGCAGCGCGCCGGTCGCCGTGACCATCGGCGAACTGGCGGCGATGTTCTACTGCAGCGAACGCCATGCCCGCACGCTGGTGCAGCAGCTGCAGGATCAGGGCTGGCTGAGCTGGTATTCGCAGCCCGGCCGCGGTAAGCGCGCTCGCCTACACTGCCTGAAAACCCCGGATGAACTGCGCGCGCAGCTGCTTCAACAGCTGCTGCAACAGGGCAATCATCAGGGAGCGCTGGAGATGGCGCAGCTCGATCCGCAGCACCTGCAGGATCTGCTCAACCCGCACCTCGGCGGGCAATGGCAGGCCGGCAGCCCGACGCTGCGCATTCCCTATTACCGCACGCTGGAAGCGCTCGACCCGCTCACGTTGACCGGCCGCGCCGAACAACATCTGGTGTCGACCCTGCACGCCGGACTGACGCGCCTGATGACCGGTAACCCGGAACCGCAGCCCGATCTGGCGCACCATTGGCAGATTAGCGATCGCGGCCTGCGCTGGCGCTTCTTTCTGCGCAGCCAGTTGCGCTGGCACAACGGCGAACCGTTGACCGGCCACCAACTGCTGCAAACGCTGGAAAAACTGCTGCGCCATCCGCGCAGCCAACCCAGCCTGGCCAACGTCGCGCGCATCAGCCTGCCGCATCCGTTGTGCATTCAGTTCGATCTGCACCTGCCGGACTACTGGCTGGCCCACCGGCTGGCGGAGCTGCCTTGCCTGATGACTCACCCGGAGCTGCCGGCCATCGGCGCCGGTCCGTTCAAGCTGACACTGAATGAGCCGCAACTGGTGCGGCTGGAACAGCACGCCGGTTATCATCTGCAGCATCCGTATCTGGATACCATCGAATACTGGATCACCCCCGATTTACCTACCGCCGGCGCCGATGCCAGCTGCCAGCATCCGGTGCGCATCACCATAGGCCAGCAAGACGATTTGGCGCAGGCTCGGCCGGTGCAGCGCAGCATGAGCCTGGGCTGGTGTTATCTGGCGCTGAACCTGCGCCGCGGCGTGCTGAACGAAGCCCAGGGGCAAAAGCTGCTGATGCTGATCCAGCAGTCCGGCCTGCTGAGCCATCTGCCGATCCCCAACAGCGTGATCACCCCCAGCCATGAAATGCTGCCCGGCTGGCGCATCCCCCACCAACAGGTCGAAGAGGACGTCGCCCTGCCCGCCCGGCTGACGCTGCTGTATCGGCCGCCGGTCGAGCTGGAAACGGTGACGGCCGCGCTACAGCGGTTGCTCGCGCAGCACGGCTGCGAGCTGGAAGTGCGTTACTATGCCGGTAAGCGCTGGCAAAGCGAGGAACAGATCGCCCAGGCCGATCTGCTGCTGGCGGACAACCTGATCGGCGAAGCGCCGGAGGCGACGCTGGAGAGCTGGCTGCGGCAGGATACGCTGTGGCGCGGCATCCTGACGGAAAGCCGCTGGCAGCAGCAACAGGATACGCTGCGGCAGATCCAGCAGCTGCAGGCGCAGCAACCGCGTTTCGCACGGCTGCAGGCCTATTATCAACGGCTGATGGCCGCCGCCATCATCACGCCGCTGTTCCACTACCAGTATCAGATCAGCGCGCCGCCGCGCATGCATGGCGTCACGCTGACCGCCCACGGCTGGTTCGATTTTTGCCAGGCGTGGCTGCCGCCGCCGGTGGACGATGCACCGGCCTGAGCCGAACCGCCCTGCGCCTGGCGGCCCTTTCTGCTACTATTGTCGCCGCAACGCAATTTTTATCCTGCCGCCCGAATGTGTATCGGGAGAGGCCAAAGCCCAAAAAGGTGATTTTATGAAGCGCGCGGTTGTCGTTTTCAGCGGTGGACAAGACTCCACGACCTGCTTAATCCAGGCATTGCAACAGTATGACGAAGTTCACTGCGTCACGTTCGATTACGGCCAGCGCCATCGCGCCGAGATTGAAGTGGCTCAAGAGCTGTCGGTAGCCCTCGGTGCCAAGGCGCACAAGGTGCTGGACGTAACGCTGCTCAATGAGCTGGCCGTCAGCAGCCTGACGCGCGACAATATTCCGGTTCCCGCCTACGATCCCAACCAGAAAAATGCGCTGCCGAGCACCTTCGTGCCGGGCCGCAACATCCTGTTCCTGACGCTGGCGGCGATCTACGCCTACCAGGTCGAAGCGGAAGCGGTGATCACCGGCGTGTGTGAAACCGATTTCTCCGGCTACCCGGATTGCCGCGACGAGTTCGTTAAAGCGCTGAACAAGGCGGTGACGCTGGGCATCGCCCGCGATATCCGCTTCGAAACGCCGCTGATGTGGCTGAACAAGGCCGAGACCTGGGCGCTGGCGGATTATTACCACCAGCTGGATCGCGTACGCCAGGATACGCTGACCTGCTACAACGGCATCAAAGGTGACGGCTGCGGCGAGTGCGCCGCCTGCAACCTGCGCGCCAATGGCCTGACGCAGTACCGGGCCAACCAGGCAGAAGTGATGGCGGCGTTAAAACAGAAAGCCGGCCTGGCCTGAGGGCAGTGACGGCGGCAGCCTATGCCGCCCGTGAGCTTACTGCGGATTATCCTTCAGCGTGAGCGCCTCCAGGTGCTCGCGCAATTCTCCTTCGATCGGCAGCGCACGCTGCGTTTTCAGATCGACGCACACGAAAGTCAGCAGCGCGTCTGCCACCGGCGTCCCCGCCGGATCCTGCGTCACCTTTTGGCTCAGCACCCCGCTCTTGCCGTTGAGCTGCACCATCTGGCTGTCGATACGCAGCTTATCCCCCAATACCGCCGGGCTGCGGTAATTGATGTTGATGTTCACCACGATGAAAGCGATGTTGTTTTCCGTCATCCAGCGGAACCCGGCTTCGTTCTCCAACCACTCCCAACGCGCCTCTTCCAGAAACTCCAAATAGCGGGCGTTGTTAACGTGCTGGTAAACATCAAGGTGATAACCGCGAACTTTGATAAAGGTTTGCATAGGGAACGATCGCTCCTGCCTGGTGATTACAGAAAGAGGGAGCCGCGCTGGCTCCCTCGCCCGTTTGGTCAACGCGCCAAACTGGTAAGACCTGTAAAATGTAGCAGAGGAGTCACGGCCTCAGCGCCATTTTGCCACGCAGCCGCGACCGGGATCACATTTTCAGCCGGGTGCGGTTCTTCTCAAACAGCGCCGGCCCGATGCCCGGCACCTCCTGCAACTGCTCAACCTGGGTGAACGGCCCGTTCTGTTCGCGATAGCGCACGATGCCTTCCGCCTTCTTCAGGCCGACGCCGCTCAAGGCGGCGGCCAGTTGTTCGGCAGTGGCCTGATTGATGCTGACCGCCGCCTCTTCGGTTGCCTTGGTCATCACCGATTGTCCGCCATGGCTCGCCGGTGTTGAGAGCATCGGCGCCTCGTTTTTTTCCACCGCGGCGGCCGGGCCGGCCAGGCATAACAACAGCGCGGTCAGCGCGGCGTTAACGTGACGACGGTAACCGAAAAACGCTTTTTTCTCTGAATATTGCATGCTGTATCCTCCTTGTGTGTGACAGCACGGCTACCTTGCCGTGGCGGCGGATATTCAGCAATCGACGGATGTCAGATATGGAAAAGGCCGCGAAAGCGGCCTTTGTTTGTTGCACTGCGTTGCAGAAAAATGCGGCGATTACTGAGGCTGTTGCTCAGCGGCGCCCATTTTGATCTTGGCTTCTTTACGCAGGCTCGCCAGCAGCGAATCGAAGGAAACGCCGGTCGCGCCCTCTTCCATCTTGCCGACGAAGGTTTTCATTTCGTCTTCCGGCAGCGTGCCTGGCTTCACCGCATCAAGCGCAATCAGCACCACGTTGTCCTGACGATCCTGCGACATGCCGTACACCGGCTTACCGTCCTGCGGGTGCGGCAGCGCGAATACGCTCTCCACCAGCTGGCTGTCTTCCGGCGCGCGCGCCATCTTCTGCACGGCGCCAAAGCTCAGGCCGGCGGCTTTCATCGCTTCGTCGCCCTTGCCCTGCTTCAGCTCAACCAGCAGCTTCTCGCCCTGCAGCTTCGCTGCCTGCAGCGCCTTGTTGCGTTTCACCAGTTCCGCCACGCGGTCTTTTACCTGGTCGAACGGTTCGATGCCTTCCGGCTTGTGGCCGCTCACGCGCACCACGAAAGCGCGGTCGCCGTCTACGGTGATCACGTCGGAGTTGCTGCCCGGCGCGCCGTTCTCGCCGATCAGCGAGCCGTCGAAGATCGCCTGCACCACCGGTTTGAAGTTCAGCGCGGCAGGGATGTTGTCGCGGGTGAACCAGTCGCTTTGCGCCGCTTTCACGCCGGCCGCTTCCTCAGCCGAGGCCAAAGATTCGTTGTCGCTGGTCGCCGCCTCGCTCACCTTCTGCTGCAGCGCGTAATAGGCGTCTACCGCTTTCTCCTGCTGCACCTGCTTGGCGATGGCGTCATGCACTTCGCTCAGCGGTTTCAGTTTCTCAGGTTCGATGTCGTTCAAACGCACGATCAGGTAGCCTACGGAGGATTTCACTACGCCAGACAGCTGCCCTTTCTCGGTCAGGTTAGCCTGCTTCAGCTCGTCGGCGGTGGTTTCCGGCTCCAGCCACCCCAGTTCGCCGCCGGTGCGGCGTGAGATGATGTCGGTGGATTTCTCTTTCGCCAGGGTGGCGAAATCGGCGCCCTTCTTCAGCTCGTCCAGCGCCGCATTGGCTTCCGCCTCGGTCTTCAGCTGGATCACGCTGTAGTTTTTACGCTCCGGCTGGCCGTAGCTGCTCTTGTGCTGGTCGTAGTAAGCGCTGATGTCCTCTTCGCTCACTTTCACCTTGTCCTGCATGGACGCGGCGTCCAGCGGGATATAGCTCACCTTCACCTGCTCCGGGGCGATGAAGCTGTTCTTGTTCTGATCGTAATACGCCTTCAGTTCGTCGTCGCCGGCGCTTTGTTTCGCCTGCAGCGCTTTCAAATCGATGGTCGCCAGGCGCACGTCGCGCTCCTGCAGCACCAGCGCCGCCATGGCTTGCGATTCAGACGGCAGCACGAAACCGGACTCGCCGAAGGCCTGGATCACCTGCTGATTGACCAACTGCTGACGCATCGACTGCGCGAAGTTGTCGGCGGTGTAGCCCATGCGGCCAATCAGATCGAGATATTTGGCGTTATCGAACTGGCCGTTGGTCTGGAAGTAAGGCGCCTTGCGGATGGCGTCCTTGATCTGATCGTCGCTGACCGCCAGGCCCAGCTTCTTGGCATACTGGTCGAGCAGCATGTTGTCGATCAACTGGGACAACACCTGACGGCGCATCTGCTGCATGTAGCCTTCGTTGCCGGCCAGCGCAGAGAACTGGTCACCCAGCTGCTGCTGCATGCGGCTGCGCTCGCTTTGGAAAGCCTGTTCCAGCTGAGCGCGTTCGATCGTCTGACCATTTACTTTCGCAGCATAATCGCCGGAGCCGCCGATCAGGTAGTTACCCACCCCGGTCAGAACGAATGACAGGATGATCAGGGCCAGGATGATTTTGAGCACGACGTGATTGGCAGCCGCGCGTAAATTGTCCATCATAGTGTGACAACACTCCGCTGTGATGTGGATTAACAACCCTTGCGCAGGCGCGTTCCCTGCGACAAAAATAAAAAAAGCGCATCAGTCCGATGCGCCTTGTATCTTACCTTACCAGCACCGCTGCGTCAGGTGATTGTTTATTACAAAACCCTGTTACGCTAAACGGTTAGACGCTAAATCAGTTTACAGCGTCTTTCAGCGCTTTCCCTGCACGGAAGGCAGGTACTTTGGCTGCCGCGATCTTGATCTCTTTACCGGTTTGCGGGTTGCGGCCGGTACGGGCCGAACGTTCACGCACGGTAAAGGAACCGAAACCTACCAGAGCCACGTCATCCCCTGCTTTCAGGGAGTCGGTAACGGAAGCGATTACTGCGTCTAAAGCACGTCCCGCTGCCGCTTTGGAAATATCAGCACCTGCGGCAATCTTGTCGATCAGTTGTGACTTATTCACTCTATCATCCCCTCTAGAATTCTATCGTCGCACCGAAAAATCCCTACGGTTGCGACAGCGCAGCTGTTATATCAATCCCATCGAACCTTGGCAAGCCACCGACTGGGTGACAAAACGCGGGCCGACAGAGATCTAACTTAGCGGTACAAAAAAATACTGGCAAGTCCGAAATGGCTTGCCAGTATAAGTTTTATCAATGGTTTTTGCGATTCGTCACTATTTTGCCGCTACCGGCAGTGCGCCGAAGGCCGGGTTTTGCAACGCAATGTTCAAAACTTCATCGATTCGCTGCACCGGATGAATCTCCAGATCGGCGATAACATTGTCCGGAATCTCTTCCAGATCGCGCTTGTTCTCGTAAGGGATCAGCACGGTTTTGATGCCGCCGCGATGCGCCGCCAGCAGCTTCTCTTTCAGGCCGCCGATCGGCAACACCTGACCGCGCAGCGTGATCTCGCCGGTCATCGCCACATCGGCGCGTACCGGGTTGCCGGTCAGGCAGGAGACCAGCGCGGTGCACATCGCAATACCGGCGCTCGGGCCATCTTTCGGCGTCGCCCCTTCCGGCACGTGCACATGGATGTCGCGTTTCTCGTAGAAATCGGCGTTGATGCCCAATTTCTCCGCGCGCGCGCGCACCACGGTCAGCGCCGCCTGAATCGATTCCTGCATCACTTCACCCAGAGAACCGGTGTAGGTCAGCTTGCCTTTGCCCGGCACGCAGGCGGTTTCGATGGTCAGCAAATCGCCGCCCACTTCCGTCCACGCCAGCCCGGTGACTTCGCCCACGCGGTTTTCGGTATCCGCACGGCCGTAATCGACGCGCTGCACGCCCAGGTAATCCTTCAGGTTGTCGCCGTTGATCTCGATATGCTTGCGCTTCTTGTCCATCAGCAGCGTTTTCACCGCTTTACGGCACAGTTTGGAGATTTCACGCTCCAGGCTGCGCACCCCGGCTTCGCGGGTATAGAAGCGAATAATGCCGATGATGGCGCTGTCGTCGACCGTCAACTCGCCTTTTTTCAGCGCATTGCGCTCGAGCTGCTTCGGCAGCAGGTGCTGTTTGGCGATGTTGAGCTTCTCGTCCTCGGTATAACCCGACAGGCGGATCACTTCCATGCGGTCCAGCAGCGGCGCAGGAATGTTCATCGAGTTCGAGGTGGCGACGAACATCACGTCGGACAGATCGTAATCCACTTCCAGGTAGTGGTCGTTGAACGCCACGTTCTGTTCCGGATCCAGCACCTCCAGCAGAGCGGAGGCCGGATCGCCGCGCATGTCGGAAGACATCTTGTCGATCTCATCCAGCAGGAACAGCGGGTTCTTCACCCCAACCTTGGCCATTTTCTGGATCAGTTTGCCCGGCATCGAACCGATGTAGGTACGACGGTGACCGCGGATTTCCGCTTCGTCACGCACGCCGCCCAGCGCCATGCGCACGTACTGGCGACCGGTCGCCTTGGCGATCGACTGCCCCAGCGAGGTTTTACCCACGCCCGGCGGCCCCACCAGACACAGGATCGGCCCTTTGATTTTGCTGACGCGGCTCTGTACCGCGAGGTACTCGAGGATGCGATCTTTCACGCGCTCCAGGCCGTAGTGATCGGTATCGAGCACTTCCTGCGCCTTGTTCAGGTCTTTTTTCACCTTGCTGCGCGCATTCCACGGCACCTGCAGCATCCAGTCGATGTAGCCGCGCACCACGGTCGCTTCCGCCGACATCGGCGACATCATCTTCAGCTTTTGCAGTTCCGCTTCGGTTTTTTCGCGCGCCTCTTTCGGCATTTTCGCCGCATCGATCTTGCGTTTCAGCGCTTCGTGCTCGTCCGGCGCGTCGTCCATCTCGCCCAGTTCTTTCTGAATCGCCTTCATCTGCTCATTCAGATAGTACTCGCGCTGGCTCTTCTCCATCTGCTTCTTGACGCGGTTGCGGATGCGTTTCTCAACCTGCAGCAGGTCGATCTCCGACTCCATCATCGCCATCAGGTATTCCAGACGCTCGGTGATGTCGGACATCTCGAGCACCGACTGCTTATCGCTGAGTTTCAGCGGCATATGAGCGGCGATGGTGTCCGCCAGGCGCGCGGCGTCGTCGATGCTGTTGAGTGAAGTCAGCACCTCCGGCGGGATTTTTTTATTCAGTTTGATATAGCCTTCAAACTGATTGATCGCGGTGCGCACCAGCACTTCCTGCTCGCGCTCGTCGATAGCCGGCGACTCAAGGTATTCCGCCTGCGCGGCGAAATGCTCACCGCTGTCGGACAGCGTAGTGATGCGTGCGCGCTGCAGCCCCTCGACCAGCACTTTTACCGTGCCGTCCGGCAGCTTCAGCATCTGCAGGATCGACGCTACGGTGCCGACCGAGAACAAGTCGTTAATGCCAGGTTCATCCGTTGAGGCCTCTTTCTGTGCCACCAGCATGATCTTCTTATCGTGATCCATTGCGGCTTCGAGGCACCGAATCGATTTTTCCCGGCCAACAAATAACGGGATCACCATGTGCGGATAAACCACCACGTCGCGCAATGGCAAAACGGGGATTTCAATGCGTTCGGAACGCTCAGGGTTCATAGAGCTCTCTCTTAGTTTAATTTCCGCCAGGTTGAGGGGGAATCTCATGAGACGCAAGCATCTAACGTTTCATAAAATCTGGTTAATGAGTATATGGGGATGAATCTCTTACATTCAACGGCAAGAATGCAGGAAAAAGAAATGGGGGATGAAATCCCCCATTTTGCTGATAACGCGCTGGTTTAACTGGCTAATTATTCGCCAGACGCCTGGGCTTCAGGCTTGCCGTAAATCAGCAGCGGTTTGGATTGGCCGGCGATCACCGACTCGTCGATCACCACTTTGTCTACGCTGTCCATCGACGGCAGATCGTACATGGTGTCGAGCAGCGCGCCTTCCACGATGGAACGCAGGCCGCGGGCGCCGGTTTTGCGCGCCATGGCTTTCTTGGCGATGGCGTTCAGCGCTTCATCGCGGAACTCCAGCTCCACGCCTTCCAGATTGAACAGCGCCTGATACTGCTTGGTCAGGGCGTTCTTCGGCTCTTTCAGGATCTGAATCAGCGCGTCCTCGCTCAGCTCGCTCAGGGTCGCCACCACCGGCAGACGGCCGATGAACTCAGGGATCAGACCAAACTTGATCAAATCTTCCGGTTCGGCCTGCAGCAGCAGTTCGCCTTCGGTGGCCTTCTCGGACTCGCCCTTGACGGTCGCGCCAAAGCCGATGCCGGAGCCGGTGTTGACGCGTTGACCGATCACCTTATCCAGGCCGGCAAATGCGCCGCCGCAGATAAACAGGATCTTGGAAGTATCGACCTGCAGGAATTCCTGTTGCGGATGCTTGCGCCCGCCCTGCGGCGGAACCGCGGCGATGGTGCCTTCAATCAGCTTCAGCAGCGCCTGCTGCACGCCTTCACCCGAGACGTCACGCGTGATCGACGGGTTGTCGGACTTACGGGAAATCTTATCGATTTCATCGATATAAACGATGCCGCGCTGCGCTTTCTGCACGTCATAGTCACATTTTTGCAACAGCTTCTGGATAATATTTTCCACGTCCTCGCCCACATAACCGGCTTCGGTCAGCGTGGTGGCGTCGGCCATGGTGAACGGCACGTCCAGGAAGCGCGCCAGCGTTTCCGCCAGCAGCGTCTTGCCGCTGCCGGTCGGGCCGATCAGCAAGATGTTGCTCTTGCCCAACTCGATACCGTTGCTGGTATCGCCGTTGCGCAGGCGTTTGTAGTGGTTGTACACCGCAACCGCCAGCACTTTCTTCGCCTGCTCCTGACCGATGACGTAGTCATCCAGGTGGTGGCGAATTTCGTGTGGCGTCGGCAGCGCACTGCGCTCACGATGCGGGGCAACTTCTTTAATCTCTTCGCGAATAATGTCGTTACACAGATCGACACATTCATCGCAGATATACACTGACGGCCCGGCAATCAGCTTACGCACTTCATGCTGGCTTTTGCCGCAAAAAGAGCAGTACAGCAGCTTTCCTGAACCGTCTTTGCGCTTATCTGTCATCAGTCAAACCTCTTCTTTAGTCTTGTCCCGCAGGAAAATCACGGCGGCAGTGCGCCCAAACTCATATCGGGAACGCCGAGGGGCTACAACAGAGCGAACCCCTGCCCACTCTGATTACTATAGTCCATCGGCGCCGCGTGGTTCTAGCTGCGGTGTGTCAGAATGCCGTCAACCAGGCCGTATTCCACGGCTTCTTCCGCGGTCATAAAGCGATCGCGCTCGGTATCGCGCTCGATCTGCTCCAGCGGCTGGCCGGTATGCTCGGCCATCAGTTCGTTCATGCGCGCTTTCACCTTCAGGATTTCACGCGCGTGGATTTCGATGTCCGTCGCCTGGCCCTGGTAGCCGCCCAGCGGCTGGTGAATCATCACGCGCGAGTTCGGCAAGCAGAAACGTTTGCCTTTGGCGCCCGCGGTCAGCAGGAAGGAGCCCATCGAGCACGCCTGGCCCATACAGATGGTGCTGACGTCCGGCTTGATGAACTTCATGGTGTCATAAATCGACATGCCCGCGGTAATTACCCCACCCGGCGAGTTGATGTAGAGGTAAATGTCTTTTTCCGGGCTTTCCGCTTCGAGGAACAGCATTTGCGCCACGATCAGGTTGGCCATGTGATCTTCCACCTGGCCGGTCAGGAAAATGATGCGCTCTTTCAGCAGGCGGGAATAAATGTCGTAAGAACGCTCCCCGCGTGAAGTCTGCTCTACCACCATCGGCACCAGCGCCATGTTCGGTGCAAATTGATCTCGTTCGCCACTGTATGACATTACCGTCTCCTAATAGAAATTGCCTTGGCGGCCAGGGTGTCACCCTAATACGCCGATTCTACTTGAGAACGGCCATGATGACTATGCTCAAGCATTCGACCCGCGCCGCACGTACCCGACGGTTGTTTTATCCCGCGCACTTTGGCAAACAGCCCCAGAATTATTCTTTACAGATGGGGGGATCCCGGCGCGATTTCAAGCCCAGGAGCCGATTTTCTCCGCGCGCCGAAAACGATGCCGTTATTCTGACCTTTATCATGCCAGCCAGTTCCCCAGGCAACAGGGTAAATATAGTGCATATTATCCCGCTTAACCTGAGATTAATCAGCAACGTGGCAAAAAGAAAAGCCCGCAACCTGAGGTTGCGGGCTTTTTCATCGTGCGCCGGTTCGCCAGGCGAAACCGGGGGCGCCGTTCATCGCGCCCGACACGCCGGCATTACGCCTGTTGAGTCTGGTTCATCAGCTCGCTGAAGGTAGTGGCTTTTTCAGTCACTTTCGCTTTCGCCAGCAGGGCTTCAACCGCTTGCTCTTCCAGAGCCACGTTGCGCATGTTGTTCATCAGCTCTTTGTTTTTGCTGTAGAACTCGATGACTTCGCTCGGATCTTCGTAGGCAGAAGCCATTTCTTCGATCAGCGTCTTCACGCGGTCTTCGTCAGCTTTCAGATCGTTGGTGCTGATCACTTCGCCCAGCAGCAGGCCAACCACTACGCGGCGTTTCGCCTGCTCTTCGAACAGTTCACGTGGCAGTTCCAGCGCTTGCTTCTCGTTGCCACCGAAACGCTGTGCAGCCTGACGACGCAGCACGTCGATTTCGCCGTCGATCAGGGCAGCAGGCACTTCGATTTCGTTCGCGCTCACCAGGCCGTCGATCGCCTGAGACTTGATGCGGTTACGCACGGCGCCTTTCAGCTCGCGCTCCATGTTCTTGCGAACTTCGGTGCGCAGGCCGGCAACGGAACCGTCCGCCACGCCGAAACGCTTGATGAACTCTTCGGTCAGTTCCGGCAGCTCGCGCTCTTCAACTTTCTTCAGCACGATAGCGAATTTGGCCGCTTTGCCCTTCAGGTTTTCCGCGTGGTAGTCTTCCGGGAAGTTCACGTCGATGGAGAACTCTTCGCCCGCTTTGTGACCGACCAGGCCCTCTTCGAAGCCTGGGATCATGCGGCCCTGGCCCATTGCCAGCACGAAGTCGGACGCTTTGCCGCCTTCGAACTCTTCACCGTCGATAGAACCGGTGAAGTCAACGGTCACGCGATCTTCAGCTTCCGCCGCGCGATCGGTTTCTTTCCAGGTGGCCTGCTGCTTGCGCAGGGTATCCAGCATCGCGTCGACGTCTTCGTCGTTCACTTCAACTACAGGTTTTTCGACTTCGATGTTTTCCAGGCCTTTCAGCTCAACTTCTGGATACACTTCGAATTCAACGGCGAAAGTGAAGTCTTCACCTTCTTTGTACTCGCCCGGCACGTAGTTTGGTGCGCCGGCCGGATTAATCTTTTCTTTGATGATCGCGTCAACGAAGCTGCGCTGCATTGCTTCGCCCAGCACGTCCTGACGAACAGAGGCGCCGTAACGCTGTTCCACGATGTTCATCGGCACTTTGCCTTTGCGGAAGCCGTCGATACGCACGCTTTTCGCTGCGTTGATCAGCTCTTTCTTCACCGCCTGCTTGATAGTATCAGCCGGTACAGTAATAGAGAGACGGCGCCCAAGGCCTTGAGTGGTTTCTACTGAAACTTGCATCTTGTTACCTCAAAAAAATCACAGTGCTCGGTCAACTCCGTTCCAAGAACCAGGACGGCTACAGATAAGAACCGAGTTCCCTGATGACAGAAGCGTCCCGAAACCATTCCGGAAAAATAAGACGCGACATTATAGCGGCGCATGCGTGGCGAGTCGAGGAAAGCTAGGCGGCGCAGGCGCGCTAAAACTCACACTTTTGCCGATTCGATCGCCCAAAGGCCGCCAAAACAGACCGAACGTTGGCCACATTGCGCGTCGGCCGTGTCGTCGTCAAAAACAGAAACGGCCCGCAGGCCGTTTCAAAATTCGTCAGTAGTAATACCCTAATTCAAGGGCAAAGTTCCACTGATACCTGAAAATTTCCCCCTCAGGCCAGCGTGCCGGCGCCGCGGCACGGCGGCGAGGCCGGCACGGTATCCTGCAGACCTTCCCACTCTTTGAGCGTATAGGTGTGCAGCGCCAGCGCGTGTACGCCGTCCGCCAGCTCCTCCGACAATACGCCGTAGATGGAGCGGTGGCGCGTCAAAAAACGTTCGCCGACGAAGCGATCGCTGACCAATACCACTTTGAAATGGCTTTCTGAACCCGCCGGAACGTTATGACGATAGCTTTCATCAACGACTTCCAGATACGCGGGCTCAAACGCCGCCCTTAACTTTGCTTCTATTTGCTCGCGAATCATAGGATCTCCTTACAACACCGGCAGAGGACCGTGCCCATCTAGTTCAATATTAGCCGGTTTTCCCCCGTTTAGACCATCGCCGGGACAAATTTCTCTTTTCTGCGGTCAAATGATGAGCGCCATCCCCGCCGCTTGGGGGATTATCCGATTGAGCGGGCCAAAAAAGCGTGTTTTTATCAACGGCAGGTAAAAATTTGTCACTCAGGCGCCTTCCGCGCTTCCACCGCACGGCGGCGATGCTATGATGTCGGCAATTTGTTGTCGGCTATCCCGCTCTGATTATTGCTAAATCCATCGAGAATGAGACAGAAAACATGTTAAAGAAACTTTGTCTTCCTTTGCTGGCCGCCCTGCTGCTGGCCGGCTGCGCGACCAGCAGCAACACCCTGAACGTCACGCCGAAAATCGTTCTGCCGCAGCAGGATCCTACCCTGCAGGGCATCACTGTCAGCATCAACGGCGCGGATCAGCGCACCGACCAGGCGCTGGCCAAGGTGAACCGCGACGGCCAGTTGGTCACGCTGACGCCATCGCGCGATCTGCGTTTCCTGCTGCAGGAAGTGCTGGAGAAACAGATGGGCGCACGCGGCTACATGATCGGTGCCGACGGCCCGGTGGCGCTGCAAATCGTCGTCAATAACCTGTACGCGGACGTCGCCGAAGGTAACCTGCGCTACAACATCACCACCAAAGCCGACATCTCGATCATCGCCCAGGCGAAGAACGGCAACAAGCAGGTGAAGAATTACCGCTCGACCTATAACGTGCAGGGCGCCTTTACGGCGACCAACGAGAAGATCACCGACGCCGTCAACTCCGTGCTGGGCGACGTGATCGCCGACATGGCTCAGGACACCAGCGTCAACGATTTCATCAAGCAAAACGCGCGCTAATCGGCGCGCCTGGCGCCGCCCGGCGGATCGGGCGGCGCAGACAGGGAACTCATGTCGAAACACTATCTGAACATCTTCACCCAGCGTAACTCCGCCATTCTGCTGCTGCTGGGCTTCGCGTCGGGTCTGCCGCTGGCATTGACCTCCGGCACGCTGCAAGCCTGGATGACCGTCGAAAATATCGATCTGAAAACCATCGGCATCTTCTCGCTGGTAGGCCAGGCCTACGTCTTCAAATTCCTCTGGTCGCCGTTCATGGACCGCTATACCCCGCCGTTTCTCGGGCGGCGGCGCGGTTGGCTGCTGATCAGCCAGCTGTTGCTGGTGGCGGCGATTGTGGCGATGGGCTTTATGCAGCCCGCGCAGCACCTGTGGTGGCTGGCGGCGTTGGCGGTGCTGGTGGCGTTCTGCTCCGCCTCGCAAGATATCGTGTTCGACGCCTATAAAACCGATCTGCTGAAAGCCGAAGAACGCGGCACGGGCGCGGCGATCTCGGTGCTGGGTTATCGGCTGGCGATGCTGGTTTCCGGCGGCCTGGCGCTGTGGCTGGCGGATCGCTATTTCGGCTGGCAAGCCACCTACTGGCTGATGGCCGGATTGATGCTGATCGGCGTGGCCGCCACGCTGTTGGCGCCGGAGCCGGACGAAAGCATCCCGGCGCCGCGCACCATGGAACAGGCGGTCGTCGCGCCGCTGCGCGATTTCTTCGGCCGCAACAACGCCTGGCTGATCCTGCTGCTGATCGTGATGTACAAAATGGGCGACGCCTTCGCCGGAAGCCTGAGTACCACCTTCCTGATCCGCGGCGTGGGGTTCGACGCCGGTGAAGTCGGGCTGGTGAACAAAACCCTCGGCCTGTTCGCGACCATCGTCGGCGCCCTGTTCGGCGGCGTGCTGATGCAGCGTCTCAGCCTGTTCCGCGCGCTGATGCTGTTCGGCGTCCTGCAGGCGGTCTCCAATCTCGGGTATTGGATCCTGGCGGTGACCGACAAGAGCCTGCTCACCATGGGCAGCGCCATCTTCCTCGAAAATCTGTGTGGCGGCATGGGCACCGCGGCCTTCGTGGCGCTGCTGATGACGCTGTGCAACCGGTCGTTCTCCGCCACCCAGTTCGCGCTGCTGTCGGCGCTGTCCGCCGTAGGGCGCGTCTATGTCGGCCCGATCGCCGGCTGGTTCGTTGAAGCCCACGGTTGGCCGTTGTTCTACCTGTTCTCTATCGCCGCTGCCCTGCCCGGTTTGCTGCTGCTCGGTATCTGTCGTCAGACGCTGGAGCACACCCAGCAGCATGGCAATTTTATGCCGCGCACCGAGTTTTCAGAATCTTACCGTTGGGCGCTGCGCTTGCTGACGCTAGGCTGTTCGCTGTTGGGCCTGTGGTTGCTGTTGCTTATCGCCAATGCGCTGGATTGGACGCAGGCCTCGCAGTTGGCCGATCGGCTGCTGCAGGTCGGCGCCGCGCTGAGCCTGCTCGGCGTCGCCATGGGCAGTACGTTGGATTACCTCGCCCTGCGCCGCACCCGTTTGGCATAATCTGACCGGCCGGTGATTTCGCCGGCCGAAAAAAAAGCGATCCGGGGATATATTTATTTCGGTAAAAAAAGATAATCGGCGCGGAAATTATTTTTTTATCCGACTGCCGCACTCGGAAATAAAATTAAATTCACCTTTAAGACACAATTATTTTACATTAAATAAACCTTTTCTGCGTATTTCCCCGCCGCGCATTTCTTCGCCAAATTCATCATACCTTTAGTTTTCCTTAACATACGGGCTGCTCGTCACGATTCAGCGTGCCAACGCGTTGTTGTCATTGGTAAATTGTCACGCAGGGTTACATCTGTGACCCCCTTAACAGAAAGTGTCAACAAGCCGCTGACACTCCCTTAAGCATGTTTACAGTACTGCAACCTTCCCGTAAAATGCCCGCACACATGAAACGACAATTGAGCCTTTGTTATTGAGGTCGTTAGATGAGACTTAAGAAATACAATAAAAGTATTGGGATGCTGTCATTAATCGCAGGCACTGTATTGCTCAGTGGCTGCGATATGGTTTTGATGAATCCCAAAGGAGCAATTGGTGTTGAGCAACGGACACTGATTATCACTGCAATCGCATTGATGTTGATCGTAGTGGTGCCAGTTATCTTCATGGCGTTCGCCTTTGCCTGGAAGTATCGCGCTTCCAACAAAGACGCCAAGTACAGTCCGAACTGGGCCCACTCCAACAAGATCGAAGCGGTCGTCTGGACCATTCCTATCATTATCATCGCCATCCTTGGCACCATTACCTGGAAGACCACCCACGAACTCGATCCGTTCAAGCCGATTGTCACCGACAAGAAGCCGATGACGATCGAAGTGGTGTCGCTCGACTGGAAATGGCTGTTCATCTACCCGGAACAAGGCATTGCGACCGTTAATGAGCTGGCTTTCCCGAAAGATGTTCCAGTCGAATTCAAGATCACCTCTAACTCGGTAATGAACTCGTTCTTTATCCCGCAGTTGGGTGGACAGATTTATGCGATGGCCGGCATGCAGACCAAACTGCACCTGATCGGCAACGAAGCCGGTGCCTACAAAGGCATCTCCAGCAGCTACAGCGGCGCAGGCTTCTCCGGTATGAAATTCACCGCGATCGTTACCCCGACCGAAGGCGACTTCGATCAGTGGGTGGCCAAGGTGAAGGCATCGTCTAAAAACCTGAACACCACCGACGACTTTAACAAACTGGCAGAGCCGAGTGAAAACAACCCGGTTGAGTACTTTGCCGCTGTCAAACCGAATTTGTTCAAAGAAACAATTGCCAAATTCATGGGCGACATGGATATGCACAAGGGCGCTGGCGCGCACGAAGGCATGGACATGAGCCAAGGTATGGACATGGGTGAACATGCTGCTCACGCCGGAGCCGAGGAATAACTGATGTTGGGAAAATTAACACTTGATGCGGTTCCGTACCACGAACCGATCATCATGGTCACCGTAGCCGCAATTATTGTCGGGGGCCTGGCAGTGCTGGCGCTGCTGACGTATTTCGGTAAATGGAAGTGGCTGTGGAGCGAATGGCTGACTTCGGTCGACCATAAAAAAATTGGTATCATGTACATCATCGTGGCGATGGTCATGCTGCTGCGCGGCTTTGCCGACGCCATCATGATGCGTAGCCAGCAGGCGTTGGCGTCCGCCGGCGAAGCCGGGTTCCTGCCGCCGCACCACTACGACCAGATCTTCACCGCGCACGGCGTCATCATGATCTTCTTCATGGCGATGCCTTTCGTGGTTGGCCTGATGAACGTTGTGGTGCCGCTGCAAATCGGTGCGCGCGACGTCGCCTTCCCGTTCCTGAACTCCCTGAGCTTCTGGTTCTTCGTGGTGGGCGTGGTGCTGATCAACATCTCCCTGGGGGTCGGTGAGTTCGCTCAGACCGGTTGGCTGGCGTATCCGCCGCTGTCGGGTAAAGAGTACAGTCCTGGCGTCGGGGTCGATTACTGGATCTGGAGTCTGCAGATTTCCGGTCTGGGTACCCTGCTGACCGGCGTGAACTTCTTCGCCACCATTCTGAAGATGCGTGCCCCTGGCATGCCTATGATGAAGATGCCGGTGTTCACCTGGGCGGCGCTGTGTACCAACGTCCTGATCATCGTTTCTTTCCCAATTCTGACCGTCACCATCGCGCTGCTGACCCTGGATCGCTATCTGGGCACCCATTTCTTCACCAATGATATGGGCGGCAACATGATGATGTACATCAACCTGATTTGGGCCTGGGGTCACCCAGAGGTGTATATCCTGGTTCTGCCGGTGTTCGGCGTGTTCTCCGAAGTCACCGCGACCTTCTCCAGAAAACGCCTGTTCGGCTATACCTCACTGGTATGGGCAACCATCGCGATCACCGTTCTGTCGTTCATCGTCTGGCTGCACCACTTCTTCACCATGGGGTCCGGCGCGAACGTTAACGCCTTCTTCGGTATCGCCACCATGATCATTTCCATCCCGACCGGGGTGAAAATCTTCAACTGGCTGTTCACCATGTATCAGGGCCGCATCAAGCTCAACTCCGCAATGCTGTGGACCGTTGGCTTCATCATCACCTTCTCCGTGGGTGGTATGACCGGCGTTCTGCTGGCGGTGCCGGGCGCGAACTTCGTGCTGCACAACAGCCTGTTCCTGATCGCGCACTTCCACAACGTCATCATCGGCGGCGTGGTGTTCGGTTGCTTCGCGGGCCTGACCTACTGGTTCCCGAAATCCTTCGGCTTCACGCTGAACGAAAAATGGGGCATCCGCGCGTTCTGGTTCTGGATCATCGGCTTCTTCACCGCCTTTATGCCGCTGTACGCATTGGGCTTTATGGGCATGACTCGTCGTATCAGCCAGAACATCAACCCTGAGTTCCACCCTCTGCTGTTGGTTGCAGCCGGCGGTGCGGCGCTGATCGCCTGCGGCATCCTGTGCCAGCTGACCCAGATCTTCGTCAGTATCCGTGACCGCGAACAGAACCGCGATCTGACCGGTGACCCATGGGGTGCTCGTACTCTGGAGTGGTCAACCTCGTCTCCACCGCCGTTCTATAACTTTGCCGTAGTGCCGCAGATTCATGACCGTGATGAATTCTGGGACATGAAAGAAAAAGGTGAAGCCTATAAGAAACCGGCTAAATACGAACCGATTCATATGCCTAAGAACACCGGTGCCGGCGTTATCATCGCCTTCTTCAGCCTGGTATTCGGTTTCGCAATGATTTGGGAAATCTGGTGGATGGCTCTGGCCGGCTTCATCGGTATGATCGTTGTCTGGATCGGCAAGAGCTTCGATCACGATGTTGACTACTATGTGCAGGTTGATGAAATCGAGCGCATTGAGAACCAACACTACGAACAAATCCGTAAAGCAGGCGTGAACCATGTCAACTGAAACTCTGACCAATCATAACGCAGCCCATGCAGAGCATGGGCACCACGACGCGGGAGAGACCAAAGTCTTCGGATTCTGGATCTACCTGATGAGCGACTGTATTTTGTTTGCGAGCTTGTTCGCGACTTATGCAGTCCTGGTGAACGGGACCGCTGGCGGTCCCTCAGGCAAAGACATCTTCGACCTGAAGTTTGTCCTGGTCGAAACTTTCCTGCTGTTGTTCAGCTCCATCACCTACGGCATGGCGATGATCGCCATGAACAAGGGTAAAGTTGGCGGTGTAAACACCTGGTTGTTCCTGACCTTCCTGTTTGGTCTGGGCTTCGTGGCGATGGAAATCTATGAATTCCATCACCTGATCGCCGAAGGCTTCGGGCCGGATCGCAGCGCGTTCCTGTCCAGCTTCTTCGCGCTGGTCGGCACCCACGGTCTGCACGTGACTTCCGGCCTGATTTGGATCATCGTGCTGATGATTCAGGTGAGCAAGTTCGGCCTGACCGCGACCAACAAAACCCGCCTGATGTGCCTGAGCCTGTTCTGGCACTTCCTGGACGTGGTCTGGATCTGCGTATTTACCGTTGTCTACCTGCTGGGGGTTATGTAATGAGCCATTCATCCCATGAAACCTCTCACGGCGGCGCAAGCCACGGCAGCGTGAAGTCATACCTGATCGGCTTTATCCTGTCGATCATCCTGACGGTAATTCCATTTGCGATGGTAATGAACGGCACTGCCTCTCATTCCACCATCCTGGCGGTTGTTGTCGGTATGGCGGTTATCCAGGTGATTGTTCACCTGGTTTACTTCCTGCACATGAACACCTCATCGGAAGAGCGCTGGAACCTGGTGGCATTGCTGTTCACCGCTATGATCATCGGTATCGTTGTTGTAGGTTCACTCTGGATTATGTACAACCTCAACATCAATATGATGGTCGATTAAGAGCTGAGCTGCACGTGATGATTAAGCAATACCTGCAAGTCACTAAACCAGGAATTATTTTCGGCAATTTAATTTCTGTCGTTGGGGGATTCCTGCTCGCTTCCAAAGGGAGCATCGACTATCCCCTGTTTCTCGCCACCCTGGTGGGTGTCTCGTTGGTGGTCGCGTCGGGCTGTGTGTTTAACAACTACATCGACCGCGATATCGACAAGAAAATGGAGAGAACGAAGAATCGGGTGCTGGTAAAAGGCCTGATCGCGCCGAGTGTCACCCTGGTTTATGCGACCGTGTTGGGTATTGCGGGCTTCGCGTTGCTGTATATCGCGGCCAACCCGCTGGCCATGTGGCTGGCGGTGATGGGCTTCGTGGTTTATGTCGGCGTTTACAGCCTGTACATGAAACGCCATTCGGTCTACGGCACGCTGATCGGCAGCTTGTCGGGCGCCGCGCCGCCGGTTATCGGCTACTGCGCGGTGACCAACGAGTTCGACGCCGGCGCGTTGATCCTGCTGGCTATCTTTAGCCTGTGGCAGATGCCGCATTCTTATGCGATCGCTATCTTCCGCTTTAAAGATTACCAGGCGGCCAACATTCCGGTGCTGCCGGTGGTGAAAGGCATTTCCGTCGCCAAGAACCACATCACGGTCTACATCCTGGCATTTATGATCGCCACGCTGATGCTGACCCTGGTAGGTTATGCCGGCTACAAGTACCTGATCGTCGCTGCGGCGGTGAGCGTATGGTGGCTGGGCATGGCGCTGCGCGGTTACAAGACCGAAAACGACAGCGTCTGGGCGCGCAAACTGTTCGTGTTCTCCATCGTCGCCATCACCTCGCTGAGCGTGATGATGTCGATCGACTTCAGCGCCACGGCGGCGCCTGAAGCGCTGGTGACCTACGTTTGGTAAGCCAAATCATCTGTGAATGGGCCGCTTTTGCGGCCCATTTTATTTGTCACGCCGAAAAGCGGCCAAACTGTAATATCTGTTAAACAACATTCGATTTACCCCCCCTGCCCCGCACACTAAAATGACGCAGCTTTACAGAAATCATGCCATCAGGCGCTGTCTCAACGTCTGATGGCATGGTTTTTACCGAGGTTTGATGTGAACGATAATTCAATGACCCCGCAGGAGCGTCGCGCCACCTGGGGATTGGGCACCGTATTTTCCCTGCGCATGCTCGGCATGTTTATGGTATTGCCGGTGCTGACCACCTACGGCATGGCGCTCAACGGCGCCAGCGAAGCGCTGATCGGCATCGCCATCGGCATCTACGGCCTGGCGCAGGCGGTGTTTCAGATCCCGTTCGGCCTGGTGTCCGATCGCATCGGCCGTAAGCCGCTGATCGTCGGCGGCCTGCTGATCTTTGCCCTCGGCAGCGTGATCGCCGCCGCGACCGACTCTATCTGGGGCGTGATCCTCGGCCGCGCGTTGCAAGGCTCCGGCGCGATCGCCGCCGCGGTAATGGCGCTGCTCTCCGATCTGACCCGTGAGCAGAACCGCACCAAAGCGATGGCGTTCATCGGCGTCAGCTTCGGCATCACCTTCGCCATCGCCATGGTGTTGGGCCCTATAATTACCCACGCCTTCGGCCTGCACGCGCTGTTCTGGATGATCGCCGTGCTGGCGCTGGCTGGCATCGTCATCACATTGGCGGTAGTGCCTTCCGCCGATACCCATCTGCTGAACCGCGAGTCCAGCATCGTGCGCGGCAGTTTCCGCAAAGTGCTGAGCAACTCGCGCCTGCTGAAGCTCAACTTCGGCATCATGTGTCTGCATATCCTGCTGATGTCGAGCTTCGTGGCGCTGCCGCTGGCGATGGAGAAAGCCGGGCTGGCGGCCAGCGAACACTGGATCGTCTACCTGGTGACCATGCTGGTGTCGTTCGCCGCCGTGGTGCCGTTCATCATCTATGCCGAAAAATATCGCCGCATGAAGCAGGTGTTTATGGGCTGCGTGGCGGTGCTGTTTTGCGCCGAAGTGCTGCTGTGGCTCTCCGGCGCGCACCTGTGGGGCATCATCGCCGGCGTGCAGCTGTTCTTCATGGCCTTCAACGTGATGGAAGCCATTCTGCCTTCGCTGATCAGCAAAGAATCACCGGCCGGCTATAAGGGCACCGCGATGGGAGTCTACTCCACCAGCCAGTTTATCGGCGTGGCGATCGGCGGCAGCCTCGGCGGCTGGCTGTACGGTTTGCAGGGGGCAGGCTTGGTGTTTATCGCCGGCGCGGTATTGGCCGCCGTTTGGTTCCTGGTCAGCAGCACCATGAAAGAGCCGCCGTATGTCAGCAGCCTGCGCATTACGCTGTCTGAACTGGCGGTGAAGGATTCGGCGCTGGAAAGCCGTCTGAGGGCGCAGCCCGGCGTGGCCGAGGCGATCGTGGTGCCGGAAGAGCGCAGCGCCTACGTCAAGGTGGACACCAAGCAGACCAATCGCGGTCAGTTGGAAGCGCTGGTCAATTCGCTGTAAAGAAACGGGGCCGGCAATGCCGGCCCCGTCGAGATTAATCGCGGAAGTTCTTGAACTGGAACGGCTGCCCCAGATCGCCGCCGCGCACCAGCGCCATCACGCTCTGCAAATCGTCGCGTGACTTGCCGGTCACCCGCACTTCTTCGCCCTGGATCTGCGCCTGCACCTTCAGCTTGCTGTCTTTGATCAGCTTGACGATTTTCTTCGCTACAGAGGTTTCAATCCCCTGCTTCAGCTTGGCTTCCACGCTGTAGGTTTTACCGCTGTGGGTAAACTCTTCCGGGATCTCCAGCGCGGCGCCGTCGATGCTGCGCTTGCTCAGCTTTTCGCGCAGAATGTCGAGCAGCTGTTGCACCTGGAAATCAGACTCGGTGGCAACCTTGATGCTTTGATTCTTCTCGTTTAGCTCAAAGCTGGCCGGCACGTTGCGAAAATCCCAGCGGGTGCCGAGATCGCGGGTGGCGTTCTCAACGGCGTTACGCACTTCCTGCATATCAATTTCGGAAACGATGTCGAAAGATGGCATACTTCTTCCTCCTGAATGAGTGCCTAATAGCTTAGGCGATTTTGATGCCGAGCATGATAACCGCTTTGCCGCTTCAGACAAAATCTGCTGAACGCACGCAGGGATAGCGCTTCAGGCTGCCATAAAGCCTATAGTTAGATCACGGTAATTGAGCGGTATTCCCGTGTTTCCAAGGAGACTGAATGAAAATAACCATTCTTGGTTGCGGCGCGCTCGGACAACTGTGGCTCTCCCGGCTGTATCAGCAGGGCCACGATGTACAGGGATGGCTAAGAGTGCCGCAGCCTTTTTGCGCCGTGAACGTGATCGAGCCGGAAGGCGTCTCGTTTAATCGCAATTTGCCCACCAACGATCCTGAGCACCTCGCGCAGAGCGAGCTGCTGCTGGTGACGCTGAAAGCCTGGCAGGTCTCCAGCGCGGTCAGTGCGCTGCTGCCGAAGCTGAATCCTCAGTGCGCCATTTTGCTGTTGCATAACGGCATGGGTACCCAGGAGGAGCTGCCGCAAAACGGCCAGCCCATCCTGCAGGGCACCACCACTCACGCCGCGCGCCACGAAGGCAGCACCATTATTCACGTCGCCACCGGCATCACCCACATCGGCCCCACCTCACCGGCCGCCCAGCATCTCAGCCACTTGGCGGAAGTGCTGCATCAGGCGCTGCCCGACGTTGCCTGGCACAACAACATCGCCTCGGCCAACTGGCGCAAGCTGGCGGTCAACTGCGTGATCAACCCGCTGACGGCGCTGTACGGCTGCCGCAACGGCGATCTGCAGCGCTACCCGGAGCAGATCGAAACGCTGTGTCGTGAAGTCGCCAGCGTGATGGCGATGGAGGGCTACCACACCTCCTGCGAAGGCCTGATGCAATATGTGATGGACGTGATCCACAGCACCGCCGACAACGTTTCGTCGATGCTGCAGGATATCCGCAGCCAGCGGCATACCGAGATCGACTACATCACCGGCTACCTGCTGCGCCGCGCGCGCAGTCACGGCCTCACGCTGCCGGAGAATGCGCGGCTGTTTGAATTGATTAAACGAAAGGAAAATGAATATGAGCGTATCGGCGCTGGTTTGCCTGGCACCTGGTAGCGAAGAAACCGAAGCCGTCACCACCATCGATCTGCTGGTGCGGGCGGGCGTAAAAGTCACCACCGCCAGCGTTGCCGGCGACGGCGAGTTGACTATCGTCTGTTCGCGCGGCGTCAAGCTGCTGGCCGACGCGCCGCTGGTGGCGATCGTCGATGAGCCTTTCGACGCCATCGTGCTGCCCGGCGGCCTAAAAGGCGCAGAATGCTTCCGCGATAGCCCGCTGCTGGTGGAAAAAGTGCGGCAGATGCACCTGCAGGGGAATATCGTCGCCGCCATCTGTGCGGCGCCGGCGCTGGTGCTGCAGCACCACGATCTGTTCCCGGTCGGCAACATGACCGGTTTCCCGGGCCTGAAAGACCAGATACCGGCGGAAAAATGGATGGAGCGCCGCGTGGTGTACGACGCACGCGTCAAGCTGCTCACCAGCCAGGGGCCGGGCACCGCGATGGAGTTCGCGCTGAAGCTGATCGATCTGCTGCTCGGCAAGGCCAAAGCGGCGGAGATCGCCGCGCAGCTGGT
This sequence comes from Serratia sp. CY81684, assembly GCF_052166595.1. Lineage (NCBI taxonomy): Bacteria > Pseudomonadati > Pseudomonadota > Gammaproteobacteria > Enterobacterales > Yersiniaceae > Serratia > Serratia sp. CY81684. Next base: position 96,303 of record NZ_JBJNOO010000001.1, on the reverse strand, counting down.
GCTGATCCCTGGGATGTACGATTTCCGCGACTGAGCGGCTTGCCGATAAAAAAAGGGCTGAACACCGGTTCAGCCCCTCTCGTTTACGCCGCTGCCTGCGTTACGGGCGATAAACCTTCACGTTGCTGAAGCCCTGCTCCAGCAGGTACAGCGCCTGCAGGCGGCTCATTACGCCGCGCTCGCAGTACAGCAGATAGGTTTTGCTCTGATCCAGATCGCCGAACTGAGTGCTCAGCTTGTAAAACGGCAGCGCTTTCACTTCAACCTGTTCCAGCTGCAGCGGCTTCTCTTCCTGCTCGTCGTTGGAGCGGATATCCAGGATCACCTCGTCGGCGCCGAAGGCTGCGACGGTTTCCACCTCGGTCACCTGCTCCTGCGCCTGCTCGGCGATGGAGCGAATATCGACGTTCTTCGCTTCGCTCACCACCCGATCGAGAATGCTGAAATCGAAGTGGCTCTCTTCCTCTTCGATCTTGGCCTTGACGGCTTTCACCGTCGGGCTCTTCGAAATCACGCCGCAATATTCCGGCATGGTTTTGGCGAAGTCTTCGGTGCCGATTTCGCGCGCCAGCTTGATGATGTGCTCTTTATCGTGCGAAATCAGCGGACGCAGGATCAGGGTGTCGGACGCGTTATCGATCAGGCGCAGGTTGGTCAGCGTCTGGCTGGACACCTGCCCCAGCGCTTCACCGGTCACCAGCGCCTGCACGCCGTAGCGTTCGGCCACTTGCGAAGCGGCGCGCACCATCATGCGCTTGAGCACCACGCCCATCTGGCCGTCGTCGACTTTCTCCAGGATCTCCCCCACCACCGGCTCGAAGTCGATGGCGACGAAGCGCACCTTGTGCGAACTGGCGAAACGGTTCCACAGATAGTGCGCCACCTGCTTCACGCCAATCTCGTGCGCGGCGCCGCCCAGGTTGAAGAAGCAGAAGTGCACGCGGCAGCCGCGACGCATCAGCATATAGCTGGACACGCCCGAGTCGAAGCCGCCGGAAATCAGCGACATCACGTCTTCCTGGGTGCCGACCGGATAACCGCCGATGCCTTCAAGACGGCGTTTGACCAGCATCAGCTTGTCGTCTTCAATCTCCAGGTTTACCGTGACCTGCGGGCGGGTCAGGTTAACGCGCGCGCTCTCGATATGCTGGTTCAGGCCGCCGCCGACGTAACGCTCCACGTCCTGCGAATTGAACGCCTGCTTGCCGCGACGCTTGACGCGCACGCAGAAGGTTTTGCCTTCCAGCTGGGCGCGGTAGGCTTCCAGCGTCTGCTCGAAGATGTGGTGGATATCGGTATAAGCGCGATCTTCCACTTCCAGAATATGGTGGATGCCGGGAATGCGCGTCAGCGCGTCGGCGATGATCGGCCGCTGGTTTTCATCTTTGGCGCGAACTTCGATATGATCCCAGTGACGGACGACCGCCAGCGTTTCATCATACTGCTTCAGGACGTTGCGAATATTGGTCGAGAGAATCTTGATAAAGCGCAAGCGCACAGATTGGCTCTTGATGGTGATTTCCGGGAACAATTTAATGATAAACTTCATGGCGGTCTTTGTTGTCAGATAAGAATTACGGCGCGGAGTATATCACCATATCGCCGTGCTCTGCGCACAAAACCACACATGAGCGCCATGATTTGCTAATCAAGATCCGCTAGGATAGGCTCTGGCGCCACGGTTCACATGATGACGTAAAAAGAAAATTATGCCGAAAAAACCAGCACAATCAGCCAGTACAGAGCAAACAACCAGCTTTGAAAGCGCCCTCGGCGAGCTGGAAAGCATCGTGACGCGTCTGGAGTCGGGCGAACTGCCGCTGGAAGACGCGCTGAACGAATTCGAACGCGGCGTGCAGCTGGCGCGCCAAGGCCAGCAGAAACTGCAACAGGCGGAACAGCGTGTGCAGATACTTCTTAACGACAGCGCCGACGATGCGGCGCTGGCGCCTTTCACACCGGATGCCGAGTAACCGACATGTCTGAGATCGCCCCATCGGCCGCTTTTGCCGATCAACTGCAGATTTTCCGCCAGCGCGCCGATCGCGCGCTGCTGGACTTCATCGCCCCGCTGCCGTTCAACGACGGCAACATGGTGGCGGCGATGCGTCACGGCGCCTTGCTGGGCGGCAAGCGTCTGCGTCCGTTCCTGGTGTACACCACCGGCCAGATGTTCGGCGTGTCGCTGAGCAACCTGGACGCGCCGGCGGCGGCGGTGGAATGCATCCACGCCTACTCGCTGATCCATGACGATCTGCCGGCGATGGACGACGACGATCTGCGCCGTGGCCAGCCGACCTGTCACATTAAATTCGGCGAAGCCAACGCGATCCTGGCCGGCGATGCGCTGCAAACGCTGGCGTTTTCTATCCTGGCCGATGCCGAAATGCCCGACGTGGCGCTGCGCGATCGGCTGGCGATGGTTTCCGAACTGGCGAGCGCCAGCGGCGTAGCCGGCATGTGCGGCGGCCAATCGCTGGATCTGGAAGCCGAAGGCAAGCACGTCGACCTGCAGGCGCTGGAGCAGATCCACCGCCACAAAACCGGCGCGCTGATCCGCGCGGCGGTGCGCCTGGGCGCGCTGAGCGCCGGCGAAGCCGGGCGAGCGGCGCTGCCGCAGCTGGATCGTTACGCCGCTGCGGTTGGCCTGGCGTTCCAGGTGCAGGATGACATTTTGGACGTTGTCGGCGAGACTGAAAAGATCGGCAAGCGCCAGGGCGCGGACCAGCAACACGGAAAGAGTACCTACCCGGCGTTACTCGGGCTTGACAGCGCGAAAGCAAAAGCGTGGGATCTCTATCAGGAAGCATTAGCTGCATTAGACACTTTGGCAGCGCAATCTTATAACACAGCGCCATTGCGAGCGTTAGCCAGCTTCATTATTGAACGCGACAATTAACGTGTGACGTTAACTCCTCTGATATGAGTATCGAATGAGTCTTGATATAGCCAAATACCCAACCCTGGCGCTAGCGGAAAACCCCGAGGAACTCCGCTCACTGCCCAAAGAGAGCTTGCCGAAGCTGTGCGATGAGCTGCGGCAATACCTGCTGAACAGCGTCAGTCGCTCCAGCGGCCACTTTGCCTCCGGGCTGGGTACCGTCGAACTGACGGTGGCGTTGCATTTCGTCTACAACACGCCGTTCGATCATCTGGTGTGGGACGTCGGCCACCAGGCCTACCCGCACAAAATCCTGACCGGCCGCCGCGACCGGATCGCCACTATCCGGCAAAAGAACGGGTTGCACCCCTTCCCGTGGCGCGCCGAAAGCGAATACGACGTGCTGTCGGTCGGCCATTCGTCAACCTCGATCAGCGCCGGCCTCGGCATGGCGGTGGCGGCAGAGCGTGAAGGCAAAGGCCGCCGTACGGTGTGCGTGATCGGCGATGGCGCCATCACCGCCGGCATGGCGTTCGAAGCGATGAACCACGCCGGCGACATCAATCCGGACATGCTGGTGGTGCTGAACGACAACGAGATGTCGATCTCGGAAAACGTCGGCGCGCTGAACAACCATCTGGCACAGCTGCTGTCCGGCAAGCTTTACTCCACCCTGCGCGAAGGCGGCAAAAAAGTGCTGGCCGGCGTGCCGCCGATCAAGGAGCTGGTGAAACGCACCGAAGAGCACCTGAAAGGCATGGTGGTGCCGGGTACGCTGTTCGAAGAGCTGGGCTTCAACTACATCGGCCCGGTAGACGGGCACGACGTACAGGGGTTGGTCGCCACGTTGAAAAACATGCGCGATCTGAAAGGCCCGCAGCTGTTGCACATCATGACCAAGAAAGGCCGCGGTTACGCGCCGGCGGAGAAGGATCCGATCAGCTTCCACGCGGTGCCGAAGTTCGATCCCGCCAGCGGCACGCTGCCGAAAAGCGCCGGCGGTCTGCCGACCTATTCGAAAATCTTCGGCGACTGGCTGTGTGAAACCGCCGCCAAAGACAGCTCGCTGATGGCAATCACGCCGGCGATGCGCGAAGGCTCCGGCATGGTGCAGTTCTCTCGCGACTATCCGCAGCAATATTTCGATGTGGCGATCGCCGAGCAGCACGCGGTCACCTTCGCCGCCGGGCTGGCGATCGGCGGCTACAAGCCGGTGGTGGCGATCTACTCCACCTTCCTGCAACGCGCCTACGATCAGTTGATCCATGACGTGGCGATCCAAAACCTGCCGGTGATGTTCGCCATCGATCGCGGCGGCATCGTCGGCGCCGACGGCCAGACCCACCAGGGGGCGTTCGATCTGTCGTTCATGCGCTGCATCCCGACCATGGTGATCATGACGCCGAGCGACGAAAACGAATGCCGCCAGATGCTGTATACCGGCTATCACTATAACGACGGCCCGAGCGCCGTGCGCTATCCGCGCGGCACCGGCACCGGCGCGGCGCTGGAGCCGCTCAGCCTGCTGCCGATCGGCAAAGGCGTGGTGCGCCGCCAGGGGGAAAAGATCGCCATTCTCAACTTCGGCACCCTGCTGCCGGAGGCCGCGCAAGCGGCGGAAGCGCTCAACGCCACGCTGGTCGACATGCGCTTCGTCAAGCCGCTGGACGAGCAGCTGGTGCTCGAACTGGCCGCCAGCCATGAAACGCTGGTCACGCTGGAAGAGAACGCCATCATGGGCGGCGCCGGCAGCGGCGTCAACGAACTGCTGATGGCCAAACGCCGTCCGGTGCCGGTGCTGAACCTCGGCCTGCCGGACAGCTTCGTCTCACAGGGCACCCAGGAAGAACTGCGCGCCGATCTGGGGCTGGACGCCGCCGGCATTCAGCGCCAAATCGAAACCTGGCTGGCGCAGTAATCGCCGCCCGCGCCTGATAAAACGCCTCCGCCTTCGGGGGTGTTTTCGTTTCCGCCCTCCGGGATCCGCGCTACAGTTACTGTCTGAGCTGTGAATGGGAGGCAAGCATGAAGTACCTGAAACTGGGCAACACCGATCTGAACGTCTCGCGCATCTGCCTGGGTTGCATGACCTACGGCGAACCGAGCCGCGGCAATCACGCCTGGACGCTGCCGGAAGAGAGCAGCCGCCCGCTGCTGAAACAGGCGCTGGAAGCCGGCATCAACTTTTTCGACACCGCCAACAGCTATTCCGACGGCAGCAGCGAGGAGATCCTCGGCCGGGCGCTGCGCGACTATGCACGCCGCGAGGACGTCGTTATCGCCACCAAGGTCTATTTCCCGCTGAGCAATCTGAAGCGCGGTTTGTCGCGCGCCAACATCATGCAGTCCATCGACGACAGCCTGCGGCGCCTGGGCACTGACTATGTCGATTTGCTGCAAATCCACCGCTGGGATTACGAAACGCCGCTGGAAGAGACGCTGGAAGCGCTGCACGAGGTGGTGAAAGCCGGTAAGGCGCGTTACATCGGCGCCTCTTCCATATACGCCTGGCAGTTCGCCAAGGCGCTGTATACCGCCGATCTGCACGGCTGGACGCGCTTCGTCAGCATGCAGGATCAATACAACCTGATCCAGCGCGAAGAAGAGCGCGAGATGCACCCGCTGTGCGCCGCCGAAGGCATCGCCGTACTGCCGTGGAGCCCGCTGGCGCGCGGCCGCCTGACCCGCCCCTGGGGCGAAACCACCGCGCGGCTGGTTTCCGACCAGTTCGGCAAAAGCCTGTACGAGGAAACTGAAGGCATCGACGCCATCATCGCCGAACGCGTCGCCAGCCTCGCCGAAGAACGCGGCGTTTCACGCGCGCAGATCGCGCTGGCCTGGCTGCTGAACAAGCCGGCGGTCAGCGCGCCGATCGTTGGCGCGTCACGCAGCGAGCAGTTGGACGACGCCATCGCCGCGGTCGATTTGAGTCTGTCGCCGCAAGAGGTGGCGGAACTGGAGACGGCTTACGTGCCGCATCGGGTGACGGGATTTGAATAAAGGGAAGCGGGCGCGAAACGCCGCGCCCGTCTGTCAGAACAGCCCGATCGGCCAGTGGTGGCCAATCAGGTAGATGATACCGGCAGACAGCACGCCGGCGATGATATCGTCGACCATGATGCCCATGCCGCCATGCACGTTGCGGTCGAACCAGCGGATCGGCCACGGCTTCCACATATCCAGAATGCGGAAGATGACGAAACCGGCGGCGACCCAGCGCCAGTCGTTGACCGGCAGCGCCATCAGCGTGATCCACATGCCGACGAACTCATCCCAGACGATGCTGCCGTGATCGTGCACCTTCATGTCTTTTGCCGTGCGGTGGCAAATATAGACACCGATACAGATGCTGAACATCACCGCCAGCGAGTAGAGCTGCCACGGCAGCTGGATCAGCAGCAGCCAGAACGGGATCGCCGCCAGCGATCCCATGGTGCCCGGCATCACCGGCGACAAACCGCTGCCAAAACCGGTGGCCAGCAGGTGCCACGGATTGCTCATCCGCAGCCGACGCTTGGCTTCATCCATGAGTGCCCGGCTCCGCATTGAAATGATCGAACCCGGCCCAGTCCAGCTCTACCGCTTCGTCGTTGCGATAATAGCGGATGCCTTCAGACAGCGGACCAATTTGGCCGATGCAGGTGTAGTCGGCGCCGAGGTGGCTCAGCGCCACTTCCAGCGCGCCGCGGTTGATCTCCGGCACGGTGAAGCACAGCTCGTAATCTTCGCCACCCGCCAGCGCCCAACGCAGCGCCTGCTCGGCATCCGCGTGGCTGCTCAGCGCCTGCGACATCGGCAGCTCGTCCAGCACGATGCGTGCGCCACAGTCGCTGGCCTTCAGGATGTGTTTCAGATCGGAAATCAGGCCGTCGGAGATGTCGATCGCCGAGCTGGCCAGATCGCGCAGCGCCTGCCCCTGCAGCACCCGCGGCTGCGGTCGCAGATGGCGAGCGATCAGGTAATCGCGCGCCGCCGTATCCGTCACCGCCAGACGATCCTGCAGGATCGCCAGACCGGCGGCGCTGTCGCCCAGCGTGCCGGTCACGTAGATCCAGTCGCCGATACGCGCGCCGCTGCGGGTTAACGCCCGGCCGGCCGGGATCAACCCCTGAATGGTCAAGGTCATGCTCAGCGGGCCGCGCGTGGTATCACCGCCGATCAGCTGCATGCCGTAATAGTTGAGCTGATCAAACAGGCTGTCGCTGAAGGCCTTCAGCCAGGGCTCGTTCACCTCCGGCAGCGTCAGGGCCAGCGAGAGCCACGCCGGATCGGCGCCCATCGCCGCCAGATCGCTCAGATTGACCGCCAGTGCTTTGTAACCAAGATCGGCCGGATCGATGTCCGGCAAGAAGTGCACGCCCGCCACCAACGTATCGGTACTGACGGCCACCAGCTGTTTTTCCGGCACTGCCAGCAGTGCGCAGTCATCTCCAATGCCCAACTGTACATCCCGGCGCACGCGCTTAAACCGGTCAAAATAGCGGGCAATGAGGTCAAATTCGCCGCATGCCATATCGATATTCCACGAGAAGAAATTAAGGCCGGGAATGCCGGCCTTAATGTTTTACTTTTTCTTGCGAAGGGTTGGCGCCACTTTATCCAGCACCCCGTTCACAAACTTGTGGCTGTCTTCCGCGCCGAAGGTTTTCGCCAGCTCGATCGCTTCGTTGATCGCCACCTTGTAAGGGACATCCTCGCGCATTTTCAGTTCAAACAGCGCGACGCGCAGCACTGCGCGCTCCACCTGGCCCAGCTCTTCGAGCTGACGCGACAGGTATGGCGCCATCAGTTCGTCCAGCATACCTGCATTCACTGCCGCGCCGGACAGCAACTCGCGAAAATAGGCGACGTCAACATCTTTGACATCCTGCTCCGTCAGGAACTGGTGTTCAACATCGGCAAGGTCGTTTTTAGACAACTGCCAAGAGTAAAGCGCTTGAACAGCGCACTCACGAGCGCGGCGACGAGCAGCAGGTTTCACGGAATTCCCCTTAACTAAATTCAGGCTTTAATAGCTTTGATAACATTAATCATTTCAAGTGCGGTCAACGCGGCTTCAGCGCCCTTGTTGCCCGCTTTGGTGCCGGCGCGTTCGATCGCCTGTTCGATGCTTTCGGTGGTCAGCACGCCAAAGGCAACCGGGATTTCGGCATTCATCGCAACGTTGCCGATGCCGGAGCTGGCTTCGCCCGCCACATATTCGAAGTGCGCGGTGCCCCCACGGATAACGGTGCCCAGCGCGATAACCGCGTCGTACTTGCCGGTTTTGGCCAATACGCTCGCCGTCAGCGGCAGCTCGTAAGCGCCCGGGACCCAGACAACGGTGATGTTGTCGTCAGCAACCTGACCAATGCGTTTCAGCGCGTCGATGGCGCCTTCCAGCAGGCTGTCGTTGATGAAATTGTTAAAACGTGCAATTGCGATCGCCACACGGGCATTTGGAGTAGCAACAACACCTTCGATAACTTTCATGGGCTTTCCTTAAAAATGGGTTCAATACCCCGCAGGGGGGCGGATTCTATCATATTCTTTCATCGCCTGCGCGGCGCTTTTGTAAAACCGGCGCGCGGGCGCGAGATTCAGTGTTTCGCCCGCAGGCGCAAACGCAGATCGGGGCCGACCTGGCGCACGTCGCTAAAAACGAATTCCGGTGCGTCGGCCAACCGCTCCAGGCCCGGCAAATGACACAGGCCGCGGCCATTATCGCCCAACAGTTTTGGCGCGATGTACAAAATGAGCTCATCCACCAGGCCGGCCTGCAGCAGCGCGCCGGCCAGCGATGCGCCCGCCTCCACCCAGATTGAATTCACCTGGCGCTTGGCCAACAGCATCATCATCACCACCAGATCGACGCCGCCGCCGTGCGCCGGGCAGATAAACTGCTCAACGTCTTGCGGCCAGGCCAGTTCATCCGCCTGCAGGCGCGCCAGCCAGGTGGCGCCCGGCTGCTGCACCACGCGGTGCTGCGGGGTAATGCGGTTTTGGCTGTCGAGCAGGATGCGCAGCGGCTGACGCAGATTTTCGCGCGGATAGAGGCGCTGGGTCTCGGCATCCAGCTCATCCCAACGCACCGTCAGCGACGGATCGTCCGCCAGCACGGTGGCGCTGGTGCTGAGGATCGCGGCGCTCTGCGCGCGCAGGCGCTGCACGTCCTGACGCGCTTCGGGTGAGGTGATCCACTGGCTCTCGCCGGAGGCCATCGCCGTGCGCCCGTCCAGCGACGCGCCCAGCTTCAGTTGCACATAGGGGAAACCGGTGCGCATGCGTTTGAGGAAGCCCAGGTTGACCGCTTCGGCCTCGGCCAGCATCAGGCCATGACGTACTTCGACGCCGGCTTGCTGCAGCTTGTACAAGCCGCGCCCCGCCACCTGAGGATTGGGATCTTGCATCGCCGCGACCACCCGCGTCACGCCGGCGGCCACCAGCGCATCGGCACAGGGCGGCGTGCGGCCGTGATGGCTGCACGGCTCGAGCGTCACATAGGCGGTGGCGCCGCGCGCCTTGTCGCCCGCCATGCGCAGCGCATGCACTTCCGCGTGCGGCTCGCCGGCGCGCAGATGATAGCCTTCACCGACAATTTCGCCGTCGCGCACGATAACGCAGCCGACGTTCGGATTGGGCGCGGTGGTAAAACGCCCCAGCCGCGCCAGCTCGAAGGCGCGCGCCATGTAAAATTCGTCGTGATGCATGAAAGATCCTTTAGTCTTGCAGGCGGGCGATCTCTTCGCCGAACTCGCGCACGTCCTCGAAGCTGCGGTATACCGACGCAAAGCGAATGTAGGCCACCTTATCCAGCTTTTTCAACGCGTCCATCACCAGGTTGCCCACCAGTTTGGTCGGCACTTCGCGTTCGCCGGTGGCGCGCAGTTGGGATTTGATATGATTAAGGGCGTTTTCCACGTCGTCCGAGCTTACCGGGCGCTTTTCCAGCGCTTTCAGCATGCCGCGGCGCAGTTTGTCTTCGTTGAACGGCTCGCGCACCTCATCGCTTTTAATCACTCGCGGCATTACCAGCTCGGCCACCTCGAAGGTGGTGAAGCGTTCATTGCACACCAGACACTGGCGGCGGCGGCGCACTTGCGAACCGTCCCCCACCAGGCGGGAATCAATGACTTTGGTATCAACGGCGGCGCAGAAAGGGCAATGCATAACACGTCCTGATAAACGTTTTTATAGATAAATGCAGTTTACCCCGAAGTGCAGCCACAACAAAGGGCGGCGGCCATTTGTTGCGACACGCAGCCGGGAAGCGGCGCCGATATGACTTTCCCCTCCGGGCGGACTAAGCTGATAACAGGAGATTCAGCATAGGAAATCGCCGTCATGACAACCTGTTACCCCAAAATCGCCCTGCTCGCCGCCGCCGTGTTGCTGGCAGGCTGCGCGCACAACCCCGCCGTCCCTCAACTGCGCCATCAGGTCGCCGCGCTGAACCAGAAAGTGAGCGTGCTGACCGATCAAACCACCGCGCTGGAGCGGCAAAATCTGCTCAATCAGCACTCCGACAACGGCGTCTACCTGCTGCCGGCGGCCCGAAGCGCCGCCCGTTTGCAGAGCGGCATCGGCGAGCTGAGCGTTTCGCTGAGCCACATCAAGAGCGAAGCCAACGGCACGCAGGCGCAGCTGCATGTGCGCACCCTCTCACAGGCCACGCTGCCGCCGTTCAACGCGGTGGTGGAGTGGGGCCAACTGGACGACGCCACCGGGCGGCCGTTGACCGCCGAGGCGCTGTCGCAACCGATCGCCAGCGCCGACTCGCTGCTGCCGAAACCCGGCCAGGACTTTGAGCTGCGCTTCAGCGGCCTGACGCCGGAACAATTGGGCTACATCCGTCTGCACAGCCTGGTTTCGACCGCCCAACCGGCGGTGGTGCAGCAACACTGAAAACTCGAGGCAAAAAAAAGGAGCGCCGGCGGCGCTCCTTCTCATTTCGCTGAATACTGCGGCGGTTAAGGCAGAATCGAAGGCTGATCCGCGCCCTCTTTTTCCACTTTTTGCTGCAGCATGTGCTCGCGTTTCATCCCCAGTTTCAACGCCAGCGCGGACGCGACGTAGATGGAGGAGACGGTACCGATCGACACGCCGATCAACATCGCCAGCGAGAAGCCTTGCAGCATCGCGCCACCGAAGATGTACAGCATCAGCACCACCATCAGGGTAGTACCGGAAGTCATCAGCGTACGGCTCAGCGTCTGGGTCAACGACACGTTCATGATCTCGTAAGGCGTGCCGCGGCGGATCTTGCGGAAGTTCTCACGAATACGGTCGGAAACCACGATGCTGTCGTTCAGCGAGTAACCGATAACCGACATCAGGGACGCGACGATGGTCAGGTCAATCTCGATGTGGAACAGCGACAGCACGCCCAGCGTAATGATCACGTCGTGCGCCAGCGCGATAACCGCCCCCAGCGCCAGGCGCCATTCGAAGCGGAAACCAACGTAGATCAGGATACAGATCAACGCCACCAGCAGCGCCATGCCGCCGGTTTGCGCCAGTTCGCTGCCCACGCTCGGGCCGACGAACTCGATACGCTTCACGGTGGCGTTTTTATCCACCGAGTCGTTGATCACGCCGATCACCTTGTTGCCCAGTTCCTGGCCTGCGGTGCCGGTCGCCGGTGGCATGCGCACCATCACGTCGCGGCTGCTGCCAAAGTTCTGGATGATCGGATCCTGGAACCCGGCCTTCTCCAGCGTATCGCGCATCAGGTCGAGGTTAGCCGGCTTCTCCAGGTTGATTTCAATCACCGTACCGCCGGTGAAATCCAGACCCCAGTTAAACCCGCGCACCGACATGGTGACAATCGACGCGACCAACAGCAGCAACGAGATGCCGAAGGCCAAATAGTCCCAGCGCATAAAGTCGTAGACTTTACGGCCGTAGTTGAGTTGCTCAACAGTATAATCCTGTGCCACAACGCACTCCTCAGATAGACAGCTTGTTAATGCGTTTGCCGCCGTAAAGCAGGTTGACGATGGCACGGGTACCGACAATCGCGGTGAACATGGACGTCGCCACACCGATAGCGGTGGTGATCGCAAAGCCTTTGATCGAACCGGTGCCCACTGCGTACAGGATGACCGCGGTGATCAGGGTGGTGATGTTGGCGTCGACGATACTGGAGAACGCGCCTTTATAGCCCTCATGGATCGCCTGCTGAACGGACCGGCCGTTCTTCAGCTCTTCCTTGATACGTTCGTTAATCAGTACGTTGGCGTCAACCGCCACCGCCAGCGTCAACACGATCCCGGCAATGCCCGGCATGGTCAGCGTCGCCCCCGGTAACAGGGACATCACGCCGACGATCAGCACCAGGTTGGCGACCAGCGCCGTGGTGGCGATCACGCCGAACTTACGGTACCAGACCACCATGAAGACGATGGACGCCACCAGGCCCCACAGACAGGCTTCCAGACCTTGAGTAATGTTCTGCTGACCCAGGGTTGGACCGATGGTGCGCTCTTCAACGATCTGAATCGGCGCGATCAGCGCACCCGCACGCAGCAGCAGCGAAAGCTGACGCGCTTCGTTCGGGTTGCCGATGCCGGTGATGCGGAAGCTGTTGCCCAGACGCGACTGAATGTTCGCCACGTTGATCACTTCTTCCTGTTTCACCAGCACCGCACGGCCGTTGGCGTCTTTCTTGCCGCTGTCCTTATACTCCACGAACAGGGTCGCCATCGGCTTGCCGATGTTGTCCTTGGTGAAGTTGGACATCGACGTGCCGCCGGCGCTGTCCAGCGAGATGTTAACCTGCGGCTGGTTGTATTCGTCGGTGCTCGAAGTGGAGTCGGTGATGTGGTCACCGGTCAGGATCACGCGCTTGTACAGCACGATCGGCTGGCCGTCACGGGTGTATTTCACCTCGGAGTCGCCCGGCACGCGGCCATTGGCCGCCGCAGTGGCATCCGCATTGGTGTTCACCAGACGGAACTCCAGGGTCGCGGTGGCGCCCAGAATTTCTTTGGCGCGCGCGGTGTCCTGAATGCCCGGCAGCTCAACCACGATGCGGTCGGCGCCCTGGCGCTGCACCAGCGGTTCGGCGACGCCGAGCTGGTTGACGCGGTTACGCAGGATAGTGATGTTCTGCTGTACGGCGTATTCGCGCGCTTCGCTCAGACGGGCGTCCGTCAGGTTGGCTTTCATGGTGTTGGCGCCATTGGCGGACAGCACCAGATCGCGCTGACGCGGGCCGATGTAGCTGATGGCCTGGTCACGGGCCGCATCGTCGCGGAAGCGAACTTCCACGCCGTTGTTGTCCAGCTTGCGGATAGACGCGTAAGGAATGCCCTTCTCACGCAGCTCGCTGCGCAGGGTATCCATGGTCTGTTCCTGCAGCTTGCTCAACGCGGTGTCCATGTCCACTTCCATCAGGAAGTGCACGCCGCCGCGCAGGTCCAGGCCGAGTTTCATCGGCTCTGCGCCCAGCATGGCCAGCCAGGTCGGCGTGGCCGGCGCCAGGTTCAGCGCCACGACGAATTTGTCACCCAGCTCGGTCACCAGCGCTTCGCGGGCGCGCAGCTGAACGTCAGGATCTTTAAAGCGAGCCAGGATGGCGCCATTTTCCAGCGCAATCGACTTGCTCGCGATGTTGTCTTTTTCTAATACGGTACGGACCTGGTCCAGCGTAGTTTCACTGGCGGCGACGCCGCGCGCGCCAGTGATTTGTACGGCCGGATCCTCACCGTAGATGTTGGGAAGCGCATAAAGCAGACCGACGAGGATCACGACGATCAACATCAGATACTTCCACAAAGGATAACGGTTTAGCACGGCAATTCCCTTCGGGAAAAAAGATTACAGGGCCTTCATGGTACCTTTCGGCAGAACGGCCGCCACGAAGTCACGCTTGATCATCACTTCCGTGGTGTCGTTCAGCGCGATGGCGATGATGCCGGTGTCGGCCACTTTGGTCACGCGACCGATCAGGCCGCCGGTGGTCAGCACTTCGTCGCCTTTACCGATGGAGTCCATCAGCTTCTTGTGATCTTTCGCGCGTTTCTGCTGTGGGCGCAGGATCATGAAGTAGAAGATCAGGCCGAACACCACCAGCATAATGATCAGAGAGTACGGGCTTCCCTGAGCCGGAGCCCCTGCGGATGCGACGGCGTCAGAAATGAAAAAGCTCATTGAAATTCCCTCATTAAGTTATCAATTATTAGATCAAGCGTTTAAAGGCGGAATCGGCTTGCCGATCCGACCATAGAAATCCGCAACAAACTGCTCTAATTTACCCTCTTCGATAGCCTGGCGTAAACCCGCCATCAGGCGCTGGTAGTGACGCAGGTTATGAATCGTGTTCAGTCGAGCACCCAATATTTCGTTGCAACGGTCGAGATGGTGCAAGTAGGCGCGGCTGTAATGGCGACAAGTGTAGCAATCACAGTCCTTATCCAGCGGAGAAGTATCATCCTTGTGCTTGGCATTACGGATTTTTACCACACCGTCAGTCACGAACAAATGGCCGTTGCGGGCGTTGCGGGTCGGCATGACGCAGTCGAACATGTCGATGCCGCGGCGCACGCCTTCCACCAAATCTTCCGGCTTGCCGACGCCCATCAAATAGCGTGGCTTATCTTCCGGAATTTGCGGGCAAACGTGTTCAAGAATGCGATGCATATCCTCTTTCGGCTCGCCTACAGCCAAGCCGCCCACAGCGTACCCGTCAAAGCCGATATCCACCAGCCCTTTGACGGAAACATCACGTAAATCTTCGTAAACGCCGCCCTGAATGATGCCGAACAGCGCATTTTTATTTTCCAGTTCGTCGAAACGCTTGCGGCTGCGCTCCGCCCAGCGCAGCGACATTTCCATCGAACGCTTGGCGTAGTCCCAGTCGGCCGGGTACGGCGTGCATTCGTCGAAGATCATCACGATGTCGGAGCCCAGGTCATACTGGATTTCCATCGATTTTTCCGGGCTCAGGAACACCTTGTCGCCGTTGATCGGGTTGCGGAAGTACACGCCTTCCTCTTTGATCTTGCGCATCGCCCCCAGGCTGAACACCTGGAAACCGCCGGAGTCGGTGAGGATCGGGCCCGGCCACTGCATGAAATCGTGCAGATCGCCGTGCAGCTTCATGATCTCCTGGCCAGGGCGCAGCCACAGGTGGAAGGTGTTGCCCAGCAGGATCTGCGCGCCGGTTTCTTTCACTTCTTCCGGCGTCATGCCCTTGACCGTGCCGTAGGTGCCGACCGGCATAAAGGCCGGGGTTTCCACCACGCCGCGGTCGAAAATCAGGCGGCCGCGGCGAGCGCGGCCATCGGTAGTTTGTAGTTCGTACTTCACAAAGCCTCCAGCATCAGAGAAACAGTCTGATGTCGTTGAAACGGGGCCGCGCCGTGCGCGCAGCCCGGGAATTTAGCCGCCGACGGACTCGTTTTCCGCCTGCGGATTACGGCTGATGAACATCGCATCGCCGTAGCTGAAAAAGCGATACTGCTCGGCCACCGCCTGCTGATAGGCGTTCATGGTATTTTTATAGCCGGCGAAGGCCGACACCAGCATGATCAGGGTGGATTCCGGCAGGTGGAAGTTGGTCACCAGCGCGTCGATCACCTGGTAGTGATAGCCCGGATAGATAAAGATGCTGGTGTCGCCGAAGAACGGCGCAATCAGCGCCTCTTTGCTGGCCGCCGCGGCGCTTTCCAGCGAACGCACCGAGGTGGTACCCACCGCCACCACGCGCTTGCCGCGCGCTTTGCAGGCCAGCACCGCATCCACGACCTCCTGTGGCACCTCGGCGTATTCGGCGTGCATCACGTGATCTTCGATGGTTTCCACGCGCACAGGCTGGAAGGTGCCGGCGCCGACGTGCAGCGTCACGAACGCCATTTCCACGCCCTTGGCGCGCAGCGCCGCCAACAGCGGTTCGTCGAAGTGCAGGCCGGCGGTCGGCGCGGCGACCGCGCCCGGCTTCTCGCTGTAGACCGTCTGATACAGCTCGCGGTCCGCGTCTTCATCCGGGCGAGCGATATACGGCGGCAGCGGCATATGGCCGGCGGCGTTGAGGATAGTGAACACGTCGCGCTCGTCGTTGAAGCGCAGCTCGAACAGCGTCTCGTGGCGCGCCACCATGGTGGCGGCGATGCTCTCGTCATCCCCCAGCAGCAGCTCAGCGCCCGGCTTCGGCGCTTTCGACGCGCGCACGTGCGCCAGCACGCGATGGTCGTCCAGCACGCGCTCCACCAGCACTTCAATCTTGCCGCCGCTGACCTTGCGGCCGAACATGCGCGCCGGGATCACGCGGGTATTGTTGAACACCAGCAGATCGCCGGCCTCCAGCTTGTCCAGCAGATCGGTGAATACGCCATGCGTCAGCGCCCCGCTCGGCCCGTCCAGCTGCAGCAGGCGGCATGCGCTGCGCTCGGCCTGGGGATAATGGGCAATCAGGGATTCGGGAAGTTCAAACGAAAAATCAGCGACGCGCATGGGTATTCACTTCTTCAATTTAGGACTGGTTGGTAAAAAACAGGCGGCCTAGTCTAAAGCCGGGGGCGGTCAGCGGCAAGAAATAAGGAGGATTTGCCTGACTTCAGGTATAGTTGAGGGATGAATTTTCTCGCTCATCTTCACCTGGCCATGCTGGCGGACAGCTCGCTGCTGGGCAACCTGCTGGCCGACTTCGTGCGCGGCAACCCCGCCGCCGACTACCAGCCCGACGTGGTGGCCGGCATCATGATGCACCGCCGCGTCGACGTGTTGACCGACAGCCTGCCGCAGGTCAAAACCAGCCGCGACTATTTCAGCGCCCCCTACCGCCGCGTGGCGCCGATTACCCTCGACGTGGTGTGGGACCATTTTCTGGCGCGCCACTGGCAGCAGCTGGAGCCCTCGCGCGATCTGCACCAGTTCACCCAGGAAGCCCGCAGCCAGATCGAACCTTACCTGCCGCTCACGCCGCCGCGTTTTCAGAACCTGAACGGCTATCTGTGGCCGGAGCGCTGGCTGGAACGCTACGCCGAATTGCCGTTCATCGCCCGGGTGCTGCAGGGCATGGCCAGCCGCCGCCCGCGCCTCGAAGCGCTGGCCGGCTCGTTCGCCGACGTCGAACAACATTATCATCAGCTTGAAACACAATTCTGGCAGTTTTATCCGCAAATGATGCGGCAGGCGAAGGAAAAAACGCTCTGAGGTCAAGCCCAAGCGTTTGAAATTGCAGCGCCTTGCAAGAATTTACGTTTTGCCGCTTGCCCTTTTGTGGGAAAAGGTTATTTTTAAAGCTCGATAAATTATATCAACGACTTTGATAGGTGAAAGCTATCTCATCGATTGGTCTTTTACCCTTTATTCACCAAGTCACGGCCCCTATACTGGTCCTTGTTTTTACATCCACCCTTTAACACCTATTACAGGAGTAATTATGGTCCTGGTAACTCGTCAAGCCCCTGACTTCACTGCAGCTGCCGTACTGGGTAGCGGCGAAATCGTTGAAAACTTCAACCTGAAGAAGCACCTGAACGGCAAACCAGCCGTGCTGTTCTTCTGGCCAATGGACTTCACCTTCGTATGCCCTTCCGAGCTGATCGCTTTCGATCACCGCTATGAAGAGTTCCAGAAGCGTGGCGTTGAAGTGGTTGGCGTTTCCTTCGACTCAGAATTCGTTCACAACGCATGGCGTAAAACCCCTGTCGACAAAGGCGGCATCGGTGAAGTGAAATACGCAATGGTTGCTGACGTTAAGCGTGAAATCCAGAAAGCTTACGGCATCGAACACCCGGAAGCCGGCGTTGCGCTGCGCGGCTCCTTCCTGATCGACAAAGACGGCATCGTGCGTGCTCAGGTGGTTAACGACCTGCCAATCGGCCGTAACATCGATGAAATGATCCGTACCGTTGACGCGCTGCAATTCCACGAAGAGCACGGTGAAGTGTGCCCGGCTCAGTGGGAAAAAGGCAAAGCAGGTATGGGCGCTTCCCCAGACGGCGTAGCAAAATACCTGTCTGAAAACGCTGCCAAGCTGTAATTTCAGCCTGATAGTGAATCAACCGGCCCACGGGCCGGTTTTTTTGTGCCCCTTTTTAGGGCAATATGCCCGCCTTCAGTGCTTTATTTCCCTGTTTCCGCTCACATTTCCTACCCTGTTCACCGCGCGTACGCCCATCTGCGGCTACTATCAATAACGCTGGCTCGCGCTTTGCAAGCGAACAACGGCAAGCAAACACAACACAATAAAAAACTGACAGGGTAGGAATAACTATGTTTTTACAGAAATGGAGCAAACCCCTGACCATGGCGGCGCTGCTGGTCAGCGGCAGCCTGTATGCGGCATCCAACCCGGCGGTGGAAGCCCAAAACGGCATGGTGGTCACCTCGCAGCATCTGGCCTCGCAGGTCGGCGTGGATATCCTGAAAATGGGCGGCAACGCCATCGACGCCGCCGTGGCGGTCGGCTATGCGCAGGCGGTGGTTAACCCCTGCTGCGGCAACATCGGCGGCGGCGGCTTTATGACCGTCCACCTGGCGGACGGCACCGACACCTTCATCAACTTCCGCGAAACCGCGCCGGCGGCGGCCAGCGCCAACATGTATCTGGATGCCGACGGCAAGGTGAAGAAAGATGCCAGCCTGTACGGCTATCTGGCGGCGGGCGTGCCGGGCACCGTGCTGGGAATGGAAACCGCGCGTGAGAAGTACGGCAAACTGAGCCGTGAACAGGTGCTGGCGCCGGCGATCAAGCTGGCGCGCGAAGGCTTTGTGCTGACCCGCGCCGATACCGATATTCTCGACACCACCGTTGCACGTTTCAAACAGGATCCCGAGTCGGCCAAAATCTTCCTGCGCCCGGACGGCAGCCCGCTGCAGCCGGGGGATAAACTGGTGCAAACCGATCTGGCCAACACGCTGGAGGCCATCGCCAAAGGCGGAACCGACGCCTTCTATAAAGGCAAGATCCCGCAGTCGGTGGAGGCGGCGGCCAAACAGGGCGGCGGCATTTTGACGGCGGCCGACTTCGCCAACTATAAAGTCACCGAAACCCCACCGATCACCTGCAGCTATCGCGGCTACAAGTTCGTGTCAGCGCCGCCTCCCAGCTCCGGCGGCGTGACGCTGTGCGAAATCCTCAACGTGGTGGAAGGCTATGATCTGAAGAGCATGGGCTTCAACTCGGCGGCGGCCATTCACACCATGACCGAAGCGATGCGCCATGCCTACATGGATCGCAACACCTACCTTGGCGACCCGGAATTCATCAAGAACCCGATCGACCGGCTGGTGAGCAAGAGCTACGCCGAGCAGATCCGCAAGAAAATCGTCGCGGACAAGGCCACGCCGTCGGAAAACGTGCAGCCCGGCATGGAGCCGCATGAGAAGCCGGAAACCACCCACTATTCGATCGTCGATCACGACGGCAACGCGGTCTCCACCACCTATACCGTCAACGGCCGCTTCGGCGCCGTGGTGATCGCACCGGGCACCGGCTTCTTCCTCAACGACGAGATGGACGATTTTACGGTCAAAGTGGGCGAGAAAAACCTGTACGGGCTGGTGCAGGGCACCGCCAACAGCATTGCCCCCGGTAAGCGCCCACTATCGTCAATGAGCCCGACGCTGGTAACCAAGGACAACAAGATCTTTATGGTGCTAGGCTCGCCTGGTGGTTCGCGCATCATCACCATCACCCTGCAGACTGCGTTGAACGTGATCGACCACGGCATGGCGCCGCAGGAAGCGGTAGACGCACCGCGCATCCATCACCAATGGTTGCCGGATGAGGTGTACTACGAACAGCGCGGCGTTTCCGCCGATACGCTGAAGCTGCTGAGCGGCATGGGTTATAAGATGGTCGAGCAAACGCCGTGGGGCGCCGCCGAACTGATTCTGGTCGGTTTGCCGGGCGCGGCGGGCGTCAGCCCGGCCAACTCCGGCAACGATTCGGCAGTTTCCGGTAAAGTGCGTGAAGGCTATCTGTACGGCGCCAACGACGTGCGCCGTCCGGCAGGCTCGGCTGTCGGTTACTGATGTAAATACCCACTCACCTTAATCGCGGGGGCGTTTCTGCCCCCGCACTCCCTTTAGCCCTCGCAGCGCCATACGGTGGCCGACTCTTCCGCCAACTGCAGGCGCAACCCGCCCGCCGTTTCGCTCAACTCTCCCCGCCCTTCCACACGCCGCCACGGGCCGCGCGCCAACAGCGGGTTATGCGGCAGCTGCGCCTGGCCGCTGCCGTCGCGCTGCAGCGCCACCAGCACCTGCTCCTGCTGATACAGGCGCACGAACACCAGCGTTTCGCCGCTGGCGTACAGCACCTGGCAGCCGCCACGGCGCAAGGCCAGGCTCTGTTTACGCAGCGCCGCCATGCGCTGGAACAGCGCCAGCAGCGGCCGGTCCCAGTCGCCGACGTCCCACGGGAACGGCTTGCGGCAGAACGGATCGTTGCCGCCGTCCAACCCAATCTCATCGCCATAATAGAGGCAAGGCACACCGATCCAGCTCAGCAGCCACACCGCCGCCATCTGCATGCGCGCCGCGTTCCCCTGCAACAGCGTGAGGAAACGCGCGGTATCGTGGCTGTCCAGCTGATTGAACTGGATCAGCTGGCGGCTGTGCGGCAGCCCGGCGCGGTAACCGTCCATCCACTGCGCGCACCCGGCGGCGTCCAGCCGCACCGGGTGGTAGGCCACGTCCAGCCCCGCCAAAAACGCCCGCACCGGCAGCGCGAAGCCCATGTAGTTCATCGCCGCATCCTCCACGCCGGCGTGCAGCCAGCGGCGCGCGTCGCCAAAGTGCTCGCCCAAGACATAGGCCTGCGGATTCTCCTGCTTCACCGCCTGATAGATGCCCGCCAGGTGGCGCAGATTGCCGGTGGCGCCGCCGTTCTCCCCCAGCATATGCACCACGTCCAGCCGCCAGCCGTCGATGCTGTACGGCGGGCGCAGCCAGTGACGCACCACGCTGCCTTCGCCCTGATAAATCGCTTCCGCCACCTGCGGCTCGGCGAAGTTGAGCTTCGGCAGGCTGGCGTTGCCCTTCCAGTCGAGCGCGCGGCCGTCCGGGTAGAAGTTGAACCAGCCGCGATACGGCGAATCGGGGTGGTGACAGGCGCCGTTTTCGCCCTGACGATGGCGGTCAAACCACGGGTGCGAATCACCGGTGTGGTTGAATACCCCGTCCAGCACCAGTTTCATGCCCACCTTGTGAGTGCTTACTCGCAAACGCTGCAGCGCCGCGTTGCCGCCGAAGTGCGGATCGACCTGGTAATAGTCCTCGGTATCGTACTTATGCACGCTCGGCGCGGTAAAAATCGGGTTCAGGTACAACGCCGTCACGCCCAGCTGCTGCAGGTACGGCAGTTTGCCGCTGATGCCGTCCAGATCGCCGCCGTAAAAGGTCGAGGCGGCGTGGCGATCCTCCAACGGGTGCTGCCAGTCGCGCCGAATTACCTCGGCGCCGGCCGCATGATGGCGATAGCTGCCGCTCTGGATGCCGTGCTCGCCGCCGCTGCTGGCGAAGCGATCGGGGAAAATCTGGTAGAACAGCTGATCCGCCACCCACTCGGGGCCATTGTCAGGATCGTCGACGGCGAACTGCGCCAGCTGGCCCGGCGGCGTTGACGACCAGCCCTGCGGGCCGAACCACTGTTGGCGATCGGCCCACAGCAGCTTGAAGCAGTATCGCCGCGTCGGCTCGCCCTCATTCAGCGTCAGGCTGGCCTGGTAGCGCCGCATCCCCTCGTGGCGCTGCGCTTTCATCACCAGTAGCCACTCTTCATTGTCCGGTTCGGCGCGCAAAAACACCCGTTCCGGCAGTTCATCCCCTTGTAACCACAGCGTGATATCCAAACGTTGCCCTTGTTTCACCACAAAAGGCGGGACCGGTTGATGCCAGGCGTTAAGCATACTGTTCTCCTGCTGTACCAAACGAAATCGACGGCGTTCTTCAAGAAACGAACAATGCCACGTTAAGTGCAACTCCCCCTCCTCTCTGGCCGCAAAACCCGGGGATGAGCCGGGGGGCGGAGACCGAAAAATAACGCTAACTTGATGTAAAAAAAGGTAAACAGGTACAAATCCTGCACGTTACCCCTTAGGCTAACGCGTTTTAAGTTTACAGGATATTTTTTGCGCATTTTTTAAGGAGCGGTAATGCAACAACAGATAACGCGCTGGCTGGAACAGTTTGGTTTGGAATTCGGCGGAGTGATGTCGCTGTTGATGGTATTGGGGTTGATTGTTCTGATCTCGGTAGCGATCCACCTGGTGCTGCACCGGGTGGTGTTGGCTGCTCTTCAGCGCCGTGGCCAGCAATCGCAGCGCGTCTGGCAACAGGCCATCACCCAATACAAACTGTTCCAGCGCGTGGCACTGCTGCTGCAAGGGGTGATCATCAGTATCCAGGCGACGCTGTGGCTGCAGAGCGGCAGCCAGACCCAGGCGGTGATCGTCACCGCCGCGCAGGTGTGGATCCTCGCCTTCACCCTGCTGTCGCTGTTTTCGCTGCTGGATACGCTGCTGGCGCTGCTGCGCCAAAGCCCGATTTCCAATCAGCTGCCGCTACGCGGCATTTTCCAGGGCCTGAAACTGGTGGCGGCGATCCTGATCGGCATCATGATCGTCTCATTGCTGATGGGCAAATCGCCGCTGCTGCTGCTCAGCGGCCTGGGCGCCATGACCGCGGTCTTGATGTTGGTGTTCAAGGATCCGATCCTCGGGCTGGTGGCCGGCATTCAGCTCTCCGCCAACGATATGCTCAAGATCGGCGACTGGCTGGAAATGCCGAAATACGGCGCCGACGGCGCGGTCACCGACATCGGCCTGACCACGGTCAAAGTGCGCAACTGGGACAACACCGTCACCACCATCCCCACCTATGCGCTGATCTCCGACTCATTCAAGAACTGGCGTTCGATGTCGGAATCCGGCGGGCGCCGCATCAAGCGCAGCTTGAATATCGACACCGGCAGCGTGCACTTCCTGTCGGAAGAGGAACAGCGCCGCCTGCAGCGCAACCCGCTGCTGCACAGCTATCTGAATAACAAAACCCAGGAGCTGAGCCAGCACAACCAGGAGATCGCCGTCGATCTGGCCTCGCCGCTCAACGGCCGCCGTCTCACCAACCTCGGCACGCTGCGCGCCTATCTGGAAGCCTACCTGCGCGCTCATCCGCGTATTCACCAGAACATGACGCTGATGGTGCGCCAGCTGGCGCCGACGCCGGAGGGCCTGCCGCTGGAAATCTACGCCTTCACCAACACCACGGTCTGGGCGGAGTATGAAAGCATTCAGGCGGATATTTTCGACCATATCCTGGCGGTGATCGACGAGTTCGGCCTGCGCGTGCATCAGACGCCGACCGGCAACGACCTGCGCGGCATGCTGCAACAAAGCGCGAACGCTTCCTGACGTCGGCTGACGTAACTGTGTCTGCTGGTAATTATTCGCTTTCAATTGCCAGCAGATATCTCCATCCCCTTCTTTTCCCCGGCGAAAACGGCGTTAATGCGCCATCACCTTCACCACCGAGAGGGAAAGCTCTTGCTGAAACGGTTACGTCATCGGCTGTTCACCCTGATGGCCACGCTGCTGTTTATCGGCTGCCTGCACAGCGCATCGCTGGATGAAAGCCGCATGCCCCGCAATCTGCAACCTTCGCTGAGCGCCCTTAGCAGCAATCTGCAGGACATTCGCGAAGTGCTGGCACGCTGCGCCGGCGAGGAAGAGGAGGAACGCCTGAACGACGGCGGTATGCGCATCGAAGCGCGCGCCGCCGGGGATGAGGAAGTGGAAGATAAACGCCTGACATAAAGGTCAAAAAACGCTCCATTTTGTTGCGCCATACGCAACACCTGGCTATGATGCGTATAGCGCAACACTCATGGAGCCATCAGGATGATAAGAAGCTTCAAGCATAAAGGACTCAAAAAATTTTTCGAAACCGGTTCAACGGCAGGTATCGACGCCAAACAGGCGAAGAAAATCGCGCTGCGGCTGAGCGTGCTGGATCTGGCGAAAGTGATTGATGACGTGGATCTGCCCGGCTTCTTCTTGCACCCGCTAACGGGCGCTCGCAGCGGGCAATGGTCCGTCACCGTAACCGGCAACTGGCGTATCACGTTTGAACTGGTCGAGGGTGATGTTTATATCGTGAATTATGAGGACTATCACTAATGAACCGCATGCATAACCCCCCTCATCCTGGCGAGTTGATCAAAGAAACCATGGAAACGCTGAATCTCAGCGCGCGCGCGCTGGCTAAAGCGCTGGACGTCGCCCCCTCCACGGTTCAACGCCTGATCAGCGGAAAATCCGATATCTCGCCGGAAATGGCCATCCGCCTGTCCATCGTGATAGGCAGTTCCGAACAGGTTTGGATGGGCATGCAGGATGCTTACGATCTGTGGCAGGCCAGGCAGTCCATCGACGTTTCTAAACTGCGCAAGCTGGACTTCGCTTAACGCCTGCCCCTAAAAAAACACCGGCCTCAGCCGGTGTTTTTTCATTTAGTCTTGCTGCGTCGCCAGCAGCGCGCGTTTTTTCTGGCGGTTGACCTTGAACCAGTACCCCGCCAGCAGCAACACCACCCAGACCAGGCCGGCGTACAGCGAGACGCGCGTGGTCGGGAAATAGCCGATCAGGCCGATGATGAATACCAGGAACACGATCGCCACCACCGAGGTGAACACCCCGCCGCGCAGCGGGAACGCCAGCTGCTTCACCTGCTCTTTGCTCAGGCTGCGGCGGAAGGCGATTTGGGAGAACAGGATCATGATCCACACCCACACGGTGGCGAAGGTCGCCAGGGAGGCGATCACCAGGAATACGCTCTCCGGCATGATGTAGTTGAGGTACACCGCCAGCAGCAGCGCCAGCATCATCACCACCACCGTCACCCAGGGAATGCCGCGTTTCGACACCTTGCTGAACATCTTCGGCGCATGGCCCTGCTCGGCCATGCCATGCAGCATGCGGCCAACGCCGAACACGTCGCTGTTGATCGCCGACAGCGAAGCGGTGATCACCACGAAGTTGAGGATGCCTGCCGCCACGGTGATGCCCATATGCTGGAAGGTCAGCACGAACGGGCTGCCGTTGGTGCCCACCTGGTTCCACGGGTAGATCGACATGATGACAAACAGCGTACCGACGTAGAACACCAGAATGCGCCACGGCACCGAGTTGATGGCTTTGGGAATCGATTTTTTCGGATCTTTGGCTTCGCCGGCGGTGATGCCGATGATTTCAATGCCGCCGTAAGCGAACATCACCAGCTGCAGCGACAGGATCATGCCGATAACGCCGTTGCTGAAGAAGCCGCCGTTCGACCACAGGTTATGAATGCCGGTCGGTTGCCCGCCGTTGCCGATACCCCAGATGATGATGCCGATGCCGGCCGCGATCATGATGATGATGGTGGCGACCTTGAAGAACGAGAACCAGAACTCCAGCTCGCCGAATACCTTGACGCTCATCAAGTTGATGGCACCGATGATCAGCACCACGCTCAGCACCCAGATCCAGTGTGGCACTTCCGGGAACCAGACGCCCATATAAATGCCGAAGGCGGTCACGTCGGCGATGGCGACGATCAGAATTTCAAAGCAGTAAGTCCAGCCGGTGATGTAACCCGCCATCGGGCCGAGGTAGTCCTGCGCGTAGCGGGAAAATGAGCTGGCCTGCGGGTTATTGACCGACATCTCCCCCAGTGCGCGCATGATGATGAAGGCCACGATGCCGCCGATCAGGTAAGCCAGCAGCACGCTCGGGCCGGCCATTTTGATGGCGTCCGCCGAGCCGTAGAACAACCCGGTGCCGATGGCCGATCCCAGCGCCATAAAGCGGATATGGCGCGTACTGAGGCCGCGTTTCAGCTTATTGTCGGAGGCGGTGGTGGGTGACTGTTGTTGCATGAAGATGACCCATAGTTTTAAACGTAAAAAAGCCACGGACATGTCCGTGGCCCTGGATTAAGCCGGGGGATTATCAGTGCGCGGTCACTTGGGAACGCGTGCACACCCGATCATAAATCGCGACCAGCACCAGCATCAGCAGCGAAGGCGGCAACCATGCCAACCCCTGCTCCGCCAGCGGCAGGTGAGTGGTCCAGGCCGGCAGCAGCTGCTGGAAGCTGGACGCTTTCACCGCGTCAAGAATACCAAACAACAGGCTGACAAGCATCACCGGCGCGATGATACGCGG
This sequence comes from Serratia sp. CY81684, assembly GCF_052166595.1. Taxonomy (NCBI): domain Bacteria; kingdom Pseudomonadati; phylum Pseudomonadota; class Gammaproteobacteria; order Enterobacterales; family Yersiniaceae; genus Serratia; species Serratia sp. CY81684. The sequence continues at coordinate 70,284 of NZ_JBJNOO010000001.1, read as the reverse complement.
CGCGCTGTGCCACCAACGCAGGGTGAAGCTCAGCACCACCAGCACGATGCACGGCGGGTAAATCGCGGTCAGCACCGGAATGGAGATCTGGATCAGGTGGCTCAGGCCGAGGTTGGACACCACCATCGAGAACAGGCCCAGAATAAACACCAGCGTCTTGTACGAGAACGGCAGGTATTGCGCGAAGAACTCGGCGCAGGCGCAGGTCAGGCCTACCGCGGTCACCATGCAGGCGATGAAGATCAGCGCCGCCAGGAAGAAGCTGCCCAGGCCGCCGAAGGTGTTCTGAACGTAAGCGTGCAGGATCACCGCGCCGTTGGTGGCGTCAGGAACCAGCGCGCCGCTGCCGGAACCCAGCTTGAACAGGCTCAGGTACACCAGCGTCAGGCCCACGCCGGCGATCAAACCGGCCAGAATGGTGTAACGGGTCAACAGGCCGGCGTCTTTCACGCCGCGCGAGCGCGCCGCGTTGACGATAACGATGCCGAACACCAGCGCGCCCAGCGTATCCATGGTCAGATAGCCGTTAACGAAGCCGGAGGAGAAAGGCACGCTCTGATAAGCCGTCGTCGCCGGAATCGGCGCGCCGGCAGGCCACAGCAGCGCGGCGATGCCCAGTACGGCCAGCGCGACGATCTTCAGCGGCGCCAGCACGTGGCCGACGGTATCGAGCAGGCGGCCCGGATACAGGGAGATGCCGATCACCAGCGCGAAGTACACCAGGCTGTAGATGAACAGCGGCATGGCACCGTCGCCGGTCAGCGGGGCGATGCCCACTTCGAAGGACACAGTGGCGGTGCGCGGCGTGGCGAACAGCGGGCCAACGGCCAGGTAGCAGACGGTCGCCAGCAGCAGGCCGGCGCCGCGGCCGATCGGCGAACTGAGGGCGTCGATGCCGCCGCCGACGCGCGCCAGCGCGATGACGGTGATGACCGGCAGGCCCACGGCGGTGATCAGGAAGCCCAGCGCCGCAGTCCAGACGTGTTCACCGGACTGCAAGCCGACCATCGGCGGGAAAATGATGTTCCCGGCCCCAACGAATAAGGCAAAGGTCATAAAGCCCAGTGCCAGGATATCTTTTGACGTTAAACGATGACTCATACGATGTCGTGTTGCCTGTTCAAATGAAAAAAATTGTCCGATAGCGTGGTGGCGAAACGCCCCACCCGGTTGCCGGCATGCCCGATCGTCGCAGCGCCAAATAAGCACCCTAAACGCAGTCGATCCGGCGTTTATGTCCCTATTCGAAAGTGGCCGCTCATGAAGATGGGCAAAATTTTAGGAGTTATAAAAATGGAGGTTTAATCCGACAACGAAGGCTAAGGTAAACGTTTATAGCGCTTCAAGGCAAGACGCACGGCGAAAAGCAGAGCTATCGACCATATAAACTTTAGCCACCAGTCGATCATATTGGCTATCAATAAATATACACTACATGATTTGTATCATTTTTGAACAATGAATTCACGAAACGTGAAGCATATAGCACTTTACCGCGCGAAAACGCCAATAAATGCCCGGTTTTCGCGTGGTATAAGCTCCGTTTTGCCGTGAGAAAAGGCGAAAATTACGCCGCTTTTTGTCGCTTATTGCACCGTGGCCGGCGCGAGCGGTGGCAACCCGAGCGCCTGGCGGGTCTTCTGCAGGGCGGCCGGCGGCAGTGGCAGATAGCCGTCGTGATTGACCAGGCTTTGCCCTGGTGTCGACAGCACGCGATCGAGAAACGCGGCGGTCAGCGGCTCCAGCGGTTGATGGGGGGCTTTGTTGATGTAGATATACAGATAGCGCGACAGCGGGTAGCGATCGTTGCGCACGTTGGCGGCGGTAGGCGCGACATAGTCCTCTCCCGACTCCGCCAATGGCAGCAGCCGCACGCCGCTGGCGCGAAAGCCAATGCTGGCGTAGCCGATGCCGTTGAGCGAACCGGCCACCGCCTGCACTACCGAGGCCGAACCGGGCAGCTCATTGACGCGCGGCATGAAATCGCCGCCGCACAGCGCGCGCAGTTTGAAATAGCCGTAGGTGCCGGACGCCGAGTTGCGGCCGAAGCGTTGCAGCGAGCGCGTCGCCCAGTCGCCGCGCAGCCCCAGCTCGCCCCAGCGCGTCAGCGGCTGGCTTTCGCCGCAGCGCCGGGTGGCGGAGAAAATGCGGTCGAGCTGCTGCAGGTTGAGGCCGCGCAGCGGATTGTCCTGATGCACCAACACCACCAGCGCATCCACCGCTACCGGCACCGCCAGCGGCGCATAGCCGTAACGGTGTTCGAACGCCGAAACCTCGGCCGCCTTCATCGGCCGGCTCATCGGGCCCAGCTGCGCGGCGCCCGCCGCCAACGCGGTCGGCGCGGTCGACGAACCGGCGGCCTGGATCTGCAGGTTGACGTTGGGATAATGCTGGCTGAAATCCTGCGCCCACAGCGCCATCAGATTCGCCAGCGTGTCGGAGCCGACGCTGGACAGGTTGCCCGCCAACATGCCGTCAGGCTGCGCCAGCGCGCCGCGTCCGGCCAGCAGCGCCAGGCAAAGCAACAGCCCTCGGGTGATTCGGGTCATACCGGTGTCTCGCGTTAATTTTTCACCGCATTCTCTGATAAAGCGGCGGGAACAATCAACCGATTGGGCAAGGTAAAGATAAAGCGGGTGCCGATCCCCGGTTCGCTGAGGATCTCCAGCCGCGCGTCGTGATGGCTGAGCGCGTGCTTGACGATCGCCAGCCCCAGCCCGCTGCCGCCGGTCTGGCGCGAGCGGGCCTTGTCGACGCGGTAGAAACGCTCGGTCAGGCGCGGCAGGTGCTCGGCGGCGATGCCAGGCCCGTTGTCGCTGACCTGGAACTGCGCGCCATGCGCCGTCTGCTGCCAGCTGACTTCGATATGGGTGCCCTTCGGCGTGTGGTTGACCGCATTGTACACCAGGTTAGACACCGCGCTGCGCAACTGGTCTTCATTGCCGAACACGTTGAGCTGTTCGTTCACCCGGAAGGTGATCTCGTGATTGCCGCCGCTCAGCGATTGCGCCTCACGCTGCAACACCCGCAGCATCAGCGGAATATCCACCCGCTCGTTCATGTCGACATTGGGCGCCGCCTCGATGCGCGACAGCGTCAGCAGTTGCTTGACCAGCCCGTCCATCCGGCGAGTCTGCTCTTGCATGGTGCTCAGCGCCTTGCTGCGCAGCGAGCCATCCTGCTCTTCGTCGCCCATCATCTCCAGATAGCCCTGCAGCACCGTCAGCGGCGTACGCAGCTCATGGCTGACGTTGGCGAAGAAGTTGCGCCGCGCGCCCTCCAACTGACGCATCTGGGTGACGTCGCGCGCCACCATCAGCAATTGCCCTTCGGAATACGGCATCACGCGGAATTCGACGTAGTGTTCGTTGTTCAGCTGCAGCGTCAGCGGGCGCGAAAACTCCTGCTGTTGCAGATAGTGGCTGAATTCCGGATAACGCAGCAGGTTAAGGATGTGCTGGCCGTTGTCTTCCGGCCAGCGAAAGCCGAGCAGATGCTGCGCCAGCCCGTTGCACCAGAAGATATTGCCTTCGACGGTGGTCATCACCACCGCGTCAGGCAGCGATTCGGCCCCGCTGCGAAAGCGCTTGATCAGCAGCGCCAGCTCGCGCCGGCGGCGGCGGTTGCGCTGCTGCATCTGATACAGGCCATAGAACAGCGGCTCCCAGCTCCAGCGGCCGGGCGGCGGCGTCATGCTGCGGTCGATCCACAGCCAATGGGAGAGTTTGAGCTGGTTGTAGAAATTCCACACCAGCGCAGCCAGCGCAGAGGCCAGCAGGAACCAGGGCAGATAACCGAAAATCAGCCCCAGCAGTAAGGCGGGCAGACAGAAAAGAGCCAGCTCCAAAGCCAGCCTCTTCCACGACAGACGTTCTAACACGGCATATTCTCCAGCGCGGCGCGATCAGTAGCGCGTTGAGAACCGGTAGCCGGTGCCCCGAACGGTTTGAACCATTTTATCATGCCCACTGGTTTCTAACGCCTTGCGGAGCCGACGGATATGCACGTCAACGGTACGGTCTTCCACATAAACGTTAGTGCCCCAGACGTGATTAAGCAACTGCTCGCGGCTATAAACCCGCTCCGGGTGGGTCATAAAGAAGTGCAGCAGCTTGAACTCGGTCGGCCCCATATCCAGCGCCTGATCGTTCGCCATTACGCGGTGGGAGGACGGATCCAGGCTCAACCCTTGCATTTCAATCACTTCTTCCACCGCCATCGGCGAAATGCGGCGCATGACCGCTTTGATGCGCGCCACCAGCTCCTTGGGCGAGAACGGCTTGGTGATGTAATCATCCGCCCCCACTTCCAGGCCGCGCACCCGGTCTTCTTCTTCGCCGCGCGCGGTCAGCATCATCACCGGGATATCGCGGGTCAGCGCTTCGCGCTTCATATGTTTGATAAACTGAATGCCGGAACCACCGGGCAACATCCAGTCAAGCAACACCAAATCAGGGAACGGCTCAGACAGACGCGTCACGGCGCTGTCATAATCTTCGGCTTCCAACGGTTGGTAACCATTCTGTTCCAACACAAAGCACACCATCTCACGGATCGGCGCTTCGTCTTCCACCACCAGTATGCGTCTTGCCATCGTCAATCCTGCCAATGTGTTAGCGACTTTTCGGGCGCCATTATGCGTCAGTTTTGTGACACTTTTATGAAAAAAACCGGCTGTTATAGGCAGTAAGCATAGCGATTATTTCCCGCAGTAACGAAAAATCATCCGGTTGTCATCATCATTGCGCCGGGACAGCCGCCGCCGCGGCCTTTATAATCATCGCCATTATCTTTGCATCCGGGAGTGTCATGCGCCTGATCCACACCTCTGACTGGCACCTTGGCCAGTACTTTTTCACCAAAAGCCGCGCCGCCGAGCACCAGGCTTTTCTGAACTGGCTGATCGAACAGGTAGATCAGCAGCAGGTGGATGCGCTGATCGTCGCCGGAGATCTGTTCGATACCGGCTCGCCGCCCAGCTATGCCCGCGAGCTGTACAACCGCTTCGTGGTGGAACTGCAGCGCACCGGCTGCCAGCTGGTGGTGCTGGGCGGCAACCACGATTCGGTCGCGACGCTGAACGAATCGCGTGAACTGCTTTCCTGCCTGAACACCACGGTGATCGCCAGCGCGCAGGGCGCCCCGGAACAGCAGATCGTGGTGCTTAACCAACGCGACGGCCAGCCGGGCGCGGTGCTGTGCGCCATCCCGTTCCTGCGGCCGCGCGATCTGCTCACCAGCCGCGCCGGCGAATCCGGCGCGCAGAAACAGCAGGCGTTGCAGGAAGCCATCGCCGAACATTACCAAACGCTGTATCAGGCGGCCTGCGAGCGCCGCGACCAGTTGGGCCTGCCACTGCCGATCGTCGCCACCGGCCACCTGACCACCGTCGGCGTTACCACCTCCGACTCGGTGCGCGACATCTATATCGGCACCCTCGACGCCTTCCCGGCGCAGGCCTTCCCCCCCGCCGACTATATCGCGCTGGGCCACATTCACCGCGCGCAGAACGTCGCCAAATCGGAGCATATTCGCTATAGCGGCTCGCCGATCCCGCTGAGCTTCGATGAGCTGGGCAAAGCCAAAAGCGTCTTCCTGGTGGATTTCGCCGACGGCGCTTTGCAGCGGGTAGAAACGTTAACGATCCCGCAGTTTCAGCCCATGCAACTGCTCAAAGGCGATCTGGCCGAGATCGAACGGCAGCTGCGGCAATTTGCCGATTATGCCGGCGAGCTGCCGGTGTGGCTGGATATCGAAGTGGCGACGCAGGACTACCTCAGCGATATCCAACGCCGCATCCAGCTGATGGCGGATGCGCTGCCGGTGGAAGTGGTGCTGCTGCGGCGCAGTAAAGAGCAGCGCCGCCAGGCGATCGCGCAGCAGGATAAGGAAACGCTCAACGAGCTGAGCGTCAACGAGGTGTTCGAACGGCGCCTGGCGCAGGAGGCCGACATGCCCGAAGCGCGCCAACGGCGGATGCACCAACTGTTCCGCCAGGTGGTCGAGGCGGTGCAGCACAACCCTGAAGAGAGCAACCCATGAAAATCCTCAGCCTGCGGTTAAAAAACCTCAACTCGCTGCAGGGCGAATGGAAAATTGACTTCACCGCCGAGCCGTTCGCCAGCAACGGTCTGTTCGCCATTACCGGCCCGACCGGCGCGGGCAAAACCACCCTGCTGGACGCCATTTGCCTGGCGCTGTACCACCAGACGCCGCGTCTCAACGTCACGCCAAGCCAGAATGAACTGATGACCCGCCACACCGCCGAATCGCTGGCGGAGGTCGAGTTCGAGGTCAAGGGCATCGGCTATCGCGCCTTCTGGAGCCAGCGCCGCGCCAAAAACGCGCCGGACGGCAATCTGCAGGCGCCGAAGGTCGAACTGGCACGCCGCGAAGACGGCAAGATCCTGGCGGACAAGGTGCGCGACAAGCTGGAGCTTACCGCCGCCATCACCGGGCTGGACTTTGGCCGCTTCACCAAATCGATGATGCTGTCTCAGGGGCAGTTCGCCGCCTTCCTCAACGCCGACGCCAACGATCGCGCCGAGCTGCTGGAAGAGCTGACCGGCACCGAAATCTACGGGCGGTTGTCCGAACAGGTGTTCGAGTCGCACAAGCAGGCCAAAACCGATCTGGATGCGTTGCATCAACGCGCCAGCGGCATCGAACTGCTGAACGACGAACAGCGCCAGTCTCTGACCGAACAGCTGGCGGCGCTGAGCGCGCAGGAAATCGCTCTCGGCGAACAAACCCAGCGGCAGCAACAGGCGCTGAGCTGGCTGCAGCAATGGCAACGCCTCCGGCAACAGCAAAGCGAGGGGCAATTGCGGCTGGACACCGCCCAGCGCGAGCAGGCGGAGGCCGCCCCGCAGCTGCAGCGGCTGGCGCTCAGCGAGCCGGCCGAGAAATTGCGGCCGCTGCGCGGTGAACGCGATCGCTGCCGCGCCGAGCTGCAAACGATACAACAGCAGACAGCCCAGCTGACGCAACAGCAGGAACAGCAGTCGGCGCAGTTGACCCCGCTGCAGCAGGCGGTGGAGAAAACCCGCCAGGCGCAGCAAGCGCATGCCGAACACATGCGGCAACAGCAACAGCTGATCGACGAGCAGGTCGCCCCGCTCGACCATCAAATAACCCAACTGCAGTCGACACAGGCCGAACGTAGACAGGCCGGCGATGCCGCCGCGCAGCAGTTCGCCCAGCAGCAGACCGCGCTGGAGCAGCTCACCGCTCAGCGCAGCCAACTGACGAGGCAGGCCGCACAGCATCAGCAGCAGTTGAACACGCTGACCGAAGCGCTGGCCGTTCAACAGCAACAGCAGCAGGCGCTGGAGGCGCAAACGCCGCTGGCCCCGCTGCGCCAGCGCCTGAGCGTCCTGGCGGATCTGCGCCCAACGCGCCAGCAGCTGTTTACTCTATCCTCTTTATCGCAGCAAATCGTTAAACGGCTGGAACAACAGCGGCAAGAGCTAAACAGCGGTCAACATGAACTTACCCAGTTGGAACCACAGCTAGAACTCATCCGTCAGCGATTTAAGCAGCAGAAAGCCCACCAGGCCGATGTTGAAAAAACCTATGCGCTGGAACAACGGATCGTGGGTCTGGAGGCCGAGCGCGCCCGTTTGCAACCCGCCGCCCCCTGCCCGCTGTGCGGCTCATGCGAGCACCCGGCGGTAGAACAATACCAAGAGGTAAAACTGTCAGAAACCGCGCAACGTCTGGAGCAAATGAAAGTCCAGACCGAAGCATTGCAAAAACAAGGCGTCGAGCTGCGAGCCCGTTACGACAACCTGCAACAGCAATTGCAGCGTCAGCAGCAAACCATCGCGCAGGATGAACAACAGCTGGCCGGCCAACAGCAGCAGTGGCGGCAGCTCAGCGCGCCGCTGGCGTTCGACTTTACGCTGGCGGATGGCGAGCAACTCAGCGCCTGGCTGAACGGCTGCGACGACGAAGAACGGCGCGGGCAACAGGCGCTGCAGCAGCATGAACAGGCGGCGCAGGCGGTACAGCAGGCGAAGGATGCGCTCATCGCTTTGCAAACGCAGCAGCAGCAGACGCAGCAACAGCTGGCGTTGCTCAAAGAACGCTTTACGCTGCTGCAGAAAGCCCACGCCGACAGCCTGCAACAGCAGCAAGAGCTGCAACAACGCTGGCAAGAAGGCGAGAAGACCCTTGCCGAACGACGCGCGCAGCGGCTGGCGCTGTTCGGCGAACAACAGGTCGCCGAGGTGCGCGAACAGCTGCGCGCCAAACAAACCGCCTGTGAACAGGCCAGTTTGCAGGCCGCCGAGCAGTGGCAAAAGGCGCAGGAACTGCGCGAGCGCCTGGCCGGCCAGCAGGCCGGGCTGCAACAACAACACACCCAGATGCAGGAGCGGCTGCAGCAGGCGCAGCAGCAGTGGCAGCAGGCGCTGGCCGACAGCGAATTCGCCGATGAAACCGCCTTCGCCGCCGCGCTGCTGGACGATGTCCTGCGCCGCGAATTGCAGCAGCGCAAAGAGCAGTTGCAACAGCGGCAGGTAGAAGCCACCGCCCTGCTGACACAGGCGACGCAAACGCTGGAGCAGCACCGGCAGAACCGCCCTGAAGGGCTGGATGAAGCCAACGCGGATCTCGATGCGCTCACCCAATCGCTGGCCGAACTGGCACAGCAGTTGAAAACGTTGCAGCTGCGTCAGGGCGAACTGCGCAATCAGCTGGCAAGCGACGCCGCCCGCCGCCTCAATCAGCAGGCGCTGTTCGAGCAAATCGCCCGCAGCCAGCAAGACTACGACGACTGGAGCTACCTCAACCAGCTGATCGGCTCGAAAGAAGGCGACAAGTTCCGCCGCTTCGCTCAGGGGCTGACGCTCGATCATCTGGTTTACCTGGCCAACAATCAGCTCGGCCGGCTGCACGGGCGCTATCTGCTGCAGCGCAAGACCAGCGACGCGCTGGAACTGCAGGTGGTCGACACCTGGCAGGCGGACGCGCTGCGCGATACCCGCACCCTGTCCGGCGGCGAGAGTTTCCTGGTCAGCCTGGCGCTGGCGCTGGCGTTGTCCGATCTGGTCAGCCACAAAACCAGCATCGACTCGCTGTTCCTCGACGAAGGTTTCGGCACGCTGGATGCCGAAACCCTCGATACCGCGCTGGACGCGCTGGACAGTCTGAACGCCTCCGGCAAAACCATTGGCGTGATCAGTCACGTCGAGGCGATGAAAGAGCGTATTCCGGTGCAGATCAAAGTGAAAAAGGTCAACGGGCTCGGCGTCAGCCGGTTGGAGGCGCACTTCAGGCTGGAATGATCCCGCCGCGCGCGGCGCAGAAGTGTGACCGCGGCGGCACTCCGCAGTGAAAAGCGTTGAGCTGCGGCGGGCACGGGTTATTATGCAGGCATAACAGGATTGTTACTGTATCCCCTTCGCCGCTCAGGCCGCAGGACAGAAACATAAAATACAGGCAAAACCTGACGCCCGGGATCGCTTCCGGGCGTCAGGTTTTTTCGTTTTCAGGATGCTGAAACACCGGGAAAAACCATGAAAATCGCTAAAATACTCAATAATAACGTGGTGATTACGCTGGACGACCGTCAGGAAGAGACGGTGGTGATGGGAAAAGGAATCGGCTTTAAAAAGAAGCCCGGCGATACGCTGGACGAAAGCCTGATCGAAAAGGTGTTCACCCATAACGGCGGTGAAATCGCCGAGCGCTATAAAGAGCTGCTCGCCGAGATCCCATTGGCCTGCGTCACCACCGCCGACAGGATCATTACCCTCGCCCGCGAACGCCTGCCGGGCAAGTTGCATAACATCGTCTACATCACGCTCACCGATCACATCCATTTCGCCCTGCAGCGCCATGCGCAAGGGCTGGATATCAAAAATGCGCTGCTGTGGGAGATTAAAAAACTCTACCCGGCCGAATTCGCCGTCGGGCTGGAGGCGCTGGCTCTGATCGCCCAGCGGCTGGATACCGCGCTGCCGGAGGACGAAGCCGGATTTATCGCCCTGCACCTGGTCAACGCCCAGCTTAACGACGAGATGCACAACACGCTGCACATTACCCGCGTGATGCAAGAGATCCTCAACCTGGTCAAATACCATTTCCGCTTTGATTACAACGAGGAATCCCTGAGCTACCACCGGTTCGTCACCCACTTGAAATTTTTCGCCCAGCGCCTGCTGGGGAAAAACTACGTCGACAGCGACGACGACTCGCTGTATCAGGTGGTGAAAGAGAAGTACCGCGAGTCATTCGCCTGCGCCGGCAAGATCAACCGTCACATCGAAAAGCACTATCAGCACCAGCTCACCACGGAAGAGATGATGTTCCTGACCATTCATATCGAACGGGTGCGCAGCGAAAGCGAGGAAAAGCCGGTTTAACGGCGGGCGTCCGCCACCCGCACGCCGTACTGCGGAAACACCGCGTCGGCGGAAATCAGCGTCAGCCCCTCGGCCTGCGCCTGCGCGATCAGCATGCGATCGAAAGGATCCTGATGGTGTGGCGGCAGCTGCCCGGCCTGTTGGCAATGAAAGGCGTCCATCGGCAGCGACAGAAAATCTTCGGCCTCGATGATCGCAAAGATGTCTTCCGGCAGCGCCAGCGTGCCCAGCGCCTGCTTAATCGAGATCTCCCAAATGCTGGCCGCGCTGACGTACACCGCATTGCCCGGATCGGCGATCTGCCTTTTGGCGTTCGCGCCCAGGCAGGCGTCATCGATCAGCCACCACAGCAACGCGTGGGTATCCAGCAGCAGGCGCTTCATTCATCGCCCTCAAACAGCGCCGCAATGGCCGCATCCCCGGCGTTGAAATCCGCCGGCACGGTGAACCTGCCCTTGGCGGCGCCAGGGCGGCGCGCTTCCCCCTTGATGGCGACCAGCTGTACGTACGGCTTCCCTGCTTTTGCAATAATCACGGTTTCTCCCTCCGCGGCTCTGTCCGCCAGTTGGCTCAGATTGGATTTGGCTTCGTGCATATTGGCCTGAATCGGCATACGCGTCCTCCTTAGCTAAGTTAGCTAAAGCATAAAGCGCCGTCCAGTTTTTGTACAGTGAAGGGTTTAAAGCGCGAGCAGCCTCGCGCTTTGTTGCAACGCTTAGCGCTGCTGTTGCGGCCACAGCCAGGCCGCACCGCGCACGCCGCTGGAATCGCCGTGAACCGCCTTGCGGATCGGCGTTTCACACTCGCCGCCGAACACCCAGCCTTTCACCAGTTGCGGCACCGTGCGATACAGACGATCCACGTTGCTCATGCCGCCGCCGAGCACTACCACGTCCGGATCCAGCATGTTGATCACGTGCGCCAGCGATTTCGCCAATCGCATTTCGTAGCGGCCAATCGCCTGCTCCGCCAACGCATCGCCCCGCTCGCTCAGCGCCATGATCTCATGCCCTTGCAGCGCATTGCCGCTCAGGCGCGCATAGTCGGTGGCGAAACCGGTGCCAGAAATAAAGGTTTCGATGCAGCCCGGCTTGCCGCAGTAGCACGGCACGTCGCGGGCGTAGCGCAGCTCATCGTCATCCTGCCACGGCAGCGGATTGTGCCCCCATTCGCCGGCGATGCCGTTGCCGCCGGCATGCGCCTGGCCGTTCAGCGCCACGCCGGCGCCGCAGCCGGTGCCGATGATGACCGCAAACACGGTTTTCGCGCCGGCGCCGGCGCCATCGGTGGCTTCCGACACCGCCAGGCAGTTGGCGTCGTTGGCGATGCGTACCTCGCGCGCCAGCAGCGCCGACAGATCCTTATCCAGAGGCTGGCCGTTGAGCCACACCGAGTTGGCGTTCTTTACTCGCCCGGTAAACGGCGACAGCGTGCCGGGAATGCCGATCCCGACCGATCCTCGTTCGCCGGTATGATCCTCCGCCAGTTTCACCAGCCCGGCGATCGCCGCCAGGGTTTGCCGGTAGTCATGGCGCGGCGTGGCGATACGATGGCGAAACAGCTCCCGCCCGTCATTCGCCAACGCGATCACTTCAATTTTCGTTCCACCCAAGTCGATGCCAATGCGCACGTATTTTTTCTCCTCGATGCCGCGCAGCGTTGTCACAGCCTAATGTAAGCGCGCGAATGAATCACCTGTTTCCCATTCTCCGTCCCGTCCTTTCCCGATGCGCAAAGCGACGCAATTCGGAGAGAATGGGGCGATTTTTCAGCGTCAATTCGTTATCATGCCGCCCTGCTTTTGACGAATCAGCGTGCCGAACGCACGCCCAGCCAGGGATAACATTATGCTGTGGTTTAAGAATTTGATGGTTTACCGTTTGAGCCGCGAAGTGGCGTTAAACGCGGATGAAATGGAAAAACAACTCAGCGCGTTCGCCTTCACGCCGTGCGGCAGCCAGGACATGGCGAAGACCGGCTGGGTTTCCCCGATGGGCTCGCACAGCGATGCGCTGACGCACGCGGTCAACGGCCAGATCGTCATCTGCGCGCGCAAGGAAGAGAAAATCCTGCCGTCGCCGGTGATCAAGCAAGAGCTGCAGGCCAAGATTGAGCGCCTGGAGGCGGAGCAACACCGCAAACTGAAGAAAACCGAGAAAGACGCGCTGAAGGATGAAGTGCTGCACAGCCTGCTGCCGCGCGCGTTCAGCCGCTTCAACCAGACCTTCATGTGGATAGACACCGTCAACGATCTGATCATGGTCGACGCCGCCAGCGCTAAACGCGCCGAAGACACGCTGGCGCTGCTGCGTAAAAGCCTCGGCTCGCTGCCGGTGGTGCCGCTGACCATGGAAAGCCCGATCGAACTGACGCTGACCGAATGGGTGCGTTCCGGCGAGATGCCGGCCGGCTTCGCCATTCAGGATGAAGCGGAATTGAAAGCGATTCTGGAAGAAGGCGGCGTGATCCGCTGCAAGAAACAGAATCTGATCAGCGACGAAATCGCGGTGCACATCGAAGCCGGCAAGCTGGTGACCAAGCTGGCGGTGGATTGGCAGGAGCGCATCCAGCTGATGCTGTCGGACGACGGTTCGTTCAAGCGCCTGAAGTTCGCCGACACGCTGCGCGAACAGAACGACGATATCGATCGCGACGACTTCGCCCAGCGCTTTGACGCCGACTTTATCCTGATGACCAGCGAGCTGGCGGCGTTGATCAAAAACACCATCGAAGCGCTCGGCGGCGAAGCCCAGCGTTAATCCCGCCGCAGAAACGACCAGGGCCCAGCCTTCGCTGAGCCCTGCGTTCCCCTAACGAGCAACGTTTATTTGCTCAGGTAGCGGCACAGATAGGCGGTGGCGTCGGCCACCTGCAGGTTGAACTCGCTGTGCCCCGGCACGAAGAACTTCTCGCCCGGCGTAAACACCTGCCAGTCCGGCGCCCCCGGCAGCAGCACTTTCAGCGCTCCGGTGATCACCGTCATTTCTTCCGGCTGCGCGGTGGAGAAGGTGTATTCGCCCTCTTCCATCACACCCACGCTGGTAAGACCGATGCTGCTACTGTCAAAACCGATAGACTTCACTTTTCCGGCAAAATACTCATTCACTTTCAGCATAGACTGGCACCCGCGTAATCATCTTGATGGAAAATCCATATTGGGGGATTGCGGTTGATCTGTCACTGGTTTTTCGCGCGAAATGCGATCGCGGCGCAGAGTAAAACGCTACAGGCCCTCTCGCCGGCAGTCAGGGCTGCTGAAGCCCGGGGCGCCTCACGGGCGCAAAACGCCCGTAGTCGCGTCGAGCGCAGATTTATGGCTATTTGAATCAGTCGATTAACTCTGCGGCCAGCTTGGCGACCAGTACGTTCGACAGCAGCACCGGTACCGACAGACGCGCCTGCAGAAAAGCGCGGTGACGCTGGTGATAACCGATACAATCGAGCACCACCACCTCCGCCCCCTGCCGCAGCAGGGTGCAAGCCGCCTGCTCCAGCGCAGCGTCATCTGCCAGATAGGGGCTGGCGACGGCATAGCTCGGCGGCGCCGCCAGCTGCCGCCATTTGCGCGCCTGCTGCCCAACCTGTTCAGCCACCGGCACCACGATGCCGACACGGTGTGTGCCGACGATCGCGGAGATCAACGGCGGGATAATGCGATCCGGTTCCAGCAACAGCACCCGTTCCGCCTGCAATCGACCGAATTCGCCGGTGCATAGCAACAGAATCACCTCGCATCCCGTCGCTTCCAGTTCGCGGATCTTCTCCTGCAACCCGCTTTCGACGCGAGCGGCGCCGAGCGTCACCTGCGTACCGTCCAAAAGACGCGACACCAGCAGCTTGTCGCCCTGTTGCGGTGCATAACGCTCGGCGACCTGCCCGATATCCAGGCCGTCCAGCAAACCGACGTGCCTCACTCGCTCCGCCGGCAGATAAGCAGACAGCAGCGGCATGATATCGCTGCGCGGCGCCTGACCGATGGTCAGCGTGGCGAATGAAGCCGTCATGGGTCTATCTCCTTTTTTGCAGGTGGCTCAGACTGCCGTACAGCGCCAGCAGCCGGTCGTATTCGGCGGCATCATAGAACCGGCAGGTACCGCGGCCGAATTCTTTGGCGACTTCCACCGCGAATTTGACCGCCAACGCGATGTCCGTTTCGTGGCTGGCTCCGGTACCGCAGCCCGGCACCACTGATTCGCTGCAGATCGCCACGCCGACCACCGGCGCTGCAGTAGCGGTCGAGGGCTGCAAGATGCTGTTGAGGTGATGTACACCGTTGCCGTAAGGGGTGATGTCCTGCGTGGTGATCGGGAAAGTCACCGCCGGCCGGCCGCTGGTCATCTCCATGATGCGCAGCAGATCTTCCGCCACCCGCAGGATGTACCCCTCTTTCACCGTCGGCGACAGCGCATAGCCTTTATGATTGATGATGCGGTTGCCTTTGGTGGTGTCGATCGACAGGATGGCGTCAGCCTCCGGCACCACTTCGTTATCGTTCATCGTCACGTCATCGATCGGTGAATCCATAAAATCAACCGGATCGTGCGGCCGGGTCGGCGCGTTCGGGCAAATATGGGTGGTGACGATCACATCGCCCGGCAGCATGTCGCCCTTGCGCTGCATCTCCGCCAACTTCAGCGCGGCGGCAATGGCGGCGATCGCGCCGTCGCCGTCGGACACCAGCCCGATTCGCGTCGGCCGCGCGCCAATGCCGCCCAGGCGGCCGATAATGCCCAGCGTCGGCGCCGCACCACCGCCGAATTTTCCTGCACTGCCGGGGATCTCGATACGCACGAAATCGGTGCCGCCCTTCGGCCCCTCGGCGCGCAAGGTGCTGGCCCGGATCGCCGGGTAAGACGCAAACAGGTCGACGACGTCTTGGCCGCTGACGAATGCGCTATCAATCAATTCAAAAACCTGCAGCGTTTGTTGCAAACTCATGGTCGTTTTACCTCACCAATGTCATCGGCAGGAGCTATTTGCCCTTGCTGGAAAAAATCGAGCTGAAGAAGTTGTAGAGCGCATCGCCGGCGATAAATCCGGCCGCCATAATCTCCATCGGCGTGCGGCCACGATCCCCCCAACGTCGCAGGATCGCCACACGCAGCGCGATGCCGACCAGCACCGCCCACCCGGCCAAGGCGTTGTTGATCAGCAGGCCGGTTGCCAGCAGCACGCCGAGCTGGCGTTTAGGGCCGCCGACCAGCTGCACCACGGCGCCGGGGATCGCCCAGATCAACAGACTCCAGGCGATGCCCGGCTGCGCGCCGGCCTCGATGGTTTTGGCGTAAACGCGCGCGACCGGCGGGATCAGATCCTGCAGGAAATAGCTGTGGTAAGAGAGGTAAACCACCGGAATGGCGATGATGAAAGCGATCAACGCCGCAAACAGCTGAATGCGACGCCCCAGCAGCTCTTGCTGCAGATCCTCACCGTAGCCGCGCAGGATGAAGCCGGCTTTCAAATCGAAGCCCATGTCGGCGAAGGCCGGCCCGGTGGCGGCGGTAAAACCGGTCAGGATGCATAGCGCCAGCGGTGGGAAACCGATCAGGATACCGACTATCAGGGTGATCAACGCCACCGCGAACGCGGGAAACCAGCCGGAGTGCATGGCAGCGATACCGACGATCAACTCATGAACGAAAGCGGCAAACGCCGCGTAAATCACGAACAGCGCCAACATCGGCAGCGACATCTCGCTAAACAGCCCGCCGACCAGGGCCAAAAAAGCGGCGATGACGATATAGCCGACCGCGCCCAGACCGAGCGCTTTGCTTACGGCGCTGTCGGGTTGGGTATAACCGGCGCTATCGGCGCGGCGGCTGCGGATCACCTGCGCGACCTGGATCAGCGCCACCAGTCCAGCGCCGACCATCACGCCGTGCGGAATAAAATGGGCGTTAATATCGAATCCGGCCACCGGCTCGGCGTAGGCCCGCAGCAATAGCCCGACGCCGAACATGCTCAGCGCCCAGATATTGCCGATAAAGGCGGTGCCGAAAGCCGCCATGGGGATCTTGAGCATTGATCCAGCGATGCCCACCACTACGCCCACCACCAGGAGCCAGGCCTGCTTGCCGCCGCGATCGCCGGCTTTAATCGCCTCTGCGGCGGCGACGCCCGGCGGCCAGGCATTGGCGGCGGGGAACACTTTGGTATCGAACAGACGATAAAGCAGATAGGCGTCGAGCAGCATCGCCGCCGCCACGCCGCAGAACATCGGTAAAATAAGCTGCGGTTGCCCCATCACGTAAGGCACCGCAATCGGCATCAGCAGACAGTTGGCTGCACCAAAAGTGGCGGAGGAGATCACCGTTTGCGCCAGGTTCTGGGTATGCACCGAACGATAGCGTTGAAACATCTGTAGCGGGATGCGCGCCAACAGCATGGCGATCAGCGCGCCGATGATCGAAGTGTTGGGCGTCACGCCCAGCGTGGTGATCAGTTGAACGCCGATGATCGCCCCCATCACCGAAAGTAGCGCCATGACCAACAGCGTGCCGGCCGCTTTTAGCGGATTATTTGATTTCATGCTTGGTTTCCCTGAATATTCCCTGCCGCATGACGGAAATAACGCCAGGCGATAGCTCGCCGCAGCAGTTCCATTATTTGGAACTGCTGGCGTCATAACGTTATTATTCTCTTACTCAGCCTATCTATTCCCACCAATAAAATACGGTGGAATATAACTAATGAGTTCCCTGGTGTCGGCACTCGTTAATTATGATGGAATGCTACAGCTCTGACGCGTTATTTGATCTGCTGCCAATAATCATCGCCATATTTTTCCGCCAGTTGGCAGGTGACTGCGGTTAATTCGGCCAGAACTTCCGGTACGAACGGCTGTTCCTCACCCTGCGAAGGGAAGGACAGACACAGCCCCACCGTCTCGCTGCCGTGCTTGTTCACCAGCGCGGTCGCCAGCGAACTGATGCTGTTCAAAGTTTCATTGCGTGCCAACGACCATCCCTGGTGCCTCACCTGCTGCAACTTCTGCAACAGCGCATCCAGCGTTTGCGGCGCATTGGGCGAAGCCGCCCGGTAACCGCCGGCATAACGCGCTCGAACCTGCTCGTCGCTTTCACGCGCCAGTATCGCCCGGCCGACCGAGGTTTCCGCCGCCGGTGAACGGTAACCCGCCGGAGTGACCACCTGCAAAAAGTGGCGGCCGGGAAACATGCGCATCACCATGATCTCCTGCCCCTCCAATACCGAAAGGTAGCCGGTACACGCCGTCTGGCGGCACAGCTGCGCCATACTGGTCGCCAGGCTGTCCACCAGCGGCATCGACAGATAGTGGCTGGATACCGCCAGCAACAGCGCGCCGATGCGGTAACGCCGGCTATCGGGATCGCGCTCCAGCATGCCCTGATTTTCCATAGTCTGCAGCAGGCGCGACACCGTGCTTTTTGGCAGCGCCAATTGATCCACCACGTCGCTGAATGCTATACCCGGCTGACCATGCATCACGCGTTGTTGAGTAAAGAGTTTTAATACCGCAGCGGCATTTTCCAGCGTTGTCATGATCCACCTTGTTCCACTATATGGAACTCAGTTCCTATTTTATAATTAAAAACTAAAACCCGAATTCCACAGCGTCAAGCTGTTTATTTTTTATCAACAGAAAAATAAAAGGCATTCGTGCTTTTTAAATTAAAATATCGCGCAGAACGCCAACTTCGTCACGTTGATTAAAATAACGATACGCTTTGAAAATAATGAATAGCAGGACAAGCTGCTGAAAAATGGTTTTGTTCGGGGGATATCTCGTCGCGACTCAAAAACCCGCGCCGCGCAAACTGAAATCGATCGGCAGCGTCAATTCCACCGTGCCGTTGACGTAGGCGTCCGACGGCGGCGTGGGCAGCGGCGAAGCGCGTTTGACCAGCGCCTGGATTTCACGATCCAGCGACGGCAGCCCGGCGCTGCTGACCAGCGTCACCGCCAGCACGTGGCCCTGTCTGTCCAACGTGAAACGCACCTGCCCGACGCCCTGGCGCTTCAGCCGCAGTGCGTCTTTGGGGTAACGCTTAAAGCGATTCAGGCGGCCGCTGATGCGGCTGCGCCAGTTGTCCTCCCCCGCCTGAGCATAGGGCGTCAGGCGAGTTTGCGGCGCGGCCGTTTTATCCGCGCGGCCCGGCGGCGGTGCGCCGACGCTTTGTTCCTGAACCTTCGGCGGCGCGATGATTCTCTCGTGCGGCGGCGTGCGGGGCAGGTTGTTTTTCTTCACCGGCTTAGGTGGTTTTTTCTGTTTCAGCGGCACGGCGATGTTCGGCTGCGCGGCGTCAGGCGCTTTCACTAGCGGCAACGGCTCAGGCGGCACCGACGGTTCAGCCTGAGGCGGCGGCGTCCTTTGTCCCGGCGGTTGTTTCGCCTCGGCCGGGGCCTGCGGCGCGGCGGCCATCAGCACCATCACCGCCGGCGGCGGCACCCACGGCGGCTCGGCCTTGTCTCGCCAGGGCCAAAGCAGCGCGGCAACCAGCAGATGCAGCGCCAGCACCAACACCAGACAACGGCGCCAGGGCATGGCGGTGCCGGGTGCGGCGAAAGGCAGCGGCGAAACCGACATGCTCACTCTTCCGTCAGCGCCAAATGGAGGCGATCGGTCAGCGGTTTGAACAGATAGTTCATCATCGAACGCTCACCGGTGCGGATGAAGCCTTCGACCGGCATCCCCGGGCGGATCTCCAACCCGCTCAAGCGTTGCAATCCTTCTTCGCTGACCTTGGCGCGCACGCTGTAATAAGGCGCGCCGCTTTTTTCGTCGGTCAGGCGATCGGCCCCGACCAGCGTCACTTCGCCCTCGACGCGCGGCGTGGTACTTTGGTTGAACGCCGAGAACAACAGCTCGACCGGCAGTCCCACCTGCACCTTGTCGATCAGTTCGACCGGGATACGCGCCTCCACCTGCAGCCCCCGATCGCTGGGCACGATCTCCATCAGTTGCTGACCGGCGCCGATCACGCCGCCTTCGGTGAACACGCTCAACCCCACCACGGTGCCCGCCACCGGCGCTTTCACCTGCGTATGCCCCAGATCGGCCTCCGCCTTGGCCAGGCGGTTATCCAGCTCGTCCAGCTTCATCCGCACCTCGGCCAGCTGGCTGCTGACCTCTTTCTGATACTCTTCCCGCCGCTGGATCGCCCGCAGTTTCAGCTCCAGGATCTGGCGCCCCAGACGGCCGATATTGCCGCTGTCCTCGGATGCCTGGCCGTCGATCTGCGCATGCTGCCCCTCCAGATCCAGCAGCCGATTGCGCGCCACATACCCTTGAGCCGCCAGCTTGCGCATGCCGCCCAATTGCTCCTGCAGCATGGCCTTTTGCCGCTGTTTGCTGGCGTAAGACTGCCGAACCCCTTCCAACATCGCCTGCGATCCGGCGATGCTTTCCGCGATCGCCGCCAGCTCGCTCTGCAGCGCCGCACGGCGGCTGGTGAACAGCTGTTGCTGCAGCAGCATCAGCGACATCACCTCCGGCTCTTCTCGCCGCGCTTGCAGCGATGGCGGGAAAGCGATCGCTTGCAGACCGTCGCGCTCGGCTTGCAGCCGCGCCTGCTGCGCGGCGTTGCTCAACTGCTGGCTGCGCAGCGCATCGCGCTGGGTGCGGCTGTCGACGGTATCCATCAACAACAGCACTTGCCCGGCGCTGACCCGGTCGCCCTCATGCACCTGAATCTGCGACACCACGCCGCCGCTCGGGTGCTGCACCGCCTTGCGGTTGCCGGCCACCACCACGCTGCCGGAAACCGGCACGCCTTTGTCCAGCGGCGCCAACAGCCCCCACAGCAGGAAACCGCCAAACCCCAACAGCACCAGCCAGCCTCCCAGCCGCAGATAACGGCCTTCGTCGAACTGCCGGGAAAGGGCGTCGATATCGCCGGGGATCACACTCTGATTGCTCATACTTTTCGTTCACCGCTGGCCGTTTTGGCGAAGTTGGCGTAATTGACGTTGAAGCCGCCGTTGCTGCGCCCGGCATTGGCCGGTGCGGCGGCGGGCGCAAAACCAGGCAGTTTTTTCAGGATGGCGTCGCTGGGGCCGAAGTGCTGTATCTGGCCGGCGCTCAGCACCAGCAATTTGTCGGTGGTCGCCAGGATCGCCGGTTTGTGGGTCACCAACACGATGGTGGTGCCGCGCGCCTTCAGCGCTTCGATCGCCCGCTGCAGCGCCCCTTCCCCTTCGCGATCGAGGTTGGCGTTCGGTTCGTCCAGCACCACCAGCGCCGGAGATCCATACAGCGCGCGCGCCAGCGCCACCCGCTGACGTTGGCCGCCGGACAGGCCGCTGCCGCCTTCACCCAGCTCGGTCTCATAGCCTTTCGGTAAATGCAGGATCAGCTGATGCACGCCGGCCAGCGCCGCCGCGGCCACCACCTTCTCGGCGTCGACCTGCCCAAAGCGGGCGATGTTATCCGTCAGGGTACCGGCGAACAGCTGGATATCCTGCGGCAAGTAGCCGATATGCGGCCCGAGTTGTTGCTTGTCCCACTGCTGAATGTCTGCACCGTCCAGCCGCACGTCGCCGCTGAGCGGCGTCAGCGCGCCAACCAGTTGGCGCATCAGCAGGGTTTTGCCGGAGCCGGACGCGCCAATCACGCCCAGCACCTCGCCGGCCTCCAGGCGAAAACTGACGCCGTGCAACACAGGTGCCGTGCCGCCTGGCGCACTGGCGGTCAACTGATTCACGGCCAATGTACCGCCGGGTGCCGGCAGCGGCAGACTCGGTATTCGTGGCGGGTTAGCGGCCAGCATCACCTCCAGCCGCTGCAAGGACTGGCGCGCCGATGACCACTGCTTCCAGGCGCCGATCAGCTGATCGATCGGCCCCAGCAACCTGCCGATCAGGATCGATCCGGCGATCATCATGCCCGGCGTAATGTCGCCGTTGACCGCCAGCAGCGCGCCGCAGCCCAACATCAGCGACTGCAGCGCCAGCCGCACGGTTTTCGACCAGGCGGTGACCGCGGCGATTTTCTCGCTGGCGCGGTTCTGCAGCAGCAGGAACTGCTGATGCTGCCGCAGCCAGCGCAGGCGCAAGTCGGTCAACATGCCCATGGCGGCGATGGCTTCGGCATTGCGCAGGTTGCCGTTGGCCTGCTGCGTGGCGCTCAGCGCGACGCGGCCGGCCTCCGCCAGCGGCGCCTGCGACACCCGCTGGTTGAGCCAGGCCAGCAGCACCAGCACGATCACCCCGGCGCTGGCCAACGCGCCAAGCCAGGGGTGGAGCAGAAAAACCACCAGCAGATAAACCGGGAACCAGGGGGCATCGAAAAAGGCGAACAGCGCATTGCCGGTGGCGAACTGGCGCAGGTTGGTCAGATCGTTCAATGCCTGCCCCGCCAGCGGGTTGCCGGTTTTCAAATTGGTTTCGAAGGCGGCGTCATAGACTCGCTGATTGAGGCGCATATCCATCTGGGCGCCAAGGCGGATCACCACCTGGCTACGCACCCACTCCAGCAGGCCCATAAACAGGTAAAGGCCGACCACCATCAGGGTCAGCATCGCCAGCGTCATGCGGTTGCCCGACGGCAACACGCGATCGTAGACCTGCAGCATATACAGCGCCGGGGCCAGCATCAGCAGGTTGATCACTGCGGTAAACAGCGCAATGCCCCAAAATCCGCGCCGGTATGCGGCCAGCACGCTCATCACTTCTCCGCGCCTGACGGCGTTTTTCATGGCGTTTTCCATCGGCTAAAAACGAGAAAACGCCCGCCGGGGCACACGGCGCCGGCGGGCAAACGGCCGCGATCAGGCCGCCAGCAATTCCGGGCTGTCGGCGTGTTGCACGCCCACCGCCGTCGCCGCCGCCACCTGATCGAAAGTGGAGTTGACGCTCAGACCGTAGTCGTCGAGGATGCCGTTCAGCGCGGTTTCCAGCGCGCCGGTATCGCCGGACATCAGGCCGTACACCACCTGGTGCACCACGCCATCGTGGCCCTGCGCCTGCAGGCTGCTGAGATTCAGGCCGCCGAAGCTGACGTCAGGCACCTGGATGTTGTACGGCGTGGAGCCGCCGCCGTTCAGGCCGTCGCCGAACGACAGGGAATCCAGTTGACCGTACAGGGTGTGCGCCGGTGCGTTGAACAGGGTGTAGGTCAGGTTGCCGCCCGCCACGAACGAGGTGATGTTGTTGGCGGTGCTGGTCACGGCATATTGGCTGCCGGACAGGCTGCCGCCGTAGAAACCGCCGCTGTTGGAGTCGGTGACATTACCGTTGGTGTGGTTGATATCGCCAAACGACGACGCCCACTCGTTCAGATAGTTATGGATGCTGTAGCTGCCGAAACTGCTGTCATAATTGACTGAAAATGCCATTTCTCTATCTCCATTGATGAACGGCGCCCCTTGCGAGGCGACCTCTGTGCTCAACGATGAGCAACGCCCTTTTACTGCTTAAAAACGGTACTCCACCCCGCCCTGCACGCTGCGGCCGCGCCCCAGGGTATTGGCCAGCGTCTCGCCGTAGCTGACGACATAGGCGCGGTTGGTCAGGTTCTCCACCGAGCCGCGCAGCGTCAGGCTGTCGGTCAGTTTGTAGCTGGCGTACAGATCGAACAGGGTGTATTTCGGCCAGTCGGCCAGATACGGGTAGTTGGACGGCACCGAGCTGTCCTGATAGCCCGGCGCGAAGCGCACGGTCACCCCGGCGTCCAGCTTGCGATCGAAAGCGCGGCCGCCCAGCGTCACCGAGCCGCGATCGCCCGGCAGGTAAGCGGCGGTGCCGAACTGCGAGCCGCCGTCGCAGGACACGGCGTCATTCGCCGTCGGATCCTGCTCCGCGTAGAAATTGCCCGGCCGGGAGTTGGCGCCGTAACGCAGGCGATTGCCCAGCCAGGCGTTCCTGGAGCAAAACTCGTTTTTACCGATCATGTGGGTGTAGGTCAGGTCGGCGTAGAACACCCCGGCGTCATAGTTGAGCTGGTACTCCAGCCCGCGGAAACGGGTTTTAGACAGATTGTTGACGTAGGCGGCGTTGCCGATGCTCGGCTGCACCAGCCCCGGCTTGTCGCGGTTAATCGCCAGGTTGATGTAGTTATCCACTTTGGTGTCGAAATAGGCCACCTTGGCCACCAACCGATCGCCCTCAAACCACAGGTCAGGCTGCTGTACGTTGAACCCCACTTCCCAGGCACGCGAGCGCTCGGCCTGCAGGAACGGGTTGGGATATTGCGTAGAGGTGCTGTGCGCGCTGCCGTTGGTCAGCGTTTCAGTGATCGCCGGCGGCCGCCAGGATTTGCCGTAGGTGGTATACAGCTCCAGCCACTCCACGCCGGGGCGCACCGCCAGCGCCAGCGTCGGCGACAGCTTGCCCTGATCGCGATCGACGTTCCACTCCTGCTGCGTGGTCGTCGCCAGGCAGTTGCGCAGCCGCAGCTGTTTGCAGGGATTCTCCGCCGTATACGGGAAGTCGGCGTAGCTCAGACCGGTCTGGCCGCGCAGGCGATAGCGGTCGTAACGCAGCCCGCCTTCCAACGTCAGCCAGCCGTCGTAGTCATAGGTCAGATTGGCGAACAGGCTGGTTACCGAACGGTTGCCGGCCGGCGTCACCCCATCCATGCCTTGGCGGGAAGAGTCGCTGGTGGCTTTGTCGTAATAGAACTCCAGCCCGTAATTGGCGCGGAAGTCATGCCCCGGCGCCAGGCTGAAGCGCGAGGTGTTTTGCGCCTGTGCGCCATAGGTACGCAGACGGGTGCGCGTCGCGTAGCCGTTGTCCAGCAGCGAACTGGTGCTGTAGGTGTCGCTGTCATCCTGAGTATCGACGTAATACAGCTTGGCCTGAAAATCGAGCCAGTCGACGTCTTCCGGCGCCAGGCTGTAGTCGAACGCCGCGTTGCGCGCCATCACGTCGGTGTAGCCGGTGCGCTTCCAGCCCAGTTCGTAGGGCGGGCGAGTGCCCAGGTTAGTCAAGGTGCCGGCGATCGGCGATGCGGTCTGGGTCTGCAGATAACTCAGCTGCAGGCGCTGGTTGGCGGGCAGATTCCAGCCCACCTTGGCCAGCCGCGAGTGCATGCGGTAATGGGTGTCGGGGATTTTGTTGTTCTTGATGCTCTCGGCGTAGCGATCGTAATTGCCGGTGTCGTTATTGATGCGAATGTTGCCGATGTCGCCCTTATTGCCGGGCCAATAGTCGCCGAGGTGGCGTTCGCTGGCGGCCAGCAGGATATCGCCGGTTTCGTTGCCCAATGCCAGTATACCGCTGCCGATGAAGTGGGTGCCGTTATCGCCGGTGCTGGCGTGCAGCTTGCCGCCCAGCTCTTTGCCCGGCGCCAGGAAATCGCTCGCGCTGACGGTATTGAAGGTGGCGATGCCGCCGAGCGTGCCGGCGCTGCCCATACCGCCGCTGGTGCCCTTGTCGATGGTCACGCCGGACAGCAGTTCAGAATCGATGTACATGGTGCCGTTACGCTGGCCATGGCCGCTCTTTTGAAAATTCTGCCGCATGCCGTCGATGTTCATGTTCACCCGGCCATAGTCTTGTATGCCGCGGATGTTGACCGACAGCGCCGGATCTTGCTGACTGACGCTGGAATAGGCCCCCGTGGTCTGTTCCAGAATATCGGCCGCGTGCCGCGCCGGGCGGTTGTCCATCTGTTCGCGGCTAATGACGCTGACCGAGCGCGGTTCGTCGTAAACCCAATCGTTGGCGTTGATGCCGCCGGCGCCCAGCACCGTCAGGCTGTCCAGCGCCAGCGCGCCGCCCTCTCCGTTCGCCGTCGGCAGCCGGCTCAATACGATCTGCCCCTGCGGCTGCAGGCGGAAAGCCACCGGATTGCCGCCGATCAAGCGCCTCAGGCCCTGTTCAACGCTCATGCTACCGTTCAGCGCCGCCGCCTGCATGCCGTCGAGTTTCACCTCGTCGAAAAACACCTGCATGCCGGCCTGCTCGGCGAAGCGCAACATGGCGCTCTGCAGCGGCTGCGCCGCAATGTTGAAATGCTTTTGCTGTGCGGCCTGCGCACCGTTCGCCTCAGCCTGGACGGCGAGCGCCACAGCCGGCTGAATCAACATCATCGCCGCCAGCGCGGCGCGTACCGCCGTGGCCAAGCGGCCGGCCGGCGTGGTTCCCTTGTGAATAAGCATGCGTGTGTGTTCCACCCGAAAGAATGTCAAACCAAGTGATAATGGAAATCAATCTCGTTTAAACATAAGGACGTTCCGGGAGGCAAAAACCCGTAAAGATTTTTTACAGAAAGTGAAAATAGCGGCGAAACGGGCATCCCGGCCCGCCTGCACCGCTCAGTAAAGCAGCGTGATGCCGGGGAGATTCAGCTGGCGGGCGGAGAGTTCCTGACGAATGGCGCCGACGCCGTCGTCGAGTTTATTGAGCGCGAACACGCCGCTGACCGTACGCGATCTGAGTTCGGGATTGATCGCTACGATGCGGGTCTCGCGATAGCGGTTGAGCTGCGCGAGCGCCTGCGTCAGCGGTTGGCGGTCGATCACCAGCCAGCCGCGCCGCCAGGCGTCATCACCGGCCGTTTGCCGCGTCAGCTGCAGCTGCCCGTTGCGGTAATGCGCCGCCTGGCGTTGCGCGACCACCAGCGAACGCTCACCGCGCTCAAGCGTTACCCGCACGCTGTGCTGATGCACGCTGACGTCGACGCCCTGCTCGGTGCGCGCCACGCTGAACTCGGTGCCCAGTGCCTGGGTGACGCCGTTTTCCGCCTCCACCCTGAACGGGCGACTTTCCGGCCCGCCCAACGGCGCGACGACAAAATAGGCGGCGCCGCTAAGCAGCCGCACCTTGCGTTCGCCTGCGGAATACGCCAGTGCGATCGCGCTGCCGCTGTCCAGAGCCACCCGGCTGCCGTCCGGCAACGTGACTTCGCGCACCTCGCCGCGAACGGTTTGATAATCCGCCTGCATGCCGATCCATATATCCGGCCCGCGATAAACGCCGAAGGAAACTGCGATCGCCACCGCCACCGCCACCGCCCAGCGGGGCCACCTGCGATGGGATGACGTTTTCAGCGTCGCCACCTGCGGTTGTAACGCCCGCCGCTGCTCAGGCGGCAGCTGTCCCAGCGTCGTCCACAGCAGGCGAGCCTGACGCAGCGCCGCCGGATGCTGCGGATCATCGGCCAGCCAGGCCTCCAACGCTCGCCGCTGGTCGGCGGCCAGCGCCCCTTCGGCCAGGCGCACGGCCCAGGCGGCCGCCTGTTGCCGCGACTGCGCGGTTAGCGGATTCATGATGGCATAGACCCCTGTTTTTTCTGGTTATAGGTTAAGACGTCTGAAGGCGGATAAACCCGTAAAAAAATTGTCATTATTGATCGTCCATCAACGTCATCAGCCGCTCCAGCGCGCTGGCCAGATGCTTCTCCACCGTACTGAGCGATACGCTCAGTTGAGCCGCCACCTGCGCCTGGGTCAGCCCGTCGAGCCGGTTAAGGCGGAAAATCTGCTGCGTGCGCGGCGGCATGTCCGCCAGCGCCTGCTGCAACAGCTGCAGCAATTGGCTATCGATCGCCAGTTGTTCAAGCGCCGGTTCACCGGAGGGATACTGCGCCAGAATGTCGTCTTCGATCGCTTCGGTCTGCCGCCGCTGCTGCTGGCGCAGATGGTCGAACATCAGGTTTTTGGCGGTTTTATACAGGTAGGCTTCGATATCGAGAATGTTACCCTGCGGATATTGCTCGGTAAGGCGGGTAAAACTTTCCTGCGCCAAATCCGCGGCCAGCTGAGGGTCGCGCAGTTTGGCGTTCAAATAGGCTTGCAGCGGCCGCATATGGCGCAGAAACAGCGCCTGCAACTCGGAATTGGACATCTCTTTTCCCAGAAGTGAAACACCCAATAGGGGCGATAAAAATCACATAAATGATTATCATTATCAATATTGTTCTGGGAAATATGTGCTAACGCGGGGGGATAAACAGGAAACCGGCCTGACGCCGGTTTCCGCTGGGCTGCAGGTCAGAGCTCTAACGCCTCGTCTTCATAGCGATGCTTGGCGTCGAGCGCTTCCTGCTCGGTTTCATGTTCACTGAGCAGCGTATTCGGCTCAATGTCGTCGGTGCGCACTTCAAAACGGCGCAGATGCAGGTTCGGGTCCCCCCGAAACACCTCTACGACGCGGGCACTCCGTGGATAAGCAGGTTGATCATTTTCGCGCATGCCGTTCTCCCGTGTGTTTCACACAGTAGCAAGTATAGCAGCCGCCCTCATTCCGACACGCGCGAGCCAAGATCGCGATCGCCGGGAGCGCCCGCCAACAGCTCGGTCAGTTCTTCGCAGGCGCAAATGCGGCCTTCACGCACGGTGAAGTGCGCCAGCACCCGCACGCGGCTGCAGGTACCGTCGCGCTTTTCCACCTCGACCAGATGGTGAGTCAGCACCGCCTCGCCCTGCTCCGCCGCCGCGATGATGCTCAGCGTCATGCGGCGGGTTTGCCGCTTCAGCAGCGCCATATGCTGCTCAAACTGCTCGAAGTGCAGCACCTTGCCATCCACCTGCTGGCGGTAGTCTGCGCTGAAGCGGGCGGTGAGCTGGGCCGGCCGATGCTCCGGGTTGGCGACGATCTGCTGCAGCGTATCGAGCACCAGATTCAGCGGGGTAAGTTGAGTCATCACATTTCTCCGAAATAGGGTGAACGGCGATCCTATCCCGGCCAGGCGATGGCATAATAACCACATCAAGACTTTCAATAACGTTAAACGGCCAACATGACGCAGATCCGCAGCCAACGCCTTCAGCATGAAAAAAAGCACCTGACGCCCTGGCACCGGCACGAAGGCGGCCAGATCTATCTCTTGACGCGCGGCATGCTGGCAATGGAACTCCCGGGCCGGCAATGGGCGATCACCGGCGGCACGCTGGGCTGGCTGCCGCCGGGATGCGCCCATCAGGCGCTGGCCTGTGGCGACGTGGCGGGCTGGAGCCTGTATCTGCCGATGGAAAGCGTGCCGGAGATGCCGCCGCTGCCGCAGCTGTTCACGGCCTCTGCGTTGTTGCAGGCCCTGGTGGAGCGCATCGCGCAGTTCCCCGCCGGCCCGCTGAGTGCGCCGCAACGGCGGCTGCTGCAGGTGCTGCTGGACGAAATGCACGCGGCAAGCCGCGCGCCGTTGCAATTGCCGCTGCCGCAGGACGCCCGGTTGCTGAACATCGCCCGGGCGCTGCTGAACGATCCCGCCAGCCCGCGCAGCCAGCGCGACTGGGCCATCTGGGCCGGGCTCAGCCCGCGCACCCTGAGCCGCCGTTTTCTGCAGGAAACCGGCATCAGCTTCGCGCTGTGGCGCCAGCAGGCGCGGGTATTGCGTTCACTGGAGGGGTTATCACGCGGCAAAGCGGTTGGCGAGGTGGCCGACGCCTGCGGCTATGATAACGTCAGCGCCTACATCGCCGCCTTTCGCCGCCGCTTCGGCGTCACGCCCGGGGCCTACTTTGCGGCCGTTCGGCAAACGGAATAGAAAAACGGGCGCACAGCGCCCGAAGAGAAGAAAAGGTTATTTCACCGTCTCACGCGGCAGCACCGCGAGGATTTGTTCCACCACCCGCTGCGGATCGGCGGCGCCGTCCATCACGTAATGTGCGGCATCCTGATACAGCGCTTCCCGCGCGGCCAGCACCTCGCGCATCTCTTCGGCGATCGGCCTGCCGGTGAGCGTCGGGCGCTGCGCATCTTCCGGGTACTCTTCCAACCGCTGCGCCAACACGCTGGCCGGCGCGCGCAGGTAGATAACGGTGCCATGCTGGCGCATAAACTGACGATTCTCTTCCGCCAGGATCGCGCCGCCGCCGGTGGCAACTATAGTTGACGGCTTAGTCACGGTTTGCAACGCGACGGTCTCACGGCGGCGGAACCCCATCCAGCCCTCGCGCTCGACCATTTCCGCCACGCTCATCTGCGCCGCCTGCTGCATAAACAGATCGGTATCGACGAATTGATAGCCCAACGCCAGCGCCAATGCGCGGCCTACCGTGGTCTTTCCGGCTCCGCGAGCGCCTATCATGAACAGGGTTTGTGTCATTACGGGTTGTCCCTTATGCGGTGACTTGAGTGCATTGCATACCAAAATGCCGAGCGGGTACGATGGCGTGGTGGCAGCATCATACCCTGCCCGCTCTGTATTTCAATATTTACGATAGTGTAAATTCCATGGCACAGCGACTGCCGACGGCAAAGCCGTGCGCCAGATCCTCATCCAGATGCCGCCGCAAGGCGGCCGTGAGCTGCGCGCCCTCAAGCGGCCGGAATCCCAGCCGCCGGTAGTAAGGCGCATTCCACGGCACCTCAATGAAGGTGGTGAGCGTCAGGCGGCCGACCCCCTGCCGTTTGGCTTCTTCCGCCACCGCGCCGATCAGGCGGCGGCCGACGCCCTGCCGCTGCCAGGTGCCGGCGACCGACAATTCGGCGATGTGCCAGTCTTCCCCCTGAGCCAGCACGGCGATGAAACCGGCGCACTCGCCGTTGTCGCTTTCCGCCAGCCATTCACGGCGCTCGGCGATAAACGCGGCATGCTGCTGCGGGGCCATCACCTCGCCTTCGGCAATAAAGCGCCATTCCGGCTGTTGGCGAAACAACTGCGCCGCCGAGCGTTCAACCGCCATCAGATGCGCGATATCCCGCTGCTGCGCCAAACGAATCTGCAGGCTCATGGGTTCTCCTTAACGTTGGGGCGGTTATTTAAGCAAATTTCACCGCCCGTGGCTTAGAAATCGACACTGCCGCGCAGCACCACCTCACGCGGTTCCCCCACCGCCACGCGCAAATTGCCGCCGCTGGACGGGTAGTAGGTTTTATCGAACAGGTTCTTCACGTTCAGTTGCCATTTCACCCGATAGCCGTTGATCGGCATGGTGTAAGCGGCGAACGCATCGGCAACGGTGTAGTTATCCAGGTAGAAACTGTTGGCAGCGTCACCCGGACGGCGCCCTACGTAGCGCGCACCGGCGCCAATACGCACCTCATCGCCGCTGTAGAGACCCGGGCTGCCCAGGTTCTGGGTCAGGAACAGCGAGGCGGTGTGGCGCGCCACGTTGGTCATCTCTTTGCCCTTGTTGTCCGGATCGTCCACCACCCGTGCGTCGGTATACGCATAGGAACCGATCAGGCTCAGCGAGTCGGTGAGATTACCGGCCACGTCCAGCTCCACGCCCTGCGAACGAACGCGCCCGGCGGTGCGCGTCACGGTTTCGCCCTCCACCAGCTCACTGACCATGACGTTGCGCTTGGTGATGTCGAACAGCGCCAACGTGCCGGTAACACCGTTCGGCAGCGCCAGCTTGCCGCCGACTTCCCACGACTTGCCCTGCTCCGGCGGCAGCGAATCAATCTGGGTGGCGATGGAAGAGTTCGGCTTGAACGACTCGGTATAGCTGCTGTACAGCGATACGTAAGGCGTCAGCTTGTAGACCACCCCGGCGCGCGGCACCAGCTTGCCGTCCGAGCTGTCGGTATTGGTCTGGAACGGCCGCCCCTTGCCGGCATAGACGTCGAAAGCGTCGTAGCGCAGCCCGCCCATCACCAGCCATTTATCGGTCAGTTGGATGGAATCCTGCATAAACCAGCCGTAGCTGGTGAGATTTTCCCGCTGGTCGCTGTCTTTGGCGCTGACCGCGGTCGACGGTGGCATCAGGCCGTATACCGGATGATAAATATTGAAATCGCTGTTCTTTTTACCGCGGATCATGTCGCCGCGGTAGGTACGGTTATCTTCAAAATCAAAGCCGAACAGCATCTGGTGATTGATGCTGCCCCAGTCCACGTCACCATTGAGCGTCAGCTGCACCGCGTTGGCGTGGCTGACGGCATGGGCGGTCGAGTCGGCCTGGCGGCTCAATGCGCCGCTCTCCGGGTCCAGCGCCGTGGCGCGCGCCTGGTTGTCGCTGTAGCTGTTGCGGCTGTAGGCGTAGGTCAGCGAGCTTTTCCAGCGCTCATTGAGCGTTTGATCGATCTGCAGAGTGACGCTGTCCTGATCGCCGCGGGTGGCGTTATAAGCCTCGTCGAAACGGCGATCGCGCGGCGTATTCACCGGTTTGCCGGTGCGCGAATCGATAATGGTGCCGCGATCGAACGGCACCAGATATTCCATATGTTCATAGGCCAACCGCACGGTGGTGTTCTCGCCGTACCACATCAGCGAGGGCGCGATCACCGTCTGGCGATTACGGCCAAAGTTGCGCCAGTAATCGGTTTCATCGTGATCGACGATCATCCGATAGGCAAACCCCGACGTGCCGAGCGGCCCGGTAACGTCGAGCTGGCCACCGCCGCCGTTGAAACTGCTGCCCCAGCCTTCCACGTGGGTATGCTGCTGCAGCTGGGGTTTTTTGGTGATCATGTTGATCATCCCGCCCGGCTCGCCCATGCCGTACAGCATCGAGGCCGGCCCCTTGAGCACCTCCACCCGCTCGGTGGTCGGCGTAAAGTTGCGCGCCTGCACCGAGCGCACGCCGTCGCGCAGAATGGAGCCGTCGCGGTTGTCGCCGAAGCCGCGTTTCATTACCGCGTCCTGGGTGCCCCCCAGCGTGTTGGCCTGGGTTATGCCGCTGACGTTGTACAGCGCTTCGTCCAGGCTGCTGACCGCCTGATCGGTAATCACCTGTTGCGGCACCACGTCGATCGCCTGCGGCACGTTCAGCAGGTTGGTTTCGCTGCGGGTGCCGGTAACGCTGGTCAACGGCTGATAGCTCTGCACGCCGTCGGCGTCTTTGCGGCCGACCACCACCAGGCTCTCTTCCTGCGGCGCGGCTTTTTCCGCCGCCCACGCCGGCGATGTCGCGCAGGCTGCCAAAGGCAATGCGCACCACCAGCCGCGCTTGTTGTTATTCATTATCTAACTGACTCCAATAGGTCCCTGAAAAAGGTAACGGCAAAAACTGCTGATACAGCTGTTGGAAGGTCTGCTGCGGGTTGATGTCGGCGAACAGATCCGGGTAAAACGCTTTGGCGAACATCTCGACCAGCACCACGTGGTACGGGCTGAGGTAAAAGTTGTGCCAGACGCTCCAGGCGCGGTGGTTTTTCACCGCCTGCAGGCTGGCCAGCATCGGCTGTTTGGCGATCAGTTGGCGGAAGCTGTCGGCGGCCTCCTGTAGGCTGACCTGCGGCCCGAGGCGCAGATCGGACAGCCGTTTGCCCTGCGGCCCGGCCATGCCGGTGGCGAGGTACACGTCGGGATTGGTGCTCAGAATGGTTTCCGGGTTCAGCTCGCCATACACCCCTTTGACGCTGGCGTTGGCGATGTTGTCGCCGCCGGCGAAGGTCAGCAGATCGCCGAGGTTGCCGTGCGCGGCGGTGGTGCAACAGGTGTCGCGCCGCCCCAGATGCAGGTGCAGCATCACCTTGGGCTTCGGCCCCTGATAGCCCGCCAGCCGTTGCCGGATCACCGTCATATGCTGCTGATAAAACGCGATGAACTGCTCGGCGCGTTGCTGGCGATTGAGCACTTCGCCCAGCAGCCGCACGCTCGGCACGGTGTTGTTCAGCAGATCGATGCGCAGATCGACGTAGATCACCGCCACGCCGGCCTTGCTTAGTGCGGAAACCAGCAGATCGTTGTCGCCGTCTTCACGCGCGTAGCGCGCCAAAATCACCAGATCCGGCTTCAGCTGCAGCAGGCTTTCGATGTTGACCTGGCGAAAGTTATTGCCGCTGATGACGGGGATCTGGGCTATCTGTGGAAACTTCTGCGTATACAGCTGCCAGCTTTGCGCATCAAAGCGCGCCAGATCCGCCGGCCAGCCGACGATGCGCTGCGCCGGGTTGCCCGGCTCCAGCAGCGCCAGCGTATACAGCATGCGGCTCTCCCCCACTACGATGCGCTGCGGGTTGTCCGGCACCGCGACCTGGCGGCCGGTGATGTCGGTTACCGTCTTCGCCTGGGCGGAGAACATGCCGAACCACAGGGAAAGCAGCAGTAAAATGAGGGAATTGCGCATGATTGAGCCGAAACGGGGGAAATAGTGTGCGCATGATAATCACTCTCATTAGCACTTGCAATCCCATGCCGCGATTGCCAAAAGAAATCCGGGAAACGGTGCCGGGCATGCGGTGAAACACCGTGAAACCGCTAAAATAGCGGCTTTAAAAAGTTAAAAAAATGGCGGAAAAATCGGTTAAATAGGAGGGGAAAACAGCAAAAAAACCTGGAGACCGCCATGACTCAACGCATCATTCCGCTGTCGGAGTGCCCGCAGTTTGCCGATGTGTGCGCCGCCTGGGCTTTCGGGCAATGGGGTTCACAGCGCGGCGGTTCGCTGGCGCGCACCCAGCTGCGTTTCGCCCAATGCAGCCGGTCAAGCGACGATCACCTGACGCTGATGATGATCGACGGCGATCGTCCGGTCGGCATGGCCAGCCTGTGGCCCAGCGACGATCACCAGCGCCAGGATCTCACTCCGTGGCTGGCCGGCGTCTTCGTGCATCCCGATCACCGCCGCAAGGGCATCGCCCACCGTCTTGAAATGGCCATCGTCGAGGCGGCGCGGCAACGCCATCACTCGGTTCTGCATCTCATCACCGACAAGTCGGAAGCGCTGTACGCCGGCTGGGGTTGGCATCCTGTGGAACGCCGGCGGCAACATGACGAAGAGGTGGTGGTGATGGAGAAAAAACTGTAGCTAACGCGGCGTACAGACATACACCAGCGCCGGCGGGAAGTTGCGCACTACCCGCAGGCGCTTCCAGTGAAAATAGCGCGATAGCAATTTTTCCGACAGGTGGCTGTATTGAAACAACACCAGCGTGCCGTTGCGCGCCAGCAGCCGCTGCCGGGCCTGCTGAAGAATGCGCACGCTGATCCTGACCGGGATCGACAGCAGCGGCAGGCAGGAAAACACCACGTCGTAATCCGTGGCCATCCGGGTCGCAGAGTGGCCCATCACCTGCAGCCGCCGATCGTCTATCCCGCGCAGCCGATGCACGAAATGGGGTTGGATTTCGAAAGCCTCCAGCGCCGCATCGGCGCGCATCCGCCCCAGAATGCGTTTGGTCAACACCCCGTCGGCCGCGCCCAGTTCCGCGATCGACAGCGCCCGGGTCCATTCAATCTGGTTCAGCATCGCCTGACACAGCCACGGGGAAGAAGGTGCCAGCGTACCGACGGTGCGCGGTGAAGCCATAAATTGCTGCAGGTAAGCGAAGTGATTCATCAGTTGCAGCCGGGTCGCATTTAACATTGAGGCCTCCTTGGGTTAAGCCCTCAATGTGAGCCGAATTTCTTAAGTAATCATTAACATGATTCCGAAAGCGGCAGACACAGTTGTAATAAAATGCAACCTCATCATCGGCGCGCAAAGAAAAACGGCCGTAATAATGACCTGAGAATAAGTCGTTTATACACCGACTATTCAGATAATTATTGCGACCGTTTATTTTATTGGCCGCATTGCCGCGGCCAGAGCGTAAAAAAACCAATGCTTAGCGATAAATTTCCGCATTGCCGCGCCAGTTGCTGGAATCCCCGGGGGTGTCCAGACCGATAATGCGATAATGGCTGGCGCCGTCCGCCGCGGCTTTTTCTTTAAGGGCGGTAATGGCATCATGCGGTGAGCCGCTAATGCCGGAAACCGACACGACGCCGATGCTTTGCAGATTGGCGGCCTGCTCGCTGTTGACCTGTTTCACCGACGACAGCGGCGCGGCGAAAGTGGAGAAAGAAGCGGCGGCGATCAATACGGCTGCGATGCTTGGGATGAGTTTCATGATTGACTCCAGGTGTTCTTGTTTATTAGCTCGTGGTCAGTGATGTTAATTATCCGCTAGCCAATGAAAACGGACGTCATGCAACGTAAAGAACATCAATCATTGTGAGGAGAATAAGGAGGAAGTGAGAGCGGGTGTGTATTTTCAGGCAGGAATAACTTTATAGACCTCACCTTACCCCTATTTGATGAACAATTAAAGACGGTGCGAGATAAAGCATGCGCACCGCGTCTATTTAAGATTTTTTACCCGCCGGAGCGCGCTGAGCTACGCTGATTTTGTGGCTTACCCTTTTAAGGAAGAACGCTTATGTCGCAAAACCTGCTGCGCATGCGTGACGGTCAGGGCGCGTCGGTCTCATTTTCCGAGCTGCTGTTCGATCTGATCTACGTTTTCGCCGTGACCCAACTTTCCCACTATCTGTTGCATCACCTGACGCTGACCGGCGCGCTGGAAACCCTGCTGCTGTGGTTTGCCGTCTGGCTGGCCTGGCAATACACCGCCTGGGTCACCAACTGGTTCAATCCGGATACCCGCCAGATCCGCCTGCTGCTGTTCGCGATCATGCTGCTGGGGCTGTTCGCCGCCGCCGCGCTGCCGCAGGCGTTTGGCGAGCGCGGCCTGATCTTCGCGCTGTTTTATGTCGCTATTCAGGTCGGCCGCTCCGCCACGGTATTGCGCCTGCTGGCGCCTGGCCACCCGTTGAAACAAAACTTTCGCCGCATCCTCGGCTGGCTGTGCATCTCCGCCGTCTTCTGGATCGCCGGCGGGCTGGCGGAAGGCCATACTCGCCTGGCACTGTGGGCGATCGCCGTCTTGTGCGAATACGTCTCGCCGATGTTCGGCTTCCGTCTGCCGGTGCTGGGGCGCTCGGACAGCAGCAGCGAATGGACCATCGAAGGCCACCATCTGGCGGAGCGCTGCCAGCTGTTCGTGATCGTGGCGCTGGGGGAAACCATTCTGATCACCGGCGCCACCCTGAGCGAGATGGAAAGCTGGAGCCTGCCGGTGCTCATCGCTTCGCTGGTGGCCTTTCTCGGCAGCCTGGCGATGTGGTGGGTTTACTTCGACACCAGCAGCAAAGCCGGCAGCCACGCCATCAGCCAGGCGGAAAACCCCGGCCAGCTGGGCGCTTATTTCCACTACGTGCACGTCGCGCTGGTGGGTGCCATCATCGTCTGCGCCGTGGCCAACGAGCTGGTGATCGCCCATCCCGACGGCCGCATCCAACACGCCACGGCGGCGGTGCTGCTGCTCGGCCCGGCGATTTACCTGTTCGCCAACGCGCTGTATAAACGGTTGGTGTACCGCCGCTTCCCGCTGTCGCACCTGGTTGGGCTGCTGGCGCTGGCGGTATTGGCCCCCGCCGCCTATTTAACCGATCTGCTGATGGTCAATGGCCTGACGACGCTGATCATGGTGGTGGTGGCGGTGTGGGAGAGCATCTCGCGCGGCAGAGCGCCGCAGCGGCACGCGGAGACCTGAAGCAAACGGGGGCGTCACCGCCCCCGCTGTGAGATTGATGACAAACCTCATGCCATTGCCGGGTTTGCAGAGAGCAGCGGATAAAAAACAAGGAAAATCAATTTATTGATTTTCGACTGATGGCCACAAAGGAGGAAAAACCACGTTTTTTCCTCCTTTGTCAACGGTCTGACGGGGGCGCTGTCGCCCCCTCTCGATCACTTCAAGGGTTGCGGCAAGGTGAGCACCCAGAGCTCGCTCAGCGACTCCGGCTGCTCCAGAGGGCGCAATTCGATACGGGCATCGGTCTTGTCGCCGTCGAGGCTCAACCGCCCTCCTTTCTCCAGCTGGTAGTCACCGATTTTTTTGCTCTTTGGCGACGCATCCACCAGCTTCGCCTGCAAGCCGAAGTCGTTGTCATTGATCACCGCCAGTGTGCGATCGTCGATCAGCGCCAGCCCTTCCGCTTTCTCCTGGCGCCAGCCCAACTGGCGCAGATCCGCCACTTCCCGTTTCTGCGCCAGCTTCACGCCGCGTTTAGCCAGATCTTGCGCGTCGTCGAACTCCAGCGCTTTACCCTGGCCGTCAAAAGTACTCAGATCGCTGGCCTGCGCGAGATCCACCAGATAGATCTTGTTGATCATCGCCTTATCTTTATCGGTTCCCTGTTCAATCAACAGGATGCGCTGGTTGTCCAACGCCACCACATCGCCAACCTTGGCGTCTTTGGCTTTTTTATAGCGGTCGATATCGATGGGATAGCCATACATCGCAGTTTTGCCACTGCGCGGATCGAAGCTCACCAGCCGGGTAAACTGCGCCTTGTTTTTGCTTTTACCATCGACATCCAGCGTGCTCTGCACCGCCGCCAGAATGCGCCCATCCGGCATCCGGGTCAGCCCCTCAAAACCGCGGTTAGGCTGGCGCCACTTCAGGATGTTCGGCAAACCGCTCGCCACCGCCTGCTCGCCGGTCTGCGGCGTTGGGCCATATTTGGCGAGAATCTTGCCTTTGTCGTCGACATGGATCAGAAACGGGCCATACTCGTCACACAGCCAATAGCCGCCGTTGCCGTCACCGATGATACCTTCGGTATCCAACCCGCGGCGATCGCCGGACAGCGGTTGCAGCGCGTCGTTCAACGCCACTTCGTTCGTGGAACCAATCAGCTCGCTCGGCAGCGGCAGCCCGCTAATCGGCCCTTTTTCGTCATGCAAGGGCCGCGCATTCTCGGCCACGGCCTTGCCGCCGCCGATACGAATGTCCATCAACAGAGGCGTGAATTGCGGATTGGCGAAAATCTTGGCTTCTTGCTTGCCCACCGCAGGGGCATCAGCATTCGGGCCGCGATCGGTCAGCGTCGTCAGCACCAGATCGTCGCCCTGCTTGCGATTGAACGACAGCCCTGAGCCGATCCCCACCGGCAACCCCTGCGGGAAATGCCTGGCAAACGCCCCCTGATAGGCGACGCGTTCCCCGCCGGGGAAGCCGACCACATAACGCGCCACCTCAATATCTGCAGCGTAGGTGAATACCGGAAACAGCGAAGCCAACAGCAGGGAGAGCGATTTTATTCTCATGTTTTTTACCCGAGGTTGAATGAAGCGTTATCAGGCAGAAGAAGATATTAATTTAGCATGACACTTAGATGACAACAGGCGCTTCGTCAAATGTAAAACAAGCAATAAGGTTGGCTGGCAAATAGAAATTAGCAATTAACCTGAGCGTATTGAATGGATAAAACCGCTGGAAAAAACCGCCCGAAAATAGCCCGCCATTTTGCTTAGGGTAAATTCTCATAGCAAAGATAAAAAAATCGGCAAACGCGCGTCGGTACGGGGAAAAACGGTGTTTTTCTCATAGACAAAATAAAATACCGGGGATTTAATACCGCCGTTATTCAAGGTGCATTAAGAAAATTCTATAGAATATCTGCATGAACTCAAAAAGCTGTTCTATAGTTTTTAGTGCTAACGCCCGTTAGTCTATTCCGCAGGATGGAATCTATGTCAAAGCGACTTTTTGCTGAATTTTTTGGCACATTTTGGTTGGTGTTTGGTGGTTGTGGTAGCGCAGTATTGGCAGCGGCATTCCCACAGCTGGGTATTGGTTTCCTCGGCGTCGCGCTCGCTTTCGGTCTGACCGTGGTGACGATGGCCTATGCCGTCGGCCATATTTCCGGCGGGCATTTTAACCCGGCCGTCACCGTCGGCTTATTCGCCGGCGGCCGTTTCGCGGCGAAAGACGTTATTCCTTACGTTATCGCTCAGGTCATCGGCGGTATCGCCGCAGCGGCGGTGCTGTATTTGATCGCCAGCGGCAAAGCCGGTTTCGACGCCACCGCAGGCGGCTTCGCCTCCAACGGTTACGGCGAACACTCACCGGGCGGTTATTCTCTGCAAGCCGCGATCGTGATTGAGCTGGTACTGACCGCCTTCTTCCTGATCGTTATTCACGGCGTGACCGACAAGCGCGCGCCGGCAGGCTTTGCCCCACTGGCGATCGGCCTGACGCTGACGCTGATCCACCTGATCAGCATCCCGGTGACCAACACCTCCGTCAACCCGGCGCGCAGCACCGGCGTAGCGATCTTCCAGGGCACCTGGGCGCTGCAGCAGCTGTGGGTCTTCTGGCTGGTGCCGCTGGTCGGCGGCATTATCGGCGGCCTGATCTACCGCTGCCTGCTGGAAGACAAGAAATAAGCGTATCGCAGTCGATCGCGTTTCACGGGGCAGCCTTCATCGGCTGCCCCGTTGCTTTCAGCCCTTCGTCACTTCAAACATCATGATATCGCTGGTAAAGGAGCCGTCCGGCTGAATGGCGAAATGCGCCGCCACCTCCTGCGACACGCTTTGCTGCAGCGCGCGGATCGCGGTGACGAAATGCGCCGGCGTGCGCATACGCGCCACCCAGCTGCCGAACTCCAGCATCAAGCGATCCGCCGTCACTTCGCGTACCATCAGCCCGGCCTCGGTCAGCAACGTCAGCCACTCGCCCGGCGCATAGTTGCGCACGTGCGAGGTGTCGCGCAGCACTTCCACGGTTTGCAGGTAGATATCCAGCAGCGGATGCCCCGGCGAGACCACGTCCATAAAGATCGCTCTGCCGCCCGGTTTGAGTACCCGCCTGACCTCGCGCAGCGCCTGGCCGACGTCGTGCCAGTGGTGCGCCGAATAGCGGCTGATGACCAGATCGAAGCTGGCGTCTTCAAACGGTAAAGACTCCGCCACGCCCTGCTGCTGCTGAATGTTATTCAGGCCTTTTTCCGCCGCCGCCTGCTTCACCACCGCCAACATTTGCGCCGACAGATCGTAGGCCACCACCTGCGCCACCCTGGCAGCCGCCGTGAAGCTGGCATGCCCGGCGCCGCAGCCCAGATCGAGCAGGCGCGCGCCGGCGTGCGGTTCCAGTAACTGTGCAAGGCGTTGCAAATCCTTGCCCTGCGCGTGTACCGCGCTGGTTAAATAGGCGTTGGCCTGCTCGCCGAACTGCCGGTCTACCGCGTTTTTATGGCTGTTGCTGATGCTCATGTTTGCTCCCGTTATTATCCGGCTTGCGCCTGTGCCTGAAGGCTTTCGGCTACTATAATCAGGCTACTATACGGGTACAATATGAGCAGTTATCCTGGTATAAATAGGTACCACGCTATGTCATCAGAAGCCTTATCCGGGCCAAAGGCCCTCGGCGCGTTCCTGCGGGCGCACCGCGAACGCATCACGCCGGAAATGCTCGGCCTGCCCAGCTCCTCGCGCCGTCGCACCAGCGGCCTGCGGCGCGAAGAGCTGGCGCAAATCAGCGGCATCAGCGCCACCTGGTATACCTGGATCGAACAGGGCCGCGAGGTATCCATTTCCCCCTATACGCTGGCACGCATCGCCAAGGCGCTGCGGCTCGGCCCGGCCGAACGCCATTACCTGTTTACCCTGGCGCGCGTCGCCGACCCCGAGCAGGAAACACACCGCGAAACCGCCAACGACGCGGTGCTGCAAAGCGTGCACCAGATGACGGTGCCCTGCTACCTGCTGGACGTGACCTGGAATGTCGTCGCCTGGAACCCGCAGGCGGCGTCGCTGTTCAGCGGCTGGCTGGATGTGGCCAACAGCCCCAACCTGCTGCACTTCATGTTCTTCCACCCATTAGCGAAAACGCTGGTCAGCGATTGGGAGGAACGCGCTCGCCGCGTGGTGGCCGAGTTTCGCGCCGAGACCAGCCATCATCAAAATACCGAAGAGATGCGCGCCTTCGTGCGCAACATGACGCACAACAGCGCAGACTTTAATCACTGGTGGAAGCAACATGACGTCATGGCGCGCGAAGGCGGCGAACGCGCGTTCGAGCATTCTCGGCAAGGCACACTGCGCTATCGCCAACTGACCTTCCACCCGGCAGAGCACGCCGGTCTGAAGCTGGTGATGCTGATCCCGCTGCCGCAATTGGTAACAAATTCATAGGCAAGTTTACCCGCCATTTATTTATTGGTTCATGTAAACGCGCTAGGGTGATTGTTACGGATGATAATGATCATCCAGCACCGTTATTTATCTCCTGAGGTACTCCTATGCAATCCGAAGAACAACGCCTTATCGATGGTCTGTTTGGCCGCCTGAAAGAAGCCGAGACCAAGACGGGCCCACGGGATCTCCAGGCAGAGCAGCAAATCAACCAGCATATTCGCGAGCAGCCTTCCGCCCCTTATTACATGGCGCAGGCGATGATCATTCAGGAAGCGGCGCTCAAGCAGATGGATCAGCGGGTCAAAGAGCTGGAGGCCCAGGTGGCGCAGCTGCAGCAAACCGCCAACGGCCAGCAGAGCAGCGGCGGCTTCCTGGCCGGTCTGTTCGGCGGCGGCAGCCGCACGCCAAGCCCGCGTGAACAGTATCAGGCGCAGCAGCAAAATACGGCGGCCTGGAACAACACGCAGCAG
This sequence comes from Serratia sp. CY81684, assembly GCF_052166595.1. NCBI lineage: Bacteria > Pseudomonadati > Pseudomonadota > Gammaproteobacteria > Enterobacterales > Yersiniaceae > Serratia > Serratia sp. CY81684. The sequence goes on along the minus strand of NZ_JBJNOO010000001.1, from coordinate 28,881 downwards.
GGGGGCTACGCGCAGCAGCAGCCTGCCTATGCCCAACCGCAGCAGGCGGCGCCCTCACGCGCCGGCGGCTTCCTGGGAGGCGCCTTGCAAACGGCGGCGGGCGTCGCCGGCGGCGTGGTGTTGGCCGACATGCTGACCGGCATGTTCCGCCATTCGCAACCACAGGAAATCGTAAATATTATCGAGGAAACCCCGGCGCCGCTGGACGACAGCGCAATGCGCAATTTCGACGCCTCCAACAACCTTGATACCTTCAACAACGGCGATGGTGGCAGCTTCCTGAACCAGGACAACGGCTTCCAGAACGCCAGCTATCAGGACGACACGGATTACGCCGACGACGATTACAGCGACGACGACGACTCCTTCCTGTAATTCCCTTCGCCCCCTCTCACCCGCAGAGGGGGATTCCCCGTTTCACCAATCTGGTCTACAGTGAACACTGTTCATTTATCCAGCCGGGAGAAACGATGATGAGCCTTACTCCTTCAGACCCTTTTTTCAGCGAACGCCTGCAGATGCGCCCGCCGGTGATGGCGGATCTCGAACGCTTCTACGCCATCTTCGGCGATCCGCAAACCCAGCGTTTCAATCCCGCCGGCCCGCTCACCAGCGAAGCGCAGGCTATCTCGGCGCTGCAAGAGAGAATTTCCGGGTGGCAACAACACGGTTACGGTTCCTGGGCGATCGCCCTGCGCGCACGGCCGGATTGGATCATCGGCTTTGGTGGATTGTCCTGGAAACCGCTCGGCGCGCAGCGCACCGTGAACCTCGGCTATCGATTCGATACTCGCGTCTGGGGCATGGGGTTGGCCACCGAGATGGCGCGGGCTTCGCTGCAATATGGTTTTGTCGGATTGGCGATGGAGGAAATTTCCGCCATTGTGCGCGCGGAGAATCAGGCGTCGTGGAGAGTGCTGGAAAAGATCGGCATGCGGCGGGTGGATACGCTGGATGACGTGCCCGGCGCGGCGCCGAGCCTGGTGTATACACTAAAGCGCGGCGACTATCAGGGCTGATCGTCGCTGATTCTGGCCAATGCCATGCGATAAGATTTGACCTTCTTACGCTTTTTCAGCCAGGTGGTGGTCGACACGATGAACACCGCGCCCGACATCGCCAACACGCCGGTCGGGTGGCCGTAAAACACCATCAAGGCAAAGTACACGGCGGAAACGATCGCCACCCATTTCGCCGTATTGCCCATGTCGTTTTTCTCCTGGGTCAAACGGCGAATGCGCTCTTCTTCACTGATTCCCATACGCGCTCCTTGTTGGTTGAATGTTCCATTATATGGAGCTGGAGTGCTGATATTTCAAGCGGTTGGATGGTAAAGAAGCGTAAAGCTCAGGCCGGCGGCTCCCGCCGCCGAGACAGATAGCGCCCGGGCTGATCGGCACCCGGCAGGCCGCTGCCGTCGTTGCGGCCAAACAGACGGTAGCGATTGCCGGCGACCGCGTCGTACACCTTGTCCGCCAGCTTCGGCGGCAGATAACGCCCCAGCGCCAGCGCGCGGTATGGCCAAGCCAATTGGCGCAGCGCCTGAAACAACGCCGCCGAACGCAGCCAATAGCGCCCCTGCTCAACATACACCACGGAATCGAAACGATCGGTCGGCAACCCCAACGCCAGCAGGATTGCCTGTCCTTCGACGGATTGCACCGTCGCCAACAGAATGCGCCGCTGCCGATCGGCGCGAATAAGGTCTCTCACCAGCCCGTGACACAGATTGCATTCGCCATCGAACAACAGCACGCGATCGCCGGGCTGGAGATAAGGCAGCTGTGATAAAGGGGTCATCCCGCCTCCCGAAAAACGCTCTCCTTAGCCTAACGCGCCTGGCGCGCCCAGGCCAGAGCGGGATGACAGGGCCCGTTAAAGCGCAGGCGGTGCGTCAGGCACGGCCACCACCGCGACGCGCACTTCGTAATGTTTGGCGCTGCCCGCCGGGATCACCGCCGTCAGTTTGTTGATGGTTTCCACCGGATTGTCGCTGGCCGAGGTGGCACAGAACAGCTCGCCGCCGTGGCAGAACCCCGGTTTGGGCGGGTGCCCGCCCGGGAAAGGCGGTATGCGCATCGGCGCATCCATCAAAGGCGGCAACGCGTTGGCCGCAGGCTTCTCAGGCGCCGACATCGCGCTCGCGCTGAACAATAGCGCCATGCCCATGCAGGGCAGCGCCAGGATCTTGATTGCTTGTTTCATTGAATTAGCCTCATTTGCCGGGTTCGGGATTACGCTACCCCGCCCCCGGCCAATGAGAAAGCCGCTTTTCGCTACCTTTTCGCCCCGCTGCGCTTTGCTTACATCCCGCGTCTAACGTGATGAAAGGCGAAAGGTTGAGTAAAGGGCCGTCGCGTTACTTACCGTTGGTCAGCGTGTTGTAGCTGGTCATCAGATTGCGGTAGTCCGGGATATGGTTGGAGAACAGCGTGCCCAGGCCTTCGATATCGTTGCGCCAGTCGCGGTGCAGCTCGCAGGCGACGCCGAACCAGGTCATCAATTGCGCGCCGGCGGCTTCCATGCGGCTCCAGGCCGACTGACGGGTCAGTTCATTGAAGGTGCCGGAGGCGTCGGTCACCACAAACACTTCGAACCCTTCATTGAGTGCAGACAGCGCCGGGAATGCCACGCACACTTCGGTCACCACGCCGGCAATGATCAGCTGCTTGCGGCCGGTGGCTTTTACCGCTTTGACGAAGTCGTCGTTGTCCCAGGCGTTGATCTGGCCAGGGCGCGGAATGAAGGGAGCATCGGGGAATTGGGCTTTCAGTTCCGGCACCAGCGGGCCGTTGGGGCCGTTTTCAAAACTGGTGGTCAGAATGGTCGGCAGGTTGAAATACTTCGCTAAATCACCCAGCGCCAGCACGTTGTTTTTAAACCGATCGGGATCGATGTCGCGCACCAGCGAAAGCAGCCCTGCCTGATGATCCACCAGCAATACGGCGGCCTGATCTTTGTCGAGGCGTTTGTAATTTGCAGTCATGGTTTTACTCCTGTGGGGTTTGATGTTGCGGATGAAATGCCCCGCCGGTGTGGCGGGGCGTTGAGGTTTAAGTGTGGCGTCTGGAACCGAGAACACTTCCCGCCCCAGATGCCAAGGGGTTCAACCGGCGCTCGCTTCGGCGTTCATGCTGCCGAACTTGCCGCTGTTGAAATCGCGGAACGCCTGCTGGATTTCCGCTTCGCTGTTCATGACGAACGGGCCGTAGCCGACGATAGGCTCATCGATCGGTTCGCCGCTCAGCACCAACAGCGCGACGTCGTTGTTGGCTTCGATAGTGATCGAATCCCCCGCCCGGTCGAAACGCACCATCTGGGTTTCACGCACCACATCTTCGCCGTTAACCAGGATCGCGCCGTGCAGCATCACCAGCGCCAGCGTATGGCCTTCTTTCACCGTCAGCGTGGTGGTGTGGCCGGCATTCAGCTTCATATCCCACACGTTGAGCGGGCTGAAAGTGCGCGCCGGGCCGGCATGGCCGCCAAAGTCACCGGCGATCACCCGCACCTGCCCTGCACCGTCCGCCAGCGGAACCACCGGAATATCGGCGTTCAGCAGCGTCTGGTAACCCGGCTCGGCCATTTTGTCCTTGGCCGGCAGGTTGACCCACAGCTGCACCATTTCCATGGTGCCGCCGTTGCGCGAGAAGTCCCGCGAATGGAACTCTTCGTGCAGGATGCCGGAGGCGGCGGTCATCCACTGGACGTCGCCGGGGCCAATCACCCCACCGCTGCCGGTCGAGTCACGGTGTTCCACTTCGCCCTGATAGACGATGGTCACCGTTTCAAAGCCGCGATGCGGGTGCTGACCCACGCCACGGGTGCCGGAGGCGGAACGGAATTTGGTCGGCGCCGCGTGATCCAGCAGCAGGAACGGGCTCATTTCCGCCCCCAAATCGTTATAAGAGAACAGCGAATTCACCAGGAAACCGTTACCGACCCAGTGTGCTTCCGGGCTGTTGTGAATACCGAGGATTTTTTTCATCTTGAACTCCCGTTTCAGACCTCACGGCCTTAAGTTGATGTCAGAAGTTTAATCCGCCGGGGTTTGCTGCAGTAGTAGGCAAGATGTACACTCAGCGTTCTACTGATAGAACGATAAGGGATACGATGCTGACCGATCTGAACGATCTGTTTTTCTTCGCCAGCGTGGTCGATCACCAGGGATTCGCCCCCGCCGGCCGGGCGCTGGGCATTCCCAAATCCAAGCTCAGCCGCCGCGTGGCGCTGCTGGAAGAGCGGCTGGGCGTGCGCCTGATCCAGCGCTCGACGCGGCGCTTCTCGGTGACCGAGGTCGGCCAAACCTATTACGCGCACTGCAAGGCGATGCTGGTGGAAGCGGAAGCGGCGCAGCAGGCGATCGAGCAGACGCGCGCCGAGCCCTGCGGCACGGTGCGCATGTCCTGCCCGGTGGCGATCCTGCACACCCGCGTCGGCAGCATGGTGGCGGCCTTTATGGCCGATTATCCCAAGGTGACGGTGCATCTGGAGGCCACCAATCGCCGGGTGGACGTGGTGGGGGAAGGCTTGGATCTGGCGATCCGCGTGCGGCCGCCGCCGCTGGAGGACAGCGATCTGGTGCTGAAGATCCTGGCGCAGCGCACCTGGTGCGTCGCCGCCAGCCCGGCGCTGGTGCGCACCCTCGGGCCGGCGCACACGCCGGAAGACCTGCGTAAATACCCGACGCTCGATCTCGGCCCGGCGCGCGGTCAGCACCAATGGCGGCTGACCGGCCCACAGGGTGAACGGGTGGAGTGGGAACACACGCCGCGACTGGTCACCGACGACATGCTGATGCTGCGCACCGCCGCCATCGCCGGCGCCGGCATCGTACAACTGCCGGCGATGATGATGCGCGACGACATGCTGCGCGGCGAGCTGGTGCAACTGTTGCCGGGCTGGCAGCCGCAGGGCGGCGTGGTGCATGCGGTTTACCCGTCGCGCCGCGGCCTGCTGCCGGCGGTGCGGCTGCTGCTCGACTATCTGGGCGAGCAGTTCGCCAGCATTGAAGAAGAGTGATCAGGCGGTGATTTCGATCGCGTTGCCGTCTGGATCGCGAATGACGGCCTCGTAGAAGCCGTCGCCGGTCCAGCGAGGCGCGGACAGCAAAATGCCCTCCTGCTGTGCGCGCTGCGCCAACCGATCGACCTGCCGCTCATCCCCCAGCGACAGAGCAATGTGCGCCCAACCGACCCGCTCCTCCTGCGCCTGCGCCGGCAGCAACGTCGGCACGCGCATGATCTCCAGCGTCGGCCCGGCCGCCAGGCTGACGAAGCGGGAAACGAACCCCGGCCGGTTGCGGCTGACGTACTCCTCCCCCGCGGCACCATTGAAATAGCGCTGCCAAAATGCCAGCTGCGCGTCGATGTCACGGGTCCACAGGGCAACATGGGCTATTTTCATCATCATTCTCCGGTCGGTAAATCGCTGTGCCAAACCTGGCCGCCGCCCTGCGCCACCTGCAGCTCAAGCTGCGGGTGCGCGCCATGCGCCGTCACCAGATGATCCACCCGCCCAGCGGGCAGGAAGGGGTAAGGGGCGTAGGTATTGAGCTTGTCGCGGGTGCACAGCACCGCCACGCTGCCGGCGCGCGTCAACAGCCGCTTTTTGAAGGTGGCGTCCTGGTAGCTCAGCGCGGAGAAGCCGCCGGCCGGGTCGTAGGCGCAGATGCCGGTAAACACCAAATCGAAATGGAAACCGTCGATCTCTTCCGCGGCCTTGGCGTCCACGCAGCCGCCGACCTGCGCATCCAACTCGCCGCCGATCAGGATGGTGCGGATCCCCGGCCGCTCCAGCATTTTGCCGGCGATGCTCAATGCATTGGTCACCACCGTCAAACGCCGGTCGCGCGGCAACAGATCCGCCAGATACAGGTGGGTACTGCCGGCGTCGAGGAAGATCAGCTGTTCTTCACCGATCACCCCCAGCGCGGTCTGCGCCAGCGCCAGCTTCTCGTCACCGCTGAGCGCAATGCGCGTCGCAACGGGGCCTTCGGCCGGCGTCGGCGCCAACGCGCCGCCATAGATGCGTTTGCACAGGTTCTGCGCCGCCAGCTGGCGCAGATCGCGGCGGATGGTCGCTTCGGTGGTGTTCAGCCGCTGCGCCATCTCCAGGGCCAGCACCCGCCCCTGTTGGCGGAGCGTGTCAAGAATGGCCTGGTGACGCTCATTCGGTAACAGTTTGGACATCATGTCAATCCGGTGACGCTAAAGTGATCACAAATGTACACAAACAAACACAAACGTACAATGCAGAGCGGAAGAAAAATCGCCGGGCAGGATTTTCGCCTGCGGGATGTTGGCTATACTGAGGCAAGCGAAGTTACCGCAGACGTAACGGCTTGGACGCTAAGGGAAAACGATGTTATTGACGATCGCAAGGTGGCTGTTTCAACTCCCCGGGAAGCTGTTCGGGCTGATTTTCAAAAATCGCCTGAGGATATTTTTGTTCTTCATGCTGGTCGCCGTTGGGGTGCTCGGCGCCAAGCGCTATCTGCGCGCCCACCAATATGACGACGAGTTCAGTCTCGCCGCCCCCGCCGATTACAATCGCGCCATCAAGCGCGAAATGCCGCTGCGGGAGGCGCGCGAACAGTGCGGCGGGCCGCTGCATGACAATGCCGGGCAGCCGTGGCCCGCCTCAGCGGGTTATCTGCATCAGCCAACGCGCCTGCCCGCATCCGGCCTGCATCGGCTGACGTTGGATAATCAGGGCAACGATTTCGCGGTGCTGGTCAAGCTGGAAACGCCAGCGGCGCCGCAACAGCTGGCGGAAGTCTTTATTCCGCCCGCCGGCAGCTTTGAGGTGAAAATCAATGCGAACGCGGAACACGTGATGAAAATCAAGAATATCAAGACCGGCTGCATGTTCCGCTCCCGGCCGTTCAACCTGGATAAACAGCGTGATTGGCGCATACCGCTGACGCTGCAGAAGGACGGCAGCCTGCAGCTGCAGCCGATAGGCGATCGCCAATTCTGATCGGGCGCCGGGCAGCAGAGCCGGCGCCGCATAGGGTTACTTTTTCACCGGATGATCGCGGCGGAACAGTTCCCAGCTTTCAATTTCCTGCCCACTCGGCAAGGTACAGGTAGAATACTGGCCTGCCGCATTCTCTTTGGCGTTCAGCTTGCCGCCGATTTGGGTGCAGTACACGTCGGCCGGGTTCGCCATGCCGATCGATTTCACCTGCGGCGGTGGCGGCGCATCGTTGGATTTCACGGAACACCCCTGCAACATCGTCATCCCTGCCAGCAGGGAAAGCATCAACGTTTTTTTCATTTTTCCAGCTTATGCAAAATACCCACGGCGGAACGCTCCGCCGTGGGTTGATCATGAAATAAAGGATTTGCCCTGTTTCAACACCAGATCGCAGGCTTTTTGCTTCACCTTCTCGGTGATCTGCGAGGTGCCCAGGCTGTTCAGATCCAGGCTCTTGCCTTCGCCGGTCTGCAGCAAGCCGCCCAGGCCCTGCTGATAATCCTGGCTCTTGGCGTTTTCGGTGCTGGTGATGCCCAGCTTGCTGAGCAGCTGATCTTTCACCCCTTCGGCACCGTTAGCCGACAGCACGTTGTTTTTCACGCAGTACTGCAGGATACCGGCGGCATTGGTCATGCTGCTGGAGCTCAACGCCTTGTCGCCGCCGTTCAGCAGGCCGGTCAACGAGGAGAGCGACATGCCGCCGCTGCTGTCGCCGCCCGACTTGCTCAGTTCGCCCGCCGCGCTGCTGAGGGAATCCATCAGCCCGGCGGCCTGGGTGGCGCCGCTGGCCAGGGTCGCGGACAGCGCCAAAGCCAGCAATAAACGATGTTTGGTGATCATAGTGGTGAAACTCCTGTCATAACGGCATGCAATCGGCGCAGCGCGCCGGGATACCTCTCCGACGCCGCCTGCGGCGACAAGTTCCTTTTATCTCGCCGCCGCGCCGTTTTTCGGAATTCAGGAAGTTTAGAACTGCCAGCGCAGCCAGGCGAAGAACACGTTGCCGTTGTTATAGGTGCCGGGAATGTAGGTCGCCTGGAACGTCAGCCGCTGATAGCCGATAGAGGCCAGCGGCAGCGGCGCCGGGATAGGGATGTAATTCCAGTTGTCGCGCGCGGTGACGCTGGCGGTGAAGCCCAGCCCCAGGCGGAAATCCTTGTCATCCAGCGGGCGCCAGATCTTCTCGTAGGCGTAGCCGCCGATCGGCTCCCATTTGTTGAAGGAATCCTTGAACGCCATGATGTAGATGCCGTGCCAGTCACCGTCGCTGTCGTAGCGGGAGATGCCGTAACCGGCGCCCCACGGGCGTTCGTTGTACTTATCGATATGTTCGTCATCGTAAGTCCAACGGTTGTGCCAGGTGATGGCCGGGATATAGAGATCGTGGTTAGGCGAGTTGTTCCAGGTCTCCGCCACGTTATCGGTAAAACGCTGCCATAAACCCGGTTTTTCAGCCTGTGCGGCATTGCCACTTTCTGTACCAACCTCAGCATAAGAAGGCAGTGCAGGAAATATCAACGCCAGAGAACACGCCAAAAGGGTCCGTTTTAGAAACATCGTAAAGCTCCTGTAAAAATACGGCCGCAGATTTTTACCGATAGCCCAGGCAAGATCAAGCCGTATCTAATTTATCCAACGCCCGTTGTGCTTTGGTTAAGTTTAGCACCGGAAAATGCCCAATAATTCAGGACAAACCGTACCGGTATCCGCATGCTATTGCCTTTCGGGCGGCAAAACCGTGGGAAAAATCCGCTTTGTCGCACGCTACTCGCGAGCAAGATGCTTGACCAACACATCGACATCGAGACGGTTCACAAACTCCAGGGAATACGAGGAATAGAGGCCGAACAGGCGGTTTTGGTGCCCGACCACCACCAGATCGATGCCGGCCTGGTGAATAAAATCGCTCACGTCCTTAAAGCGCCGAATGGTGACAATCTCCTTGACCGCGACCGGCACATCGACGGCACTCACCAACCGGCTCAGCATCGCCTTGGCGGCGATCACTTCCTGCGCCTGGCGATCCTTGATTAACGCATCGCTGCCGTACTCCAGCTCCGCGTAGTCGGCGTTAAGATGGCCGACGGTGAGGGCGATGGGCTTACCGCGCACCATCGCCGCCGTTTGACGCAGCAACGGCAACCCATCACGCTCGTTATGAATCAGCAGCAGAATATGTCGATAGCCTTTCATCACACGCCCCCCTCTCAGGCCAGCACCGCTGGGACATGAGCCCCTCTGGTAGGTATACGCCATCCGTGCACACGTAGAGAAAAGTTTACGTATCACTTCCCACAGAATGTGATGACCGCCACGTTATATTAGCGCCCGTGACGGCCCATTTTTACACCGGCCCGACGCGGCGCGCATTGCGGCATCTGTAAAGCAAAACTGACAACCATGACCGAATAAAAAAACCTCATTGTTAATTTTTTGTTTTTAATTGGTTACTGGAAGGTTTCTTTAAATAAGCGTGCGGCGGATCACCAAAATGCACCTTTACATGAAGTTGTGCTTTTCTTTCTCAGGCAAAAAGCGTTGCACCGCTCAATGGGATTTAACACGGCTTCAAAAGTACCGGATGATTCACCCTGCATCATGATAAATACCAATGCGCCGCCGTTTTTCTGCCGATATGCCGTCAACGAAAAATACCGCCCCGCCCTAATGCACAATAGCCACACTATTTATGGACAAACCCATCGCGTAAAGCGCCGAATACAAACCGCCTCTTCCTCGGCCGCTCCTCCTATCTTGAACAAGCTGGCACTTTAAATAACTGTTAATGCTAACGACACAACATCGCCAGCAATTTATTTTTGCTGATTTTCGCCTGACAAAATAAAGATAAATAATCCGGAGCAATCAATGAAAATAACTATCGGGTCATTCATTCTGCAACAGCTTCACGCCCTGAACGTCGATCGTATTTATGGCGTGCCCGGCGACTATAACCTCAGCCTGCTGGAGCTGCTGGAAAACGACGAGCGGCTGGCGTTTGTCGGCAACTGCAATGAATTGAACGCCTCCTACGCCGCCGACGGTTACGCCCGCATGAAAGGCGCCGGCGCGCTGATCGTCACCTACGGCGTCGGCGATCTGGCCGCGCTGTCCGGCATCGCCGGTGCCTATGCCGAATCCTCGCCGGTGATCTGCATTGCCGGCACGCCGCCGCTGCACGCGATGAAGAATCATCAGCTATTGCACCATACCCTGGGCGACGGCAATTTCGACAACGTCATGAACTGCTTTAAACAATTCACCGTCGCTCAGGCTCTTATCACGCCGGAAAATGCCGCGCAGGAAATTCCACGCGTTATTTCTCGCGCCTGGATAGAGAAGAAACCGGTGTATTTACAGCTGCCGTCTGATATTTGCGATATCGAAATTGAAGTCGCCGAAGCCGCAGCAGCGCCGCAATTGCCGGCGAGCGATAAATACAATGTGCAATTGGCGGCAATGGCGCTGTTAACCAAAATAAAGCGCGCGCAGCGCCCGATCATATTGGTCGACCAAATGGTGGATCGCTACCAGTTGCAGCAGTTGGTTATCGATGTCGCTCACCGCTTCGCCATACCGCTGACCAACATGCCAACCGCCAAATGCATTATCCCGGAAAACACTGCCGGCTGGATGGGCGGCTACAGCGGCAACCTGTCGCGCCCCGAATTGTATGAACGCATGGCCCACTCAGATTGCGTGCTGAGTTTCGGCGTGCGTCTGGTGGACTCCACCACCGGCTATTTCTCGCAGCAAATTCCCGCCGCCGCTCAGGTGGATATTCAGCCGTTCTCGCTGAAGCTGGACAATACGTCCTACCCGGCGGTAGCGACGGCGGATCTACTGCAGGCACTGTTGGATCTGAGCGAAGACGCGCCGGCGCAGCTTTTATCACCGCTGGCCGATCCGCGTGACAAGCTGGCGACGCCGAGCGACGCGCCTATCGACCAGGCCTATCTGTGGCAGCGGATCCAACGCTTCATCCGGGCGGATGATGTGGTGGTGGTGGAAAACGGCACCTCGGGCGCGGCCATCGGCGGCATGCGCATGCCGGGCGGCGTCAAGGTCGTCAACCAACCGATTTGGGGCTCGATCGGTTATACCCTGCCGGCGCTGCTCGGCACCCTGATGGCGGCCCCTGAGCGCCGCCACCTGCTGTTCATCGGCGACGGCTCCTTCCAGCTTACCGCGCAGGAAGTGTCCACCCTGCTGCGCTGCGAACAAAAGCCGATCATCTTCCTGATCAACAACGACGGTTACACTATCGAACGCTATATCCTCGGCGAAAACTCGTCCTACAATGACATCAGCCCGTGGGACTACGCCAAACTGCCGGCGGTATTGAATACCCAGGCGCAGCCGTTCAGCGTGGCGGTGGAAACCACACAACAGCTGGAAATGGCCCTGGAACACGCCTCGCGGCAGGATCGGCTGGCGTTTATCGAGGTGAAAGTGCCGATGATGGACACGCCGCCGGTGATGAAAGAGTTCTGCAACCGTTGCAACAGCTTTAACTTCGGCCTGACCAACCCGCGCCGCAGCGCCTGAGGCGCGATGATCGCGCCGCCGGTGGTTCAGGCCACCGGCGGCGTTTTTCATACCGTTACCCGCCGGCGCGTGCCATGCAGCGCTGGCGGCGTTCATCCACCCGCTTGGCGAACCAGGCGGTGGTCAGCTTGCGGGTGATTTTCGGGCTTTCCAGCTGAATACCCGGCAGCATCTCACGCGGCAGCTTGCCGCCCGCCAACGCAAAGACCTTCTTATACAGGTCGGTATCGGCAAAGTCAGCCGTATCGCCTTTCTCAAGCGCCCGGCGAATGGCGCTGTCGCTCATGTTCAGGCGCTTGCCGAGCGTACGCACCGCCAGCTCGGTCGAGCCGGGCTTGTCGCTGCTGAAGTCGATCAGATCGCCGTCCAGCGCCAGCGGAATGGCGCTCGCCCGGCTGACCGCGTTTTGGAACGCCGCGTTGCGGCTGGCGTACCAGCCGGCGTTGAAGTCGGCAAAGCGGTAAATCGGCCGGCTGTAATCGGCAGGGTACCCCAGCAAATGCATAATGCCGAAGTACATGCCGCCGCGCCGGTTGAAAACTTCGCGGCGAATCGAGCCGTCGACCGGATAAGGATACCCTTTGGCGTGCGCCTCGGCGAAGGCGATGCTCACCTGCATCGGGCCGCCGGTATGTACCGGGTTCAAATGGCCGAACAGCTTCTGTCCCATCGGCACGCGGTCGATCATGTCATCGAAGATATCGCTCAGATCCTTCTCCGTGCGCACCTTATCCAGACGCTCGCTGTAGCTCTGGCCGTTCGACGACGAGATCTTCAACGCGGTATGCACCAAAAAGTTCGGGATGTGCATCTGATCGGCACGGCGGTCGATCTCTTTCCAGGCGATCTTCGGCAGCCCCGGCACCTGCGGGTTAGCCTGGAACGTCGACTCTTGTTCGGTCACCGCCAGCACCGAACACAGGTTCTCATCGCTCGGTTCAATGCCCTGCGCGGCGAAGGCGGCGGTAATATCGGTGGCCCAGCCCTGACGATCGCCGGCGTTGGCCGGGATCAGCGTCATCAGTCGCGCTTTGACGTCGGCGGGGCGCGCCGCCGGCGCCGTGGTGGTGGTTTTACTGGTACAGCCCGCCAGCGCCAGCAGCGCGGCCAGGCTCAGCAAACGGAAGGGCATCGGGTGGAATAAACGAGATATCGGCATCTTTTCCCTGAACGTGATGACATGAACAGCACTGAAATTAGCCCAGCCGCCGCGCACAATCCAGTATAAAGATATCGCCGCGCCTTTCCGTCAGGCCGCTATGTTCAAACGACCGATAAAGATGTATTTTATATGCATCATATAAATCACTTTGTTTGCCCAGCCAGAGGAGCCCCCTATGGAGCAGCAGCTGCTTTGCTATAAAACCCTGCCGGAATGGAACAGCGACACACTGCCGGAAGCCTTTCGCCAGCGCCACAACACCCAGAGCGGCACCTGGGCGAAGCTCACCGTGCTGAGCGGCAGCCTGACGTTCGCCATGATGACCGAAGACGGCGCCACCACCGAGAGCTGGCAATTTAGCCCCGAAAGCCAGCCGCCGTTTATCGAACCGCAGCAGTGGCATCGCATCGTTTCCTTCTCGGACGACATGACCTGCCGGCTGGCGTTCTACTGCACGCCGGAAGATTACTACCACAAGAAATACGAACTGACGCGCACCCACTCCGAAGTGATCGAGGCGGCGGCGCGCATCGCACCGGGCAAGGCGCTGGATCTGGGCTGCGGCGGCGGCCGCAATTCGCTCTATCTCAATCTGAAAGGTTTCGACGTCACCGCCTGGGACAAGCACGCGCCGTCGATAGCTCGCCTCAATCAGATCATCGACGCCGAGCAATTGACCCGCCTGAGCGCCGGGGTGCAGGATCTCAATACTCACCGCTTCAGCGGCGAGTACGACTTCATCCTGTCCACCGTGGTGTTGATGTTCCTCGAGCGCCAGCAGATCCCGCATATCGTGCAAAACATGCAGGACAGCACCGTGCCCGGCGGCCATAATCTGATCGTGGCGGCGATGGATACCGAAGATTATCCCTGCCCGCTGCCTTTCCCGTTCACCTTCAAGCCGGGCGAGCTGAAGCACTATTACCGCGACTGGCAGATCCTCAAGTACAACGAGGACGTCGGCCAACTGCACAAGACCGACGCCGCCGGCAACCGCATCTCGCTGCGCTTCGCCACCCTGCTGGCGCGCAAGCTATAACGCGTCGTGAAAGATCACCCCTAGCGTGTGGCGTTGGCCGGTGCGTATCCGGCTGACGCCGTGGCGCAGATTGACCCGATAGTAGCCTCTCGCCCCGGCCACCGGCCGATGGTGCACCGCGAACACCACCGCGTCGCCCTGCTGCAAGGGCACCACCTCCGGCCGGCTCTGCATCCGCGGCCGCTGCTCGGTCAGCACAAACTCGCCGCCGGTGAAATCCTGCCCGGGGGCGGAAAGCAGGAACGCCACCTGCAGCGGAAACACCCGTTCGCCGTACAGATCCTGATGCAGGCAGTTGTAATCCCCCTCCGTGTAACGCAACAGCAGCGGCGTTGGCCGCCGCTGGCCGGCCTGATGGCATTCAGTCAGGTAGGCCTCGTGTTCGGCGGGATAGCGCGCCGCCAGACCCAGCATGGCGTTCCAGCGATTGGCCAACGGCGCCAACCGCGCGTACAGCAGGCCGCGCACTTCGGCCACCGGGGGCGGTAACGGATACGCAAAATACTGGTACTCGCCGCGACCAAAACCGTGCCGCGCCATGACGATGCGGCTGCGGAAGTGCTCGCCATGCGGATACAGCGCCGCCAATTGCCGGCACAGCTCGGCGCTGAGCACGCCCGGCAGGCGCGTGCCCCCCTGCGCATCAAGTTCGCGTTCGATCGCCGCCCAGTCCAATTCGGCCAACCGCGCCGCCAGCGCGCCGCTCATCGCTGCGCCTCCTTTTCCAGCAAGGCTTGCTTGCGCTCGACGCCCCAGCGATAACCGGACAAGGCGCCGTCGTTGCGCACCACCCGGTGACAGGGGATTGCCACCGCCAGCACGTTGGCGGCGCAGGCGCCGGCCACCGCGCGCACCGCTTTCGGCGCGCCGATGCGCCGGGCGATATCGGCATAGCTGACGGTTTCGCCGACCGGTATCGCCTGCAGCGCCCGCCAGACCCGCTGTTGAAACGCAGTGCCGCGAATATCCAGGGGCAGCGCCAGCCCGCTCTCCGGCGCTTCGATCAGGCCCACCACCTGCGCCATCAGCGCTTCATACTGCGCGTCACCGCCGATCAGCTCGGCGTTGGGGAATTTATCCTGCAGATCCTGCACCAGCTGCTGCGCATCGTCCCCCAGCAGAATGGCGCAAATGCCCACCTCGCTCTGCGCCGCCAGGATCTCGCCCAGCGAACAGCGCCCGACGGCGAAATGGATGCGCATGCCTTTGCCGCCCGCCCGGTAAGCCTTCGGCGTCATGCCCAGCGCGGCGTTGGCTTGCTGGTAGAAGCGGCCGTTGGCGCCATAGCCGGCGTCGAAGATCGCGTCGGTCACCGTCTCCTGCTGCGAAAGACCGGTGCGCAAGCGCTGGCTACGCTGCGCGTCGGCGTAGCCTTTCGGCGTCAGGCCGGTGATCGCTTTGAACAGCCGGTGGAAATGGTATTGGCTCAACCCGACGTGGCGCGCCAGCGTCTGCAGCGACGGCGCTTTCTCCGCCCGTTCGATATAGCGGCAGGCCTCGGCTATCTGCCGCGCATGCTGCTCCGTCAAAGGCGTCAGCCCCTGGCGGCAGCGTTTGCAGGGCCGATAACCCGCCGCCTCCGCCTGTTCCGCATCGTCGAACAGCTCCACGTTTTGCCGATTCGGCTGGCGTGACGGGCAGGAAGGCGAGCAATACACGCCGGTGGTTTTCACCGCGTAGATAAAGCGGCCGTCGGCGTGCTTGTCGCGGCTGACGATCGCCAGCCAGCGCGGATCGGCGCTGTCGATTACGTTTTTCATCATCCGTTCCTCACTGCGGTTTCGATGTTAACCAGCATAGTGACGGGCCGTTGGCGAAACACGCCGACTCTTGCTTTTTAATTCGACGCCGACGTTTTCAACAATGTTTCGACAATTTTTAACCAACAACATGAAGTTTATTACGTTGCCAACCCGCTTGCACGGCGTTAGGATCGCGGCCGGCCACGGGCGTGGCCAGTGTTTTTGCCTGTTAGTTGCGCGCATGGAGAGGTTATTGTGTTAGAGAGTTTTGGCGTCCTGAATTTATGGACCTATTTGGCCGGGGTGGTCTTCATCATCATTCTGCCGGGGCCGAATACGCTGTACGTGCTGAAAACCGGCATATCGCGCGGCGTGCGCGCCGGCTACACCGCGGCGCTGGGCGTGTTTATCGGCGATGCGATCCTGATCTTCTGCGCCTATATCGGCGTGGCGTCGCTGATCCGCACCACGCCGTTCCTGTTTACCCTGGTGCGTTTTCTCGGCGCGATTTACCTGCTGTTCCTCGGCGCAAAAATCCTCTACGCCACCTTCGTGCAGAAGGCGCAGGCGCAACAGCAGCAAATTGAAGGCGGCCACAGCATTCTGCGCAAGTCGCTGACGCTGAGCCTGACCAACCCGAAAGCCATTCTGTTTTACGTGTCGTTCTTCGTGCAGTTCATCGACTTCAACTACGCGCACACCGGGCTGTCGTTCACCATTCTGGCGCTGATCCTCGAAGCCGTCAGCTTTATCTACATGAGCACGCTGATCTTCTCCGGCGCGATGCTGGCGCATTTCTTCAACCACAAGAAAGGCCTGGCGAAGCTCGGCAACGGCCTGATCGGCCTGCTGTTCCTCGGTTTCGCCACCCGTCTGGCGACCCTGAGCTCGTGATCCCTCCCGGCCGGCGCCCGCCGGCCGCGGTTTACTCTCCCGTCACGGCAAAATGACACGCAGGACAAACCGAATGTCAGGCAGACCAAAGCCGCCGCTTTCCCGCTGATCTAGACTTGCAGGGTTAACGATAACCTGATGAGCCTGATCGGAGGATGTATGTCTGACAATACCGTAGCCGTGCTGGATAGCGTGTCGCGTTTTCTCGATCGTCAGCATGGGCTGTATATCGACGGCCAATGGCGCGCGTCCGCCGCGGAAGGCCGCCTGGCGGTGTACAACCCCGCCAATGGGCAGCAGATCGCCACCACCGCCGACGCCAATGAACACGACGTCGCGCTGGCGGTGCAGTCCGCCCACAAAGCCTTCAGCGAAGGCGTCTGGTCGCAGCGCCTGCCGGTAGAGCGCGAGCGCATCCTGCTGCGCTTCGCCGATCTGGTGGAGCAGCACGCCGAAGAGTTGGCGCAGCTCGAAACCCTTGAGCAGGGCAAATCCATCAACATCGCCCGCGCCTTCGAAGTCGGCAGCACCCTGAACTGGATGCGCTACACCGCCGGGCTGGCGACCAAAATCACCGGCCAGACGCTGGACGTCTCCATTCCGATGCCACCGGGCGCCAAATATCAGGTTTATACCCGCAAAGAGCCGATCGGCGTGGTCGCCGGCATCGTGCCCTGGAACTTCCCGCTGATGATCGGCATGTGGAAAGTGATGCCGGCGCTGGCCGCAGGCTGCTCCATCGTCATCAAGCCGTCGGAAACCACCCCGCTCACCCTGCTGCGCATGGCCGAACTGGCGAGCGACGCCGGCGTGCCGCCGGGCGCGTTCAACGTGGTCACCGGCCGCGGCACCGTGTGCGGCAAGGCGCTGACCGAACATCCGCTGATCGCCAAAGTCAGCTTTACCGGCTCCACGCCGGTGGGCAAAAGCATCGCGCGCGCGGCGGCGGATCGCCTGACCCGCGTGACGCTGGAGCTGGGCGGCAAAAACCCGGCCATCGTGCTGAAAGATGCCGATCCGCAGCAGGTGATCGAAGGCCTGATGCTCGGCAGCTTCCTCAACCAGGGGCAGGTGTGTGCCGCCAGCTCGCGAATCTATATCGAAGCGCCGATTTATGATCGGTTGGTGGCCGGATTCGAACAGGCGGTGAAATCGCTGTCGGTCGGGCCGGGGATGGATACCGGCGCGCAAATCAACCCGCTGGTGTCGCTCGCGCACCGCAACAAGGTGGCGGCCTACCTGGACGACGCCCGGGCGAAAAACGCCGAGCTTATCGGCGGCGCGGCCGGGCCGGACGCCAACGGCTTCTACATTCCGCCGACCCTGGTGATCAACCCGGACGATCGGCTGAACCTGACGCGCGAGGAAGTGTTCGGCCCGGTGGTCAACCTGATCCGGGTGGCGAGCGCCGAAGAAGCGCTGAGCAAGGCCAACGACACCGACTTCGGGCTGACCGCCAGCCTGTGGACCACCAGCCTACAGCAGGCGATGGCGCTGACGCCGCGCATTCAGGCCGGCACCGTGTGGGTCAACACCCATACGCTGATCGACCCGAACATGCCGTTCGGCGGGTTCAAACAGTCGGGCAGCGGCCGTGACTTCGGCCCGGATTGGCTGGACGCTTACACCGAGTCGAAATCGGTTTGCATCCGCTATTGAGTGAAGCGGCGCGGGCCTGGCCCGCGCCCTGACTTACTGATACTGCCGGCGGTACTCGCTCGGCGACATGCCGAAACGCTGCTTGAAAGCGGTCGAGAAATGGCTGTGATCGGCGAAGCCCCAGTCGAGGCCGACTCCGGCCAGCTTTTCTTGCCCGGCGGCGCTGCGCAGCGCCTGCGCGCACAGATCCAGCCTGCGGTTCCTGATGTACTGGGCCACCACCAGCCCCTGGCGGGCGAACAGCCGATACAGACTGCGCAGCGACACCCCCAACTCGGCCGCCACCCACTCAGGGCGCAGCTGCGCCGACTGAATATGCCTGTCGATCAACGCCAGCGCCTTGTCGAAGACCGGTTGTTGCCCCTCCGGACGCGCCTGTTCGAGCGCCAACGCCGGGCGCAGCAGCGCCGCCAGCGCATTCAGCACCGCCTCGCTTTCCGCCGCGGCGAGCTGAGGATCCTGCATGCTGCTCAGCACCAGCTGGCGGCTGAGGCGCACCGCGCTGAGCTCGGCCCCGAGACGCTGCGCACCAGGCGGCGGCAGCGGCAGGCAGCCGCGCGGCAACAACAGGGAGATTTGGCGCGAATCGCGCTGGAAGGTGAAGCTGCTGGGCCGTGAGGCATCGATCAGCGTCATGTCGCCGGGGGAGAGCAGCGTTTGGCGATCGCCCTGCTCCATCAATGCACTGCCGCGCAGCTGGATGACGGTGAAAAAGTGCGCGCCGTCGCTGCGGGCGATCTCACGCGGCGTGCGGTACAACCGGGCCTGAGACACGTCGACCACGCTCAGGCGCAGGGCATGGGCGCGAAACTCCTGCATCGCCCCGCGAAAGCCGGGCCCCAACGTTTTCGCGCAGAATCGGCCGCAGGCGGTGTTGATTTTCCCCAGCCACTCTTCGAAGCCGACGTCCCGGAGCGTTGCCAATGCCGTCATGATCTCTCCCTTCAAACAGCAGCGGTGCTGCGCCGTTGAACAGAAAAACACCATAACAATCCGTTAACACACAATCAATGGCGAACGGGGGATTTGGCGCCGCGATCACAGATCATCAGGCGCCGGGGAAGCATCGCCTTAAGGCTGCGTATCCAACAGATGGCGCACCACCGCCGCGTACTCTTTGGCGTAACCTTCGACGCTGGTGCTGGCCATGCCGGCATTATCTATCTTGTATTTGCCTGCCACGTAGAACGACGGGGTGCCGCGAACCTCGAACGCTTTCACCGCTTCATTCTGCTTGGCGATCAACCCTTTGACCAGCAGGCTGTGGCGCGCGTTTTCATAGGTGGCGGCATCGATGCCGGCCGCCGTGAACACCCGCTGTATATCGTCGGCGCCGTTGACGGCGCGCTGTTTCTGCACCGCGTCAAACATCGCGCCTTCAATCTTGTCTTCCACGCCCAGCACCGTCGCCACCGCCCAAGCTTCGGTCAGCTCATTGCCCAGTTTGCCCATCAGGCTGACGTGATATTTGGTGACTTTCTCACCGGCGGGCAGCGCCTGCGCCACGGTGCTGCCTACGCGGTAGGTTTCGGCGAACTGATAGCAAGGCCCGCAGTAGAAGGAGAAAAACTCCACCACCGCCGGTGCGGCGGCCACCGGCTTATCCAGCCGGGTATATTGCTCGCCCGCACGGTAATCCGCGGCCTGCACCGCGGGCAGCGCCAACATCAATACGACGGCGGCGGCGAACGAACGCTTAACTTTTGCCAACATAAACACTCCTGGTTTCTTCTATGAACATCGTCCTTAGCGACGGTTTTTATAATCAAATAACCGCCAGAAGGCCAGTTTTTATTACCTTCTGTTTATGTGGGATTAAGTCAGCGCCCTTCGTAGCCGTCCCAATAGGCGCCTACCGCTTCCTGCGACAGCACCTGGCGGCGTTTAGGATTGTCGGTGCTGCTGTAGGCGCGATTGATGAAAATGGTTTTGTGTTCCATATTCTGCTGGAATTCCGGGCTGGCCAGGTAGTCGGCCTTTTTCTGCGCTTCGCTGCGCACCACGCCCGCCGCGCGATCCTTTTTCCCCTGCTGATAGAACTGTTCGAACATCGGCACGGCGTTTTTAATGCTGCCGTTCACATCGGTGCGGAATTGCGGATCGAAGTCGTCGCGGGTTTGATAAACGTAGTGTTTGGCATGCTGCTCGGCGCTGCTGAGGGGGTGGGTGCAGGCGCTGAGCGCCAACAGCGGCAACAGCAGCGCCGCGCTTTTCAGTCTTTTCATGTCGTCTGTCCCTGTCAGTGAGGAAGGTTCCTTTAGCGCCAAGAGCATAGCGCCGGCCCCCGTTGAACGTCAAACGACAAAATACGCATCACTTTGTTTTATATTAATATTATATACATTGGTTGGTATTCATTGCCTGAAACACTATGCTTTAACAGAACCGGGTAAACACTCACCGACAGCGAGGCGGCCAATGAAACCGATCGACAAAAGCGTGGGGGAGTACGACCTCACGGCGGAAAAAAAAGCGGGCATGATCACCGGCACCATCCGCGGTGAACTGCCGGACAGCGACGCCAATCTGCCGCTGCTGCCCTTCTCCGGCACCTTCGCCGGCCCAAGCGTGGCCGAAGCCATCGCCGATATTCAGCAGCAGTTCCCCGACATCGAACCGGCGATTATCGACGATTTGCGCGAGGAACTGCTGAAGGCTGGGTTCTAAGCCGGATCTCGGTGCCGCACGAACGGACTGTAGACCGGCGCGCCGGGCTTCAGCGCCAGATCGGCGTCAAAATCTTCATTACGGTTGAACGGCACCGCCGGCCAGGCGGCAAGGTCGCTTAAGCCAGCCCGATATGCCTGCGTCACCTGCGCCAACGCGGCGTTTTGCGCCTGCCGCTCCTCGCCCGCCAGCCCGCCGCGCACGCCATAGACC
This sequence comes from Serratia sp. CY81684, assembly GCF_052166595.1. Classification (NCBI taxonomy): domain Bacteria; kingdom Pseudomonadati; phylum Pseudomonadota; class Gammaproteobacteria; order Enterobacterales; family Yersiniaceae; genus Serratia; species Serratia sp. CY81684. Next base: position 7,976 of record NZ_JBJNOO010000001.1, on the reverse strand, counting down.
AGGAACGGCTCCAGCACGCTAAAGCCGATATAGTGCAGCGCATGCATGATCGGCCACAGCATCAGCCGCATGTCGCCGTCGCGCCCGTCCGGCGCGCAGGCCTGTGCGGAAGCGCCGGCGGTGACGGTCAGCAGCGCCCGCTTGCCGCGCATCACGCCGTTCTCATGGCGGTGGCGGCTGTCGTAGAGCCCGCCGTAAACGAACACCCGATCCATCCAGCCCTTGATGATGGCCGGCGCGCCGAACCACCAGAAAGGAAACTGCAGCACCAGCGTATCCGCCCAGCGCAGCAGCTCGATATGCCGCCGGATCTCCGCCGGCAGCGCCTGGATCGTCCAGTGATGGCGCTGCTCCTGCATCGCATCGAACCGGTCCGCCTGCTTTCTGCTGGGGTAGTGGCCGGCGCCCTCACGCGGATCAAACCCCTCCTGATACAGATCGACCGTTTTCACCTGATGCCCCTGCGCCAGCCAGGCCTGCCGCGCCTGTTCGGCCAAATGGGCATTGAAAGAATGCGGCTCGGGGTGAGCCAGCACAATCAGCACGTTCATCCTGTTTCTCCCGTTGTAAGGTGGTGCTGTTATGCTGTGGCTTTATCGCCCCCTTGGCAATTACGCACCTGAAGGTAACCCCCAATGGCTTATCCCGGCGACGTCTATTCGAGCAAGTGCTCCGCGCGCGATGCGCTGGCGCTGATTTCCGGCAAGTGGGTGATGCTGATCCTGCCCGCGCTGGCGCAGCGGCCGATGCGCAACGGCGAGCTGCTGCGCCGCATCGACGGCATTTCGCAGAAGGTGCTGACGCAAACGCTGCGCCAGCTGGAACGCAACGGGCTGCTCGAGCGGCTGGATTTAAGTGAAAAGAATCAGGCCCATGTGGAATACCGCCTCAGCGCCGTCGCCTGCTCGCTGGTCGAGACACTGACGGCGCTGGATAAGTGGGCGGAATACCACTTCCCCGAGCTGGACGCCGCCCGCGAGCGCTATGATGCAGACCGCAAACGCGAGGCCGATTAAAGCGGTTTGGCCCGCAGCGTCTCGCCGCTGCGCACGAAGTTGCCCGCCCCCAGATGATGAATGGTGTGCAGATCCGCATTGGCGGCGGTGAAGTGCCAGCGCCCCTGTTGGAACACCCGCTCGTCCGCCGCCGCGCTCAACACCTCGCCGAAGCAGGTGTCGTATTTTTCCTGCGCGCCGCTTTCCGGCAGCAGCCGACACTCCAGCCACGCCACGCAACCCTGTTCGATCAGCGGCACCTGCAGCGCTGCACTCGGCGCCGCTGCGATATGGAAACGGGAAAATTTGTCTTCATCCAGCCCGGACACGCTGCCGACCGCGTAGGTGGCGTCAATGAACATCGCCGCCGGCACGCAAATGCCGAATGCGCCGCTCTCCTCGATCATTTGCCGGCTGTGCGCCCCTTTGTCCACCACGATGGCGATGCGCGGCGGGCTGAACTCCACCGGCATCGACCAGGCGGCGGCCATCACGTTGCGTTTGGCGCCGTCGCGGCTGCGGCTGGTGATCAAGACCGTCGGGCCGTGGTTCAGCAGACGGCTGGCGTGTTCGAGGGCGACAGGGCGAAAGTGGCTCATCGGGAAATCCTTGCGAGTGACTGTTTGCCCAGCAGTGTAGATCTGCGCCGCAATGGCAGGCAACGCGGGGCGCACAGAATGCACCGATGAAGCGCTTGTTCCCGATCTCGCCATCCGTTATCTATAGTTAGATCAATTCGCCGGTAACGGCTCATTCCACCTGAGGATCTTGCCTTGACGTTTTTAAAACACCCTATCGCCGGATTGGTGCTGGCCGGCTGCGGCCTGTTGTCGGCGGGCGGCGCGCTGGCCGCTTCCGATGCGCTGGTGTACTGCACCGTCGCCTCGCCGGAATCGTTCAACCCGCAGCTCTCCAGCTCCGGGCCGACCTTTATCGCCACCTCGCAGGTGCTGTACAACCGCCTGGTGACGCTGCGCGAAAGCGATAAAACGCCCGCCCCTTCGCTGGCCACCGAGTGGAGCGTTAGCCCGGACGGCAAGACCTACACCTTCACCCTGCGCCAGGGCGTGAAATTCAACAGCAACAAATACTTCACCCCAACGCGCGACTTCAACGCCGAAGACGTGGTGTTCACCGTGATGCGGCAGAAGGATCCCGCCAACCCGTATCACAAGGTCTCCGGCGGCAACTATGAATACTTCACCGACATGGGCCTGGATAAGCTGATCACCAAGGTGGAAGCGGTGGACGAGCACCACGTGCGCTTCACGCTGAGCCAGCCCAACGCCGCCTTCGTCGCCGACTGGGCGATGGATTTCGCCTCGATCCTGTCCGCCGAGTACGCCGACGCGATGCTGAAAAAGGGCACGCCGGAATACGTCGACAACTGGCCGATCGGCACCGGGCCGTTCGCGCTGCAGCAGTACAAGCAGGATTCGCTGATCCGCTACATCGCCAACCCGCACTACTGGCAGGGCGACGTGGCCAGCAAGCACCTGATCTTCTCGATTACGCCGGATCCGCAAACCCGGCTGGCCAAGCTGAAAACCAACGAATGCCAGATCATCCCGGCACCGCTGCCGGAGCAATTCGCCGCCATCAAGGCCGACGGCAACCTGCAACTGCACGACATTACCGGGCTGAACGTCGGCTATCTGGCGTTCAACACCCAGAAAAAACCGTTCGACAACCTGCTGGTGCGCCAGGCGCTGAGCTACGCGGTAGACAAGAAAGCGATCGTCGCCGCCGTGTTCAAAGACAGCGGCACCCCAGCCAACTCGCTGCTGCCGCCGGGCATGCTGGGCTACAACGATAAACTGCCGGAGTACGCCTACGATCCGCAGAAGGCGCGCGAACTGCTGAAGCAAGCCGGGCTGGAGCAGGGTTTTGAGACCGACATCTGGTCGATGCCGGTACAGCGCCCTTACAACCCGAACTCGAAGCGCATCGCCGAGATGATTCAGAGCGACTGGGCGAAGGTGGGCGTGAAGGCCAAGATCGTTACCTGGGAGTGGGGCCAGTATCTGGCCGGGCTGCGCAAAGGCGAGCAACAGAGCGCACTGTACGGCTGGGTGTCCGACAATGGCGATCCGGATAACTTCGCCACCCTGCTCGGCTGCGCCGGCGTGCAGAGCGGCGCCAACGTGGCGCGCTGGTGCGATAAGGATTACGACAGCCTGATCCAGCAGGCGATCCAGGAGAACCAGCCGCAGGCGCGCGCCAGGCTGTATCAACAGGCGCAGGTGATCTTCGCCAAACAGGCGCCGTGGCTGCCGCTGGCCACCGGCAAAGTGTTCTACGCCACCCGCAGCAACCTGAGCGGCTACGTGGTGGACGTGAACGGCAGCGACTTCGCCAAGGCCAAATTAAACTGATCCCAGGCGCCGCGGCGAGAGCTGCGGCGCTACCCGCCTCATCGCTTAATAAGCTGCCAGCCTCTGAACCTACCGCGTATTAACTTCACAACTTACGATGCTAACTGTCTCCCCTGTCGCCAGGCACTTAACCCACTAAATTCATAGCTTAATAAGCGGCGTAATCCCTGGCATTTTGCTTAAACTGCATGCAGGCGCTTTCCTCGCCTGTAACATTTCGTTACCATCGGCACACAGACCCTTTAACATCAAAAGGTAACCCGGTGCAGAACACCTACATGCCGTGGCAAATCCGCCTGCACTGGCTGGTGGCGATCCTGCTGGCCATCACCTGCGTCACCATCGAGCTGCGCGGCTATGCCAAACCGGGCAGCGCCCCCTGGTACGCGCTGGTTGTCACCCACTTCAGCTGCGGCGTAACGGTGTTTGCGCTGATGATCGCCCGTCTGCTCCTGCGCTGGCGCCACCCCTCGCCCGCCATCGCGCCCAAACCGCCGAAGTGGCAAACCGGCCTGGCGCACCTGACGCACGCCCTGATTTACCTGCTGCTGCTGACGCTGCCGGTGCTGGGGGTGTATTCGCGCTATCTGGGCGGCAAGGAGTGGTATCTGTTCGGCCTGTCGATGCCGTTCGCCGACGTAGCCGATCGGCCGCAGGCACGAATGATTATCGGCTGGCACAAAACGCTGGCGTCATTCGGCTACTGGCTGATCGGCCTGCATACCGCCGCCGCGCTGTTCCACCACTATATCGTCAAGGACAATGCGCTGGTGCGCATGCTGCCGCTGATGAAAAAACGCTGAATACCCGGCGCCAGGGATGAATTTTCGGGCCACGCCCACTGACAGGGAATGACATGCAAACCCAATTTTTTAATGTGACCGTCGAACAATGCGCCTGCCAGCAGACGGCGCCCGACAACCTGGTGAGGATCATCGCCTCCGGCCAGACGTTCTTTTTTTACCGCGACGACTTCAGCGACAGCGAAAATCTGCTGGCCAGGCTCGCCGCCGGCGATCGAGTGAAGATCGGTGCCCACCGCCTGCAAGACGGCAGCTACTGGCTGCACTGGCTGCTGCACGGCACGAAAGGCCGGCTGGAGCCTGACAGGACGCTGAAATACAAGCTGAAATACTTCGCCCTGCTGCTGCTGGGCGCAGTGCTGGCCGGCGGTTTCCCGGCGGCCTTTTTCATCATGGACGGGGAAGATTCCTGGCTGACCATCGTCCTGTTCTTTATCGCCATCATCGCCGGCCTTATCGGCATCGGCATAGTGCTGTTCGTCGGTTCGGAGCTCCTGCTGATCGGGCACCGCGGCCGCAGGCGCCTGCTCCGGGCGCTGGATCGCGTGCTGCTGGGGCAAGACGTCACGCCGCCCGGCTCGCTCAGCCTGAAAATCCCCGGCATCAAATACCGGGCCGTCCGCGCAGACGCTGTGCCGGCGACCGCACCGCTGCAGACCGCGCCTCCCCTCCCAGACGGCGTCGAGACCTCCGGCATCGAGACGGTCAACGCCCTGAACTACGAACTCTGCCAATATGAGATCCCGCGGCAGGTGCAGTATTTGGATACGTATGCGTGGCGTCAGAAGGAGACGCACTTCGCGTTGACGACCCGCGCGCTCAATGTCCCCAATACCAAACTGCATCCGGTATTTCGTCGGCAACATCCGCTTTTCATCGCCAAAGGCGATCCGCTGCAGGTGCTGTATTGCGAGAACGACGTCATTCCCGAGTTGCCCAAAGTGCGTGGGATCATCAATCATCGCGATCGCCAAACCTATCTCATCGGCGGCAATCGCTACTTCACCGAAGCCGGCCTTAACCTGTGCGCGCGCGTTGTCTTCATTTTTGGGGCAATCGTGGCGTGTTTTGTACTCGGCATGATGGTGGTGGATAACGCCGATACCCCGGCCGGCTTTCACCTGGATGCCTGGACCCTGAAGCGTCTCGGCAGCGAATTGCCGCCGATTATTCTGCTGCTGATGCTGATGGTCAGCGGCCTGGCGCTGTTGATCGAGGGGTTCGCCCAGATCTGCCGCCTGTACTCTTTTGACCAGCACCGCACGTTTAAAACGTTTAAATACCTGAGAAATCTGCGCCGCAGTTTATGGCGGCAGGCTCAGGTGACGGAGCTGAAATGATGACGTTAGCGTTTTATAAAAGACCCCTTATTATCCTGACGCTGTTTTTGGCCAGCGCGCTGGGCGTCTATTTGCTCGCCCCTGAGCAACGCTATGCGCAGTGGCAATGGACTCAGGGCGACCAGGCGTTGCCGACAATAGCCCGTTACGATCTCATCCACAGCTACCCGGCGCAGGACGGCGCCCTGCTGCTCACCAGCAAAAGAAGTGAAGACCGCGCGTACAATAGCTTTTACGGCTGGGCGGCCAACTACCTCAGCCAGGTGCTGTTTGCCGGCCCCAAAGGGTTACAGATGCTGGGGGAACTCGACGACTTGATCCATGATGCGGTTTGCGGCGAGCAGGAGTGCGTGCTTTTTCTCTCTAAGGGCCGCAGACTGGTTGATGTGCAACGGGGCACCATCGGGGCGCTGATCCCCTGGCCGGAGGGCGACGACAACCGGCCTTCCTTTGTCGGCGGCAAACTGGTGGCGCAACCGGGAAAACGCGCGCTGTATCTCATCAGCACCGAAGGCGTATTCTACAGCCCGGACTTCGGCGCCCATTGGCGGCAGACGCTGGATCTGCCGGCGCTGCTGGACGCGCGGCAACTGCTGGGCTTTGAGCGCGGCGAGGAGGACTCACCGACGGCTTACGCCTCCGGTAAGCGCAAATCCGTACCCGAGATCTTCACCGCTGTTGATGGTGATCGCGTGCATTTCTGGATGAACCCGGTGCTCGGATCCGGCGCGTTACACATCGCCGTTAACGGTAAAACCGGCGAAGTGATTGAACTGCATTGGCTGCTGGTGCGCGTGGAGGAAAGCGCGCAGGCCCCGGACGGCGGCATCTACCTGATCGCCAAAACGCTGGACAGAGGAGTGTATCAGCTTCTGCGTTATCAATCCGACGGGCAGTTGAAGGTGCTGCTGGAGACCGGCGATAAATCGCTGTATCAGCTCTGGGCGGGCAACGATAAGCTGGTCGCCCAAACGGATAACGGCGATGCCCGTCTTTCGCTGATTTTCGATCTGCGCTCATCCGAAGTGCGCTACCGACAGCCGTTGGAGTACCGCTACAACGGGCGCGACGACGCACGCCAAACCGTGATCGAACCGGAAAGCCACTATGGCGATGACGGGGAGACCCCGGCGCTGCCCTACTTCATTCGCTATCGCTCCACCACGCCGTGAACATAAGGAACTTGCCATGCTGTTAGGTTATGGCGCCGGCGTCGCCGGCCTGCTGGCGCTGTTATTGGCCCTGCTGCTCGCCGGCATCCTGCTCGCCTGGTGGGGCTGGCGATATGCCGCCGCCCGCTGCGGCCGCCCGCGCCCGCCGCTTTCCTGGGGCGGCTATCTGTTGGCCTCGGCGCTGGCGATCTACCCGGTAGCGTTCGCGCTGATGCTGATCGACATTGCCATCCAGGATCTCAAGAGCCAGCGGGCGGAAGAACGCTGGAATCGGCGCAGCTACCTGACGCTCGAGGCGGCCAGGCCGTTCGGCGAAATCACCCTGCCAAAGGGAAGCTGGGTAAACCGGCAGGAACCGCGCCAGCCCGGCACCGAAGACAGCCCCATCACGATGGACGGTGTAACCGCCGTGCGCTTCCCTCAGCCGCAAAGCGTGGCCGGCGTGCCGATCATCGCTTTTGAGGTTTTACCGCCGGTGATGGAGCTGGCGGATGCGCATACCTTCACCCGTCCAACCGGCCAAAGGGCGCACTGCGAAGCCGGTTGGCTGGTCTCTTTCTCTTTGCCGTCGGATCAGCCGACCCCGCAGTGGGAGGAGTGGCAGGCCGGGCTGCCCGCAGCGGCGTTTCGGCCCAGCGGCTGGCTCTTTAAGGAGTGCTTCTCTGGCAGCCCTATCGCAGTACTGACCTTGCAGCACGGCGAAGTCAGGGTGCTGCCTTAAGCGTTAGACCGTGGCGTAATTTTCAAAAGGCCGTTCCGGCAGATCTCAGTGAAGACAGCACCAACGCTATCCCTTGAAGATCAGCCGGGAGTTGGTCTGATTGCGAAAGCGCAGCTGATCGATACCGATCTGCGAGCGATTCGCCGCTTCACGCGCCGCCAGAATGGTGCCGTGATGCGGCGATTTGCCGCACACCGGGTCGGCGTTGTCGGCGTTGCCGGTCAGCATGAACGCCTGGCAGCGGCAGCCGCCGTAGTCTTGCTCTTTCTCCGAACAGGAACGGCAGGGCTCCGGCATCCAGTCATAGCCGCGATAGCGGTTAAAGCCGAAGGAGTGGTACCAGATATGCTGCAGATCGTGCTCCAGCACCGACGGAAACGTAATCGGTAACTGACGGGCGCTGTGGCAGGGTAACGCCATGCCTTCCGGCGTCACGCTCATGAAGATGGCCCCCCAACCGCCCATGCAGCCTTTAGGCCGCTCCTCGTAGTAATCCGGCGTGACGAACAGCAGGTTGGCCAGTTTGCCGTCGGCGGCCATGCGCTCGCGATAGCGTTTCACCACCGCTTC